>CAWGXN010000001.1:0-1842114 GCA_963826605.1 uncultured Alphaproteobacteria bacterium
GCAACCAAATCAAAACCCTTTCAACCCACTGAGTTGAAAGGGTTTTTTCTTGCCCAAAGCCTCCGATTTGACAGGCAGAAATCGGCCTATGATAGTGACCTGAGCCCCTGATTTTCGTCCGGGTATGGGTAAAGTCCGGCCACCTAGAAGGGGGTACGGACGATGAAGCGGAGCCGGTTTTCGGAGGAGCGTAAGCGCTGTTTTCAGGCCACGGCGCGGTCTGGGGCGGGGGTGACGTAGGCGAAGGGGAGAAGCTCGTCGATGCGGCTCATGGGATGGCGCTGGGCGATCCTGGTGAGCACGTCGGCGAGGTAGGCCTGCGGATCGACCTCGTTGCGTTTGCAGGTCTCGATCAGCGAGGCGAGGATCGCCCAGTGCTCGCCGCCGCCGTCCGAGCCGGCGAACAGGTGATTCTTCCGTCCGAGCGCGATCGGGCGCATCGAACGCTCGACGACGTTGGAGTCGATCTCGATCCGGCCGTCGTCGAGGAAGCGGGTAAGCCCGTCCCAGCGCGCGAGGGCGTAGCGGATCGCTTCGGCGATGGTCGATTTGGCCGAGACGGCGGCGAGCTTGGCTTCGAGCCACGGCTTGAGCGCCTCGATGACGGCCGGGCTCGGGCATCGCGCGCCCGCTCGGCGCGCGTCGGGATCGCGGCCGCGTATCTCGGCCTCGATCTCGTAGAGGGTTCGGCGATGCGCGCCAGCATCTCGGCCGCGACCGGCGCCGGGCCGCGTTCTGGATCTCGTAGAACCGGCGGCGGACATGCGCCCAGCAGAAGGCGAGCGTCGACGTTGCCTGCCGCGGCGAGCGCTTCGTAGGCGCCGTACCCGTCGACCTGGAGCACGCCCTCGAAGCCCGGCCAGATGGGCGGCCGGCCGCTCGTGCCTGCGGTCCGGGCGCATAGACATAGACGACGCCCGGCGGGTCGGGCCCGCCCCAGGGCCGGTCGTCGCGCGCATAGGCCCAGAGCTGGCCGGTCTTGGTGCGCCTGCGCCCGGGATCGAGCACCGGCGCCGTCGTCTCGTCGGCGAACAGCTTGGGCGAGGCCTTCAGCTGGTCGAGCAGCCGCTCGGTGCACCGGGCGCAGCGCGAAGGCGGCGCGGCCGACCCAGTCGGCGAGCGTCGACCGGTCGAGATCGATGCCCTGGCGGGCATAGGCCTGCGCCTGGCGATAAAGCGGAAGGTGGTCGGCATACTTCGCGACCACCACGTGGGCGATCAGCGCCTCGGTCGGGAGACCGCCCTCGATCAGCCGTTCCGGCGCCGGCGCCTGGGCGATCTCGCCGTCGCAGGCGCGGCAGGCGTACTTGGGCCGGCGGACGACCAGCACCCGGAACCGCGCCGGGATGACGTCGAGCCGCTCCGACACGTCCTCGCCGATGCGATGCCGCAGCGCCCCCGCAGCACGGGCAGGTCTTGTCGGCGACGTCGAGGACGACCTCCTCGCGCGGCAGATGCGCCGGCAGCGCACCGCGGTTGATGCGGCGCTTCCGCGCCGGCCGGGGCGCGCTCGACGGGGCGCTCTCCGTCGCCGCCTCGCGACGGCCGCGACCGTCTGCTCCATGTCCTCGAGCATCAGAAGCGAGCTGGTCGGGATCGATGCGCTCGGAGCGCCGCCCGAAGCGATGGCGCTGCAGCTCCTTGACGATCGCCCTCAGCCGCTCCGCCTCGCCACGCGCCGCGGCGAGCGCCTCGGCATGGCGCGCCCGCTCGGCCAGCAGCAGCGCGCGCAGCGCTTCGGGGTCGGTCGGCAGGGCGTCGGCGGGCGAGTTCACGCCGGCGATTGCACCATGTCCGGGCCCGGCCGTCGCGCGCAAAGCGCGACCCGAGTCACCGTGTCGCAGCTACAGCGATGCCGTCGGCGCCGGAACCCGCACCGCGCGCACCCGCGCCCAGTCGAGCCCTTCGAGCAGGGCCGAGAGCTGCGCCGGCGTCAGCCGCATCACCCCGTCGGCGATCTGCGGCCAGCGGAACGTGCCCGCCTCCAGCCGCTTGGCGACCAGCACCAGGCCGGTGCCGTCCCAGAACAGGAGCTTCACCCGGTCGGCCCGCTTCGAACGGAACACATAGATCACGCCGCCGATAGGGATCGGCGCCGAGATGCTCGCCGACCACCGCCGCGAGCCCGTCCATCCCCTTGCGGAAGTCCACCGGCCGGGTCGCGATCAGCACCTTCACCCCGCTCGCCGGGACGATCACGACGCCGCCTTCACCGCCCGCAGCACGGCCCTCAGCGTCGCCGCGTCCGCCCCCGGCGGCACCCGCACCGTCGCCGCCCCGATCGCGATCTCGATCACCGCGCCCTTCGGCCGCGTCTCCTTCACCGGACCTACGACCACGGGCGCGAAGGGCAGTGCATCGTCTTTGGCCGGCTCGACCGGCCGCCGCGCCTGCCGCCGCCATGCGAACACCTGCTGCGGCGACAATCCGTGGCGTCGTGCGATCGCCGACACCACCGCGCCCGGCGCCAGCGTCTCCTCGACGATCCGCGCCTTGTCGTCGTCCGACCACCGGCGCCGCCCGCCCGCGCCGGTGATCACCTCCATCCGGCGCACCGGCGTCGCCTTGGGCTCAAGCGTACTGTCAAGCGTAGACATAAGACGATCCCCCACAGGGACCGTCACCTTCCGCCATCACCGCCCGTCCGGGAAGGTGTCCCCAAAACAGCGCTTACGGAAGAGCAGATCATCGGGATCCTGCGGGAGCAGGAAGCCGGGGCGAAGACGGCGGATGTGTGCCGCAAGCACGGGATCAGCAGCGCGACCTTCTTCAAGTGGAAGGCGAAGTACGGCGGGCTGGAGGTGTCCGAGGCCCGGCGGCTGAAGGCTGCTGAGGACGAGAACGCGCAAGCTGAAGAAGCTGCTGGCCGAGGCGATGCTCGACAACGCGATGCTGAAGGACCTCAATTCAAAAAAATGGTGACGCCCGTCGTGAGAGCGGCAGGCTGTGGCTCATCTCTGCGCAGTCCTTCGAGGTGAGCCAGCGGCGGGCGTGTCAGGTGATCGGGGCGGACCGGACCTCGATGCGCTATCGCAGCGTGCCGGCCCGACGATGCAGCGACCTGCGCGCCCGGCTGCGCGAGCTGGCCGCCGTCCGCCGCCGGTTCGGCTATCGCCGCCTGCTGCTCCTGCTGCGCGCGGGAGGGCGTGCATGGTGAACCACAAGAAGCTGCGGCGGCTCTACCGGGAGGAACGGCTCCAGGTGCGCCGGCGCGGCGGCCGCAAGAGAGCGCTTGGGAACACGGGCTCCGATGGCGCTGCCGCAGGGACCGAACCAGCGTTGGTCGCCTGGACTTCGTGAGCGACACGCTGACCGACAGCCGCCGCTTCCGCATCCTGGCCGTGGTGGACGACTTCACCCGCGAGTGCCTGGCGCTGGTGGCGGACACCTCGCTGTCGGGCGTGCGGGTGGCGCCGCGAACTCGACGCCATCATCGCCCGGCGCGGCAGGCCCGCAGACGATCGTCAGCGACAACGGCACCGAGCTGACCAGCATGGCGATCCTGCGCTGGTCGCAGGAGACGCGGATCGACTGGCACTACATCGCGCCGGGCAAGCCGACCCAGAACGCCTTCATCGAGAGCTTCAACGGCCGGCTGCGCGACGAGCTGCTGAACGAGACGCTGTTCGCCTCGCTCGCCCATGCCCGCGAGGCCCTGGCCGACTGGAGGGACGACTACAACACCGTCAGGCCGCACAGTGCCATCGGCAACGTGCCGCCGGCGATCTACGCCAAACTCAGCGATCCCGCGATGCAACGGGACGGGTCGCTTGAGCAGCCATGGGGGCTCCGCGCCCCATCCCGTTGCATCACCGAGCCAGCAAGGCTCAAATGACGTCACGGGCTCTACCTCCACTGGATGAAAGAAGGGGCTCAGGTCGATCGCCTCAAAATCAGTTACACAAAAGTTGCACAAATTTGCACACGCTAGGCGACACCATGGAAACACATCCGATTTTGGGCAACAAGGTCCGACTTTACCGCCGCCGCGACGGCGGCACCTGGCATTGCTACACGTTCCTCAAAGGCCAGAAATGGCGCCAGAGCACCAAGCAAAGAGCCTGGCCCTCGCCAAGGACGTGGCCGAGGACTGGTACCTGGAGCTCTGCGCCAAGGACCGCTTCGGCGAGCTGCATTCCGGCAAGACCTTCACCGAAGCCGCCAAGAAGTTCGAAGTCGAATACGAGGCCATCACCCGTGGCCACCGCAGCCCCAAATGGGTGCAGGGCCACAAGGACCGCATTCGCCTCCACCTCGCTGCCGTATCTTCGGCAACAAGATCGTTTCTGAGATCACACTCCGGTGTCGCGCAGGAATACCGCGTGCACCGGATGACAGAACCGGAACATGAGCGGGGAGGCTTCCGACGACGCGGATAGCGCGAGCGCAAGCCGTGGAAGCCCCCCGCCCGCAATACCATCCACAATGAGATCGTCACGTTGAGCATGGTGCTGAAGACCGCCCAGCGCCATGGCTGGATCGAGTATCTGCCCGACCTGTCCGATCCCTACCGGCGTCAGAGCAAGGTCGAGCACCGGCCTTGGTTCACATAAATCGAAGATTGATGGCACTGATCATAAAAGGGAAGCCGGCTCACAATCCGGTATAATCCGGTATATTTGCCGGTAGGATACCCCTTCTCCAAGCTAGAGCGCGCCCAGGCCGCAGTGCTTGCTGGACCCTGGTCCGCGGTTGGCCTCTTAAGGCCTGATATGCTATAGAATATCATACGTGCCGATTGATATGTCTCTGCATATCGAATACATTGCGCGTTCAGCTGGAGTTGGCGCTGGCGCCCTCCCCCGAACGCCGCTCGGGCAGCCGGCGCTCGGCGGAGAAAACAGCCCCAGTAGAGCGCCGCGAGGGCCACGACCACGGCGGCGAGGCCGTAAAGGGTGGCGGGTGCGGTCTCGGTCAGGTCCATCAAAATGAACTTGCGCACCATCGCGAGCACGGCGATCTGCACCACCACGCGCACCTGGATGATGCTGCGGCGGCGCTCGACGACTTGGACGATGGAATGGTTAAACTCGACCGCGATGAGGACGGTCATGATCATGCCGAACAGGGTCTGGAAGACCGCGAACTGGGACGGGTCGACGCGCCCGACGAAGAGCGCGACCACGCTTACCGCGAGCCGCACGCTGGACATTATGATGACCATCGATATGACCAGCGTCAGGAATATCGCGACAATCTGCTCGAAACGCTCGTAGAAGCCGAGGTCACGCCATACCGAGATGTAGCGGTCGACCAGCCGCTTACTCTGTTCCAACATGGCAAGCGCCCCCTTCCTTGCTGCCGACGCCGACCCTCACCTTACAAGGTTCAGGTAAGCGCTGCGCGCAGGTAGCGAACGAGTGCGCTCACGGGCGAGGACGTCCGCTTAGCCGCCGCCCCGCGCCTTCTATCGGTCTAACCCGCCCGGATCTTGACCAAGGGTTTGCTGGTCATCGCCAGCCTCCCGTTCGGGCGCCCCCGGGGATGCCCTTGACCCATTCATAAGAACTTCCTAAATAAGGTAAAGCTGAAATTATAGGCGCGGCGATGGCGACGATCGCATTTGAGACGGACGTGTTGGAGGAGAAGGCGGCGGAGGTCGCAGCTATCCTCCGGGCCATCGCTAACGACCGGCGGCTGATGATCCTTTGCAGGCTGGTCGAGGCGGGCGAGGCGCAGCCGAACGCGCTGGCGGATGCCGTCGGGCTTTCGCAACCGGCGCTGTCGCAGCACCTCGCGCGGATGCGCAGCGCAGGGCTGCTCGCCTACCGGCGAGAAAGCCAATCGCTGTGGTACCGCATCGCCGACCCGCGCGTGGCCGAGCTTCTCGCGACGCTGCACCGACTGTACTGCGCCGGCCCGCGCCGCCGCCAAGAACCGAAGGAGTGACCGAGATGACTGTTCGCACCGTTCCCCCGACCGAAGCCCGCCGCCTGGTTCAGGAGGGCGCAGTCCTCGTCGACGTGCGCGAGCCCGACGAGCGGGCGCGCGAGAAAATACCCGGCATCGCATGCCTTGCCCTTGTCGCGGCTTGATACGGCGGAGCTTCCGTGGCGCGGCAAGACGGTGATTTTCCATTGCCGCAGCGGCGCGCGCACGCAAGGCAACGCCGCACGACTCGCCGCCTGGCTTGGCGAAGGGTGCGCGCCCTGCGTGCTCGAAGGCGGGCTCGATGCGTGGAAGAAGGCGGGTCTTCCCGTCGAGGCCGACCGCGCCCAGCCGCTGGAGTTGCAGCGCCAGGTGCAGATCGGCGCCGGTAGCCTGGCGTTCTTCGGCACGCTTCTAGGGCTCGTGGTCTCGCCCTGGTTCTTTGCCGTGCCACTGTTCGTGGGGGCGGGGTTGATGATTGCGGGAATAACCGGGTTCTGCGGCATGGCGCGGCTCCTGGTCCACGCGCCGTGGAACCGCGCAGCCTACGGGCGCAAGCCGACCGTCGTCGCCTGAGCCCAGGGCCGCGGCGGCGACGATGGAATTTTCCCTGATCCAGGCAGGCCTCGGCGTTGCATCGGGGTCGGTCGTGGGATTCACGCTCGGCCTGGTCGGCGGTGGGGGATCGATCCTCGCCGTTCCGCTGATGGTGTATCTGGTGGGGGTCAGCGATCCGCATGTCGCGATCGGCACCAGCGCCGTGGCGGTCGCGTTCGGCGCCGCAGCGAACCTCGTCACTCATGCGCGGCGCCACACAGTGAAATGGCCCTGCGCCTCGGTCTTCGCCGCGGCCGGCGTCGCCGGGGCCCTGGCCGGCTCGACCCTCGGCAAGATGCTGGACGGGCAGAAGCTGCTCCTGGTATTCGCCGTCCTGATGGTGGTTGTCGCGCCTGGTCATGTTCCGCCGGCGGGCGGGCGAAGGCGACCGGACGGTGCGGCTCAACCGCGGCAACCTGCCGTGGCTCCTCGGCTCCGGCGTCGCGGCTGGCGGTCTCTCCGGCTTCTTCGGCATCGGCGGCGGGTTCCTGGTCGTGCCGAGCCTGATGCTCGCGACCGGCATGCCGATCCTGAATGCGGTCGGCTCGTCGCTGGTCGCAGTGACGGCGTTCGGCGTGACAACGGCCGGCAACTACGCCGTCTCGGGCATGCTCGACTGGCAGATTGCGGCCCTGTTCATCGCCGGAAGCGTCGCCGGAGGGATGTTGGGCGCACGCGCGGCGCAGCATCTGGCCGCCCGGCGCGGCATCCTCAACACCCTGTTTGCCGCGATGATCCTGACGGTCGCAGCCTACATGCTGGTGCGCAGCGCGGCTGCGGTCTGACGTGCGGAAATGCGGCGCCGACCAGCGCCGATCTTGCGTTACGCCTCGCTCTCGAACCGGTGATAGCGGCAGAACTGCATCAGCAGCTCGTCGGTCGCCTCGAAGTCGAGCAGCGCGTCCAGCTTGCGCACCGGATGGTTCGCGGGAATTTAGTCATCGGGCAGAAAGCGATAAAGCAGACGTTCCTGACCCGCCTCCACCCGGCGCCACCGGTACGGCGCGGAACGGCGGGCGACCTCGGCGGTAACCGAACCGGCCTCAGGAAGGACTTTAGCGTCGGGCAATGACAATGAGCAGAAGCCCCGCGAGCGCGATTCCACCGTAGTACACCCACCGGATGTCTTTGAGCATGAAGCTGCTGGCCGGCCGATCTATGTAGCCTGCCCCTCGTCCGGCAACAAGAAGGCCGACCGAGGCGCCGAGACGCCGTCAGCACTGTGAAGGGCCGCCTGCGCTGCACACGGTTTGCCGCCTTCCGCATCTTCGTAGAGCGCGCGATCGAGGCGGACGGCAGCAAAGGTCAGCAATAGCGTCGCCAGCTAGCTTGTGGATCAGACACGGCTGTCGCGTCCGGTACCGCCGGCGACCTGATCGAGTGGGTTGAACGCCTCACCCGATCGAGCACCTCTCAAAGCGAGACCCCGCTGGGGATTCCAATGCCCATGCGCGACTTCGCTCGACCCAGTTCTCACCGGAGCGGGGCTTGCCACGCCGCCCGGTGTTCTGGGTGAGGGCGCCGGCGTGAGCCGCCGGCCGAACTTCCAAGTTTTGTGCCTCACCCGCCGCCTCTCGTTCGGTTCGCGCACGCGCGTTGCCAAGCCCCGACTTCGATGTCCAGTGCTTTTCTGTCCGTATCGTTAGCGGCGGTCGGAATCGACGCAAGTGACCGGAAAGCGCTCAATAAATGCGTCGCTCGGTTTCGGCAGAGGACTGGGTGGACCCCGCAGGACAAGGCGGACGGTTGCACGGGCTTTTCGAGCACCGCCGCAACGGGCACGCCGGCCAGAAGTTCCCGCGCCCGGCTGTTGCCTGAGCAGATCATCGCGCAGGTCCTTGGCGCGCTTTTTGGGTGCCGCAATCTTATACGTCATTCTTGCGGGCAAGGCGGCGGGTGGAGCGGCGGCCTTGGCCAGAACAGCTGGGGCGCGGGTTATCCGCCTCGATCCGCAGGAGGAGATGCTCGATCTCGCATGCCATTCAGGGGGCCAGGGATTAGACGGCGGATCGCCGGACCTCAGTCGAGGGAGGAAGGAAGGGGGCCTTGACCGGACTGTCCTCGGACTGTGTACACTATCCGGAATTTTTGGGAGACAGGAGATGAACGCGATGAAAACAGGTTATCGACTTGCCGCAACAATTCTGCTCGCGACCGGCGCGCTGGTGGCGCCCGCTATCGCCAAAGCGGCAGGGACCATCACCGTCGGCAAGGCGGTTCCGACCGCCTGGACTTTCAGCCCGATCGATATCGCCAAACAGGTCGGGATTCTGAAGAAGCACGGCTTCGACAATGTCCGGATCGTCGCCTTCGGGGGCGATGCCAAGCTGCAGCAGGCTCTGCTCTCCAAGGACATCGATTTCGGGCTGGCATCTGGCCCTGGTATGGCATTCAACGCCAAGGGCGGCGGCGGGCTCGGCGTGGCGGCGTACTACGGCGCGCCGCGCAACCTTGGCGTTTCGGTCAAGTACGACTCGAAGCAGACGCTGGCGGATCTGAAAGGCGGGAAGGTCGCCGTGACAACGCCAGGCTCTCTCACCGACTGGCTCACCCGCCGCCTTTCGCAGCACATGGGGTGGGGACCCACCGGCATCAAACCTGTGCCGCTCGGTTCGCCGAACGCGACAGTCTCGGCCATCGAAACCGGCAGCGTCGACGCCGGGGTGGTTGCAACGGAGTTCGGACCTCGCCCTGGAGGAAAAGAAGAAGATCAAGCAAATCTACAACTTCGCGAAGCTCGTCCCACACTTCATCACGCACGTTATCTACGCGCGCAAGGACCTCGTCGCAAACGACAAGGACACGGTCCGGCGTTTCGTCGCCGCGTGGTTCGACACCATCGACTGGATGGGCAAGCACAGGGCCAAGTCGAACGAGATCTCGGCGGACGTGCTGCACCTGCCGAAGAAGCTGATAGCGCGGATTTACGATCTGGAATACCCGGAGTTCTCGCACACCGGGAAGTTCGATCCGAAGGCGGTCGAAATCCTGAAGGAAAGCTGGGTCGAGCTCGGACGGCTGGACCATAAGCCTACCGACTCGGAGCTTTTCACCGAGGAGTTCCTGCCGCAACGGCACGCGTCGAAGTGACGGCTGGAGAATGCGAACCCTTTGCAGGCCAGAGGCCAGGGTAGCGATGGATAGCGGCTTCGCCAGAAGCGGGTGCTCGGCAAAGCGGGGCGGGATTTCGAGCTGTCCGTACCCGGAGGCCAGCACGAAGGGGATATTACGCTCGGCCAGCAATTCCGCCACTGGCCAGACCTTCTCGCGGCCGAGATTGACGTCGAGAACCGCCCCATTGAGCTTCGTCTGGTCGACCGCTCCCAGCGCCTCGCCCACCGTGCCCATCGGGCCAATCACAGCGCAGCCCAGCCGCTCAACCATGGACTCCGTGTCCAGGGCGATAAGCAGTTCGTCCTCTACGAGGAGTATGCGCGGCCGGTCGCTTGGCATGTCAGACCCGCTGCGGCTAGAGTCCCGATGATCCTAACTCCGAAGCCAGGGGGACCACTTCATATTTGAGCCGTTATCTCGATCATAGGACCCGGTCGCGGGCGCGCCCGAGGAGGTTGTTACAGCGGAGGAAAAGATGACAGCGGATGATATCGGGCCTTTGCGGCGCTTTCCGCTGATCCCGGACGACAGCGGGGAAGTTTCGGCGCTGGTCAGCGTGGTGCGCCGGCTCTGCGTGGCCAAGTCGGTGGCAGAAGTCATGGAGACGGTGGTTCACCCAGCCCGCGCCCTGCTGGGTGCCGGGGGCGTCACCTTCGTTTTGCGCGACGGGGACTTCTGCCATTACGCCGAGGAGGATGCAATCTCTCCGCTTTGGAAGGGCAAGCGCTTCCCGCTCGACGCGTGCATCTCGGGCTGGTGCATGAAGGAGGCGCGCCCGGCCGTCATCCCGGATATCTATCAGGACCCGCGCATCCCTCACGATGCCTATCGGCCGACCTTCGTCCGCAGCCTCGCCATGGTGCCGGTGCCGGTGGACCAGCCAATCGCCGCGATGGGCGCTTACTGGCCGAACATCCGCACGATCTCCGCCGGGGAGGTCGATCTGCTCCAGACGATCGGCAACGCGGCGGCGCTGGCCTTGTCGAACGTTGCCCACCGGCGGGAGAAGGACAGGCAGGCACGCGATCGGGACGAACTAGCTCATCGCATCAAGAACGTCTTTGCCGTGGTGATGGCATTGAGCAACATGACAGATGCATCCACAGTTCCTGAATTTCGTGAGGCTCTGAACGGCCGGCTGAGCGCTCTCAAGGCGGCGCATGCCGAGCTCCTGGACCGCGAGACCGGGACCGTGGAGCTATCCGAACTGGTGAACCGCCTGCTGCTGCCGCTGGTGAAGGGCGAGACCGTGAGGCTGGCGCTCGACGGTCCGAAGGTTCTGCTTCCCGAGCGGATCGCTGCGGGCATGGCGCTTGTCGTCCAGGAATTGGCCACGAACTCCGTGAAATATGGCTCGCTCTCGGCTGCCGCCGGGCGCGTCTCGGTCAGCTGGGCGCGCGACGGCGACAGGCTTCATCTGTCATGGGAGGAGTCGGACGGCCCCCCGGTCCGGCCGCCCACGCGCGCCGGGTTCGGCACCCGCCTGATCAAGGTCGTCACCGCGCGCCAGCTTCGCGGCGAGGCCGACCTCCGCTACGAGCCGGACGGATTCCGCGCCACGCTGACGGCGACCCTCGCGGACTAGCGGCGGTCCGGCACGAAGACACGCCGACCGCCTTTGATATTCGCCCTATGCCGCGAGAGCCCTATGTGCAGGGTTCGGCAAGTCGCGAGGCCGCCGCGCGGCGTTACGTGGAGCTTACGACGCGTGCGTTCGCGGCGTTCGTCGACAAGCAGCATTAGCGCCTCGCGCGCCAGAGGCGGCACAGCCGCGTCATGGACCTCGGCCGCAAGCCTCTCGACGCGGTGGATGCCCTGGGGTGCGATGATTCCGAACTCGGCAAGGTGAGCCCGCAGGGCAGTGGCGAGCATGGTGCGCTGGCGCACCAGAAGCTCGCGCGCGCGGTGAAGCATGAGCATTGCCCGGTCTTCAGCCGACTTCACCGGCACAAAGCGCATTGTCCTCCGCGTCGCCGCCTCCGCGATGGCTTCGGCATCGGCGGCGTCGGTCTTGTTGCGCTTGACGTAAGGCTTCACGTAGGCCGGCGGCATGAGCCGAACCTCGTGGCCGAGCGCCATGAGCTCGCGCGCCCAGTAATGCACAGCTCAAGAAGCTGGTGGCGGAGCTCAGTCTCGGTAAGGCCGTGCTGCAGGATGTGCTGTCAAAAAGTTCCCCGGCCGGTGCTCATGAAGGAGGTTGTAGACTACGTCGTGGCGTCCCACGGCTACAGCCAGCGCCGCGCCTGCCTGGTGACGCGCCAGCACCGATCGACCCAGGGCAAGCCGAGCACGCGCGCTCCACGAACCGAGGTTCGCCGTCGGATGCACGAGATTGTGGCGACGCGGATCCGCTTTGGCTATCGGCGGGTCCACGTCTTGCTCAGGCGCAACGGTTGGGCCATCGGGCGAAACCTCGTTTATCGGCTTCACCAGGAAGAGGGCCTGGCGCTGCGTCGTCGCCGGCTGTCCGGTCAGAACAGCAGCGGCTCCAGCCACTGGATGTGCAGGACCTGGTCGTAGAAGACGTAGAGGAACGCCGCGACCGCAACGGTGTAGATCGCGATCAGCTTCCAGCCGAAATGGCCCCAGCGCCAGAGGTAGCAGGCCACGAACAGAGCGAGCGCCGGACCCTGGCCGACGAAGATCGCGACCAGGACGATGGCGAGCAGGTAGCCCAGGAACTGACACGAGCGCGCGAACAGCGCCTGCGCGCCGCCGTCGCGCATCGCGCCGCCCAAACTGCCCGCCTGCGCGACCGCCACGCGCATATCGGCACTGTCGCGCCAGATCACCCAGACGAGCAGCACCAACGCTGGCACCGACACGACCAGCGGGAACTGCTTCACCTCCGCCGGCCAGGGCAGCGCCGTGACCGCCGCGTAGGCGAACACGGCGGCGAAGACGAGCGAAAGCGGCAGCGACATCGCAGGGTTCACGTCCGTCCCCTCGCCGCGCGCGTCGGGATTGGTCTCGGACACCTCGCGCCGCTTCTTCAGCACGCCGCGCGCGACCACCACGATGGTCAAGACGACACAGCCCAGCAGCACAAGGACGATCGGTTTGGTGAGCCAGTTGAGCCCGTTATAGGCGCGGTTCGAGATCTGGAAGTTGGTCTCGAGGATCGGGCCCAGCACGAAGGCGAGCACCAGCGGCGGGCGCGCCCAGCCGGCGCGCTTCATCACCGTGCCGAGCGTGCCCATGGCGAGGCACGTGATCCAGTCGCCGAGCGAGGCGCCGCCCAGCCAGGCGCCCATGAAGACGAACATGATCACGCCGGGCACGATCAGGTGCCCGTCGATGAACGCGACCTTCGCGACCTGGCGCGCATAGATCATGAGCAGCGCCGCCGCCACGACGTTGGCGATGATCAGCGTCCACACCATCGAGAAGGTGAAGGGAAGCTGCGTGATCAGCATGTCGGGGCCGGGGTGCAGCCCCTGGATCAGAAGCGCGCCGAGCAGGATCGCCGCGCCGATCGAGCCCGGGACGCCGAACGCGACGGTCGGGATCAGCTCGCCGCCGCGCGTCGCGTTGTTGGCGCTTTCGGGCGCGATCACGCCGCGGATGTCGCCCTTGCCGAATTGCGACGAATCCTTCGAGGTCTGCACGACGTGGCCATACGCCACCCAGTCGGCGATTGCCGCCCCGAGCCCGGGCAGCATGCCGATATAGGTGCCGATCGCCGAGCAGCGCAGCACGATCCACCAGTGCCGCATGGCGTCGCGCACGCCGGCCTTGATCCCGCCCCCAACCGATTCTTCCTTCGGGATTTGCGAGATCGAGACGTTCCGGGTGGAGAGCTCGAGCAGCTCGGGAATCGAGAACAGCCCGAGCACCGCCGGCACCAGCGGCAGCCCGTCGAGAAGATACGTCGTGCCGAACCAGTAGCGCGGCACCGCCACGGTCTCCGCATAGCCGATGGTCGATAGCAGGATGCCGAACATCGCCGCGATCAGGCCCTTGGCGAGCGAGCGCCCGGAAAGCGTGCCGACCATCACCAGCCCGAGCATGCCGAGCATGAAGACCTCGGGCGAGCCGAAGGCGAGGATCACCGGCTGGATCACCGGCATCGACACGGCCAGCAAAACGGCGCCGAACACGCCGCCGAACGCGGATACGCTGAACGCCGCGCCGAGCGCGCGCGACGCCTGGCCCATCTTGGCCAGCGGATAGCCGTCGAGGATGGTGGCCTGCGAGGCGACCGTTCCCGGAATGCCGAGCAGGACCGCGGTGATGGAATCGCTGGTCGACGTCACCGCATAGAGGGCGAGCAGCAGCGCGAACGCCGAGACGTGATCCATGCTGAAGGTGAAGGGCAGCAGCACGACCATGCCCAATATGCCGCCCAGCCCCGGTACGGCGCCGAGCCAGATGCCAAGGAACATCCCGAGGAACAGGAAGCCGATGGTCGGCCAATGCAGGACGAGCAAAAGCCCTTGGAAGAACGCGTCGAACATGATGTATGGCCGCGGTCGGCTTGAAAGGAAGCGGGCGCGGGGCGGGCCCCGCGCCCGACAGCGTCTACTGCTTCACCTTGCGCCCGGCCTCGACATGGGCCTTGAGCGCCGCGACGACCTTGGGGTCGATGGAATTGAGAGACTGGATGATCTTCTCGGCGGCCGGGCGCTTCAGCGCGCTCACCTTGTAGCCGAAGCGCTTCTCGAATTCGTTCTGGAAGGCCTCGTCGCCCATCGTCTCGTAGAACCCCTTCGACAGGTCAGCCACCACCGCGGGCTTGGTCGAGGGCGGGGCGAGCACGAGCTGCGAGAAGTTGGCATAGAGGTCGACGGTCAGCTTCAGCACGTCCCATTTCGGCCCAGACGGGTCCTTGCCGAAAGCGTCACGATAGACCTCGACGACGCTCGGGTACTCCTTCAGCGTTTCGTTGCGCACCCACTTGCCGTCGTCGTCCTGCGCCGGAAAGCCCCACAGCACCTTCGCGATGCCGGGCTTGATCATGGTGTCCTTGACCACCGAGTTGAGGCCCGACGCGGAGTCGACGCCGATGTTCGTCTCGTTCTTCATCATCGATGAGCGGATCGCGGCCGAGCCGCGATAGCCTGTGACGTAATTGTAGTGCACGTCGAACAGCTCGATCGACAGCGTGCCCAAGAGGTCGAACACGTTGAACGGATTCTGACCGGCGAATTTCAGGTCCTTGGCCTTGACGATGTCGGCCGAGGATTTGAGGCCGCCCGGCACGATGTCCTTGCGGGCATAGACCATGAAACCGGACGTCGAGAAGGCGGCGACCATCTGGTAGCCGGGATAGTTGAAGCGCACGCCCGGCGCCTTCAGGATCTGGCTGGCCGGAAACCATGGACCGTAGAACAAGGTCTCGCCGTTGCCCTTCGCGCTCTCGAAGACGTAGTTGTGCGCCTTCATCGAGCTGCCGCCCGGCATGTTCTTGACGATCACCGTCGGGTTGCCGGGGATGTGCTTGCCGACATGCTTGGCGAACATGCGCGCGGTCAGGTCCACGCCGCCGCCCGCGTCGAACCCGACCAGAAGGGTCACCGTCTTGCCGTCGAAATAGGCGTCGGCCGCGTTGGCCGCGGGCGCGGCGAGGGTCGCCAGCCCTGCCGCGACCGTCGCAATGACGGCGAGCGATGCCGTGCGAACAATTGTCGAAATCATGTCGTCCTCCCTGTCTATGCGATCCGCCCCGGTCTGACCGGACGGCGCCATTGGTTGCCCTTCATCGTCACCGCCCGGCCGCAACGACCTAAACGGCGCCGCCGCGCACCAGGTTAGCCCGCAGTGACGCGGTCGCCGGCTTGTCGATCGCCAGCGTGTCGGGGTCGAGCACGACACCGTAATCATGCCGCGCACTTTCCATGCTGACATAGCCCTGGCGCACGTCCCACGCCACGCGTTCGGCAGGCCGTTCGACCGGCGGGCCGAAGCCACCGCCGCCACCCGGATGGACGACGAACCCGTCACCCTTCTCCAGCCTTGTATTGAATATCTTGGCGCTGGGGAAGTCGGTGCGCGCGACGCCACCCTGGGTCACGGTTACGTGGTTCCCATGGCCTGCCAATCCACCTGCGAGGCCCCACGGGCGACAATGCATGCGCTCGATCCGCGTGTTGAAGTTGAGCGCGGCGCGCATGCGCACCGCGAACTCGGCGCCCAGCCCACCGCGGTTGCGGCCCGCGCCGCCGGAGTCCTGGATCAGCGCGTAGCGCTCGTACATGATCGGATATTTCTGCTCCAGCATCTCGACCGGCGGCGCGTGGGTATCGCCGTCGTTTATGCAAACGGTGGCATTGATCCCGTCCTCGTTCCGCTTCGCGCCCCAGCCGCCGCCGGCCGGCCCGACGGCCGTGATCACGAGCCTTTTTTCCTCGGGCACGACACCATAGATCTGGGCGATGCCGAGGTCGGCGAAATGCCCTGCGATCACACGGTCGGGAATGGCGGGCTCCAGCGCCTTGAACACCGTATCGATGATGGTCATCGGGATGGTCATCCAGAGCCGCAGCGGTGCCGGTCGCGTCGCGCTCACGACGCGGCCCGGCGGCAGGACGATATCGAGCGTTCGGAACGACCCGTCGGTGATCGGGTAGTCGGTCGGTGCGGCAATGCACTTGTAGGCGACCTGCGCCGCGCCGAGGCCGGTCGCGAAGCCGGAGTTATAGAAGCCTCGCACCTGATGCGACACGTCGGTCAGGTCGATCGTCATGCGCTCGCCGGCGACCACGACCTTCACCTTGATCGGGATGCGCTTGCCCACCTCCAGCGCGTCGTCGTCCATAAACGATTCGGCCTCGTAGGTGCCGTCGGGGATCGAGGCGGTGCGCTCGCGTGCGGCGATCGCCTGGGTGTCCATGATGCGCTCGATCGAGGCGGCGACGGCGTCGGCGCCGTAGCGGTCGCAGAGCTCGAGGAACCGCCGCTCGCCGGTGCGCACGGCGGTGAGCTGGGCGCGCAGATCGCCCATCGCCTGGTGCGGCAGCTGGCAGTTCATCTTGATGATCTCGATCAGGTCGTCGTTCATGACGCCCGCCGACTGCAGCTTGAGGATCGGGATCTGCAGCCCCTCGGAGAAGATGTCGGTGGTCACGCCCCCGAGCACGCCGCCGATCGAGAGCCAGTGCGCCATGCACGACGTCCACGCCACCAGCCGCCCCTGGTGGAACACCGGCAGCGACAATGTGACGTGGTAGAGGTGCGAGCCGGTCAGGTAGCCGTCGTTGGTGATCAGGATGTCGCCGGGGTGGATGTCTTCGCCGAAATGGGCGCGCTTGGCCTTGATCGTCTCGGCCATGCCGCGGATGAACATCGGCAGCCCCATGCCGATGGAAACCGTCCGTCCGTCCGGCGTGTAGAGCCCGGTGGTGAAGTCCAGCCCCTCGTACACGATCCAGTTGTAGGCCGTGCGCATCAGGTTGATCTTCATCTCCTCGGTCACCGCGATCACGCCATTGCGCACAATCTCGGTTACCACAGGATCAGCGCGCAGCGCGGCGTTCGTGTTCTTAGGGATGCTGGCCTCGTCCATGATTCTCATACCCTGAAAGTAAACCGCATCACTCTGAATGCGAACCGTGGCCCATGAAGCCCCCGGGCCGACTTGGTATACCCTTCATTGCATCGTCGAAGGAAGCCAAAGCGCGATAGCTGGGAACAGCACCAGCAAGATGAGCTTGACGAGGTCGGCGGCCACGAACGGCACGACGCCGCGGAAGATCGTGCCAAGAGGCACATCGGGCACCATGCTCTTTAACACGAACACGTTTATGCCGAAGGGTGGCGTAATCAATCCAGTTTCGATCACCACCACCATGACAATTCCCCACCAGAACGGGTCGAAGCCGAGATGCGTCACGAGCGGCGTGACAATCGGTACGGTGACGGCGAGATTGCCGAGACGGATCGGCCGCGCGGCGAGAAGTGCGAGCAGCAGACCGTCGCGATCGCGACATGCCCGGCTCAGGTTGAGGCCCGGGAGACGCTCGGCCTCCTCCATCAGGCGTATGGCGAGCTCGAGGATGAGGCGCGGATGGACGATCTTCCCGGCCTTGTGGCGGGTCGGGGACGCCAGCGTTGACGCCCGCCGGGCCGCCTTGCGCAGGAACTCGAAATCGGCGTCGGGCGCCATGACGCGGAATGCTTCGTGCAAATCGGTCAGGCGCTGGCCCAGCGTCACCGGACTGACCCGCTCCCGCAGCTCTCCGACATCGCCGCGAAGGAGCTCAGGCAGGTTGAGGTCCTCCGGCGCGACCGACTCGCCCAGCTGTCCCCGAAGCGATGCAAAAGTCAGGAACCGACCATAGCTGCTCGCGACCTTCTGGCGGGTCGCTCGGCGCCAGTGTGCGGCTGGCCCCGGATTATCCAAAAGGTCATCGTCGAGTTGCTTCGCATTTCAAAATCGGGATAGGTTCGGCACGCCATCTGCGAGGCGGTCGCATCGCGGCCGGTTTGGCCCTGAAAGGGTAACGAGGGAGGACGCGGTGAACGCAAAACGAGCCATCATCCTGGCAGGGGCCATCAGCCTCGTCGCATGTGCGGGCACGGGCGCCGCGCGCGCCGACACCACGCTGAAGGGGCTGAAAGGGTGGAATTCCGCCTAACTATGCCGGCAAGGATTGCGCCGAGTACTACGACATGGTCAACGCTGCCGGAAAAGGCATCGTCCATATCAACGACCTCGGCGGACCCAATGTGACGCCGGCGTCCAAGATGGCCGACGCGCTGCGGCGCGGCGTGATCGACGCGCTGTGCACGGCGGCCGGCTATTACCAGGGCACCGTGCAGGAGGCGGATATCTTCCTCGGCACCAGCATGACACCGGCCGAGATTCGCCAGAGCGGCGCGTTCGCGACGCTGCAGAAGATCTGGGCGGACAAGCTGCACGCCAAGCTGCTCGGCATGTTCCAGTCCTCGGTCAAGTTCCGCCTCTACACGACCAAGAAGCCGGCTTTCGGCGCCGACGGGCTGCCCAACCTCAAGGGCCTCAAGATCCGCACCAGCCCGTCGACCCGGGACATGCTGCAGCGGCTGGGCGCCACCACCGTGCTGATCCCGGTCACAGAGATGTATACCGGTCTGGAGCGCGGGCTGGTGCAGGGCGTCGCCTGGCCGTCCGTCGGGCTCACCGATCTCGGCGTTCAGAAATTCCTGAAGTACTGGGTCGACCCTCCCTTCGGCAGCACCGCCGTACTGGCGCTGGTCAATCTCGACACCTGGCAGAAGCTGACGAAGGAAGCGCAGAAGGTGTTGGAGGACCAGGCGGTCGCGCACGAGGAGGCGTCGCGGAAGCACTTCCTCAGCGTCGACGACGAGCAGAAGGCGCTGATGCGCAAGGCGGGGATGACCGGCATCGTGCTCAAGGACAAGGTCGCCAAGGCGTGGCTTGCGCTTGCGCAGGCGACGGCGTGGGAACGGCTGGCGAAGACGACGAGCCCCGAGCACGCGGCGAAGCTGCGCGCCGAGTTCGAGCGCTGATTGGTTGCGCGGCGGCGGACGCCGCCGGGCGGCGAACCACGGGTGCGGCGGGACAGCCCGGATGAAGACGCTGCTGAAGCTGTATGACGGCGTCATCGTCGGGCTGGCCGCCCTGTCCGGCGCGATCCTGCTCGCCATCTTCGGACTGGTGGTCTACGACGTGACGGTGCGCTCTCTCGGGTTTCAGCCGCCGTCCGGCACCGTCGCACTGTCGGAATACGGGCTTCTCTACTTCACCATGTTTGCCGCCCCGTGGCTTTTGCGCGCCAAATCGCACGTCTTCGTCGAGTCAGTCCGAAAGATGTTCCCGCCCTCGATACAACGCGCGATGGAGCGCACCACCTACGTGATCTGTATCGCGGTGACGCTGATCCTTACCTATCTCGCGGTCGACCTTTTCTTCACCTTCCTGGGCTCGGGCGAGACAGACGAGCGCACGTTCAGCGTGGCGCGCTGGGTGGCGTTCGTGCCGGTGGCGATCGGCTGCCTCGCACTGGCGGGCGAGTTCCTCCGCCTGTTGCTGGGCGCGGACAGCCTCTATGATCTGCCGGCGGCGGATCGCGACACGGTTTAGGTTTGGGCGGTCGGACACAGTGGCCTGGTACGAAGCCGGCGCATTGCTCATCGGGCTGATTCTCGCCTTTATGGCGCTCGGCCTGCCGGTGGCGTTCGCGTTTTTCGCAGCCAACCTCATCGGCGTCACCGTGTTCATGGGCGGCTGGCAGGGCATGCTGCAGCTGGTCGACAACGCGACAAGCCTGATCTCCACCTTCACCCTGATCGCGCTGCCCATGTTCGTGCTGATGGGCTCACTGTTCTTCCATACCGGCCTTGCGTTCCGCATGTTCGACGCACTCGACGCGCTCCTCGGCCGGCTGCCCGCCCGGCTGTGCTACCTGACCGTCGCCGGCGGCGCGACCTTCTCAACCCTGGTCGGCTCATCGATGGCGAACACCGCGATGCTCGGCTCGCTCCTGGTGCCGGAGATGCTGCGCCGCGGCTACAAGAAGCACATGGCGATGGGGCCCGTGCTCGGCTCGGGCGGCCTCGCGATGATCATTCCCCCCTCCGGGCTCGCCGTCCTCCTCGGCTCCATCGCCCGGGTCGATGTCGGTGCGCTGCTGATCGCCGGTCTGTTACCGGGCTTCGTCCTCGCCGGGCTCTATGCGCTGGCTGTGCTGCTGCTGTCGCGCTTCGACCCCGACGCCGCGCCCGCCTACGACGTCAGCCGTGTGCCTCTCGCCAAGAAGATCCGGCTCATCGCCACACACATCCTGCCGATGGGGCTGGTGATCTTTTGCGTCGTCGGCTTCATCCTGCTTGGCATCACGACGCCGTCCGAGGCGGCGGCCTTCGGCGTTCTGTCGATCGGTGTGCTGGCCGCGCTCTTCCGCCGCCTGACGATCGCCGCCGTCCGCGAATCGCTGGTCTCCGCGATCAAGGTCTCGGGCATGGCATTCCTGATCATCGTCGGGTCGTCGGCGTTCAGCCAGATCCTCTCATTCTCTGGGGCCAGCACAGGGCTCCTCGAATGGACGGGCGGCCTCAAAATCGCGCCGATCTACCTGCTGCTCGCGATGTTCGCAGTGATCCTCGTCCTCGGCATGTTCATGGACGGCGTTTCGATCATGCTGTTGACCGTGCCGATCTTCTTCCCGATCGCGAAGACGCTGGGGTTCGACCTGGTGTGGTTCGGGCTGATCGTCCTCATGGGGCTCGAGATGAGCCAAACCACGCCGCCATTCGGGCTGCTGCTCTACATCATGATGGGGGTCGCGCCGCGCGGCACGACCTTGCGTGAGGTGGTGATCGCCGCCGCGCCGTACCTGGTCTGCGACGCGGTGCTGGTCGCGCTGCTGATCGTGTTCCCGGCCCTCGCGCTCTATCTTCCGCGCGTGATGTCGTAACGACAGCCGAAGATCGGGAGACGCGAGCATGGACCCATCGATCAGCTTGGCCACCGCGGCCGATTCGTGGAAGGTCGTGGCGCGCGCCGAGGCGCTGGGTTTCTCCGAGGCGTGGTTCTACGACACGCAGATGCTCAACGCCGACCCGTTCGTCGCGATGGGCGCGGCGGCGATGCGGACCGAGCGCATCCGCCTCGGCACCGGCGTCCTGGTGCCGTCGAACCGCATCGCGCCGTCGGCCGCGGCGGCGCTCGCCTCGCTGAACGCGCTGGCGCCCGGGCGCGTCGATTTCGGCGTGGGAAGCGGCAATACCGCGCGCCGCGCCATGGGCCAACGGGCGCTGAAGCTCGCCGATCTGGCCGAGTACGTGCGGGTGGTGCAGGGGCTGCTCGCCGGCGAGACGCTCGAGTGGACCGCGGAGGACGGCGTCCACAAGATCCGCTTCCTCAACCCTGAGGTCGGCGTCGTCAACATTGTCGATCCGATCCCCCTGTTCATTTCGGCCTTCGGCGCGAAAAGCCGCCGTCTCGTCGCGCGGCTCGGCGCCGGGTGGATCGTCGCCGTCCAAAACGTCGAGGCTGCGCGGGTGGCGATGGCCGACATGCGGAAGGCCTGGGAGGAAGCTGGGCGGGCCCCCGCCGATCTCGTTTCCGTCGCGCTGCTCAGCGGCTGCGTGCTGGCCGACGGCGAAGCCGCGGACAGTCCGCGCGCGAAGGCGCAGGCGGGGCCGGCGGCTGCCAACTTCTTCCACCATGCCGGCGACACTGATCCCGGCGCCGGCGCGAGCCACAATGTCCCCGCGCCGTTCCGCCCCCTGGTCGAAGCCTATATGGAGCACTGGAGACGCTACGTGCCAGCGGACGCGCGCTACCTCACCAACCATCGCGGCCACCTGATGTTTCTGCGGCCCGAGGAAGAGTTCCTGGTTACGGCGGATCTCATTCGTGCCACGACCTTCACCGCGACTGCGCCGGAATTGCGCGACAGGCTGCGGGCTCTCTCCGAGATCGGCTTCACGCAGTGCTGCATCACCGTGCGCCACGGACATCCGGACATGCTAGAGGATTGGCGGGCGGTCCTTGACGGCGTGTGATTGGCGGGCTCGCTCGCGAAGACGTCTTTAGCCGTCGCGATTTCGTCGGGAAACTGCGCAACGATGCGAGCAGTGTTCGTCGATCCAGCCCCATGCGCGAGCAGAGCCGGCCACGCTGCTGTTAGCGGCCGCGCCGGGTCCGTCGGCTTTTGACGGGTTCGAGAGGCCGCGCTGCCGTCCAGAAGTCGCCCCAGGGGTCGGCATCGAGGTTCGCCAGCCTGGAAGGTGCGTTTTGAACGGTGAAATAGTCCGGACCGATCGCGGCGCCGAGCTCGCCCCATGCGAGCGGCATCGAGATGGCCGCGCCGGGCCGGGCGCGGGTCGAGTAGGGCGCGACAGCGGTCGAGCCGCGTCCGTTGCGGAGATAGTCGACCAAAATCTTTCCCCCGCGCTTCGACTTGGAGATCGTGGCGACATAGCGGTCGGGGCTGTCGGCCGCCATGGCATCGGCGATCAACTTCGTGAAGGGCTTGACCTCGTCCCATTGCGCCTTCGGCACCAGAGGAGCCACCACGTGCAGCCCCTTGCCGCCGGAGGTCTTCACGAAGCTCTCCAAGCCGGCCTGGCCGAGCCGCTCCCTTACCTCGGATGCGGCCGTGACCACCTCCGTCCACGGAACGCCCGGCCCGGGGTCGAGGTCCATGTTGATCAGGTCGGGCCGTTCCAGATCGTCCAGCCGCGAGCCCCAGGGGTGGATTTCCAGGACGCCGCCCTGGACGAGCCCCAGTAGTCCGTGAAGCCCGTCGATTGCAATAATGGGCTCGTCGCCGCTCGGGTCGTGGGCCTCGAGGATCTCCTTCGCCTTGCCGCGCCAGGCGTGCTTCTGAAAGAAGCACTGGCCGCCGACACCATCCGGGCACCGCACCAGCGCCAGAGGCCGGTTCACGATGAACGGCGCGATCTTCGGCCAGACCTCCGTGTAGTAGTCGGCAAGCCCCTGCTTGGTGACGCCAGCGTCGTTCCAGTAGAGCCGGTCGGGATGGGTCAGTCGGACGGGGCGGTCGGGCGCCTGGGCGGGAGCTTGCTTCCCGGAATTCGCGCACCACCTCGTTGGCGGGCCGATCTTCGCGCAAGCCGCGGAAGGCGGCGTGACGGACGACGCCGGATGCCGTCCAGGCGCGGAACTCCACCTCGGCGACCAGCTCGGGCCTGACGAACGTCACCTGGCGCGCCTCGTCGGCGGAAAGTCTTTTCGCGAAGGGGCTCGCCGGCTGCTGTAGCTTGGAGAGGCGGCGGTACAGCTCGCCCGCCAGCTTCTGCGAAAACCCTGTGCCGACCCGCCCGGCGTGCACGAGCTTGCCGTCCTCGTAGTAGCCCAGCACCAGCGACCCGATGGACTTGGCCGAGGTGGAGGAGGGCACGAAGCCCCCGATCGCAAATTCCTGCCGGTCCGCGCATTTGGATTTGATCCAGTCCTTGCTCCGGCCAGACCGGTAGGGGGCGGTGCGGTCCTTCGACACCACCCCCTCGAGGCTCAGACGGCAGGCGTGGCGCAGCACCAGCTCGCCGTTCTCGTCGAAATGCGCGCTGTATCGGAGCACGTGCGGCGCCTTGAGGAGAAGCGTCTCCAACGACGTCTTGCGCTCGATCAGCTGAACCGACCGCAGATCCCGCCCGTCGAGGTAGAGGAGGTCGAACAGGTAGAACACCATCCGGTCGGTGCGCCCGCTCGCGAGATCGTCCTGCAGGGCAGAGAAGTCGGACGCGCCGGCGGCCGTCTCCACAACCAGCTCACCATCCAAGATCGCATCGCGGGCGGGCAACGCCTCAAGCGCGGTTCGGAGGGTACTGCCGAACTTCCGAGTCCAATCGAGCCCGCTGCGGGTCAGGAGCTTTGCCTTCCCGCCTCGCACGTGCGCTTGCAGACGATAGCCGTCGAACTTGATCTCGTGCAGCCACTTTTCGCCCGCGGGCGGTGTTGGCCTGAGCGTGGCCAGAGCCGGCTCGACAAAGCCCGGAAATGCCGCCTTGCGCGCCTTCTTCGGGATCTCCTGCTCAGCCTCGCCGGGAGGCTCGATCCGACCCGTCTTGGATGACCAGCCCGGCGCTTCGCCCGCCACCTCCTCGACGCGACGGCCCGTCTTCACGGACTCGGGCCGCTCTTCCAGGATGTCGGCTTCGGTCCCGTCGCGCGCGGACGAATCGTCGCCCTTGATCAGCAGCCAGTTCTCGCGCTTTTCGCCGCGGCGCTGAGCCATCCGCACCAGGTGCCAGCGGCCGTGCAGCTTTTCGCCGTGCAGCTCGAAGTCGAGGTGGCCCTTGGCATATCCCTTCGCCGCATCTCCGAGCGGCGACCAGTGGCCACGATCCCACAGGATCACGGTCCCGCCGCCGTACTCCCCCTTGGGGATGGTCCCTTCGAAGTCGCCGTATTCGAGGGGGTGGTCCTCGACATGTACGGCAAGCCGCTTTTCGCCCGGCACAAGGCTCGGACCTTTGGTCACCGCCCAGCTCTTGAGGGCGCCGTCCATCTCTAGGCGGAGGTCATAGTGAAGGCGGCGCGCCGCGTGCTTCTGAATTAGGTACGCTTGTCCATTCGACGGCCGGCCCGGCGTGCCCTTTGGTTCAGGCGTGACGGCGAAGTTGCGCTTCTTGCGATATGCGGCGAGCGCCATGAATCCACCACCTCGGCTGCACCCGCTTGTCCAAACGCTTGCGCGACAGCACGTGTTCTCATGCCGGCGTGGCCAGCGGCTCGACGCAGCGCCCGCCATCAGCCGGAATTGCCACAGAGAACGGTGAAGCCCCGCGGCCGTTCCGCCCCCGACCTTCCTCATGGCCGAAGTCGAGGTGGTCGCGACCATGAGCTGTTCAACATCAACCGGAGCAAGCTCGAGAACCTGATCCATCGCATTACCGCGGTGCGCTATGCTTGGCGCCGGCCCGGACATCCACAGCGCCGGGCCGACCTTGCCGCGACACTGTCAGCGAAGGAGCCGATGGCACGCACGCCAAAGTCCGCGCAACGGAGCCGCCGCCCATACCCTCGAACGTCGTCCCACGAAGCGCCGTCCGGCCGCCGAGAGAAGTTCCTCCCTCTGCCGCTGCGCCGGATCGCTCAGATCATTGCCGGCCTGCTGTTGCTGCCTGTCGCGCTGACCGCGCTCTACCGGTTCGTGCCGCCGCCCGGCACGCCGCTGATGGCGATCCGCCTTATCGAGGGTGACGGCGCCGCGCGGCGCTGGGTCTCGCTCGACCGGCTGCCGCGCGCGATGCCGCTCGCCGTGATGGCGGGCGAGGACAACCGCTTCTGCCAGCACCACGGCTTCGACTGGCAAGCGATCGGCGACGCCATTGAGGAAGCACGTGACGGCGACCACGTGCGCGGCGCGAGCACGATTTCGCAGCAGCTTACCCGCAATCTGTTCCTATGGCCGGGCGGCGGCTGGCCACGCAAAGCGCTGGAGGCGCTGTGGACGCCGGCGGTCGAGCTGATCCTCGGCAAGCGGCGCATCATGGAGCTCTACCTCAACCTGGTCGAGACCGGCCGTGGCGCATTCGGAGTCGCGGTCGCGGCTCGACGATATTACGGCAAGGCGGCGACCAAGCTGACGCCACGCGAGGCCGCCGGCATCGCAGCGATCCTGCCGGCGCCGCGGAACTGGTCGCCGACGCGCGGCTACGCCGCCGAACGCATCCCTGTGCTGGTCCGCCGGATGCGCGACATCGCCCCGCTGGCAGGGTGCGTGACCCGATGACGGTGAGCGGCCACGCTCGGTTCCGGCGCTTGGGGCGGCAGCGGCAGGAGCGTGATGTTGTCCGGTACGTCGAGCTTGGCCGTGGTATGGCATCCGGCCTGGTCGAGGAGGACCACGGCGTGGGCGCCGGGGGCGATGGCGCGCGATACCTCGCCGAGATGCAGCTGCATGGCCTTGGTGTTGCAGAACGGCAGGACGAGGCCCGCGCTTTGCCGTTCTCGAAGCAGATGGCGCCGAAGATGTAGGCCGATTTCGTGCGCCGGTCGTGGGGCGCGGACGGGCGGGTGCCGCGGCGCGCCCATCTCCGGGTGATCTTGTTCTTCTGGCCGATCCGGCCCTCGTCCTGGAACCACACCTCTATCTCGACGGCGCGACCGAGACGCGCCCTGACCGTCTAAATAAGCCGCTGTAGACTCGGAAAATACCGATAGGCATTCCGCTTCGCGCCGACACGAATGCGCCGCGGAACGGAAAATCTCCTCCGCGCAGCGCGCGCGGAGGAGACGCTCGATGACAACCACTCGTACTTACTGCGCCATCGAGCTTTGGTTGCCCGTGTTCGAGCCGGTGCTGAGCAGCACATCGACTCTTCCATCCTGGCGGCGCTGCGGATCGCCGAAGGCGCCGATCTGAATTTTGTAGGATGGCACGCCGGCAACGATCAGTGCGTCATGAACATTGCCGATGCGGCGGTCGCTCAGGCTCACGTCGTTCGGATCGTGGTAGCCGTCCAGCCCGATCTGAAGCGACGGGTTGTTCGCTAGGTAGGCTGCGATGTCGGAAACCGTGCTGTTATCGACGGCCGACAGATCCGCGCGGCGGTAGCCGAACGTGATCACGCGGTACGCTGTCCACTGGGCGACGATGCCTGTCGGACCCATGGCCCCGGTTCGGCCTGCGCCGCCCTGCTGCCCGGCGACGCCGGAGCGACCGCTTATTCCGGCGACTCCGAAGGTCGTGTTACCCTGTTCGCCCGTCTGCCCAGTGAGGCCTTGCTCACCTTCGGCACCACTTCGGCCCGTTGCACCAGTCGGCCCGACCAAGGTCGCACCTCGCGCGCCGGTCTCTCCGGCGATGCCCTGAGGGCCGACGGCGCCCATGGGACCGGCCGGCCCAGCCATTCCGGCGACACTCATGCCTTGCACGCCGGCAGCTCCGGTGGCCCCCTGCGGGCCGGCGCGACCGGAGGCGCCGGTGTCGCCGCGCGCGCCGGCGACAACAGCGCCAGGCGCGCCCGTTGCACCGACGGCGCCCTGTGGACCCATCGGACCGGCGGGACCAGCCTCACCCGCCGGACCCATTGCCACGTAGCCGGGAGCACCGGCCGGCCCGGTCGCTCCGGCGGGACCGGCAGGGCCTGCCGGGCCGGTGAACCCGGTCGGGCCGACCAGGCTCTGGGTATTGTTCGGGGCCGTGGGGCTGGGCTCGGCGCTGCACCCTGCAGCAACGACTGCGAGGACCGCGAAACACAATGCGCGTTTCATCGGACATTCCTTCCGTAAATTGAGAGTTGCTGGCGCCGAAAAGGCGCTGTCCCTTCCTCAAGAGAAGAGGGAAACGGGACGAACTCGTTACGTCGCAATTTACGGAAACAATGGGTCCGACGGCAGGATCGGAATCTACTCAGATTGCACAGCGACCGAATATCAAGTGCATTACATCCCGTCTGGCGTCGCGGGCGAAATCCAGCCGCGTTCGCGGTAGTAGCGCAAGGCCCCGGCGTGAATCGGCACGCCCCCTTTAGGCCGGATCATGTCCGCGACCGTCAATCCGCCGAACGCCGGATGCAGGCGGTGGAGCGCTTCGAGGTTCTCGAAGACGTCCTTGGTGATTTCGTAGGCGGTGCCCGCGGGCATCCTCCCAGTGGCGACGACCGCGGCACGAACGCCGAATGTGCGCACCACGGCCAGGTCGTTGGCATAGAGGCCGCCCTGTATCGTTCCGCGCTCGTATTCGCGATGGTCGGCCAGCATCCTGTCGATTTCCGGACCGGCAATCTCCACCAAGGCGCCGCCGCATGTGCGGATGAGATCCCGGATCAAGCCACTCGGGTGGCTGACCGAGTAGGCGACAGCATCGATCTCGCCGCTGCAGAACGCGCGGCTCCGCTCGGTAGGCCCGAGCTCGCGAACATCGATGAAAGTGCCGGGTGCCAGCCCGAGGGCAGTCATGACCCTTTCGGTTTCCGTGCGTGCACGCGATCCGGGAGGCCCGAGACTGACGCGCCGGCCCCGCAGGTCGGCGATGCTGCGGATGCCCGCATTGCTGCGCGCGACCACCGTGAGCAACTCATCGTGTCCGGAAAACAGGATGCGCAAGTCGCGTGCAGGCCCGTTTGACGCGAAGGAAGCGCGCCCGGCGGCGGCGTCGGCCAACGCGTCCGACTGCACGATGCCGATGTCGATCCCGCCACTTCGCAACGCATCGACGTTGGCGACAGATCCCGAAGTCGCCTCCTCCATGCATCGCATGTGGTGGCGCGGCGTATCGAGGTTGAACAGGCGGCAGATCGAGGCCGCGAGCGAATAGTCGGTGCCGGTGGGGGCAGCGGCGCCGATTATCACGTCCGGTCGGACTGCGAGCACTGTGCAGCCGGATACGACGCCAACAAGCATCGTAAAACCAAATGCGGCCGCAGCGCGACGGAGCCTCGGGCGGACGAGGGAGCTACGATGCGAGCGCATATTCTATGCTCTCTCCTTTGAGTTCGAGCAGCGCCTTAACCCAGCTTCCGTCGGCGCCGTAGAACAGGCGGCCCGCGTAGTGCGGCGTGATCATCTGGTAGCAGCTGGCGCGCACCCGTCCTCGTGGCGTATCGACGGTCTGGTCGGCAAGCCGCTTGGCGACCAGGCCGATTTCGCCGCCATATTGGGCGTCCAGCATCCTGTCCTGCTGGACGATCCGACGGTCCCACAACGAGTTCGAGGTCATGAGGGTGGGGGCGGCGAGGAACGGTCCGTCCGCACCGACAATGCGGAACCCGTCCGCCGTGGCAGTGCCGGACACCCGCAAGAGCGTTCCGTCGTCGTCCGTGCTGGTATCAATGGATTCCAGACGGCCCGACCGCCAGATTTCCGTGGACCGATGGGTGAAATGGAAGACCGTGAACACCAGGACCTTGACGGCGATGTCTACACGCGTTTCGACGTTCAGGATATTGCCGTCTGCCCTGAAGATGACGCGGTGTTCGCCGATCAGGGATCCATCGCGCAGGGCGTTAAAAATCAAGTCATGCGGCTTAGCCGCCTGCGCCCGACCAATCAAAGACGATCCGACCAGCGGCATTACCGCCGCGCCTGCGGTCAGCCGAAGGAGCCGGCGACGGGTCATACGCGCGATCTCGGTCGGCGCCGGGGGGCGAAGGACGTTCATAGCCGCCATTTTCGTGATTCTAAACGCCAGCGTGCAAGCCGAGCCTGCGACCGGTAGCCAGGGCGGCCCCAACGCCCCCACCCGCACGCGTGGTGACGGCCTGCGAGCAGAATCCCGACGGTACCGGCCGGTGCGGCAAGCTGTGCCAGCAGGGCGTCGTCTCGGCTCATCCGGACCGCCCCGAAGCCTTCATTGCACGCGACCGGCACGCCAAACCGCGTCTTGACGATCATCGGCGCGTCCCTGCGACATACTGACCGGCTCCCTCGGATTGCCGTGGTAAGCCGCAATGGCTACCCTGGTGGTCGGCCGTTGGGTCATTGGGGGGGAATATCCTAGCGATGTTCTCGGACATCGTCGAATTCGCCGTGGCCGCGCTGTGCGCCCTCTCGATTGCGACGCTCGGCGAGTATTTCGTTCATCGGCTGATGCATTGGGGACTTTTGTATCGGGAGGGGCATCGCAGGCATCACGAGAGCAACGAGTCGCGCTGCTTCCTGCGTGACTTTCTCGACTACGGCACTGGAACGCTGTTTATCTGTTGGCTGGGTTTTTTTAACTCATCCGTGGCCGGGTTCGGCTGGTTGCTAGGTGCGTTCGCCTATACGGCGCTCGCCTCCTATTCGCATCAGTTGCAGCACGCCCACCCAGACCTCGTCTTTTGGATGCGGCGCCCCGTGCACCGGCTGCATCACGCGAACAAAATGACGGACCACGATTTCGGCATCCTGGTCGACTGGTGGGATCGCGTGTTCGGGACTTATCGTCCGGCCGAATGGCAGTCGTCACGGACCCGTGGTCCTCGAATTCTGAAGCGGTATTTGGACATCCCATGGCGTTGAGGGCGGAACTGCCCCGAATTGCCGCCGAAGCCCCGGAATGCGTCGAATAACCGGGAACCAGCTGCCGGCACTTTCAATGGCCGAGATGTGTGCTGAGGGGAGGCCTTTCTAGCGGGTTCTTCGCCCAGACGAACGACCGCTTGCCTGCAGGATGCGCTCGTGCGCCAGGACACGCCTTTCGATAGCCAAACTTGACGCCGGAAGGGCTGCTGCGGGGCTGGCGGGCCATCGCCTGTGACGCTCCGGCCGCCGCCCCAGCCTGCACTTACCTTCAATTGTGGCGTGCGCGACTGCGAACTTAAAATGGGGGCGCTGGCCGCGGCATCGCCAAGCCTGATCGAGGAGCGGATTTAGTGGGAAGCACACCTGACGGGCGCGAACATCATTTCATTCATCGCATCGGATGGTTGCGAGCAGCTGTTCTGGGCGCCAATGATGGCATCGTATCGACCGCGAGCCTGATCGTGGGCGTCGCGGCGGCCTCGCCCGACCGGCATAGCGTATTGATAGCCGGCGTTGCCGGGGTTGTCGCCGGAGCGATGTCCATGGCTGCCGGCGAATTCGTGTCCGTCAGCTCGCAGTCGGACACCGAGCGAGCCGATCTGGAGACAGAGCGTCTCGCACTCGAGGAGGCTCCTGGGGCCGAACTCGAAGAGCTGGCCCAGATTTACGCGGTGCGAGGCGTGGAGATCGGGCTCGCGCGGCAGGTCGCCGCGCAGCTCACCAGACATGACGGGCTCGCCACACATGCGCGCGACGAACTCGGAATTTCTCACACCGCGAGCGCCCGTCCGGTCCAGGCCGCGCTGACTTCGGCGGCGACGTTCCTGGCCGGGGCGATTCTGCCGCTGGCGGCCGTGACGGTAGCGCCAGTAGCGCGCGCGATACCCGTCGTTTCCGTCGCTTCGTTGTTGAGCCTCGCACTCCTTGGAGCTCTTTCGGCCCGGGCCGGCGGAGCAAGCATCATCAGGGCGACCATGCGCGTGACGGTTTGGGGAGCGTTCGCGATGGCCCTCACGGCCGGGATCGGGGCGTTGTTCGGCACGGTCGTCTGAAGCGCCGATCTTTGTCGTATCCGATGTAACGACAACCCGATGCGCCGGACGATCTGCATCCCTGTGGGCGGCCGCCCGCGGCGCCGACGTCACGCGGCGGCCATCACCAGGCGGACGAGATCGGGAAGCGACTTGACGCGGGTGCGCTTCATGACGGCGGCGCGATGGCTCTCCACGGTTCGCTGGCTGACACCGAGTTCGTGGGCGATGATCTTGTTCGGCCGCCCCTCAATCACCAGCGCCATGATTTGGCGTTCGCGCGGCGTCAATCCGGCAAGGCGTTCCGCCGCGGCGCGGCGCCACGCCGAGAGCTTGGCCGAATCCTGCGCCTGGTCCAACGCCCGCTGGATACTCGAGAGAAGCTGGTCCATGCGAATGGGCTTTTCGAGGAAGTCGGCGGCGCCGGCTCGCATTGCCTGGATCGCCGTAGGCAGGTCGCCATGCCCAGTAATCATGATCGCCGGAATCCCGCGATCCTCCGCCTTCAGTCGTTCGAGCAGCTCGATCCCGCTCATGCCCGGCATGACCGCGTCGACAAGCATGCATCCCGTGCGGGTTGGCGGACAGGTCGTAAGGAATTCGTGACCGCTGGCATAAGCCTCGACGGTCCAGCCGTGCACCTGGAGCAATTTTTGCATGTCGTCACGAAGCGTGTGGTCGTCATCCACGATGAAGATCGTGGCATTCGGGCCGCTGGCCGAGGCGACAGACTTTTGCCCGGTGACCAGAGGCTTCGGAAGACGCACCGCTTCGAGGAAACGCCGGATTTGGCCGGTCAACGCATCGGCCGTGGCCGGCTTGCTGATATGGACGCAATTCGCCTGGCGGATCTTTCGCAAGGTATCGCTCGATATGTCTCCTGTCAGGATTATTGCCGGAATTTCGTGACGCAGCGCCTCGCGGACACGCGCGACAACCTCCGTACCCGTAAGGACCCCAGGCAGATTGTAGTCGGTGACGATGACGTCCGCCGCCAGCGCTCCCTTCGCGGCAAGCGCGAGCGCCGCATTCGAGGTGGCGACGGAGGTCGTCCGATGGCCTTCCGCCTCGAACAGGATCTCCAGCATCTCGCGCACCGCCGGATCGTCCTCGACAATCAGAAGCGTGCCTGTGGCGCTCGCGGCCGCCTTGAATTCGTCGCCACCGACCTTCGGCCGGGCGGGTTGCTTCGTGTCGACGGTCGGCACATCGATGGCGAAGGCCGATCCAAAGCCAAGCCGGGACCGGACACTGACCTCATGCCCCATGAGGTCGCCAATGCGTTGGACGATTGACAGGCCCAACCCAAGGCCGCGATTGCGCTCGCGGGCGGCATTGTCGAGCTGATGGAACTCCTCGAACACCGCCTTCAACTGCCCGGACGGGATGCCGATCCCGGTGTCCCGGACTTCGATGCGGAGCTTGTCGCCTCGCCGCCGACATCCGAGCAGCACCTTGCCGTGCTCGGTGTACTTCATCGCATTCGCAAGCAGATTGCGGATCATCTGCTCAAGCAAGCGCGGGTCGCTGTTGACCCTACGATCGCACGCGACCACACGCCATCCCAGGCCCTTTGCCGATGCGTGGTAGGCGAACTCGGTCTTGAGGCGTTCCAGCAAGGTACCGATCGGAAACTCGATCGTCTCCGGGTGGACGACACCGGCCTCGAGCTGATTGATGTCGAGAAGCGTGTTGAGCATTCCCGACATCGCACCGAGCGTTTCCTCGAGCTTGACGAGCAACTTGGCGTTGCCCTCATCCATGAGGCGCTTCGCGAGGATTCCTTGCACGAGCGTGAGTGTCTGTAGCGGCTGACGCAGGTCGTGGCTCGCGGCGGCAAGGAAGCGCGATTTCGCGATGTTCGCTTGCTCTGCCAGAAGCTTCGCTGCCTCCAGCGCCTCGCTCGCCTTCTTGCGCTCGGTGATGTCGTCGAAGGTCACCAGTATTTTCCGCGCCGCGTGCAGCTCTTCGCGAATCTCGCGCGCGCTTACGAGCAGGGAGCGCAATCCCAGCGGCGGCAGTTCGATCTCGACCTCCTGGTCTTCGACCAGCTCCTCTCCCTGGCGGAGGCGTTCGAGGAAGCCGTGCACCTTCGCGACATCGAGACGGCCATCGTCGACCGCGCCGAGTTCGTGTCCGACGGTCTCTTCCGGCCCGACCGAAAACGTGGCGTAGAAGGATGGACTCGCGGAAACGACGCGAAGGTTTTCGTCGAGCACGATCAGGGGCTGCCGGATCGTGTTGATAATGCTCTCGGAATAGGTCCGAGCCGCGGCGACGGCGCGTTCGGCGAGTTTCCGCTCCGAAATGTCGGTGAACGTCACCACCACGCCGCGAACCAGATCGTCCCGGGTGCGATATGGCGCAATGCGGCGGGTGTACCATGCCCCGTCGTTGCTCTCGACATCGCAACTGAGCGGGAGTTGATCGGCGAGGACCTTACTGGCATCGCCGATGAGGCGCACGTCATTGGTCAGCCGCGCCAGATCGGCAAGGGGCCTGCCTACGTCCACCGGCATGACGTTGAACATCGATTTCGCGGCCGGCGTGAAAAGGCGGATCCTTAAATCGGTGTCCAGGAACAGCGTTGCGATATCCGAGCTGTTCATCGTGTTCTGCAGATCGTCGGCCGTGGCGCGTTGCCGCTCGATGGTTTCGTTGAGCTGGCTGTTCAGCGCGGTCAGCTCCTCGTTGAGAGATTGCAGTTCCTCCTTCGAGGTTTCGAGTTCCTCGTTGGTCGACTGCAGCTCCTCATTGACCGACATCGCCTCTTCGTTGGACGCGGTGAGCTCGTCATTCGCGATCTCGAGATCATGGATCGCGCCCTCCCGCTCCTTCTGGGTGACATCGAGTTCCTGCTCGAGTGCGGCGATACGCGGAAGGTCGGCGGGCGCGCTTGTGTCATTGCGAGCGGCACGACGATTCGGCGCGTCGACGAAGCTGACCAGAAGAAACTCACGGCCTTCGGCATGAACCGGCTGAACCGAAATCCGCACCCCGACGGATAGCGCCGTCCCGGTCCATTTGTGCCGATCCTACGGCGACGCATGTCGGATCGCGCTCGGCCTGGCGGATCGTCGCCCGCAGCCCGATGCGAAGCCCCTTGCGCGCCATGCTGAAAAGGTCCGGATTACCTTCACCCTCGGCGACGGCCAGATAGCGGTCGACCGGCCCGAAGAAATGCACTCCTCGACGCGCTGCATCGATCAGTACCGATGCCGGCGCGTGCGCTTCGAGAAGCGCCTGCCGCGCGACGTCGGCGGCTTTCGCACGCGACGAGGCGGGCTGCGCGATCGGGAACGGCGATCGCGTCGTCCGCGCTCCTTCGGCCGGCGCAATCGGAAACTGGACCTCGCCCGATCGACTGCGCAAGACATGCCGGAATATCCGTTGCTTCCTTGCGATCGGCTCGAACCGTTCGCCGAAACTGCCGATCGCCTCGGAGGCGCCAAGAACCAGGATGCCGCCTTCGCGTAGGGCGAAATGGAACAGCGACAGGACCTTTTCCTGCACCTCGGGGCGCAGGTAGATGAGAACGTTGCGGCAGCACACCAGATCGAGCCGCGAGAAAGGCGCGTCTGCCAACAGATCTTGCGTCGTGAACACCACCGCTTCGCGCAGCTCGCGCGTCACGCGATACCCGTTCGTTTCCTTGACGAAGAAGCGGGCAAGGCGCGCAGCCGATACGTCCGTCTCGATCGACACCGGATAGAGCCCGTTGCGGGCGCTCGTCACCGCTTGATCGTCGACGTCGGATGCGAAAACTTGAAGCTTCACGTTTTTCTTGGCGGATGCAGAGCGCTTCGAGGAAAAGCATCACGATGGAATAGGTTTCTTCGCCACTGCTGCAACCCGCATCCCAGACGCGAATGGGCTGGTCCAACGGTTGGCGACGGACAAGCTCGGGGATGACCGTCTCCGCAAGTATATCGAACGCCTTTTCGTCGCGGAAAAATCGGGTCACGTTGATCAACATGTCCTTGGCAAGAAGCTCGATCTCGCTGGGACTTTGGCGGATTTTTTCCAGGTACGAGCCAACGTCCTTGGTCGACGCCATGTTCATCCGTCGCTGAATCTGGCGAAGGAGCGTGCCCTCCTTGTAGAGTGCGTAATCGTGCGACGTGTGTGCGCGCAAAAGCGCGAAGATTTCCGCCAGTCCGGCAGCATCGCTCCCTCGCCGGCGACGAACTCACGAGTTTCGGTTTGGGCCGCGCTTGACCCCCGTATTTGAGCAGGTATGCCGGCACCGCAACGGCGGGAAGGACCGAGTCGACCAGGCCGGTGTCGATCGCGCTGCGCGGCATGCCATCGTGACCGGCATCGTTCGGGTCCTGCGCGACGACGAGCCCGCCCCTATCGTGTATCGCCTTGATGCCCAGGCTGCCGTCGGAGCCGGTGCCCGACAGGACCACGCACGCGGCGCGGGCGCCGCGATCTTCGGCAAGGGACTGCAAAAAGTGGTCGAAAGGCATGCGGGCGCCGTGGCGCTCGCGCGGTTGCGTGACGCGAAATACCCCACCCTCGAGGGCAAGGTAGGCTCCAGGCGGAATGACATAGACATGGTTTGGCGCGACCGGCATGTCGTTGGCAGCTTCGAGCGCCGTCATCGACGTGTGGCCGGCCAGGAGGTCGACCATCATGCTTTTGTGCGTCGGATCGAGGTGCTGGATCAGCACGTAGGCCATGCCGGTTTCCGCCGGCAGCGCGTCGAAGAACCGGTTGAGGGCCTCAAGCCCCCCCGCCGAGGCGCCTAGAGCAACGACAAGGAAATCGCCGGGTGGAGGCCGCGCCTTTTGCTTTTTCGAAGCGCCCTGGCCTCTCGAAGACTTGGCCATCGGGACCGTCCGCGCGCGGTTTTGGAGCATCTTTGTTTCCTTGGCTTTCTTCGCGCCGATCTGCCGCATGCATATGGGTACGATGGCTGAAGACTAATCGGATTTTGACTTCGCCGCCACGCCTGCGCCCTCAGGGACGCTCGGCAAGTATTCTGGCGGCGACAAGTACGGCGAGACCGAGGATGGCGTCGATGCCGGCCTTTTCCAGCCGAACCATCGTCCGCCCGATCGCGGCGGGCGACATGGCGTCGATTAGGTGATCGGCCTTTATATCCGCCAGCGTGATGCGCCCTAGCCGCCTTTGGATGGCGATGAGGCGCCTCGGTCGCTGTCGGCAGTCATGGGAGACCCTCGAGCCGCCGCAGGGCGGCGTTCAGCTATTCCGGCTGACCGCCTTTTTGAAGCGTTCCCGGTACGAGTCTCCTCCGGCCTGACTGGAAACCTTGACGGCAGAGACCTTGGCCGTTTCGGCGGCTGTCCTCTTCGGCTTCTTGACTTCCCGATTCGACTTCTTTTGGCCCTTGGCCATGTCAGCTCCCACTTGTCCAAAACCAGTATAGGACAATCCTGACGCCGTGAGGAGGCTCGGAAAATACGCATTCATGACATGGCCCAGCCGCCTATCGGGCTTCGCTGCGGCATTTACCGTTCGAATGGCGTCGCTCTCGGTGGTTTCCGAGCCTATCGGCGCGACCGGCCATCCTCCTAATGTGCACTCTGGCATTGTGCGCGCATTTAGGAGCATTGGAATGAGCGGCGTTCGCGGTCTGGGCTTGGCGGTCGTGTTCGGGGGGGCCGTCCTGTTGGCGATGGCCCTTCTGGCGGCCAATGCTCCGGCGGATCAGATCGGCGATCCGTTCGTCGGTGACCTCACCAAGCACACGATCCGATATTTCATCATTGCGCTGGCGTCCGTCTGTGGCGGCGGGATCGTCGCGTTATTCGGCCCCGCGCAATCGGGCGCCCGCGCCACGCGGTGACGAGTTGCCTGCCACCCCACCGATAACGCCTCCACTTGTCGCGCCGCGCACCCGCATGGGCGACATGGACCGGGTCGCGGCGGCCTCGACGGAGGTCCGCCGGCAGGCGGCACTGCTCAAGACCGGCGCGTTACAGAACGCGATCCTCAACAGCGCGAACTTCTCGATCATCGCCACCGACGAGAAGGGCGTTATCCAGCTTTTCAACGTCGGCGCCGAGCGCATGCTGGGCTACACGGCCGCCGCGGTGCTGGACAAGATCACGCCGGCGGACATTTCCGATCCGCAGGAGGTGGTGGCCCGTGCGAAGGCGCTGAGCCTCGACCTGGCGACGATGATCGCTCCCGGCTTCGAGGCGTTGGTATTCAAGGCGTCGCGCGGGATCGAGGACATCTACGAACTGACGTACATCCGCGAAGACGGCAGCCGATTTCCCGCCATCGTATCGGTGACGGCCTTGCGGGACGCGCAGTCGGCGATCATCGGCTACCTGCTTATCGGCACCGACAATACGGAGCGCACCCGCGTCGCGGCCGAACTGCAGGAGAGAAGCGTTGAGCTGCAGACCGCAAAAATCGCGGCGGAGGAGGCCAACCGGGCGAAATCGTCGTTCCTCGCCAACATGAGCCACGAAATCCGCACGCCCATGAACGGCATCCTCGGGGTGAACGCGCTACTCCTCGGCACCTCGCTCGACCTCGAGCAGAGGCGGTTCGCCGAGGCGATCGGCCAATCGGCTGAGGCGCTGCTCTTCATCGTCAACGACATCCTCGACGTCTCGAAGCTTGAGGCGGGCCAAGTCGTTCTGGAGCGGATCCCGTTCAATTTGGCGCGACTTGTCGATGGCGTGATCGAGCTGATGCGGCCGCGCGCCTCGGCGAACGGTCTTTCCATCTCGGCATCGCTCCAGGAAGGCATGCCGGTCTGGTTCCTCGGCGACCCCGGGCGCGTCCGGCAGGTCCTGCTCAATCTCATCGGCAATGCCGTCAAGTTCACTGAGCGCGGTTCGGTTCGCCTCTGCATCGCGATGACCGACAGCGTCCGCTTCGATGTGTTCGATACGGGCCCGGGCATCAGCGCCGCGGTGCGCGCGACGCTGTTCGAAAAGTTCGCCCAGGCAGACAAGTCGATCGCCCGGCGTTTCGGCGGCACCGGCCTCGGCCTCGCGATTTCGCGGCAGCTCGTTGAGCTCATGGGCGGAGCGATCGACGTCGAATCGACCGAAGGCGACGGGAGCGATTTCTGGTTCAGCCTGCCCTTGGAAACGACGACAGCCGTGTCGGAGAACCTCGGCAGCGGAATTTCCGCTGAAGCGTTCGCAAAGGACGGCGACAAGAAGCGTGTTCTCGTGGCCGAGGACAACGACATCAACCGCCTCGTCGTCGGAACGCTTTTGAACCGGGCTGGCTACACAGTCGACTACGTGCAAAGCGGCGCGGAGGCCCTGGCCGCAATAGAGAGCGGCAATTACGACCTCGCCCTCATGGACATCCATATGCCGGTAATGACCGGGCCAGAGGCGGTGAAACGAATACGTGCGATGCCGTCGGCCAAGTCCCGCCTGCCGATCGTCGCGCTGACCGCTCACGCCATGCAGGGCGCGCGCGAGGATTATCTTGCGGCAGGCTTCGACGACTATTTGTCGAAGCCCTTCACCCCCGCTGGGCTGCTTGCCGTCGTTCGACGCTGGGCCGATAGCGCCGAGCCGCCCGAGGCGGTGCCCGTGCCCGGCCCCAGATTCGAGGAGATCATGGAGAAGCTTCGGCCGGAATTCAGGACGCGGCTTGCCGCCGACGTTGTCGCGATCGAACGGCTGCGGTCGTCCATGGCCACCGGACCCGGCGACTTCTCTTCCGAAGCGTTGAAGGAACTTCTTTCCATCGTGCACCGGTTGACGGGAACGGCCGGTTCCCTGGGCTTTGCGGAGATCAGCGAGATTGGTGCGGAAGTGGCAGGCTGCGCCGGCTCGACTGGAGATCCCGTCGCGATGGAAGTCCAGATCGACAGGCTGTTACAGGCCTGCCGCCGCGACGCACTTAGCTGACCTGCTCGAGCGGAGCCGCTAGCGGCGACGCCTTTCCACTCGACGGCGACTGCAAAGCAATCGTGACGATGTCGCCCTCGGCCGGGGCGACGCATTTCGTCGTGGAGCCCAGCGCGGCGAGCATCGCTTCCGCCGCTTCCCGCTTGATGTCGATATCCTCGTCGGTCTGATCCGGATCGTGATGGAAAAGATGGAGTTCCTTGACGCCGGCATCGTGGCTCAACCGCACGACCTCGCCGAGCCCCGAATGGCCCCAGCCGACCTTGTCGCGATACGCGTCGTCCATGTACGTCGTGTCCGTGACGAGCACGTCCGCGTCCTTCACGAAGGCGGCGAGCTGCGCGCGATAATGCGCGTTGTGCTGCGGCAGGTCGGCCGGGTAGAGCTCATTGTCCGTTACGTAGCAGAGAGCGCGGCTGCCGATCTCCACCCGGTACCCCAGGCACCGCCCCGGATGCGCTAACAGCATGCTGCGAACCGTGACGCCGTCGACCTCTAGAGATTGCTCGCCGATCTCCCGGAACGAGACGCGGGCTCCGAACTCGCGCATCGTCACGGGAAAATAGATGCCGTCCATCTGGTCGCCGATCATCTTCTGCAGCGAGATGTCGCCATGCGCGGCGCCGATGACCTCGAACTCGTTGCCCGGCACGAAAAGCGGGACGAAATACGGGAAGGCGTTGATGTGATCCCAGTGCGGATGCGAAATGAAGATGCGCGCCGAGACGCGCTTCTTGAGCCCCATCAGATGGGAACCCAGCGGCCTGATCCCGGATCCCGCGTCGAAGATGAACAGCCGGTCCTGGCCGAACGACATCGACACGCAGGATGTATTTCCGCCGTACCTGACGGTCTGTTTGCCGGGCACTGGAAGCGTGCCGCGCACGCCCCAGTAGCGGAGCTCGATTTGAGGCTCGAGCAAGGCGGCAAGCTGGTTTAGGAAATCCGGGCCTACCGGTTTGGTGATGTAGCCATCCGCCCCGACCGACGCCGCTTGCCGGCGATCGAAATCGTAGCTCTTCGCGGAGACGATGATTACCTTCGTCGCGGCCAGTTCGGCATGTTCGCGTACCTGCCTGCAGAACCCGAGGCCATCGAGTCCGGGCATCATGATGTCGACCAGGACGAAATCCGGCCGGCTCGCCAGCACCTCGTCCAGGGCGCTCTCGCTCGTTTCCGTGGCCGTCACCTCGTGCCCCGCGTCGGCGACGAGTTGAGACAGGAGCTGCAAGATGATCGGGTCGTCGTCGATGATGTATCCACGCATGGGATTTAGCTCCTGACGGCTTCGTCTGTGGGCGCCTCGGACCGTAGAACCGCCGCGCGCGAATGTTCGCAGCGCCAAACGAGCGAGATCGGCGGTGCCAAGTTGGGCGCGCCTGTCATCGCCGCATAGGCTCGGAAAGTACCCAATCCAGCGGCGCAATGGGGCCCCGCGAGCCACGTCGGCGAACTGCCGGTTCCCCGATGCCATTGCACCGCGCCTACGTAGATTCCGAAGCTAGTGGCTAGGCGATCGCAATGCATACAATTACATGACTCTCTCTGACGCCATCACGGGTTCGGATAGATGCCGACCGGTCGATATTGCGTATTTGACCGGAACGGCGGGGTTGTCAAAGTGCTGTCCAGCCAACGTAATGAAATTGAATAGCTGAAATGTCCCGAACTGCATCACCCGCGTTCCTCGGAACCGAGTTCGACAATTTTCTGTTCGCGCCCATCGGCGAGGACGGGAACGGAATGCTGCTGAGCGTTCTTTCGGCACTGGCGCGGCTGGAACTCGACCCTTGGCAGGAGGCTGCCAGATTGGCACGGTTGCCGGCCACGTCCGCGACGCGGCGTCTGGCGTCATTGCTTGCGGCACTTCCCGATGGGGCGCGGGGGCAACGAGACTTCAGCGCGATCGCGGCACGCCTGGTGGCACTTTTGCCTCGCAAGGCCCCTTCCAGCGCCGTCACGCTCAAAAGGCCGACCAGTGTCGTCCGGGCGCCGAGTCTTCGGGCCGTGATGTGGGTGATCGTCGCCTTCCTGATCTTTGCGTTGGCCGCCATATTGACTCGGTGAGCCATCGACCGCAGGGACCGAACGACATGGACGGCACGCCGACCTCCAGCGCGACCGCGCCCCCGGCGGCACTCTTTCGTCAGGCAGGAACCACTAGGTAGTTACCGAGCCTGCCCGAGCCGCGCGCACATCCCAATATTATTCGCGCACCCCGTGACAATGCGAACCGCGTTCTTGCTCCCCTTTCCACGGGGCCCGAAACCGCTCAACCTAAGGTGAACGCCATGTACAAGAAAGCCGCAATGCTGGCTATGACGCTGCTCGTGCTCTCGGGCGCTGCGTCCATTCTCGGCGCCTGTCACACGACCGCCGGCGCCGGCGAGGACATCTCCAACGCCGGTCAGGCGATCGAGAATAGCGCGAACAAGCACGCGCCGTGATGGAACAGAAGCGCGTACCCGTAAAACTCGCGCCCTCCGTCAAAGGCGGCAAAGGCGGCGCCGGTCATCTCGGGCCCCGGAAAATCGTGGGGAACAGCCTAAAGTTGGCCACCGAAGCGACACGTCCGCCGCGGCGCGTCGTGGCGCGGCCAGCGACTGCTCCTGACCCTGTGTAACGTGAAGACGACGAGGGAAAGGCTGTTCCGCGCCGGGGACCGGCGCACGCGTTGGAAAGGGTTGAGGCATGCACAGGCGTCTTGTTCGAGCGATCGCCGGAGCGCTGTCGCTTGTCGCGGGTCTGCCATTGGCGGCGGCGGCGCAGGAATACGGACCGCCACCGCAGCAAGTCCAGCCAGCACAGCAGGCGCCGTTGAATTCGGCTGCGCAGCTCGACCAGCTTCTGGCGCCGATCGCGCTCTACCCGGATCAGCTCCTGGGGCAGATCCTGATGGCCTCCACCTACCCGATCGAGGTGGTCCAGGCGGATCGGTGGGTTAAGGACCCGAGAAATGCGGGACTGAGGGGCGATCAGCTCGCGGAGGCGATCGAGCGGATCGACTGGGACCCCAGCGTCAAATCGCTGGTGCCGTTTCCGCAGATCCTTGCGCTGATGGACGAACGGCTCGACTGGACTCAAAATCTCGGCGACGCCTTCCTGGCGCAACAGGCGGATGTGATGGATTCGGTGCAGCGCCTGCGCTATCAGGCGCAGGCTGCCGGGACACTGCAATCGACGCCACAACAGACCGTGGTCTATGTCGACCGCGCCATAGCCATTCAGCCGGCGAGCCCGACCGTCATCTACGTGCCGGTCTACAATCCAAACGTGGTCTACGGTGCCTGGCACTACCCGAGCTACCCGCCCTACTATTTTCCGCCGCCTCACGGCCTTTATCTCGGGCCCGGCGCTGTTTCCGGCATCGGCTTCAGCATCGGCTTCGACATCGTCCGGCTCCTCTGGGGCTGGGACAACTGGGACTGGGGTCACCGTCGCTTTCATGTCGACGCGAATCGGTACAACGTGATCAACAACTACTTCATCCGCAACGATCGTCGCCCTGCGATCAAGAGCGCCGACTGGTCCCACGATTCCTATCATCGGCGCGGCGTGATCTACCGTGCGCCGCAGCCGATGACGGCGAGGCGCAACGCGCCGGCTGGACGGGCCGAAGCCCGCCGCGACTTCCGCGGCTTCGAGGCTGGCGCGCCGTCACGCCCCGCCGCAAGGCCGGCGCCTGCCCGGCCGAATGCCCAGCGTCCTTCGGCGGGCGCGCACGCTCCCACCGGATCCGCTCCGCGGCAGCAGGCGCCGCGTCCGACCACAACCACTCAGCGCCCGGCGGCTGTCGCCCGCCCCGCGCCGATCCCAGGCGCCGGCCTTCCAGAGTTTCGCGAAAGGCGCCGACGTTCGTACCCAAGCCGAGCGCGGTCGGGCGAGCCGGCAACAGCCGGCGCCCAAAGCGACCGTAAAAACGCCGCCCAAACCGGAGGCAAAGGCACCGCCCAAGGCGGCCCGCCCACAGCGATCCAAGTCGCCGGCCGCCGACGCTCAGGCCGCAGGCAAGCGCCCCAGATCCGACGCCGGCAAGGGCGGCGACGATAAGCGAAACCCCAACAACCGGCAGCAGCGGCAATGAGCGCCAGATCGCTCGATATTCGAAGTGAGGCGACGATGTTCAGCATGACCCGGAACGGCTTTGGCGGACTCCTCTGTCACAAAGCGATGCTGTTAGTGTTGGCCGCCCTTCTCGCGCTGGCCGGCAACCCTGCCATCGCCGCAAACATTACCCAAAAGACATTCGGCTCTCCCGAGGCGGCGGTGACGGCGCTGGTGGCGGCGGCCCGCGACAACAAGCGCGCCGAACTCGTCCGCGTCCTCGGTCCCGCCGGAATCAATCTGGTCCATTCCGGTGATCGCGTCGCCGATCGCGACGGGCGCGAGAAATTCGTCGCGGCCTATGACGAGATGCACAAGATCGACGCGGACGGCGATGCCCGGGCGGTCCTCTCCATCGGCAAGCTCGACTGGCCCTTCCCGATTCCGCTGGTGAAGCAGGGAGGCACCTGGCGCTTCGACACCAAGTCCGGCGCCCAGGAAATTCTCGACCGGCGCATCGGCGCCAACGAGTTGAGCGCCATCGAGGTGTGCCGCGCCTATGTCGACGCGCAGCGGGAATATGCCTCGCAGGAATTGAGCGGCAGCAAGCTGCCCGAATATGCGCAAAGATTCATGAGCAGCCCCGGCAAGCGCGACGGGCTCTTTTGGCCGGTCGAGGCGGGCGAGACGCAGAGCCCGATGGGACCTCTGGTGGCTCAGGCGCGCGCCGAGGGTTATGACGCGAAATCGAACGACAAAAGCAAGAGGCGGTCACCGTACCATGGCTATTACTATCGCGTCCTGACGAAGCAGGGCGAGCACGCGGCCGGAGGCGCATTCGATTATGTTGTGCGCGGCCACATGATCGGCGGTTTCGCCCTGGTCGCGTTTCCGGCGAAATATGAGGATTCCGGGATCATGACGTTCATCGTCAATCACGACGGGATCGTCTATCAGAAGAAGCTCGGCGCCCGCACGGCGACCCTCGCGCGACGTATGACGACATTCGACCCCGACGCGACCTGGACCAAGGTGAAATAGCGACCGTCATGCCGCTTGCCGCGGCGTCAATCGGGGACATGCAGCCGGCGATTGGACCACGGGCCGTCGGCCCCGATGAGAGCCGATGATCGATCACACCCCGTCGATCACGAAGGTCTTCGAATGTAGTACTACGCCATGCGTTCCGAGAATTTTCACTCCTGCCTCCAGGAGATCCTCGTAGCGTGAATGGGCCACATCCGTTGCAAGATCGGAATCCGTGTGGTCTGGCAGCAGGATGCGCACGTCTATGCCGCGTGGCGATCGAAGCGATCCAGGCCCTGCAGGACAGGCTGGGGATCAGCGCTGTCCCGAATACAGCCAGAAACCCGATGCCGGATCGCTCTAAACGCGCAAGGTCATCGCCGAGATGATCGCGCTCGAACGGTCCGCGCCGTCCGCCCACGCCGCCGAATAGGCGCCTACAGGCGCCCTTCCTCGACAAGCTTCTGGCAGTAGGCGACGGCCTTCAGGTTGCCGACGGACTCTCCCTGCTCCCACAGCGCGCGATCATCTTCGCCATGCTGAACGGCATATACGTGTCGGTGTAGCTGCGGACGTCGACGCCGCCCTTCGGCCCCAGGCGCTGTTCGAGCGCCCATAGGTGCGGCAGGCGTCACTTGGTGGGGCGCAGCTCCGGGGGGCTTTGAATGAGGTATCGCCAATTTCGATCCGATATATAGACACGAGCGATTTCCACGATTGCCGTTCACTCGCTATGCTCCCCGCAGGCTCACGGCACGAACGGGCCGGGGGCGGCAAAATCAGGTGACGCTGTCGAGACCCTCTCCTCGTCAGGGCGGAGCTCGCAGCCGGTCGCCAAGGCCATTTCTGGAAGTTGGGAAGGGGCACATGAAAAACGACGATCCCTTGCTGAAGCCGCAATACCGCATGCCGCGCGTATTCGGCGCGCTCCCGGGTCCGCGAAACGTCCCCAAGGACAAGCAGAACCTGCCCAACAATCAGACGAACCTGGTGGTCTCGGTCACGGCGCTCACCGACGCGTCGCCGCTGGGCGATCTCCTTCCGCCCGATTGCAGCCTCGACGGCGAGCCGCTCGTCACCGTCACGATGACCTTCATGTCGAACATCGGCTGGCTCGCCGGGCGCGGCTATTCGATCCTCAATGTCGGATTTCGCATTGCCCACGAGTCCCGGAGCCAGGGGCGCGTGTCGGGCGTTTTCACGCCCGTCCTGTGGGAGAACCTGGCGGACCCGATCATGACGGGCCGCGAAGAACTCGGCTTCTCCAAGATCTACGCCGACATTCCGGCTCCGGTCGTGATCGGTGACACGTACACCGCCATCGCGGCGTGGCAGGGCTTCCGGTTCTTCGAGATCGAGGCGACCGATCTCGCCGAGGTCGCGCCGGAACCCGCGCCGCCAAACGGCAGCTTCCACTACAAATTCATCCCACGCACCGGTGCCCTCGGCGAGGCGGACACCGCGTATCTCGAATACGCCCCGCCGAACCAGCTCGCTACCGGCTATGGCGGGATGAAGGTGATGCGACGCCTTACCGGCAAGGGCCGGTTCAGGTTTCACCCGGCGCGGTGGGAGGACGTGCCGTTTCAGTATCCGATCATCAATGCGCTCGCCGCGTTGCCGGTGCGGGAGATGCGGGGCGCAACCGTAACCATACTGGCCGCGACCGGAGCGATCGGAGATCCCAGCGCAGGGGCCCTTGGCGAAGTCGACTGAACCTGACGCAGGTCCCGAAATGCAACGTGTGAACCATGTGCTGGTCGTCGGTGGCGGCGTCGGCGGGATGTGCGCCGCGATCTGTCTCGCCCGCCAAGGGATCACCGTCGACCTCGTCGAGATCAAGCACGATTGGAACATGCTGGGCGCGGGACTGACGTTCAACAGCGCGACCCTGGCCTCGTTCGCCAAGGTAGGCGTGGGTGAGCGCATTGCGGCGATTGGCTCCGTTCGGCCGACGCGGCCGGAGAACACGAGCCCCGCGAACACGTTGACCGGCGGAATCCTGCGTCCGGCATTGCACGGAATCCTGTCCGACGCGATCTCATCGGCCGGGGCCAAGGTGCGCACGGGCGTGACGTTCGAATCTCTCGAGAACGGTGGCGACGCGGCACGCGTTACCTTCACCGATGGCACGCGCGGCGACTACGATCTGGTCATCGGGGCCGATGGGCTCGAATCCGACGTTCGCCAGACCATTTTTCCCGATGCGCCGCAACCCCGATTTACCGGCCAGGGGTGCTGGCGCGCGATCTTTCCCCGCCCGCCCGGGTATGACGGCGGGATGTTCGGCCACAACCGGACGGCGGGCTTCAACCCCGTCTCGAACGACGAGATGTACCTTTATCTACTGCAGTCCGTGCCCGACAACCGCTGGATGCCGCCGGACAAATGGCCCGAGCTGCTCGGAGAGCTGCTGTCCGAATACGTCGACCCGATCCTGCGCAAGGTGTCGAAGCATCTCGACGTCAACGCGCGGATCAACTACCGGCCCCTCAAGACGCTGATGCTGCCGCCGCCGTGGTATCGCGGGCGCGTCCTGCTGATCGGCGACGCGGCGCACGCGACCACGCCGCACATGGCTTACGGCGCCGGGCTCGCCGTCGAGGACGCGGTCGTCCTAAGCGAGCTTGTCGCGCTTGGTCTTCCCGTCTCCGACATGCTCGAGCGGTTCATGACCCGCCGCTACGAGCGCTGCCGAACCGTCGTGGAGACCTCGGTCGCGATTGGCGACTTCCAGCTGCACCCGCGGTCGCCGGAACGCCTTCAGGAGATCGTCCAAAGGGCCGGCACCATCATGACCGAGCCCGTCTGAGCAGCAAGGCGCAATAGGAGCAACCAGATGGAACTGCCGCCCATTCGACGCATCGTGACGGGGACCGACGCCAACGGCCATTCCTGCATCGCGGAAGACGGCCCGCCGCCGGTGATTTCGACCATTCCAGGGCGTCCGGGATTGCGCAACGCGAACATCTGGTCGACGAGCGCCACACCTGTCCCCGTAGACGAACCGGACCGGATCGCATTGCACAAGGGCCTCTATCCGCCGAAAAACGGAACGGTGATCCGCGTGATGGACATTCCCCCGGAACCGCAGACAGACGAGGAGCAGCGGGCCTGGCATGCGGCGACTGCCGAAACGGTCTTCCCCGACCGCGACCGCCGCGTTGCCGACAAGTCACGACATCCGGGCATGCACATCACCGATACGGTCGACTACGCCATCATCCTATTCGGGGAGATGTATGCCGTGATGGAGGAGGGCGAGACCTTGATGAAGGCCGGTGACGTGCTGGTCCAGCGCGGCACCAACCATTCCTGGAGCAACCGATCGGGCGAGGTGTGCCGCGTGGCATTCATCCTGGTCGACGGAAAGCGCGATTGATCGAAGGGTGGAGAAAAAAGATGAATCAGCGAATCCCACAATCTGTTTTGGCTGGCTTGGCGTTGGTCGCCGCAAGTTCTCTCGGTGCCGCGCAGGCGAAGGAAGTGACGCTTTTGTTCGCCACGACGAATGCGCCCAACTTTCCGGATAATGTTCAGGTACTCAAGCCATGGGCGGCCCGCGTCAACGCCATGGGGAAGGGGGTTCTTCACATCGACGTTCGCGATGGGCTGTCGATCGCCAACTTCACGAACTATTACAGCCGCGTCGTGAACGACGTCGTCCAGATCAGCTGGGGCGTGCAGGCCTATCTCGGCAAGCAGTTCGAGCGCTCGGCGGTGGTCGGGCTTCCCTACCTTCCGGGAACCGCGCCGCAGCGCTCGATCGCCTATTGGCGCCTCTACGAGACCGGGCTGCTTGATGCGGAATATGCCGAAATTCGGCCGATCATGCTGTTCGCCTTCTCCCAGACCAATCTGCACTTGGTGCGCAAACCCAACTCCATCGTGAAGCTCGATGGCCTCAAGCTCATCACGGGTTCAAAAGTCATTGCAGATCTGATCGACGGTCTCGGCGCAGCGCCCGTGACGCTGCCGTTGACCGAAACCTATCAGGCGCTCCAGCGGCATCTGGCCGATGGCGTGGTGACGCCGTGGACCGCGTTCCCGCCTTTCAAGCTGGGCGAGGTGACGCACTATCACGTCGACGTGCGTCTCGGCTCGGCGGCCGGGGCGTTGTTCATGGCCAGGAAGAAGTATCAGGCTCTGCCGGCGGCCGCGCAAAAGATCATCGATGCCAACTCGGGCGAAAAGGACAGCAAGCGCTTCGGCTCCTTCTGGGATGATGAGCAGGCCCGGGTCCGCAAGGAGATAGAGGGTGAGTCTGGGCACACAGTGGTCCAACCCAGTGCCGCACAGGACGCCATGTGGCGCCACGCGGCCGAGCGGGTCGACGAAAATTGGGCGAAGGGCGTCCCCAATGGAGGAAAGATCCTGCGGACCTTCCGCGACCTGGTCGGGAAGGTGATCGCCGATAAGGCCAAATGACCTCGACCTTCCCGGCGCAAAGTTCCCAGGGACCGTAGGCCTCCGCCGTCGCCGGCGCGGTCGAGCCGTCTCCTACACCCCGCTCTGTATGACCAGGGCCTTGGGGATCTGCCACTGCTTCGTCGGCCGTCCTTCGGCCATGGCGGCAAGCTCCCGCATCCAGATTTTGCGGTTGAGGATGACGCCGCGATCGGACCGGCCGAGATATTCTAACGGGCCTTCCTCGACGCGGGGCTGGCCCATCTGCGCGACGCAGTCCTGGATGTTCACCAGGTCCGGCCGGGCCAGCACGTCCGGGTCCTCCAGGCTGCGATAGCCGGCGAGAATCTGGCGCGCCACCTCGTCCGGCCCGTGCAGCCCGACAAGCTGCTTCGTCCGCTCACGTTCCTCGGCCTGGGCTTGGCGATAGCGTTCGGCCGCGGCGCCGGTGACATGGCGCAGCTCGACGCCGAAGCTGAGATGCGAGTTGTCGTCGAGCGGCACGCGCCACGCCATCCGGTCGGAAAATCCCTCGTCCCCCTTTTCCGGCGCGGGCGATGACTTGAACATGATGATGTTGGGCATCAGCAGTTGGTTCACGCGCACATTTCCGTTCGGCGCGCGCGCCGTTATGCGGATGCCGTACTCGGTCTCCTCGGCGTCCACCGTTGGCACCTGGGCCAGTCCCGCGCGCTCGAACGCGGTGTTGCGGTGCGTGAAGATGACGTGCACCTCGTCCGAATGGTTGTCCAGCGTGTAGAAATAGTTCGAGAAGCGCGTGTAGGTGTCGCACTCCAGGACGCCCTCCTCGTCGAACCAAGGGTAGCGCGGCAAAGGCGGCGGAGCGCCCTCGCCCAGATAGGCGAAGATCAGGCCGAGATACTCCTCGGTCGGGTAGGCGGGCAGCGCCACCTTGTCCTTGAAATTGTCGAGCTCGGCCGGCTGGTCGACGCAGCGCCCGTCGCCCGCGAACATCCAGCCGTGATACATGCAGCGGATCGCCTCGCCCTCCACCCAGCCGGCGGAAAGCTGGGCGCCGCGATGGGGACAGCGCGGCCCGATCAGGTAGGGTTTGCCCGAGCTTCCGCGATACAGCGTGAACCGCTCGTTCATCACCCGGATGGGCTTCGCCTTGCCCTTCTCCAGGTCGCGGGAGAGATAGACCGGTTGCCAGAACCGGCGCAGATAGCGGCCCGCCAACGTGCCCGGCCCGGCCTTCAGCAGCTCCGTGTAGGAATCATCCGTCATCCAACTTCTCCCGGTACCGCTGCCGTTCTTGATGCGGGCGGCTCCAACGCTGCGAAGGGCTTGTAGTATTTTTCGTGCACGCGGTCGATCTCAGGCGCCGCTTCGTCACGAAACCCATGGCCCGTGTTGGAGGACGACGCGATGCCCGTCCGGGTCCTCGGTTCAGCCCGGGTAGAGCTCCTCGTTACACGGGCTGCCCCGTTAGTCCGGCGGGAAGACCGCGAAGCACTTATCGGACTGGAAGATGAAAGTCTCGACGTAGTCGAGGATCTGGGGCTTGCGCTTCAATGTCCCCATAGCGCCAGCCAGCACGTGCCAGTTGAGCATTTCGTGATGGCCCGCGGCCTCGACATCCTCGATGCTGCGGTTGCGCCAAGTTTCGTAATCGCCGTCTTTCAGCGCCGCGAACATCATGCGATCCGATTCGAAATCCGGCAGAACGTAGCCGGTGTTGGTCGACAAGAAGCAATGCGACCAGCTCGACGATGCCATGATGACGACACGATACGGGCTCTCGGCCAGCACCTCGGCCATGCGCGCGCCGGCCTCGTAGCAAAGCGCGGGGTTGGGCCCGGGCGGATCCGGAAGCCCGTGCTGCGCCGGTTCCTCGAACAGATGTGCGAAGGCGCCCCCCGCGCTGATCACAGCGCTGCCATAGCAGTTGACATGGAACGGGATGACGGGGTGCGGAAAGCCCTTCCGGTCACAATCGAGGTAGAGGACAGTATAGTTGAATCCATGCGCCAGGATCGGCGAATGGAGCAGCTTATAGGCGTACGGCATGGCCACGCCGCGGTTGATGAGTCCCGTGGTCAGGTATTTGGCGCCTTCGCGGTGGCCGTGGATCTTCATCTTCCAGTCGTGCGGCTCGCCCCAGTAGTTGGCCTGCTTGCCCATGAAGCCGTGGCCCCACACCTCCTGCACGAAGTCGTCGTCGAGGCCATAGACGCAAAAGGGCGGGATGATGGTTTCCTTGAAATTCTCATACTGGTCGTCGGCGATGATGACGATGAAGTCGGGTGCGAACTCGTCGATCACCTCCCGCTGCTTGCGGAAGTTGCTCCACATGCGCTCACGGTAGCGCCGGCCGGCGGCAACGCCCATGTCATTGCCGACCTCCTCCAGCATCCCCGGCGGCCAGTTGCCCCGATCCTTCCATTTGGGATCGACACGCGGGGCGTTGATGATGCGCTGCCAAGTCTGCGCAAAGGCCTCGTCGGTCCCTGTCAGCGACGGATGATGCGTCGTACCAATGCCGAGGATTTCGCCCATGTGGTCGCTCCTGAAAGGAATCAGCGTCCAGGGATGACATCATCAAACGCGACAGAGGGTCAAGCCGGCACGCACCAGTGACATCGGTTTCCCACCCGGCCGCGGCCGGAACGTGTCCTTTCCGATGATCGCACACCCGTATTGCTCCGGATGTCCGGAAGCATGGTCCCGGCCTATGGTGCGGGACATGCCTCTGCGAGCGGAGGCGTGACGCCTGCATGTAGCAGCGGTATGGAGTAGCGGCAGGATGCCCTCTCGTTCTGCAGGCCCGAATGGGTCGGGCGATGAAGCCGCCGGTCTGGACGCTCACCTGCGGCGGCGGGTTCGATTGCATCCCAGCCGACCTCCGCCGATCGAACTTGGCAGCTTCGCCGTCTGCTACCGCTCCTCGCAGGACGGACACTGTTACTACATTCCCGTAGCCGACCGCCGTAAGGCCTTCGACCTGTTCGAGCAGCTTCTGAACGAACCGCAGGTGCACAAGGCTCACGTGAAGAGGCCCAACCGGGAAGGGCTCAGCCCTGTCGTGTGGGTCGTGCTCCGCGTCGGGGAAAAGGATTGGTCAGTGGTGCGGGACACCCGGGGCGCCTGGCTTACCGGGTATGGGCACTAGCCGGCGCTGCGCCGTTCGCCTGCGGGCATCTCGGCCCGGGATGATGTCAGAGGCAGACCGACTCCGTTTCAGGTGCACACGCTGTCGCTGCGCTTGCCCCGATGAGGCCAACCCGAGCGGTAGCCGAGCGGGTGCGCTTTGTGCCAAAGCCACGCCGCGGCCAGGATGCTGCCCAGGTCCGAGGAGCGGGGACGCCAATCGAGCACGCCACGTGCCTTTTTGATGTCCGCGATCAGAACGGCGGGATCGCCCGGCCGCCGCGCGACTTCCGCATGGTCGATTTCTGCGCCTGTGATGCGCCAGGCCGCGTCGAGCATCTCAAGGACGCTCGCGCCCGTGCCAGATCCAAGATTGCACTCCGTGGAGGGCGAACCCATGGGGCACAACAGGGCGCGCAACAGGATCCGCAGGCATGCGCTCCCTACGTAACCTGCGCCTCCGGTGACCAGGACACGCGGCTTGTCGCCTGCGACAGCTGTGGCCATCGATACTGCATCACATACGGCCGAACGCCGCGTCGAGCTTAAGGCGGTTCTGAAACAGGCTGGGGCGCTTACGCCCGCTCTGCCGTCCCATCTTCTCTCTTTCGTACAGCGGCGCAGACGCTAAAGAACTATGCCCATAGTCCGGAATGTGTCTTGTCAACTGTTCACTGAGCCGGAAAAATTCAGCACGAAGTAATTGAATGGTGAGCGGCCGCAGATGCGGCAGTTGAATAATATTGTGAGAGCCGAGGAAAATATGCGCCGCTGACGTCGCCAAAGGACCTTGGAAAAAGCAGCCAAGGCCCTCAGAACACGAACCGCAGCCACTTTGTAGCAGGATGGGGCTGTTTCCGTGAAACTAGGCAAAAATACTGCATCTATGAACGAAGGCCCCCGGTGGTCTGCGCGCACCTGATGCTTGGGGGATCGCGGATGGCCGGAACCCATTTATCCCGGTGGGGAGGCACGAACTAGACGATTGGCGGAGGCGGACCTGCCGGGAACAGCGGAGGAGCGTAGTAATGTCGAGTGTACATCCCCGGCCACCGAGCAATTGCGAGTCGCCTGAAACAAGCTTGTGCAGAACAAACTACGGAGCTTTGCAATCTCCAAATCCCGACTTGCGACACCAGACAAATCGTGAGTGCCGCTCCCAGGCGGGCATGCCGAACAATATAATTCTGAATTCCCTGAGCAAGGACACATGGGACGAGTTGAGCCATTTCATGGACCGACAAAGCCTATCGTGTGGCAAGTTGGTTCAGGAAATCGACGAAACCGTCACCCGCATTTGGTTTCCTCAGGATTGTATCTTTTCGCTGATTGTCCCGATGGAAGACGGGAGCTCGGCGCAGGTCGCGGCCGTCGGGCACGAGGGCGCCGTCGGGTGTGCCGCGCTATTCGGGATGGCGCAATCGCTCGTGCGAAGCGTCGTTCAGGTGGCGGGGCAAGCATATGTAGTCGAGATAAGGAAATTCCGCCCCCTGGTCGAGAACATTCCTGCACTCGGCGCTCTGATTTCCCACTTTATGGCTTCCATACAGGCCGATGCGATGCAATCTGCGGCGTGTTACGCCCTTCACCCGGCCCGCGCACGCCTTGCCCGTTTCCTTCTGATGACCCAAGACCGCACGGGAAAATGCAATCTGACACTGACCCAAGAAGCGCTCGCGGAAATACTGGGCGTTCAGCGGACGACGGTAACCGCTGCGGCCCTTGGCCTCGCAGCAGAAGGCTACATCTCATACCGCCGAGGATACATAAGCATCCTCGACCGGCCGGGTCTGATGCTCGCCGCGTGCGAGTGCTACTTCCGGCAATTGACGCGCCACCCACCGAATGCATCGCCGGCCTCTCAAAGAGAGGACTCCGGCTGTACAACCGGAAAACTCGCCGGTGGTTCTGCACATTGACAGGTTGGCCATGCGACAAGCCGAACTAAAGAAGAAGGGTGTCACGCGGCTGATCGTCATCGCCGTACTGTCTCTTCTTACGGTAAAGGCAGCTCCTGCCCAGCCGAAGCAAGATGAAGCGGCGCTGGCCACGGGTGACACGATCAAGGTCGTCGTCTACAGCCGGCCCGAGATCTCCGGCCCCTACCTCATCGGAACTGACGGCTGCATCCGAATGCCTGTGGTTGGGACTGTCCCGCTGGCAGGAATGGATATGGGGTCGGCGGGACAGAAATTGCAGCGCCTGATGTCGGATGCGCTGGATTACAAGGCGTCCGTCACCGTCGACATGGCCCGCTATCGACCCGTCTACGTCGTGGGGGCGGTCAAAGACCCGGGCGAACACGAGTACACCCCTGGCTTACGCGTGATGCAGGCGGTCGCGCGGGCCGGGGGGGTGGCAGCCGCCGCCAATGGAGAGGCGGGGATAGTTCAGGTACTCCGCGCCCGTAAGAGCCTCGTGTCCGCACTTCTCGACGTGCAAATGCTTTCGGTGCGTCAGGCGGCCTTGTCCCAAGGCCTCGACGGGGTCGAAAGGCTCGAGCTGCCGAAGTATCTGGATAACGCTACAGACACGCCGCTATTGCGCTCGCTTCTAAATGAACAGCAGTCGCTGTTGGATATCGGCCGCAGGGGTGTCCAAGAGACGCGCACCTATGCAGAGCGCGAGAAGCGGCAGATCGATACCGGGATTGATGCACTCACCGCGCAACAGGAGGCACTTTCGTCCCAACTCGTGCTGGTCGCACGGGATTCGAGGTCGGTCCAGTCTCTTCGGGATCAAGGCCTGGCCACCAGCATGCGCATGCTGTCGCTGAACCAGATGGAATCCGACATTCGCGTGAGCCTGAATCGCATATCGGAAAATCTGTCGCGCGCGCATTTGACGAAGGTTCAGCTGGATCAGCGTGTCCAATCGGAAGAAACGGCCTGGCGCAAGGATTTGCTGGACCAGAAAGCCAAGGCATCTTCCGACCTTGCCAAAGCACAATCAGATCTAGAGACGGCTCGGCAGGAGGCTCTGGTAGCGGCCGGTGCGCTCGTCTCCCAGCCTTCTCAGCTCCCGTTCCCTACGGACGTCGAATTCATTTTAAGCCGAACGGACAAGAACGGGCTCGTACAGAGACCTATCCGCCCGGACGCCGTTCTTCAAGCCGGAGACGTCTTGCAGGTCAACTTCCGCGAACACCTCACAGCCGGCGCAACGGAGTCAAACCATGTGGCCGATCCTGCCGCCAAAACGGGCTTGACGCGCGGAGATTCGCAAAAGGTGGACCTTCGCCTGCATCGCGAAAGCGCCGGTTCCGTGACGGCTCGATGAAAATTTTGCAACAATAGGTCTGAAACCGCACAGACCGCACGGCCTCCCTAGACCAACATTCGCTTCTAATTTGCCGGGTTCTGGCTCCCCCGTTTTCACGAAAGTGATTCGAAGGGCGGCCCCAGGTAGGAGAAGCGACCTCATGGCGGTGTTGACCACCCAGGGTCCTGTCCGGCTCTTTCGACCCGTTGGAATTGGCCTTTCTGGATTTTTAAGAGCTTCGGATTGCGTCGTCGGGCTGACCGCCGGCCTCCTGAGTCATCTTGCATTCCATGAAGAAATTTTCGACAGATGGCCCCAGTGGGATTGGCCGGATCTGCTGATATTGTTACTCGGCATCCTGTTGATGTCGCATGTGTACGAGCTGTTTCATCTATACGGACCCCGACCCCTCATTGGAACCCGGGACGCCACAGTTCTCCAAGCGCACCTCGTCGTGGCCGTATGCATTGGCATCTCGGCCTTCATTCTGGGCGTCGAACAAGCGCCGTTGCGTCCAACGTCTCCAAATCCCGCATGGTGGATCCTCGCGTGGCAGGCCCTTACGCTTGCAGGAGTTCTGTATTCGCGCCGGGCCTTGCGGTTGTTTTTCCGTGTTCGGGCGGGTACCGCAGGTCTCGCTCGCAATGTGATCGTCGTCGGGGCTCCCGCGTTCGCCGAAAAGGTGGCGCGACAGTTTTCGCTTTCGGCTGATCCGTCTGCGCGCCTTCTAGGCTTCTTTCATGACGCCCGAACGCAGCCCCCTGCGAACTGCGCTGTCCCTGTCATGGGAAGCAGCAAGGACCTGATTGGGTTTGCGCGCCATACACCGATCGACCAGGTGATTGTCGCTCTGCCCTGGCATGCGGCTGAGGGCATTCGAGAATGGTTGGCCGTACTGCGGAACATCCCGTGCGACGTCCTACTCCCCCCGCCGGAGCTGGTCGACAAAGCCCCAAAATGGGGCATCGAGAATATTGGAGGGCTCACTCTCCTGAGGGTCGCAGAACGTCCTCTTCCGGGCACCCGGTACCTAATGAAAGCAATCGAAGATCGTCTCCTTGCGGTGGCCTTGATCATCGTGCTTTCTCCTTTGATGGGCGTCATTGCAATAATGATCCGCATCGATAGCCCTGGCCCTGCAATATTTCGTCAAAAACGGAACGGATTTAACGGCCAGATCATAGATGTCATAAAATTTCGTACGATGACCGCACAAGAGACACAATTGGGCCTCGCGCCAATTGTCCAAGTCGCCCCGAATGATCCCAGAGTGACTCGTATTGGACGTTGGCTGCGCCGCACGAGCTTGGACGAATTGCCCCAACTCTTTAACGTGCTGAAGGGCGACATGAGCTTGGTGGGGCCGCGTCCCCATGCCGTCTCGCATGACCAGCAATTTGAAACGACCTTAGAGGCGTACATCTCTCGCCACCGTGTGAAGCCCGGAATCACCGGCTGGGCGCAGGTGAACGGAAACCGAGGCGAAACCGATACTTTCGCCAAAATGCAACAACGCCTCGAATACGACCTTTTCTATATCGAGAATTGGACCCTGTCTCTAGACCTTCGAATTTTGCTGCGCACGCTGTCGATCCCTTTCCGCGACCTAAATGCATATTGATCGAAAGGTCCGGAGATGGTCGATCGGGTTTCCATTTCGGCAAATGGCCAAGCGGTTCGCAACGCAAGGTTCTGTGGTCTGCCGATCAGCGTCGGCATGACACCTGAATCCGTGGTCATGCAGGTATTTCATCGAACGCGCACTGACACTCCGCTGACCACGTTCATCAACCCCGGTGCCATTCATATTGCGCGACGAAATCCCGACTATGTGAATTCATTGCGAGCGTTCGACCTGATTTTGCCGGACGGCATCGGCATCGTCTGGGGGTGGCACCTCGTTCATGGAAGCAATCTGACGAGATTGAGCTTTGATACCACGTCGCTCGCCCTTCCAGTCTTGCGCGAGGCCAGAGACGAGGGACATCGAGTAATGCTGATCGGCGGCCGGCCGGGAGTGGCGGAGGCGGCCGCACGCGAGCTAGCCAATATCCTTCCCGGGCTTCAGTTCTGCCGAGCCAATCACGGCTATCATGAAATCGGAACGTACGTAACTGCAGTGCGCGCCGAAAGGCCGGATCTGGTCATTTGCGGGATGGGTGCGCCGCGTCAGGAGAGTGTGCTGCTCGCCCTTCGGGAGGCTGGCGCCCTTACGGGACCTGCCTTTACGTGTGGAGGATATCTCGACCAGGTGTGGCGCGGGTGGCAGTACTACCCTTCGGTCGTCGATCAGCTGAACGTTCGTTGGCTGTATCGCCTGTACCGGGAGCCGCGCCGCCTGTGGCGCCGCTATCTTCTCGAATATCCGGAATATGCGTTTGCTCTGGGCCGGGAACTGAAAGGGTATTCGCGCGATCTTGTCGACGGTTCGGTTCATGAAGGATGAGCCGAATGCAGGAATTTTCGTCATTCGAGCACCTTTCAATACGTGACTTTCGCGGAATTTTGTGCCGCCGATCATTTACTATCGTCGCAGTGGTCGGCTTGATCACTTGTTTGGCGGTTGGGTACACCGTCTTGCGTGGGCCGGCCTATACGGCAACGGCTCTCATCCTTGTTGAACTGGGACCGGGCATTCAGCGTTCGATTGTGCCGTCCATCGTCGACACTCAGCGGGATATCATCAGATCGCCGGCCTTGATTGAGTCGACGATGGAAGATCTTCAGCTTTACGAGTTGGATGAATACAACCCGGGTGTCGACCGCATATCCGCCCTGATAATGGGAATTCTCGGGTGGGCGCACTCCTTGGGAATTCTGTCGTCCGGCGACCCATCGGCGGCGGCGGACCTCGATCCGGACGCGCCCTCCAAGGAAGCGGAAGCGTTGGCGCACGATCAGGCCGAGATCATGTTCGCCCAGAATTTGTCGGTGACGCACTCCGGAGAGTCGCTGATTCTCAACGTCAACTTCAGCTCTCGCGATGCCGAATGCGCCGCCAAGGTGGCCAACCATCTTGCGGGACTCTACTTGGAGCACCAGATCGGCCAGCGGTTAGAGGAGGTCAAGCAGGCGGAGGTCTGGTTGGCCGGTCGGGTGGAGCAGAGCCGGGCGCAGCTTCTTGATACCGAAAGGAAGCTGGCCGACCTCAGGAACAGGTATCAGTTCAAGCTGGACGAGGTGGCCGTGCGCTCGGAAAGCGGCGTCCGATACCGGGAGCTGGAGCGCGAAGCGGAGGCCAAGAAGGCGACGTATTCGAGGGTGCTGTCCCAATATTACGACGTCCAAAACGATCCCGGTTCCCCGACTCCGACTGGTCACATCCTTTCGCTTGCTGCCACCCCGACGGAGCCGAGCTCGCTTCCGGTTGGCACGGTCGCTGCGGTAAGTTTTATTGCGTCGTTCATGCTTGGATGCTGCCTGGCCTTCGCGCGTGACCTGACCGACCGCCGTCTGCATGATCCGGACCAGGTGGTAACGGCGCTGGGCGTTCCAAGCCTTGGGGCGCTGCCTCGGCCGGACAGTTTGTGGCCGGCCAGTACGCGGCTCGGTTCCCGGGCGGCGTCGGCGCGCTTGTCCTACCTGCGGGCCTTGCAGTCGCTGAGCCTCAGGATCGCGGCCGTTGGCCCGGCTCCTCAGGCATTTCTGGTGACGTCGCTCGTATCCGACAAGCGGCGTGCGCCGATAGCGGCGGACTTGGCAATCGCTTTGCGCCAGACCACAGCGGACCGGGTACTTCTCGTCGATTTCGATCTTGGCGAACCGCGGATCGCGGCGCGGCTAGGTCTTCCGGGCGACGTCGCGGGCGTGGCCGACTTGCTGGGCGGTGGCGGCGCTCCACCAGGCTCCGATTCCGCGCGGGGACCGAGCGAACTCATCGTGCACCACGCGGAAAGCGGCATCGACGTCTTGAGCGCCGGTCGAGGCGAGGTTACGCAGCCGATGCTGTCATGTTCGGCCGTAAGGAGGCTGCTGCAAGCGGCTCGCGCATCCTGTGACGTCATGATCATTCAGGGCCCGCCGCTCCTATGTGCTGCTGATGCGCAGCTGATCGCCGTCTGCGCCAATTCCACGATCCTGGTGGTTCCGTCCGGACGCACGAGGCTTCGGGACCTCGAGGCGGGGCTCGGCGTTCTACGCGACGTCAATGCGCCAGTTCTCGGCGTCGTCCTGAGCGACGTCGCTCGTCGGCGCGCACCTTCCCCACGCGCGGCCGGACCGATTGCGGTGGCGTCACGCCATGGAAGGGCAGGGCCCCTTTGAAGCCGGAAGCAGGCAACGGCATCCGGCCCGTCAACGGCCGCGGCCCCGTCTCCCGTCGCCAGCTCCTCGGCGCCTGCATGATTGGATTGGGCGGAGTGGCAACGAAAATCACCCCGGCATCGGCCGGCGCAACCGGCGCCAAGATCTTCCCGCGCGCATCTGGCGGCGAGCGGGTGGGGCCGGTATCCATCGCGGAGTTCGGAGCGGTGGGCGACGGAAGGTCGGACGATAGGGCCGCCATACAGGCCGCCGTCGACTGGGCGGCCCGGTATCCGGGGACCGCGCTCCACGTTCCGGCACGCATCTTTGGCCTGCGCGGCCCCGTGCTGATACCCGGCGAGATCGAGCTTGCGGGCGAGGTCCCGGGCGCCGGAAACCATCCGGTCTGCGGGTTTCGCGCGCTGAAGGGGTTTCGATCGGAGCTTGTGCAGCGCTACCAGATGAACGGCACGATTCGCAGCCTGAACGTCGCGGCGCTGCTGGTGTCCCGGGAATGGGCGGCGAACGTCGATTTCGCCCGTCGCTTGCACCTTCGCGACCTGTTTTTCGACGTGGATGGAATAACCGACGGTCGCGGGGCCGCTATGCACGGCCTTCTGCTATCGAACCAGCAGCTCGACATCGACAATGTATGGGTACGGCATCCAACGGGCTACGGCGTCTGGATCAACACGCAACTGCCAAACGGCGAATTCGTGCGGCCCATCGTCGACAACGTGTTGCGCCGCGTGTGGGTTCGCGGTGCTGGCGTCGGAAATGCGACCTATGTGACGGACCACGGAACCCATCACTATGGCGGATTCCTGATTGGCGCGTTGCCCGGAAGCCGAAACCCCGCCGGCGATGCCGAACCGGCAATCGCCACGGACGGGGTGCTGGATTACTGCACCGTTGCCTCCGGCCCGGAGGAGGGGTTGGGTTGCCGCGGCCATGGAATCCACATCACGCAGGCCGGCGGCTGGCGCGTTGCCGGATGCCACCTGAACGGGGCGGGCCGTCACGGTATTGCGCTCGACAAGGCATACCAGACGGAGATTTCGGGCTGCTACATCGACGGCTGGGGAGCTGACGCCGACGCCTACGAGGGCGACTTTGGCGGAATCTGGTGCAGGCGAGTGATCTCGCTGGGAGAGGGTGCCGAGGGCGGCGTGATCGTGGTCGCCAACCGCCTCAAGGCGCGCGCCTCTCGGTCCGTCCTGGGCAATCGCTTCGCGGCGATCGGGATGACCGCGGGTTCAACGGGGGAACCACGCGGCGTCATCATCGGCAACGTCATTACCCGGCGACGCCACGCTGCGCCGAGCGCGGCCTTCCATTTCGGCCGGGCCCGAGCCGGCCAATTGGAGGCAGTGGTGACCGGCAACGCCATCTCCGGCACCCCTTCGCTGTTCATGCGGCGATGGGATGACGCCGTTGTGCGCTTGCGCTTCGAAGGGAACAACTTTCAGCACGCCGACGCACCGCCGCGGCGCGGCTGGCATCCTTCCGGGCTGCGCATCGAAAACGCCTCTCCGCGCCCTGGCGCCTGGAGTTGCTGGATCAATGTCGCGGCGGGTTCGCCTGGCACCTGGCGAGGCGCTGGCAGGATCGATGCGTGACGGCGCTGGAATTGCCCTGCGCCACGGGCTGGATCTCCCTACCCCGCAGGGTGCTACCAAGATCACGCGCCTGATTCTCCAGACCTTTGTCCTGACCATCCCGCTCGTGTGGTTCCTCGGCCTCGATTTCATCGCCCTCCATGTGTTCGCAGCACTGCTCGTTGTCGCCTGTCCCGCGGCCTTGCAACGTTTGACCCTGGGCGATTACCTCCTGCTATCGCTCATCTCGATATTCGGCATATCAGCTTACGTCGTCGGATTCGTTCAGGCTCAGGAAACCGCCCGCTTCATTGCCGCACTCTACAACCTCAGCTTCTGGGTATGCGGGCTGATACTGATCTTGCAAGTCCGGCATCTTTGGGCACAAGGCGAGGATGAGCGCGTAAGGCTGCTGAGGGCAGCTCATTTCGCTTTCATTATCGTTGTGGCGAGCTGCTGGGCGTTGTTCGCCTTCGCCTACGCCGTCCATAACATGTCCCTCGAAACGCCCAGCGTGTTCGGCATCCTCGCGGGCAACCACATCCCGGCCGCAGCCCCGCTCCTGCAAAGGTACTCGTCCCTCGTCTACACGCTTGTCGATTGGGGGCTTCCCGGCGTGCCGATGCCGCGAGTCCAGGTGTTCGGCCCCTATCCGACCGCCACGGCCGCAACGGTCGCCGTTCTTGGCGCGTTTTCCCTGATGTACTTGAACATCCGTCGGCCGGCGGCGCGCCTTCTGCCGTTGCTCGTCGAGGGCATGATTCTCCTCACCGTCGCGATCACGCTGTCTCGTTCCGTTGTCGGCGGATGGTGCGTCGGCATTGTCGTCGCCAGCCTTCTATTCGGCGATCCATTTCGCCGGGTTGGCGTGATCGTCGGCGCAACCTGCTTCGCTGGCCTTCTCTCCGTCGCTTCGATCAACCTGACCGCGGCGACCGAGTACCGGAACTACAGTTCCGACAGCCGGTTTCACAGCTATGCCCACGCGGTGAGCGAAACGGTTGCCTCCAATCCAATCCTTGGCCTCGGCATAAAGCCACGCGAAGAAAGCCATATCGCCGTTGGCTCTCACTCCACGCTCGTATCCTCCTTTACCAAGGGCGGAGTCCTCGGTCTGGGCGTCGCTGCCATTTTCCTTTTCCTGCGGCCCGCGTGGCGCTGGGCGCTCATTGCGGCAGCGACCCTTGCCTCGCATCGTGCCCTTTCACCGGTCCACAGGGCAGAGCTGCGTATTCTGCTCAATCTTCAGTTTACCCTTTGGGCTTGGCTGTGCTTTGAGGACATCGACGCGCCCGCTACCGCAGCCGCCCTCATCTTCATCGCGATATCGCTGATCGAAATGGCGACGAGCTTGGCCGCCGCGTCTGCATCGACGGCGCCCGACCTCGTACGAACAGGCGCAAGGTCCGGGCGCCCTCGCTTGGGGCCACACCGGGCATGACCGGGCCGCATCCCGCGGGCCGCGCGCTCCGAAAGCTCAAGAGCAAGACGCTCCGCGTGTTTGTCGTACGATGCCTGGGTGTCGCCTCGCTTTTCGCACTGGACGTCACCCTGGCGCGCCGGCTTGGAGTGAGTGACTTCGGCGTCTTCGCCTTCGTTCTGGGCGTCGCCACCGCGACCTCGCATCTCGCACCGCTCGGATGGCAAAATGTCAGCACGCGTCTGGTGCGGATCTATTCGGACGCAAATGAGCCGTCCCTCCTGAAGGGCAGCCTGATTGCTGCCCATGGAGCAACGGCGGTCGGCCTCCTCGGCGCGGGCCTGATTCTGGCCATCGTATTCCTTCCGGGCGGGAGAGGGGACGGCACGTTGGTCGTCCAGCTGGCGCTACCCCTTGCGGTCGGGCTGACGGCGATCGAGCTACATCGATACGTCTTGCGCGGGCAGCACGCGAGCACGCTCGGCGAGGCGCTGCCGATGCTGGTTCTGCCAGTGTGCGTCCTCGGCGCCGTATGGATTCTGAAGATCGATAGCACCGCGAGCGTGGTTCTGGCATTCGTGGCCACATGCGTTCTTTTGCTTGTCCTGTCATCGGTATGGATAGCGCTTCGCCTGCCGGGCGGGACGGCGCGCGTGCGTGCGGACTACCGGCTAAGGACATGGTCGGGCATGGCGTTCGCCATGCTCCTGGGCACAGCTTCGGACGAGGTGGTTGCGCGGTCGTCAATCCTTGTGCTCGGGACCGTGAGCACCTCGGAGTCCGTGGGCCTATATCATAGTGCTTTGCGGCTGGCGCTTCTGACGGTGTTTGTGCTGCGGGCGGTGACCGCAGCCTCTGCGCCCCGAATGGCCGAGCTGCATCGCGTTGGCGATCTGTCGAGGTTGCGGTCGGAGTACCTGCGCGCCTGCCTCATAAGCGGAGTTTGTGCGCTGCCCTTCCTGCTGGTCTTCGGGGCGTTTCCTGATTTCGGTCTTCGGCTGTTCGGGCAGGGGTTCGTGGAGGCAGCGCCGCTTCTCCGGATTCTCACGATCGGCTATTTCGTCTCCGCCGCGGCCGGGCCGAGCGCAACGGGCTTGATGATGATCGGCCGAGAGAAAATCTACGGCACCGTCGCGGTAGCCGCCGCCGGCGTCAATATCGTCGGCCTTCTCATTGCTGTGCCGCGATACGATGCCCTCGGCGCAGCGGTCGTTTCAGCCACTGTCATTGCGGTTGTGAAGCTCTGCTACGCCGCCGCCATGCTCCATGCAACGGTGGAAGGTCGAGGTGGTGCGACGCGTGCGGGATCTCGTGAAGGTCGTCTGGCGACGCCGTAGGGCATCTCGGGCCACGAGCCCCCACCCGCCGCGGATTCCCGATCTGCAAGCTGAGTGTCTTGCACGTCAGCTTTCGCGGAACCCCCGAGACAAGCTCTCGATAAGCGGCAGAAGAAGGTAATCCATCAACGTGCGCTTGCCGGTCAGAATCATGACCTCTGCCGGCATCCCCGCCATGAGCCGGATGTCATGGCCCTCCGACCTCAGTTCGTCAGGCGAAACTTCCACCTCCGCCAGGAAGTACGGTTGGCCGGTCTTTTCATCGACCAGCCGGTCGGCCGAAACCGACCGCAAGCGGCCATAAATCTGTGGCATCGACCGTTGCCGGTAGGCGGTCAGGATGACCCGGGCCCGCATTCCCGACCTCACGTTATCAATATCGACCGGCTTGATGCGGGAATTGATGATCAACTTGCCGTCGCTGGGCACCATGTCGAGAATTGGCTCACCGGGCTTCAAGACACCGCCAATTTCCGTGGTGATCCTGAGGTTCAAGAATTCGGCCTGAAATGGGGGCCTGGACGATCGTCCGCCGCAGGACGTCGGCACGGGACGGCATCTGGCTGCGTGCGACGGCGAGATCGGCGCGCACCTGCGCCAGCTCCTTGCTCACCGCCTCCCTGTCCTGCTCGTTGAGCGTGATGCGCTGGATTTCCGTCTCGCCGATCTTTTGCTTGTTGCGCGCCAGATCGGCCTTCCGCTGGGCGCGCTCTGCGCCAATGTCCACCTGTGCCCGTTCCAGTTCGAGCAGCCGCGGCATTCGCGCCAGTCCCTTCTCCTGGAGAAACCTTACGTCGGCGATCTCGTGCTTGATAAGTGCCGCCTTCCTGCCTTGAGCCAGGATGATGTCTTCAATTCCGCGATTCTCTTCCCTGAGCTGTGCGACACGCCGGTCCAAAATCTGCTCGCGTCCGTGACGGGCGGCCCGGCGACTCGCGAAAAGTGCAGCCTGGTCGATCATCGCGTCATGGGCCAAACGACCGGCCGCCTTCAGGTCCGGTGGGAAGAGGATGGCTGACTGGCCATCCTGCTCGGCCACGAGACGGGCCTCGGTCGCGAGCAGCTGCTGTACGCGTTCCAGCAGCGATTGGTAATCGGCTAGGGCTTTCGTGCCCTGCAAGGTGACCAATGTGTCGCCTCGGCGAACTTCCTGTCCCTCTTGGACATTGATTGTCCTTATGATGCCGCCTTCCAGATGCTGCACGGTTTTCCGATACCCGTCGGGACTCACTACGCCGGGCGCAACTGCGGCACTCGAGAGCGGCACGAGCGCCGCCCAGCCTCCGAAACCCAGGAAGAAGATCGCCGCGACTCCATAGCCCGCGAGGTGAGAGCTGCGTGTGACGCGGCTCAGGCTTTGATGCGGTTCCGCCGATTCCGATTGCTGGTGCTTCATCGGGTTCATTGCGCGCTTCCGCCGGAATTTGCGGTTTGTTGCGCTTCTGGGGCGGGCGGGTCTGGCGGAACGTATGGCCGCATCGCGACCTGCCGTCGCGGCACGCTCTTGAGTACGTCCTGGCGTCGCCCGAACGTGCTCACGGCGCCGTCTCGCAAAACCAGAATCTTGTCCGCCGCACGCAAAGTGGCCGGCTGGTGCGTGACGACAACGACCGTCCGTCCCTCCTTCTTGAGCTTCGTCAGGGCGTCCAGCAATGCCCGGTCGCCGTCGGTATCCAGACCGGAATTGGGTTCGTCCAGCACAATCAGCGCCGGGTCGCCAAACAAGGCGCGGGCGATGCCGATCCTCTGGCGTTGCCCGCCGGACAATCGGCCGCCATGCAGCCCCACGTCGGTGTCGTAGCCGTCCGGCAGTCGCAGGATCATCCCGTGGACATCGGCCAGCTTGGCGGCGGCGATGATCGCAGCCGGTTCGGCGCGGTGCATGCGGGCGATGTTTTCGGCGACGGTGCCAGGGAAAAGGTCCACATGCTGTGGCAGATAGCCCAGGTATCGCCCCAGATCGTCGAGGTCCCAACCGGCCACGTCGGCACCGTCGAGGCGCACCTGTCCCTCGGAGGGACGCTTCACCGCGACGATCAGGCGGCAAAGCGTCGATTTTCCGGCGCCGGAGGGCCCGACGACGCAGCATGATTCGCCGCACTCGAGGGTGAAGCTGACGTTCCGAATGATGGGCGCGTCACCGGTGCGCGGGGCATAGCTGACATTTTCCACGGCGAGGCGCCCCTCCGGCCGGGGCAGAACGATCGCGTCGCGAGGCGTTGCCGCGTCCTTGAAGAGCCTCCGGAGGGTTCGGTGCCCGTTGCGGCAGGACACATAGACGCGCCAGGCGGAGATGGACCTCTCGACGGGCGACAACGCGCGCCCGAGGATGATCGACGCCGCAATCATGGCCCCTGCGGTGATGGCGCCACCGAGGACGAGGTATGCGCCGGCGCCCATCGTCAGTATTTGGATCGCCAATCGCATTGCCCGAGACAGGTTGAACATCGCTGCGGTCGTATCGCCGATGGACATGCCGGACTCACGGGCGCTTCGATGCGCCTCGTGCCAACGGGACAGAAGCGGCTGGGTCATCCCCAGCGCCGCGACGGTTTCGGCGCTGTCGACGAGTTCGGGCGGCGGACGCCATGGATTTCCGCACCTGGACATCCGCCACGCGCTGCGGTTCGCGGGTCAGCCTGTCGTTCAAGATGGCGCAGCCGAGCAGAAGGAGTGCCCCGGCGAGCGAGATCGAGCCCAGTACGGGGTGAATGACCCAAATGAGCCCGATGAACAATGGTGCCCACGGGGCGTCGAGCATGGCCAGGATGGCCTCGCCGCCGATGAACTCGCGTATCGCGGCCACGTCGGCGAGTTCGTTTTCAACCACGGTGTCCTGGCGCAGACGTTGACCGATGCAACGTGCGATGACGGGCCTGCCGAGCTCCATGTCGAACCAGGCGCTGATTTTCACGAGCAGGCGTCGACGCACCTGTTCCAGCGCGCCGTATGTGGCGATGGCCGTCAAGGCGATTGCCGTGAGCCAGACGAGCGTGTCGAGCGAGCCGCTGGAGAGGACCCGGTCGTACAGTTGCAGCGTATATACGGACGTCACCAGCAGCAGCAGGTTGCAAAGGAAGCTGAACCCGAAAAGCGCCGCCAATTGGCTGCAGATGGCCGCCGTGATCGAAGGCAACAGAGCGCGTGGCATCAGGCGATAACGCCGAACTCGTGATGGTCTATGATCAGGATCCGCCCGTCATCCACCTGGTCCTTGCCATAATCGGCCACCCACAGGTCCATGGCGCCGCTGCCGTCGCTCGCGGGGACGAGCTCCAGACCCTTGGGCACGACGTGACTGCCGTCGGCATGGCGGTAGTCGCGCAGCGTCTTGACCGTGTCGACGATCGCGCCGTCGCGACCGATCGCGTAAATGTCGGCGCTCCAGAATCCGCTGACATAAAACATGTCGGCAGTCGGGTCGTAGGCGATCGCCTCGGGGTGCTTTATCGTATCCGGCATGTCGATCGACGAGACCAGGGTCCCGTTCTGGCTGGTCTCCCAGATCGCACGGTTCAATTCGTCGACGATGTACAGGTGGCCGCTGTTCGGATCGGTCGTGATGCTTTCCGGATCGCCGATCCCGAGCGCGGAGGTCGAGAAGCTTCGCAGCTCGTGGAGCGGATTCCCCTCGTCGACGAGCTGGACCTTCTGTTTGTCGTCGTCGGTCGTGAACAGAAGATTCTGGCCGGTGGCCGCGTCGCGCCAGAAGGCGACGCCGGTGGGCTCATTTGTGACGGCGGTGAACTTGAAGCCCTGGTGGAAGGCGCCATCCGTGCCCAGCTCGAACAGGTTGGTCTGGCTGAAATAAGGTGTCTCCTCCGCCTCGGAGTCGGTGAGGAAGACGGTGCCGTGCACGAAATCGTAGGTCAGGCCGGCCGGATCCCCACTGCCGAACGCCGTGGTGTCGATGATCCGCACCGGTGGCGGTGGCGCAACGTCATCGTCGCGGATTGTTCCCGTGCCGGAACTGTCGGCGATGCTCACCGGGGTCCCGTCGGTCTGCATCACGGCGCTGTCGACGTGCAGGCTGAACGATTCCGTCGACTCCGTCACGTTGTCGTTGATCAGATCGACCTTGACGGCGGCGTTGGTCGATCCTGCGAGAATCGTCGCCGTCACATCGGGCAGCCCGACGAAGTCCTGGCCCGCGACGGCCGTCCCATTGACGGTGTGCAGGTGAACGGTGACGTCGTCCTGCAGCGGCTGGTTCAAGCTGACGACGAAGGATATCTGTGCTCCGTCCGCCTCCGTCTGCGGCGACGGCACGCCGTCCGAGAGGGCGACCGCCGGCGGCGGCGTCGGTTCCAGGTGGATCGTGAACAGCCGCCCATCCGCAACCTGATCAACCCCGTAGTCGGCGACCCAAAGCGTCTGTCCTCCGGAGCCGTCGCTGTCGGGCACCAGTGCAAGGCCCCTCGGCGCCACGTGGGAGCCGTCGGCGTGGGGATAGTCGCGGAGCGCGGTGACCCACCCGACGGCAGCGCCGTCGCGGTTGATCTCGTAAATGTCCGGGCTGACGAAGCCGCTCACGTACAACGTGTCGGTGGCCGGATTGTAGGCCAAGGCGTCGAGATGCGGAATTGCGGCGGGAAGGGGGATGGTCGCCACCACGGTCCCGTCCTGCGTAGTCTCGACGACGCTGTGGTTGCTGTCGTCGGCGATGAACAAGTGGCCATTGGAAGGATCGACGGCAATATCCTCCGGCCTTGCCGTGAAGGCCGCCGTGCTGAAGCTGCCGATCTGCACCAGCGGGTTGTTCATGTCGACGGTCCGCACGAGCTGCGCTTCGTCGTCGGTGATGAACAGCAGGTTCCGACCGGTCGCCGGATCATGCCAGGCGGCAACGCCGGTGGGCTCCGTGGTGACCGCCGTGAACGGAATGCGGTCGGTGACCGTCCCGTCCGTATGCATGCTGAACATGTTGATGGAACTGAAGAACGGCGTCTCGTCCACCTCGGAGTTGACCAGTACTACCTGCTGCGTCGATGCGACGTAGGCGAGCCCGGCCGGATCGGGACTGCCGAAGGAAGCCGTGTTGTAGACCATCACCGCCGGCGGGCCGTTCGGGTCGTCATCGATGACCGTCGCCTGGCCGCTCGCATCTGCGACGGTCACGGCCGTGCCGCCATTCGCCAACTGCGCCTTCGTGACCTGTAGCGAGAACGTCTCCTGCCCTTCGGCCACCGAGTCATTGATCAGGTTCACGAACGCCGTCGTGCTGGTGGAACCGGCGCTGATCACGGCTGTCCCCGCGGACACGCCGACATAGTCGCTCCCCGCCGTGGCCGTTCCGTCCGCGGTATGGTAGCTGACCACCACGTCCTGGCTCGCGGCCTCGGACAACGTGAAAGTGAACGCGAGCTGGTTTCCCGCCCCCTCGATCTGCGGTACAGGCGTGGCGTCGAGAACAGAGAGATCGGGGCCCGCCGGCGCGGGCATGACCGGGTCGAGTTGAATCTGGAACAGCCGACCGTCGGACACCTGGTCCGCGCCATAGTCGCCGACCCACAGCGTCGCGCCGACGTTCGGATCGTCGGACGGTACAAACGCCAGAGATTTCGGCATTACGTGCAGGCCTGCGTCGTTCCTGAAATCCCGCAGGACCTTGATCGTGTCCAGAATTTGCCCGCTGGACGAGACTTTGAATATGTCCGCACTCCAGCCCCCGGCAACGTAGAAGACATTTTCTCCCGGATCGTATGCGAGCGCGTCCGGGCGCTTCAGGGTGCTGGGCAGAGCGACGGTCGATAGCACGGAGCCGTCGGTCGTCGTATGGAAGATGGTCCGCGACGTGCGATCGAGGACATAGAGGCTGCCATCGTCGGCCGCCGAAATGTCCTCGATTGCCGTGGCGCCGAATGAAGCCGCGGAAAACGAACTGAGAAGGTGGGTTGGGTCGGCCCGGTCGACCTCATAGACCATGCCGGTATCGTCGTCTGTGACGAAAAGCGTTCCGGTGACGGAGTTGAAGGCGATTCCGGTCGGCTCTTTCGTTACCGTGGTCAAGGCGTAGGACTGATCGACCTCGCCGTCCGCGCCTATCGAGAACATATTCAAGTCACTGAGGTAGGGCGTCTCGTCGACTTCCGAATCGACCAGCAAAAGTTCGCCGGTCACGGGGTCGTAGGTCAATCCAGAGGGATCGGGGCTGCCAAAGTCGCTCGTGTCGTAGACGGAAACCACTGAAACCATAACTCTTCTCCACACGCGCCCCGCGGCCGAAGAGGCGCCCCGCTGGGAACAGCTATTTTCGGACTATTGGCAGGCGCCTTCCGTCCGCTCCCAGACAGACGGTGTCGATCCGGCCGGGTTATCGAGGCGCTGCACAGCGGCGCTGTAGCCCAGCGGCCGGCCCGCGTTCGGTATCGTGCCTCGCTGGATTCATCCTGGACCGGGCACGCCGGGGGAAGGACTCGTCAGGGCTTCAATCCTGAACCGTTCGATTTTTTCGTCGGGCAGAAAAATGGATCTTGCAACTGCGGATGAGGAATTGCGTGTCGCGGAATCATGCAGATCGCCCGCGGTCGACGGTGCAATAGAGCCTTCGTCTGGCGCGAAGGGGCCGGCGCTCGGGCCTCCAGCGGCACCGCCCACAACCTATCGTCAAGCGCCAGCCACGTGGCAAGGAGCGGAGGCGTGCATCGTTCGGGAGCTCTTTCGGGCGCTGAACGAGGCCGCCATCCGCTATTGTCATTGGAAGAGCAACGTGCGTCTCGGAGAGACCCTGGCAGGTGACCAGGACATCGACCTGCTCGTCGACCGAAAGGATTTGGCAGAGCTCCTCGTCATCTTGGGACGCTGCCGGTTCAAAACGACCTGCGAGCACGCAAGTCTCGGGCACTCGGGCGTATTTCACGCGCTCGCGCTAGACGAGCCCACCGGTCGGCTCGTGGACCTGCACGTCTATCTCGCGATTGTCGGTGGCGACAGCCTGGCCAAGACGTACCGGTTTCCGCTGGTGGACTGGCTACTCGACGAGGTGACGACGCTGGCCGATATCCGCGTGCCCCGTCCGGAAATCGAACTGTTGATGTTCGTGGTACGCACCACGTTGAAGCACACGAGTATCGTCGAAATCCTCAAAGTCACGAGACATTACGACGAGACCAGGCACGAGCTCGCATGGTTGCGGGACGCAGCGGACGCAGCGAATGCGGAGCAGTGGCTGGAGCGGATCTTCCCGCCCATCGACGGCGTCCTCTTTCGCCGCCTTATCGATGCGATAGCCGATGAACGCGCGCTTCCACGCAGGATCGCGCTGGCGTTCCAAGTCGCACGAAGGCTGCGCCCGTATCGAAGGATAGGGCGAGCGGTCGCCTTCGGCTCTCGCGCGGCGCGCCTGGTCCTTTGGCTCCGGGGCAAGGCGATGAGCAGCGGCCATCTGTCGTTGACCGGCGGAGGCGCCGTTATTGCGATCGTGGGTCCGAAGGGTATCGGCAAGTCCACGCTTGCTGGCTGTGTCGCCGAACGGTTGGGTCGGCATCTTGCGGTATTCCCGATTCATGCGGGCCGACCACCCGCGACTGTGCTGACCCTGATCCCGCGGCTATTCTTGCCCATCGCCCGTCGCTTGCTGCCGCACGAGCGGCTTTCCGAATACGAGAAGCAGGAGAAGCGGCAAAGGCAGTCCTATTCGCTCTTCCATGTCGCCCGCATGTGTCAGCTCGCCTACGATCGTTCCAGGCTGCTATCGCGGGCGTTTCGGGCATCCGCCTGCGGGTCGATCGTAATTTCCGACCGGTATCCCTCCTCCACCTCAGGAGCGATCGATAGCCGAGCGTTTGACGAGGTCGCGATCGCGAAGGCTCGGGCGCCGCTGAAGCGGATGCTCATGCGATGGGAAGGCGCTTGCTATCGCGACATGCCGACGCCGGACATTGTCCTGCGATTGGTTGCGCCGATCGAAACCGCCATCGCTCGCGACGCAACCCGAAAGAAGGCAGGCGGGCCAGATGCCGCTGCGGTATCGCGCCGCTGGGATCTTGAAACGTCCGCCGAATATCCGTCGGCCAAGGTCTTCGAATTGGACAATACCGCCTCCCTCGAGGACGCCGCGCGCGAGGCGGTCCGCGTGATTTGGACGGCGCTCTGATGCTCAGCCCGGTGCGCGACGAGAGCGCGGTCCTGCGCCACCTCGAAGGAGCGTTCCGTGTCCTTAGCGGCAACCAGCCTCACCGTCTCGGCCTATACGTCGGTCGGAGCGGCGGGCGGAACGAAAAGGCGCCCTTGGCGCGCTTCGCCGCATTGCCCGGCCTGAACGATCCGCGTGTGCTGTTGCCACTCGACACGACCCGCGCCGGGCTGCGCGCCAGCGTGCGCCAACATGCGCGATCTGCCGCAAATCCCATGGTCCAACTGTCCGCGCGTGCGCTGGAAGTTGCGGTGGCCCTTGGCGTGGCCAAGACGGTAATGCGCCAGCGAGTTCGGGTGGAAGCGATCGACGCCTCGCTCCGCGATACGCCCTTGCACAGCTTCCTTGCCGAAAAGCTGGGACGCCGCGATCTAAGCCTGGCGCTTCGCCTTGCACCGGGCCGCCCCAACAGCAAACCCGTCGTCCAGGTAATGGATCGTCGCGGCTCGATCATCGCCTATGCCAAGTTCGGGTGGGAGCCGCTGACCCGCAGACTGATCCGGCAGGAAGCGCGCCTTCTGCGCGCGCTGGCCGCTCCGACCGCGGGAACAGCCGTCACCGTCCCCGGTGTCTTGCATTCGGGCCCATGGCACGGGATCGAAACGTTGATCCTCTCGCCGCTGACGTCTGCCGGCAGAATGCCAAGCGACATCACCGACATTCCCGCCGCCGCCAGCCGTACCTTGGCCGGGATTGGTGCGAAAGCGGGAGTGAGGCTGGGCGACAGCCGCTTCTGGCGGGAGACCAGGTCGCGCGTCGACAGGCTTGGACCGCTGCTGCCCGATAGCGCCGAGGCCGCTTGTGAGGCCGTCCACCGGATCGAGACGCTGTACGGCGAGGTGTCTCATACGTTCGGGCTCCAGCACGGCGACTGGATCCCGCCCAATATGGTGGTTCGGAAGGACGGCGGCGTCGACGTCTGGGACTGGGAGAGAGGCCGGTTCGGCGCCCCCCGCGGACTCGATACGGTTCAGTTCGTCCTATTCCAATTGCTCAGGCGCGTGCGCTCCGCTCCGGAACTTGCCCTTCATATCCGGCGCATGTGCACTCCCGCGCTCGCCCGGGACGGAGTTGCGCCCGGGCTTGTTATGCCGCTCGCCTGCATCAGCCTCATGCATACGATCCTGTGGATCGGCGAGGCGCGTCAGTTTGGTCGCGAGGCCGACAGCTTGCCGCGTCATGCGCAGGCTCTGGAAATCGTCGTGAAGGAACTCAAGACACGCTGATCCACCGGATCGATCGATAGGCGCCGTCCCACGAACGCGAGGCGACAAATGCAGGTCGAGGAAGATCCCACCGGGCAAGGCGAAAGTGCGCCGGGGCTCCGCGCACGCTCTGGCGGCCGGAATCTGCGCAGGCCTCTCGCGCCTTGGGTCCCGACGCTCTTGCTGTTCGCCAGCCTCTATCTGTTCGGCCCCCTACCGCCGGAAAGGGCGCTGGTCGGCAACCTGACCTCCGACAAGATCGTTCATGCCGCGGCATTTGCAGGGGTGACGCTGGCTGCGTTCTGGCTGGAAAAATCGACCTTCCTCCAGAATGCCCGTGTGGTTGCGGTCATTGCCGGCTTCGCAGCAGGGTTGGAGTGGCTGCAGGGATTTGTCCCGGGACGGGATCAATCGGTCGGAGACATCGTGGCCAATCTTTGCGGGATCGGCGTCGTCGCAACACCGTGGGGCATCAGGCAGCTGATGAAGCGGGCCAGCTAGGGTGGCGAGCCGCCCAAGGTACGTGCCTGTCTTATCTCCTGGGCCCGGTGTGGATATGGTTCTTGTCGCCCCAGCCATGCCCCGGTCGCGTGCCGCTCGACGCGGCGATGGCCTTGGAGTCCAGGCTGGTGCCGAGGAGCAGGGTGATGGCCGGGGCTGTCACCGCGGCGAATCGGCCGGTCTTTTTGAGGAAGTCTCGGCGCGCTGCGTCTTCGGACGAGAGGTTACCGGGCGAGCTTTCCCGACTTCCGGGACTTGATCGTGACATTTCACTCTCCCTACTTCGATGTCGAAACTGTCCTCCTATATCCTAATCCTGCCGACATGTTTGCGGCACGGAGAAATCGGGCGACTATACCTTCGATCTAAGGTCCCTATCCAAAAGCATGAGGGCGATGCGGCGTGCCAGCTGGGTCGGGTTACGGCGCACCAGGGTCGGGGCACGCCATGCGCGCGAGGCGCCCCAGAACATGTTGCCTGCCAGGCGCAGCGGCGCTCCCAGGACCGGATGCCGTGCCGTGAAGACGCGCCGCCACGTCTGGAACCGGATGACCGGGCGCCGCGCACATTCCGCCGGGATCCGGGTTCCGAACAGGCGGTGCAGGGTCAGAAGTTGGGTCTCGAGGGCGTTCCGCGCGCGCCCGCCGGACATCACTCTCCGCAGCATCTCCCAGTCGAGACCATCCGTGTCGTCGATCTGCGCGATGTCGCGAAGATGCCTGAGATCCAGCCGGCCGCGCAGATAGTCCCCCTCCTTCAGGAGGTCGTGAACGATCCAGTGGCAGGCGCGCGATTCTGCTGACGGGATCTTGGCGCTCGCGCCGTCCCGGTCGACCGGTTCCGGCGGCTCGAAATCGTCCGCCCGGGCCGGCCGCAGTTCAAGTATGGCGGCGTCCTGCGGGCGCGCCATCCCCCGGACCTCGGTGAGCTCCGCATAGCCGAGCGCCATGAGACAGGCCCGCGCGGCCGGCTCGTCGAGCGGGTCGACCGCCACGTCGAGATCGCTCGTCATCCTGTCGGGAACCCTTTCGGGCGGGGACAGGAACAGGGCGGCGGCCCCCTTGAGCAGCAGGGGCCTGATGCCGCTGCGGTTGAGGGCCGCGACGGCCTCCATCAACTGGTCGCGCAGGCGCAGGTTCCGCTCGCGGTTCCGATCGTGGATGAATTCGAGATACCCGCGCACATCCTGCGGAAGCCGCTCGATCTCGCCCGCGCGCGCGAGGGCGGAAAACAGTGCGGGCGTGAGCAGGGCGTGGTTCGCGAGGTGGAGCACATCGTCCCAGTCGGCCCCGTCGGTCGCGCGGCCGTCGAGCCCGGCGATCAGCGCGTCGAGCGTCCTTCCCGCCCGCGTCATCGGCAGGCCTGCAGGACCACGCCGACCGCGTCGTCGAGCGCGGAGTAGGTCAGGGAATACACGTCCGCGGCGCCGATCAGCTTTGCCGTCGCTCCGAAACCGGCCCCCGTCAGTTCGCCGCTGGGCGCATAGGAGCCGCGGAGAAGGCCGCGCAGAGCGCTGGCCGCATCGACAGGCTTGAGACGAGCACGCGCGCCGCGTCTGCGGCGGAGGAGGAGCACCCATGCGACGGGGCAGGCGGATGGCGGCGCGATCTCCGTCGGGGTGAGATAGCGCACGCGCCTGCGATCGGGACGCCGGAAGACGGGCGAGCGCATCAGGTCGGGGTAGCCCTCCGATAGCATGCGCCACGAACCCGGCTTGATCGCGGGAGCGAACGGGAGGCCGATGGCACGCCCGTCCGCGTCGAGGAGCGTCACATCGTCTCCCGCGAACGCAAAGCCCGCGGCGAGGAGCGCCATCGTGAGCGTTGTCTTGCCGGCGCCCGGTTGACCGCAGACCAGCAGGGCTCGCCCGCCTCTGCGCAAGGCGGCGGCATGGACGGCGAGTTCATAGGTTCCGCGCTCGAGAACCTCGCTCAGCAAGTGCCCCTTCAACGCGGTGGCGAGTGCGTCGGCCGGACACGACAGCACCCAACCCTCGCTCCGGAATATGTGGACGGCGTTCGCGTGCTCCACCAGCGTGAGCACGAGGTCTGCGCGCCCGCTTTCCACCTCGAGATGCCGGAAGATTTCGAGCGCGGAGAACGTTCGGGAAGCCGGATGCACGATGCGGACGCGCAGCCCTCCGATCGCGACCGTTCGACGGACATCTCCGCGCGACGCAGCCGCGATCGAAGGGGCAGGCGGGTGGATGAGACCCAGCCGCTCCCATTCGGCCAGCGCTTGCCGGAGGTGCGTGCCCGCCTCGGGACTGTCGTCTCCGCGTCGTTCGATTTGGGACTGAACGGCATCGGCCGTCATCCCGCTATCCAGCGCGCTCCAGATCTCGGCGGCCGAGTCGTTCAGCGAGAATATGGCGCGCAGCAATGGGCTGAACAGAATGTTCTGGCCCCTGACCCGTACAAGTTTCCCCTGAACCGAGAAGCTCCCCGCGTTCCTGTCGGGAAAGGCTTTCATTGCACGTCTGCTCGACCATGTCCGCCCGACGCGACGCTCAGTCCCCCGTTACGTATCGGGCACGGGTTGCCGAATGCGTTTCCGGCGGCTGCGGCGCCGGCGCGCCTACGCGCACCACTGCAGGACGCACCACCGGTCGCCGCACCAGATCGTCGTCGTGTGGGCCGTCTGCGGCGGCGAGCAGGAGACCAGCGACTTGATGACGCTGGAGGTCGTCGTGTAGGCGGGGAAGGCGTAGGGCGCGCCCTGCAGCATTTCGGCCGTCGGATTCTCCTCGATCCGCGGCGCATACTCGCCGGGCTGCACCTGCGAGCAGACCAGCAGCTGCTGCGTCCCGGTCGTCGTCAGCCCGTACATGAACACAAAGGTCGGATTGTCCTTCACGCCGGCATGGCTGTCGCACGTGCCGACCCCGGGTGCCAGCGTGGCCATCTGCGCGGGCGTGGTGGGGGTGGCGATCCGGTCCTTGCCGTCTTGCGGGACGCAGGCGGCGAGCAAAAGCGCGGTGGCGAGCAGGCCGAATTCGGCGGGCATCTTGGGCATGCGGCGTCTCCCGGTTCGGTGTTTTTCAAAGACGCAACGTGAACCGCACGAGAAACGTACGGCCTGGAACGAATAGCGGGTTGCTGGGCAGCGGCGTCTGTATGTTGTCGTCCTGGTACAGGAAGTTCTCGTCGAGCAGGTTGCGCGCCTCCAGGCTCAGCAGCCCCCGCTGATGCGGCAGCCGGTAGCCGACCGCCGCATCCACCACCACGAATGTCTCCGAGCTTTTCGGGAAGGTGGACGCCGCCCCCAGCGTCACGTGCTGGTGCACCACGGTCGGGCCCGCCACCGCCAGGAAGCCCGAGGGGTCGAAATAATGCGCGGCCAGCGGCACGCTCAGCGTCTCGACCAGCGTCGGCAGGGCGGGGTCGGTCTGGTCGCGGTTCTTGAAGGTCTCGTACCGGCCTTCGGCGCTGAAGGCCCAGCGCGGCCGCGGCGCCCAGTAGACGTAGGCGCGGTAGAAATCCTCGTTCTGCTTCACGTCGAGCGTGGTCGCGAAATTCACCGTGACCGGAATGCTCAGCCGCCGATAGCTGGCTTCGGCGCCGGCGAACAGCCCGTCGGAGATGCGGCCATCCAGCCCCAGCCCCAGCAGCCGGACCCGGGCGCCGTTGAAATCGTCGAAGAACTGGTTGAACCCGGCAACCTGCGTCGGCTCCAGCGTCTCGCCCGTCAGAAGGGCGCGCCGCACCGTCTCGATATACGCGGCCCGCAGGCGCAACCCGTCGGCGATATCCCAGCGGACCCCGAACTTCGGGTCGAGGCGCTTGCGCGCGACGGGCTGCTGCCGGAACTCGTCATAGCTCAGCCCGGCCGTCCAGGTGACGGTGTCGGGCCAACGCGTGGTGACATAGAGATAGGCGTTGCGCTGGATGATCGGCGCGCGCGAGTTGATCGGGATCAGGCAGCTGGAAAACGGGCAGATTCCGCCCGGGAAGAGGTTGCTGAAGTCGAGCGCCCCGGTCACCGTGTCGCCGAGATTGGCATAGCCCATCCCGCCGGTGAGGTGGAACGGCCCGGCGTTCGCCAGATACTGCCCCTGCAGGTCATATCCGCCGGTCGACTGCTCGGAGGCCGAGATCAGGTTCCCTGGCGGCGTTTGCAGGACGGCGGTGTCCCGCGCGGTGTGGATGGCTGAGACCAGGAGGTCGTGTCCCGGCGCCGGCGTCGCGTGCAGCCCTATCCGCTCGGTGGTCTGCTCGATGTTGCGCCGACCGATGGTCGAGAAATCGGTCGGGTCGAAGTTCAGCCGCAGGTCTCCCTCGCCGGTCCGGCGCCGGCGGAGCTCGGCCTGCACCGACAGCCTGTCGCCGATCGCCACCTGGGTGAACGCGTCGTATATGTTGTGCAGCAGGTCGTCGTTCTGGCGGAAACCCTCCGTCTGGTAATGATAGTGCCCGATGCTGAACGCGGCCGGGCCCGACAGGGCCGAAAGCACGGCCTCGTCGCTGAACGTGCGCTCGTTTCCGACCAGGGCCGTGCCTTGAAGCTGCACCCCTTCCCGGGTGATCAGGGGCGTATATTCGTTGAACGTGGGCGCGGCCGGCCCGACGTCGGACAGGATGCGAAGGTCGGTCTCCTTGCTCGAGGGCTGCACGGGCAGAAGGCCCACCGGCTGCAGCATCTGGGACTGGAACAGCTCGCTCGCCCGCGCGATCTCGTGGCGCGGTAGCGCCGCGTAGCTGTCGGAAAGGAACCGGTGCGCCGAGAAGCTGGTCGGGTCGAGCGCAAGCGACCGGCTGCTCTGCAGCAGCGCAAGCCGGTCGAAGCCCAGATCGGTGTAGATGCGCGCGAGATTGGCCCCGCGCGTCGCGACGTCCTCGTCCAGGAGCTGGCGCGAGCGATAGACGGCGCGGTTGTCGTTCAGCTCGATCGAGCGTTGCAGGTCGTGCAGTGCCTCGACCGGACGGTTCTCCGCCTCCTTTTGCACCGCGCCGTAGAGGTAGGGGGTGGGGTCGCGGGGATCGAGCTCCTTGGCGATGTCCAGCTGGCTGCCCGCCAGCGCGTTGCGGTCTTCCTCGAAATAGGCCTTGCCCAGATAGCTGCGCAGCAGCGAGCTGCCGACGTCGAGCGCCGTCGCGATCTCAATCTCGCGGCGCCCGCCCGAAAGGTCGCCGCCGCGTATGCGCGCGAGCCCCAGCCCCAGACGGGGCAGGGGGTCCTGGCTATCCCGCGCGATCGCGCGGCGGAAGGCGGCCTCCGCCTCGTCCAGGGCGAACACGGATAATGCCGCGAAGCCCAGCACTGTGTTCGTCCGCGCATCGTCCGGCGACAGGCGGGCCGCGCGGGCGGCCGCCTCGCTGGCGTCCTCGCGCAGGCCGAGCATCAGGTCGATCTCGGCGAGCCGCGCCCATGCGATGGCGCTGTCGGGCGTCCGCTTGACCGCCTCCAGCAGGGCGTCGTGCGCCGCATCGATCCGCCGGGCCGCTTGCAGCGCATAGGACAAAGCGATGCGCGCGGCGGCCGAATCCGGATCGCGTCGGACTGCCAGCGTGGCGAGGCGCTCCGCCTCGGGCGTATCGTTCTCCGCAACGGCGATCACCGCGCGAAGCGCCAGGGAGGGGGCGGATTCGGGGACGCCCCTCAGCAGCGCCTGGGCCGCCTCCACCTGGCCGGCGGCCAGCTTCCGCGCGGCCTCGCGCAACTCCGGCGCGACCGCCGCGTCTGCCGTCAGCACCGGCGGATAGTAGAGGGCCCAGCGGACGGCATCGCGCGGATGCACCACGATCTCGCGGCGCGGCGGTTGGCCTGCCAGGGACAGGGCCGATTGCCCGCTGCCGAGGGAAAGCGTCCCGCGCGCGTTGCGCGCCGATATTCGTCCCTCGAAGACGGTGATCCGCGTGCGGTCGCGCCCCACCCGGATCAGGAACTCGGTGCCCTCGACCGCGGCGTTGACGAAAGGCGTGTCCACCTCGAGGGCCCGCCGCGTCCGGCTGAAGGACTCGATCGCGCCGTCGAGCAGGTCGAACAGTGTCCGCCGCGCCGCGAGAGGTGCGCGCAATCTGAGCAGCGTATTCTGGTCCAGCCGGACGATCGTGTCGGTGCCCAGGAACACGATGGTCGCCCGGCTGTCCTCGCCCGTGCGAAGCTGGTCCTCGGGGCAGAGGGCGAGATCGGGGGAGGCGGCGTGCCAGGGCCCGCCCGTGACGGGGCGGAACTCGACCGACCCGACCAGCGACGCGAGGTGCGCCAGAGGCGCGCCGCACCTGTCGGCCGCGATGGCGCCCTGGCTCCAGAAGAGGGCGATCCATCCGGCCACGAGGACCGGCGCGGCTCTCAGCACCCTGGAAAGCGTTGGGTTCAAAATCCCTCCGCTGCACACAAGACGTGTCGCCGCCTCATACTTGCCCCGCTGCCGGCCAAACGCCATACCGACTCTGGGGGATGCAGCCCTTCGCAGCAGCACGGGTGCGGACGGGGCCGCGCTCCCAGCCCCCTACTTGTGGTCCATGACGATGATCGGCCCCGTATCGACGGACCGGCATGCGTCGCGGTCGCTCGCGATGCGGAAGAGGAAGCGTGCGGCCCTGTCGGCGGGATAGGCGCGCATGATCTGTTCGGCGGCGGCGGCCGCGTCGTGCCAGCGCTCCGCCTCGAACGCGTCGACAAGGGCGTCGAACCGGTCGCAGAGGTCGTGCTGCGCGCGGTCGCAGGCGCTCCTCCGCTCGATGACTTCGCAGATCGGCAGCACCTCGGACTTGCCGGCGAGGCGGAACTGGCCCAGCCGGCGGAACAGGATGTCGTCCAGCCCGTCGATCATGCAGCCGGACATCAGGATCTGGGTGCCGAGATGCTTGTTGAGCGTCTCGATCCGCGACGCCGTGTTGATCGTGTCGCCGAGGACAGCGTGGTCCAGCAGTTGGTGGCCGCCGAAGAACCCGGACAGGAAGTCCCCCTCGTGCAGCCCGATCCGGGCGCGCAGCCGGTCGCCCTGCGGGTCGAAGGCGTAGCCCTCCAGGCTGCGGCGCGCGTCGAGGGCCGCCAGGCAGGCCTCGTGGCGCATCTCGGTCGCGTCGTCGAAGGTTCTGGCGTCCCAGGTGCCGACCACCCCGTCGCCCGCATATCCGATGACGTTGCCGCCGTGGGCGCCGATGGCCTCGCTCACCAGGCGGAAATAGGCGGAGCTCGTGAGGGCCAGATTGTCGAGGCTCAGCGCCTCCGTCGCGGCGGTGTAGTTCTCGAGGTCGGTGAACATGCACACGCCGTGCAGGATTTCCGAGCTGGGCGCGGGTTTCCGGCCGCTTCTCAGCATCGCGGCCGCGTTCTCCGGAAGGAAGGCGCGGACGCCGGTCAGCACGTTCTCGCCCTCGCGGCGCGAGCGGACATACCGCACCAGGGCGCCGGCCAGAATGGCGGCCGGAAGCTGCAGCAGAAGGGGCGCGGTCAAAGGCAGCCACAGCGCGTGCTGCGCGAAGGCATATCGCGCCGTGGCGGTATAGGCGACGCCGACCAGGACCGTCGCGCCGAGGGACAGGGCGCTCCGGCCCCAGTGCGCGACGCCCGCCGCCAGTATGCCGAACGCCATCACGACCAGGAACAGCGCGCCCGTTCCCAGCTGGCGGATGGCCGTGCCGTCCAGGAGGTTCGCGAGCGCCGTGCCGGCGATCTCGACGCCGCTGAGCTCCACGCCGTCGCCGCGCGAATAGACCGTGTCGTATCCGTCGGTGTCGTTGGGCCTGTCCGAATCGGCGACGCCGACCAGGACGATCTTTCCGTGCAGGTCGAGGCCGCCGGCCGGCCGGTCGAGCGCCGCGGCGTAGGGGATCGTCCGGATGGTGCCGGGCGGCCCGTAAAAGTTCGCGAAATAGCTGTCCGGTCCGGCATAGGCCCGCAGCAGCGCGGCGAGGCGCCGCTGCAGCGCGGGCGGGGTGCCCGCGATCGCGCGGCTCCAGCCGGTGCGCGGCGTGCCCTTCACGGCGCGGCGCATCGCGCCCATCAGCGCCCCGAGGTCGGCCGCCCGCCCGGGCGAGGCGAGATAGGCCTCGAGCGCCGCCTGCGGGCCCGGTCCCAGCCTCGCCGCCACCCGCCGGAACTCTGCCACGTCCTGCAGCGCCAAGGTCTGCAGCGCGACCACCGGCAGGGTGGGCCTCCCCCCCGACGCGCTCATGTAGGTCCACAGCTGGTCGACGCGGGCGGGGACGCGGGGCAGCGGAAACGGGCCGTAGCCGCGCGCCGCATCGGCGATGCGGCCGACCGGCGAGCGGACGGCGATCGCGATGGCCGCCGGCAGGGCGGAGCGGTTGCGCGGGATCGTCACGCGGTCGGTGCTCTCCACCAGCACGACACGCTTCGATGCCCGCACGGCGCTTGCAAGCGCCCTATCCTCGGCGGCGCCGCGGCGGTTCTTGAAGAACACGTCAAAGGCGATGACGCTCGCGCCGTCTCGGACCAGCCGCTCGATGAGGGCCCTGTGAAGGCGGCGCGGCCAGTCGGAATAGCTCGACGATATGCCCAGCCCGTCGGTCGACCGCCGGTCCATCGCGACCAGCACGACATCCGGCGGCGGCACCCTGGGCCCGCGCAGCGCGTAGAGCTGCGCGAGGCCGATATCCTGCTCGAGCTGCCGTCCCGGGCCGGACGCGGCGAAGACGGCACCCGCCAGGCCGACCAGCAGGGCGAGGAGGGCGGCCGAAGCCCGCCCAGATCGGGGCGCGAACGCGCGCCCGCCGTGCTTCCGGTGGCGCATGTCGACCATGGTGCGGCCAGACCCTCGGGCACCAACGCCATCCAAAGCTTACCACGCTTGCCGGGCACGGGCTGTAGCCATTGCAACAGCGCCTCGAATGCCGTCCGCGCGCCCATCCCAGCATCAGGCATTGTTTGCGAATGATTGTCATTCGTATTGCAACTGCGTCGCATTCGTGTTATCAGGCGCGATAATCATCCGCCACAAGGGAGGCCGAGCGTGCTTCGCGGGATTGCCTGTTCGCTAATGACCGTCGGGTGGGTGCTCAGCGCCGGCTCATCGGCAGTGGCCGAGGACCAAAGCTTCAACCTCACGATACGGAACCACCGGTTCCAACCCGAGACGCTGGAGGTGCCGTCGGGCAAGCGCGTCAGGCTGCTCGTCGAGAATGCCGACCCGACCGCGGAAGAGTTCGAAAGCTATGAGCTCAACCGCGAAAAGATCATCCCAGGCGGCGCAAAGGCCACCGTCTATATCGGGCCGCTCGATCCTGGCACCTACCCGTTCTTCGGCGAGTTCCACCAGGACACCGCCAAGGGCCGCATTGTCGCGAAGTAGCGGCGGTCGCCTGGCAGCCATTCGTCACCGCACATTCTGAGAGCGAGGGGGCCCATGTACCTGTTCGGCAAGCCGAACCTACGCGGCTCGGCCAAGGCAGCATTTGTCGTTGCAACTGCCGCGCTGTGTGCTGCAAGCGCCATACCGGTCCGCGCCGCCGACCTCAAGGTCTACTCGCCGATCGTCGAGGAAGGCGAGTTTGCCTTCGAGGCACGTGGCAATGTCGAGATCGACAGCGACGAAGACAAGAGTGGCGCCCAGAACCATCGCTTCGAGATCGAGTACACGCCGACGGACTTCTGGCATACGGCTTTGGTCGGCGAGCTGGAAAAAGAGGGCAACGAGGGGCTCAGGTACGAGGCAACGGCGTGGGAGAACATCTTCCAGCTCTTCCCGCAGGGCCAGCAATGGCTCGACCTGGGGCTCTATGTCGAATACGAGCATGCCAAGCGGCGCGGCAGCTCCGACGCCCTCGAGTGGAAGCTGCTGGCCGAGAAGAGCTTCGGACGCCTGACGCTCACGGCGAACCCGATCTTCGAGAAGGAAATCGGCGGGAATGCGACCAAATCTGTCGAATTCAAATATGCCGCACGGGCCAAGTGGCGCTGGATGCCGGAGCTCGAGCCGGCCATCGAGGTCTATGGTGATATCGGCGAGATCAGCAATGTCGACCCGTCGCGGGAGCAGCGCCACCAGATCGGACCGGTCCTCCTCGGGAAGATCCCGCTCGCCAACCGTGCGGCCTTGGCCTACGAGGTCGGCTACCTATTCGGCCTGACGCGGGACGGCAGCCCCGACGGGGCGTTCAAGTGGCTGGTCGAGCTGGAATACCATTTCTGAGACCGGAGCTGCCGCGGCGTGCCGCCGCGGCAGCCGCATGTCCGTCGAACGAGTGAGGCGGCACGGTGCAATGTATGGCTGCGTCTGTAATGCGTTCCCAGAATCCACCTCGCTGAGGCCCTGAACCGCGCGACCAGACGGTTGCCCAAGTTTATGGCTGCTCGGGGGCGGCTTCGTTCCGGCGCCGGGCAGGGTGCCTGAACGGCCGTCCTCAGTTGCCCGGCTCGATATGCGATTGCAGGAAGTTCTCCAGCCCGATCTTCTCGATCAGCCCGAGCTGGATCTCCCGCCAATCAATATGCGCCTCCTCGTCCTCTAGGATTCGAGCTCTCGGCTCTGACCACGGCCACCATGGAGGCGGGCTATCCATCGGCGCCGAAGCGATGAGCGAGACCGGAGTCATTAACTGCCCGCATTGCGGCCATCGCGCGCGCGAGGCCAAGCCGACCGACGCGTGCCTCTATTTCTTCGATTGCCCCAATTGCGGCGCGCGGTTGCAGCCGAAGGCGGGCGACTGCTGCGTCTTCTGCTCGTAGGGATCGGCGCCGTGCCCGCCTCGACCAATCGATGTCATCGGCTTGACCGGCGACGGTTTCATCCGCCTCGGGCGCAATCGCGGCGGTTTCGGGCGCGCGCACGTCGCTGTTCGTACCGCTAGACTCGACCGGCTATTCCTCGTCGTAGGTGCGCGCGGCACCGAGCCAGCGGCCATCCGGGTTTTCCGGCCGGTGAGGTGACGCAATTGGATTCCGGCTGCGCGGCCGCTCGACCATAGCCGCGCGTTCAGTCTCTACTCTGCCGCCGAGCTTCCGGACCGGGGTCCTGAGGGCGTCTTCGCCCAGTAGTCGGCGCGCTCTTTGGTGGCTGCGAGCTGCTGTTTCGTTTCGGTGCCCGGCGCCATCGAAGCGTCCGTACCCGCCATCACCTGGTGATGGTCGATGTTGAGCGTGCGGAGCCAGCGCTGCTGGCCCATCGTGATGGCGACGAAATAGCCGATCTCGACGATCTCCGGCTCGGAGAAATGGTCGTGGAGCCGTCGCCACAGCGCGTCGTCGGCATCGAGGTCCCATACGATCGCCTCGGTATAGGCAAGCGCCGCCTTCTGGCGCGCGTCGTAGCGGGTCGATTTCTCGAAGTTCAGCAGGTCCTTGTAGTCGTCCTCGACCAGCTCGCCGGCGCGGGCCGACTTCACCGAGCGCTGGTTGCCGCAGTATTCGCACTTGACCGAGTGCGAGACGTAGACGCGGCAGAGCTCCTTCAGCGAATGGTCGGCGACGCCATTGCGGAAGACGGCGTCCCAGGTTTTGGCGAACGACCAGAACGCCGCCGGGACGTGCGCGCGGATCGCCTGGCTTTCGGGCCGCGGCGTGCCTTCGCGGCGGCAGCGTTCGAACTCCTCACGCATGGCCGGATCGGTGACCTGGTTGGGATCGACGTAGCTGATGCGCTGCTTGGCCAAGGCCGCCTCCCGTTCGTCGTGATGGTCAGTTCAAGCGGATCGTGCCGCATCTTGCGCCGCGCTCGATGTCGATCACTGCCAGGTGGTCGTCGATCGAGCAGCCAACGAACGCCGTGCGCCCATCCGGTGAAAACGCCGTATGGGCCGACCCCGCGCCAACCTCGATCCGTGCGCGCTCCTGCCCCGTCGCGCCGTCGTAGACGCGCACATGGTCGGCCGAGAAGCCGGTCGCCACGACGCTCTTGCCGTCCGGGGAGATGTTGAGCCCGTGCGGATAGGCGTCGGTTTCGCTCAGCGCGATCCGTTCCAGCGTGGTTGCGTCGAACAGTGCGATCGTGTCGTCGAAGAAGTTCGCGACATAGACCAGCCGCCCGTCGGGCGTCACCTCGGGCACATGGGCCCAGGGACCGCTCTCGACGCGGCCGAGCAGGTCGCCTTCCGGCGATATGCAGGCGAGCGTGCCGTCGAACGTGTTCGCGACGTAGATGCGGCTCCCGTCCGGGTGCACGGCGAGATGCGCCGGCCCATCGCCGACGGGAAAGCGCCCGGTGATGGCCCCGTCCGCGAGGCTCACCCGGACGACATTGCCGTCGCCCGCGCAGGGCACGAGCACCGAGAGCCCGTCCGGCGACGCGACCGGATCGTGCGGCCCGTTGCCGATCTCGATGACCTGCGCGCGGAACGTGCCGGCCACCGGCCAGACCATGCCGAGCACGCCGGCGCCGCCGCCGGTGATGCAGGCGATCCCGTCCTCGGTGACCAGCGGAAGCTGCGGCGCGCCGGGCACGTCCCAGCGCCCGAGCGGCGCGAGGTCGCTCGCCCGGACGCAGAGAAGCGCGTTCGCTCCGGCGTCCCCGATGAACAGCCGGTCGCGCGCCTCGTCGAGCGCCATGTGCGACGCGGTGGTCGCGACCTCGCGCTCCGCCGCGATCTCGCGCGATGCCCCGTCGATGCGCGCCGCGCGGCTGGCGCGGCGGCAGGCCCAGACATCGCCGTTCCGGCCGGCGACGACGTGGTGGATGCCGGGTGCGTTGGAAAGCGACGCGGATGCGCCGCGCACCTTGAGGCGCCAGTCGCCTTCGGGCGTGCGCGTCGCGTCGTGCTTCGCGCCGGCCTCGACCAGCCCCATGCGAAGTCCCGCCGGATAGGAGGCAAGGGTCGCCTGGATTTCCTGGCCGCGGTCCAGCTTGTTGTACGCCCCAAGAATGGTGCGCAAGGCATCGCGCGTGGTCGTCTTGCGGAGGTCGAGTTCCTGCATCTCGGTCAGCCTTTCGGGGTAAATAGCTTTTGCGCGTCGGGATGGGTGATCGCGGCAGCCAGCCGGTCGAACCGGCCGGTCGCGCGCAGCTCGTCGGCGAGGTCGCGGATCGCCGCCATGGCGACCAGAGCCGGTGCAGTCGCCAGGGAGATACGGGCGACGCCCAGCCGCTCCAGCGCGGTGGCGTCAGGCATGCCTGCCCGTCCGGTGACGTTGACCGGAGCGGCCACCGCGCCGCAGAAGCGTCCTATCGTTTCCGGATCGCGGAGACCGAAGGGATAGACGCAGTCCGCGCCCGCCTCGATGTAGGCCTTGCAGCGTGCGACGGTCTCGTGGAAAAGCTTCGCGCTATCGTCGCGGCCGAAGAACATCACGTCGCAGCGCGCGTTGATGACAATCGGCACGCCTTTCGCGTCGGCCGCCGCCCGTGCTGCGCGAATGCGTGCGGCCGCGTCCGCCATTTCGCGGATCGGGCCGTGCAGCCCATCCTCGATATTGATGCCGACGATGCCTGCGCCGACGATCTCGGCGACGTGCGCGCCCACCTCGGCCGGTGTCGCCCCGTAGCCCGTCTCGATGTCGGCGGTGACCGGCAGGTTCGTGGTGCGAACGATGCGCGCGGTCGCGGCCACCACCTCCTCCCAAGGCGCGGCTTCGCCGTCCGGGTAGCCGAGTGCCCAGCCGAGCCCGCCGCTGGTCGTCGCCAACGCCTCGAACCCGGCCGCCGCGAACAGCGCCGCGCTCATTCCGTCCCAGACGTTCGGCAGCACGAGGACGGGACGCGCGTGGTGACGCGCTCGGAACGCTTCCGCCATTGCGGTCTGCGTCGATCTGTCCATGACGGAAGGGTCGCGTCTTGCAATCACTTCGTCAAGCCTTGCCGACGGTGAACGCGGCGGCGTCGGTGGTCGGCGCGACGCGAGTTGGGGTCTCCGTGCGATAGCCCCACACGACAAAGCAGCGCGCGAGGGGGCTCAGTCGCGCGCGTGCTCGACAAACGTCACCGCTTTTCGCCCTTCGTGGGCACCGGGCCAAGCGATCGACCGGCGGTCCGGGCGGCCGTCGCGGATGAAGCCGATCCAAGCGTCTTGCATATCGCCTGCAAGGCTGGTGAGCGCCTCAAATTCCGCGCCCGCGAGCATCGGCGCATCGCGCCACGCTTCCAGCGTGCCGAACATGAAGGGTTGCTCGATGCAATGACAGGCGCCGAGCGGCGATCCCGCCGGTGCCCAATCGAACCGATAGCTGAACGCGTGTCCACCTGCCGCGGCCACCTGGTCGGCGAAGGCGAGCGACGGCGCCGCGAACGTCTGCTCGGTCACGATTTCGCTGAGCCGGACCACCGGGTCCGGCGCGGGCACGTCAGCCTGGTCGGGGGCGAGCCGCGCGACCGCCGCGCGGGCGGCCGCCTCGTCGAGCCGCGGCACGCCCGGCGCGCAGAAGAACGCGTGCGCCTCGTCTCGGGTCGTCCCGATCAGGATGTCGACGCCATTGGTCACCGCTCCCTCGGCGGCCGACGCGAGGAAGCGCTGCGTGTCGGCCAGCGTGTCGATCACCGGGACATAGACCGGCGTGATGGCGCCTGGCGCGGAACCCGCCCGCGCGACCACGTCCGAGGCCGCCAGAAGCGACTCCGGTGGTCCTGCAAGATCGCCGCCCGCGGCGACGATGCGCGCGAGCACGTCGGCCGCGTGCCGGTCGGAGAAGGGTGCGAGCGCGGCGGGCGGGCTCTGCAGGATGGCGCGCCGGAACAGGCCGCGCCCCTCGGGCAGGGCAAGCAGGCAGAGGATCGCGTGCGCCCCCGCCGACTGCCCCATGAGGTTGATCCGCGCCGGATCGCCGCCGAAGGTCGAGATCTCGCGCGCGACCCAGGTGAGCGCCGCGATCATGTCGTCGAGGCCCTGGCGTCCGCCGCCGGGCCGGGTCGCGAGAAAGCCGAGCGCGCCGAGGCGGTAGTTGACGGTGACCACCACGATCCTGCCACGAACCGCGAGCGCGCGCCCGTCGAACCAGTCGAGCGCGCCGGCACACGCCTGGTACGCGCCGCCGTGCAGGAACACGGCGACCGGAAAGGGCGCATCGTCCGCGCCGTCTGGCACGGTGATCGTCAGGCTCAGGCAGTCCTCGTCCTGCGGGCGGGTGAAGTCGCCGATGGCGGCGGCAAGGCGCGACGGGCGCTGAGGCGGGATCGGGCCGTGCTCGGTGGCGTCGCGCACACCGGCCCAGGGTGCCGGCCTCGCCGGTGTTACGAAGCGCCGCGCGCCGGTCGGCGGTGCCGCGTAGGGCACATTCCGGAACTGCACCGCGCCGTCGAGCGGCCGGCCGCGCAACGCGCCGAACGAAGTCGCGACCTCGATGCGCGCCATGTCAGTCTCCCTCCTCCCAGTCAGGCGCGGTGAGGCGTCTCTTGCCGTCCGGCGTCCTGGCGACTCCGGGCATGCCCAGCCCCTCCTTGTCCCAGAGTTGGCAGGTGACCAGCTTGTGCTTCTGGTCCAGACCTTCGCAGTAATTCGTGTACTCGCAGAGGCGCACTTCCTCGCCCTTGCCCGCCGCCATCTTGCGGAACCAGTCGGGATCGGCGAGGGATTGGCGTGCCGCGCCGACGATGTCGCACGCACCCTCAGCGAGCAGCCGTTCCGCCATCTCGAAATTGTGGACGCCACCGGTGCAGACGACAGGCGTTGAGAGGCCCGAGCCGCGGACCGCGCGGCGGATGGCGGCGGTCGCGGCCACGTTGCGGCCGAACGGCCCGCGCGCGTCGGAAATGTATTGCGGCATGCATTCGTAGCCGCTGGGTCCGGTGTAGGGATAGGCTGCCCAGCCCACCGCCGGCTGCTTCGCGTCGTCGAACTTGCCCCCGCGCGAGGTGGACAGGAAATCCATTCCCGCCGCCGCGAAGGCGACGCCGAACCGTATGGCATCGTCCACGTCGCTGCCGCCCCCGATGCATTCGTCAGCGAGGAAGCGGCAGCCAACGGCGAACGCCGGCCCGACTTCGGCGCGCACGGCGGCGAACACTTCGAGTGGCAACCGGACGCGATTTTCTACGGCACCGCCATAGCCGTCCGGCCGCGTATTGGTGCGCGAGAGGAACGAAGCCATCGTGTAGGCGTGGGCATAGTGCAGCTCGACTCCGTCGAACCCGGCCTGCGCTGCCCGCGCGGCGGCGGCGGCGAACAACGGGGGCAAGGTCTCGGGCAGGGCGAGGACGTGGGGAAGATGCATGTCCGTCACACGCTCGCGATAGCCGTAGTCCAGCGCCTCGCGCTCCGCGGGGGTCAGGATCGCCGCGCGCTGTTCCGGCCCGAGCCCGGCGAGGCGCGCCCGAACCTCGTCCTCCGCGGCATCCGGCATGTCGAGCGCGCGTCGGTGCGCGTCGGTGATCGCCAGAAACCGGGCGAAGAATCTGTCGGGGTCCGGCCGGCGGCGGATCGCCAGGAAGTCGATGAGTTGGATGAGAAGCCGCGTGTGGCCGTCGCTCGCCCGGCGCACCGTCTCGACCAGCCGCGCGAGCCCCGGCAAATAGCGGTCGTGGCCGATACGAAGCAGCGGCCCGCTGGGAACGTCACGGACGCCCGTCGCCTCGACGACGATAGCGCCCGGACGCCCGCGCGCGAAGCGTTCGTACCAGCCGATTACCGCGTCGGTCACGAACCCGTCCTCGGTGGCGCGCCACGGCACCATCGCCGGCACCCATGTGCGCGACTCGAGTGCGACGGGGCCGATGGAAACGGGGGAGAACAGGCGGGACCGCGCGGCTTCCTCGCGCGTCGGCATGTGCCCGCGCGTCGCCTGGAATCGGAGCCGTTCCTGCGGCCGCCACATGAGACGAATTTCCGCTGGCATGAAAAATATTTCAAGCTTAAAGTAGTTTGTGCTGGTGCTTTCTATGGCGAAGGGTGGAGTGCGATGGAGGGCCTGCGCCTTCCGCTCGATGCCGAGACCAAGGCCGCCGAGCGGCCGGGCGATCACAAGGACGAGCTGCGGCTCTGGCTGCGGCTGCTGTCCTGCACGACCCTGATCGAGCGCGAGATCCGCCGCCGCCTGCGCGAACAGTTTCATACCACACTGCCGCGCTTCGACCTGATGGCACAGCTCGACAAGATGCCTGATGGGATGAGCCTCGGCGAGCTGTCGCAGCGCCTGATGGTATCGAACGGCAATATCACCGGCCTCGTCGATCGGCTGGTGGAAGGGGGCTCATCGATTGCCGGCCGGCGCCGAACGACCGAAGGACCCAGATCGTCCGGCTCACCGCGGACGGGCGCCGCCGCTTTCGCGTCATGGCCGCGGCGCACGAAATGTGGATCGCCGAGATGTTCTCGGGGCTCGCGCGGGTGGAACGCGACGAGTTGATGCGGCTCGCGGGCCGAGCGAAGCAGTCCGTCTACCGGGCGGTGCAGCTTCGATGACCGCGCGGTCGGCCCATCTGGACAGCTTCGCGCGCGACAACCTGCCGCCGCGCGATCTGTGGCCCGACCTGATCTTCACCCTTCCGGAGCTTCTCTATCCCGATCGGCTGAACGCCGCGACCGTATTCGTCGATGACCACGTCGCGGCGGGCGAGGGGGATCGGACTTGCTTGATCGCGCCGGGCGCAAGCTGGACCTATGCCGATCTCGCCGAGCGGGTGAACCGGATTGCCAACGTGCTGACCCGCGATTTGGGAATGGTGCCTGGCAACCGCGTGCTGCTGCGCGCGGCCAACAGCCCGATGCTGGTCGCCGCCTATTTCGCGGTGCTCAAGGCGGGGGGTGTCGTGGTGCCGACCATGCCGCTGTTGCGCGCGAAGGAGCTCGCCTATCCCATCGCCAAGGCCGAGATTGGTTTTGCGCTGTGCGACGCGCGGCTGGTGGACGAGCTCGCCAAGGCCGTGTCCGATGGGCGCACCCGCATCTTTACCTGGGGCGACGGGCCGCCGATGGGCTCGAGGCGATGATGGCGCGGCCGGGCTACGAGACGTTCGCGGCCTGCGACACCGCGTCTGACGATGTGTGTCTTATTGCCTTCACCTCGGGCACGACGGGTGTGCCGAAGGGCACGATGCATTTCCATCGCGACTTCCTCGCGATCTGCGACACCTATGCGAAGCACGTGCTGCAGGCGGATCGGGACGACCGCTTTATCGGCTCGCCGCCGCTCGCCTTCACCTTCGGACTCGGCGGGCTGGTGCTGTTTCCGTTCCGCATCGGGGCGAGCACGGTGCTGCTCGAAGCGGCCGCGCCCGAACCCCTGATGGCGGCGATCGAGGCATATCGCGCCACCGTCTGCTTCACGGCGCCGACGGCCTATCGCGCGATGCTGGGGCTGCGCGACCGGTACGACATCACGTCGTTGCGCAAATGCGTCTCGGCGGGCGAGACCCTGCCGAAGGCGACGTTCGACGCGTGGCGAACCGCCACGGGCATCGCCATTCAGGACGGGCTCGGCTCGACCGAGATGTTGCACATGTTCATCTGCGCGCGCGACCAGAGATGCGCGGCGGTGCGACCGGCAAGGCGATCCCTGGCTTCGAGGCGCGCGTGATCGACGAGAACGGCACGGAGGTGCCGCCGGGCACCATCGGCCGGCTCGCGGTGCGCGGCCCGACCGGCTGCCGCTATCTCGCCGACGAACGCCAGCGCGAATACGTGGTCGGCGGCTGGAACCTCACCGGCGACACCTACGTGATGGAGCCGGACGGCTACTTCGTCTACCAGGCGCGCTCGGACGACATGATCATCTCGGCCGGCTACAACATCGCCGGGCCGGAGGTCGAGGCGGCACTACTGGAGCACCCGGACGTGGCCGAATGTGGCGTCGTGGGTGCCCCAGACCCGGGACGCGGCCAGGTCGTGAAGGCCTACGTTGTGCTGCGCGACGGTCGCGTCAGCGATGAGGCGCTCGTCCGTGCGCTGCAGGACCACGTCAAGGCGACCATCGCACCTTATAAATATCCGCGGGCGATCGAATTCGTGCCTCGCCTGCCGCGCACCGAAAGCGGTAAGTTGCAACGGTTCGAGCTACGGCGCCGGGCGGCGCAGGGGCCGGACAGAACGCAAGAATCCTAGAGGCCGCGCGTGTCATCCCGTTCCCCCCTCGAAGATCCGTCCGCGTCGCCGATGCCGAGCCCGCATGACGTGCTGCTGCCGGCCGGCTGGCCGCGCCCGCGAGGCTACGCCAACGGCATGCGCGCGCGCGGCGAGATGGTGTTCGTGGGCGGCATGGTGGGATGGGACGCCACCGGACGTTTCGCCGAGGGATTTATTGCCCAGGCGCGCCAAGCTCTGGCCAACGTGCGGGCGGTCCTCGCCGAAGGCGGCGCGCGGCCCGAGGACGTGGTGCGCCTGACCTGGTACGTCGTCGATCTCGATGCCTATCGCGTGAACCGCGCGCCGCTCGGCGCCGCATATCGCGAGGTGATGGGCACGCACTACCCGGCCATGGCGCTGATCCAGGTGGCGGGGCTGCTCGAGCCCCGGGCGATGCTCGAGATCGAGGCGACGGCGGTGATCCCGGATCGGACGGAGCCTTCGTCGTGAGCGCGGCGCGCATATCGCCGGCCGTATCCGATACGGCGGCGCCGGTGATCGTGCTCGACAAGGTCTCGGTCGAGCTGTCGGGCGAGCGCATCTACGACGCGCTCGATTTCGGGGTCCGGCCCGGCGAGTTCCTGTGCATCCTGGGTCCGTCGGGCTGCGGCAAGTCCACCTGCCTGCGGTTGATGGGCGACCTGTTGCAGGCGAGCGGCGGCACGGTCCGCGTCGATGGGCGCACGCCCGCGGAGGCGTGGGACCAGCTTGCCTACGTGTTCCAGGCGCCGCGCCTGGTTCCGTGGCGCACCGCGCTGGGCAACGTGATGCTGGCCATGGAGCTGCGCTTCGGCCGGGGCGTGAAGCGCGAGATGGAGGCGAAGAGCCGCCAGCTGCTCGATCTCGTCGGGCTTTCCAACGACGTGAAGAAGTTTCCCCGCATGCTGTCGGGCGGCGAGCGTCAGCGCGTCGCCATCGCCCGTGCCCTCGCGGTCGAGCCCAAGATCGTCCTGATGGACGAGCCGTTTTCGGCGCTCGATCTCAACACCCGGCGCCGGCTGCGCGCCCAGGTGATTGCCATCTGGGAGGAGACGCGGAAGACCATCGTCTTCGTCACCCACGACATTGACGAGGCGCTGGTCTTGGCCGACCGAATTCTTTTGATGTCGAACAAGCCTACGCGAGTGATCGAGACTATCGAGATCGACCGGCCGCGCCCGCGCGACCTGGACGGCACGCCCGAGCTGCGGGCTCATCGCGATCATTTGCATCGGCTGTTCCGTCAGCTCGAACCCGGCACCGAAGACGAACGTGAACCGGGGTGAGTGGGCCCCGAAAAAGGGAGGCAGACGCCAGATGAAAAAGATTCTTGCGGGCACGTTGGGCGTGCTTTCGGCGGCGCTCGTCGCCGCAAGCCCGGTCCAGGCGAAGGAGAAGGTCACGTATGCCTACCTTGTCGATCCGGCGCTGGAGGGGATTCTCTACGGCATCAAGTCGGGCAAAGTGCATTCCGACAAGGTCGAGCTCGATGCGACCGCGCTCTCTATCCCGGCGCTGATCCAATCGACCACCACCAAGCAATACGACGTGGTCATGAATGCGGTCCTGTCCATTCCGCGTGCGCTGTCGAAGGGCCTCAAGATGGAAGTGCTTTCGACCGCGCTGCGCTCGGTGCCGAGCGACGTGAGCGGCGGCGCATGGGTGAAGAAGGACAGCCCATACAAGAAGCTCACCGATCTCAAGGGCAAGACGATCGGCGATACGGCGCTGCAATCGACCGGCACCATGTGGAACCGTATCGCAATGTGGAAGTCGCAGGGCATCAACGTGATGTATGACCGCGGCGACTTCAACTGGGTGCAGCTTCCGGCCTCCGGGCTCCTGGGCGCGCTGCAGACCGGCCGGGTGGACGCGGCGAATTTGATCCACCTTCAGGCGTTCGAGGCTCTGAAGTCGGGCAACTACGTTTCGCTGCTGCACACGGCGAAGACGTTGCACGACATGTTCGGCGTCTACCAAGTCTCGGCGGTCAATGTCGGCTATCCCGAAAAGCTCAACGCCCGGCCCGACGCGTTCAAGGAGTTCGACCGCATGATCAAGGCGTCGGTTGACTATGCCAACGCGCATACCGCCGAGGTCGGGGCGGCGATCGCCAAGCAGTTCAAGATCTCGCCGGACTTCTTCGGCTGGTGGCTGAAGAGCTACTCGACCTTCCCCGGCGTGGTGAGCGATGGCGACCTCAAGGCCATGGAGGTCGTCTGGAAGTACGCGCACGAGCTGCACGCAATGGGTAGCTATCCGAAGGCCGAGTCGGTCATCTGGAAGTACGCGATCCGCGAGTAGGGCATTGGCGCGCACGCTCGACAGCACGCGACCGGGATGGTTCGCGGGCCGGCGCTCCCGGCTCGCGGCCCATCTGTTCACGCTTGCGGCTCTCGCCACCTGGCAGCTCTACTCGATGACGGTGGAGCCGTTTGTGCTGCCCGGCCCGTGGCCGGTCGCGGTTCGCCTCTATGAATTCCTGACGAGCTGGAACCTCGCCCGCCAGGCACTCTACTCGTTCGGTCATATCTTCGCGGCGATGGCGATCTCGTTCGCGGTGGGCAGCGGCCTCGCCTTTCTCGCCCATTACGTGCCGGTTTTTCGGCTGGCCGTGCACGGACGGTTGAGTCCGTTCCTCAACTCCTTCTCGGGGATCGGCTGGACGCTGCTGGCCATCGTCTGGTTCGGCGTCAACGATTTCACGGTGATCTTCGCGATCAGCGTGGTGCTGACGCCCTTTGCCATCATCAACATGCGCGAGGGGCTGGAGACGCTGGATGGCGAGCTTCTGGAGATGTCGGCGAGCTTCACGCGGCGGCGCTGGCGCGAGTTCACGCGCATCGTGCTGCCGGCGCTGATGCCGTTCATCTTCGCGACGGTGCGGATCAGCTTCGGCGTGTCGTGGAAGGTGACGCTTGCGGCCGAGCTGTTCGGCGGGCGCACCGGGTTGGGATATCTCTTCAACCTTGCGCGCCAGGATTTCGACATGGCGCTGATCCTGGTCGTGATCGTCGTTATCATCGCCTTCGTCTACGGCACGGACCGGCTGGTTTTTGCGCCACTGCAGGCACGGCTCGGCCGCCATCACGAGGCCGCCCCGTGACGGCGATCGCCAACACCACCGCGCCGCGCCCGCCCTGGCGGCGAGCGTTCACCCAGCGCGCCATCGCCGATGGGCTGGTAATCGCGGCGCTGGTGGGCTGGTGGCTTGCCGCGCGTCACATGCCGGAATTCATCCTGCCCGGTCCCGTGGCGGTGGCGAAGACGCTGCTTGCCTTGTTCGTGACGCCCTCGCTGCTCGGCGACACGGTGACCAGCGCGGTGCGCGTGGTCCTGGCGGTGGTCGTGTCCGTGTTCCTCGGCGGCGCTCTGGCGATCCTGCCCTATCGCTGGCCGGTGCTCGACGTCATCGTGCACGAGCGCATCAAGCCATTCCTGAACTCGTTCCCGTCGGTCGGCTGGGCCATCCTCGCGATGGTGTGGTTCGGCACCTCCTCGCTCTCGGTGGTCATCGTCGAGGTGATGATTCTGACGCCCTTCTGCCTGGTAAATGTGTCCGAAGGCATCCGCGAGCTCGACAACGAGCTGCTGGAAATGGGCGCAAGCTTCACCCGCAGCCGCCGGCGCGTGATGTTCAAGATCGTCGTGCCGCTGCTGCTGCCCTACGCGCTGTCGGCGGTGCGGATCGCCTATGGCGTCGCCTGGAAGATCGCGCTGGTCGCCGAGCTGTTCGGCGCAACCAGCGGGCTCGGCTACGTCATGCTGAAGGCCGAGATCGTGTCCGACGCGGCGACCGTCTACGCCACCTGCTTCGCCATCGTGGTCCTGTTCCTCGCCGGCGAGAAGCTGGTGATCGATCCCCTGTCGCGCGTGGTGACCTACAAGTGAATGCGTGCCCCGAAGGAGAGTCGAGATGATCGCGGCGGAACTGGTGCTGAAGAACGGCAAGGTGATGACGCTGGACGCGCGCTCGACGCGCACCGACGCCGTCGCGGTTGCGAGCGGCCGTATCGTCGCCCTGGGCAACGATGCGCTAGAACTTGCCGGCCCCGGCACGCAAGTGATCGATCTGGGCGGGCGCACGGCCATCCCCGGCCTGTTCGACAGCCACATCCACACCGTCATGGGCGGACAGAACGAGCTTGCCGTGTCGCTGGAGAACGCGAAGGCGGTCGCCGATGTGCAGGCGGCCTTCGCCGCGCGGGCGAAGACCGTGGCGCCGGGCACCTGGATCCTTGGTGGCAGCGGGTGGCATGAAAGCCAGCTCGCCGAAGGCCGCATGCCGCACCGGAGCGAGCTGGATGCCGTGACGCCCGATAACCCCGTCTTCCTTCGCCGCGGCGGTCACGTCGCGGTGGTGAACAGCGCCGCCCTCAAGATCGCCGGCATCGACAGGAACACGCCCGATCCGCACGACGGGGTGATCGGACGCGACGCGGGAACGAACGAGCCGAACGGCATGCTGGTGGAGCGCGCGGCATTTTCCCAGGTGCTGAAGCACGTGCCGCGCCCGTCGCGCGATGAGTATGTCGAGGGGCTGAAGAAGTACACGGCGAAGCTCAACGGCCGCGGTATCACCGCCACGCTCGAGCCCGGCATCAGCCTCGACGAGATCGCCGCCTATATGGAGCTGTGGCGCCAGGGCGCGATGACCACGCGCGCGCGCATCCTGCAGCGTGTCGCCTGCGCCGACGACGTCTCGGGCCTGACCCAGGTGCTGGCCCCCGAGTTCGGTGACGACTGGCTGCGCATCGGCGGGTTCAAGTACATGGCCGACGGCGGCATCGAGGCGGCCTATCTGCGCGATCCCTATCGGGTGATCGAGGGCGAGCAGAACGACCCGGACTTCCACGGCAAGATGGTGCTGCCGCCGGGCGGACTCGATGAGCTGCGCGAGATGTTCCTGAAGGCGGCGGCGCAGGGTTGGCAGATGCAGGTCCACATGGTGGGCGATGCGACCATCGACACTATCGTCGGGCTGGTGGAGGAGGTGGCGCAGAAATACCCGGTTGGCGACATGCGTTGGACCATGATGCACGTCTTCCTTCCCACAGATGCGGCGCTCGCCAAGATGAAGCGGCTTGGGCTGCGCGCCACGGTGCAGGACCATCCGGTGAAGCTGGGCCACAACATGCTGCGCTACTGGGGTGAGGAGCGCGCGGCGCGTTCCATTCCGGTGCGCTCGATACTCGCCGCGCAAATTCCCACGGGTGGCGGCACGGACGCGCCGGTCGTGGACTGGAATCCGTTCGAAGTCGATCTGGTGGATGACGACGCGCAAGGTATTCGCGCAGGGCGGTGTGCGCGTTCTGGGGCCGGAGGAGGCGATCGGGCGGGAGGAGGCGCTGCGTCTCTATACGCTCGGCAGCGCGGAGACGTGCTTCATGGAGGACCGGGTCGGGTCGATCGAACCCGGCAAGCTCGCCGACATCGCGGTGCTCGAAGCCGATCCCATGACGGTCGAGGACGACGCGCTTCGCGACATCACGGCCGCGCTCACCCTGGTGGGCGGCAAGATCGTCCACCGCACGGGCGTGTGACGTGGCCGCGCCGGCGATCATCTCGCCGCACGGGCGGAACCATGGCAGGCTGGTTGCGGCGCACGAGATTCCTCACCTGCCGCCAAGCACGGACAACTACCCGTTGCTCACCTTCCGCGAGATATACGCGACAATCGGGGTGATCGGCCTTCGAATCGGGGAGGAGGCGCGGGCGCTTGCCGGCCAGCCGGTGCGCGTGCGTGGCTACATGGCGCCGCCGGTGGCCAACCGCGACAGCTTCTTCGTGCTGACGCGCAGCCCGTTTCTCACCTGCCCGTTTTGCGATCCGGCGGCGAGCTGGCCCGATGACGTCGTGCTCGCATGCCTCGAGAAAGCCAGCGCATTCGTCGATCCGACGCTCGCGATCGAGCTGGTGGGCGAACTTGAGATCGGCCCGAAGCCCGATCCCCGTACGGGCACGACGCGCTACGTCCGCCTCGTCGATGCGCGTTGGCAGCCGATCGAGGGCTGATCAAACACTTCAGGGCAAAATTGCAGGGAGACGATGAACCCGTCTTGGGGCTTCCGGCTTCTCCCGAACGCGTCAGGCGGCAGCAGCGGAATCGCCGTTAAAGGCGAATGGTCGCTTGGCCGCCGTGTTCGCAGAATACGAGCGCGCGCTGGTTGCGAACGACGTCGCGACGCTCGATCGCCTGCGAAGCGGCTTGTGGCCCTGCTCGGCCGCTGCGAGGCGGCAGGGTCCGCTTCAGCGCTCGCGAAATGCGCGGTTAAGACACGAGAACGGCTAGCCCGACCATCACTGCGATCACGACGAGCAGCGCCATCACTGCGTAGCGGTAGATCGGGATCCTTGTAACACCGTCGGCCATGGGCTCCTCCAATACAGGTTCGCCGCGGCGGTCACGCCCGCCGCGGTGTCGAAGACTTGCCGCTAGACCTTCTTGCCCGGCCCCGCCGGAGAAGCGCCCTTGTCCGTCGCGACGCTGGGCGCAGGTCCCGTCACCTTCAGACCTGGCTTGCCGTCATTAGGCGCTGTCGACTTCTTTTTCTGGTCATCGGACCAACTTTTGAAGGACATTTCGAATATTCCTCTCTCGACGGAAAAAATTTCCCATCACCTTTTAAATGGTGGGCGCGGTTGTTCCAAACAAGCTACAAGGAAATATTTATTCACGGGAAAGGAGAGTCGCGCGGGATACGGTCGTTTTACAGGAACCGCCCCGCCTCGATCGTCCCCCAGACGGTTGCCGCCGTGATCGCGAGAGAGATGGCCGCGCCGGCGAGGGCAAGGCACAGGAGCATGCCGTCCTCTTCCAGGAACGCGAAGGCGAGCAGCATGATCGAGAGCGCCGGGATGACGTGACTGAACGGCAGAGGGACCAGCAGGGTGGGGCAGAGGAGGAGGATCACGAAGCCGACGACGCGCTTGGTCGCCTCGAAGGGCGTGGCCCATCTCGGATGCACGAACGTTTCCATGCGTCGAAGGAGCGGGACGATAAGCCCGATGAGTCTCGCAAGCCGTCGCGTCGAAAGGTGCCGTGTGGCGACAAAGCGGGGCAGCACGGGGCCGTGATGCGCGCGGATCATCTGGATCGCGGGCAGGGCAAGAACGATTCCCGCGACTGGAGAGACGCCGGGCACCAGCCCCGCGAGCGCGACGAGCAGCATGACGATGCCGAACGAGCGCTCGCCCAGCTGCTCGACGATCCATCCCAAAGTGACCTGGTCATTCCGCTGTCCGCGGAGCAGGCGGTCGAGGATGGCGGATGTGGTATCGCGCTTCGGTCCGAGACTTGGCCCGTTCATGGCCGATCCGCGGCTCGCCTTGTTTCCTGATCCTTCGCCGGGAGCGACGACGCTCTGGCGATCGCACGCGTGTCCTATGCCAAACCGCCAACCGCCACTTCGACGGTCATGCCGAGGAAAGCATCTGTGGCCCCAACATACCCTCCCGATACCGGCGCAACCCGGCTGATGTCGCGCCCGACCGCGACGGGGATGAGACCGAACGCCCCCATCGTTCCATTCGTGGGGTCGAAGGCAATCCAGCCGGCGCCGCGCAGGTAACGAGCGAAACCAGCCTGCGGTTGCGGTACGTGGTCCGGTGCCGGATGCTGCCGAGCCTGGTCATTCCGCCGTGCCGCGCGTCACGAGAGCTCCGTCTCCATGGCGGCGCGCTCGTGACCGTCCCAGGCGCTTTTGACGCGGTACCTGTTGATCCGGTTTTCCGCCGGCAGCAGCGATACGATCTCGAATTGAGGGCGCCGCAGGGGATCCATGAAATCCATCGCAAGCGTCACCTTTTGGCCGACCTTGAATTTGGGATCATCCATGACTGACTCATCCTGAGAATATGAACGCTAGTCGCCGAACCGCGAGTCGTGCGGCCGATCCTCAATAGCCCATGGCGTCCATATCGCCGCCCGGCATCGAGAAGGCCGGGCTCGCATCCGCCTTGTCCGCGACCATCACCGCGGTGGTGAGGATCAGCGACGCAACGGAAGCGGCGCCCTGCAAGGCGAGCCGCACCACCTTGGTGGGATCGATGATGCCCGCCTTCACCATGTCGGTGACCTGGCCGCGCTGGGCGTCGTACCCCATATTGACGTCGCCCTTCTCCATGAGCTGCCCGACGACCATCGCGCCGCCGGCCCCCGAGTTGGCGACGATCTGGCGCGCCGGCGCCTGAAGCGCCCGGCGCACGACGTCGATGCCGACTCGCTGGTCGTCGTTCGCCGGCTTCAGCCGCCCGAGCGCAGGAATTCCGTGAAGCAGCGCGACGCCGCCGCCAGGCACGATGCCCTCCTCGACGGCCGCTCGGGTCGCATGCATCGCGTCCTCGACGCGATCCTTGCGCTCCTTCACCTCCATCTCGGTGGCGCCGCCCACCCGGATGATCGCGACCCCGCCGGCGAGCTTGGCCAGCCGCTCCTGCAGCTTCTCGCGGTCGTAGTCCGAAGTGGTTTCGTCGATCTGCGCGCGGATCTGCGCGACGCGTCCCGCGATGTCCGATTTCTTGCCCTTGCCGTCGACGATGGTGGTCGTGTCCCTGTCGATGCGGACCGTCTTGGCCTTGCCCAGCATGGCAAGGGTGAGGCTTTCGAGCTTGATGCCGAGCTCCTCCGAGACGAGTTCGCCCCCGGTCAGGATGGCGATGTCTTCCAGCATCGCCTTGCGACGATCGCCAAAGCCAGGTGCTTTCACTGCCGCCACCTTCAGGCCGCCGCGTAGCTTGTTGACGACCAGCGTCGCCAGCGCCTCGCCCTCGATGTCCTCGGCGATGATGAGCAACGGCTTGCCGCTTTGTGCGACCGCTTCGAGCAGGGGCAATAGCGCCTGAATGCCGGGCAGCTTCTTTTCGTGCAGGAGGATGTAGGGCTCGGCAAGCTCGACCGACATCTTCGCCGCGTTAGTCACGAAGTAGGGCGAGACGTAGCCGCGATCGAACTGCATGCCGTCGACAATGTCGAGATCTGTTTCCGTCGAGTTCGCCTCTTCCACGGTGATGACGCCCTCGTTCCCGACCTTCTGCATCGCCTTCGCGATCATCGCACCGATCTCGCGGTCACCGTTGGCGGAGATGGTGCCAATTTGTGCGATTTCGGCGTTCGTCTCGACCTTCTTCGAGCGCTTCTTGATGTCCGCGGAGACTGCCGCGACGGCGAGGTCGATCCCGCGCTTGAGATCCATCGGGTTCATCCCGGCGGCAACGGCCTTCATGCCTTCGCGCACAATGGCCTGGGCCAGAACCGTCGCCGTCGTCGTGCCGTCGCCGGCGAGGTCGCTGGTCTGCGTGGCGGCCTGCTTGACGAGCTGAGCGCCCATGTTCTCGAACCGGTCGCGAAGCTCGATTTCCTTGGCGACCGTCACGCCGTCCTTGGTGATGCGGGGCGCGCCGTATGACTGGTCGAGCACGACATTGCGGCCTTTGGGCCCGAGCGTCACTTTTACCGTATTGGCGAGACGATCGACGCCGCGCACCATGCGGTCGCGAGCATCACTATCGAAACGAATGTCCTTGGCTGTCATGATCTCTCCTTAGGTGGCGCTTTGCGCCGCAGTCTTCGCAATCACACACATCAGGTCCGCTTCCTTCATGACGACCAGGGTCTCGCCGTCGGACCTGACTTCCACGCCGCTCGCCATGTCGAAGAAGACGCGATCGCCGAGCTTGACCTCCGGGGGCCGGAACTCCGCGCCGGGGCCGACCGCGACGACCTCGCCCTCGGCAGGCGTGGCCGAAGCGATGGCGCTCGCATGTGCGCCGACGCGGCGGATCGCGATGCAGGCTTCGGGTGGGCTGAAAACCATGGCGGGACTTCCTTGACAGGGGCCGGCGCTCACCATTCGGGCCGCCCATGATGGGCGTCCGGAGGATCATGCATGTGCAGTAATGTTAGATATATGGAGATCGCCATGCCCGTTTTCATCGCCCAGGCCTTCTAGTTTATTCTATCCACGGGAAAATAAACGGGCGATTTTTATTGACATCGCGTGAATATTACATTACGTTGGTTGTCGATTTTTGATTGAGGCCTGCTCGGTGGTTACACGTACGACGCAAAGGTCGGTCACGTTCCGCGCGCCTTTTATGCTGTCCGGGTTCGATGCGGCGCAGCCAGCCGGCACCTACGTGATCGAAACCCACGAGGAGCAACTGGAGACGATCTCCAGGTCGGCCTATCGCCGAATCTCCACGACCATCGAGCTGCACGGCCGCTCGGGTCGTTCCCTGCTCATCGAAACCGTTCCCATCGAGCCCGATGAACTGGAAGCAGCCCTCGCCCGCGATAGTGAATCCTGAAGTCAGATTTGCTTTTGGGCGGCTGCGGCTACCGGTAAGAGAATTGAGCCACGGCAGGGGCGTCGACACCAAGAGAAGGCTCAAGGAGCTCCCTGGCCACGCATTTCCCGCGCGGCGCTCCGATCAAAAGACCCCCGTCAGGCGGAAGAATATGCGCGGCGCATCCTTCCCGCCATTCGTCGCAACGCCGCGCGTGAGCGGGAAAGCGAGTTCGGTCTCGCCGAACAGTGTGCCGCTCCAGCCTAGCCGCACGCCGAACCCGGTGGAGGCCAGCGTGTCACGGTCGCTACCGCCGGCTGGGGGAGCGTTCCAAACCGCGCCGTAATCGACGAAGCCATAGAGCTGGTAGCCGACCGCCACGCCTTCGGCCCGGACCGAGTCGTCGTAGCGCAGCTCCAGGGAGCCGGCAACGCCGCGGCTGCCGGTGACCTCCGAGGGGTCGTAGGCACGGCCGAAACGCGCGCCGCCGAGGCCGAACTCCTCGGACGACAGCAGGATCGCATTCGACTCCTGGCCGGTGGCGGCGAAGTAGGCGCTCCATGGCCCGCCGATCTGCTGCTGGCGCGCGGCGTCGACGGTCGCTTTGAGGAAGTGGCCGGTGCCGCGTGGACGGGACAGGAGCATATCGCCGGCGCGCGAGGCGCCGAGAACGGACAGCCCGGCCACCAGGCCGGCGCCGACCGTGGAGTCGCCTCCCCAGTCGTCGGCCACGTTGAAGCGCGCGCCGGCCCCGATCGCGCGCACGCGGTCGGCGAACGCCTTGCTGCCGAGCACGTCCTCGTAGCTGTCCGACCAGTAGGTTTGGCCCGTCAAATAGAGGCTCTGCTTCCGGCGACGGATCAGCGGGTAGCGAAGCTCCGCCCCGACGCGGAGCGCGTGGCTGTTAAGGTCGAAAAAGCGCAGGTCGTCGCCGGCGTCCACCCAGGTTCGGCTGACCGAGAGCGCGAGCCGGGCGCCGTCGGTGCCGATCGGCTCGTCATGGCGTAGCTCGCCGTAAAGCAGCTCGCGTGGCTGGTTCGGCACGGTGAAGAAGGTGAACTGCGTCGCATCGTCGTTTCCGACGAGGTCGTTGAGCTGGACCAATGCGTAGGATTCGAGGGGGCCCACCGCGTCGGTGCCGCGATTGTCAAACCCCACCGCCCCACCGACCGGCTTGCGCGTGACGGCCAGGCGCAGCTCGTAGCGACCGGCCGCCTCGTCGATCGGCACGATCGCGGGGCGTACGGTGACGCCGGGCAGATCTCCCATCAGCAGGGTCTGGCGTTCGAGCACGGCCTGGGTGAGAGGGCGCTGGGCGACGATCGGGCGCGCGTAGTCCCGCAACAGGGCGCCGCGCTCCGCACTCGCATCAGGGACGACGACGCGGGCGACATAGCCCTCGATCACGTGGATTTTCAGGATGCCGAGCTCGACCTTTTGCGGCGGGGCGACTGCGTGCGACAGGATGTACCCGTCGGCGTGGTACTTGCGCGTAATGGCGGCCAGCAGACCCTCGATCTCGGCCAGCGAGATGCGGCGCGCGAGGAGCGGTTCGTAAAGTTTGGCCAGCGCGTCGGGCGAATAGACGGTCGCGCCGTCGATGTCGACGCCGCTGAGGACGAACGTGCCGGGCGCAGCCGTGATGCGGACCTGCGGGCCGGGCGCGACCGGCGCGACCTCCGGCCGCGGCGCCACCGGGCCGACCGGCCGCTCGATGCGCCGCTCGATCTGGCCGGGCTCCGCCGAACGCGGCGCCTGCGCCTGCTGGGCCGCCGCCGGGATGACCCATCCTGCCAGCCCCGCCAGCAGCACCGCCGTCGCACCACGCACGCTCACCGCTCCCTCCCCATTTTGGCAATTCGATAGCCCATCGGCGGGCGGAGCGGAAGCGGTGTTTCGCGGCGGCAATAATACGCGGCAAATTAATAAATATATCTCATAAAGCTTTATCTAATTTGAAAACGAAAGCGTTTGCACTGAATACGCGTTCTGATTATTTAAGGATCGGGAAGAGGGGGCGAATGGTACAGCGTAATTTCCATGCGAGGCGCTTCTCCGGAGGCGCAGTAAAGGAACCCAGGATGCCTGTGCCCGCGATTTTTCGACATTTCCGCCGGACCGTCCTTGCGCTCGCGCCTCCGGGCTGATGGTTCTCCTGTTGGTGAGCGGCAGCGTGCCGGCGGCCCGCGCCGGCGAAGCCGCCGGGTCGTGGCACGTGACCCAGATCTCGGGTTCGGCCCGTCTGCGCCACGGGCTCGAGGGCTGGCAGAACATTACGCAGGGCCTCGCCATCGCGCCGGGCACAACCATAGAAACGGGCGCCGACGGGCGCGCGGTGCTCACCAGCGGGAAGGATGTCGTGACCGTGGCGCCGTCGAGTCGCGTCGCCGTCCCGGCGGACAGGCAGGCCGGCAAAGGCGCCGACTTCCTCCAGACGCTCGGCACGCTGCTGTTCGACATCGAGCACAACCCGGCGCGCCATTTCGAGGTTGACACGCCCTACCTCGCCGCGGTGGTCAAGGGCACGGCTTTCACGGTGACGGTGCGCCCCGACGGCGGCGCCGTTCAGGTTACGAGGGGCGCGGTGCAGGTGGCCTCGTCGCTCGCGCCCGACATCGCGCTGGTCCGCCCGGGCCAGATCGCGCGCGTCCCGGCGGTGCGCGGCAGCCGCATGACCATCACCGACCGCGGCCATACCGCCATCGTGCCGCGCACGGGCAAGTCAAAGGCAGAACTCACCGAACCGGACCCGACCCCCGCCGCCGGGGGCGCGGGCGACCATGCGCCGCAGACGGCGTCTTCCGATGCCGCGCCGCCCTCGGGTGCGGACGCGCGGCGTTCGGCGACTGCCGCGGCCGCATCCGCGCCGCACGCCGCCGCCATGCCCGCCACGCCGTCGCGTGACGCGGCCGCCGGCGCCGACGAAACCCCGGCTCTCGACCACGCGATCGCGCTTCCGACCAGCGGCCTGAGCGCGGGCAGCACGCAGTCCGTGGTGATCACCCGCACGCTCGGACCGCAGATGGTCGACGTTACGCAGGTCACCAATGGGTTCGTCGAGGCGGGTGCAGCGGCAATTCCGGCGGCGGCAGTCGGCATGCCCCAGGACAGCGGTGCCGCCAGCAAGGATCGCCAGAACGGCGCGAACGAGCAGACCGGCCAAAGGGTCCCTCCCGGTGCCGCCGGCGATGGCGCGTCCGCGTTCGCAGATCCGGTGCCGACAAGCGCCGCGGCCGACAATCACGCGCCAGTCGAAGGTGACGCCACCCCGGCCGCCGGCAATCCCGGCCACGGCGGCACCCCGCAGGGCCAGGCCGTCGGCAACCCGCACGTGGCGGCATCGGCCGAGACCTCGCCGGCCGTCGTCGTGACCAACTCGGCCCCGCCGGTGACGACAGCGGCGACCGACGCCGCTGCGGTCGCCTCTGCTCCTGCCACCCCGGCCGCCGGCAATCCCGGCCATGGCGGCACGCCGCAGGGCCAGGCCGCCGGCAATCCGCACGTCACCACCCCGGCCGTCACGACCCCGGCTGCGACGACGCCGGCTGCGACGACGCCGGCCATCGTCGTGTCCGATACCGCCTCGGTCGCTCCGGCTCCGGTCGCTTCGCCGGTTGCCAATCCCGGCCATGGCGGCACGCCGCAGGGCCAGGCCGCCGGCAATCCGCACGTCACCGCCCCGACCGTCACGACCCCGGCTGCGACCACGCCGGCCATCGTCGTGTCCGATACCGCCTCGGTCGCCCCGGCTCCGGTCGCTCCGCCGGTTGCCAATCCCGGCCATGGCGGCACGCCGCAGGGCCAGGCCGCCGGCAATCCGCACGTCACCGCCCCGGCCGTCAGCCCGGCTGGACCACGCCGGCCGTCACCGCCCCGGCCGTGACCACCCCGGCCGTCACCGCCCCGGCTGCGACCACGCCGGCCATCGTCGTGTCCGACACCGCCTCGGTCGCCCCGGCTCCGGTCGCTCCGCCGGTTGCCAATCCCGGCCATGGCGGCACGCCGCAGGGCCAGGCCGTCGGCAATCCGCACGTCACCGCCCCGGCCGTCACCGCCCCGACCGTCACCGCCCCGGCCGTGACCACGCCTGCCGTGACCACGCCTGCCGTGACCACGCCTGCCGTGACCACGCCTGCCGTGACGGCCCCGGCCGTGACGGCCCCCGCCGTGACCACGCCGTCCCTCGCCCATGGTGGAGGTAATGGCATCGGCCACGGCCACGGGCGCTAAACCAAAGTGAAAGCATTCGGCCGCAGGCTCGCACGATCCGCGGGCCCATCCTAAGCCGCTCGCGCGGGGCCGTACGATGAAGCCGCTCGTGCCTTCCCTCTTCGCCTTTGGCGTTTCGGCGGTCCTGTACCTGTTCGGCGCCACCAATGTGGTCGAGCGCGAGCTGATGGACGGTCGGTTCGAACTTCTGCCGCGCGCCGCGACGGGCGGGGTGGTCGTCGTGGCGATCGACGCCAAGAGCCTGTCCGCGCTCGACCGCTGGCCGTGGCCGCGCACGCTGCACGCGGAGCTGATCCGCCGGCTGCGCGCGGCCGGAGCGCGCACGATCGCGCTCGACATCGATTTTTCCTCGCGCTCGACGCCGGATGCCGACAAGGCGCTTGCCGGCGCCGTCGCCGCGGGCGGGAAGAGCATCATCCTTCCGGTCTTCCGTCAGAAGGCGTCCGGCGTGCCGCAGCCGGACGACGCACTTTATGTCACGCGGCCGTTTGCAGCCCTCCGTGCATCGGCGCGGCTCGCCTCGGTCACGGTCCGGCCCGATACGGACGGTCTGGTGAGGCGCGCGCTGCAGGGCGAGGTGATCGCAGGGGTGCGCGTTCCGAGCCTCGCCGCGGCCCTGGCCGGGCGGAGCGGCGCGGCCGGCCCATTCTTCATCGATTACGGTATTGCGGCGGACAGCGTGCCGGTCCTCTCCTTCGCCGACGTGCTCGCCGGTCAGTTCGACCCGCGCGCCCTGGCAGGCAAGGCGGTGATCGTCGGGGCGACGGCGGTCGAGCTGGGAGACCGGCTCGCGGTGCCGCTTTACCGGTCGCTGCCCGGGCCGGTTGTCCAGGCGCTCGCCTATGAATTGCTGGTGCAGGGGCGGGCGATCCATGCGATGCAGCGTTGGGCCGTGCTCGCGGTGGCGCTGCTCCTTGCTCTGGGGCTCGGCCCCGTCTTCGCCCGCCGCTCCTGGCGCTGGGGCGCGGCCGCGGTGCTGGGCAGTGCCGCCGCGTCCTACGGCGCCGCGCTCGGTATACAGGGCATGTGGCCCGTCAGCGTCGATCTCACGCCGTGGATTCTCGCTGTCACGTTGTGCTTCGGCGCCAATGTCATCGGCGCCCTGGAACGGCAGGCACGCGAGCTGCTGGTCCAGGGCATGGAGGTGCTGTCCAAGGGCGCCATGCTGCGCGGGGTGATCGAGGATTCCTTCGACGGCATCGCCATCACGGATCCGAGCGGCGTCATCGAGATGTTCAACGGCAGTGCCGGACAGATGCTGAATCGTCCGCCCGAGGGCGCCGTCGGGGCTCCCATCCAGGAGGTGTTGCCGCTTCCCGCCGAACTCGCAGCCGCGCTCGACGCCGGGGAGGCGGTGCCGGCGCGCTTCGCCGCACCGTGCGAGATCGAGCTGGAGGTGGCGGCCGGCGCGCCGGTCGCGGTCGAGCTGGTTGTATCGACCTCGAACATCCGTTCGGCCCGGCACGCGCGCCACACCGCGCGCGAGGCGCGGCGCGTGCTGATCTTCACCTTCCGCGACGTAAGCGAGCGGCGCCGGGCGCTGGCCGCCCAGGTCGCCGCCACGGAGGAGGCCATGGCCGCGAACCGCGCCAAGTCCGAATTCCTGACCAACATGAGCCACGAGCTGCGGACGCCGCTCAACGCGATCATCGGCTTCTCCGAAATGATGTGCGAGGAGGTGTTCGGCCCGGTGGGCGATCCGCACTATGTGGCTTACGCCAAGGACATCCGCGACTCGGGCTCGCACCTGCGAGATCTGGTGAACGACATCCTCGACGTGTCCAAGATCGAGGCGGGAAAGATCGAGATCAACGAACAACCGCTCGATCTGGCCGAGATCGCCGAGGCCTGTTTTCGCATCGTCGGAAGCCGGGCGGAGCAGGCGGGGCTACGCCTGAATGCGGAGCTGCCGCCGGGCTTGGCCCAGCTCATGGGCGACGAGCGCATGATCAAGCAGAGCTTGCTCAACCTGCTGGCCAATGCCATCAAGTTCACCCCCAAGAGTGGTAGCGTGTCGCTTGCCGCCATGCGCGACGAGGACGGAAGCCTCGCGCTCCGCGTCGCCGACACGGGCATCGGCATCCCGGCCGAGCATCTGCCGCACCTCACCGAGCCGTTCTACCAGGCAGACGGCTCGCTCGCCCGAACCCACGAAGGCACCGGCCTCGGCCTCTATCTGGTCCATAAATTCGTGGCGCTACATGGGGCGACGCTGGAGATCGACAGCGAGCCCGGCCGAGGCACCACCGTCACGCTGCGCTTTCCCGCCGAGCGAACGATCGAGGGGGCCGACGTGGTCGAGGCCGCGTGATTGCTCGCGGCTGTGCTCCTTGGCGCTCTCCGGCGTGGGCAACCTCGCCTCCGTTGCCCGCGCTAGCACGGGATTGAGGTACCATAGGTCTGGCTCGCAGTGGCGTGTGACAGCTCGGCCACGGCTTTTAGAGACTTGCGCGCCTGACCGGCGGGCGGTACGCGCGACCGGGCCCAGGTGACAGGCGAAGTAGAGGGCTAGCAGTGCGTCGTCAATCCTTGTTGCTGATGGCCGTGCTTGTCTGTTTGGCGCTTGCCGGGGCTCAGAGCTCTGGCGCCAATGCACAGCTGCCGATACCGGCTGGCACCCCGCTTACCGGGCCCGCTGCGCAGGCGAGCGCGCCGGCGCGCGCTTTCGCGGTGTTATTGGCGGCAGTGGCGAGGGGCGACTTCGCCGCCATCCGTTCCGCGTTGGTGAAAGGACACCCGGGGCTGAGCATGCTGACGCCGACGGGGTTGCCGGCGATCAAGGGCGAGCTCCTGCCCAACGGCGCCTCGCGCCGACGGTCGAGCTGATCCTCGGCAAGCTGCGCATCATGGAGCTCTACCTCAACCTGGTCGAGACCGGCCGTGGCGCATTCGACGTCGCGATCGCGGCGCGGCGCTATTACGCCAAGCCGGCGACAAGCTGACGCCACGCGAGGCCGCCGGCATCGCAGCGATCCTGCCGGCGCCGCGGAACTGGTCGCCGGCGCGCTGCTACGCCGCCGAGCGCATCCCGGTGCTGGTCCGCCGGATGCGCGACATCGCCCCGCTGGCAGGGTGCGTGACCCGCTGACCAAGGGGTCGGAATGGAGGTTCGCCAGCCGGCAAGACGCCTTCTGAACAGTGAAATAGTCCGGACCGATCGCGGCGCCGAACTCGTTCCATGCGAGCGGCATCGAGACGGCCGCTCCGGGGCGGGCGCGGGTCGGGTAGGGCGCGACGGCAGGGACCGCAGGGGACAGGCCCGATGGTGACGTTCGCACGAAGTGTCCTGCAGTCCCTTGGAACTCGCGCTTCAACAGCCCGCTGGAGTTTGCCGAAGCGCGCTCCGTGCCCGGGCGGGACTGAATACCCAGAGCGGGGCAGGAGCCTTTTCGCGCCGCGCAGCTCGCCAATTCCCCGTCTCGCGCGTTCACCGGTCGGAAAGGGGGCGGGGGTGACACTTCCTCTGGGCGCCTGCGGGGGCAAGGCGGCCCACCCTGCGGTTTGTGTACATTGCCTTTGCCGGACGATATGGTGCGCAGCGAGATCGATGTGTCCTGTGCAGGCGGGCGCCGCCAAGCGCGATCCGCGCCCATCGGAAGCCGCTGACCGATGCTGAGAAGCATTCTCCTGTCGCTGGTGTTTTTCGGGGCCCTTCCCGCCGTCCTTGTGCGGCCCGAAGTGGGCGTCCTCCTGTATTCGTGGATTTCATACATGTATCCGCAGAACCTGACCTATGGGTTCATGCGGGGCCTGCCGGTCGCAATGATCGCCGGGGCGGTCACCTTTGCCGCCTGGCTGATGTCGAGCGGCTCGAAAAAGATGCCGCCCTATGCGCTCTGCTGGCTGATGATCCTGATGGCGGTCTGGATCACGATCACCGAGCCATTTTCGTACAATCGGGCGGGTGCGTACGTGGAGTGGCTGCAGGACGTGAAAGTCATCGCGTTCTCACTCCTCACGATCCTGATCATGCAGGACCGGCGGAAGGTTACCTGGCTCGCCTGGGTCATCGTCGCGTCGCTCGGCTATTTCGCGCTGCGCGGCGGGATCAGCACCATCATTCATGGCGGCCATACGCGCCTCTTCGGACCAGACGGCAGCATCATCATGGAGAACAACGCCCTGGCGCTCGCGCTGCTGACCGTGGTGCCGCTCCTGCGGTACCTGCAGCTTCAGGCGCAGAACCGCTGGATCCGGCGCGGGCTCATATGCGGCTACCCGTTCTTCTTCCTGGCGGTGTTCGGGTCCTACTCGCGCGGTGCGTTCCTGGGGCTCGCCGCAATGCTTCTGTACATGTCGCTGAAGTCGCGCCACCGGATCTCGCTGACCTTGTTCGTGCTCATCGCGTTCGGCGCGGCGTTCCGTTTCATGCCAGGCCAGTACACGGAACGCCTGCAGACGGTCGAAACCTACCAGGATGACAATTCGGCGGAGGAGCGCCTCAACCATTGGTATTTCGCGCTCAACTTCGTGCGGGACCATCCCTTTGGCGGGGGCTTCAAGCTCCCCAACCTGCCGAGCCTGTGGAAGTATTCGCTGACGCCCGAGAGCTTCATTCCGAACAAGGGCATCAATGTCGCGCACAGCATCTATTTCGAGACGCTCCAGTCCCAGGGCATCCCGGGCTTTGCGCTGTTCATCTGCATCATTTGGCTCGCTATGCACTATTGCAAGCTAGTGGTCCGCAGAACCCGCGATCGGCCGGATCTCTACTGGCTGCGCGACCTGGCGGCCATGACGCAGACATCGCTCGTCGGATATTGTGTCGGCGGGGCGTTCCTGTCGCTGGAATTCTATGATCTGCTCTGGCACCTCTTTTCGTTCTCGGTGATCTGTCGGGCCATCGCCGCCCGCGAGCTGGCCAAGCCGCCGCCTGTGGAGGAGGTGCCGGCCGCGTCGCCGGCGGCCGGCTTCCGCGGCGCTCCCGTGCCCGCGCGGCGGGCTGCGGCCGTCGGCGGGCCCAGCCAGTTCCGCCGCGTGCCCGGCGGCGAGACGCGCTGACGCGCCCGCTACTTGTGGCCGGTCGGGAACTCGACGAACAGCAGCGGAAAGCGCTGCCCCGGCCCGTTGGCGTTCCACTTGAACCGGCCGGCGCCGCCCCAGTAATGCACCGGCAGCGATCCGCCGCCGCCCTGGCCGCAACCCGTCCGGCCGGACCCGTAGGGCTCGGGCCCCGCCACGTTCCACGCGGGCCCCCAGTTCGCGTAGTTCGTCAGGGGCCAGATCGTGCCGTTCACCCATTGCAGCACGCGCACGTCGCAGCGGAACCGCAACCCGATCCAGGCGGGCCGGTCGGGCCGGAAGGTCTCGATCAGGAAATCGTTGGTCGCGCGCGTCCGGACGACGGCGAGCCGGCCCCGCGCGCCCTTGTAGAACTGCGCCCGCGCCACCTCGTTCGCCTCGCCCCAGGTGAAGCTGCGGGCCGACCGGCCCGCCCCGGCCACCGCCTTGTCCGGGAAGAACAGCTCGAAATAGCTCTTGGTTGCAGGGTTGTAGACCGGCGCGTTGTAGACCGGCCCGGAAGCGGCGGCTGCCTGGCCGCAACCCAGAAGCCCTGCCACCAACACCGCCGCCAACCGCTTCATCGCTCTCGCTCCCTTGCTCCTCACGACCGTCCCGACGCTAGGCCGCACGGCCCGCAGGGTCAACCGCCCGGCCCCGAAGGGGTGGAAAACCGTCCGCCGAGGCGCTAGATCAGGACTGCGCCACGGTCCCCTCGATCATTCCGGAGAACGTCATGGCCAATTCGGCACGAGACACCGCGGCCCCGGCCGCCCCCCCGCGGCGCCAGCGCCCGCCGCCCCGCCCGGTGACGGTGCGCAGCATCGCGCGCCTCACGCCGCGCGTGATCGGCGTCACCTTCGCGGGCGACGAGCTGGCCGAGTTCACCCCGCCGCGCCCCGGCGCGCACATGAAGCTGGTGTTCGCCCCGCCGGGCGAGAAGGTGGCCGCGCGCGACGCCATGCCGCCCGGCGCGCCGCGCCCGCCATCGCGCACCTATACGCCCCTGCGCTTCGATGCCGCCGCGCGCACGCTCGACTGCGAGTTCGTGCTGCATGGCGACGGCATCGCCGCCGAATGGGTGACCAAGGCGAAGCCCGGCGATCCGCTGCACATCGCCGGGCCGGGCGGCGGCTGGGACCTCCCGGAGGATCTACGCCACCTCGTGATCGTCGCCGACGACACGGCGATGCCGGCGGCGGGCACGATCCTCGAGGCGCTGCCCGCCGGCGCCGGCGCGACCGTGTTCTGCGAGATCGAGGACGCCGCCGAGGAGCGGCCCCTCAGCCCGACCGCCGCGGCGAGCCCGACCTGGCTGCACCGCATGGCAGGGGGGCAGCGCACCCAGCCCGGCTTGTTGCTGGAACAGGCGGTGCGCGACCTCGACGTGCCGGCCGGCACCTACTGGTGGATCGCCTGCGAGGCCGCCGCCATGCGCCGCATCCGGTCCCATCTTCTGAAGGAACGCGGCGTCGCGCCAGACCACGTCCACACGCGCGGCTACTGGAAGCTGGGCGAGACCAACTACCCCGACCACGATTATGGCAACGACTGACGCGCCGATGGCCGAGCAGCGCGACCGCGCCCATCCCATCCCGGACACCTACGTGTTCGACGGGGAGCTGTCGCGCCGCGGCTATCGGCTCAACAAGTTCTGCATGTCGTTGACGACCGACGCGGCACGCGCCGCCTTCAAGGCGGACGAGGCGGGCTACATGAGCCGCTTCGGCCTGACGACGGACGAGCAGGCGCTGGTGCGCACGCGCGATTTCCTCGGGCTGATCAAGGGCGGCGCCAACATCTACATGCTGCTCAAGCTGGGCGGGGCCACCGGCATCGGGCTTTACGAGATCGGCGCCCAGCAGCGCGGCGAGACGCTCGACCAGTTCCTCGCGACGCGCAATGTCGGCGGCGCCACCTGATGGGGCGGCTGGTCGGGGGCATCGGCACGTCGCACGTCCCTTCGGTCGGGGTTGCGTACGACCGCAAGCGGATGCGCGCCCCGGAATGGGCGCCGCTCGACGACATGTTCGCGCCGGTGCGCGAATGGCTGGCCGCGCTCAGGCCCGACGTCGCGATCATCGTCTACAACGACCATGGCGGCGACTTCTTCTTCGACAAGTACCCGACCTTCGCCGTCGGCGCGGCCGACAGCTACTTCATCGCCGACGAGGGGTTCGGCCGCCGGCCGCTGCCCGACCTGCGCGGCGACGCCGCGTTCTCGTGGCATCTGTGCGAGCAGCTCGTCTATGACGAGTTCGACATCACCGTGTGCCAGGAGATGGGGCTCGAGCACGGCTTCCTGGTGCCGATGAATCTGTGCTTCCCGCACGCGCCTGCCCCCGACATGCCAGACTGGCCGGTCGCGGTGGTGCCGCTCGAGGTCAACGTGGTGCAGCACCCGCTGCCCACGGCGCGGCGCTGCTGGCGGCTGGGCGAGGCGATCGCACGCGCCGTCGCCGCCTATCCGCAGGACACCAGGGTGGTCGTGGTCGGCACCGGCGGGATGTCGCACCAGCTCAACGGCCCGCGCTTCGGCTACATGAACGAAGCGTTCGACCGGGATTTCCTCGACCGGCTGGAGCGCGACCCCCAATCGCTCTGCGAGATCACCCACCATCGGCTGATGGTCGAGGCGGGCGCCGAGGCTGTCGAGCTGATCATGTGGCTCGTGATGCGCGGCGCGATGGGCCCGGCCGCACGCCGCATCCATCGCGGCTACTACGCGCCGATGACCACCGGCATCGGACTGATCACCTTCGAGCCATAGGTATCCGAGGGAGGGTTCCATGGACGGACTTCGCGACAAGGTCGTGCTGATCTCCGGCACGGCGGGCGGGCAGGGGCGCGCCGCGGCGCTCGCATTCGCGCGCGAGGGCGCCCTGGTGTTCGGCTGCGATGTGAAATCCGACGAAGCCGAGGAGACGGTGCGACTCGTCATCGCGGCGGGCGGCGCCATGCGCTCGATGCAGCCGCTCGACCTCTCGGAGTTCGCCAACGCCGAAAAATGGGCGAAGGAAGCCGTCGCGACGTTCGGCGGCATCGACGTGCTCTACAACAATGCGGGCGCGCTCCGCGCGCTCGGCCCGTTCGGCCAGTCGACCGTCGAGGCGTGGAACGAGACGCTGAAATACGAGCTCACCATGCCGTTCGTCACGACGCTCGCCGTCTGGCCCCACCTCGTGGCGCGCGGCGGCGGGCTGATCCTCAACACCGCCTCGATCTCGGGACATACCGAGTTCCTGCCGCTGCGCACCTCGGCGCATGGCGCGACCAAGGCGGGGGTGATGGGCCTCACCCGCATGCTCGCGGCCGAGGGCGCGCCCTTCAACATCCGTGCCATTTCGATCAGCCCCGGCATCATCAAGTCGCCGGCGACGCGCCGCTTCTGGACGGGCGAGGACCCGCGCCAGACCGAGATCGGCGAAGGGCTGGTCCCGAACGTGCCGATGGGCCGCGCCGGCGAGTGCGAGGAGATCGCCAACGTCGCGGTGTTCCTCGCCTCCTCCGGCGCGTCCTACATCAACGGCGCGGACATTCTGGTCGATGGCGGCGTCGGCGCCTGCACCTGGCATCCGATCGGCGGGAATTGAAGCATCTTCCGCTCATGCGGAATCGCGCCGGCCCACTCCCCCTCCCGACCACCCAACGTCAGTATCCTGATATGGGTGGCCGGGAGGGGGAGCGGGCCGGGACCGTATACTCAATAGCCCCTCAACGCCGCACGCCCAGCACCACCAGGTATTCGCGCGCGACGTCGAGCCCCGCCGGCGTCATGTAATGGGCGTGATAGGCGTCGACGTCGCGCCTCAGCGCGGCGCGGCGGTCCGCGATCGAGGCTGTCGACGAGCATGCGAACCGGGCCGAACCCGCTCGCGTACCAGTTCCAGATGTCGTCCTCGTCGTCGTGATAGGCGTGGCTCACGCCGCGCTCGAACTTGAGGGCGAAATCGTCGCCCAGAAGTTTCGTCACGTGATCCGGATCGCCCCACGCCATGGGCGAGGCGGCGGGCGGCGGCGCATCGGAATATTTCGCCAGCACGCCGAAGAATTCCGCGACCGCGCCGTCCGGCGCCCAGGTGGCGAGGGCGAGCCGGCCGCCCTTACGGCAGACGCGGCCCAGCTCGCGCGCCGCCTGCGCCTGGTTTTCGGCGAACATCACCCCGAACGTCGAGATGACCCCCGCGAACTGCGCGTCGCGGAAGGGCAGGCGCTCGGCGTCCGCCTGGCGGAACGCGATGTCCAGATGCGCCGACAGCGCCCTGGCCGCGTCCAGAAGCTCGGGCGCGATGTCGACCGCCGTGACGCGCGCCCCGGCCCGGGCCGCGTTGCGCGCCGACCAACCGGTGCCGGTCGCCACATCCAGGATGTCCTGCCCGGGCCGTGCGTTCAGCCGCTGTGCCGCGTGCGCCAACGCGTCCGAGATCGCGAAGCTGACATTGTCGTAGGCGTGGCCGCCCGCGCCCCACATGCGCGCCGCAGCCTGGTGGTGGGCGAGGATCGCATCGGTGGTCGTGCTCATGGTGGCCTCCTGTCAAGAATGGTCCATCGCAGTCCGGGCAGCGAACCACGGCCGGGCCAGGCGAGACAGTCCACGAAGTGTAGTATCGCAAGCGTCGGGGCCCCGTTACGCTTGCCACCTGGAACGGGAGGTGCCGATGAAAAGCTACGGGCAGTTCTGTCCTGTCGCCAAGGCGGCCGAGCTCTTCTGCGAGCGGTGGACGCCGCTGATCCTGCGCGACCTCGCCGCCGGCGCATCGCGCTTTTCCGAGCTGCAGCGCGGCGTGCCCACCATGTCGCCGACGCTTCTCTCGCGCCGGCTGAAGGAGCTGGAGGCCGAGGGGGTGGTGGAGCGGCAAGCGTGCGACCGGCAGCAAGAGTTGGGCCTATCACCTGACGCCGTCGGGCAGCGAGTTCGTGCCGGTGGTCGTCGCTCTCGGCGTGTGGGGCCAACGCTGGACACGCCGCCAGCTTGCCGATGGCGAAGTCGATGTCAGCCTGCTGGCCTGGTCGCTGGAGCGCAGCGTCGACGCGGAGGCGTTCGGGCCGGGCGGAGCGGTGGTGCGGTTCGAGTTCCCCGACCAGCCGAAGGCCAAGCGATACTGGTGGTTCGTGAACCGCGGCGGCGAGGTCGAACTTTGCCTCGAGGATCCGGGCCACGAGGTCGATCTGTATCTGACAGTCACCGTGCGCGACCTGATCTACATCGTGCGTGGCGACCTGGCGCTCGGCCGCGCGCTGGAGGACGGGCGGCTCGAGGCGATCGGCCCGCGCGCGCTGCGTGCCCGGCTGCGGGCCTGGTTCAACCTCAGCCCGCTCGCCAGGGTGCGGTCGCAGCGTCCGGAGGGCGCGATGGTCACGCGGGCAGCGTGATCCCGCCGTCCGCGCCGATCGCGAAGCCGGGATTCCAGGCCACTTCCCACAAATGGCCGTCCGGGTCGGCGAAATAGCCCTGATAGCCGCCCCAGAACGCTTCGGCGGCGGCTCGGATCAGCGATCCGCCGGCGGTGACGGCTTCGGCCAGCACCTCGTCAACCTCCTCGCGCGCCCGCACGTTCTGGGCCAGCGCGATCCCCGAAAAGCCGGAGCCTTCTGGCGGGATCCCGGCATCTCCGGCCAGCTCCGTCCGCGGCCAGAGCGCAACCGCCATGCCGCCGCACTGGAAGAACGCGACGCCCTCGGCATTGCGCATCGACCGCGTCCAGCCGAGCGCCTCGTAGAACGCGATGCTGCGCGCGAGGTCGGCGACGCCCAGCGTGATCAGGCTGACGCGCTGTTCCACGGCGTTATACCCCCAGCTCGCGCGTCATCCAGTCGAGCATGATGTCCGTCGTCGGGTCGGGGCTGCCGTCGAGCGGCCGGCCCATATGCCCACCCCCCGCGACGAAGCGCGCGGATTTGGGCCGCCCGTGCTGCAGCACCAGGTAGTAGTCCTCGATAGGCGCGATCGGGTCGCGGTCGCCGTTGAGGCACAGAAGCCGCGTGCAGTCGCGGTCGAGCACGCCCTGGTCCAGAAGCGACAGGCGGGGCGCGTAGTCGATCCACTCGGCGTGGCTTCCCTTACCGAAGGCGTTGGCGCGGCTCTCCGACTGGCCCCAGGGCAGGCCGTTCTTCTGGGCGCGCTCGATCTGCTCGCGCGTGAACACCAGGTGCGCGCCGCCGCCCTGGCTGATCACCGCGCGGAACCGGTCGGCATGGGTGTGCGCCACCTTGGTCGCCCAGTAGCCGCCGAAGCTGCCGCCCCACCCGCCGACGCGGCCCGCGTCGAGGTCGGGCTGGCGGGCGATCCAGTCGAACACGGCGTCCCACTGGCGCTCGGCGTCCGTCGAGCCCAGGACCGGGGAGTCTCCGGTGCCGGGCATGTCGATCATCAGGATCGCGAGCCCCGCGTCGAAGAACGGCGCGGTGCGGTGCAGGCACTCCTCCTTGAACGTGTCGATCCCCGCCCAGGCGACCAGCACGGCAGGCTTCGCCACGCCCTTCGGCCGGCGCAGATAGGCGATGACCTTGTCGCCCTCGCCGGCGCGGCCGGCGAAGGGCATCTCGATGCGCTCCGGAGGGATCGGGTCGTACTTCGCCGCTTCCAGCACGCAGTGCTGCGACTTGCGGTAGGCCGCCCGCTGGTTGTCGGTCTTCATGCAGGGAAAGCGCGCCATGCGATAGCAGCCATAGGCGCGCAGCCAAGCGGCCTGGGCCGCCATTGGCGTCGCCCTTCGCTTCGGCGGCGCGCGCCGCGGCCTCGTGCGGCTCGCCCGCGGCCAGGAAGCCGCGCGTGAAGGCGTCCGGGTCCGTGTCGAACACCGGGATCGCCTGCTCGACCACCTGCTTGGCGTCCTCATAGGGGCAGAAGGTGAATGGGTAGGCGTCGTTCTTCGCGGCCCGTTCCCAGCGGGTCCAGGTCTCGGCCATCGTCGGCGGCATGGCGGCCTCCTCAGTAGGATCGCGGCAGGCCGAGCACGTGCTCGGCGATATAGGCGAGGATCAGGTTCGTCGAGATCGGCGCGGTGCGGTAGAGCCGCGTCTCGCGGAACTTGCGCTCGACGTCGTACTCCTCGGCGAAGCCGAACCCGCCGAAGGTCTGCAGGCAGGTATCGCCCGCCTGCCACGACGCTTCGGAGGCGAGCAGCTTCGCCATGTTGGCCTCGGCCCCGCAGGGCTCGCCCGCGTCGAACAGCGCGGCGGCCTTGGCCACCATCAGCGCCGCCGCCTCGGTTTTCGCGTAGGAATCGGCGATCGGGAACTGCACACCCTGATTCCGCCCGATCGGGCGCGCCGAACACCACGCGCTCCTTCGCGTACGCCGCGGCGCGGGCGATGAACCAGCGCGCATCGCCCAGGCACTCGCTGGCGATCAGGATGCGCTCGGCGTTCATCCCGTCCAGCACGTAGCGGAAGCCGCGCCCTTCCTCGCCGACCAGGCCGGCGGCCGGCACGCGCGAGCCCGTCCATGAAGATCTCGGTGGTCGCGTGGTTGATCATGGTGCGCAGCGGGCGGATCTCCAGCCCGTTGCCGCGCGCCGTCGCGCAGATCGACCAGGAAGACCGAGAGGCCGGCCGTGCGTGCGCGCCCTTCGCCCGCCGGGGCGGTGCGGGCGAGGAGCAGCATCAGGTCGGAATGCTCGGCGCGCGAGGTGAACACCTTCTGGCCCGAGATGACGTAGCCGTCGCCGTCGCGCGTGGCGGTGGTCTTGAGGCCCAGCGTGTCGGTGCCGCTCGTCGGCTCGGTCACGCCGAACGCCTGCAGGCGCAGCGCGCCCGATGCGATGGCCGGCAGGTACTGCTCCTTTTGCGCGTCCGAGCCGTGGCGCAGCAGCGTGCCCATCACGTACATCTGCGCATGGCAGGCCGCGCCGTTGCCGCCCGACCGGTGCACCTCCTCGAGGATCGCCCCGGCCATCGCGATGTCGCCGCCGCCGCCGCCATAGGATTCGGGGATCAGCACGGACAGGAACCCGGCCTCGGTCATGGCTTGCACGAACTCGGCGGGGTAGGCGCGCTCGCGGTCCAGCGCGCGCCAGTATTCGCCGGGGAAGCGGGCGCATAGCCGCGCCACGGAGTCGCGCACCGGCGCCATCGGGTCGGGGGTCGCCATCGCCCATTGATGGCACAGAGCCGGCCGGCACGAAAGGCCGGGCTAATCCACGTAGTGCGGCTCGGGCCGGGCGTAGAGGTCGTCGTAATGCACCAGCACCGGCGCGCCCAGCGCGCAGGGCTGACCGTCGCGGAAGGCCCACTCGCCCCGGTCGCAGGCGGACGCGCGGACATAGCCGTTGATGTAGAACCGGCGGTCGGGCGCGGCGTCGTTCGGCCCCGAGCCGTGCAGCAGATGCAGGTGCCACAGCGCGACGTCGCCCGGCTCCATCTCCAAGGGCACGACCTTGGCCGCATCGAGCCCCAGCCGGGCGAGCTCGGAATCGTCCATCGCCGTCTGCATGACCGCGCCCCGGCCCGGCATGTCGAGCTCGCCCAGAAGGTGGCTTCCCGGCAGCACGGTCATTGCGCCGGTGGCGGCGCGGTGCGCGTCGATTGCGATGCCGGTCTGCACGTAGTTCACCGCCGGATCGCGATAGGCGGTGCGCGGCCGGCGAAAGCGTATGTCCTGGTGATAGCCGAATTCGGCCATCGCCGCGCCCTTCGGCTTCCAGTGGAGCTGGTTGATGATCTGCTTCACGTCGCGCCCGATCAGCGGCGCCAAAATGTCACCGACGCGCCGGTCGGTGCGGTAGCGCTGGAAGGTCGGGTCCTCGTAGGACGGCCACTGCACCAGCCGCACGATGCGGCCGAGCTTCGCGTCGTCGGCCAGCCGATACATCAAATTGCCGTGGCGGAAGCTCTTCGGATGGGCGAGCGCGGCGGCATGGGCGCGGTCGAAGGCGGCGGCGAGCTCGGCTACCTCGGACGGCGCGAACACGCCGCGGACGACGGCGTAGCCCTGCGTGCGATACTGGTCGAGATACGAAGTCATTCGAAACGGTCCACAGCCCGTCCACAACCCTGTCCACAGGGGCGCGGAGGATACTCGCGCTTCCCCGTTAAGAAAAGGCGCGCAGTCGCGGCGCAAAATCGGGCAAGATCGGGGCTGGCCGGGCGGTCCGGCCCAAGCGGAGGAACCCCATGCGGCTCGTCATCCGGCCGGCTCACGTCCCCGTCGTCTCGCTTGTCGTTGCGCTCGTCGGCCTCGCCGGCGTCCTCGTCGCCGCGCCGGGCGCGGCCCGCGCCCAGGACTACGCCAAGATCCTGGCGGCGCCCGACCGCAGCGCGGCCGACCGGGCCAACGACGCGCGGCGCGACGCGCTCGAGCTCCTCGAGTTCACCGGGGCGAAGACCGGCTGGAAGGTGCTCGACATGGGGGCGGGCGCCGGCTACTCGACTGAGCTGATGGCCCGCTCGGTCGGCCCCACCGGCCGAGTGTGGGGCCAAGCGCCCGAGCCCTCCGACAAGTTCCGGGCCCGGCTCGCCACGCCCGCCATGCGCCACGCCGCCGCGCAGACCCGGCCTTTCGGCGATCCGGCCGCCGGCCTGCCGCCGCTCGACCTGATCACCTTCTTCTTCGCCTATCACGACACGACCTTCATGGATGTCGACCGGGCGAAGATGAACCGCGCGCTCTTCGCCGCGCTCAGGCCCGGCGGCTACCTGGTGGTGGCCGACCACGCGGCCCGGCCCGAGGACGACGCGACGGTGGGGAAAAAGTACCACCGCATCGCCGAGGCGAGCCTGCGCCGCGAGGTGGAGGCGGCGGGCTTCAAGCTGGTAAGCGAGGGAAATTTCCTGCGCCACCCCGACGATCCGCGCAACGTCGTCGTGTTCCGCATGCGCGGCAAGGTCGACGAGTTCGTGCTCAAGTTCCAGAAGCCGATGTAGCGCCGGCCGGCCGCGCTCAGCCCGCCGGCTTGGCGAGCCGCGTCTCCACCACCCGCGACCACAGCGTGGCGCCCAGCGTCAGGATTTCGTCGTTGAAGTCGTAGCCGGGGTTGTGCACCTCGCACCCGCCCTCGCCCCCGCCATTGCCGATATTGATGAAGGCGCCCGGCACCTTCTCCAGCATGTAGGAGAAATCCTCCGAGGCCATGACGTAGGGCCCGTCGCGGTTGACGTTCTCGGGCCCCACGATCGCGGACGCCACGTCGGCGAAGAAGCCGACCGCGTCCCGGTCGTTGATCAGCGGCGGGAACACGATCCGCACGTCGGCCGCCGCGCTGCCGCCCAGCGTGCGCGCGATGCCGGCGGAGATGGTCTCGACGCGCTCGGTGACCAGCGCCATCGTCTCCTTCCGGAAGGCGCGGATCGTGCCGCGCAGCACCGCCTCCTGCGGGATCACGTTGTAGGCGTCGCCGGCGTGCATCTGCGTCACCGAGACCACCGCGGAATCGAGGGGCGCCACGTTGCGCGCCACCACGCTCTGCAGGGCGGAGACGATCTGCGTGGCGATGATCACCGGGTCGATGCCGGTCTCCGGCCGCGCCCCGTGCGCGCCCTTGCCGGTGATCCGGATGTCGAACAGCGCGCCGCCGGCCATCTGCGGCCCGGGCCGGATGGCGAACTTGCCAATTTCGAGCTTGGGCCGGTTGTGCATGCCGAAGATCTGGTCGCACGGGAACTTGTCGAACAGCCCGTCCGCGATCATCGCCGCCGCGCCGCCGCGGCCCTCCTCCGCCGGCTGGAAGATCAGGTGCACCGTGCCGTCGAAACCGCGCGTCGCGGACAAATAGCGCGCGGCGCCCAGCAGCATGGTGGTGTGCCCGTCATGGCCGCAGGCATGCATGCGGCCGGCGTTGCGGCTGCGATGGTCGAACGCGTTCGCCTCGTCCATCGGCAGCGCGTCCATGTCGGCGCGCAGCCCGATGGCGCGCGGATTGTTGCCGACCCGGATCGTGCCCACGACGCCCGTCTTGCCGATGCCGGTGGCGACCTCCAGCCCCCATTCCTTCAGCTTCCGCGCCACCAGGCCGCTCGTCCGCTCCTCCTCGAATCCCAGCTCGGGATGGGCGTGGATGTCGCGCCGGATGGCGACGAGCTCGTCGGCGAAGGCGGCGATCTGGGGCTCGATCTTCATGCTGGCTCTCCCACCGGTGTGGGGCCATTACACGATGAAACGGCGCGCCATGCACGCGCCGAGGCGCCGCTTGCCATCGCGGCCGGCATCTGTCAGGGATGCGCCATGGCCGAGATACTGGTCGGACGCCTCTATTCGTGGCCGGAATTCGCCGATGACGGCCAGGACATCTGGCTGATCCATCTGGGCGAGCCGGCGTTCTTCCTGCGCGTGATCCGCCGCCCGGAACGCGGCCTGCCCTCCGGCGACGTGGCCGATCTCGCCTTCCCGCTGCGCAGCGACCCCGGCTTCGCGCTGGGCAACCTGAAATTCCTCGACCCGGGCGAGGCCGACCCGGCCGAGCTGGCGCGGCTGGTGGCCGGGGCGATCGACGCGGTGAACGACGTGGCGGTGATCGAGCGCCTCGCGCTCGACGCGCGCCCGTTCGATCCCGCGCCGGACCAGATCGTCGCCGAGGACCTGCCGCGCGGCTTCGTGGTCGGCGTGATGTACGAGCCGGGCAGCGGCCGGACTGGAGGACAACTGGTGGGTCGCCCATATCGGACTGCCGCCCTTCCTGATGCGCATCAGCGACCTGACCGACGAGGACGTCGAGGCCGACGACGTGTGGGCCTCGCTCTCCGGCGGCGCGGTGCTCACCCATCCGCGCTGGCTCTCGGCCATCGGGTGCGACCCCGACGAGCTGCGCCACCTGGCCCAGACCGCGGCCGAGGTGGTGCGCGAGGCCGCGATGGAGGACATGGGCGTCCTGTAGCCCCCGTCCGCGCCGAACCGGTATAAGCTAGCGCCCATGGCGGCGAATGCGCAGGGGCAGGGCGCGGCGGCGGCGCTGCGCGCGTGGGCGGTGCGGCTGTGGCGCGGCGAGGAGACGCTGGCGCGCGCCTTCTGGACGTGGGCGGTGGCGGTGGGCGCCATCGTCAACGTCGCCGGCACCTTCCTGCTCTACGCCACGCTGCGGCTGCACGCGCCGACCTTCGTGGTGGTGCTCGCCTATGTCTCGCCCATCCCCTACAACCTGTTCGTCTTCGTCGGTGTATGGCGGGCCGCCGCGCGCTACACCGGCCCGGCGCACATCGCAGACCTTGCGCGCGCGGTGCTGGTCGCCTGGACCGTGGCGGAGTGCGCGCTGTAGCGCCGCGTTGGTGCGCGCGCCGGCAGTTCGCTCTTGCGGCCGCGCCAGTGGCAGGAAATGCTAGCGTCCGTCGCGGCGCGGAGGGGGGACGATGGGGCCGACGGTCGAGATGCGCGTGCTGGAGCTGGTCTGCTCGCGCCTGTGCCACGAGCTGATCAGCCCGGTCAGCGCGGTCAATAACGGGATGGAGCTGCTGTCGGACGGCGGCGCCGACATGCTGGAGGAGGTGTCGGACCTGATCGCCTCGTCCGCGGCCGAGGCGGCCGGACGGCTGCAGTTCTACCGCATCGCCTACGGGCTGGGCGGGGCCGAGGCGCCGCCGATCTCGCTGTCCGAGGCGCGCCGGCTCGTCGGCGGGCTGGTGCGCGATGGCAAGGTGCAGCTCGACTGGCCGGCGGAGACCGGCGAGAGCGGCTCGGACGGCGGGCTCGGCAAGGGCGGCATGAAGCTTCTGCTCAACGCGCTGGCGCTGGGGCTCGACGCGCTGCCGCGCGGCGGCAGGCTCGCCGTCGCGGTCGAGGCCGCCCCCGCGCGCGGAGCGACGCTGACCGCCGCCGGCAAGGGGGCGCGCATCGAGGCGGCGACGCTGGGCGCGCTGGCGGGCGAGCTGGAACCGCGCGCGCTCACCGCGCGCAACGTCCACGGCTATTTCACCGCGCGGGTCGCCGAGGCGGCCGAGGGGCGGATCGAGACCGACGTGGGTCGGCCCGATACCGTGGTGATACGGCTGGTCCTGCCCGCCGCGCCGTGAAGGCAATTCGTCGGACATTCAGCCAAAATTAACCGTTTGGCGCGAGCGTAGGCCCGCGTCCGCGTTCCTGGGCGCCCGACCCGGAGAGCCGAATGCGGAGCTGCCTGGTCGTCGACGCGTCACACGTCGTACGTACCGTATTGCGAGCCGTGCTCGAGGAGATGGATTTCGCCGTGGCCGAGGCCGCGACGGGTCTTGCCGCGCTCGAGCACTGCCGTACCTCACCGCCGGACGTCGTGCTGCTTGAATGGGACCTGCCGGACATGCCCGGCCTCAAGGTTCTCAAGCAGCTTCGCGACGGCGTGCAGGGCGCCCGGCCGGCCGTGGTGTTCTGCACGCGGCGCGACGGCCCGACCGAGCTCGCCGACGCGGTGCGCGAAGGCGCCGCCGAGATCATCGTCAAGCCGTTCGACAATGAGGTGGTGCGCGCGCGCCTGCACCTCGCGGGGCTCGTGCCGTGAAGCGCGACAGCTTCGATTTCCTTGCGCGGCTGCTGCGCCGGTCGGCCGGCGTCGCCATCCCCGATGCCCAGACCTATCTGCTGGAGGCGCGCCTCGCGCCGATGGTGCGCCGCCTCAACCTGCCCGGGATCGACGAGCTGGCCTGGACGGTCCGGTCCTCCGCCGATGCCAAGCTCGCGAACGAGGTCGTCGACGCGCTTGCGGCGGGCGAGACCGCCTTCTTCCGCGACTGGACCCCGTTCGACGCGCTCCGCCGCAACGTGCTGCCGGCGCTCATCGCCGCGCGCGCGGTCACCGATGACAAGCGGCTCCGGATCTGGTCGGCGGGCTGCGCCGGCGGCGAGGAGCCGTACTCGATCGCCATCGTGCTGGCCGGGCTCGCCGACCGGCTGAAGGGGGTGACGGTCGAGCTGCTGGCGACCGACGTGTCGCACGCGGCGCTCGCCAAGGCCGCCAGCGGGCTCTATTCCACCGTCGAGGTGCAGCGCGGCCTGCCGGTGCGCAGCCTGCTCGAGCATTTCCGCCGCGAGGAGGCGGGATGGCGCATCGCCCCCGCCTTGCGCGGCATGGTCGATCTGCGCCGCCACAGCCTCATCGAATCCTTCCGCCAGCTCGGCATGTTCGACATCGTGTTCTGCCGCAACGTGCTGTCGGCGTTCGATGCCGAGACGCGCGGCGAGACGCTCCGCCGTCTCGCCGACCTGCTGCCCGATGACGGCGTGCTGTTCCTCGGTGCCGATGAGAACGCGGCCGGCGCGGCCGATGCGTTCCAGCCGGCCGACGGTGCGCCCGGCCTGTTCCGCCGCGCGGTGCGCGCGGTGCAGCCCGCCCGCCGCGCCGCGATGTAGCCCGGCCTCGGCCGGGCCGAACTCTGAGGTCGCCCGGCCGTTGGTCGCGCTCGATATGCTTCGTCACTTACCGATGACGGCGGTGACGTCTATTTCCACCATCATGTCGGGCCACGCCAGCTGCGACACGTTCAGCAGCGTCGAAGCGGGGAGTTGCGCCCCCTTGATGGCTGTCGCGCGGCATTTCCCCCATTCGGGGAAATGCCTGATGTCGGTCATGTACACGGTCGACTTCACGATGTCGTCGAACGTGGCGCCGTGCAGTTTGAGCAGCTTGCCGATCTTTTCCCACGCGTACATGCACTGGGCGTAGAAGTCGCCCTTGTGGAGGATCTTGCCGTCGCCCTCGTTTTCCGGACCAATTCCGCCAAGGAATATCCACGTGCCGGGGTTCCTCACGGTGACGACCTCGGAAAACTTGCCTTTGGCCCATTCGTTGTAGTTGTAGGTCTTCTTTTCGAACCCCTGGCTATGGGCGGCTCCTTGCAGCACCACCATCCCGAGCAGGGCAGCGGCAACCATCGTGACCGGATTGCGCATTGTGCTTCCTCCGCCATGTGGCAGCTGTTCCGATCGGGCTGCCCACCCGCCGAATTCTGCCCGCACGCTGGGCAATTCACAATCGCATCAATTAGCGCGGATATTGCCGTGCTGCCCACCCGCCGCGCCGCGATGTAGCCGCCCTCAGCCGAGCCCCGCGGTGCGCAGCGCGGCCAGGTGGTCGGCCAGGATCTGCGGCAGCTCGCTCGGGCGGGGTACGGCCGAAGCCGCAATAGGCGCCGAGCCCGAAGGACGGCAGATGGCGCCGCGCCGCGGCGAGGCGGCTGTCCAGCGTGTCCATGTGGTGGATCGCTCCGAGATAGACCCGCGCGCCCGCCGGCGCGAGTCCGTCGAGCGGGGCATAGAACGCGTCGTCCGAACGGTCGAGCGTCGGGATGTGCAGCCAGTCGACGCGCCGCCCCGCCGCGGCGACCGCCGCATTGGCCAGCGCGACGGTGGGGCCGAGGGTTTCCGGCGCGAAGGCGGGCCAGCCGCCGAACGTGCCGAAGCAGAAATGGAAGCCCAGCGCGACCTGCTCGGGCACGCGGCGCGACAGGCGGCCGATCGGCGCCACGTGTGTCGCGATCTCGGCCTCGCGCGGGTAGGGGCCGGCGGCGCCCGACACCGCCTGGGTCTCCCACGCGCAATCCCACTGGATCGCCAGGTCCTCGTGCGGGATGCGGGCGAAGATCGCGTCGAGCTCGGCGGCCAGCAATTCCTCGAAGCCCGGCCGCACCCGGTCGAGATCCTCGGCGTCGGGGAAGTAGAGCGGGCGGACGACGCTGTTCACCATCGGGATCGAGACCTGGAGCCGCAGCCCCGCCGGCAGCACCCCCTTCTCGCGCAGCGTCTTGAGCACGAAATGCGCGCTCACCGCGTCGCGCGCATAGCCGAGCCGCGAGCCAGGATTGCCGAACCGCACCGTCGCCACGCCCGGGCGCACGCGGAAGCGCCAGAACTCGTCGCGGCTGCGCGGCAGGAGCTGCTCGCGCCCGTCGACCGGCCTGGGCCGCTGCAGCGTCTCCAGGTCGGCGTGGCCGTTGAAGATCTGATAGCACAGCCGGTTCACCCACGAGCGGCGCTCGCCGACCTCGCCGTCGGGCAAGGCGGGCAGATGCGGGCCCAGCGGGCCGCCGAACGCGCGCATCACCTGCTCGACCGTGTCGAGCGGCACGCTGCCCACGAGGAGAAGGTCGCTACCCATCGCTGCCTCCCGAACGAACGAGGGGCCGGGCGCATCGCCCGACCCCTCGGTCTAGACTGGTGGAGCCAGGGGGAGTCGAACCCCCGACCTCTTGAATGCCATTCAAGCGCTCTCCCAACTGAGCTATGGCCCCGGGATGCCGCCGCGCGCCGAACCCTAGCGGGCCGCCGCGAGCCGCGCCACGAAAATCTACCTCTCTTCGTCCTCGTCGAGGTTCTCCATGACCTCGGCCATGTCGTCGTCGTCCTCGCCGAGTTCGGAGGCGTCCTCGATGGTCTCGTCCTCCTCCTCGTTCTCTTCGGAGACTTCCTCCAGCTCCTCGTCGACCTCCGGCTCGACCGCAACCTCGTCGACCGGTGCCTTCGCCGCTACGGGCGGCGGCTGCGCCACGGGCGCCTCAGCCCGCCGGCGCGGCTTCGAGAACGCGCTGGGATCGTATGTCGTCCCGCATTTGGGGCAGACGATCGGATCGCGGCGCATGTCATAGAACCGCGCGCCGCAACTCTGGCACATCCGCTTCTGCCCCCATTCGGCCTTGATCACTGTCATCCCTCCGCCTTTCCCGGAGCCCATCGGCCGCCCAATGCCACGACCGGTGGCCCCTGTCAAAATCAAAATTCGACTCGCCGGGTCGCCCGGCCCGACGTACCTCGCGCGGGGCGGTTCCGGCGCCCGAAGGACTGTGTTAGAGACGGGCCCGGCGGCGGCCGTTTCCGCGGCGGGCCGCGCCCCGAAGAGGAGCCCGTGCCACCGTGACGGCGATGCGATCGGCGAAGTCCGCAGCCCTGCGCGGCAATATTGGGGTGCCGGGCGACAAGTCGATATCCCACCGCGCGCTGATGATCGGCGCCCTGGCGGTCGGCGAAACGCGCATCGACGGCCTGCTGCGCGGCGACGACGTGCTGCGCACCGCTGGCCGCCGTGCGCGCGCTGGGCGCGACGGTCGCGCGACGGCGCCGACGCGGTGCGCGTGCACGGGCGTCGGCGTCGGCGGGTTCGCGGCGCCCGCCGACGTGCTCGACCTGGGCAATTCGGGCACCGGCGCACGGCTGCTGATCGGCGCTGGTCGCCGACCCAGCCGCTCACGGCGCAGTTCACCGGCGACGCCTCGCTGCGCGCGCGCCCGATGGCGCGCGTCACCGCGCCGCTGGCGCGGATGGGCGCGCAATTCGTCGCGCGCGCGGGCGGCCGCCTGCCGCTGCACCGTCATCGGCGCGCGAGGATGCCGCTGCCGATCGACTACGAGCGTGCCGGTGCCGTCGGCCCAGGTGAAGTCGGCGGTGCTGCTCGCCGGCCTCAACGCGCCGGGCGAGACCACGGTGATCGAGCGCGCCGGCGACGCGCGACCATACCGAGCTGATGCTGCGCGCCTTCGGCGCGAGCTGACGCATCGACGACGCCGAACGCAGGCGGCGCGCGCGCATCACGCTCGCCGGCCAGCCCGAGCTCGCCGGCGACGCGCGTCTTCGTGCCGGGCGATCCGTCCTCGGCCGCGTTCCTCGCCGTCGCCGCGCTGATCGTGCCGGGCTCGGAGGTCACCATCACCGGCGTCGGCATGAACCCGCTGCGCACCGGGCTCTACGACACGCTGGCCGAGATGGGCGCCGACATCGACCTACACCAACCGCCGCGTCGAGGCGGGCGAGCCGGTCGCCGACCTCGCGTCCGCGCCGGCGCGCTCAAGGGCGTCGACGTGCCGCCCGAGCGCGCGCCCTCGATGATCGACGAATACCCGATCCTCGCCGTCGCCGCCGCCTTCGCCGAGGGCACGACGCGCGATGCGCGGCCTCGCCGAGCTGCGCGTCAAGGAAAGCGACCGGCTCGCCGCCATCGCCGAGGGGCTGGCGGCGTGCGGCGCGACCGTGCGATCGAAGGCGACGACCTGATCGTCGACGGGCGCGGCGGCGCGCCGGCGGGCGGCGTCACCGATCGCCGCGCACGACGACCACCGCATCGCCATGTCGTTCCTGGTGATGGGGCTCGGCCGCGCGCGCGCCGGTCGCCATCGACGACGGGCGGCATGATCGCCACCTCGTTCCCCGAGCTTCGCCGAGCCTGATGCGCGGCCTCGGCGCCGACATGACGTGATCGGAAGGCCGCCCCGCCCGTTCGCCCTGCGAGACGCGCCCTGCGGGCGCTCCTCAGGACGAGCCGAATCTATGCCCTTTTCTTCCGCCGTTCGTCCTGAGGAGCGGTGCGCCGCACCGCGTCTCGAAGGGCGAGCGGCCTCATTCGGTCCCGACGTCAATGCCTGAGAAGCTGGTCATCGCGATCGACGGCCCGGCGGCGAGCGGCAAGGGCACGCTGGCGCGCCGGCTGGCGCGGCGGCTCGGCTTCGCCCACCTCGAGTCCGGGCTCGCTCTATCGCGCCGTCGGCGTTGAGGATGCTGCGGGCGGGCGCGGACCCGGCCGACGCCGGCCGCGGCCGAGGCCGCCGCCCGGGCCGTCGGGCCCGGACGAGCTGGCCGACCCCGCGCTGCGCGCCGAGGCGATCTCGGCCGCGGCCAGCGTGGTCTCGGCCCATCCCGGCGTGCGTGCGGCGCTTCTGGATCTGCAGCGCGATTTCGCCGCCCGGCCGCCCGGCCGGCACCGGCGGGGGCGGTGATCGACGGGCGCGACATCGGCACCGTGGTCTGCCCCGACGCGACCCACAAGATCTTCCTCGAGGCCGCCCCGGAGGTGCGCGCCGACCGGCGGGCGAAGGAGTTGCGGGAGAAGGGCTTAGACAGCTATACATGCCCGCGTTCTGCAGGACATGAAGGAACGTGATGCCCGCGACCGTGGTCGTAGGGCCTCTCCGCTGAGTCCCGGCGGAGGACGCATTCGTGCTCGACACGACCGACCTCGACGAGGACGCGGCCTTCGAAGCGGCGCTTTCTTTCATCCAGTCCCGGAACGCGGCGGACGCGCGCCTAGTGCGCGGCGTACGGGTTGACGCGCGGCCCCTGGCGAGGGAACGTCGGGGGCGCGCAAAGCGTTTCACCGGTTTTGCAATTCGAGCGAACAGACGGAAAGCGACGGCACATTCATGGCACAAACCCAGACCACCGAACGGACCAACCTGGGCGGCGACAGCTTCGCCGCTCTGCTCGACGAGACGCTTGAAGGAAGGCGAGCGCGCCGAAGGCACGGTCGTCAAGGGAACGGTCATCTCCATCGAGAACGACACGGTGCTGATCGACGTCGGCCTGAAGTCCGAGGGCCGCGTTTCGCTGAAGGAATTCGCAGCGCCCGGGCGCGAGGCCGAGATCGCCGTCGGCGACAAGGTCGAGGTGTTCCTCGAGCGCATGGAGGACCGCAACGGCGAGGCCATGCTGAGCCGCGAGAAGGCGCGCCGCGAGGAGGCCTGGAACCAGCTCGAGAAGGCGTTCAAGGACAACGCCAAGGTCAGCGGCCCGATCTTCGGCCGGGTCAAGGGCGGCTTCACGGTCGACCTGTCGGGCGCCGTGGCGTTCCTGCCGGGCAGCCAGGTGGACATCCGCCCGGTGCGCGACGTCGGCCCGCTGATGGGCACGCCGCAGCCCTTCCAGATCCTCAAGATGGACCGCCGCCGCGGCAACATCGTGGTGTCGCGCCGCGCCGTGCTGGAGGAGAGCCGCGCCGAGGAACGCTCCGAGCTGGTGGCCAACCTGAAGGAAGGCCAGGTGCTGGACGGCGTGGTCAAGAACATCACCGATTACGGCGCGTTCGTCGATCTCGGCGGCGTCGACGGCCTGCTGCACGTCACCGACATCGCGTGGCGGCGCATCAACCACCCGTCCGAGGCGCTGAACATCGGCCAGAACGTCAAGGTGCAGGTCATCCGCTTCAACCCGGAGACGCAGCGCATCTCGCTCGGCATGAAGCAGCTCGAGGCCGATCCGTGGGAAGGCGTGGCCGCCAAGTACCCGGTCGGCGCCAAGTTCAAGGGCCGCGTCACCAACATCACCGACTACGGCGCCTTCGTCGAGCTGGAGCCGGGCGTCGAGGGGCTGGTCCACGTCTCCGAGATGAGCTGGACCAAGAAGAACGTCCATCCCGGCAAGATCGTCTCGACCTCGCCAGGAGGTCGAGGTGATGGTGCTCGACGTCGACCGGAGAAGCGCCGCATCTCGCTCGGCCTCAAGCAGTGCCTGGAGAACCCGTGGCAGGAGTTCGTCGACAAGCACCCGGCCGGCACCGAGCTCGAGGGCGAGATCAAGCAACATCACCGAGTTCGGCCTGTTCGTCGGCCTGCCCGGCGAGATCGACGGCATGGTCCACCTGTCCGACCTCGACTGGGACGCTGCCGGGCGAAGAGGCGGTGAAGGAGTACAAGAAGGGCGACAACGTCAAGGTGAAGGTGCTCGACGTCGACGTCGAGAAGGAGCGCATCTCGCTCGGCATCAAGCAGCTCGGCGCCGATCCGTTCGCGGGCTCGATGGGCGAGCTGAAGAAGGGCGACGTCGTCACCTGCACGGTCGCCAGCGGTGCTCGACATACGGCATCGAGGTGTCGGTCAAGGACGGCGCGGCGCAGGGCTTCATCCGCAAGTCCGACCTGGCGCGCGACCGCTCCGAGCAGCGGCCCGACCGCTTCGCCGTCGGCGACCGGGTCGATGCGCGCATCACCAACATCGACCGCAAGCGACCGCAAGCTCACCCTGTCGATCAAGGCGCACGAGGTGGCCGAGGAGAAGCAGGCGATGCAGGAGTACGGCTCGTCCGACTCCGGCGCCAGCCTGGGCGACATCCTGGGCGCCGCGATCCGCGCCAACCGCGAGAAGGCCGAGCAGGCCGAGGAGCAGGGGCGGAAGACACAGGGCGACGGCGACGACGGCGAAGACGGCAACGGCTGACCGCGCGGGCCGGGTTCGGCGCGGGTTCGGGCTGACCCATGGCGCTCGACGCGGACGAGCTGGTCGACCGGCGGCGGCTCAAGCGCAGCCTGACCTTCTGGCGCCTTCTGGCGGTCGTCGCCGTGGTCGCCCTGGTGGTGTTCGCCGCCGGGCGCCTCGGGGGCGGCAGCTTCCTGGGGCCCCGCGGCGACTATGTCGCCCGGCTCGCGATCGGCGGGCTCATCACCGACGACCGTGACCGGCTGGACGCGATCGGCCGGCTGGCCGCCGACCCGCGCGTCCGCGCCCTGATCGTCGCCATCGACAGCCCGGGCGGCACGGTGGTGGGCGGCGAGGCGCTGTTCGAGAAGCTGCGCCAGGTGGCCGCCGCGAAGCCGGTGGTCGCCGTAATGGGCGACACGGCGGCCTCGGGCGGCTACATGGTGGCGCTCGCCGCCGACCGCATCTTCGCCCACCAGGCGACCATCACCGGCTCGATCGGGGTGATCTTCCAGACCGCCGAGTTCTCGCGCCTGCTCGACAAGATCGGCATCACGCCCGAGGAGGTCAAATCGAGCCCGCTCAAGGCCGCACCCTCGCCCTTCCAGCCCATGTCGCCCGCCGCGCGCGAGGTGACCCAGGGGGTGGTCGACGACATCTACGCCATGTTCGTGCGGATGACCGCCGAGCGCCGCCATATGAGCCCCGACAAGGCCCGCCAGCTCGCCGACGGGCGCATCTATACCGGCCGCCAGGCGGTGGCGAACGGGCTGGTCGACGCCATCGGCGGCGAGGCCGAGGCGCGGGCCTGGCTGCAATCGGCCCGCGGCGTGCCGGCCAGCCTCAAGCTGCGCACGGTCGAATACGGGCGGGGGCTCGCCGGCCTCGCCGAGCGGCTCGATACGCTCGCCCGAAAAACCGTTTTCTCCGAAAGGCTTACCCTTGACGGGCTGGTTGCCGTCTGGCACGCTGATATGAGGGTCAGGGAATAAAGGCCTCGCCTCGGGCGCGAGTCCCAGGGGCGATCAAGGAACGCGGCGTCAAGCCCCGGGGGCGGGTTCACATGACCAAGTCGGAACTGATCTTGCGCCTCGCGGAGCGCAATCCGCATCTCTATCAGCGCGACGTGGAGCGCATCGTTTCGACCATCTTCGACGAGATCGCGGCGGCGCTCGCCCGGGGCGACCGGGTGGAGCTGCGCGGCTTCGGCGCGTTCTCGATCAAGGAGCGCAACGCCCGCGTCGGCCGCAACCCGCGCACCGGCGAGGCCGTGCGCGTGTCGCGCAAGTTCGTGCCGTTCTTCAAGACGGGCAAGGATCTGCGCGACCGGCTGAACGGCAAGGTCTAGCCGCCGGCCGTCTCGCCAAGCCGCCGCGCGCGCGTTGCGCCGTCTCGACGTCGCCGGGCTTCTGTGACAGGCTCGGCGGATGGAAAGCGGCTTCGAAGCCCGGCCCGTGACCGATTATGCCGGCCTGGTCCAGGACGTGCCGGGCGCGTTCAAGATCGACCGGCGCGCCTATACCGACCCCGAGGTGCTCGAGGCCGAATATGCCCGCATCTTCGAGGGCGGCTGGGTGTTCCTCACCCTCGAAGGGCTGATCCCCCGGCCGGGCGACTACGTGGCGACCCATATCGGCCGCCAGCCGGTCTTCGTCGTCCGCCGCCCGGACGGCTCGCTCGCCGCCTTCCTCAACGCCTGCGCCCATCGCGGCGCGCTGCTGACGCCCGCGCGCGCCGGCCACATGTCGTCGATCGAGTGCCCCTATCACGGCTGGTGCTACGACCTCGACGGCGCCTGCACGGCGGTGACGACCGAGAAGGTGGGCTGGCCCGCCGGCAGGCTCGACCGCGCGCCCTTCGCACTGAAGCGCGTGGCGCGGCTCGATTCCTATCGCGGCTTCGTGTTCGCGAGCCTCGACGCCGAGGTCGAGCCGCTGGTCGACCATCTCGGCCCGGTCGCGGCGTTCCTCGACATCTACTGCGCGCCCGCGCCGCGGCCGCTGGAGGTGGTGGCCGGCGCGTCGATCCATGTGCTCAACTGCAACTGGAAAATTCTGCACGATAACGGGCCCGACCCGTACCACGCGCCGACCGTGCACCGGAACTTCGCCCTGACCATGGCCGAGCGCGACCGGCGCGACGGGCGGGCGGGGCTCGCCCGCACCGAGACGGGCCGGCTGCGCGGGAGCGTCGAGTCCGGCAGCTACGAGATGGGCAACGGCCACACCGCCTTCTGGGCGGCGAAGGAGACGCCGGAGGCGTTCCCTGTCTGGGCGCTGAAGGACGAGATCGAGCGCGAGCTTCCGCCCGGTGCGGCGAACTGGGTGCTGCGCCGCTCGCGCCACGTCACCGTCTTCCCGAACCTGCTGGTGAACGAGCTGGCCTCGACCTACGTGCGCACCTACCGGCCGCTCTCGGTGGACCGCACCGAGATTTCGTCGTGGTGCGTCGCGCCGGTGGGCGAGGACCGCGCGCTGCGCGCCGCGCGGCTCCGCAAGTTCGAGGATTTCTTCATGCCGTCCGGCATGTCGACGCCCGACGACGTGGCGGTGCTGGAGATCACGCATCAGGGCAACCGCGCCCGCGCCCATGCGAGCGACGTGACGCGCGGCGACGCGGCCGCCATCTGCGGCCCGGACGAGGCGGCGCGCGAGCTCGGCATCCGGCCGGTGCGCAGCGCCGCGCACTTCACCCACGAGATCGCGCTGCAGGGGGTGTGGCGCCGGTGGGCGAAGCGCATGGAAGGCGCCGGTCCCGCGCGCCGTGGCTGACGCGTTCGCGCCCGACATCGCCGCGTTCCTGTACCGCGAGGCGCTCGCGCTCGACGAGGCACGCTGGGACGACTGGCTCGCCATGTACGCGCCGGACGCGGTGTTCTGGGTGCCGTCCTACACGATGCAGGGCGCGCTGGTGACCGATCCGGAGCTTTCGGTGAACCTCATCTACATCGCCGGCCGGTCGGGCCTCGAGGACCGTATCTTCCGCCTGCGGAGCGGCGCCTCGGCGGCGTCGGCGCCCGTGCCGCGCACCGCTCACCTGATCGGCAGCGTGCTGGCGCGCGAGGACGCGGGCGCGGTGGTCGCGACTGCCGCCTTCCAGGTCGCGGTCTGGAGCGCGAAGCGCGGCGCGGAGACCCGCAGCGGGCGGTACGAATATCGGCTGCATCGCGCCGACGGCGACTTTCGCATCGCGCGCAAGAAGGTCATGCTGGTCGACGAGGTCGTCGACGGCTGGTTCGACGTGTTCTCGGTCTGACGGGAGGAAACGGAATGGCTGCGGATCTGAAGCCGGAGGCGCCGTTCGCGGCGCCGGTGGTGGACCATCTGTCGGTGCGGGTGGTGGTCGACTCGGTCTACGAGAAGTTCATCCGCGACGCGACGCACCCGGCGGTCAGGATCGAGCATCTGCGCCAGGTACCGGGCCGGCAGATGTCCACCCTCGCCGGCGAGTGGGGGCTGTCGCTCCACCTCGAATCCGCCGGCGCGGGCTCGAAGGCGCAGTACCTGCTCGATTTCGGCTACACGCCCGAGGTGCTGACCCGCAACTTCGACCTGCTGGACATCGACGAGGCGAAGATCGACGGGCTGATCCTCAGCCACGGCCACCGCGACCATTACGGTGGGCTCGCCGGCTTCGTCGACCATTATCGCAGTCACATGAAGGACGACCTGGCACTGTTCGTCGGCGCGGATGACGCGTTCCGGGAGAAGTGGATCAAGGGGCCCAACGGCGAGATCATGTCGTGGGGCGCGCTCGACCGCACCGCGCTCACCGCGCAGATGGTGGCGCCGGTGTGCTGCGGGACGCCGCACGTCCTCGCCGGCGCGTTCACCTCGGGCTATATCGAGCGCGATTCGTTCGAGAAGGTCTCGGGCGGCTCGATGATCGATCCCGAGGAGCATTTCACGGCGGCCGAGCGCGCCGGCAAGCTGGTGCAGGACACCCATCCCGAGGAGCACGCCACCTGCTACGTGGTGAAGGGGAAGGGGCTGGTGGTCATCTCGTCCTGCGGCCACGCCGGTATCATCAATTCCGTGCGCACGGCGATGAAGATCGCGAATGTCGACAGGCTGCACGCGGTGATGGGCGGATTCCATCTCAGTCCCGCGCCGCCCGACTATGTCGACCACACGATCGACGAGCTGGAGCGGCTGAAGCCCGACGTGGTCGTGCCGATGCACTGCACCGGCGCGGCGTTCATCGAGTCGATGCGCCGCCGCATGCCCGACCGGCTGGTCACATCGAACATCGGCACGCGGTTCACGTTCGGGGTGTAAGGGCGCCTTTACGCCCGCGTCAGGCGCAGCCCGCGCGGCACCACCAGTCGCTCGCCCAGCTCGAACAGCCCCTGCACGACCAGCGCCAGCACGGCGGCCGGGATCGCGCCCTCGAGGATCAGCCCGATATCGTCGAGCCGGATGCCGGTCAGGATCGGCTGGCCATACCCGCCGGCGCCGATCAGCGCGCCCAGCGTCGCCGTGCCGACATTGATGACCGCCGAGGTCTTGATGCCGGCGAGGATCGAGCGCGCGGCGAGCGGCAGCTCGACGATGCGGAGCCTCGCTCCGGGCGCGAGCCCCAGCGCCTCCGCCAATTCGCGCACCGAGGGCGCGATGCCCACCAGCCCGGCATGGGTGTTCCGCACGATCGGCAGCAGCGAGTAGAGGAACAGGGCGACCATCGCCGGCGGCCCGCCGATGCCGAGCAGCGGGATCATGAACACGAACAGGGCGAGCGACGGAATGGTCTGCAGGATGCCGGTGACGCCCAGCACCACCTGGCCGATGTCGCGCCGCCGCGCGGCGAGGATGCCGAGCGGCACCGCCACCAAAATCGCCGCGCCGAGCGAGATGGCGACAAGCTGCAGATGGTCGAGCGTGTTGCGCAGCAGGCGCGACCAGATCGTCTCGGTATGGGTGGCGGTCTGGATGCCGAAGCTCTGGGCGACGAAGGCGGCCGCGACCTTCACGTCGGGCACGCGCTCGATCTTCACCCTCTCGTTCATCGCGCGCATGCGGTCGGCGTCGATCGCGCCGCCCAGCTTGGCGAACGCCGCCACCGCCTTTGGCGCGCGGCGGATCAGATCCTTCCGGTACAGCATCACGGCGTCGTAGACCGGGAAGTAGTGCTTGTCGTCCTCCAGCACGGCGAGGTGGTAGTAGGGGATCTCGGCGTCGGTGGTGTAGACGTCGGTCGCGTCGACGTCGCCCGCCGCCAGGCCGCGATAGGCGAGGTCGTGGTCGAGCCCGGTCACGTTGGTCTGCGGCAGGCTGTAGAACGCCTTGAGGCCGGGCCAGCCGTCGGCGCGGTCCAGGAACTCGTTGTTGAAGCCGAACTCGAGGTTGGGATGGGCGCGCAGGTCCGAGATGGTCTTGATGCCCAGGCTTGCCGCGCGCGCCTTCTTCATGCCGATGGCGTAGGTGTTGTTGAAGCCGAGCGGCCGGCCCATTACGACGTCGCGGTCGGCCAGCGCGGCGCGAAGCTGGTCCTCCGACGTGACGTGCTCGTTCGCCAGGATCTCGCGCGTCAGCGTGCCGGTATATTCGGGATAGGCGTCGATGTCGCCGCCCAGCAGCGCACCCCACAGCACGCGCGTGCCGCCCAGCTCCTTGCGGTGGCGCACCTGGGCGCCCGCGGCACGGGCGAGGTCGGCGGCGATCTGCCCGAGGATCACCAATTCGGTGAACTTCTTCGAACCGATGACGATTTCCGGCCCCTCGGCCGCGCGCGCCGCGCCCGTGGAAAGGGCCAGGAGAGCGACGGCAAGCAGGCAGGCGACTCCCGCGGGGAGAGGGGACCATGAAGCGGCAGCGCGGCCTTCGATCGAACGCCTGGTCGCGCCGCGATGCACAGGAAGAATGGCGCGGCGTTCCCTCTCCCCGCGGGAGAGGGACAGCGTAAGGGGCCCGGACGCCGCCAGGCGACGGGCTCCCCTCACCGCCCCATCTCCGCGATCACGTCGGAGAGGCCGCGCTGGGCGGTGACGAAATGCTCGACGAACGGGTCGGCGGGGCGCTGCACCAGGTCGGCGGGCGAGCCCGACTGCACCACCTGCCCGTCGCGCAGCAGCACGATCCGGTCGCCGAAATACGCGGCCTCGCCCATGTCGTGGGTGACGATCACCACGGTGGCGCCGAGCGCGCGGAAGATGTCGCGCAGCTCGGTCTGCAGCTCGTAGCGGATCATCGGGTCGAGCGCGCCGAGCGGCTCGTCGAGCAGCAGCACGTCGGGTTCGAGCATCAGCGCGCGCATCAGCGCGACGCGCTGCTGCTGGCCGCCCGACAGTTCCGCCGGATAGCGGCCGAGCCCGTCGGCGGGGAAATGGGTGAGGGCGCACAGCTCGCCGAGCCGCGCCTCGATGCGCTCCGCCTCCCAGCCGATATGCCGCGCCATCAGGGCGGCATTGCCGCGCGCGGTCAAATGGGGGAACAGCCCGCCGTCCTGGATGACGTAGCCCATCCGCCGGCGCAAGCGCGGCGCGCTCTCGGCGGTCACCGCCTCGCCCTCGAACAGGACCTCGCCGGTGGACGGCACGATCAGCCCGATCAGCAGCCGGATGAGGGTGGACTTGCCGCAGCCCGACGGCCCGATCACCACGGTGGTGCGGCCCGGCTCGAATTCCAGGTCGAGGGGGGCCACGGCGACCGTGTCGCCGTAGGACTTTGAGACGTTCTTCAGGACGAACATCCGACCCAGTCTAACAGACCAAGCCGGCGGCGCGACCCAAACTTGCCGCTACGACGCGAGCGCCCGGGCGTGGCGGCGGCGCTCGGCGTACCACAGGATCGCGCCGCCCGAGACGGCGATCAGCGGCAGCGCGCCGAGATTGACCCACATCCAGCCGAAATAGTGGATCAGCGCGCCGGACGACAGCGACAACAGCGCCACGAAGGCGTAGATGACGAAGTTCGTCGCACCCTGCGTCTTGGCGCGCTCGGAAACGGTATAGGCCTGGGTCATCAGCGCCGTGCCGCCGGTGAAGGCGAAGTTCCAGCCGAGCCCGAGCAGCACCATCGCCGCCCAGAAATCCATCACGCTCTGGCCCGACAGCGCGAACCCGACGCAGACGAGCTGCAGCAGGATGCCGGCCGCAATGATCCGGATCTCGCCGAACCGGCGGATGAGCGAGCCGGTGACGAAGCCGGGCGCGAACATGGCGAAGATGTGCCACTCGATCACCAGCGCGGTGTCGGCAAACGGAAAGTTGCACTGGCGCATGGCGATCGGCGTCGCCGTCATCAGGAAGCTCATCACCCCCTGGGCGATCGCCGCGGCCAGCGTCGCGGCGATGAAGACCGGCTGGGTCATGATGACCGAAAGCGGGCGCTGCGGCCCTTCGCGCTCGGTCCGGGTGAGGGGCGGGATGCGCAGGAAGGCGAGCACCAGCGCGGTCAGCGCGGTCGCCCCGATCAGCAGCAGATAGCCGCCGGCGAACTCGGCATGGGCGACCATGTCCTTGCCGGCCTTGGCGAGCTCGGGCCCGACGAAGGCGGCCACCACGCCGCCCGCCAGCACCAGCGAGATCGCCTTCGACCGGTAGTCGGGCCCCGCCGTGTCGGCCGCGGCGAAGCGGTAGAGCTGGGAGAATCCCGCCGACATGCCGAACACGAGCGCGCCGGCCGCGAACAGCCAGAAATCGGCTCGGATCGCGCCCAGCGCGCAGACGGCCCCGCCGGCGGCGGCGACCGCCGTGCCGGTCAGGAAGCCGAGCCGTCGCCCCACGCGGCGCATAAAAAGCGAGGCGGGGATCGTCATCACCGCCGTGCCCACGATCACCAGCGAGGTCGGCAGGGTCGCCAGCGCCTTGTTCGCCCCGATGGCGTAGGCGACCAGCGGCGCGGTCGCGATCAATAGCGACCGCGACGCGCCGAACAGCATCTGGCAGGTCGCGAGGACGAGGACATTGCGTCGCGTGGCGTTCATGGCGGCGGATGATGGCCGGGAAGGGCTGGCGCGGCAAGCGCGCCCGTGCGACGGAGGGCGCCGGGCGGGCCGGCGGGCGGCTATTCCTCGTAGGTGACGAGCGAGGTGACGGGCACGTCGAGGCGCGACCGGCCGTGCAGCGCCTGAAGCTCGATGATGAAGGCGGCGCCGGTCACGTCGGCGCCCAGCTTGCGCATCAGCTCGATCGCTGCGGCCGCGGTGCCGCCGGTCGCCAGCAGATCGTCCAGCACCACCACCTTCTGGCCGCGCTCCACCGCGTCGGCCTGGCATTCGATCGTGTCGGTGCCGTATTCCAGCGCATAGGTGAAGGCCAGCGTCTCGCCCGGCAGCTTCTCCTTCTTGCGGATCATCACGAAGCCGATGCCCAGCGCGTAGGCCACCGGCGCGGCCGCCAGGAAGCCGCGCGATTCGATGCCGACCAACCGGTCGGGCTTGTGCTTGCCCACCGCCTCGGCCAGCCGGTCGATGGTGGCGCGGAATGCCTCGCCATGCCGCAGCAGGGTGGAGATGTCGTAGAACAGGATCCCCGGCTTCGGGAAGTTGGGGATGCCCCGGATGTGTTCTTTGAGGTTCATGGCGACCCGTCGGCGATGGTGGGCGGCCAATCTATCTCGCGCCCCCCGCGCGCGCCACCGCATCCTTCGGCGCGCACTCAGAGCGAACGGGAACGAACGGCATCTCCATGAACGAGCTGGCCCTGGCGCGCGCGACAACCACCCCCGGCTCACTTCGGCTTGGTCGCCTCCTTGAGGAAGGCGATCAGGTCGCGGCGTTCCTCCTCCGATCGGATGCCGGCGAAGATCATCTTGGTGCCCGGCACCACCGCCTGCGGCTTCTTGAGGTAGGGCATGAGCGTCTTCTCGTTCCACACGATGCCCGACTTCTTGTTCGCCTCGGAATAGTTGAAGCCGGGCGCGGTGCCGGCGCGGCGGCCGAACAGCCCATAGAGGCTCGGCCCGATCACGTTGCGGCCCTTCTCCAGGCTGTGGCAGGCGCGGCACTTGTTGAACGCCCGCTTTCCCGCGGCCAGGTCGGCCGCCCGCGCGCCCGGCGCGGCGGCGAGGAGGGCGCAGAGGGCAAGAAATATCGTCGCGGCGCGGAACATGCGTCTCTCCCGGGGTGGTCTCGCGCGGTCGCGCGGTGGGTTGCCCATAGCGTTCGGGCCGGTGCGGCGTCAAGACGACGCCGCGCCGCAGCGGTGCCGTCTTAACCGCCCCTTAATCCTGCACCGGCAGGATCGCGACCGGGCACCGCCTATCGGTCCCGCCTGGAGTACGATGCCGCAGCTCAGTGAAGCCGACGTCCGGAGGCTGCTGCACGACCGTTCGGCCACCAGTCGGGCCGGGGCGGCGCGCAAGATCGCGGGCGAATACAACTCCGCCACGCTGAACCCGCGCGAGCGCCACATGGCGGAGGAGATCTTCCGCGTCATGGTGCGCGATCCCGACACGCTGGTTCGCGAAGCGCTGGCGGGCGAGCTGCAGGACTGCCCGCACGTCGCCAACGACATCGTCCGCGCGCTCGCGGACGACGTCGATCCGGTCGCGCTGCCGGTGCTGCGCGCCTCCACCGTGCTCAGCGACGAGGATCTGATCGCGGTCGTGCGCAAGTCCGGCCGCGCCAAGCGGAAGGCAGTGACCGCGCGCCCCAGCGTCTCGGCACTGGTCGCCGATGCGCTGGTGGAGGGCGAGGACGAGGAGGTGACGGCGGCGCTGATGGCGAATGCGGGCGCCGACATCTCCGAGCACGCCCTGCAGCGGGCGCTCGATGCGTTCGGCGAGAACGAGGCGGTCAGCCGCGCCATGGCGCTGCGTCCCCGCCTGCCGGTCGGGGTGGCCGAGCGGCTGGTCGGGCTCGTCTCCGGCAAGCTCCGCATGCATCTGCTCGCGCGGCACGAGGTGTCGGGCGCGACGGCCAGCGACGCCATCCTGCACACGCGCGAGCGCGCGGCGCTCGGCCTGTTCGCCGGTGGCGGCGACCGGTCGGAGGCCGAGGCCCTGGTCGCCGAGCTGCACGCCAACCGGCGGCTCACCCCGTCGATCGTGCTGCGCGCGCTGTGCATGGGCGACCTGGCGTTCTTCGAATCGGCGCTCGCCCGGCTCGCCGGCATCCCGCCCGCCAACGCCGGCCGGCTGATCCACGACGATGGCGGGCTCGGGTTGCGCGCGCTCGCCAAGAAGGCGGGGATCGCCGAAACCGTGATGCCCGCGCTCCGCGCCGCCATCGAGGCGTGCCGCGAGGTGGCGCACGACGGCGGCGAAAACGATCGCGAGCGGTTCCGCCGCCGCGTGATCGAGCGCGTGCTCACCCGCCTCGCCGACACCGACACGACCGCGCTCGACGAGGAGAACCTGGCCTATCTGCTCGGCAAATTGCGCCCCGCAGGCGCCGATTTCGCCAAGCTGGCCTAGCGCCCGCCGGCCCGGTCGCCGGTCATTCCGCGGCGAGGCGGCCCCGCACGCGGCGCAGCCAGTGGACCGACAGCATCGAGACCATCACCGCGCCCGAGAATAGATAAAGTCCCAGGTTGGTGCTCGCCCCGCCGAGCGAGGCGCTGCGCACGGTCACCAGCAGGATCGCCAGCAGGAACACGTCGAGCATCGACCAGCGCCCCAGCGTGTCGATCGCCGTGGCGAGGCGCCGGAACGCCGCCCCGTCGACGTCGGCCCACCACCACAGCGCCAGGCTCGCCGCCAGCTTGCCGATGGGGAAGGCGACCGAGAACAGCACCACCGCGGCGAACAGCAGGTATTCCTGCGCGTCGTACAGGGCGCGGACGCTTTCAAGGATCGAGAAGCCGGACGAGAACACGAAGAAGCTCTGCACCGTCATCACCGGCAGCCACAGCCCGGCCGCGAGCAGCGCCAGCGCGCACACCAGCGCCACGGGCACCAGCCGGTCGAGCCCGCGCGCCAGCCGCGCGGCGGTGCGCCGTTCAGCCATGCCGGCCCGGCCGCGGCAGGGCGGGGAAGCGGCGGCCCTTGACGATGGACTCGCCGCCATAGCGCGCGCGCAGCCGGTCCATCGCCCGCTCGACGGCGGCGCGGCGCGGCCCGTCCGGCTCGGCGAGGTCGGGCGGGTCGGCGTCGGAAACCGGCGCGAACTGCGACACGCCCACCCCCAGCAGGCGGAAGGCGGTGCCGTCCGCCTCGCGCGCCAGCGCCGTCATGGCGGCGCGGAAGATCGTGTCGGCGAGCTGGGTCGGATGCGCCAGCGTGACCGCGCGCGTGCGGATGCGGAACTGCGCCGTCTTGAGCTTCAGCGTCACGCACCGCCCGGCGAGCCCGTCGCGCTTGAGCCGGGCCGACACCGTCTCCGCCTGGGCCCACAGGATGCGGGCCAGCGCCTCGGCGTCGCGCAAATCGTCGGCGAAGGTGGTCTCCGACGACAGGCTCTTGCGCCCGGCATCGGCCTCGACCACGCGCCGGTCGCGGCCCCAGGCGCAGTCGAACAGGCGGTGGCCGATGGTGCCGCAGCGCGCCACCAGCTCGTCCTCCGTCATCTCCTGGATCTGGGCGATCTGCACGATCCCGTCATCGGCGAGCTTGCGCGCCAGCACCGGCCCCACGCCCGACAGCACCGTCACCTTCATCGGGGCGAGGCGGGAAGGCGCCTCGGTGCCGCCGATGATCTCGAACCCGCGCGGCTTGCCCAGGTCGGACGCCACCTTGGCGAGGTACTTGTTGGGGGCGAGCCCGATGGACACGGTGATGCCGATCCGATCCTCGATCGTGCAGGCGAGCCGCGCCAGGCTCGCCGCCGCCGGCGCGCCGTGCAGAAGCTCGGTGCCGGCGAGGTCGAGATAGGCCTCGTCCACCGAGACGGGCTCGACCACCGGCGTCACCTCGCGCATCGCCACGCGCACCTCGGCGGCGACGGCCTCGTACTTCTCCATGTCGGGCGGGATCACCACCGCGTCGGGGCACAGCTTCAGCGCCTGGAACATCGGCATGGCCGAGCGCACGCCGTAGCGCCGGGCGACGTAGCAGCAGGTCAGCGCCACGCCGCGTCGGCCGCGCCCGCCGACGATCACCGGCTTCGCGGCCAGGGCCGGATCGTCGCGCTTCTCGACGCTGGCATAGAATGCGTCGCAGTCGAGATGGGCGACGGTCAGGCTGTCCAGCTCGGGGTGGGCAAGGGTGCGCGCCGAGCCGCAGGCGGCGCAGTGCGCCCCGTCCGCGGCTTCCGCCCGCCCGAAACAGTCACGGCACAGGAACCCCATCGCGCGACTCTGGTCCCGCGCCCGGGCCGGGTCAACGGCGCTCAGTTGGTCTGGGCGGCGGCGAACGAGGCGGGGGCCGGGCTGACGACCTTCGTGCCGGCGGGCGTGACCTGCAGCACCGCGAGGCCGGTCTCGGCCTCGCCGTCCGGCATCAGCCGGAAGATGCCGCCCGCCCCGGCATAGCCGTTCGGCTGGGTGAGCGCGCCCTGGCTGAAGTCGGGCCCGCCCGGCGCGCGGGCCAGCACGGCGGCGAGCGCGGTCGCGTCGTAGCCCAGCCAGGCGAGCGGTCCGGGCGCGTGGCCGAAGGCCTCGCGGAAGCGCCGGTCGAACTCGGCGCGCGCGTCCGGCGGCTGGGCGACGTACCAGCCGCCGACCAGCGCCGGCTCGTCGCCGAGCTTGGCGCCATCCCACGAGGCGAGGCCGAGGACGCGCACCTCCTTCGGGTCGATGTCGTAATAGGGCAGCAGCGCGGCGATGGCGGCGAGTCGCGCACCCCCCTCGGGGATCAGCAGCGCGTCGAAGCCGGGATCGCCGGCGGCGTCCATGCTGGCAAGCCGCTTCAGCGTGGCGCGCGACACCTCGTCGTCGGCGCTGGCCAGCGCCTTCTTCTGCGTGTCGAGCGCGGCACGGCGCAAATCGTAGTTGGCGAGGTTGCGAATCACCGGGTTGATGTCCGATCCGTCGGGCGCGTACACCGCGACGCGGGGCAGGGTGCCGCCGCTGGTCGCCACCGCCTGGCGCAGATCCTGCTCGACCCGATGGCCGTAATCGTTGTCCGGCACCAAGGCGGCGAACCGCGCCACCCCCTGGCTGTGCGCGTAGGCGACGATGCGCCGGATCTGCTGGCGCGGCGTCAGGCCGAGCAGATAGGTGCCCGGCCCGGCCACCCGGCTGTCGTTCGAGAAGGCGATGACGTTGACGCCCTGCTGCACGGCGATGGGCGCCGCCTGGGCGACGGCGGACGAGAAGACCGGCCCGAGCACCAGCCGCGCGCCGTCGCTCAGCGCCTGGACCACGGCCTGCTGCGCCTGCTGCGGCGAGCCGCCGGTATCGCGCGGCAGAATCTCGAACGTGTCGTCGCCCACGTCGAACACGGCAAGCGGCGGCGGCGTCGACGATGTCGGCGCCCAGCGCCGCGTCCTTGCCGGACAGCGGCACCAGCAGCGCGACCGGCACCATGCGCTTCACCCCGGGCGGCGGGGTCAGCTCCACCGACGGCGCCATTTCGGCCCCTGGGGCGGGCGCGACCGGCGGGGTGGGCGTCACGGTCTCCGGCGCGGCAGGGGGCGCTTGCCTCGCCGGCGGCTGGCGGGGCTACCCTGTTCATCTGGCAGGCCCCGAGCAACAAAACGAGCGCGAGCGGTAATGTCGCGGCGGCCCACCGGCAAGCGGTCAAGCGAATCTCAGCCGCGTTCCGGCGCACATCCTGTCTCCCAGCACGACAATTCCCCCTCGGGCCAAACTAGGCCCGAGGCCCGGCCAAGTAAACGTCCGGCCGGGGGCGGCGTTCCCGGGCTGTATCTGGTCGCGACGCCCATCGGCAACGCGCAGCGACGTCACGCTGCGCGCGCTCGAGGTGCTGCCGCAGCGCCGACGCGATCGCCTGCGAGGACACGCGGGTGACGGGCAAGCTGCTCGCGATTCACGGCATCTCCAACCGGCTGCATCGCCTATCACGACCACAACGCCGAGCGCGTGCGGCCGGGGCTCATCGAACGGCTGGAACGCGGCGAAACCGTGGCGCTGGTGTCGGACGCCGGCACGCCGCTGGTCTCCGACCCGGGCTATCGGCTGGTCCGCGAATGCGTCGCGCGCGGCATACCGGTGACCGCCGCTGCCCGGCGCCTCGGCGCTGCTCGCTGCCCTGGCGGTCGCGGGGCTGCCGACCGACCGGTTCCTGTTCGCGGGCTTCCTGCCGGCCAAGGCGGCGGCGCGGCGCGCGGCGCTGGCCGAGCTCGCCGCGGTGCCGGCGACGCTGGTGTTCTACGAATCGCCGCACCGGCTCGCCGCCGCGCTCGCCGACATGGCGGACGTCCTGGGCGCGCGCGAGGCGGCGGTCGCGCGCGAGCTGACCAAGCTCTTCGAGGAGGTGCGGCGCGCGCCCGCTGGCCGAGCTCGCCGCCGCACTACGCCGGCGCGCCGGCGCCCAAGGGCGAGATCGTGGTCGTCGTCGGCCCGCCGCCCGCCGAGGCGCCGCCCGACGCCGACGCGCTCGACGCGCGCTCGCAGCGGCGCTGGCCGGCAGCCGAGCCTGCGCGACGCCGTCGCCCGCGGTGGCGCGCGAGACCGGCCTGCCGCGCGGCCAGGTCTATGCCCGCGCCCTCGCGCTGCGCGGCGAGGCGGAGACGGACGAGTGAGCCTGGAGTCGCGGCGCGCGGCGCACGGGCTACGGGCTGATGGCCGAGACGCGCTGCGCCCTCGGGCTCCGGCTGCGCGGCTATCGCGTGCTGGCGCGGCGCTACAAGGTGCCGGTGGGCGAGGTCGACATCGTGGCGCGGCGCGGCCGCACGCTGGTCTTCGTCGAGGTCAAGGCGCGCGCCACGGTCGGCCGAGCGCCGCCGAATCGTTGACGGCGCGCCAGCGCCGCCGCATTCTCGCCGCCGCCAGGATGTTCCTCGCGCGCCATCCGCAGCTCGCCGGCCTCGACGCCCGTTTCGACGTGATGCTGGTCGCGCCGTGGCGCTGGCCGCGCCACTGGTCGATGCGTGGCGCGAATGAGGGGCGTGATGTGATTCGAACGAACCCGCGGCCGGGCTCGCCGGCCTGGCCTGTCGATGGCTGCCGCGGCGCCGCTGGCCGGCTGCGTGTCGACGGCCATCGGGGCGGGGGCGACCGCGGCGGTTGCCGCCTCGGAGGAACGCGGCATCGCGGGCGCGGCGATCGACATCCGCATCCGCACCGACATCAACTCGCGCTGGGCCGACGCCAGCCTCGAGATCTGGCAGGATCTGGGGCTCGACGTGGTGGAACGGCGCGTCATGCTGACCGGCAAGGTGCCCACCGCCGCCGACCGGGCGCGCGCGGTGCGGCTGGTCTGGGGGGTCGACGGGGTGACGGAGGTGATCGACGAGATCAAGGTCTCGACCGCGGGCGACGTCGGCAACTACGCCCGCGACGCCTGGATCTCGACCCAGCTTCGCACAAAGGTGCTTCTCGACAAGCAAGATCATGTCGATCAACTATTCGATCGAGACGGTCGACCAGGTGGTGTATCTGATCGGCATCGCCCAGGACCGGGCCGAGCTCGACCGGGTGCTCGGCCTATGCGCGCGCGCTTCCCTACGTCCAGAAGGTGGTGAACTACGTATGGCTGAAGACCGACCCGCGCCGGAACAAGGCTTGAGTGCCGCGGAGGAGGCCGAGGCGGTATTGCGCCGCCTGGCCGCCGCCGGCGCGGACGGCCGGCTCGACCTCGCCGAGGGCGCGCTCGCCTTCGCCGCCTGGGCGCGGCCCGGCGCCCGGCTCGCCCCCTATCGCGAGCACGCCGCGGCCCTCGCCGCTGCGGTCGCGCGTGCGCGCGCGCCGACGCCCGGGCTCGCCGGGCGGATCGGGGCGCTCAACCGCGTGCTGTTCGGCGAGTATCGGCTATGAAGGCGACGAGGCGACCTACGACGACCTCGACAACGCCGACCTGATGCGGGTGATCGACCGGCGCAAGGGCCTGCCGGTGGCGCTGGGCATCCTCTACATCCATGCGGCGCGCGCCCAGGGCTGGGCGGTCACCGGCCTCGCCTTTCCCGGCCATTTCCTGGTCCGGCTCGAGGATGGCGGCCAGCGCGCCATCGTCGACCCGTTCCATGGCGGACGCCGGCTGCGGCCCGGCCGAGCTGCGCGAGCTGTTGAAGCTGGGCGCCGGCACCGATGCCGAGCTGGCGCCCGGCGCATTACGCGCCGGTCGCGCGACCGCGACGTGCTGCTGCGCCTGGAGAACAACGTGATCGAGCCGCGCAGATCCGCGCCGGCCGCTACGCCGAGGCGGTGCGCACGCTCGACGCCATGCTGCTGCTCGCGCCCGACGAGTCGCGGCTCCTGTATGAGCGCGGCGCGTGCCAGGCGCAGCTCGGCAATCTCGGCGCGGCGCATCGCCTCGCTCGACGCGTTCCTCGAGCGCGCGCCCGCCGGCGGCGCGCGCGACCAGGCGGCCGCCCTGCTGCAAAGCCTGCGCCGCCGGCTGAACTGACGGTCCGAAAGGCAGTGCCATGAGTCTCGCCGTCGCCATCCAGATGGACCCCATCGAGGGGATCAACATCGACGCCGATTCCACCTTCGTGCTGGCGCTGGAGGCGCAGGCGCGCGGCCACGCGCTGTTCCACTATCTGCCGCAGGCGCTGGCCTTCCACCACGGCCGGCTCTACGCGCGGGCGCGCCCGCTGCGAGGTGCGCCGCGAGCGCGGCCGGCATTTCACCGCTCGGGCCGTACGAGACCATCGACCTCGGCCACCATGGACGTGGTGCTGATGCGCCAGGACCCGCCGTTCGACATGGCCTACATCACGGCGACGCACCTGCTGGAGCACATCCATCCCGCGCACGCTGGTGGTCAACGACCCGGTGCACGTGCGCAACGCGCCGGAGAAGCTGTTCGTCACCCATTTCGCCGAGCTGATGCCGCCGACGCTGATCACGTCGGACCGCGAGCGCGATCGTCGACTTCCGCAAGGAGCACGGCGACATCATCGTGAAGCCGCTCTTCGGCAATGGCGGCGCCGGCGTGTTCCACGTCACGCCCGAGCGACGAGAACCTGAACGCGCTGCTCGAGATGTTCACCGCGCTCTACCGCGAGCCGGTGATCGTGCAGCGCTACGTGCCCGAGGTGCGCCAGGGCGACAAGCGCATCATCCTGGTCGACGGCGAGCCGGCCGGGGCCGTCGACCGCGTGCCCGCCGACGGCGAGGCGCGCGCCAACTTCCATGCCGGCGGCCGGGCGGAGAAGACGACGCTGACCGCGCGCGACACGGAGATCTGCGCGCCGATCGGCCCGGCGCTGCGCGACCGCGGGCTGGTCTTCGTCGGCATCGACGTGATCGGCGACTACCTGACCGAGATCAACGTGACCTCGCCGACCGGCATCCAGGAGATCAACCGGCTCGACGGCACCAAGATCGAGGCCCAGATCTGGGACGCGATCGAGCGCCGCCACCGCGAGACCCGCGACATCCGCCCCATGTAGGGCCGATATAGTCCGACGTAGGACCGAGGGGCCCCGTTTCGCGGCCCTTTTCCCGGCCATTGCGCCCGGCCGCGCCGTCCCAATATCTAGGGCCGGAACGCGCGCCGGGGGGCGGCGCGCGGGGAGTGGCGTAAAATGGAGTCCTGGCTGGCCGGAATCGCTCCGGACGTGGGCGCAGCATGCGTCGGCGATCAGCGCCTTCCTCTCGGTCGTGATGATCGACGTGGTGCTGGCCGGCGACAACGCCGTCGTCGTCGGGCATGGCGGCGGCCGGCCTGCCCGCCTCCGAGCGGCGCAAGGTGGTGATCTGGGGAATCGCCGCCGCCGCCGTGCTGCCGCATCGCGCTCGCCGTGGTGGCGGTGGAGCTGCTGGGCGTCCTCGGCCTGACCCTCGCCGGCGGGCTCCTGCTGCTCTGGGTGTGCTGGAAGCTGTGGCGCGAGCTGCGCGCGCCGACCGACGCGCCGGCCGATGGGTCCCGCCCGATCGCCCGGAAGACCTTCCGGCAGGCCGTGGTCCAGATCGTCCTCGCCGACGTCTCGATGTCGCTCGACAACGTGCTGGCGGTGGCCGGCGTGGCGCGCGACCATCTGATGGTGATGATGATCGGCCTCGCGCTCTCGGTGGCGCTGATGGGCTTCGCCGCCGCCCTGGTCGCCCGGCTTTTGCAGCGCTATCCACTGGATCGCCTATATCGGGCTCGCCATCATCGCCTATGTCGCGGTCAACATGATCTACGAGGGCGGCTTGAACGTGATCGAGGCCGCCAGCGTCGCTTTCCTGTAAAAACGCTTCCGCCGCCCGCCGGCTCCTGCTAGTCTCGGAACAAACAGGGAACGATCCGGACCGGGAAGGGCGGCGGATGGACGGCATGATGGAAGGCGTGGCGGCGGACGCGGGGATGCGGCCGGACGCGGCGCGCGCGGGGGGATCGGGCCGCATGGTGGCGCACGTGGCCACGGTGGCGTTCCAGGGCATCGACGTGCTGGACATCGACGTCCAGGTGCAGATGACCGGGGGCATGCCGGCCTTCGCCATCGTCGGGCTGCCGGACAAGGCGGTCGGCGAATCGCGCGAGCGGGTGCGCGCGGCGCTCACCTCCATCGGGCTCGCGCTTGCCCCAGAAGCGGATCGTGGTGAACCTCGCCCCGGCCGACGTGACGAAGGAGGGCAGCCATTACGACCTGCCCATCGCCCTCGCCCTGCTGGTGGCGATGGGGGTGCTGCCGCAGGACGCGGTCGACGGCTACACCGTGCTGGGCGAGCTCGCGCTCGACGGCGCGGATCGCCGCCGGTCGCGGGGGTGCTGCCGGCCGCCATCGGCGCGGCGACGCGCGGGCCGCGGCATCGTCTGCCCGGCCGCGACGGGCGGCGAGGCGGCCTGGGCCGGCGGCATCGCCGTCCTCGCGCCCGATTCGCTGCTCGCCTTCGTCAACCATGTGCGCGGCGCCCAGGTGCTGCGCCCGCCGGTCGCGCGCCTCGCCGAGGACGGGCGCGGCCGTGCCCGACCTGCGCGACATCAAGGGGCAGGAGACGGCGAAGCGGGCGCTCGAGATCGCCGCGGCCGGCGCGCACAATCTGCTGATGATGGGCCCGCCGGGCGCCGGCAAGTCGATGCTGGCGGCGCGCCTGCCCGGCCTCATGCCGCCGCTCGAGCCGGCCGAGGCGCTCGAGGTCTCGATGATCCACTCGGTGGCGGGCGAGCTTGCCGAGCGGAAGGCTGATGCGCCGCCGGCCGTTCCGCGCGCCGCACCATTCCGCCTCGCTGGTCTCGCTGATCGGCGGAGGTTTGCGCGTCCGGCCGGGAGAGGCGTCCCTGGCGCATCTCGGCGTGCTGTTCCTCGACGAGCTGCCGGAGTTCGCCCGCGCGACGCTGGAGGCGCTGCGCCAGCCGCTGGAATCCGGCCGTGCCGTGATCGCCCGCGCCAACGCCCACGTCTCCTTCCCGGCGCGGTTCCAGCTCGTCGCCGCGATGAACCCGTGCCGCTGCGGCTATCTCGACGACGCCGCGCTCGCCTGCGCCCGCGCGCCGCGCTGCGCCCAGGACTACCAGTCCAAGATCTCGGGCCCGCTGTTCGACCGCATCGACCTGCATATCGAGGTGCCGGCGGTCTCGCCCGCCGACCTCGCTTTGCCGCCGCCGGCCGAGGGCTCGCGCCGACGTCGCCGCGCGGGTCGCCGCTGCCCGCGCGGTGCAGCGCGCGCGCTACGAGACGGTGCCGGGCGGGCCGCGCACCAACGCCGAGGCGGACGGCGCGCTGCTGGAGGAGGTCGCCGCGCCCGACGCCGACGGCCGCAAGCTCCTCACCGACGCGGCCGAGCGCATGCGCCTCACCGCGCGCGGCTATCACCGCGTGCTGCGCGTCGCCCGCACGCTCGCCGACCTCGACGGCGCCGCCGCCGTGCGCCGCATCCACGTCGCCGAGGCGCTCGCCTACCGCCGTGCCGCGCAGGGCTGGTGAGGTCGTAACCATGCGGCGGTTTGGCTGAAGGCGCGCCTCACCCTTACGTGAACCGCATCACCGAGGTGTGATTGGCATGTGTGGGAGCTGCGGCGCTAAGTCACAGGGATGAAAAACGCCCTTGCCGCCGCTTTCGCCCTGGCCGGCCTGATGGCCGCCGCCGGCGCCCCCGCCGATGCCCGGGCCGAGGCCCAGTCGCAGAAGCCCGTGGTCGAGCTGTTCACCTCGCAGGGCTGTTCGTCCTGCCCGCCGGCCGACGCGATCCTCGCCGACCTCGCCAAGGAGGGCGACGTGATCGCCCTCAGCGAGCATGTCGACTACTGGAACTATATCGGCTGGGAGGACCCGTTCAGCCACGCCGGCGCGACCAACCGACAGCAAGCTCTATCGCGCCCAGCTCGGCACGCCCTACGTCTACACGCCCCAGATGGTGTTCGACGGCCTGACCGAGGCGGTCGGCTCGGACCCCGACGTGGTGAAGCGCCACATAGCCCTCGCGCGGCAGGACAAGAAGATGCCCATCGCCGTGTCGCGCGACGGCGACACCGCGACCGTGCGCCTGCCCGCCGGCGCCAAGATGGCCGAGGGCGCCACGATCTGGCAGATCGACTACGATGGCCGCCATGCCACGCCCGTGCGGCGCGGCGAGAACTCTGGCGCCACTCTGGTCAACACCCACGTCGTGCGCAGCATGCGCAACATCGGCAGCTACGACGGCGCGGCGATGACCCTCACCCTCGATCTCGCGCAAGCTGCGCGCGGCCGGGCGCGGCGGCTGCGCCATCCTGGTCCAGGCGCCGCAGGCCGGGCGCATCTTCGGCGCCGTCGCGCTCGACGTCGCGCCGGGCTCGTAGCCCGCAGCGCGGCTACCCCAGCCCCTTCTCCATCGCGGCCGCCATGCGCCTGGCGAATGCCGAGGCGTCGGGCAGCGCCTCGCCCTCCAGGATGCGCGCCTGGTCGAGCAGCAGCCAGGCCGCGTCGTCCAGCGCCTCACCCGCGCTCGCCCTCGGCGCCGACGCGCGCGGCGAGCGCGCGGATCAGCGCGTGGCCCGGATTGATCTCGAGGATGCGCTTGGCGCGCGGGAAGTCGCGCCCGTGCAGCTTCAGCAGCCGCTCCAGGTGGATGTCGGGATCGCCCGCGTCCGAGACCAGGCACACCGCGCTCTCGGTCAGCCGCTCCGAGGCGCGCACGTCCTTCACCTCGTCCTTCAGGGCGAGCTTCAGCAGCGCGACCAGCGCGTCGGTGCCGGCGTCGGCCTCGGCCGGCGTCGCGGCGCCCTCCGTCTCCAGGAGCGGCACGCTTGGCGAGCTCGGCGCCGGCGCGCGTGGCCGAGCGGAACGGCTTCTCCTGGTAGCTGCGGCACGCCGGCGGTCCAGAACTCGTCCACCGGGTCGGTCAGCAGCAGCACCTCGATGCCGCGCGCGGCGAACCCCTCGAGCTGCGGGCTCTTCTTCAAGGCTTCGAGCTCGTCGCCGGCGATGGTGTAGATCGCCTCCTGGCCCGGGCGCATGCGCGCGATCGACCTCGTCGAGGCTGGCGAGCCCGTCCGCGCCGCGTGGTGCGGAAGCGGGCGAGCTTCAGCAGCGCGTCGCGATGCTCGGTGTCCTCGTAGATGCCCTCCTTCAGCACCGCGCCGAAATTGGCCCAGAATTTCGGCGTACTCCTCGGGCGCCTTGTCGGCCTTCTTCTGCAGCTCGCCGAGCACGCGGCGCACCAGCGCCTGGCGGATGCGCGCCACCACCGGGTTCGCCTGCAGCATCTCGCGGCTGACATTGAGCGGCAGATCCTCGGAATCGACGACGCCGCGCAGGAAGCGCAGCCAGGGCGGCACCAGCTCCTCGCACTCGTCGGTGATGAAGACGCGCTTGACGTAGAGCTTCACGCGATGCCGGCGCACCGGGTCGAACAGGTCGAACGGCTTGTCCGACGGCACGAACAGCAGGCTCGTGTACTCGATCTTGCCCTCGGCCTTGAAATGCAGCGTCAGCCACGGCTCGTCGAAGGCATGGCCGACATGGTGGTAGAACTCCTTGTACTCGTCCGCCGTCGATCTCCGACCGCGGCCGGGTCCACAGCGCCGAGGCGGTGTTGATCGTCTCGGCTCTTGCCGTCCGCTTCCAGCACGATGGGCAGGGCGATGTGGTCGGAATAGGCGCGCACGATGCGCCGGATCTCGGCCGGCTCCACGAACGCCTTCGATTCCTTCTTCAAGTGCAGCGTGACGGTGGTGCCGCGCCCGGCGCGCTCGGCCTCGGCCACGGTGTACTCGCCCTTGCCGTCCGACGACCAGCGCCAGGCGGCGTCCTCGCCGGCGCGCCGGCTCACCACCTCGACCCGGTCCGCGACCATGAAGGCGGAGTAGAACCCGACCCCGAACTGGCCGATCAGGGCGAGGTCGGCGCCCTTCCTGTCGTCGCTCTCGGCGGCCAGCCGGTCGAGGAACGCCGCGGTGCCGGAGCGCGCGATGGTGCCGAGCTCGGAGATCAGCCCCTCGCGGTTCATGCCGACGCCGTTATCGGCGACGGCGAGCGTGCCGGCCTTCGCGTCGGGGACGATCACGGATGCGGAACTCGGGATCGTCGGCCGTCAGCTCGGGCCGCGTGATCGCCTCGTAGCGCAGCTTGTCGCATGCGTCCGAGGCGTTGGAGATCAGCTCGCGCAGGAAGATCTGCTTCTGCGAGTAGAGCGAGTTGATGACCAGGTCGAGAAGCCGGGAAACCTCGGTCTCGAAGGTCAAAGTCTGTTCGGCCATGGACCCCTCTCCGCCGGGAATTTCGGGCGGCCGTCATATGGGCGCTGGGGCGCGGCCGTGCAAGGCTTTCCCGCCCCTTTCGGACCGGCCGCCCAATACCTAGATGATTCGGTGAAGCCGACGAGACCGCCAGGGGCAAGCCATGCAGACCGACGTGCGCATCACCTTCCGCGACTTCCCGCCCTCGGACGCCGTCGAGGCGCGCATTCGCGAGCGGGCGGCCAAGCTCGAGGAGTTCCACGACCGGATCACCGCGTGCCGGGTCGCGGTCGAGGCCGCGAAGCGGCGCCACAAGGCGACCGAATACCAGGTGCGCATCGACCTGACCCTGCCGGGCGAGGAGCTGGTGGTCAGCCACGACCACGCCGACCGCAAGCCCGCCGACGACATCTACGTCGCCATCCGCGACGCGTTCGACGCCATGGAGCGCCAGCTCAAGCGCCGGTCCGAGCGGGTGCGCCGCGAGGTGAAGGCCCACACCGCGCCCGACCACGGGCACGTGGTGCGGCTGTTCCCCGACCACGGCTTCATCGCCACGCCCGAGGGCGAGCTCTATTTCCATCGCAACGCGCTGGTCGACGGCGATTTCGACGGGCTGGAGGAGGGCGCCGAGGTGCGCTTCGTGCTCGCCCCCGACGACGGCGAGATGGGCCCGCAGGCCTCGACCGTCCACCTGCTGGGCAGCAAGCGCCACATCGTCGACCCGCCGAGCCGCGGCTGACGCCGCTTCGCGCTGGCGCCGGGCGCGGTTCGGCCGCTACCATGGGCCGCCACGAGCGGGAGGGCCCATGCGCATCCATAATTTGTACGAGGACGAGAACGGCATATCGCACTGGCGCGACATCGAGGTCGAATGGGCCGAGACGTCGCGCGGCGCGTCGAAGCTGTCGCGGCGCCTCCCCGCCACCGGGATCATCTTCCGCGAGGTGCCGGCGGAATATTCGCTCGACTGGCATCCGGCGCCGCGCCGCCAATACATCATCAACCTCGACGCCGGGGTGGAGATCACCGCCTCGGACGGCGAAAGCCGGGTGATCGGCGCGGGCGAGGTGTTCCTGGTCGAGGACGTCACGGGCAAGGGGCACCTGTCGAAGGCGGTGGACGCCAAGGTGCGCCACTGCATCTACGTGCCGATCGACTAGCCGCCATGGCGAGGGGTGCCCCCACCATCGCCATCGCCGGTGCAGGGTTCGGCGGGATCGGGCTCGCCATCGCGCTGAAGAAGGCGGGGTTCCACGATTTCACGATCCACGAGCGCGCCGCCGCCGTCGGCGGGGTGTGGCGCGACAACCACTATCCCGGCGCCGCCTGCGACGTGCCCTCGCGTCTCTACTCCTACTCGTTCGAGCCGGAATATGGCTGGTCGACCGCCTATGGGCGCGGGCCGGAGATCCGCGCCTATATCGATCGCTGCGTCGCCAAGTACGGCATCGGCCCGCACATCCGGTTCAACAGCGAGATCGCCACGGCGGCGTTCGACGAAGGCGCGCGCAAATGGCGGCTGGAGACGGTCTCGGGCGAGACGATCGAGGCCGACATGTTCGTCTCCGCCGTCGGGCTGTTCAACAAGCCGAAGCTGCCGGACATTCCGGGGCGCGAGCGCTTCGCCGGCCCGTCCTTTCATTCCGCCTGGTGGAACCACGACGTCGAGCTGGCGGGCAAGACGGTCGCGGTGATCGGCACCGGGGCCAGCGCGGTGCAGTTCGTGCCCGCCATCGCGCCCCGGGTGGCGCGGCTCCACCTCTACCAGCGCACGCCGCAATACGTGATGCCCAAGATCGTGCGCGACGACGCGTCGGTTGCCGACGGCTCGCGCCTCGCCCATGCGTATCAGCGCCTGCGCCTGTTCATGACGTTCGAGAAGGCGGGAAGGCGGCGCGGCTCCGACAAGCTGGTCGCTCAATCGCAGCAGGCCTTCCTCAACCACCTGGCGGCCAAGGTGGCCGATCCCGAGCTGCGCGCCAAGCTCACCCCCGCCTATCGCTGGGGCTGCAAGCGCGTGCTGCAGTCGAACGACTGGTACGACGCGCTGGTGCGCGACAATGTCGAGGTGGTGACCGCGCCGATCGCCGCGATCGATGCCGCGGGCGTGCGCACCGCCGACGGCACGCTGCGCCCGGCCGACGTGGTGATCTACGGCACCGGCTTCACGCCGACCGACTACCTGACGCCGATGCGCGTCACGGGCGCGGGCGGGCGGACCCTTTCCGAGGCGTGGCGCGGCGGCGCCGAGGCGTATCTCGGCCTCACCGTCTCGGGCTTTCCCAACTTCTTCATGATGTACGGGCCGAACACCAACACGGTGACCAGCATCATCTTCATGCTGGAGAACCAGGCGCGCTACATCGTGAGTGCGGCGCGCCGGCTCGCGCGGCGGGGCGGCACGATGGACCTCCGGCCCGAGGTGCTGCGCCGCTTCAACGACGACGTGCAGGCGCGGCTCAACCGCACCGTGCTGGTCGACGCCGACTGCGCCAGCTATTTCCGCACCGAAACGGGCAAGGTCACCACCAACTGGCCCGGCTGGCTCACCGAATACTGGTACCGCACGCGGCGCGTCCGCGCCCGCGACTACGAATTTGCCTAGGGAGGAAGGGATGACGCGCATCAAGGTCCTCGACCGCGCCGAGATGAACGACGAGCAGGGCCGCGTGTTCGACGAGGCGGCCAAGGCCGGCAACCCGACCGGCGGGCCGTACTGGGCCTATATCCGCACGCCCAAGCTGATGCGGGTGAACCAGGAGCTGGCGGCCACCGTCCGCGGCGGCGGGCTCTCGGGTCGCGAGCGCCAGATCGCCGTGCTCACCGTCGTGCGCCACTGGGGCGCGAAGTTCCCCTGGGCGGCGCAGGTGCGCGCCTCGCTCGCCGCCGGCCTCGACCAGCCGACCATCGACGCGATCAACGCCGGGAGGACGCCCGAGCTGGCGGACCCGCGCGAGGCGCTGGCGCACAAGCTCGCCAAGGAGCTTCTCGAGAACAAGGGGCTCAGCACGGCCACCTACGAGGCGGCGGCGAAGGCGTTTCCCGAAGACCAGCTCGTCACGCTGGTCGCCGCGGTCGGCCAGTTCTCGATGGTGTGCTGCACGGCGAACGCCTTCGACATCTCGCCGCCCGACGGCGCGCCGGCGCTGCAATAGCCGCTGGCCGAAGCGCGGCCGGTCGCTGCCGGTGCCGGCGGCGTGGCTCGTCCCGCAGGCGTCGTGCTGCCCGGCTGGGTCGTCTTCCGTTCGCCCGCCTTCGCCACGGCGGCGGCGATCCGGCTGCGGCGCGCCGATACGGGTGGCGACTACCGCCATCTTGCCGGCCCCGCTCCGCCCACCGGCACGGCGCCCGAGGGCGACTGACCGCGACAACCACATTGTCCCCCGGACGGCGCGGAGCGCCGATCCGGGCCCATCTGCCCGCGTCGGGTACTTTCTGACTTGTCCTGGGTCTGCGGTGCACCGCTGGGCGCTGCATCGCGCCCGGGATGACAAGCTCGGGATCTCCCCCCGGTTGCGCCCGCCGGGCGCGGCTCTGTATAAGGCCGCATGGACGGCGCCTACGACATCGTCGTGGCCGGCGGCGGGATCTGCGGGTTCACCGCCGCGCTGACCGCCGCGCGGCTCGGACGCAAGACGCTGGTGCTGACCGGCGACGTGATCGGCGGCCAGCTTCTCGCGATCGAGCGGATCGACGGCTATCCAGGCTTCCCCGAAGGTGTGCCGGGCTACGATCTCGGCCCGATGGCGCAGGAGCAGGCGGTCGCGGCCGGCGCCGACTGCGCGATGACCGAGCTGGCCGGGCTGGAGGCCGACGGCGCGCGCTGGACGCTCGCCACCGGCGATGGCCCGGTCTCGGCCGGCGCGGTGATCGTCGCCACCGGCACGTCGCTCGCGCCGCTCGGCATTCCGGGCGAGGAGCGGCTGCGCGGCAAGGGCGTCAGCCAGTGCGCGAGCTGCGACGCGCCGCTGCTGCGCGGCAAGACGGCGCTGGTTGTGGGCGGCGGCGATTTCGGCCCTGCAGGAGGCGCTGACCCTGGCCGGGGCGGTGGCGCAGCTCGTCATCGTCCATCGGGGCCCGGCCTTCACAGCCCAGGCCGCCTATCGCGACGCCGTCGCCGCGCTCGCCAACGCGACGGTCCGATACGACACGGTGGTCGAGGAGGTCCTGGGCGAGGACGGGCTAACGGCCGCCCGGCTGCGCGACAAGGCGGGCGCGGTCGAGGAGTTGCCGGTCGACGGGTTCTTCGCCTATGTCGGGCTCCGGCCCAACACCGATTTTCTGCTCGGATTGTTGCAGAGGAACGAGTCGGGCCGTATCCTCACCGACGCGAGCCTCCGCACATCGTGCGCGGGCGTGTTCGCCGCCGGATCGGTCCGCGCCGGCGCCGCCGTCCGGGCGGCCGCTGCTTCGGGCGAGGGGGCGGCGGCGGCGATCGCCGCCGACCGGCATCTTTCCGGCGGCGAGGGAGGGTAAGATGGCAGACAAGCTCGTCGTTCACGACCCGCGCGGCTACCCGCCCAAGGTGACGGGCAAGCGGCTCGCGCCGCGCCTCGAAGGGCTCGACAGCAAGACCGTCTACCTGGTCGATTGCCTGTTCGACAATTCCGAGGCCTTCATGGCCGAGCTGAAGGACTGGTTCGGCTCGAACCTTCCGGGCGTGAAGACGCGCGTCATCAAGCCGCGCGAAAGCTGGGTGGACGATCCGGGGATGCGCGCGAAGATCGCCGAGGACGGCGACGCGGCGATCCTCGGGGTCGGCTTATGAAGCACCTGTAGCCCGACGGTCGTCGGGCTCGCCATGTCGCTGGAGGAGCAGGGCGTCCCCACGGTCGCCGTGCACACCCACGTCTTCGCCCGCCTCGCCAAGGCGACCGCGCTCGCCAACGGCATGCCGACCACGCGCCAGGCCTTCGTGCCCCAGCCGGTGGTCGACAAGACCCGGTCCGAGCTGCGCGGCTATATCGAGGGCACCGATCCCGTCTCCAAGCGCCCCTTCATGCAGGAGGTGATCGAAGTCTCTGACCTCGGCGCTCGACGCGAACGACCTCAAGGGGCAGACGTTCGAGCGCTCGACGCCGCGCCTGCTCGATGCCGACACCGAAGACAACCTGCAGGCCCTGTTCTCCGACCGGCACTGGTCGGACCACCTGCCCGTCATCCTGCCGACCGAGGCGCGGGTCGCGGCGATGTTGAAGGGCACGCGGCAGCCGCCCGACAAGGTGGTCGGGCGGCTTTCGCCCACCGCCTTCCGCGAATCGTGGGAGATGACGGTCGAGAAGGTGGCGGTCAACGCGGTGATGGCCGGCTGCAAGCCGGAATACCTGCCGGTCGTTCTCGCCGCCGTCGCGTCGGGCATGACGGCGCGCTCGTCCTCCACCACGTCCTTCGCCGGGATCGGCGTGGTCAACGGGCCGATCCGCAAGGAGATCGGCATGGACGACGGGATCGGCGTGATGGGGCCGTTCAACCACGCCAACGCCACCATCGGGCGCGCCTGGAACCTCGCCTCGCTGAACGGCCAGGGCGGCTCGACGCCGGACGAGACCTACATGGGCACGCTCGGCAACTGGTACAGCTACTCCGCCACCTTCCCCGAGGCGGAGGAGCGCAGCCCGTGGGCGGCGCTGCACACGCGCTACGGCTTCAAGCCGACGGACAGTGCGGTGACGGTGTTCCGCGGCGGGCGCTACACCCAGTGCGGGTTCGGCCCGCGCGACACTTGGCAGGAGAAGTTCAAGCGCGTGCTGGCCGCCGTGGCGCCGCGCCAGTCGCCGCTGATCGTGATGGATCCCATCGTCGCGCGCCTGTTCCAGGACCATCACGGCTTCGATTCGAAGGAGAAGCTGATCGACTGGATCGCCCATAACTGCACGCTGCCGGCGCGCGAATACTGGGACGATCAGTGGGTCCAGACCCTGATCCATCCCCTCGCCGTCGCCGGCGTCGAACCCTGGGCAAAAAATCTCAAGGCGGGGCCGGACGAGGAGCTGGAGATCTTCCGGCCGGAGGAGATCAACATCGTCGTCACCGGCGGCGAGACGCAGGGCGCCTGGAAGATCTACGAGGGCGTCCGCATGAAGAACGGCACCGTCTCCATCGATTCCTGGCGGTGACCTCTCTCGTTCGTGCTTCGAGACGCGGTCCTGCGGTCCGCTCCTCAGCACGAACGGCCCCGATAACCCGTTCGTCCTGAGGAGGCCGCGAAGCGGCCGTCTCGAAGGGCGAACGGGCGTAGCCGTTCCGCTATAATCGGGGCCGATGCAGAGCGCCCCCGTCGTCAAGGATCTGGTGCTGGTCGGCGGCGGGCACAGCCATGTCGCCGTCCTCAAGCGGTTCGGCATGCGGCCCATGCCGGGCGTGCGCCTGACGCTGGTCTGCCGCGACGTGCACACGCCCTACTCGGGCATGCTGCCGGGTCTGATCGCCGGGCATTACGGCTTCGACGACGCGCATATCGACCTCGAGCGGCTGTGCCGCTTCGCCCGCGCGCGCCTGTTCGTCGACGAGGCGACCGGGCTCGATCTCGACGCCAAGCAAGTCGTCTGCCGGGCGCGCCCGCCGGTGCCCTACGACGTGTTGTCGCTCGACATCGGCTCCACCCCGCGCGCCGACGTGCCCGGCGCGGCCTCCCACGCGACCGGGGTGAAGCCGATCGACGGGTTCCTCGCCCGGTGGGAGCGGCTGCGCGACCGCGTGCTGGCCGCGGACCGCCCGATGCGCATCGCGGTCGTCGGCAGCGGGGCGGGCGGGGTGGAGATATTGCTCGCCATCCAGCACCGTCTCGCCGCGCTCGGCGCCGCGCCGCCCGCGTTCCATCTGTTCGGCGAGGCGGACACCGTGCTTCCCTCGCATAACGGCCGGGTGCAGGCGAGCTTCGCCCGCGTGCTCGCCAAGCGCGGCGTCGCGGTGCATGCCGGCGTGCGGGTGGTCGAGGTCGCGTCCGACGGGGTACGGACCGGCGACGGCGCGCACCATCCCGCCGACGAGATACTTTGGGTGACCCAGGCGGGCGCCGCCCCGTGGCTCGCCGCCTCCGGCCTCGCGACCGACGCGGGCGGGTTCGTGCGGGTCGACGACGCGCTGCGCTCGGTCTCGCACGCGGACGTGTTCGCGGCGGGCGACGTGGCCGCGGTCGAGAACCATCCCCGTCCCAAGTCGGGCGTCTACGCGGTGCGCCAAGGCCGGCCGCTCGCGCGCAATCTGCGCCGCGCCCTGACTGGCCGGCGGGTGCGCCCGTTCCGCCCGCAGGAGAAGGCGCTCGCCTTGATCTCGACCGGCGACAGGTACGCCGTCGCCTCGCGCGGCGGCTGGTCGGTCGAAGGGCGGCTCGTGTGGCGCTGGAAGGACTGGATCGACCGGCGCTTCATGCGCAAATACGACCGCCTGCCGCAGATGAAGGAGGACCGGGTTGCCTTCGCCCGCGGTCTTGCCGACAAAGATGCGCTGGCCGCCCTCGCCGAGACCGCGATGCGCTGCGGCGGGTGCGGCGCCAAGGTCGGCGCGACGGTTCTGGGCCGGGCGCTCGCCACTCTCGCTCCCGCCGCGCGGCCGGACGTGCTGATCGGGCTGGACGCGCCGGACGACGCGGCGATGGTCGCGGTGCCGCCGGGCAAGGCGCTGGTGCAGACCGTCGATTTCTTCCGCGCGATGATCGACGACCCGTATCTGTTCGGGCGCATCGCGGCCAACCACGCGCTCGGCGACGTCTACGCGATGGGCGGTGAGCCGCAGACCGCGCTCGCCATCGCGACCGTGCCTCATGCGGCCGAGGCGAAGGTCGAGGACACGCTCGCCCAGATGATGGCCGGCGCCGGCGCAATTCTGGCCGAGGCGGGCTGCGCCCTGGTCGGCGGCCATTCCGGCGAAGGGGCGGAACTCGCGCTCGGCTTCGCGGTCAACGGGCTGGTCGACCCCGCCTGCGTGCTGCGCAAGTCGGGGCTCGACGCCCGGCGACGCGCTGGTCCTCACCAAGCCGATCGGCACCGGTGCGCTGTTCGCCGCCGACATGCGCCACGCCGCCAAGGGACGCTGGATCGCCGCCGCGCTCGAATCGATGCAGCGCTCCAACCGCGCCGCCGCCGCCATCCTCGCCGCGCACGGCGCCACCGCCTGCACCGACGTCACCGGGTTCGGGCTGGCCGGCCACCTGGTCGAGATGCTGCGCGCCTCGCACGCCGCCGCCACGCTCGAGCTCGGCGCGATCCCGCTGCTCGACGGCGCCGTCGAGGTGGTGCGGGCCGGCATCTTTTCGTCGCTGCAGGCCGAGAACGCGCGGCTGCGCCGCGCCATCGCCCCTTCCGATGTCGCGGCCGACGATCCGCGTTATGCCCTGCTGTTCGATCCGCAGACGGCGGGCGGGCTGCTCGCCGGGGTGCCGGCCGACCGCGCCGCGGCGTGCGTCGCCGCGCTGCATGCGGCGGGCGACGTTTCGGCCGCGATCGTCGGCACGGTCGCCGCGCCGTCCGGAAGCGCCGAAGCCATCACGCTGAAGGGCTGATGCCCGATCTCGATGATCGGGCCTCCCTTGAAGTCGTCATTGCGAGGAGCACGGCGCAGCCCTGGATTGCTTCCCCGCGGGACAAGCCCGCGGGTCGCAATGACGGCATAGAGGGACCGGCGTCGCCTACTTCTTCTGCAATTCGAGCCGGCGCACCGTGCGGACCACGTCGCCCGCCTCGACGCGGCCGATCGGCCCGCGCTGTAGCTCGACGCCAGCACCTTGCCGTTCGCGTCGAGCAGGAATTCCGAGGGCTGGACGATCTGGCGCCGTTCCTCCCACCATGCGCCGAGCGCGTTCGCGATGTCGCGCGTGACGCCGATAGCCGACGGGAAGCCGACCTCGTCGGCGACTTCCTTCGCCTTGTCGAGGGGATCGACGCTCGCCGCCACCACCTTCACGCCCAGCGCGTCGAGATCGGATTTCGCGTCCCTGAAGCCGACCAACTGCCGGCGGCAGTAGGGTCACCAATGGCCGCGATAGAACAGGATCACCCGGTAGCGGGCGGCGAGCCCGTCGGGCAGCGCGAGCGTGCCGCCGTCGGTCAGGTTGAGCGTGAGCGCGGGAACGCCGCGCCGATGCCCAGCTTGTCGGCCATGCGAAGCCTCCTGCGGTGTCGCCCGAGGCTAGCGCCGAATTGGCTGGCGGAAAAGAGTGGGAGTCGAACCCACCAGGGACGTCTGACGCCCCTCACCGGCTTTGAAGGCCGGGCGGTCCACCGGGGTGCGATTCTTTTCCCCTCGGCCGGGCGGACGAGTCTAGCGCGGGCACGGCGGCGGCGCCACCGAACGCGTCGGAAGGCGTGCGCAGCAGCTCGTGCGCGTCGCCCTTGCGGCGGGTGAACTTCACCTTGTCGAAGAACTCCAGAATCTCGATCGAGACGTTGCGCCCGATGCCGGACGCGTCGCGGAACGCAGCGGCGGTGAGCAGCCGGTCGGGCCGCGCGGCGGCGGCCTCGGCCGCGATATCGGCGAGCGCGCGCAGCGCCGTCGGCAAATAGAACCGGGTCTTGGAAACCCGCACGCACAGCCCGTGGCGGGCGGCGCGCACCAGCATCGATTCGGTCTTGCGCGGATCGGCGTGGAGCGTCGTCGCGACCTCATGCACGCCCGGCGGGCGCAGGGGCTGCGCGCCGAGCAGCGGCGCGACCTTCTCCCACAGCGCCGCGTCGGCCGGCGTCGAGCTGCGGCCGGTGACTGGCGAGCCGCACGCCCATGCCCTCGCGCACGACCGCGCCCTCGCGGATCAGCTCGCCGGCGACGGCGACGATGGCCTCGCGCGGAAGCCGCACCCCGGTGCCCTGGAGGATGCGGTCCTCGGCCGGCCCCACCGTGTCGGGCGCGCGGGCGTGCCAGGCGGCCAGCGCGTCGAGCGCGGCGGCGCGCAGCCGCTCCCAATGCGCCGGGGCGAAGCCGAGATCGACCGCGCCCTGGGCGACGCGCTTCATCGCCGCCGCGCCATGGAGCGACGCGGCCTCGTCCGCCGTCAGGTTGCGCAATGCGTCGAAGCGGGCGAGGTCGACGCCGCCGGCCGACTGCGCCAGCAGCGTTGGCCAGCGCCGCCGCGTGGTCCGGCGTCTCCAGCGCGGCGAGCACGGCGAGCCGCTCGGGCCGCGCCCGGCCGCGCGCCGGGGCGAAGATGTCGATCACCCGCCCGCCGCCGACGGTGCGCCGGGCGGAGGTGTCGCGCAGGATGAACCGGTCGCCCGCCAGCGCGACCAGCGGCCGGTCGAGCACGAGCTGGGCGAGGCCCGAATCGCCCGGCGCGATGGGCGCGCCCGTCGAGGATCGCGACCCGCCCGGTCGCCTCGGCGGCGCCGAGATGGACGTGCACCGGCGTCCAGTGGGCGAGCGCCCGCGCCTCGGACGCCAGCACGCGCACGCGCGAATCGAGCTTCCGCGCCGGCGCGGCGGGCGCGCCGCCGGCGATCCAGTCGCCGCGCACGATGCGCCCCTTGTCGAGCCCCGGCCCCGGCCAGGTTGAGGGCGAGCCGCTGGCCCGCCTGGCCGCGCGGCGCCGCGGCGTTCTGGGCATGGATGCCGCGCACGCGAAGCTCGAGCCCAGCCAGCACCGCGTGCACCGTGTCGTTCGCGGCGATCTCGCCGGCGACCGCGGTGCCGGTCACCACCAGCCCGGCCCCGTGCACGGTGAAGCGCGGTCGACCGACAGGCGGAACTTGCCGGCCGCCTCGCGCGGGCGCCAGGCCCGCGCCACGCCCGTCAGATGATCCTTCAGCGCGTCGATGCCCTCGCCGGTCAGCGCCGAGACGGGAAAGACCGGCGCGCCCTCCAAGCGTCGTGCCGGCGAGCAGGGCGCGCGATCTCGGCCTCGACCTCGGCGACGCGCGCCGCGTCCACGCGGTCGGTCTTGGTGAGCGCGACGGCGCCGCGGCGCACCGCCAGCAGGTCGAGGATGGCGAGATGCTCGGCGGTCTGCGGCATCGGCCCGTCATCGGCGGCGACGACGAACAGCGCGAAATCGATGCCCGACACGCCGCACAGCATGTTGCGCACGAAGCGCTCGTGGCCCGGCACGTCGACGAACCCGACGGTCGGCCCGCCGGCGATCGGCCAGTAGGCGAAGCCGAGATCGATGGTAAGGCCGCGCGCCTTCTCCTCGGGCAGGCGGTCGGCGTCGACGCCGGTCAGCGCCTTGACCAGCGCGGTCTTGCCGTGATCGACATGGCCGGCGGTGGCGACGATCATGCCAAGGGCCGTTCCAGCCGGTCGAGCTGCGCGAGGAATGACGCCTCGTCCTCGAGGCAGCGCAGGTCGAGGATCAGCGCGCCCTCGTGGATGCGCCCGACGACCGGGACGGGCAGGGCGCGCAGCGCGGCGGCGAGGCGGCTGAGCCGCGTGCCGGCGCCGCGCTTCGCCCGCGGCCGGATCGCGAGGCCCGCGCTCGCCACGCGCCGGGTGGGCAGCGCGCCGCAGCCGATCTGGCTCGCGCAGTCCACCACTTCCACCGTGGCGTCGTCGCCGAGCCGCGCCGCGAGCGGGCCCGGCGATCCGGCCGGCCAGCGCGCGGATCTCCCCCGCCGGCCGGGCGAGCAGGCGCAGCGTCGGCAGGCGCTCGGCCAGCCGGTCCGGGTCGTCGTAGAGCGCGAGCGTGGCGGCGAGCGCGGCGATCGTCATCTTGTCGAGCCGCAGCGCGCGCTTCATCGGGTTGCGCTTGAGCCGCGCGACCAGGTCCTTGCGGCCGACGACGATGCCGGCCTGCGGCCCGCCGAGCAGCTTGTCGCCGCTGAAGGTCACGAGGTCGGCGCCGGCCGCCAGCGCTTCGCCCGCCGTCGGCTCGTGCGGCAGGCCCCAGCGCGCGAGGTCGACCAGCGTGCCGCAGCCGAGATCGACGGCGAACGGCACGCCGCGCGCGCGGCACAGGCGTGGCGAGCTCGGCCTCGCCGACGCTCGCGGTGAAGCCCTCGATCGCGTAGTTGCGAGGTGTGCACCTTCATCACCAGCCCGGTCCGCGGGCCGATCGCAGCCTCGTAGTCGCGCAGGTGGGTGCGGTTGGTGGTGCCCACCTCGACCAGCTTCGCAGCCCGACCGCGCCATGATGTCGGGCATGCGGAACGCGCCGCCGATCTCGATCAGCTCGCCGCGCGAGCACGGCACCTCGCGCCGCGTGGCCAGCGTGTTGAGCACCAGCAGCACGGCGGCGGCGTTGTTGTTCACCACCGTCGCCGCCTCGGCCCCGGTCAGCCGGCGAAGCTGGCCCTCGAGATGGCTGTCGCGGTCGCCGCGCGCGCCGGCGGCGAGGTCGTATTCCAGGTTGGCGGGCGCGCCGGCGGCGGCGATCACCGCGGCGATCGCCGCGTCGGGCAGGACGGCGCGGCCCAGATTGGTGTGCAGCACCGTGCCGGTCAGGTTGAACACCGGCCGCAGGGAGGGCGTGCGCTCCTCGGCGAGGCGGCGCGCGGCGCCGGCGAGAAGCGCTTCCTGCCCGGCCGCAGGCCCGCCGCCGGCGATCGCCGCCCGCGCGTCGGCCAGGGCGGCGCGCAGGGCGCCGGTCACGGGGGCGCGCCCGTACTCGGCGATCAGCGACGCGGCGTCGTCGGCGCGCAGCAGCCGGTCGACCGAGGGCAGGGCGGCGCGGCCGGGGCTCGTTTGGGTGTCGTCCATGGCGGCGGAGTCTATGGGTTTTTGCCGGCGCGCGGAATCGCGATGCCGTCGCCCGAACGTGACGTGACCGTGAACGCGGCGCTGGCTATGGTGCGCCACATTCCGCGGAGGAGATGTGACGCGCTGGCTGCCCCTGGTCGCGATCCTGGCGCTGCTCGCGGCGTTCTTCGCGCTGGGGCTGGACCGCTACCTCACTTTCGACGCGCTGAACGCGCACCGCGCCGCGCTGCACCGGCTGGTCGCGGCGCATGTGGGGTTGGCCGCCCTGGCGTTCTGCGCCGCCTATGTCGCGCTGGTGGCGATCTCGCTGCCCGGCGCGGCCATGATGACCGTGGCGGGCGGCGCGCTGTTCGGGCTGTGGCTGGGGGCGGCGCTCAGCGTCGCGGGCGCCACGATCGGCGCGACCGTTCTGTTCGTCGTCGCGCGCGGGGCGCTGGCCGAACCGCTCGCCGCCCGGGCCGGGCCCTTCGTGCGACGCATGGAGGCGGGGTTCAACCGCAACGGGTTCAGCTACCTGCTGTTCCTCCGGCTGGTGCCGCTCTTCCCGTTCTGGGCGGTGAACCTGGTGCCGGCACTGCTGGCGATGGAGCTGCGCGGCTTCGTCGCCGCCACGGCGATCGGGATCGTGCCCGGAACGCTCGCCTACGCCTCGCTCGGCAGCGGGCTCGAGTTGCTGGCGGAGCGGCCCGACGCGCTGGCCGCCGAGATGCCGGCGATGATCGGGCTGCGGCTGGGGATCGCCCTCGTGGCGCTTGCGCCGCTGGCGGTCCGGAAATGGCGCGCGCGCGGCGCCCCGAAACGCGAAGGGGCGGGTCGATGACCCGCCCCTCCGGCTTCAGGGTTGCGTTGCGTCAGTGGACGCTGACCGGCTCCAAGTCGTGCTGCACCACCGCCGCGAAGGCGACCTCGCGGTTCGGCATGACGCCCATCTGGGTGCCGTCGGCGGCGAAGATGGCGTAGACATCCTCGCCGTCCTCGATGACCGGCTTGACGTAGGCGAGCTCGGCGACGCCCAGCGCGGCGAAGGCCTGGCGCGGGATCGGCTGGTAGCTCGTGCGATGTTCGCGATTTTCCATGACGTGTACTCCAGACTGATTGCGGCTATGACGCGACCTTGCGCGCCGCGACGTCGATGGTCGGGGTGGGCTTGTCGTCGGCGCTGCGGATGTCGACGGTCTTGCGTCGGCGCTCCGGCTCGGGCCGGGCCAGGTCGACGTGCAGCAGGCCGTTGACGAGCTCCGCCGCGGTCACCTCGATGCCCTCGGCCAGCAGGAACGAGCGCTGGAACTGGCGTGCCGCGATGCCGCGATACAGGTAGACCCGCTCGGCCGCGTCCTCGTTGCTCTTGCCCTTCACGGTGAGCTGGCGGTCCTCGATGGACACGTCGAGCTCGTCCTGCGTGAAGCCGGCGACCGCCAGCGTGATCCGCAGCCCGTTCTCGCCGACCTGCTCGATGTTGTAGGGCGGATAGCCGTCCGACGCGCCCTTGGAGACGCGGTCGACGGCGCGCTCGAACTGGTCGAAGCCGAGCAGGAAGGGGCTGTTGAAAAGGGATAGCCTGGTCATGGCGGTCTCCTCGAAATGAGCGAGCACGGACGGGACCCGTTGCGGGCATCCCGTTGGCGGCCCGATAAACGGCACCGCCGACCATGGATTTGGGGTGGCCAGGCGGGCTTTGCAAGATGGCCGGCTCCGGCAAGGCGGGCGATCTTCCTGCCGCATATACAACTAAAAGTTGCAATCGGCCGCCGTGCGCGCTAGGATCGGACGAATTGCAGGAGGCGGCCCCATGTCCGATTGCGCCTCGACCCTAAATGCAAGCTGGTACCGGTTCGCCGGCACGTTCGTCACCTCGCGCCTCGCCGGCGTCGCGGTGGGCGACGTGTTTCACGGCTCGCTGCGCTACGGCCCGCGCTCCCTGCTGCTGGAGGCTCATCCGCCCGAAGCGCGTTACGCCGATCCCGAAGGAGTCCTCGACGCGACCGTGGCCGGCCGCCGGGTGCGCAGCGCGGGCGCGGTGGAGCTCCGCCTGTTCTCGACGCGCCGGGTCAGCCAGGTCGCGCTGGCGGCCACGCCGGCGGGAGGGGCGGGGCGTCAGTTCCGGGCCTGCCATGTGACGCTGCTGACCGCGCGCCCGATCGAATTGGCCGCGGCGCTGGCCGCCGCGCTGGACGAGGACGCGTTCGACACGCGCAGCTTCACCCTCGAGGACGCGAGCTATACCGGCTTCGCCATCGGCGAAATCCAGGCCTTGTCGCGGGTGGCCCGCCGCGCCGCCTGATCGCGCCCCTCGGTCCGCGTGGGCGGGCCGCGGCCTCCCGCGCGCGCTTGGCAATTCCATCTTAACGACAGGCGCTCTAGCCTTGGGTCCGACCGCCGCCGGCGCCGCCGCGCGTGGCGGAGGCTGGGCTGATTTGCTAGGATGAGGGGCATGAGACACCATCGCGCGGTCCTGTTTTCGCTCGCCGCCCTGGTCGGGCTGTCGCTTTCGGCGCGTGCCGCCGATGCGCCGCCGACGCCGGGCGAGGCCGCTTTCGCCGCCGGGCACTACGCCGAGGCCCTGTCCGATTTCCGGCCGCTGGCCGACAAGCACGACGCGACGGCATGCTACTGGATGGGCCGGCTTTATGACGGCGGGCTGGGCGTCGACGAGGACGCCGACACCGCGCTGCGCTGGTTCCACTGCGCCGCCGACGGCGGCAACGCCGAGGCGATGCGGGTGATCGGGGTGTATTACGAGATCGGCAAGTCGGTCTCGCAGGATTTGCCGATCGCGGTGCGATGGTACGCGCGCGCCGCCGAGGCCGGCAGCGACAAGGCGATGCGCAATCTCGGCAAGCTCTACCAGGACGGGCGCGGCGTGAAGCCGGACCCGGAGCGGGCGCGCGTGCTGTTCGAGAAGGCCGCCGCGCTGGGCAACACCGACGCCATGCGCAGCCTGGGCTACATGTACTATTTCGGCTCGGGCGGGCTTCCCACCGACTACGCGAAGGCGGCCGAGCTGTTCGCCAAGGCGGCGGCCACGGGCGAGGGCCGCTCGCAATACGACCTCGGCCGGCTCTACTATCGCGGCCAGGGGGTGGAGCGCGACCTCGCCCGGGCGGCGAAGGAGTTCACATCGTCGGCCGAGCAGGGTTATGGGCCGGCGCAGCTCATCCTCGGGCGCATGTACTTCCTCGGCGAGGGCATGAACCGCGACCCGCGCCGCGCCTATTACTGGCTGATGCTCGCCCGCCTGCAGCTTCCCAAGGAGGCGGACGTCTATCTCGACAAGCTGCAGGGCGTGCTGCCCGAGGAGGTGCGCACCGCCGAGGAGACGCGCGCCCGCGCCTTCCACCCGCGCTGAGCGCCCGCCCCCGGCGTTACCGTTCGTGCCAATTGCGGCCGAGCGCAGCGAAGCCGCGTATCGAAGCGCGAACGACGGGAGCTCCGTTCGCTCTTCGATACACGCACCTCCTGGGCGCACTCATCCCAAGTCTCGATGATCTGAACCTATGTCGTCATTGCGACCCGCGGGCTTGTCCCGCGGGGAAGCAATCCAGGGCCGTGCCAAGGTTTCGGGATTGCACCGGCGCCGCAAGGTCCCCTCTCCCGTGGGAGAGGGACAGGGTGAGGGGCCGGTCGCCAAGGGCCCTAGGGGCGGAGCGGACTCACGCCAGCTGCTCCCGTAGCCGGGCGACGGCCCCCACCCGGCGCCCGCTCACGCGGTCGCCGACCTCCCCCTTGCAGGGGGAGGGCATTTCCAGCGGTTCCGGCCGATCCAGTCGCGCCCTAACGCGGCCACATGTCGAAGGCGGCGGCGAACAGCGCCAGCGCCGCGAGGTAGAGCACCCCGAACATCCCCGCGCTGTGCCATGACACCAGCCGCCGTCGTCGGCGGCGTCCCGTGGCCGCGCTGCCGCCCGCGTTCGGCGCGGCCGGAATCGCGAGCTCGGCGAGATTCACCGGCCCGGGCGTGCCGGCCGGCGGGGCGGCAAGGGCGGGCGTCGCGCGCCCCTGGCCGCGGCGGATCAGAGTCGCGTCGAGCGCGGCGGCCGGCTTCGGCTCGGGCGCATTCATGGGGCCTTCTCCGCCGGGCGGAGCCCCCCGGCCAGGCAGGTGCAGCCGCCCTCGGCGAGGCCCGGCGCGACGCGGGCGAGGTGGGCATCCAGCGCCTCGACCAGCACGTCCTGAAGGCTGATCCCGAGATGGGTGGCGGCGAGCTTGACCCGACGGTGCCGGGCCGCGTCGAGGCGCAGCGAGATGCGCCGCCGCTCGGTTCGGCCCGCGCCGCCGGCGCCGGCCGGGCGGGGCCGCAGGCCGGCCGGCGGGGCGTCGCGGCCCAGCAGCACGAGGTGCGGCACGGTCTCCCGCGCCATCTCCATCGGCAGGGCGGCAGGCGGCGGGACGGGCGGCGTCGGCATCGCCGCGCCCTTGCGGACGAGCAGCGAGCGGGTCAGCGTCGCGGCGGGGGACCGCTCCATCATGCGCCCTGCTCCGCGAAGGACGCAGCGGACGCCAGCGCCTCGCCAAGGCCCGGCCGCTCGCGCCCGGCCAGGCGGCGGGCGAGGTAGGTCCACAGCGCCACCACCTCGGCCGAGGAACGCTCGGTGCGCGGAAGCTCCATCACCGTCCGCCCGTCGATCATGCTGGCGGCAAAGTCGGTGCGGTGATGGACGATGGAGGGTGCCAGCGTGCCATGCTGCGACAGCGCGATCACCGCCTCGGACGTAATGCGCGCGCGCGGGGAGGCGCCGTTGATCGCGAACACCAGCGGCTTGTCGAGCAATTCCACCAGGTCGACCGTGGCCCCGGCGGCGCCCAGGTCGTGCGGGCTCGGCCGCACCGGGATCAGCACCATGTCCGACGCGCGCACCACCTCGACGATCGTGTTGGTGATGGCGGGCGGGGTGTCGATGACCACGAGCTGCACCCCGGCGGCGCGCAGCTTCTCGAGATCCTCGGCGAGGCGCGAGACATAGGTCTCCACGAAGACGGGCGTTTCGGCCGTGCGCGAGTTCCACCACGCGGCGAGGCTGCCCTGCGGATCGGTGTCGATCAGCGCGACGGGGCCGGCGCCCTGGCGCTCGGCCTCGACGGCGAGATGGCCGGCCAGGGTCGTCTTGCCCGAGCCGCCCTTCTGCGATGCGACTGCCAGTACTAGCATCGGTTGCTCCTTCTTCCCGGCCGAGCAATTCGCGGCCGTTTTCTCTCCGGCCCCGATCATCGCCGCCAGGTCTTAACACGTCGTGAACTCCTAAGTATTAAATTCGTATAGGACAATACTATAACCGTAATACATTGCTTCTGTTTTCGAATGGGGATTGCTTCGAATTCGACGGAGTTTCCATTCGTTTGAACGCATGGCTTTTAATCCAATGTTAAAGGCCATTCGCTAGGGTTTCGCACCATGAAACGCATACCCCCCTCGCGCGTCGCCCGGCTGGCCCTTTCGGGGCTGGCGGCGACCCTCCTCGCCGGCTGCGCCACGTCGGCCGGCGATCCCGACCAAGCCCGCCGAGTCGCTGCGCGGCGCCGCGCTGCTCAGCGTCGCCCAGCGCACCGCCAGTTCCGGCGACGACGGGGCGGCGATCTCGCTCTTTCGCGAGGCGCATGCGCGCAACCCGCGCGACCCGGCGCCGCTGCTGGGGATGGGCGCGGCGCTGTTCCGCCTTGGCGCCTACGAGCAGGCGGCGGAGGCGTATCGCCGGGCGATCGACATGAAGGACGCCGAGGCGGCGGCGCGGCGGGGGCTCGGCAATGCGCTGGTGGCGCTCGACCGGCCGGCGCTCGCCATCGACCAGTTCACCGCGTCGCTCGCCCGCGCCAAGGATGCCCGCACCTATAACGGGCTCGGCGTCGCCTACGACATGCAGGACGCCCACCCGCACGCCCAGGCGATGTATCGCGCCGGGCTCGCGCTCAAGCCGGGCGACCTTGCGCTCGAGAACAATCTCGGCCTGTCGCTGGCGGCGTCGGGCGATTATCGCGACGCGATCGCGGTGCTCGCCAAGGCCGCCGCGGCGCCCGGGGCCGGTCCGCGCGAGCGCAACAACCTGGCGCTCGCCTATGGGCTGTCCGGCGACATGGCAAATGCCGCGCGCATCGCCCGGCGCGACATGGACGCGGCGGCGGTCCAGAAGAACCTGGCGATGTACGCCGCGCTGCGCGCGCGCAATGGCGGCAGCCTGCCTGTTTCCGGCAAGACGCCCGCCCCCGACGCGCCCGCGCCCGCCCCGGCCCCGACCGCGCAGCCCGCCGCGCCGCCCGCCGCGCCGCGTCCCATGTCGGATGCGCCCCAGGCCAAACCCATGGTCGCACCGCATCGGGTGGCTGCGGACATGCCCGTCGTGCACCCGTCCGAGGGCACCGTCGCACCGCATCGGGTGGCCGCGGACATGCCCGTCATGCACCCGGCCGAGGGCACCGTCGCACCGCATCGGGTGACAACGGACACGCCCGTCATGCACGCCGCCGACCCGGCGCAGCTCGCCGCGATGTATGACTATCCGGCGGTCGAACCGACGCCCGAAAACGTAAAGCCCGCCGAGGCGCCGCCCGCCGAGGCGCAGGCCCTGGCCGCGCCCGAGCCGACCGACATCGCGCTGGCCGACGCGCCCGCCCCACGGATTGATGTCCCGACCGCGGCGCCTGTCGAGCCGCCTGCCGCGAGCGCCGCCGATACGGCCGTCGATACGGCTGACGACAGCACCACCGACGCCGCCCGCGCGGCCGCGATGGCGGCGATGGACGCGCCGCCCGCGCGCCCGCGCATCGCGCCGCTCGGCATCGGCGTGGCGTTCCGGCCCGGTGCGCTGCCCCAGCCGGCGACGCTCGCCGCCCTGCCGCTGCACGGCACCTACTATCGCGCGCGGCTGGCCGCTTATCCCAGCCGAATGGACGCGACCCAGGGCTGGCTCGACATGGTGAAGCGCGCGCCCGAGCTGTACGGCGCGGTGCAGATCGTCGCCGAGCGCAGCGCGCTCACCGCGACCCGCCTGCGCTACGCCTTGGTCACGCCGCCGGTGGCACAGCGCGCGCCGGTGGAAAAGATGTGCGCCGCGCTCGAGGAGCGCGGCATCCTCTGCCGCGTCGAGGCGGCCGGCGCGGAGCCGGCCCTCACCCCGCGCGGCTAGATCGCGCGGCCCTTGATCTTGTCCTCGAGAGCACGGATGCGGTCGGCGGCGCCCGGCAAATGCGGGTCGACGGCGAGGGCGCGGCGGAAGGCGTCGAGCGCCCTGACGTCGTCGCCGAGGGCGAGGTAGCACAGCCCCATGCCGGACAGCGCGCCGAAATGGCGCGGCTCCAGCTCCAGCGTCCGGGCGATGTCGGCGAGCGAGCCGCGATAGTCGCCGGTCATGTAGCGCAGCGTCGCGCGCTTGTTCCAGCCCTCGGCGAAGTCCGGCGCCTCGTCGACGATCTCGTCGAAGATCTCCTCGGCCGTGTCGGCGTCGCCCGCGTCCATCGCCGCCATGCCGCCGGCCATCAGCCGGTCGATCTTGGGCTCGCCCGAGTGCAGCCAGATCGCCCAGATGCCCTGCTCGATCTGCCCCGCCTCGGCGGCGTCGCGCGTGGCGGCCAGGCGGCGGAACAGCGGGTCGAGCCGGGGGTCGGTCTGCGAGGCGGCGGCCGGCTGGGCGATCCACAGCGTCGCGCAGGCGGCGATCCACAGCATCAGCTTCGGCAGGGTCATGGCGCCGCTCCCAGCGCCGGCGGGCGCGGGCCGCCGGTCGCCCAGTCCAACAGCTCGACGGTGTGCACGACCGGCCGGCGCGTCGCCCCGCCGATCTGCACGATGCAGCCGATATTGCCGGCGCAGACGGCGTCCGCGCCGGTCGCCTCGACATGCGCCGCCTTGCGCGCGCGCAGCCGCTCGGCGAGCGCCGGCTGCAGCAGGTTGTAGCTGCCCGCCGAGCCGCAGCATATGTGGCCCTCCGCCACCTCGCGCAGCTCGAAGCCGCAGGCCGCGAGAAGGGCGCGCGGCGGGTCGACCACCTGCTGGCCGTGACGCAGCGAGCACGCGTCGTGATAGGCGACGGCGAGGCGAGGTATCTCCGCCGCGGGACGCAGCCCGATCTCCGCCATCAGCTCGGTCACGTCGCGCGCCAGCGCCGAGATGCGCGCCGCGCGCGCGGCCCATTCCGGGTCGTCGCGCAGCAGGAAGCCGTAATCCTTCACCTGCGTGCCGCAGCCCGAGGCGTTGACGACGATGGCATCGAGCCCCTCGCGCTCGATCTCGCGCGTCCAGGCCGCGACGTTGGCGCGGGCGGCGTCGCGCCCCTCGGCGGCGCGGCCGAGATGGTGCGCCAGCGCGCCGCAGCATCCGGCGCCCTCGGCCACCACCACCTCGCAGCCGTGGCGGGTGAGCACCCGGATGGTCGCGGCGTTGATCGCGGGCGACAGCACCTGCTGTACGCAGCCGGCCAGCAGTGCGACGCGGCGGGTGCGCGTGGCCTCGGCCGGAAAGACCCGCGGGCGCGCCGCCGGATCGGTGCCGCTCGCCGCCGCCGGGATCAGCGTGAGCGCGTGGCGCAGGCGCGGCGGCAGCAGCCGGGCGAACGGTCGCGCCATCCGGCCCAGCGTCAGCGCCGCGCGGAACCGCCCGGCCTTGGGAAGAACGCGCGCGACGGCGGCGCGCAGCGCGCGCTCCGAGGCGGGGCGGTCGAACCGCTCCTCGATATAGGCGCGCGCATGGTCCACCAGGTGCTGGTAATGGACGCCCGACGGGCAGGTTGTCATGCAGCCGAGGCAGGACAGGCAGCGGTCGATATGCGTCACCGTCTCGGCCGAAGGCGGCCGGTCGTTCTCCAGCATGTCCTTGATGAGGTAGATGCGCCCGCGCGGGGAATCGCGCTCGTCGCCCAGCTCCAGATAGGTCGGGCAGGTCGCGGTGCAGAAGCCGCAATGCACGCAGGCGCGCAAAATGTGGTCGGATTCCTTCAGGTCCGAATCGACCTCCAGCCGCTCGGGTGCGAAGCGGGTCTGCATCACACCCCCTCGTACATGCGGCCCGGGTTCAGCACGCCGTGAGGGTCGAACGCCGACTTGACGCGGGCGGTGAGCGCGGCAAGCGCGGCCGGCTGGGGCGGGAAGGGCGGCACCACGCGGCGCAGCCCCTCTGGCGCGCGCACGAGGACCGCATGGCCCCCCGCCGCTTCCGCCGCCGCCCGTACCGCTGGGGCGAACGCGTCGCCTATGCCCTCGGGCACGGCGAGGAACAGGCGCCCGCCACCCCAGTCGAGCACGGCATCGAACGCGGTCGCGCGCGAGATCGCGTCCAGCGCGCCGGCCGCCGCCGCGCCGGGAACGGATATGCGCCAGACGCATTTCTCGCGGCCGAGCGGCGCGCCGGGCGCGAAAGCGGCGAGGTCGCGCACCTCGCGCCAAAGGACGGCACTCTCGGCGCCGTCGAGCACCGCGATTTCGCGCGCCGGCCCGATCAGATCCTTCAGCGCCGCGACGCGCGCGGCGACCGAGGGGCCGAACCCCTCGACGCGCAGCATTGCGACCGGCGCGGCCAGGGCGGCGAGCGCCCCAACCTGCGACTGCGCCGCGACCGCCCCCGAAAGCACGGCGGCGCCCGACACGTCGTGCGGGCTCGCCAGCGCGTCGGTCATCGCCGCCAGCAGCTCGACGTCGCGGCCGGTGGAGACGAGCAGGGTGGAGGTCGTCTCGGGCGCCGGCAGCGCGCGGAACGTCACCTCGCACATCACCGCCAGCGTGCCGAACGACCCGGCCAAGAGCTTGGGCACGTCATAGCCGGTGACGTTCTTCACCACGCGGCCGCCGGCCTTGAACGGCTCGCCGCGGCCGGACACGGCCCGCACGCCCAATATGTGGTCGCGCGCGGCGCCGGCGCGAACCCGGCGCGGCCCGGCCAGGTTGGCCGCGAAAGCGCCGCCGATCGTGCCGCGCCCCTCGTCGCCATAAAGGATCGCCATCTCCGGCGGCTCGAAGGCGAGCATCTGGCCGTGCGCGGCGAGCTGCGCCTCGATTTCGGCCACAGGCGTTGCCGCGCCTGCCGACATCACCAGCTCCTCCGGCTCATAAAGACGGATCCCGGCGAACGACGCCGTCTCGAGGCGCAGCGGCGGCGCGTCGGGCCGGCCGAGGCCGCGCTTGGTGCCGTTGCCGGCCAGCGCGACCGACTCGCCGCGCGCCAGCAGCTCGGCGATCTGCGCGGCCAGCGCCGCCTCATCGGCCGGGCGCAGCGCGCTGTCGGTGTCGAGCTCGGCCGCCATCGTCAGAACCGCGGCAGTTCGGCGTGGCGCAGCTGGCCGCCATGGACGTGGACACGGCCCAGCTCGGCGCAGCGATGCAGGGTGGGAAACATCTTGCCCGGGTTGAGCAGGAGGTCGGCATCGAACGCGCACTTGATGCGCTGCTGCTGGGCGAGGTCGGCGTCGCTGAACATCGTGCCCATCAGGTCGCGCTTCTCGACGCCCACCCCGTGCTCGCCGGTCAGCACGCCGCCGACCTCGACGCACAGCCGCAAAATGTCGGCGCCGAACGCCTCGGCGGTCTCGATCTCGCCCGGCTTGTTCGCGTCGTAGAGGATCAGCGGGTGCAGATTGCCGTCGCCCGCGTGGAATACGTTGGCGACGCCGAGCCCGTGGCGGCGCGACAGCTCTGAAATGCCGTGCAGCACCTCGGCGAGGCGCCGGCGCGGGATCGTGCCGTCCATGCAGTAATAGTCGGGCGAAAGCCGGCCCATCGCGGGGAACGCCGCCTTGCGGCCGGCCCAGAAGCGCAGCCGCTCGTCCTCGCCCTCGGAGGCGCGCACGCCGAGCGCGCCGTGCGCGGCGGCGATTTCGCCGACGCGGGCGACCAGATGGTCGACCTCGACCGCCGGCCCGTCCAGCTCGACGATCAGCAGCGCCTCGGCGTCGGCGGGATAGCCGGCATGGGCGAAATCCTCGGCGGCGGTGATCGCCGGGCGGTCCATCATCTCCATCCCGCCCGGGATGATGCCGGCGGTCGAGGATGGCGGAGACGCAGGCGCCGGCCTGCTCGCTCGACGGGAAGCCGATCAGCAGCGCGCGCGCCGTGGCCGGCTTGCGCAGCAGCCGGACCGTCACCTCGGTGACGATGCCGAGAAGCCCTTCGGAGCCGGTGACGACGCCGAGCAGGTCGTACCCGTCGCAGTCCAGCGCCTTGCCGCCCAGCCGGACGATCTCGCCGGACATCAGCACCAGCTCGACGCCGGTGATGTTGTTGGTGGTCAGCCCGTATTTCAGGCAGTGCACGCCGCCCGAATTCTCCGCCACGTTGCCGCCGATGGTGCAGGCGATCTGGCTCGACGGGTCGGGCGCGTAGTAGAAGCCGGCCGCTGCCACGGCGTCGGAGATGGCGAGGTTGGGCACGCCCGGCTGCACCACGGCGCAGCGGTTGGCGTAGTCGATCTCGAGGATGCGGTTGAACTTGCCGAGCCCGACCAGCACCCCGTCGGCCAGCGGCAGCGCGCCGCCCGACAGCGACGTGCCGGCGCCGCGCGGCACCACCTTCACCCCCATCTCGCGGCAGGCGGCGAGGATCGCGGCGACCTCTGCGGTCGTCTCGGGCAGGACGGCGATCATCGGCGGGGTGCGATAGGCGGTCAGCCCGTCGCACTCGTAGGCGCGCAGCGTCTCGTCGTCGACGATGACGCCGCCCGGAGCGACGAGCGCGGCGAGACGCCGCGCGATCTCGCCCCGGCGGGCGATGGTGCCCGCGTCGGGTGCCGGCATGCGCATGATGTGAGTTACGCCGACTTGCCCCCACGGGGCAAGGGAAACGGCGCGGCTAGCCCTGGCGGGCCTTGAAGCGGCGGTTGGTCTTGTTGATCACGTAGACCCGGCCGCGGCGGCGCACGACGCGGCAATCCTTGTGCCGCTTCTTGATGGTCTTGATCGAGTTGACGATCTTCATGGGCCGACTCTGACTGGCGGGGTGGCGGAAAGCGCCGGACCATAGCCGCGGGGGGCGGCCCTGTCAACGCGCGGAAAGCGCGATTCCGCGCGAACGGAAAGGCTTCAGGCAGGCTCGCCGGTCTTGACGCCGACAAGGCTCACGAAGCGGATCTCGCCGGCATCGAGGGCCTGCTTGCGCGCCGCCCATATGGCGATCTCGCGGGCCAGCGGCCTGGCCAGGGTGGGCGCGACCGGCCGGGCGGCGGCGCCCTTGGCGAAGGCGTCCAACCCGCCGTTGATCAGGGCGCGCAGCCGCGCGGTCTCGTCGGTGGCCGCAGTAACGTCGACCTGCAGACGCGCGAGGCACTTGCGCGCGTCGTCGAGGCGCCACGGCCGGACCGGGCCGGGATCGACCGCCTGCCAGCCGGCGAGGGCGGGCCCGTCGCCCGGCCCGGCGACCACGTAGTCGCCGATCAGAATCCGCCCCTCCGGCGCGAGAGCGCGCACGATACGGCGCAGCAGGGCTTCCTTGTTGTCCAGGGTGAACAGCAGCTCATGCGCCAGGGCGGCGGCGTACGGGCCGCGCTTGATCTCGCCCGCGTGCGGGTCGTAGGCGGCAAGCGTCACCGCCCCGCCCGCCCCTTGCGCGCGCGTCAGCGCCGCGCCCGCCGCGGCGAGCGCGGGCGAGGGCTCCAGCGCGGCGACGCGAAGATGATGGCGATCGGCCAGCGCCAGCGCGGCACCGCCCAGCCGGCCGGCCGCGTCGAGCAGCGTGTCGCCGGGCTGGAGGTCGAGCGGACCGGCAAGCTCGATCGTCGCCTCGGCGCCGAAGGGCGTGACGAAGCCCGCCCCCCAAAGCAGGGTCGCGGCCTCGATCCGCTCGCGCGGCCAAAGTTCGGTGAGGGCCGGGCGGCCCGTGCCGGCGGCGGCGGCCGTGGTCGAGGGGCCGCTCGCCGCCTCGGGGCCGGTCTCCGTGCGCGGGGCGGGCGCGCCCTCCCACCAGGCGGCGAGGCGGGCGCGCAGCGAGGCGCGCCCGTCCCGCCGGAGGAGGCGTCGCGGCACCGTCGGTCTTCGCCGCCCGTCGCGGCTGTGCGGCCATGCTGTTCCCGTCCCCGCCCGATGCGGCGATGGGAGAGGCTAGGGAGGCGGCGTAAAGCGCGGGTTAACCGCGGCTCGGGGCTCGCCATGCGCGCAAACGAAAAGGGCCGGCTTTCGCCGGCCCTTTGGGTCAACCCCGGAGGGGAAGAGTTACGCGGCCTTCTTCGCCTGCCGCCGGCGGATGACGCCGAGGCCGAACAGGCCGGAGCCGAGCAGCGCGATCGACATTGGCTCGGGAACGGCCTGGACGAACGAAACATGGAGGTCGATCGACGAGCTCGAGAGGCCGTTCGTGAATACCTCGATCGCGCCGATGTCCGAGAGGTCCGCGAGGGCATTGCCCGCGCACGAGCTGCCGGCGTTGGTGGGGCCGGTCACGCCGATATTATCGCAGGTGTCGAAGTCGGCGAGGTTGAAGGTGAACGTCTTGTCCGTAAAGGAGCCCATCTGAGTCAGGTATAGCTCCGACGTGCGTCGTCGACGTCCGACCAGAGGCGCACGAGGAACGCCGTATTGTTCAGCATGCCACCGTCGGAACTCCCCAAAAGGGAGATCGCGGTGAAGGCGCTGAGATCGACGCCTCCCAGACCCGTTGCATTGACGACGGAGTTCGTCGCCGGGCCGCCGTCGCCGTCATAGCGGAGAATGGCCCACGCATTCGCGGCGTCCCCGTTGCTCTCGGCCGAATAGCCACTGGCCGAGCTGAAGCTGACGCTTGCCTGCGTATCGATGTTGTTTGCCCCTGCACTGGGGGTCGCGAAGTAGCCGATCACCAGTTCGCGGCACCCCCCGATTACGTGCGCGGGGTCGAGGCCGCACTCCGAGGTGGAGGCACTGTTGGAGGCAGTGAACCCGGTATCCCTGCTGATGACGGCTGCCTGGTTGGTGCCCACTGTCATGTCGTCGATGATCAGCGCCGCGTTCGCGCCGCCGCCGCTAAAAACCAGGGCCGCGAGCGCGGCCGCGCCGAGAAGCCCTGCCCTGAAACTGTTCTTCGAGACCTTCATAACGCGCCTCCGTTTGGTGGGCCCTTCGGCCCGTTGACCCCTGGCCCTCTTCCGACGAGGGCCCTCCTGCCAAAGCTAATGCAAGAACCGTGCCAACTTCCCGGAGTCGTGGAATCCCAAGGGGTTGGTCCAATTCCGGGATGGTCGCGGACCACCTGGTGTAAAAAGTTCCGACACTTTTCCCGCGAACCCCTCCAAACCCTGTAAAGACCACCGACACTTTTTTCTGGCGCCAGGTGGCGGCCAGAATTATTCTTCCCGATCAATGGGTTGAGACAGATTCGCGAAATGCCGTTGGAAAGGTTCGAAGCGGAGCCCCGCAACAATCAGGCTGAACCGCAGGCGGCAGGACGCCGTCCGCCGTCCCAGAGCGTGCGGCGGTGCGCCGGCTAAGCCGCGGAGCGGGTCGCGCGCTTGGCGGGGGAAGCGAGGGCGGCCGCGGCGCGGTCCAGCAGATCGAGCACCGCGCGCACCCGTGCGGGCGGCGGGTCGTTCGACGCGCGCGCGGCGACCAGCAGCCAATCGGCGGTCTGGTAGCCGTCGAGCACGCGCACCACGCGGCCGGCCTTGAGGTCGTCGGCCACCAGTTCGAGCGGCAGCACGGAAAGCCCGACGCCGGCGACCACCGCCCGGCGCAGCGCCTCGAGGCTGTTTGACTGGAGCGTGCCGGTGACCCGGACCGGCTGCGGCCCGCCGCTCCCCGCCAGCCGCCAGGCGGTGTCGGCCAGCGGCCGCGCCAAAGTGAGGCAGTTGTGGAAGGCGAGGTCGTGCGGCGCGGTCGGCGCCGCGGTCGCGTCGACATAGGAGGGCGCGCCGACCAGCACGGTGGGCAGGGCGGCGAGAAGCCGGGACTCCGCGGACGGGCCGTCCTCGTCGTCGCACAGCCGCACCACCACGTCGGCCAGAGATTCCGACGCGACATCGGCGAAATCGTCGAGCACCAGGTCGACGTTGAGCTTCGGCGCCTGCGCCAGGAGGTCGGGAATCGCCGGCAGCACCCGCTCCAGCCCGAAGGCGAAGGGCAGCAGGACGCGCACCGTGCCGCGCGGCTCGTCGTCGATCGCGCCGAGCGCGGCTTCGGCTTCCTCGATCTCGGCCAGAATGTGGGTGCAGCGCTCGTAATAGCCGGCGCCGTGCTCCGTCAGGCTCAGCGACCGGGTGGTGCGGTGGAACAGGCGCACCCCCAGCCGGTCCTCCAGCTCGCCCACATACTTGCTGACCACCGATTTCGACACGCCGAGCTGACGCGCGGCAGCCGTGAACCCCTGGGCCTCCGCGACACGCACGAAGACCCGCATCTGGGTGACGAGATCCAATGCCTGTGTTTCCCTGCTCCGGCTGGGTCGCCCGCTCTCGGCGCCCGCGTCGTCCGGCCCGACAATGGGCCCGGCGGATTCCCCCGAAACGGGCGAGGGGTCCGACCACGCTACGAATGATAGGAACGCGTTGGGTGCCGGACAAGTGGAACGCGCCCGCGACCGTCAACTTTTCCGCAATGCTGTGCTTTACCAAATCGTAACTACGCTCCGGCGAGGCTGGGCCGTTGTCACGCGGGAGCATGCCATGGCGCCGCCGCTCGCCGACCGAATCGCCGCCGCTCGTCAGGATCTCGCCGCCGTCGACGCGCGACGGCGCGAGGCCAACACGACGCTCGACCGGATCCTGTCGGCGGTCGAAGCCCGCTTCGCCGCCCGCACCGCCGAGCGCGACCATGTGCGGGCCCGGCTCGGCCCGCTGACCGAGGCGAACCGCATGCTTGTCGAACTCGCCGAACGGCTGGCCGGCCAGGCCGAGCGCGCCGCGGAGGCGGATCGCGCCGTCACTGGCCGGCTCGCCGCCGCGCTCGACGGGACGGTGCCGGTGGCCGCCGACTGGCGCTTCGAGGACGTGAGCGCAAAGGAACTGGACGACGAGGAGCGCGCCGCCTCGTACTGACCGGCGCGGGGCGTTATACTGCGCTCGATGTCCCAACCGCCCCACGATCCGCTGCAGCAGGGAGTGGCGCTGCACGGCGCCGGCCGGCTCGACGAGGCACGGCGCTGCTACGAGCAGGTGCTGGCGCTGCAGCCGCACCATCCCGACGCGCTCCATCTGCTCGGACTCGTGGAGTTCCAGACCGGCGCGGCCCACTCCGCCATCGAGCGCATCCGCCGGGCGATCCGCGTCAACGGCCGGGTGCCGATGTACCACGCCAACATGGCCGCGGCGCTGGCGGCGAGCGGCCGCGGCGCGGAGGCGCAGAAGGCGTGGCGACGGGCGCTCGATCTCGACCCGCGCAACTTGCAAGCCCTGACCGGCCTCGCCGGGTTCGAGAGCGCGTCCGGCCGCAAGCGCGAGGCCGCGGCGCTGTACGGCCGGGCGGCGGCCGAGGCGCCGGGCGATCCGCGCATCCTCAACAACCAGGGCATCGCCCTTCTCGAATCGGGCGCGGTCGCCGAGGCCATCGAGATCCTGCAGAAGGTGGTGGCGGCAGCGCCCGGCGCCGGGCACCCGCTGTACAATCTGGGCAATGCCTATCTCGCCGCCGACCGCCGCGCCGAGGCGCGCGCCTGCTATGACCGGGCGGCGGGCCTTCTGCCGGGTTACGCTGACCTCTGGGTTGCGCGCGGGCGTCTCGCAAGGCTGGATGACGATCTCGAAGGGGCGCTGGTCGCGTTCCGCAGGGCGGCCGAGCTTGCGCCCAGCAATACCGGCGCGCTGTCCAATGCCGGTAATGCACTGATGGGGCTCGGCCGGCTCGACGAGGCGGAAGCATCGTTCCGCGCGGCGCTTGCCGTCAATCCGGACGATGTCGAATCGCTCGCCATGCTCGCCCAGATGGGCCGGTTCGCGGCGGACGATCCCGCGTTGGCGCGGGCGGGCGCGCTCGCCAATTCGCCGGCGATCGAGGCGCGACGCCGCGCTACGCTGCATTTCGCGTTGGGCGCAATCCACGACCGCGCCGGGCGTCACGACCCAGCCTTCGGCCATTTCGCGCGCGCCAACGCGGTTCTCGCCGCCGAGGTCGCGACAGCCGACGATCTGGCCGGCGCCGACCGGATGGCGGCCTTCGCCGAGGAGGCCGTCCGGGCCTTCACGCCGGAGCGGTTCGCGCGGCAGCGCGCAGCGGGGCTCGGCCACCCGTCCGACCGGCCAATCTTCGTCCTCGGACTGCCGCGCTCGGGCACCACGCTCGTCGAGCAGATCCTGGCGAGCCACCCCGAGGTCTACGGTGCGGGCGAGCTGACGGCGCTGAGAGAGGCGGGCATGTCGCTCGCCACCGCTCTAGGGCGGCACTATCCGGAGCTGATCGAGGCCCTGACGCCGGAGGCGGCGCGCACCGCCGCTGGCGCGTATCTCGAACGGCTCGGGCGCGACGCCGGCGCGGCCCGGCGCGTCGTCGACAAGATGCCGGCGAACTTCGCGGATATCGGCCTGATCGCCCTGATCCTTCCGCGCGCGCGCATCGTGCATTGCCGGCGCGACCTGATGGATGTCGGCCTGTCCTGCTTCATGCAGAATTTCGGCGCGCAGAACTGGGCGAGCAGCCTGGAGCGCATCGCGCTCTATATTGACGCCTATCGCCGGCTGATGGCCCATTGGCGCGAGCTCGGGATCGAGATGCTCGATGTCGACTACGAGGCGATGGTCGCGGACCAGGAAGCCGAGAGCCGCCGGCTGGTGGCGTTCTGCGGGCTCGATTGGGATGACCGCTGCCTCGCGTTCCACCGCACTGCGCGGGCGGTGACGACGGCCAGCGTCCTGCAGGTGCGCCAGCCGATCTATCGCAGCTCGGTCGGGCGCTGGCGCGCCTACAAATCGCACCTCCGGCCGCTGCGCGACGCGCTGGGCCTGGCAGACTGATCGCTGCGGCAGAAAATACACTGGCCCGGCGCCGGCTTGCGGCCTAGCATCGCCCGCGCCGCACGATGAAGCGCGAGGGGAGCCCATGTCGACCGAGACCCTGCACGCCGCCGCGCCCCCGCCGCACCTCGCCCAGATCCGGCTCGAGCCGGGCGAGCCCCTGCCGGATTACGCCTGGACCGACATCCAGGGCCAGCCTTACTCGCTCTATTCCGACAGCCATTGCGGACGGCCGACCGTCCTGATCCTCGCCCGCTCGGGCCAGGCGGCGATGGCGCTGCTCGCCAGCTTCCGCGACCAGGCGGCCTCGTTCGGCGAGGTCGGCGCCCAGATCGTCGCCGTCACGGCCGATCCGCCAACCGCGAACGCCACGCTGACCATGATGATGGGCCTGCCCATGGCGGTGCTGTCGGATGCCGCCTTCGCCGCCGGCCAGGCGGCGGGGGTGGCGCCGTCGGACACGGCGAAAGTGCTTCTGCTCACGCCCAACATGCGCGTCGAGCGCGTGTTCGACCCGGCCGCCGGCGACGCGTGCGAGGGCGCTCTCGGCCAGATCCGCGCCTATCGCGCCGCCCTGCCGCCGCATGTGGTGGTGTCGCACGCGCCGGTGCTGGTGCTGCCGAACGTGCTGCCGGTGCAGCTTTGCCACCGCTTGATCGCCCTGTTCGAGCGGTCGAACCGCTACCGCGGCGGCACCACCGACAGCTCGACGGTCTATCACGTCACCGACACCAAGGTGCGCGAGGACGCGATGGTGGCCGATGACGGGCCCGAGGCGCAGGCGATGTTCGCCTTGTTTCGCCGCCGCGTCTTTCCGGAAATGTTCAAGGCGTTCAAGTACCGGGTGACGCGCATCGAGACGATGCGGATCGGCTGCTACGACGCCTCCGAGCAGGGTCGGTTCGGCCCGCACCGCGATGAGAACGTGCCCCGGATGAAGCACCGCATGTTCGGCTTCACCATCAACCTCAACGCGGGCGAGTATGACGGCGGCTACCTCACCTTCCCCGAATTCGGGCCGCAGCTATACGCGCCCGACACGGGCTCGATGGTGGTGTTCTCGGCCTCGCTGCTGCACGAGGCGATGCCCGTCCTGCGGGGCAAGCGCTACGGCATCTTCGGCTTTTTCTTCGGGGAGCAGGAGGAGGCGTGGCGCTACCGGACCAACCCCAAGTTCCAGTCGACCGCGGTCGATTATCCGCAGGGCGCCTACCATGTCGGGCGCGGCACCGATCCGCTGCCCGATCCGTCGTCGGTGTAGCGGGGCAGAGGGGTCGCCGCGTCAGTTTGCCGTCATTGCGACCGAAGCGAAGCAGTCCTGGATTGCTTCGTCGCTTCGCTCCTCGCAATGACGGTGGCCCATCACCCCGTCAGGTCCTCGTCCTCGTTCGTCGGCTTTCTGGGCGGGGTGATGCGGATCAGGGTGATCTGGTTGCGCTGGCGGCGCAGGATCTCGAAGCGGAAGCCGTGGAACACGAAGGTCTGGCCGACCTCGGGAATGATGCGCGCCTCGTGGATCACCAGCCCGGCGACGGTCGCCGCCTCCTCGTCCGGCAGGTTCCATTCGAACCGGCGGTTGAGGTCGCGCACCGTGACCGCGCCGTTGACGATGTAGCTGCCGTCGGCCTGCGGGCGGACGCCGACCAGCACCACGTCGTGCTCGTCGGCGATGTCGCCGACGATCTCCTCCAGGATGTCCTCGAGCGTGACCACGCCCATCAGCGCGCCATACTCGTCGACCACCAGGGCGAAATGCTCGCGCCGGCGGCGGAACGCCTGGAGCTGCTCGAGCAGCGAGGTCGATTCCGGGATGAACCAGGGCTTGGTCGCCATCTCGGTCGAGGTCGAGCGCGTCGAGGTCGTCGCGATGGGCGCGCCACGCGCGCAGCACCGCCTTGGCGTGCAGCACGCCGACGATGTTGTCGGGCTCGCCGCGATACATCGGGATGCGGGTGAACGGGCTCTCGACCACCTGCTCGACGATGCGCCTCGTGCGGCTCGTCGGCGTCGACCATCGCCACATCCTTGCGGTGCTGCATGATCTTGCCGACCTCGACGTCGTCGAGGTCGAGGATCGAGCGCAGCATGGCGCGCTCGTGCTCGATGGCGCCCTGCCCGCCGCGATGCAGCTCGATCGCGCCGCGCAGCGCCTCGGCCAGTGCCTGCTCGTCCTCGGCGGTCGGGCGCACGCCCGCGATGCGCAGCAGCACCTTCACGATCCACTGCACCGCCTCGGTCGCCGGCGACAGCACGGCGACCACCACGCGCAGCGCCGGGGCGAGGGCGAGCGCGGTGCGGTCCGGCCGGGCGATGGCGTAGGTCTTGGGCAGCACCTCGCCCAGGATCAGCACGAGAACGGTCATGATGGCGGTGGCGTAAACGACGCCCGACTTGCCGAACGCCTCGATCAGCACGCTGGTGGCCAGCGCCGAGGCCAGGATGTTGACCAGGTTGTTGCCGAGCAGCACCGCGCCGATCATCCGCTCCTGGCGGGCGTGCAGCCGGTTGACCAGCGTCGGCGCGGTGGTTGCCCTGGCGCGCCAGCTCGTGCATGCGCGGGCGCGAGGCGGCGGTCAGCGCCGTCTCGGACGATGCGAAGAAGGCGGAGATCACCAGGAGAAGGGCGATCACGCCCATCGTCAGCACGATCGAGCTCGTCATAAGGGGGTTCCCGAGGGGAAAAAAGTCGAACGGGGTGTCGTCAAGTCGCGGCGCGCGCTCACGCGGCGGGGGCGCCGGCCAGCATCGCCTCGACCTCGGCCAGCTCCACGTTGCGGGCGATGAAGGCCTGGCCGATGCCGCGCACCAGGATGAAGGTCACCGCGCCGCCGCGCACCTTCTTGTCGCGCCGCATGTGGCCGATCAGCGCCGCCGGGTCGGGCCTGCGGTTGCCCAGCGCCGCGACGCCGGTGGGCAGCCCCACCGCGGCGAAGTGGCGGCGCACGCGAGCCAGGTCGTCGGCGGGGCAGAGGCCCAGCCGCACCGACAGCTCGAACGCCATGATCCATGCCGATCGCCACCGCCTCGCCGTGCAGCAGGTCGGAGCCGAATCCCGTCGCCGCTTCCAGCGCGTGGCCGAACGTGTGGCCGAGGTTGAGCAGCGCGCGCCGCCCCTCCTCGCGCTCGTCCTCGGCGACGATCTCGGCCTTGGCGCGGCAGCTCGCCAGCACCGCGTGCTGCCGCGCCGCCGCGTCGCCCGCGACCAGCGCCGCGCCGTTCGCCTCGCACCAGGCGAAGAAGGCGGGATCGCCCAGCAGCCCGTACTTCACCACCTCGGCATAGCCGGCCAGGATCTCGCGCCGCGGCAGGGTGGCGAGCGCGCCCATGTCGGCCAGCACCAGCCGCGGCTGGTGGAACGCGCCGATCAGGTTCTTGCCGTGCGGCGAATCGATCGCGGTCTTGCCGCCGACCGACAAATCGACCTGCGACAGCAAGGTCGTCGGCACCTGGATGTAGTCGATGCCGCGCAGCACGATCGCGGCGGCGAAGCCGGTGATGTCGCCGATCACGCCGCCGCCCAGCGCGATCAGGGTGGAGCGCCGCTCGGGCCGCGCCGCCAGGATCTGGTCGATCAGCCCTTCCAGATGGGCAAAGCTCTTGGTCTCCTCGCCCGGCGGCAGAACGATGGGCCGGCCGGCGATGCCCGCGCCGGCGAGCGAGGCTTCGAGCGCGCCGAGATGCAGCGCCGCCACCGTCTCGTCGGTCACCACGATCGCCGGCTGCGCGCGGATCAGCGGCGCGACGAACTCGGCGGCGTCGGCGATCAGCCCGTCGCCGACCAGGATGTCGTAGCTGCGCGCGCCGAGCGCGACGCGCAGCGTCCGGGGCGCCGGCGGGGCGCTCACGGCGCGGCCTCCTCGGCGGCGGGTGCGGCGACGCGCTCCTTCAGCGCGGCGATGACGCGCGCGACCGTGGCGTCGGGCGATTCGCGCGCCGAATTCGATGGTGATGTCCGCCTCGGCATAGACGGGATAGCGCTCCTCCATCAGCCGGGCCAGCACGGCGCGCGCGTCCTGGCCGGCGATCAGCGGACGGCTCTCGCCCTTGCGCGCCACGCGGCTGACCAGGAGGTCCAGGTCGGCGCGCAGCCACACCGAGATCGCGTCGGCGTGCATCCGGGCGCGCACGGTCGGGTCCATGAACGCGCCGCCGCCGGTCGCCAGCACGTGTGGCGGCCGATCCAGAAGGCGCAGGATCACGCGCCGTTCGCCGTCGCGGAACTCCTCCTCGCCGTAGTACTTGAAGATGTCGGCGATGGTGCAGCCCGCGGCCTTCTCGATCTCGGCGTCGGCGTCGATGAAGGCGAGCCCGAGTCGCTGGGCCAGCCGCTTGCCGATGCAGGTCTTGCCCGCCCCCATCAGCCCGACGAGCACGACCGTCTTGGCGAGGGCGAGCAACTCAGCGGCTTGCATGATCGTGCGCCCGCGCGCGCCGGCACGCGGCCGGCCCGGTTGAACCGCGGAGTGCGGCCCGATATGCTGCCGCATTGTCGCCACGAAGGCGGTACAGCGTCCGTTTCATCCTTCGCCGACTATCGCATACATGATCGAAGCGGCTCAATGTCGATAGAATCTCCCGACGGCCGCCGCAGGATTCCATGAACCGTCTCACTCTCATCGCCGTTGCCGCCGTCGTGATCGCACTGGCAGGCGGCGCCATCTTCCTCGCGACGTGGGAAATTCCCGCGCCCTCGGCCAAGGTCGACAAGGTCGTGCCTGATGCGCGCTTCGCGCATTAGCGCTGCGCTGGTGCTCGTGGCGGCGCTGTCGGCGCCGGCCGCCGCCCAGCAGCCCGCGCCGGGCGCGCCGGTGCCGCTCGGCCCGCCGCCGGCGCGCAGCAAATCGCCGCCCGCCGGGGACGCGACGCCGGGCTCGCGGGTCAAGGTCGACAAGCTGGGCGCGGTCGATGCCAATTCGGTCGGGCTGATCGGCGAGGACAAGGGCGGGCTCGGGCTCGAGCTCTGGCGCGGCACTGCGCGCACCGAGGCGGCGGCGCTGCTCACGGCGCTGCCCGCGCCGCTCGCCGCCGGCGCGATGCGCGAGCTCGAGCGGCGCCTGCTCGTGACGACTGCCGCCGCGCCCCATGGCGAGGCGCCGGGCGCGTCGCTGCTCGCGCTCCGGGTCGAGAAGCTGATGGCGCTCGGCGCCGTGCACGACGCGGTCGAGCTGGTGCGCGCCGCGCGGGCCGACGCGGTGGGCGAGCGGCTGGCCCGGGCGGAGGTGGAAGGGCTGTTCCTGTCCAACGACAATTCGGGCGCCTGCGCCGCCGCGCGCGGCGGCGACGGCAAGCTCAAGGGGCTCTACTGGCAGCAGGCGGTGGCCTACTGCCTGTCGCTTGCCGGCGAGACCGAGAAGGCGAGCATGATCGCCGATTTGCTGCGCGAGCAGGACGCGAAGGCGCCGCCCGCCTTCTTCGCCCTGATGGACGCGCTCGGCGGCGACCGGCGCGCGACCGTCGCCACGCTCGACGATCCGTCGGGCCTCGCCCTCTCGATGATGCGCGCGACCAGCCGCAAGCTGCCCGACTCCCTGGCTGCGAGCGAGCGGCCGGCCATCCTGCGCACCGTCGCGCTGTCACCCAACGCGGACCTTGCCGTGCGCCTCGCCGCCGCCGAGCGGGCCGCCGCGCTGGGCGCGCTGGCGCCGGGCGAGCTTGCCGAGATCGAATCGAGCGTGCCGTTCGACAAGGAGGCGCTGGCCGCGCCGCTGACCGCCGCCGAGGCCGATTGGGGCCCGCGCGGCCGTGCGCTCCTGCTGCGTGCGGCGCTCGCCCAGTCGGTGCCGACCGCCAAGGCCGAGGTGCTGCAGCGTGCCTTCCAGCTCGGGCGCGACCGCAACGACCTGCCCCAGGTCCGGCGTGCGGTGGCGCCGGCGCTCAGCGGTCTTGCCCCCGCCCCCGAGCTGATGTGGTTCGCCGCCGACGGCGGCCGCGCCCTTTATGCGCTGGGCCGCGCCGACGACGCAAACAAGTGGTACGCCGCGGTCGAGGCGGCGGCGCCGACCAGCGAGGACGCGGCGCGTGCCTGGATCGCGCTGTGGCCGTTGGCCCGCATCGCCGGGCTGCCGGGAAAGGACGGGCCGCCCGATGCCGAGATACTGGGCCGCTGGCGCGCCGCCCGGCTCAAGCAGTCGGACGACGCGGCGGCGCGTGCCCGGATGACGGTGCTGTTCGCCCTGTTCGACGCGCTGGGCCAGACCGTGCCGGCGGGCGCGTGGAACGGGCTGGTCGACCGCGCCATGCCGGCGCCGGCGCCGGTCGCCATGCCCGATCCGGCGGTGTGGAACGCGATGGGACGCGCCGCCGCCGATGGCCGGCGCGGGGCGGCGGTGGCGCTGGCGCTGATCGCGCTGGGGCCGGAAGGTCCGGCGAAGGCGAGCCCGCTGACCCTCGCCGCCGTCGTCGCAGCCTTGCGCCGGATCGGGCTCGACGGCGACGCCCGCGCCATCGCCCTCGAAGCGGCTGCGACCGAAGGTGGCTGATCCGCCCGCTTTTCGGGCCGGCCTGCGAATCGAGGCGTTTCTCGAAATGATCGCGGCCGAGCGCGGCGGCACCGCCAACACCGTCGCCGCCTACGGCCATGACCTCGCCGATTTCGCCCGCTTCGCCGCGACGCGCGGCCGCACCGCGGAGGACGCCGACACCGCGCTGATCCGCGACTACCTCGGCCGGCTCGCCCGCGCCGGGTTCTCGCCACGTACTTCGGCGCGACGGCTGTCGGCGCTGCGCCAGTTCTTCGCCTTCCTCGCGGCCGAGAAGTGGCGCGCCGACGACCCCGCGGCGCCGGTCAATTCGCCGCGGCGCGGCCGGCCGCTGCCGAAGGTGCTGAGCGAGGACGAGGTGGCGGCGCTGCTCGCCGCGGCCCGCGCGAAGACCGGGGCGCAGGGCGCGCGCATGGTCGCGGCGCTCGAGCTGCTCTACGCCACCGGGCTCCGCGTCTCCGAACTGGTCGGGCTGCCGGTCGGGGCGGTGGCGCGCGACGGCAGCCACGTCACCGTGCGCGGCAAGGGCGGCAAGGAGCGGATCGTGCCGCTGGGTGACGCGGCGCGCGACGCGCTCGCCGCCTACGCGCCGCACCGCGCCCGGTTCTTCCCGCGCGGCGCCACCGCCTCGCCCTTCCTGTTCGCCTCGCGCGCGGGGACCGGCCACCTCACCCGCGCCCAGTTCGCCCGCGCGCTCAAGGCGCTGGCGCTCGAGGCCGGGCTCGATCCCGCCAAGGTGTCGCCCCACGTGCTGCGCCACGCCTTCGCCAGCCACCTGCTCGCCCGCGGCGCCGACCTGCGCAGCGTGCAGCAGATGCTGGGCCACGCCGACATCGCCACCACGCAGATCTACACCCACGTGCTCGACGAGCGGCTGCGGACGCTGGTCGCGGAGCGCCACCCGCTCGCCGCCGCCGGCGGGCCGCGGCGCCGCCCGAGGCAGGGCTGATGGCCGATCCGCGCGCCCACACCTTCCTCGACTTCGAAAAGCCCATCGCCGAGATCGAGGGGCAGATCGAGGAGCTGCGCCACCGCGACCCCGGCGAGGAGCGCGACCCCGCCGCCGAGATCGCGCGGCTCGAGCGCCGCCTCGAGCGGCTGGTGCGCGAAACCTACGGCGCGCTCAATGCCTGGCAGAAGGTGCAGGTGGCGCGCCATCCCGGCCGGCCGCACTGCCTCGACTATGTGGGCGCGCTGATCGCCGAGTTCGTGCCGCTGGCCGGCGACCGCGTCCTTCGGCGAGGACTCGGCCATCGTCGGCGGTCTCGGCCGGTTCCGCGGCCGCGCGGTCATGGTGCTGGGCCACGAGCGCGGCTCCGACACCGAGACGCGCGTGAAGCACAATTTCGGCATGGCCCGGCCCGAGGGCTACCGCAAGGCGCAGCGTCTGATGCGCCTCGCCGAGCGGTTCCGCCTGCCCGTCCTCGCGCTGATCGACACGCCGGGCGCCTATCCCGGCGTCGACGCCGAGGCGCGCGGCCAGGCGGAGGCGATCGCCCGTGCCGTCGAGACCTGCCTCGACATCCGCACGCCGCTGGTCAGCGTGGTCATCGGCGAGGGCGGCTCGGGCGGCGCCATCGCGCTGGGGGCCGGCGACCGCGTGCTGATGGCCGAGCATGCGGTCTATTCGGTGATCTCGCCCGAGGGGTGCGCGTCGATCCTGTGGCGCGCCGCGGAACAGGCGCAGCGAGGCGGCCGAGGCGCTCAAGCTCACCGCGCAGGACCTGCTCGCGCTCGGGGTGATCGATGCGGTGATCCCCGAGCCGATGGGCGCGGCGCATCGCGATCCGGCCGCGGCGATCGAGGCGGTGGGCGCGGCCATCTCCGACGCGCTCGACGAGCTCGCCGCGTTCGCGCCCGACGAGCTCCGCGCCCGGCGGCGCGAGAAGTTCCTGGCGATGGGGCAGGGCGGCTAAACGCCGCCAGCCGCTACTCCGCCGCGGTCGCCTTCACCTTTTCCCTGGCCGGCTCGGCAGGCACCACCTCCTTCACCGCCCCGTCCCAGCCGTTCGCGGTGATGTCGAAGAGGTTGCCCAGCGTGTCGCGGTACTTGATCTCATAGAACGCGCCCGGCGCCGAGGCCTCGGCCCCCATCACGTAGGTGGCGCCGGCCGCCTCGACCTTCCTGCGCGCCTCGGCCACGTCGTCGACCCACATGCCGAAATGGTCGACGCCGTAGAACAGCTCGTCCTTCTCCCAGCCGAGCGGGCGGCCGCCGCGGTTGATCAGCGCGACGTTCATCGTGCCGTCGGTCATGTAGACGACCGTGTCGTCGCGGCGCGAGACGAACTTCATGTCGAACGCTTCCTCGAAGAACTTCTTGGCGACGTTGACGTCGGACACCGAAAGCGCGATGTGGCGGAGCTTGGCCATGGCGGGTCCTCCCGAAGGGTGCGCCGCATCGTCCCTTCGCGGCGGTGGACCTGTCAATGCGCTTGCAAACCGGCGGCGGGCGGATATGATCGCCGCCTTTCCGCCGGGGGCCTCCCGGCATGGAGCGCGGGCGTAGCTCAGGGGTAGAGCACAACCTTGCCAAGGTTGGGGTCGAGGGTTCGAATCCCTTCGCCCGCTCCAGATTTTTCCGCAGAAACCCTCATTTCCCGGCGCCGTAGGCGCGCGCCGCTCGGCAGGTGTCGGCAAGAACAGGTCGGCAACCGGCGCCCGAGAACGTGCAAAAGCCGTGCAGAGCGTTCGCGGCACGTTCCCCAAGGGAGCGCCGCGTGATGGCGGGCGTTCTGGGAAAGAGAAGCGCGGGGCCGGCTGCCACCAGCTCCCGCGCGCACCGTCTTGGAAATGAGCAGAGCGCTATTCTACCATCGCCCCGTCGCCGGCGCAACGGCTGCGCGACTACGCCCGCGACGTGCGCAACATCGGCACGGGCTACCGGTGCGATCCCGAGCGCGTCGCCATGCAGAAGGACGACGTTGCGTCGGGCCTCGCCCGGCTCGCGGCCGAGCTGGAGCGCGGCCGATGAGCGGGGCGGCCGTTATTCATCCCGCGACCAAGCATCGCTTGATGGAAGCCATCGCCAGCGACCCGCGCCTCAGCCGCGCTGATATAGCGATCGCCAGGGCCATCATCTTCAAATGGTGGAACGACGCGAAAGGCTGCGCATGGCCCGCCTATGACACCATGGCCGAAGTCGCGGGATGCTGTCGGCGCACCGCGATCTACAGCGTCAAGACGCTGGAGCAGCGCGGCTGGATCAGGACCGAACGCCATCGAACAAAGGCCGGCCGTCGCGGTGAACTATTACTCGCCGTGCTGGAGCCGCACCGCGCCGGTCGAGACGACGGACGCCCTGCCTCGCGCGCGCGCCCGAAAGAAGGTGGGCCGCCAAAATCTGGTACAACGTGTTGCACGGTGGGGTGCAACGGCTTGCGCCAGGGGGTGCAACGCGTTGCGCCGAACTTCTCTTATCAACCATCTTAAGGACTGTTCTTATGCGGGTGCGGCGCGGGAAAAGGCGGCGGCACCAACACGGGCCCGGCTGCCCGAGCACATTCCCACAGAGCCATCGCGCGGAGGGGAAGGTGCTCGTCAGGATGAGCGGCAGGCCGAACAGCCGGGGACTGGGGCGAGGGCTCGCCACCCGAAGTGGCGAGCGCGGCCGAGCCAGGTGCGCTGCGACTGGCAAGCAGAGGCGCGGCAAAGGCCGCTTCTGGCGGTACAGGCGCAGTACCGCTCAAGATGGGGGCTCGACGCCTACGAGCAGGCGAGGCGGACGCTAAGGCGCCTGCCCGAATCCGACCAGCTCGCCGCTTATCGTGCGGCGCTCGATCGAGGCTGCCCGCCGATCGGGGCAGTGCGCCATGTCGCCTGAGGCCACGGTCGACTGGGCGGCGCTGCGCGAGGCGATGCGCAGCGGTTCGGCGAGGCGCGCTGGCGATCATGGATCGCGGCGCTGGAGCTGGTGGAGGATGGCGACGTGCTGGTGCTCGCGGCCCCCAGCCGCTTCCGGGCGGACTGGGTACGACGCGAGATCGCGCCGGATATCGCCCGCCTTGTCGGGCGCGAGGTGCGCATCATCCATCGCGAGGGGATCGCAGCATGACCGAGGCACGGCAAAGCGCGGCGAGACGTGGGTATGGCCGGCGATGGCAGAAGGCGCGCTGGCGCTATCTGATGGCGAACCCGTGGTGCGTCGCGCACCAGCGCGTCGGCCGGACCGTGCCCGCAACCGATGTGGACCACATCAAGCCGCACCGCGGGAACTACGCGCTGTTCTGGGACGAGACCAACTGGCAGTCGCTGTGTCACGAGTGCCACAGTCGCAAGACGGCTTCGGGTGATCGTGGTGACGGTAGGCCGGCGCCGGTCCTGGGGTGCGACGCGGATGGGCGTCCGCTCGATCCCGACCACTGGTGGAACGCGCGGCCGGCGGCGCGGGAAAATCTCTCAGAGCTGGCGCTTGTAGACCGTCCGCCCCCGCAAAAGAGAGTTAGTTCATGGGGTTGCGGGGGCCAGGGGCGAAGCCGGTCAAGGTGTCGGTGGAGGAATCGGAGGAAGCGGCCGAGGCGACGCCGCCGTGGGAAGCGCCGGGCCTCGATCGCGCCGAGCGCGTGATCGCCTTCATCGAGACAATGCCGATCACGGCTGGTGCGCACGCCGGTCGGCGGTTCAAGGTGCGCGACTGGCAGGCCGAGATGATCCGCCGGCTCTACCGCACCGACGACGGCCGGCGGACGGTGCGCCAGGCGTTGATCACCATGGGGCGCAAGAACGGAAAGACGCAGCTCGCCGCGGCGCTCGCCCTCGCGCACCTGGTGGGGCCAGAAGCCGAGCCGCGCGGCCAGGTATTCTCCGCCGCCGCCGACCGCACCAAGGCGGCGATCATCTACAACGAGATGAAGGCGATGGCCCTCGCCTGTCCCGCCCTCGCCGGGCGCCTGATCGTTCGTGATTTCCAGAAACACCTCGAGGACGCGATCACCGGCTCGACGTACCAAGCGCTCAGCGCCGACGCCAAGACGAAGCATGGGCTCAGCCCGAACTTTGTCATCTATGACGAGCTCGCCCAGGCGCCGAACCGCAAGCTGTTCGACGTGCTCGCTACATCTACGGCGGCGCGGGCCGAGCCGCTGATGGTCGTGATCAGCACGCAGTCGAGCGACCCGCACCACGTTATGACCGAGCTGGTCGATTACGGCCGGCAGATTGAAGGCGGGGTGTTCGCGGATCCGACCTTCGAGGCGGTGATCTACGCCGCCGACCCCGACGCCGATCCGTGGGACGAGGCCACCTGGCACGCCGCGAACCCGGCGCTCGGCGACTTCCGGTCGATCGAGGAAATGCGCGCCTCGGCCGAGCAGGCGAAGCGCATCCCGGCGCGCGAGGCGGCGTTCCGCAACCTCTATCTGAACCAGCCCGTCGACGCCGAACAGCGCTTCATCGCCGGTGCCGACTGGGACGCATGCGCCGCCGCCGTCGACCCGGAGGCGCTGCGCGGTCGGCCCTGCTGGGGCGGGCTCGACCTGTCGAGCACGTCGGACCTGACGGCGCTGGTGCTCTACTTCCCGGAGGACCGCGGCGCCGTGCTGCCGTTCTTTTGGGTCCCGGGCGACCGGCTGGCCGAGCGCGAGGATCGCGACCGCGTGCCCTACCGCACCTGGCGCGAGGCGGGCCTGATCGAGGCGCCGCCGGGCCGCGCGATCGACGGGCTCGCGATCGTGCGTCGCCTGGCCGAGATCGCGTCGGCGTACAAGGTCGAGGGGATCGCATTCGACCGCTGGCGCATGGCCGACCTTCGGAAGCTGCTGAACGAGGAAGGGATCGAGCTGCCGCTGATCGACTACGGCCAGGGGTTCAAGGACATGGCGCCCGCCGTCGCCGCACTCGAAGCCGCGATCCTCGATCGGCGAATCGCCCATGGCGGGCACCCGGTGCTGCGGTGGAACGCCAGCAACGCGGTCGTGGTGGCGGACCCGGCGGGCAACCAGAAGCTCGACAAGGACCGCTCGCGCGAGCGGATCGACGGGCTGGTGGCGCTCGCCATGGCGCTCGGGCTGCACGCCCGCCAACCCGCGCAGCAACAGCTGGATTTCACCCGGCCGCTGGTGCTGTCGGCTTGACGCGAACTCGGCCACGGCGCAGGATCGTTCACGGCGTCTGGAAAACGCCACGTGATAGCGGACCCGCCCCGACAGGCGGTCTTTTCATGCCCTTCGTATGTCGGGCGGCCGGACCCATAGAAGACCCGAAAGGGGAAAGGTTCGGGCGCGGCTATCACCGCGTTTTCCACCGCCCGGCGCCAGCGCATCCCGCGGCTGGCCGAAGCGAGGGAGCAATGCTGATGACGAAGATGGTCAAGGTTCCGGCCCGGGTGCTTGAGCTGGTCGAGCCGGGTTACATGGCGCCCGATTACGAGCCGTCGCATGTGCGGCTGGAAAGGCACTTGCGCCGGCTGGTCGACGAGCTGCGCTGCAACGACCCATGCCCGAGCCTCTATCGCGCCGCAGACCTCGCCCCATCCTTGCTTTATGCGCAGGCCATCACCATGCGGCGCATCGCCGATCGGCTCGAAGCGATGCTGGGCGGGGACGCGACGTGATGACGGAAAATGACACGGACGAACACATCCTCTTCCAACGAGCGGAGAAGGCCTCGCTGCGGTTCAGCGCGCTCGCCGAAATGTTGGAATTCTTCGCGGAGGCGACGCGAAAGGATCGTGACCTGGCCCGCGCGGCAGCATTTGATATGTTGTCTAATATGGTCATCGAGTGCGGCGAGGATTTGGACAGCGCGCGAGATCCCTGGCGACAGAAGTACGCGGACGCCGTTCGCGTCATCGGTGGCCGGGCGAGCTGACCGGCGCGAACGCGGCCCGGCGGCAACCGTACCGTTTAGGTGTTGAAAGTTTCGCACCGTTTGGGTATGGTGCGCCCATGACCCCGGCCCGCCCCGACGATTTCTTCGGCCCCCGCGCGCTCGCCCTCGCGGGGGGCCTTTCAGTGCGCAACATCCAGCATCTTTCCGAGGCCGGAATGGAGCTCGACCGGGACGTGCGGGCTCTTAAACGCGTCGCCTTCATCGGCGCACTCGTTTCCGTGGGACTTAACCTGGTGCTCGCCGGGAACGTGGCCTTAGCGCTTGCCGGCGCCGCGTTCAACACGGTTGACGGTGAGGCGCCGTCGGGGCTCGACGGCCTGGCCCGCGCTCTGAGTGAGACGCCGCTTGGGTTTTTGAACGAGCCCAACGATTGGTCCTACCACTCTCAGCTCCGACGCCGCCCGGACCTTTACGTGCCGGGCCGAGCGCTCCGAAGTGATGCCGTGATCGAAATTGCCGACCGGCGCTACGTGTTCCTTCGGGCGCACAAGGGGCCGCAAACGCTGGGCGGGCACGGCGGCGAGGCGCAAGGGCGGATCGAGGGATGGGCGCGCGGCACCGAGGCCGTCTTCTTCGGGTTGTGGGACGTGCTTCCCGCCGCGGACGAGCTCGGCCACGCCGCGGCATTGTCGGCCCTCGAAGCCGAGTTCGCTGCAGCCCGAGAAAACGCGATCGGCCTTCTCTCGGTCAATGTCTCGCTCGCCGTGCGCAACGCATTCGACCGCGTGGCCGACGCACGGGAGGCACGTCGCGAATGACTGCCCCGTCCTGTCTCCTGGGGGCCGCGCGGCCCGGCCCGGCGAACCAAGCGAGCCTCGGTGGGCGGGGGCTCATGGAAACGGAAAGGCTTGCACGGCCGCACCTATGCCAGCGTCGGGAGACGCCGGCCAGCTCAGCGCCGGGGCGGATGGTCCGCCCCGGCCCGATAGAGGACCCGATCTATGACCGTTCGTGAACTACTCGAAAAGCGCGCCCGCCTGGTGGGCGAGATGCGCGAGATCACCACCAAGCCGGCCGGCGCCGATGGCGATCTGTCCGAGGAACAGTCGACCCGCTTCGACGCATTGAAGGGCGAGCTGGCAGCGATCGAGACGCGGATCGAGCGCCAGCAGCTCGTTGACGAGGCCGAGCGCCGCATGGCAGGCACCACCATCGCCGGCACGGGCGACGACAGCTCGACACCGCGCTCGCCGACTTCTCCCTGGTGCGCGCCATCATTTGCCAAATCCCGAACCTCAACGTCGACGCGGGGCGCGAGCGCGAGCTGTCGGCCGAGCTGGCCCGGCGCTCCGGCCGCCGCTTCGAGGGGATGGCGATTCCGCTGGCCATCTTCCGCCGGCCAGTCCGGCACGAAGAGCGCGTGCTGACCACCGCGGCGCCGGGCGGCGGGCCGGGCAGCAACATCATCGCGACCGACCATATGGGCGCCCAGTTCATCGATATCCTGCGGGCCCGAATGGTCGTGCGCCAGCTCGGCGCCACGGTGCTGAACGACCTGCGGGGGAACGTCGACATCCCGCGGCTCAAGGCGTCGGGCACGGCCGGCTGGGTTGCCGAGAATGCGGCGATCAGCGCGGCCGATCACCAGTTCGAAAAGGCGCAGCTGACGCCCAAGCATGTGGGCGCCTTGGCCGAATTCTCCCGTAACATGCTGTTGCAGTCCTCGCCGGACATCGAGGCGCTGGTCCGGTCGGACTTCGCCGACATCCTGGCGCAGGCGGTCGACCAGGCTGCGATCAACGGCGGCGGGTCGAACGAGCCGGATGGCATCTTGCAGACCAGCGGCGTCGACACCTCCGTGTCCATGTCGAGCGGCCCGACCTGGGCGACGGTCCTGCAACTGATCGAAACGGTGGAAACGGCGAATTCGATGGGCTCTGCCTTCGCCACGAACCCGTCCGCCGTCCGCAAGATGCGCTCGACGGCGAAGGTGAGCAGCACCGATAGCGTGATGATCATGGAGGCGCCGGCCATGCTGGCGGGCTTCCCGCTGGCCAGCACGACCAACGTCCCGTCGACCCTCACCGATGGCGCCTCGCCCGAAACGCTCGACCGCTCGGCGCTCATCTTCGGCAACTGGGCGGACCTTCTGATCGGGTACTGGTCCGTTTTTGACCTTCTGGTGAACCCCTACGAGATCGACCGCATATTCGAAGGGCAACGTCCAAGTGCGCGGCATGCTCACCACGGACGTGACAGTGCGCCACGCGGCGTCCTTCGCAGCGGCGATCGACATGGCGACCGACTGATGGCGGAAACCGCCACCTTGAAGCGGCGCGCGGCTCATATCGAGCTGCGCGTCGCCGGCCGCCGGCTGGAAGGCTATGCGGCGACGTACGGCACCGAGGCGCGGATCGCCGACTTCACCGAGACGATCGCGCCCGGCGCCTTCGCCGCAGCGCTGGACACGGAGCGGGGGCGGATATCCTCGCCCTTGTCGACCACGACCTGACGCGGCTGCTGGCCCGCACGCGGTCGGGCACGTTGCGCCTCGCCTCAGACAGCAAGGGCCTTGCCTTCGCTCTCGACGTGCCGGACACGCAGCCCGGCCGTGACGTGCTGGCGCTCGCCGAGCGCGGCGATCTGGGCGGCATGTCGTTCGGGTTCACGGTGCCGAAGGACGGCGAGCGCTGGCGGGGCAAGAAGCGGAGCTGGTCGCGAATCGCGCTGCGCGAGATCAGCGTCGTCTCGGCCTGGCCCGCCTACGAGGGAACGATCGTGGCGGCGCGCGTCGTTCGTGCCGCCGCGCCTCGCCGTGGCCCGCCGCTTCCTGGAGACGTTCTGATGGGCATATTCTCCCGCTTCCGCGACCGGCGCGAGGCGCCCGTCGAGCGACCGGCTGAGACGCGCGCACAGGGCGAGCGGTTCCTGGCGCCGCCGATGCTGGCCGGCCAGCGGCCGGTGAACGCGCGCCTCGCGAGAACCTCGCGACCGTGCTCGCCTGCACCACGGCGATCAGCACGGCGCTCGCCTCGCTCCCTGTGTGGGTGTTCCGGCGCACCGACGCCGGCCGCCAGGTGGACGAGGTGCACCCGCTCATGCGGCTGGTGCGCGAGGGGCCGAACGCGCACCAGGCATGGCCCGACTTCATCGAGTTCATCGTCGCGCAGGTGCTGTTGCGCGGCAACGGGCTCGCCGAGATCGTCGCGGACAATGCGGGGATGGTGCGCGAGCTGCGCCGATTCCGTGGGAGTGGTGTTCGGTGCAACTCCTGCCGTCCGGCCGGCTCGCCTACGACGTCTCCGACTTCACCAACTACGGCGGCACCGGCAGGGTCCGCCGGCTGCTGCAGCACGAGGTGCTGCACCTTCGCGACCGGAGCGATGACGGGCTGATCGGCCGCTCCCGCCTGCAGCGCGCCGCCGCCGTCGTCTCCGCCGGCCTCGGGGTGCAGGAATTCGCCAGCGCGCTGTATGAGAACGGCGCGAACCCGAGCGGAGTGCTGGAGGTGCCGAACCGGCTGAGCGTTGAACAGTTGACGCAGCTTCACAAGCTATGGCGCGAGACCTACGCGGGCGCCGACCACGCCGCAAAGACGCTGATCCTGGACAGCGGCGTGACGTGGAAAGCCGTGAGCGTCTCGCCCGAGGATGCCGAACTGCTGGCGTCGCGCCGCTTCACCGGCGAAGAACTGGCCCGGCTGTTCAACGTGCCGCCGCCGATCGTGGGCGACCTGTCGCACGGCACATTCACCAACTCGGAGACGCTGATCAGGTTCTTCGCGCAATCGACCCTTTCCCATTGGTGCAGGAAGATCGAGGCGGCGTTCGCCCGCAGCCTGTTGAGCGAGGCCGAACGTGCCGACCACGAGATCGAGATAGACCTGTCCGGCCTTCTCCGCGGCGATCCCGAGACGCGCTGGCGGTCGCACGAGATCGCCGTCAAGAACGGCATTCTCACCGCCAACGAAGTGCGCGAGGTTGAGGGGTGGAACGCGCGCGAGGGCGGCGACAACCCGCTGCCGGCCGCGGTGGGAGGCGGCGCATAATGGGCTTGCGAAGCATCGACACTATGGATCCGGTGGTGAGCACTTGCACGCATCGAGCGCACGTTGAGGAATAGGAATCGGGGACAGTTGGCCGGGGCGCCGCTGTACGGCAGATGACGTTCGATCGATGTGGAGGCACTAGCAGCCCCTCAGCTGTTGGAGCGGAGACATCGCACGTGAGAGGAAGGAGGCAGACAGAAACACAGGAACCTACGACACGCGAAGCGTACGGGCGAAGCGGGAAACGGAGCTATGAAAGGGCGATCCGGCGCGTGCTGGAGCGCGCAGCGTAGCTACGAGGCGGAGCGCGTGGCGCGCGCGAACGCGAGTACGTCGCGCGCGGGGCGCACGGGGCGACAAGAGGCGCGACGACCAGGAAGCTGCGACGTGGCGGTGCGAAGATCCCGGCGACGGGGCGGCGCCGCGACAAAAAACCGGGGCGGCGTTGTCCCTCAAGGCATACTGAACGATGCGGCTCGACGCGGCTGATGTGACGGCCGATGATAGAACAGCGGAGCGTGCCCGGGAGCAAGAGGAGGCAGGACGGACGATGCGGGCGCTTGCTGAATGGTGCGGGCGCAAATGCGCCGCTGAATCTTATTCGCGTGACGGGGCGAGATTGTGAAGCGATTGAACTTCACGGGTAGACGCGCACTACGTATGGCGCGGTTATCCTCGCACACGAAGAACGGGACGGACGAGGCGGGGCTCACGGCGGACGCTTGCGAGGTTGGCGCATGCGCCAGTGATGCACGCTTACGGTGATAAGGGCAGCCTAGCGACGGGCGCGTGAGGGCGGGCAGAGAAGCGGGATGGGCGGCGGCGTGCCGGCGCGCCGGGCGAAGTGGCGCCGCAACGAAGGGGCTGGGGCGGCTACGCGCTGAGGCGGCGGGCGCAGCCGGTCGCGGCACCGCTACACACGCACGACGCGGCACAGGGCAACGGACGCCGCAACGAAGGACCGCGGCGAAAGACGAGGGCGGAGGCGCACGCTCAAGAGAGCGGAGCGCTTCAGCACCTGAAACCCCGACCTGGGCCGAGATCGATGGGGCGCCGAAGCGGAAGGAGCGCTGCGATGGCAGCCTCCGTGCAAGTGGCGATGCAAGGAACAACAGTGGGTTATCAGCTGATTGGTACGATGAGCATGGCGTTGCCAAGGTTGGGGTCGAGGGTTCGAATCCCTTCGCCCGCTCCAATTTTTCCGGGTCATTCCTCTTTCGCCAGCTCCTCGGCGGCGTGGGCGTCGGCGCCCGAGGGCAGCGGGGCCTGGTGGTCCGTCATCCAGGCCACGATGTCGGCCATGATCTTCTCGCCGTTCAGGTCGCGCAGCAGCATGTGATAGCCGTCGGGGTAGATCCCGACGCGATTGCGCGGGTCCTGGCGCAGCGCCCGCATCACGTCGAGCGACGGCGCCCTGGGGATGATCTCGTCCTTGTCGCCATAGAGCATCAGCACCGGCGGCACGGCCCGCGGCGCGGCGGCATAGGCCGTGTCCATCAGGTTGACCACCCCCCACACCGCGTCGGCGCGGGTCGCCTTGATGACCAGCGGGTCGGCGGCCAGCGCGCGCAGCATGGCGATGTTGTCGGATGGCGTGATGTGCAGCCCCTGGCCGGTCAGCTTGTACCAGGGCAGCGCGTGGGCGACGAGCCACAGCGCGGTGCGCGGGATGAACCCCATCGTCGTCGCGCCCCCACACCGCCGGGGCGAGCAGGATGGCGCCCGCGCAGGGCACGGGATCGGGCGCGGCGCGCGCCGCCATCACCACGCCGCCCCCCATGCTCTCGCCCATCAGATAGAGCGGCACGCCGGGGTGCGCGGCGGCGACCAGCCGGTCGGCGGTGCGCAGATCGTCGATCAGCGTCTCGGTGCCCGGCCAGAACCCGTGGTTCGGCGCTCGGCCGAAGCCGCGCTGGTCGTAGGCGTAGGTGGCGATGCCGCGCGCGGCCAAATAGGCGCCCGACGGCCTGGAACGCGTTGGAGTAGTCGTCGAAGCCGTGCAGCGCCAGCACCACCGCCTTCGGCTTGCCCTCGGGCAGCCAGCTTCTGAGCGGCAGGAGGGCGCCGTCCGCGGTGACGATGTGGTCCTCGGCAAGGCGCGGCGACGCGACCGGCGGGCCCGCCGTTTCGATGGTCGGCGCGCAGCAGGTAAGGGCGAGAAGGGCCACCGCGACCAGCGCCCGCTTCACGGCGCCGGCCGGATGCGGGCGGGGACGGGCGAGGGGATCATCGCTGCTCGTTCGGCAAAACCGCACATCTCACGTAACGCCGACGCATGATGGGTGTTGCGCGGCGCGGGGCCTTGGGTATCATCCGCCGCACCGCGCGGTCAACGCGCGGCGGGGGACCGAAGGTGGCAGAGCCGAACGAGCCGCAGATCGCGACGCCGGACGCGCCGGAGACGATCGAGGTCGATTCCGACAAGGTCGCTTGCGACGGGGGCGGCGCGCTGGGCCATCCGCGCGTGTTCCTCACCTTGGTCGAGGGCGTCGCCGAGTGCGGCTATTGCGACCGCCGCTACGTGCTGAAACCCGGAGCGAAGCCGCGCCACGCACACTAGGCGCGCCTTCCAGCAAGGATGCGCCATGGCCAAGGCCGCGACCGACGACCGAGACCCTGACGGAGACGCCCGCGCCCGCCGCGCCCGGCCTCGCGCCGCGCCGACGGCAAGCCCGACCACGTGTTCCTGATCGACGGCTCGGGCTACATCTTCCGCGCCTTCCACGCCCTGCCGCCGATGACGCCGGCCGGACGGGACGCCGGTCAACGCGGTGTACGGCTTCACCAACATGCTGATGAAGCTGATCGCCGATTCCGACGCCGACTACCTCGCCGTGATCTTCGATTCCGCGCGCAAGACCTTCCGCAACGACATCTATCGCCGACTACAAGGCCAACCGCGACGAGCCGCCGGACGAGCTGGTGCCGCAGTTCGCGCTGATCCGCGACGCGGTGCGCGCCTTCGACCTGCCCTGCGTCGAGAAGGCGGGGTTCGAGGCCGACGACATCATCGCCACCTATGCCAGGCAGGCCGCGGCCGAGCGGCAAGGAGGTGATCGATCGTCTCGTCCGACAAGGACCTGATGCAGCTCGTCGGCGCCGCACGTGCGCATGCTCGACCCGATCACGCAACCGCACGCATCGGGCCGGACGAGGTGGCGGAGCGGTTCGGCGTGCCGCCCGACAAGGTGGTCGACGTCCAGGCGCTGGCCGGCGATTCCACCGACAACGTGCCGGGCGTGCCGGGCATCGGCGTCAAGACCGCGGCCGAGCTGATCAACACCTATGGCGACCTCGACACGCTGCTGGCGCGCGCCGGCGAGATCAAGCAGCCCAAGCGGCGCGAGAACCTGATCGCCAATCGCCGACAAGGCGCGCGTCTCGCGCGAGCTGGTGAGGCTGCGCGACGACGTGGCGCTGGCCGAGACGATCGCCGACTTCGCCGTGCGCGAGCCCGACCACGCGAAGCTGCTCGCCTTCCTGCGCGAGCAGGGGTTCAAGTCGCATCCTCGCCCGCGTCGAAAGCCAGCTCGCCGAGAAGCGGCGTGGTGCGTGCCGCCAGCGAGGCGCACGGCCGGCGGAGGCGGCGCGCCGGACAGGCGGCCAAGGCGCGGCGCCGCGCGCCTACGAGCTGGTACGCGACGCGGAGGCTGCTCGCAGGCGCTGGGTCGCGCGCGGCCGCGCGGGCCGGCTTCGTCGCGGTCGACACCGAGACCACCTCGCTCGACCCGATGCGGGCGAGCTGTGCGGCGTCTCGCTCGCCGTCGAGCCGGGCCGCGGCCTGCTACATCCCGCTCGGCGCACACGGCGCGCGCGGCGGCCAGGGCACGCTCGATCTCGGACGTGCGGGCGGCGAGGGCGGCGACGGGGGCGGGGCGTGCGCGCCGGTCCCGGGCCAGATACCGCTCGCCGAGGCGCTCGCCCTCCTGAAGCCGATGCTGGAGGATCCCGGCTCCTCAAGATCGGCCACAACATCAAGTACGACATGCAGGTGCTCGCGCCGCTACGGCATCGCCGGTCGCGCCGATCGACGACACGATGCTGCTGTCCTACGTGCTCGACGGCGGCCTGCACGGCCACGGGCTCGAGGAGCTGGCCGAGCCATTGCTCGGCCACACCACGATCAAGTTACGACGACGTGACCGGCAAGGGGCGCGAGCGCAGTCGGCTTCGCCGAGGTCGGGCTGGAGCAGGCGCGCGACTACGCCGCCGAGGACGCCGACGTGACGCTGCGCGCTGCACGCGCGTGCTCAAGCAGCGCCTGGTCGGCCGAGCACATGGTGACCGTCTACGAGACGCTGGAGCGCCCGCTGGTGCCGGTGCTGGCCGAGATGGAGCGGATCGGCGTCAAGGTCGACGCCGAGCAGCTTCGCGCGCTGACGCACCGACTTCACCAGGCGCATGGCCGAGATCGAGGCGGAGATCCACAAGCTCGCCGGCCGCGAGTTCAACGTCGGCTCGCCCAAGCAGCTCGGCGAGGTGCTGTTCGACGAGATGGGGCTCGTCGGCGGCCGCAAGGGCAAGATCGGGCGCCTATGTCGACCGACGCCGACGTGCTCGAGGACCTCGCCGCCCAGGGCCACGACCTGCCGGCGCGCGTGCTCGACTGGCGCCAGCTCCAGAAGCTCAAATCGACCTACACCGACGCGCTGATCGCCCAGATCGACCCCGACACCGGGCGCGTCCACACCTCCTACGCCATGGCGGTGGCGGCGACCGGCCGGCTGTCGTCGACCGACCCAACCTGCAGAACATCCCGGTCCGCACCGAGGAGGGCCGGCAAGCATCCGCCGCGCCTTCGTCGCCGACGAAGGCGCGTGTTCCTGTCTCGGCCGACTATTCGCAGATCGAGCTGCGCCTGCTCGCCCATGTCGCCGACATCGCGCGCGCTGAAGGAGGCGTTCCGCGAGGGCGCCGACATCCACGCCATGACCGCGTCCGAGGTGTTCGGCATGCCGGTCGAGGGCATGGACGCCGACGGTGCGCGACCGCGCCAAGGCGATCAATTTCGGCATCATCTACGGCATCTCGCCGTTCGGGCTCGCGCGCCAGCTCGCGCATCCCGCAGGGCGAGGCGAAGAAGCTAATCGACGCCTATTTCGAGCACTATCCCGGCATCCGCGACTACATGGAGCGCACCAAGGCGTTCGCGCGCAAGAACGGCTATCGTCACCACCATCTTCGGCCGGCAAGATCCACACGCCGGGCATCAACGACAAGAACCGCGCGATGGCGTCGTTCTCCGAGCGGGCGGCGATCAACGCGCCGCTGCAGGGCGCGGCCGCCGACATCATCAAGCGCGCCATGGTCCGGATGAACCCGGCGCTCGCCGCAGCCGGGCTCAAGGCGCGCATGCTGCTGCAGGTGCATGACGAGCTGGTGTTCGAGGTGCCGGAGGCCGAGCTCGAGACGACCGCCAAGGTCGCGACGAAGGTGATGGAGATGCGCGGCGCAGCTTGCCGTGCCGCTGGTGGTCGACACCGCCTCGGCCGACAACTGGGCCGACGCGCACTGAATGGAGGGAATGCCATGAAAGGCGACAGGGATGTCATCACGTACCTGAACAAGATCCTCAAGAACGAGCTGACCTCGATCAACCAGTACTTCCTGCACGCCCGCATGTTCCGCAACTGGGGATTCGAGCGCCTCAACAAGAAGGAGTATCAGGAGTCGATCGAGGAGATGCAGCACGCCGACAGGCTGGTCGAGCGCATCCTCTTCCTCGAAGGGCTGCCCAACCTGCAGGATCTCGACCGGCTGCACATCGGCGAGGACGTGCCCGAATGCCTCAAGGCCGACCTCGCGCTGGAGACGAGGTCGCGGGAGGATTTGCGTGCGGCGATCGTCCACTGCGAAAGCGTGCGCGACTTCGTCAGCCGCGAGCTGTTCGAGGACATCCTCGGCGACGAGGAGGAGCATATCGACTGGCTCGAAACCCAGATCGGGCTGATCGACAGGACCGGGCTCGAGAACTATCTGCAGTCGCAGATGGGGGAGGAAGGCTCCGACTGAGGCGCGGCGCGCTGCGGCCCTACGCCGCGGCGGCGGTCTCGGGGGTCAGCATTTCGTCAATAAGGTCCTGGGCTTCGGGAACGCAGGTGCCGCAGCAGGGCGGGGCGCCCAGCATGCGATAAGCCTCCTCGACGCTCTGCGCGCCGCGCAGGACCGCCTCGCGCAAATCACGGTCGCGATAGCCGTTGCAGATACAGACATACATGGCGGCGCTTCCCGATCCTCGATACGAGTTAGATATTGCGACTTGTTCGCATTTGCAAGGGGAGGGACCGCGGGGCATCGCAGGGCGGGGCTGCAGAATTTGCATGTCCCGTGCCTTCCGCCGACAGCGGCGGCCCCGCCCGACGGTGAAATTGTGCGCCTGACGGGAGTGGACTACGATCGGCGCCGGGATCGGGCCTCCTGGATCGCCCTGCGGGCCGGTTCCATGGAGACGCCGATGTCGAACGACAGTGCGTTCAATCCGACCTCCCCCGATATCGCGGCCCGCCGCCCCGTCGAGGCGGGCGACCGGCCGCGCCGGCGCGCGACGCTGGCCGGCCCGGTGGCCCTCGTCGCGGCCGCGCTGGCCCTGGGCTGCGCCGCCCCGTCCTTCGGAGGCGACAAGATCGCCGTCGGCAAGGGCCAGGCGTTCGTGTTCTCGTTCGCCAGCATCGACCTGGGCAGCCAGAAGGGGGTCTTCAAGAAATTCGGGTTCGACGAGGTGAAGCCCGTCAACTTCTCGGGCGACGGCAAGGTCCAGCAGGCGATGATCGCGGGCGACGTGCAGTTCGCCATCACCGGCGGCGGCGGGCTTGCCTTCCCGGCCAAGGGCGCGGCGTCCAAGGCCGTCGCGGCCTACCAGGGCGCGCCGTTCAACATGTATGTCGCGGTCCCCTATGACTTCGCCGATCAAGAACGTGGAGGAACTGCGGGGCAAGAAGCTCGCCGTGTCATCGTCGGGCTCGCTGTCCGACTGGCTGGGCCGGCGCATCAACAACATCGAGAACTGGCCCGAGGGCACGGTCGTCACGGTCGCGATGGGCGGGCTCGAGCCGCGGCTCGCCGCCATGAAGACCGGCCAGATCGACGGGATGGTGATGGCGGCCGAGGTCGTCTACGCGCTCGAGGACAAGAAGGTGGTCCGGCCGCTGTTCAACTACGGCAAGGCCATCCCGAACTTCATCACCGCGGCCGTCTTCGCCCATGTCGACCTGATCGCCAAGAACCCCGACCTGGTGCAGCGCTTCGTCAACGGGTTGTTCGCGACGCGGGAATGGATGCAGGAGCATCGCGACGAGACGATCGCGTTCATGACGAAACTGCTCAAATCGACGCCGGGCGTGATGGCCCGCACCTATGACGAGCAAATGCCCTCCTTCTCGACGACGGGCGTGTTCGATCCCAAGGCGGTCGAGTTCATGGCGCAATCTTTCGTCGAGATGGGGCTGCTCAAGCAGAAGCCGAGCTTCGACAAGATGGCGACCAACCGGTTCGTGCCGGCAAAATACTGAGCGGCCCGCCGCGATCGGGACGAAAAACCCCGGACGGCGCCGTCCGCGGGTTTCTGTTGCGTAGCGGGCGGCGTCTAGGCCGCGGCGCGGATGCCCGCCTTCTTCACGCTGTCGTCGACGTGGTTCTCGAACTGCTTGAAGTTCGCCTCGAACTGCTTGGCGAGCTCGCGCGCCGTCGCGTCGTAGCCGTTCTTGTCCTTCCAGGTGTGGCGCGGCGACAGCACGTCCTTCGGCACGTCCGGCACATGGTCGGGGATCAGCAGGCCGAAGTTCGGCTCTGGCGCCAGCGCCACGCTGGCGAGCTTGCCGTCGAGCGCCGCCCGCACCATGGCGCGGGTGTAGGCGATCTTCATCCGGTGTCCGACGCCGTAGCCGCCGCCCGACCAGCCGGTGTTGACAAGCCAGCACTTGACGCCGTGGCGGGCGATCTTCTCGCCCAGCAGCTTGGCGTAGACCGCCGGATGGCGCGGCATGAAGGGCGCGCCGAACAGGGTGGAGAAGGTCGCCTCGGGCTTGGTCACGCCGCGCTCGGTGCCGGCGACGCGCGCGGTGTAGCCGGACAGGAAGTGGTACATCGCCTGCTCGGGCGTGAGCTGGCTGATCGGCGGCAGCACGCCGAACGCGTCGGCGGTCAGCATGATGACATGCTTGGGATGGCCGCCGCGGCCGGACTCGGAGGCGTTGTCGATATAGGTCATCGGATAGGACGACCGCGCGTTCTCGGCGAGCGAGCCGTCGTCGAAATCGGGCACGCGGCTTTCCGGCAGCAGCACCACGTTCTCGAGGACGGTGCCGAACCGGCGCGAGGCGGCGTAGATCTCGGGCTCCGCCTCGGCCGACAGGTTGATCGTCTTGGCGTAGCAGCCGCCTTCGAAGTTGAACACGCCGTCGTCGCCCCAGCCGTGCTCGTCGTCGCCGATCAGCACGCGCGAGGAATCCGACGACAAGGTCGTCTTGCCGGTGCCGGACAGGCCGAAATAGACGGCCACGTCGCCGTTCGGACCGATATTTGCCGAGGCATGCATCGGCAGCACGCCCTTCGCCGGCAGGAGGTAGTTGAGCAGGGTGAAGACCGACTTCTTGATCTCGCCGGTATAGAGGCTGCCGCCGATCAGCACCATGCGCTCGGCCAGGTGCACCAGGACGCACACCTCCGACCGGGTGCCGTCGACTGCGGGGTTCGACTGGAACTGCGGGCAGTGCAGGATCGTGAACTCGGGCTCGAAATGCTCCAGCTCCTCGTCCGGCGGCACGATGAACATGTTGCGCGCGAACAGCGAGTGCCAGGACATCTCGGTGATCACCCGCACCTTCAGGCGGTGGGCGGGATCGGCGCCGGCATAGACGTCGCGCACGAACACGTCGCGGTCCTGCAGATATTCCAGCATCCGGCGCCGGACGGTGTCGAAGCTCTCCTGGCCGATCGGCTGGTTCACCGCGCCCCAGTCGATCTGGTCCTTGCTGCCCGCCTCCTCGACGAAGAACTTGTCCTTGGGCGAGCGGCCCGTATAGATGCCCGTCTTGGTGACGATGCAGCCGTCGGCCGACAGCTCGCCTTCGTGGCGGCGCAGGGAGTGCTCATAGAGCTCGGGGACCCCGAGGTTCCAATAGGCGGTCCGAACACCGGCCAGGCCGTGCCGATCGAGCCGATGCTTGCTGATATGCGAACCTGCGTTGTCCAACGCGTCCTCCTCGGGTCCTTGGTGTGTCCGGCGCGCCAGCGCGCGCGGCGGGCGACGGGAAAGAGCATAAGGATAGGATGGTGGCCGCGCGCGCACCACCGTCGAGGCCAAGGATACTAGTCCGGCGCGGACAAATGCAACTGCGGCTCGTTCACGGGGTGCCCAGCGCTTCCGCAGGGGTCAGCCAGCGGATCGCGCCGAATCCGGCGACCAGATGGACCCGCTCGACGGTCATCCGCCATAAATGGAAGTCCCGGAAGGTCCGGTACATCTCCGCCTCGGGGTGGCGGGCGACGTAGCGCTCGACCAGGGCGGCGTCGTCGCTGCGCACCAGCCGGCCCATCGCGGTGACGCGCGGCCGGGTCAGGGGGTCGACCCCCGGCTCCTCCGGCGCGGCGTAGAGGAGCGCCGCGCGCGGGTCGCGATACAGGTTCTTGCAGTGCTCGGACAGGTCGGAGACGAACAGGAGCGGCGCGGAATCCGTGTCGCATGCGACCGAGACCAGCGAGCCGTAAGGCGCGCCGTCCTCGGCGAAGGCGGTGGCCAGCACAGCCCGGTCGCGCGTGCGGATCAGCCCGCCGGCGATGGCCGCATGCTCGGCCTTGGTCAATTCCCGCTTCTCGTCCATGGCGAAAGAGTGGGGATTCCCACGCCCGCGGTCAATGCGAGCGAACCGCGCTAGCGTGATCGCCCGGACGATCAACCCCTCTCCCTGTCCCTCCCTCTCAAGGGAAGGGGTCGGCGGCACGGCCGCCGCTAGTCCACCACGGCGATCGACTGGATCTCGATCATGATCTCCGGCGCGGCGAAGCCCGAGACGGTGATCAAGGCCGAGGCGGGGAAGTCCTTGCCGAAAATCTCCTTGCGGATCTCGGTCACCCGGGTCGAGTGACGAGGATCGGCGACGAACACCGTCATGGTCACCAGGTCGGACAGGCTGGCGCCCGCCTCGGCCAGCGACGTCTCGATATTGCGGAAGGTCTGGCGCACCTGGGCGTCCAGGTCGCCGGCAAGCGAGGCGCCGGCGTCCGAGGTCTGGCCGGTATGGCCGGCAACCCACAGGATCGACCCGCCGGTGGTCTTGACGACGGGCGAGAACGACCGGTTCTGCTGCCAGGTGCCGCGGACATAGCTCTTTTCCATCTTGCGCTCCCTTTGGTCACGGCGGGCGGCGGACTCGCGCGCCGCCCCGCGTGTAGTATGGCGGGGATCGCGGGGAACGGCGAGATGCGGGCGATGGCGGTGCGACTGGCGGTAGCGGTGTTCGGACTGGCGCTCGCGGGGTGCGGCGCGCTCGCGCCCCTGCCCGAGCCCACCACGCTCAAGGACCGGCTGGCCGCCCTGCCGACGCGGGACATGCCGCTGGCCGCGCCGGTCACCATCCGCTGGGACGACCACCAGGTGCCGTGGATCGAGGCCGGCACCGATTCCGACCTCGCCTTCGCGCTGGGGCTGGTCCATGCCCATCTTCGGCTCGGCCAGATGGAGACGATGCGCCGCCTCGCCGAGGGGCGTGCGGCCGAGATGGTCGGCCCGCCCGGCGTCGACATCGACAAGGGGCTCAGGATCATGGGCTTCGCCCGCGCCGCCCGTAAGGTCGAGGCGGCGCTGCCGGCCCAGACGCGCGACTACCTCGAGCATTACGTGGCGGGCATCAACTGGTACCTGTTCCACGCGAAAACCCTGCCGCAGGAATTCGCGGTGCTGGGGCTCGGGCGCGAGGAATGGACGCTGCACGACGTGCTGGCGATCGAGCGGCTGGGCGCGACCGACGTCAACTGGCTCATCTGGTTCAACCTGCTGAAGCTGCGCCGCAGCCCGCACTGGCCCGAGCTGTGGCAGAAGCTGGTGTCCTACGGCCAGGCGTCGATCCCCAGCATGGACGGCAAGGGGGCCCAGCACGCGCTGGAGACCATCTTCAAGGGCTGGGGGCGGCCCGGCTCGAACTCGGTGGTGGTCGCGGGCGGACGCACCGGCACCGGCGCGGCGATGATCGCCTCGGACCCGCATCTCGGGTTCAACCTGCCCAACGTGTGGCTCATCGCGGGGATGAAATCGCCCAGCTACAACGCGGTCGGGCTGATGTTCCCGGGCCTGCCCTTCGTCGCGGTCGGCCGCAACCCCTGGATCGCCTGGGGCGGCACCAACATGCGCGCCGCGGCCTCCGACCTCTTCGACGTCTCGAACCTGCCGCCATCCGCGATCGCCAGCCACACCGAGACGATCAAGGTGCGCTGGTGGATGGACAGCGAGGTCACGGTGCGCGAGACGCCCTACGGTCCGATCGTCACCGACGCGCCGCCGCTCGCCGGCGTCGGCGGGCCCTACGCGCTGCGCTGGGTCGGGCAGGACGCGTCGGACGAGATCACGGCGATGCTGAAGGTCAACCGGGCGCGCGATTTCGAGGCGTACCGCGAGGCCTTCCGGACCTTCGCCGTGCCGGCGCAGAACATGATGTACGCCGACGCCAAGGGCCATATCGGCGAGGTGATGGCGGTGCGCCTGCCGATCCGCGCGCCGGGCGCGCCGCCCGACCTGGTTCGCGATCCCGCCGATCCCGCGGCGGAATGGAAGGAGCTGGACGACCCGACGCAGCTTCCCTTCGCCTACGACCCGCCCCGGGGCTGGCTCGGCTCGGCCAACAACAAGCCGGCCGAGACGCCCTATCCGATCGGCTATTTCTTCTCGCCCGACGACCGCATCGAGCGCATGGGCATGCTGCTCGGCGGCGACAAGCGGATCGGCGTGGCCGACCTCGAGGCGCTGCAACGCGACGTCTACATGATCTCCGCCGTCCGGCTGCGCGACGCGCTGCTCGGGGCGATGGAGCGTCTGCGCGTGCGCGGCCGCACGCCCGACGAGACCGGCTTCCTCACCCGGCTGCGCGGCTGGGACGGGCAGTACCGCGTCGATTCCCGCGGTGCCGTCGCGTTCGAGATGCTGTTCCATTTCTTCCGCCAGTCCTTCTATGCCGGCGCGCTCGATCCCGAGACGACGCGCAGCTTCGTATCCGTCGCCGACATCAAGAAGATCCTGGCCGACGAGGTGGCCGCCGCGCTCGACGCCGCGCCGCGCCGGCTGGCCGGCGCGCTGACGGACGCGCTCGGCAAGGCGGCCGCCGCCGCCGCGTCGTACCCCACCTGGGGCGACATGCACCGGATGCGCCTGTCCAGCCTGCTGGCGAACATCCCGCTGGTCGGCGGGCGCTACCGCTTCGACGAATTCCCGGTGGGTGGCTCGACCGACACGCTGATGAAGACGTCGGCCGGCTCGTCGGCCGAGCGCCATTATGTGGGGTACGGCTCGCAGGCGCGGCACGTCTCCGACCTCGCCGATCCCGACCGCAACTGGTTCCTGGTGCTGGGCGGCCAGGACGGCTGGTTCAACAGCTCCACCTTCCTCGACCAGGTGCCGATGTGGCGCGAGGGGCGCTACATCCAGGTGCCGCTCCGCTCCGAGGCGGCGGCGCAGCAGGGCTTCACCCAGGTCACGACGCTGACGCCCGCGGCGCCTAGCCCCCGTTCGTCAGGCGGAAGGTAAAGCCGAGGTCGAGCTCGGACGGCACCGCGTCGCCGTCCTTGCGCGCCGGCTTGAAGCGCCAGCGCTCCACCGCGGAGAGCGCCGCCTGGTCCAATATGTCGTAGCCCGAGCTCTGCTCGACCTTGAGCTCGTCCAGGCTGCCATCGGCCAGGATGTGAGCGCGCAGCAGCACGTGCCCCTCCCATCCGTTCTGGCGCGCGATGGGCGGATAGACCGGCGGCCGGTTGCCCAGCGCGGCCTCGGCATACACCGCCGGGCTGGACAGCCGCCGCGCCCCGCTCGTGCCCGGGCGCGGCGCCGAGCTGCGGCGCGTGGGCGTGGTGGCGGGCGGTGCCGGCGGCCGGGCCGGGGCGGGGGCGGGCCTGGCGGGCGGCACGGCGGCGAGCTGCGGCGCGCGGCGCGGCGGCGCCGGTGTTGGGCCCGGGGCCTTGGGCGGGGGCGGCACGAATTTCGGCCGCGTCGGCGGCAAGGGCGGGATCGCGCGCTCGGCGTGCGGGCTTTCCGGCAAAGGGAGGCCGGCGGGCGGCGCCTCCGGCACCTTTTCCGCCTGCGGCACGGTTCGGTGTCGGCGGCGGCGCAGCCTTCGGTGACGTGGTCGGGGCCTGCGGGGCGGGGGCCTGCGGGGCCGGCGCGCGCGGAGCGGGGGCGGCGCCCGGCGCCGCCGGCGGGGTCGCATAGACGATCTGGATCGGGATCGGATCGGGCGGCTCGATCTGCGGCGCCACGCTCACCAGCGCGACCGCGAGGGCGATCACCGTCCCATGCGTCAGCACCGATAGCCCGGCGCCCCAGGCGAGCGGCCGGTCCGGACCGTCCCCCCACGCGGGTTCGCCCTGGGGCGGGCCGTCGGGCGGCGGCGGTGCGTCGCGGCGAAGGGCGATGCGCGGCTCGGGCCGTTCGTCCCTCGCCATGGCGGGGCGCGCGGTGCCGGGCCTTCTCGGCACGAACGGAAAGGCGGTCATGCTCGGCTCAATCCGGTGCGCGCGGCGCGTCCAGCCGGCGGCGCGGCACCACGTAGGGCCCGTCCGCATCCGCGCCGAACGCGGCGGCGACGCCATAAACGCGCGCCAGCGTCTCCGCCGTCAAGACGGCGGGCGGCGCGCCCTCGGCCACCACCCGGCCGCGGTCGAGCAGCACCAGCCGGTCGCAGAACCGCGCCGCCAGCGTCAAATCGTGCAGCACCGCCACCACAGCCCCCCCGCGCGCCGCCTGGGCGCGCAGCAACTCCATCACCTTCATCTGGTGATAGGGGTCAAGGCTTGCCACCGGCTCGTCGGCCAGCAGCACGCGGGGCACGCCGGCCAGGGCGCGGGCCAGGAAGACACGCGCCCGCTCGCCGCCCGACAGCGTCGTCACCGGCCGGTCGGCGAGCGGCGCGATCTCGGCGTCGGCGAGGGCCCGGTCGATGGCCGCCGCGTCCGCCGGGCCGGGCCGCGCGAACGGGCCGAGCCAGGGCAGGCGGCCGAGCGCGACGAGACGCCGCACCGCGAGCGGCCAGTGGCACACCGCGTCCTGCTCCAGATAGGCGACGGCGCGCGCGCGCGCGACCGGGCCGAGGGCGGAAAGGGGGCGGCCGTCGAGCGTCACCCGGCCGGCGTCGGGCACGGCGAGGCCCGCCAGCAGCCGGACCAGGCTGGTCTTGCCGGCCGCGTTGGGCCCGATCAGCCCGACCAGCGCGCCGGGCGCGGCCACGAGCGACACCCCGTCGAGCACCGCCCGCCCGCCGAGCCGCAAGGTCACCCGATCGGCCGCCAGCGTCATCGCATCTGCCTTCGCGTGTGCAGCACCAGCCACAGGAAGAACGGCGCCCCAACCAGCGCCGTGACGACGCCGAGCTTGAGCTCGACGCCGGTCGACAGCGCCCGCACGCAGATGTCGGCGGCGAGCACCAGCACCGCCCCGCCGAGCGCGGAGGGCACGAGCAGCCGCCTCGGCTCGTGCCCCACCAGCCGGCGCAGCAGATGCGGCACCACCAGCCCGACGAAGCCGATCGCGCCCGATACCGAGACCGCGGCGCCGACCGAGAGCGCGATCCCGGCGACGAGGCAAAGCCGCGCGCGGCCGAGATCGACCCCCAGGCTCTCGGCCACCTCCTCACCCAGGCTGAGCGCGTCGAGCGCGCGCCCGGTCGCCAGCAGCAGCGCCCAGCCCGCGGCCATGATCGGCACGGTGATCCAGACGTCGGTGAGCGACCGGTCGGCGAGCGAGCCGAGCAGCCAGAACGCGATCTCCAGCGCGGCGAACGGGCTCGGCGCCAGGTTGAGGGCGAGCGCGGTCAGCGCGCCGGCGAACGAGCTGACCGCGACGCCGGCCAGCACCAGGCTCAGCATGCTGGTGTCGCGCCCGGCCAGCGCGTAGAGCATCGCGACCGCCGCTCCCGCGCCCGCCATGCCGGCGAGCGGCAGGGCGAAGGGCGTCAGCCCGGCCAGCCCGAAATAGAACGCGCCCGCCGCGCCGAACGCCGCGGCCGGCGAGGCGCCGATCAGCGCGGGCTCGGCCAGCGGGTTGCGCAAGAGCCCCTGCAGCGCCGCGCCGGAGAGCCCCAGCGTCGCGCCGACGGCGATGGCGAGCAGGGTGCGCGGCAGGCGGATCTGGTCGAGGATGATTGCCTCGATCGCGCCGCCCGGCAGGCCCGCCGGCCCCACCAGGATCGAGACGCCGGCGAGGATCGCCAGCGCGGCGCCCAGCCCGCCATAGAGACGTGCGCTCACCGCGCCATCCCGCGCCGCAGCGCCGCCAGCTGCTCGACCGCGCGCGCGGTGAACCACGCGCCGCAGGTCCAGAGCGGCGGGGCCAGCACCGTGCGCCGCGCGCGGGGCACCGCTTCGCGCAGCGCAGGATGATCGAACAGAAGGGTCGACAGCGACGGCGCGCCTTCCCGCGCGGCGCCGAAGGCGATCAGGTCCGGGCGGGCCGCGACCAGACGCTCGAGCCCGATCGTCCCCTGGCCGCGTATGCCCAGGAGGCTCGCCAGGTTGCGATAGCCGGCGCGGACCAGGATCCGGTCCTCGAGGAAGCCGCGCCCCATCGTCACCCCGCCGGGCTGGTAGAGTACCGCCACCGGCCGCGCCGCACCCGGCCGCGGCGCGGCGCGGGCAAGGCGCGCGCGCATTCCGGCGACCAGCGCGGCACCGCGTCCTGGATGGCCCAGCGCGCGGGCGGCGCGCATCGTCTCGCGCGCCACGTCGTCGAAATCGTGCGGCAAGGCGAGGTCGAGCACCGCGACGCCCAGCCGGCGCAGCAGCGCCACGGTCGGGCGCGCGGCATAGGCGCTCGCCAGCACCAGGTCCGGCCGCAGCGCCACGACCTCCTCCGCCGTCCCATAGGTGATCGGGAGGCCCTTCGCCCGCGCCGCCATGAAGGACTGGTCGGGATCGGCGGCGAGCCAGCTCACCGCCGCGATCTGGTCCCGGTCGGCCAAGGCCAAAGCGAGCTGGTCGGCGCACAGCGCGATCGACACCACCCGCGTCGGCGCGGCGTGGGCCGCCACCGCAAGAATCATCACCGACAGGGCCATTGCGGCCGCCGCTACGCGGCACCCCCACCCCAACCCTTTCCCTCAAGGGGGGAGGGTGCGAGCGCCGCCGCAATTGCGTCGAATGCAGGCGAGGTGCCGGTTGCACAAGCGGGTGGTCGACACGGCGTTCCCTCCCCCCTTGAGGGGGAGGGACAGGGCGGGGGGTCAACATCGGCACATCGTGATTCCGGTTCAGAACGTCACCCGGGCGCCGACATAGGCGCCGCGGCCGGGCTGGACGAACCCATCAGGGTCGTCGTAGTGCCGGTCGAGGAGGTTGTCGATCCGCCCGAACAGGGTGGCGTTCGCGCTCACCTCGTATTCGGCGGTCAGGCCGAAGACGAGGTAGCTCGGCTTGCGCTTGGTCGCGAAGGTGAGCGCATCGACGTCGGCGCGGCGCCCGACGAACAGCACGTTGGCGCCGAGCCGCCAGTCCGCGTCCGGCCGCCAGCTCAGCGCGCCGGTCGCCTTGTGGCGCGGGCGGCGCAGCAGTTCGGTGTCGGTCGAGGCGTCGCGCGCGTGCAGCCAGGTATAGGCGGCGTGCGCCGCGACCGTGTCGGTGAGCCGGGCGTCGGCCCTGACCTCGACCCCGTCGATCGTCGCGCGGCCCACGTTCACGTTCTGCGTCGCCGTGCCGACGATCAGGTTCTTCACCTCGGTCGCGAAATAGCCGACGCCCAGCGTCGCGCGCCCGCCGAACAGCGTCTGGTCGATGCCGGCGTCCCAGCTCCGGCTGCGCTCGGGCTGCAGGTTCGGATTGCCGCGGAAGACGCCGAAGCCGGAGATCGAGTTGGCGAAAAGCTGGAACACGGTCGGCGCCTTGAAGCCGGTGCCGACCGAGCCGCGCAGCTTGGTGCCGGTCTCGGGGAACCGCCGCGCCAGCGCGGCGCGCCAGGTGACGGCGCGGCCGAACGTCTGGTGCTGGTCGAGCCGGGCGCCCAGCGTGCCGAACCAGCGCCCGTCGATGCTCACCTGATCCTGCACATAGGCGGCGGTGTCGCGCAGCGAGGCGTTGGCGGTCGAGGTGAACGGGCCGAACGCGCTCAGCGAGACGAGGTTGGAGTCCGCCAATTCCTCCGTCGTCTCCGCGCCCAGCGTGATCACCTGCGACGGCAGGACCCGCAAATCGGTCTTGAGGTCGAACTTGAGCCGCGTGCCCAGCTCGGCATCGCGCAGGAAGTCGAACGGATTGATCGGGTCCCGGTCGTCGGAGGTCAGCCGGTCGTAGCGCGTATAAGCGACGCCGAGCGCGGTCTCCGCCGCGCCGGCAAACATGTCCAGGGTCGCGGTGCCGCGCAGGAAGGTATTGTCGGCGCGGTCGCGCGAATCGTTGTCCGATTGCGGCGGGAAGGTGTTGAGGTCGAGCGCATCGGTGACGTGCACATGGCGCGCGACCGCGTCGAAGCGCAGCCGCTCGCTCGCCGCGACGCCGAGCTTCGCCGACAGCGTCGTTGTTTCGCTCGGGTCCTTGTCGTTCCGGCTGCCGGGCGGGGTGAAGCGCGAATCGGTCGCCGACAGGCCGGAGACGCGCGCATGCTGCAGGTTGAGCGCGTAGTCGAGCCGGCCCGCCGCGCCGCTCACCCCGGCCGACTGGCGGAACGTGCCGAAGCTTCCGCCCTCGAACATCGCGCGGCCGGCGGGCGGCCCCTTGCCGGACCTGGTGATGATGTCGATCACCGCGCCGATGGCGTTGGAGCCGTACAGCGTGCCTTGCGAGCCGTACAGCACCTCGATCCGGTCGACGTCGGCGATGTCGATGCCGCCGAAATCGGTGCGCCCGTCGGTGGTCGAGGGGTCGTTCACCTCGATCCCGTCGATCAGCACCAGGGTCTGGTTGGCGTTGGTGCCGCGGCTGAACACGGCCGCCGTCTTGCCCGGCCCGCCGGAGCGCACGACCGAAAGGCCGGGCAGGGTCTGCAGCGCTTCGGTGACGGTGCGCAACTGGCGCGCGCGGATCTCGGCGGCGTCGATCACCGCCACGTCGCTCGCCACCTCGGCGGCGGGGGTGGGGATGCGCGTCGCGGTGATGACCAACTCGGGCGCGTCCTGCGCGCGCTGTGCCCGGGCGGCGGGCGCGGCGGCGGCGGCCGCGATGGCGACGATGGCGGCAAGCGGAAGCCGGAATGCGTGCATGGATCCCTCCGTCGGAACGCACGAATGCGTCACCACGAACGGAAGGTTCCGCCCCGGTCGCGTGCCCCGCACGCCGGTGGGTGACAGTTCGGACGGCAGGTTTCCTGGCTCGCGGTCGCCGCCCGCGCCCTGCCTTCCCGGTTGCCCAGTGGCATCGTCGAGCGCGGACTACCGCCTACAGTTGCGGGGACAGCCACGGAGTTGGCCCGGGGGCCGCACCGTGTTCCCTTCACCATCCGCCGCGGAGACTAGTATAAACGGGGGGCATGGTGAAGCTTGATCGCATCTACACGCGCGGCGGCGACGCTGGCGAGACGTCGCTGGGCGACGGGAAGCGCGTGGCCAAGCACGCGCTGCGCATCGCCGCCCTCGGCGACGTCGACGAGGCGAACGCTTCCATCGGCCTCGCGCGCGCGATGCTGGCCGGCGGGGCGCTGGACGCGGCGCTGGGGCGCGTCCAGAACGAGCTGTTCGACCTCGGCGCCGATCTCTGCGTGCCGGAAGGGGCACAGGGCGTGCGGCTGCGCGTCACGGCGGCGCAGGTCGCGCGGCTCGAGGCGGAGATCGACGCCCAGACCGCCACCCTGGCGCCGCTCGATTCGTTCATCCTGCCGGGCGGCAGCGAGGCCGCCGCCAGGCTCCATCTCGCGCGCACGGTGGTGCGCCGGGCCGAGCGGGCGGCGAGCGCGCTGGCCGCGACCGCGCCGCTCAACGCGCAGGCGCTGGCCTATCTCAACCGGCTCTCCGACCTGCTGTTCGTCCTCGCCCGCCAGGCGAACGCGGGCGGCACGGCCGACGTCAAATGGACGCCCGGCGCCACGGGCTGAGGCGCGTCAGCCGCCCTCGGCCATCTCGATGTTGACGGCGATGGAGATGCGTTCGCCCGTGCCGCGGAACGGGTGCACCCAGTGCTCGATCCAGGAGGGGAAGGCCAGCACCAGCCCGGGCTGGGGGTCGACGGTCAGCGGCTGGCCGAAGGTGAAGCCGGCCGTCCGGCCGAACGATGCGGTAGGGCGCGGGTCGCGCAGCTCGATCGCGCCGTTGAACGGCACGCCCGGCGCCGGCGTGCCGGTCTGCACGTAGTACACCACGGCCCAGTGGCTGCGCGGATGGACGTGCAGCCGGTTGTACTGGCCGTCGGCGTTCACGTTCGCCCAGCCGCCGGCCGTGTAGCGCGGCGTCGCCGGGGGCGGGCGGCGGTCGATCGTCGCGGGAAAGCCCATCAGCGCCCGCACGGCGTCGTCGACGAGGGTGCGCAGCGCGGCGATCTCGGGCTCGGTCCGGCTCATCAGGGTGGGCGGCGACTGCCAGCCGCCGACATTGCTCAGCGCGTTCGACGCAGCCTCGTGGCGCCAGCCGAGGATCAGCCGCGCGAGCCCGGCATTGAGCTCCGCCGCCGCGGCGGCGCGCCGCATATAGAGCGGCGTGTTGAAGACGAGCGAGAGCTCCGGGGTGATGCCGATGTCGAGCGCCATGGCGCCAGAATGGTCGATCGCGCCGGCGCCGTCCACTCGTCAGCGCGCCGCGCAGGCGACGAACGACGCCGTCACCTCGCGCATCAGCGCGTCATAGAGGCCGGGCCCGGGCGGGATCGCGGTGCCCAGCGGGTCGAGCGCGGCGATGCGGGCATCCGTGCCGGCGACCAGCGCGCGCGCCGCGGCGGGCGTGAACTGGGGCTCGGTGAACAGGCAGCGCACGCCGCGCGCCGCGATCTTCGCGTGCAGCCGGCCGAGCCGGGCGGCGCCGGGGGAGTGCTCGCCGCCGACCACCACCGCGCCGACCAGCGCGAGGCCGAAATGGCCGGCATAGGCCCGGAACGCGTCGTGATAGACGACGAAGGGCGCGTCGCGCACCGGCGCCAGCGTGCGCGCCAGGGTGCGGTCGAGCACGGCGAGGCGCGTGCGCGCCGCCGCGGCGTTCTTGCGGTAGGCGGCCGCGTTCGCGGGGTCGAGCGCGGCAAGAAATCCTGCGATGGACCCGATCGCGCGCGCGGCGTTGTCGGGGTCGAGCCACAGATGCTCGTCGCGCCCGCCGCGCTCGTCGGGCGGCAGCACCATCCCCGGCATGTCGGCGAGGGCGAGGACGCGCGCATCCCGCGCCAGGTTGGCGAGGGGGCGGGCGAGGAAGGTCTCGAACCGTGGCCCGATCATCACCACGCCGCCGGCCGCGGCGAGCCGGCGCGCGTCGTCGGGCTTAAGGGCGTAGTCGTGCGGTTCCGCCGCGCCGCGCAGCAGCAGGACGGGGGCGCCCACATCGCCCATCACCTGGGCGACCAGCGAATGCACCGGCCGGATCGTCGCGACCACGTTCGGCGCCGCGGCGCGGGCCGGCGCGCCGAGCGGCAACGACCACGCGACGATCGCCAGACCCAGCGCCAGGCCGGCCCGGCCGCGCCGGATGAGAGTTTTCAGGACCATTCTGAAATGTTATAATGTAACGAAATCGCCGTCAACGGAGAGGCCGATGCAGATCGAGGTGCTGTCCGACTTCCGGCGCGCGCGGCACGATCACCGCCGCTGCGTCGACGACGCGCTGGCCGCGGCCGAGCGGCTGTGCACCGCGCGCGGGCTGCGCTTCACGGCGCTGCGCCGCCGCGTGCTCGAGCTCGTGTGGCAGAGCCACCGGCCGGTGGGGGCGTACGACGTGCTGGCCCGGCTCGGCCGCGCCCATCGCGGCGCCGCGCCGCCGACCGTCTATCGCGCCCTCGACTTCCTGCTGGAAAACGGCCTCGTCCACCGCATCGAATCGCTCAATGCCTATGTCGGGTGCGGCGAGCCGGGCGAGGCGCATGCCGGCCAGTTCCTGATCTGCCGCGGCTGCGGTGCCATCGCCGAGCTCGACGACCCGCACATCGCGCGCACCGTGGCGCGCAAGGCCGCCACCCTCGGCTTCGAGGCCGAGCGCCAGACCATCGAGGTGACCGGCCTCTGCCCCGCCTGCCGCGCAGAGGACGCGAAGGCGCATGGCTGACCATTCAGGCGCCGGCGACGCGCTGGTCGCGGCGCGCGGCCTCGGCGTCCGGCGTGGCGGGCACGACGTGCTGAGCCGCGTCGACATCGCCGTCCGGCCGGGCGAGATCGTCACGCTCGTCGGGCCGAACGGATCGGGCAAGACCACTTTGGTGCGCACCCTGATCGGGCTGGTGGAGCCGGACGCGGGCGAAGTGACGCGCACCCCCGGCCTCGCCGTCGGCTACGTGCCGCAGCAGGTGATGGTGGAGCGCACCATGCCGCTCGACGTGCGTCGCTTCCTGCGCCTCGCGCCGGGCGCGACCGCGGCGCAAACCGATGCCGCGCTCGCCGAGACCGGCGCCGGGCCGCTCGCCGCGCGGCCGTTCCAGGCCCTTTCCGGCGGCGAACAGAAGCGGGTGCTGCTGGCCCGCGCGCTTCTCGCCGAGCCGCGCCTCCTGGTGCTCGACGAGGCGACGGCGAGCGTCGACCTGCCCGGCCAGGTCGCGTTCTACCGGCTGATCCGCGCGATCCGCGACCGGCGCGGCTGCGGCATCCTTCTGGTGTCGCACGACCTGCATCTGGTGATGGCCGAAACCGACAGCGTCGTGTGCCTCAACCGCCACGTCTGCTGCCAGGGCACGCCCGAGGCGGTGAGCCGCCATCCAGAATATCGTGCCTTGTTCGGGCTCGACGCGCTGAGCGAGCGCGACGTCGCCGTCTACGCCCATGGCCACGGCCACGGTCACAATCACGTGCACGATCTGGCGGGCGAGCCGCTGCCCCGTTCCGACGACCGTCGCGGTGCCGGACATGGCTGATTTCGCGCTGCGGGCGCTCGCCGCCGGGTGCGGGCTCGCGCTGTGCATGGGGCCGCTCGGCACGTTCGTGGTGTGGCGGCGCATGGCCTATTTCGGCGACACGCTGGCGCACGCCGCTTTGCTGGGGGTGGCGCTGGGATTCCTGGTCGGCGTCGACCCGATGGTGGGGGTGGTCGTGGTCTGCGTGACGCTGGCGCTCACCCTGCTCGCGCTCAGGCGCAACCGGGCGCTCGCCGACGACACGCTGCTCGGCCTTCTCGCCCACGCCACGCTGGCGCTCGGGCTGGTCGCAGTGGCGTTCCTCACCACGGTCCGGGTCGACCTGATGTCCTATCTGTTCGGCGACATCCTGGCCGTCGGGCCGGCGGAGATCGGCTGGATCTGGGCCGGCGCGGCGGCGCTGCTCGCGGTCCTGGTCCGGCTGTGGCGGCCCTTGCTCGCGCTCACCGTGCACGAGGAGCTGGCGCGGGTCGAGGGCGTCCACGCGCCGCGCGTGCAGGCGGCGTTCATGCTGCTGATGGCGCTGGCCGTGGCGCTGGCGATGAAGCTCGTCGGCGTGCTGCTGGTCACGGCGCTGCTGATCCTGCCGGCCGCGTGCGCGCGCAACTTCGCCCGCAGCCCGGAGCAGATGGCGGCGGGCGCCGCCGTCGCGGGGTGCCTCGCCGTCGCCGGCGGGCTCGCCGGCTCGCTCGCGTGGAACCTGCCGGCCGGGCCCGCCATCGTGGTGGCCGCCGCCGTGCTGTTCGCCCTTTCCGCCGGGCTTTCGGCGCTGCGCGCTTCGGCCTAAACTTGCCCCGCCCAGCCGAGGAGGACGCATTGGCCAAGGTCTATCGCGACTACACCCAGGAGGAGCTCGACCGCCAGTACGAGCACCGGCACATCGTGCCCAACATGGACGAGTTCACCGCGCGCACGCGCGCCGCGAGCGATCGGGTGCGCGCCGCGCTGAAGCCGCGCGAGGCGGCCTATGGCGACGCGCCGCGCCAGAAGCTCGACATCTACCCGGCCGGCCCGGGCGCGCCGGTGGTGGTGTACATGCATGGCGGGCGCTGGCAGATGAACTCGAAGGAGACGTCGTGCCACATGGCGGAGTGCTTCACCCGCGCCGGCATCGCCTTCATCATCCCGAACTTCCGCCAGGCGCCCGACCACGACATGGACACGATCATCGCCGACGCGCGGGCCGCCGTCGTCTGGGCCCACGAGAATGCGGCGAGCTATGGCGGCGACGCGAACCGGCTGTTCATCGCCGGCGCGTCGTCGGGCGGCCACATGGGCGGCATGATGGTCACCACCGACTGGACCCGGTTCGGTCTTCCGGCCGACGCGGTGAAGGGCGGCCTCCTGCTCAGCGGCATGCACGACCTCGAGCCGGTGCGCCTCACCTTCCGCAACGACGCGCTGAAGCTCGACGCCGAGACGGCCGCGCGCAACAGTCCGATCCGCCACATCCCGCGGCCGGGCTGTCCGCTGGTGGTCGCGGTCGGCGCGCTCGAATCCGACGAGTTCAAGCGCCAGTCGCGCGAGTTCGCCGAGGCGTGGCGCGCGGCCGGCAACGCCGCCACCTTCATCGAGCGCGACGGCAAGCACCATTACTCGCTGGGGGAGGATCTGGCCGACCCGGAGAGCCCGCTGCTGCGCGCATTCTTCCCGATCGTCGGCCCGACCGCCGCCGCCCGCGCCGCGGAGTAGAAGCCGCTCCGCTCATCGCTTCCTTTGCCGTTCGGCCAGAGGCTTCGAGGGACGAGGGCGCGCGGGCGCTACGCCGGCTTCCTGGCGCGCACCGCGGAGCGCGTGGGGGCCGGCTCGGGCTCTTCCGGCTCGGGCGCGAAGACGATGTCGTTCAGCAGCGCGTAGTCGTCGGCGCGGTAGTGCGCGACGATCTCGTCGGCCCGCGCATCGGACGTGCCCATCCCGCGCAGCACGCGGCTGCCCAGTTGCAGCGACAGCTCGTAGGTCTCGTGCACCACGTGGCTCGCGCCCATCGCCTCCAGCCGGCGGCGATGGCGGTTGTCGCGCCCGCGCACGAAGGTGGCGAGGTTCGGGAAGTTGTGGCGGATCGCGTGCAGCGCGGCCTCGGCGGAGCCCGCGTTGTCCAGGATGATCACCGCGGCCCGGGCGCGCCCCGCGCCGCCGGCGCGCAGCACCTCGAGCCGGCTCGCGTCGCCGTAATACACCGGCAGGCCGCGCTGGCGCGCCGCGCCGGCACGGGCGGCGTCGCGCTCGAAGGCGACGAAGGGGATCTCGGCGGCGGCGAGCAGCCGCCCCACCGACTGGCCGACCCGGCCGAACCCGCCGATGATGACGTGGTCGGCCAGCTCCTCGGACTCGCCCGCGATCCGCTCGACCGAATCGCCGTCGCGCGCCGCCAGCCGCGTCTCGATGCGCCGCCCGACGAAGGCGAGCAGCGGCGTCGCCGCCAGCGACAGCGCGATCACCACCACCATCATGTCGGCCAGCGCCGGGCCCATCAGCCCCGCGCTCGCCGCCGCGCCCAGCAGCACGAAGGTGAACTCGCTGCCCTGGCCCAGCACCAGCCCCGCATTGAGGGCGGGGCCCCAAGGGATGCCCTGGCTGCGCGCGACCAGGGTGGTGACGGCCGCCTTGGTGGCGAGCAGGGCGATCGTCAGCCCGACCACCGTGCCGAGCTGCGCTCCGATCAGGTGGAGATCGACGCTCATCCCCACCGTCATGAAGAACAGGCCGAGCAGCAGGCCGCGGAAGGGCTGGATGTCGGCCGACACCTGGTGGCGGTACTCGGTCTCGGCCAGCAGCATGCCGGCGACGAACCCGCCGATGCCCAGCGACAGGCCGAACTGGGCGGTGCCGAAGCTGGTGCCGAACAGCACCAGCAACATCACCCCGGTGAACAGCTCGGGCGTGGCGCCGAAGCGGAACAGCCCCAGGAACGGGCGCAGCACCAGCCGGCCGACGACGAAGATGACGACCAGCGCCGCCGCCGCCTTGGCCAGGGTGATCGCCACCGTGCCGGCGATCGCCTGGGTCGGGCCGGCCAGCGCCGGCACGAGCGACAGCAGCGGCACCACGGCGAGGTCCTGCAGCAGCAGCACGGCGAAGGCGACGCGGCCGGCGCGCGAGGCGAGCTCGCCCCGCTCCGACAGGATCTGCAGCACCACCGCGGTGGACGACAAGGCGAGCCCGCCGCCGAGTATCACCGCCGCGCGCGGGTCCACCCCCGCCAGGGTCGCCACCCCGCCGATCACCAGCGCGGATAGGAGAAGCTGGCCCAGGCCGAGGCCGAACAGATGGCGGCGCATCACGCGCAGCCGGTCGAGCGTGATCTCCAGCCCGATGGTGAACATCAGCGCCACCACGCCAAGCTCGGCGATGCCGGTGGTGCGCTCGTCGCTCGACACCAGCCCGAGCACGCGCGGCCCGATCACCGCGCCGGCCACCAGGTAGCCGAGCACCAGGCTCGAGCGCAGCCGCTGGAAGACGGGCGCGATCAGCGTGCCGGCGGCGAGGAAGATCAGCACGTCAGCGAGAATATGCGCGTCGGACATGAGACTGCGGCCCTTTGCCACGGTTGTGCCAGAATCCGCCTTGCGTGACCAGTCCCCGCCGGCGCCTTGATCGGGCGGGCGCGATGGAAGATGCTGCCGGCATGAGCGATCCCGCACCCGGCGTCGCGCTGGTGACCGGGGCGGCGCGGCGGATCGGCTGCGCCGTGGCGCTCGATCTCGGCCGGCGCGGCTGGGCCGTCGCCGTCCATTATCACCGATCCGAGGACGACGCCCGCTCGGTGGTCGCACGGATCCGCGCCGCGGGCGGGCGCGCGGAGGCGCTTGCCGCCGAGCTGCGCGACGAGGACGCCGCGCGCGCGCTGGTCGGCCGGGCCGCGGCGGCGCTCGGCCCCGTCAACCTCTTGATCAACAACGCCTCGCTGTTCGAGAACGACGACGTGGCGAGCGCGACCCGCGAAAGCTGGGACGCGCATATGGAGACCAACCTGCGCGCGCCGTTCGTGCTGTCGCAGGAATTCGCGCGGCGCCTGCCCGCCGGCGAAGCGGGCAACATCGTCAACGTGGTCGACGAGCGGGTGTGGAAGCCGACGCCCTATTTCACCAGCTACACCCTGTCGAAATCGGGGCTGTGGACCCTGACGCGGACGCTCGCCCTGGCGCTCGCCCCGCGCATCCGGGTGAATGCCATCGGTCCCGGCCCGACCCTGCCGAGCCCGCGCCAGACCGACGCCCAGTTCGCCCGCCAGGTGGCGGCGCTGCCGCTGAAGCGCGGGCCGGGGCTGGACGAAATCTGCGACGCGCTGCAATTCATCCTTGCCGCGTCGTCGATGACGGGGCAAATGATCGCGCTGGACGGGGGCCAGCATCTCGGCTGGGCGCATCCCCGGCCGGCCGACATTCCCGAGGAATAGAGTGCGCCAGAAGCAGGGCTCTCCGCGCGCCGGCACGGCGGCTTCGCCGCAGGACGGCGGTGCGGCCGCACCGCCGCGAGGGGTCGTGGCGCATCGTCGTGCGCGACCTCGAGCTCAAGGCGCTGATCGGCGTCCACCGCCATGAGCGCAACGGCCGCCAGCGCGTGCGCATCAACCTCGAGCTCGACGTCGCCGGCCCGGGCACCGCGCTCGACGACAAGCTTGCCAACGCGGTCAACTACGAGCAGATCGTCGACGAGGTGCGGCGCATCGTGGCGGCCGGCCATCTCAACCTGGTCGAGACGCTGGCCGAGCGGATCGCGGCGGCCTGCCTCGTCGAGCGGCGCGTCGTGCGCGCCCGTGTCCGGGTCGAAAAGCTTGACGTGTTCGCCGATGCGGCGTCGGTGGGAATCGAGCTGGAGCGTTCCAATCCCCCCGACTAGGAAAACTACGTATCCGAATCCTGCGATTCCAAGCCCTTGCGCGACGGTCCTCCAGCAGAATCGTCCACAGCCGTCACAGATCGGTCATGGATGGCGGCGATTCGACCCGCATTCATCTGCCGGTCACATTTTGATTACCGTTGACTTTAATTTCACCGAACGAATTCAATGACTTACAAAATTGCCCATTTTTTAGGCAAGCCGATTGAAACCTTGCGTTCATGCGCCTCGCCGGCCGGCGGGGGAGGCTTATCGACAAACTTATCCACAAATCTGGTGGAAAAGCGACCGACCGGCGGTATCCGGTCATTCCCGTATGCGCCGGCGTTGACAGGCTCCGGCGACCGGGCCACATCAACCCCATGAATCCGGCCGAGAATCCCGCCGAAATCCCGACCGCGCCGGCCCCCGCGGCGGCCGAGCAGCCGACGCCCCCGCCCGGCGAAGGCACGGACGAGGCGGCAGGGCGGGTTGGCGCGGCGGTGATCGAGGCGGCGCTCAAGACCCTGCCGCTCGCCCCCGGCGTGTACCGCATGACCGACGCGCGGGGCAAGCCGCTTTATGTCGGCAAGGCGCGGAGCCTGAGGAAGCGCGTGGCGAGCTACGCCCGGCCGGAGCGGCTGACGCCCCGCATCCGGCGCGATGGTGGCGCGCACGGCCGCGCTCGAGGTGATCACGACCCATACCGAGGTCGAGGCGCTGCTGCTCGAATCGAACCTGATCAAGCAGCTCAAGCCGCACTACAACGTTCTTCTGCGCGACGACAAGTCGTTCCCCTATATCCTGCTGACCGGCGACGGGGAATGGGCGCAGCTCGTCAAGCATCGCGGCGCACGCAACCGCAAGGGCGAGTATTTCGGCCCGTTCGCCAATGCCGGGGCGGTCAACCGCACGCTGAACACCCTGCAGCGCGCCTTTCCGCTGCGCTCGTGCTCGGATTCCGTTTTCGCGAGCCGCACCCGGCCCTGCCTGCAGTTCCAGATCAAGCGCTGCACCGCGCCCTGCGTCGGGCGCATCCGGACCGAGGCACTATGACGAGATCGTCGGCGAGGCGCGCGACTTCCTGGCCGGCCGGTCGTCGGCGATCCAGAAGCGGCTTGTCCGAGCAGATGCAGGACGGCGAGCGAGCGGCTGGATTTCGAGGCCGCCGCGGCGCTGCGCGACCGCATCCGCGCGCTGACCGAGATCCAGGCGCACCAGGACATCAACATCGCGCGGATGGGCGACGCCGACGTGATCGCCGCGCACGAGACGGGCGGCCAGTCACCTGCATCCAGGTGTTCTTCTTCCGCGACGGCCAGAATTTCGGCAACAAGACCTACTTTCCCGTCCATGCCCGCGACCAGGAGCCGGGCGAGGTGCTCGAAGCCTTCCTCGGCCAGTTCTACGCCCGTGTCGCGCCGCCGCCGCTGGTGCTGGTGAGCCACGCCCCGTCGGAAGCCGGCGCTGATCGCCGAGGCGCTGTCGGTGCGCGCCGGGCGCAGGGTCGCGCTCGCCCGGCCGGAGCGCGGCACGCGGCGCAAGCTGGTCGACCACGCCGTCGCCAACGCGCGCGAGGCGCTGGCCCGCCGCCTCGCCGAAAGCGACACGCAGCGCAGGCTGCTGGAGGGCGTGGCCGCGGCGCTCGGCCTCGATGCCGCCGCCCGACCGCATCGAGGTCTACGACAACAGCCACGTCCAGGGCACGCACCCGGTCGGCGCCATGATCGTCGCCGGGCCCGAGGGGCTGGTGAAGAAGGCCTACCGCAAGTTCAACATCAAGGGCGAGGTCGCGCCGGGCGACGACTACGCCATGATGCGCGAGGTGCTGACCCGCCGCTTCGCCCGCGCGCTGACCGAGGACCCGGACCGGGCGGGCGAGGGCTGGCCGGACCTGGTGCTGATCGACGGCGGGGCCGGCCAGCTCGCCATCGCGCGCGAGGTGATGGCCGAGCTCGGCATCGCCGACGTCGCGCTGGTCGGCATCGCCAAGGGGCCCGACCGCAACGCCGGGCGCGAGCATTTCCACATGCCCGACCGCGCCGCCCTTCATGCTGGCGCCGCGCGACCCGGTGCTCTACTTCCTGCAGCGGCTGCGCGACGAGGCGCACCGCTTCGCCATCGGCACGCACCGCGCCCGCCGGTCCAAGGCGATCGGGCGCTCGGCGCTCGACGAGGTCGCCGGGCATCGGGCGCGCGCGCAAGAAGGCGCTGCTGCACCATTTCGGCTCGGCGGACTCGGTGGCGCGGGCGGGGCTCGCCGACCTCGAGGCGGTGCCGGGCGTGTCCGGCGCGGTCGCCCGGAAAATCTATGACCAGTTCAACGCCGGCGGGTAAGATGGGCCGGACCTTACGTGCAGGCGCACTCTGATGGTCCACACCCTGCCGAACCTGCTGACCCTGGCGCGGATCGCGGTGATCCCGCTGCTCGTGGCGCTGTTCTATGTGCGCGATCCGGCGGCGCCGTTCGCGGCCTGCGCGGCTGTTCCTGCTGGCCGCCTCACCGACTGGCTCGACGGCGCGATCGCCCGCGCGCGCGGCCAGCAATCGGCCTTCGGCCGGTTCCTCGATCCGGTCGCCGACAAGCTGCTGGTCGCCGCCGCGCTGCTGATGATGGTCGGGGATCGGCCAGATCGCCGGCTGGACCATCCTGCCCGCCCTGGTCATCCTGTGCCGCGAGATCACGGTCTCGGGCCTGCGCGAGTTCCTGGCCGGGCTGCGCGTCGGCCTGCCGGTCAGCCAGCTCGCCAAGTGGAAGACGACGCTGCAGATGGCGGCCATCGCCGTGCTGCTGGTGGGCGATGCGGGGCCGGCGGTGCTGCATCTGCGCACGGTCGGCGAGATCGGGCTGTGGGCCGCCGCCGCGCTTACCCTGATCACCGGGTACGACTATCTGCGCGCCGGGCTCGGCCACATGCGCGTCGCGGATGCGGGGCTGGCGGAGGCCGAGCGGCGATGAGGCTGTTCGGCGTCGCCGGCTGGTCGGGCGCGGGCAAGACCACCCTGCTGGTCTCGCTGATCCCGGCGCTGACGCGCCGCGGCGTCGCCGTTTCCACGGTCAAGCACGCCCACCACGCCTTCGACATCGACATTCCGGGCAAGGATTCGTACGAGCATCGCCGTGCCGGCGCGACCGAGGTGCTGGTGGCGTCGGCCAACCGCTGGGCGCTGGTGCACGAGCTGCGCGGCGCGGGCGAGCCGCCGCTCGACGCGCTGCTCGCGCAGGATGAGCCCGGTCGATCTGGTGCTGGTCGAGGGCTACAAGCGCGGCGCCCATCCGAAGATCGAGGTCTACCGCCCGTCCCTCGGCCGCGAGCCGCTCTACCCCGACGATCCGCAACGTCGTCGCGGTCGCCAGCGACGAGCCGATCCCGGGGCTCGCCGTGCCGCTCCTCGATCTCGACGACGTCGAGGGGATCGCCGGCTTCATCCTGGCCCATTGCGGCCTCGCCCCCGCGCGGGAGGCGGCCGGCTGATGGCCCAGCTTTCCGACGACTGCTTCGCCGTCGGCGCCAGGAAGCGCATGACCGCCGCCGAGGCGCTCGACCTGCTGGCCGCGCGCGTCGCGCCCGTCGCCGCGCGCGAGACGGTGGCGCTGCGCGCCGCGCACGGGCGCATCCTGGCCGATGACCTGGTGGCCGCGCGCGACGTGCCGCCGCACGACAATTCGGCGGTCGACGGCTACGCCGTGCGCTTCGCCGATCTCGCGTCCGAGGGCGAGACGCGGCTTGCCTTGGCCGGCCGCGCCGCCGCCGGCCATCCGTTCGCGGCGAAGCTGCCGCACGGGCGCGGCGGTGCGCATCTTCACCGGCGCGCCGATGCCCGCCGGCGCCGACACCGTCCTGATGCAGGAGGATTGCGAGGCCGCGGACGACGGCGTGGTCATCCCCGCCGGCATCGCGCAAGGGCGCCAACAGCCGCAAGGCGGGCGAGGACGTGGCCAAGGGCGCGCGCGTGCTGGCGGCCGGGCCGCCGGCTGCGGCCCGCAGGATGTCGGGCTCGCCGCCTCGCTCGGGCTGGTCGCGCTTCGCGGTCTATCGCCCGCTCCGGGTCGCGCTGTTCTCGACCGGCGACGAGGTGCGCGAGCCGGGCGACCGACGCTGCCGGCCGGCTGCGTCTACGACGCCAACCGCTACGCCCTCGCCGCGCTGCTCGAAGGGCTCGGCTGCGCGGTCGACGATCTCGGCATCCTGCCCGACCGGCCGGACGCGATCCGCGATGCCCTGGCGGCGCGCCGCTGCCACGCACGACGCGCTGATCACCTCGGGCGGCGTGTCGGCCGGCGAGGAGGACCACGTGCGCGCCGCCGTCGCCGCGCTGGGCGCGATCCATTTCTGGCAGCTCGCCATCCGGCCGGGCCGGCCGGTCGCGCTCGGCCAGGTGGGCGACGCCGTCGTTCGTCGGGCTGCCCGGCAACCCGGCGGCGATGATGGTGACCTTCCTCAAGCTCGCGCGGCCGGCGCTGCTCCGGCTCGCCGGGGCGACCGAGGTGACGCCCGCCACGTTCCGCGTGCGCGCCGCCTTCGACTACAGGAAGAAGACCGGCCGGCGCGAATGGCTGCGCTGCCGCCTCGTCACCGGCGCGGACGGCATACCCAGCGCGATCAAGTTCCCGCGCGACGGCGCCGGCATCCTCACCTCGCTCGTCGAGTCCGACGGGCTGGTCGAACTGCCCGAGGAGTTGACCCGGCTCGAGGCGGGTACCATGGTTGAGTTCCTGCCGTTCAGCGAGGTGAGTTGAGGTAAGTCTATGGAAATCCTGTATTTCGGCTGGGTGCGCCAGCGCGTCGGCCTCGCCAAGGAGGCGGTCGAGCCGCCGGGCGAGGTGACCGACGTGCGCGCGCTGGTCGAATGGCTGCGCGGGCGCGGCGGCGGGTACGAGGCGGGCCTCGGCAACGTGGCCGCAGCTTCGCGTGGCGGTGAACCAGGAGCTCGCGACGCTCGACGCGCCGGTCCGCCAGGGCGACGAGGTCGCGCTGTTCCCGCCGATGACGGGAGGCTGAGACGATGATCCGCGTGCAGGAGGAGGATTTCGACGTCGGCGCCGAAATCGAACCGGCTCACCGACGGCAATACGCGCGTCGGCGCGCTCGCCTGCTTCGTCGGGCTGGTGCGCGACCTCGCCGGCGACGACCGGATCGAGGCGATGACGCTCGAGCACTATCCCGGCATGACCGAGCGCCAGCTCGAGAAGATCGAGGCCGAGGCGCGGCGGCGCTGGAAGCTCGACGACGTCACCATCGTCCACCGCTACGGCCGGCTGACGCCCGGCGACCGCATCGTGCTGGTCGCCACCACCTCGTCGCACCGCGAGGCGGCGCTCGAAAGCCTGCGCCTTCCTGATCGACTGGCTGAAGACCAAGGCGCCGTTCTGGAAGCAGGAGGACACCAGCGAGGGCGCGCGCTGGGTCCAGGCGCGCACGTCCGACGACGACGCGGCGAAGAAGTGGGAGGTCGATCCCTCGCGCTGGGTCGTCGGCGGCGACAAGGCCGCGGGCGGCGGCGAGTAGCCTTACCGGCCCACCATCTTCTCGGGCCGAACGAGGCGGTCGAACGTCGGCCCGTCGACATAGCCGAGGGCGAGCGCCGCCTCGCGCAGGGTGGTGCCCTCCTTGTGCGCCTTCTTCGCCACCTCTGCGGCCTTGTCGTAGCCGATTTCTGGCGACAGCGCGGTCACCAGCATCAGCGACTCCTCCATCAGCGCGCGCAGCCGCGCCGTGTTGGCCGCGATGCCCGCGACGCAATTGTCGGTGAAGCTCATCGACGCGTCGGCCAGCAACCGGATCGAGTGCAGCAGGTTCCGGATCAGCACCGGCTTGAACACGTTGAGCTCGAGCTGGCCCTGCGTGCCGGCGAACATGACGGCCGCATGGTTGCCGATCACCTGGGCGCAGACCTGGGTCATCGCCTCGCACTGGGTCGGGTTCACCTTGCCCGGCATGATCGACGAGCCGGGCTCGTTCTCCGGCAGGATCAGCTCGCCCAGGCCCGAGCGCGGGCCGGAGCCCAGCAGGCGGATGTCGTTGGCGATCTTGAACAGCGACGCGGCGATGGTGGCCATCGCGCCCGACGCCTCGACGATCGCGTCGTGCGCGGCCAGCGCCTCGAACTTGTTCGGCGCCGGGCGGTAGCGGCGTCCGGCGAGGTGCGAGAGCTCGGCCGCGAAGGCGCGGTCGAACCCCTTGGGCGCGTTGAGCCCGGTGCCCACCGCCGTGCCGCCCTGGGCGAGGAGGGAGAGGCGGGGCAGCGCGCCCTTCGCCCGCGCGATGGAATTGGCCAGCTGCTGCGCATAGCCGGAGAATTCCTGGCCCAGCGTCACCGGCGTCGCATCCTGCAGGTGGGTGCGGCCGATCTTCATCACCCGCGCGAACTCGCGCGCCTTGGCCGCGAGCGCCCGGTGCAGGTGCGCCAGCGCCGGGATCAGCGCGCCCTCGATCTCGCTCACCGCCGCGATGTGCATGGCGGTCGGGAACGAATCGTTGGACGACTGGCTCATGTTCACGTGGTCGTTGGGATGCACCGGCGACTTGGCACCCACCGTGCCGTGCAGCATCTGGATGGCGCGGTTGGCGATCACCTCGTTGGCGTTCATGTTGGTCTGGGTGCCTGAGCCGGTCTGCCACACCACCAGCGGGAAGTGATCGGCGAGGGTGCCGGCGATCACCTCGTCGGCGGCGTCGCAGATCGCGCGGCCGATCCTCGCGTCGAGCCCGCCGAGCTTCATGTTGGCAAGCGCCGCGGCCTTCTTCTGCATCCCCAGCGCGCGGATCAGCGCGGCCGGCATGCGCTCGTCGCCGATACGGAAATTTTCCAGGCTCCGCTGGGTCTGGGCGCCCCACAGCCGGTCCGCGGGCACGGCGATCGCGCCCATCGAGTCGGTCTCGGTGCGTGTCTTTGCGCCCTTCGCCATCATTTGCCGCGCTTCTTCGCGCGCGCCACGGAAAGGGCACGCTCGCCCCAGTCGGCCAGCGCGGCACCGTCCGCCAGAACCTCGTCGGGGACGGTCGCGTACGACATCTCGACGCGCCGGTCGCCGCGCATGTAGGCGAACGGCCGCGATCCGGCGCGGTCGTAGTCCGGCTGGTTGTCCGGCCCGACCTTGAAATACACATCGCCGTGCCAGACCAGCCCGAACATCGTCCCGTCCAGGAACAGCCCGGTGCCGCCGAACATGCGCCGCGCCGCGACCGGCCCCATCGCCACCAGCCGGTCGGCGAGCTGCGCGCCGTACTCGCGGTCCTCCTTTGCCATGCGTCCATCCTATACTCGGGTCGGGCAATGAGGAGAGACCAAATGGCGGGACGGATCGAGGCGCGGCTGAAAGACCTTGGCATCGAGCTGCCGGAGCCGCAGGCGCCGCGCGTGGCGAAGATCGAGAACACCATGATCGCGGGCGGGTTCCTGTTCGTCTCCGGCCAGATAACCCAATGGAACGGCGAGCGGCGCTTCGTCGGCAAGGTCGGGCGCGAGTTCGACCTCGCCCAGGGGCAGGAGGCGGCGCGGCTCAGCGCGCTGAACGTGCTGGCCCAGGCGAAGAAGGGGCTGGGCGGCGACCTCGACCGCATCGCGCAGGTCGTGAAGCTCACCGGCTACGTCAACGCCATGCCCGACTTCACCGATATCTCGGCCGTGGTCAACGGCGCGTCCGAGCTGATGGTCGAGCTGTTCGGCGAGGCGGGCCGCCATGCCCGCACCGCCCTCGGCGTCGCCGTCATGCCGTTCGACGTGGCGATCGAGGTGGAGGCGATGTTCCTGCTGCGCGACTGACCAGCTTGCCGGTCGCGGTTTCGATCCGGTCCTCCAGCTCGGCCATGAAGGCGGCGCGGCCGAGCCCCGGCGCGATGGGCGGCAGGAATTCCACCATGATCGTGCCCGGCCGCTTCGCCAGGCTGCGGCGCGGCCAGTAGAGGCCGGAATCGAGCGCCACCGGCACCACCGGAAGGTTCAGCGCGCGGTAGAGCGCGTAGACTCCCGGCTGGTAGGGGCGCCGCGCGCCCGGCGCCACGCGCGTGCCCTCGGGAAACACCAGGATCGGCCGGCCCTCGGCGACGCGGGCGGCTGCGGATCTGGTCAGCGCGCGCAGGGCGCGGGCGCCGGCCGCGCGGTCGATGCCGATCATGCCGATCCGTGCCAGCGCCCAGCCATAGAACGGAATCCACAGCAGGATGCGCTTGAGCACGATCGCCGGGTCGTGGAGGATCAGCGCGAAGGCGAACGTCTCCCACGCCGACTGGTGCTTGGCGGCGACGATGGCCGGCCCGGCCGGCAGGTGCGCGCCTCCCAGCACGCGGTGGCGCAGCCCGGTGGTCGCCGCCAGGATCGCCAGCACCCCCGCCGCCCAGCCGCGCGACAGCGCCAGCATCGCCGCGCGCGGCAGCGGGTAGAGCGGCAGGCTCGCCACCCCCACCGCCGCCGTCCACAGATACAGCCCGGCGTAGAAGGCGACCGCGCGAAGGACGCTCACGGGCTCGCCAGGAATACGCCGCGGGCAAGCGACAGCAGGTACTTGTCGTACTCGGTGACCAGCAATGTCAGCGTGCCGGGCCACAGCCACCACTGGTCCTGCTTGAACCGCACCGGGAAGACCGGGTAGGGCAGGATCTCGATGTCCGGCATGGCGCGGCGGAACTCCAGCAGGCTGCGCGGCATGTGGTAGCTCGCCGTCACCAGCCGCAACGAGTGGTAGCCCTCGTTCTGCATCCACGCCGCCGTCTCGTGCGCGTTGCCGATGGTCGAAATCGGCGGCGTAGCCCAGCACGACGCAGCACTCGATGTTCTCCGGCGCGGTGCGCGACAGCCGCAGCAGGGCGGCCACATCCACCCCGTGATAGACGCCGGAGACGAACAGCTTCGCCGCCCGCCCGGCCGCCAGCAGCTTGAGCCCGGCGTCCAGCCGCCCGGCGCCGCCGGTCAGCACCACGACCGCGTCGGTGCGCCCGCCTGGCTCGGGCACCGGACGGATCTTGTGCGCGAACCAGAGGAGCCCGCCGCCCCACGCCGCGAGCAGGATGGGCAGGGCGATCACCGCCGCCCGAACCCAGCGTGCCCGGCGCGGACGCCGCGCGCCGAACCGGGTCACGCCATCTCCGCCAGCGCGCCCAGCACCGTGCGCCGCGCCGTTTCCATCCCGATCACCGCGGCCGCCACGGGCAGGAGCGCCAGCGCCGCCCACTGCAGGGGTGCGAGGTCGAGGTCGGGCAGCAGGGCCGCGTCGATCCGCCCGGCGAAGTGGAACAAGGCGGCCAGCGTCGCCGCCGCCAGCGCGAGCCCGATCACCCCGCCCTTGAAGCCCAGCGCCATCGACTGGAGCTGGAACTCGCGCGCGATGGTGGCGTCGCGCGCCCCGATCAGATGCAGGATCTCGATCGCCTCGCGATGGACGGCGAGGCCGCTGCGCGTCGCGAACACCACCACCGCGATCGCCGCGGCCGAGATCAGCGCGACCACCGCCGCCGCCGTCGCCTGGATGGCGCGGGCGAAGGCGGTGAAGCGGCGCAGCCACACGCCGTGATCGTCGACGCTGGTGCCCGGCACGGCGGATTTCAGCGCCGCGGCCAGCGCCGCGGGGTCGGCGGGCGCGCCCGGCGCCAGCCTGACGTCGATCAGGCGCGGCAGCGGCAGGTCGGCCAGGTTCTCGCGGTCGCCGAGCCATGGCCGCAGCAGCTCGGCGATGCGCGATTCGGTGAGCGCTGCAGCCTGCGCCACCCCCGGCGATTTGCGCAGCAGCGCCACGGCGCGCGCGGTGCGCGCCTCGACCGTGCCGGCGCCCGGCGTCTGCGGCAACGGCATGACCTGCACGGTCAGCGTTCCGGCAAGGCCCTGGCGCCACTGCGCCCCGGCATTGGCCACCGCCATCGCGACGGCCAGCGCCAGCGCGGCGAGGAACACCATGAATCCCACGATCCACGGCAGGAAGCGCGACGAGGGGTCGCGCGACAGCGGCAAAGCGAGGACGCCGCGCCGCCTCATTGCGCCGGCACCGAGGCGCGCACCGGCCGGCGCGTGAGCTCGCCCCCTTCGAGGTGCAGCCGCGGATGGGCGAACCGTCCGACCAGGGATTCGTTGTGGGTCGCGATCACCACCGTGGTGCCCTGGCGGTTCAGCTCCTCCAGCAGGCGCAGCAGGCGCAGGCCCGACCGGTCGTCCAGGTTGCCGGTCGGTTCGTCGGCCAGCATCAGGTCGGGCTTGGCGATCACCGCGCGGGCGATCGCCACGCGCTGCTTCTCGCCGCCCGACAGCGTGGCCGGGCGCGCGTTCATCCGCTCGGCGAGCCCGACCCAGGCCAGCAGCTCCTCGACATGGGCCTTGAGCCGCGCCTCCTTCGCGCCCGCCACGCGCAGCGGCACCGCCACGTTGTCGAACGCCGACAGGTGCTCCAGCAGGCGGAATTCCTGGAACACCACGCCGATTCGCCGGCGCAGCGCCGGCAGGTCGCGCCGCGGCAGGGTGGCGAGGTCGCGCCCGAACAGGTTCACCAGCCCGCGCGTCGGCCGGTGCGCCAGGTACATCAGCTTGATCAGCGAGGACTTGCCCGCGCCGGACTCGCCGGTGAGGAAGTGGAACGACCCCGGCGCCAGCCGGAACGTGATGTCGTGCAGCACCTCGGGGCCGACCCCGTAGCGCATCCCGACATTATGGAATTCGACGACCACCTCGCCTCTCCGCCCGGCCTCCGGCGGCCTTCAGGCACCATCGCACAGGGCGCGCGCGGCCCGTCCAGAATCGCGGCGCGCCTTACCTTGCCAGGCCGGGATGGCCCGCCTATAACGGGATCAGCCCCAGCCTCTATGCCGCCATGATCCTGACCTGTCCCGAATGCTCCACACGCTTCGCGGTCGACGATGCCGCGCTCCGCCCCAAGGGGCGGCGCGTGCGCTGCGGCAATTGCAAGCATGTCTGGCACCAGGCGCCGCCCGAGATCGAGGAGGACGAGCCGTTCCCCGCCTTGTTCGGCGCCGCCGATCGGGACGAGGCGCCGCCGGCCGCGACCGCCGAGGAACGCGCGGACGAGCCGCCGGTGCGGCGCACGCGTTCCGCCCCGCCGCCCGAGCCGGAGCCGAACCGCGCCGCCACGCTCGCCTGGGGCGCGCTGGTCCTGGTCATTGCCCTGATCGTCGGCGGCGGCTGGGTGTTGCGCGACGACGTGGTCCAGGCATGGCCGGGCGCGCGGCGCATCTATAACCTGGCCGGCGTGCCGGTGAAGCCGGCCGGCGCCGGTCTCGAGCTGCGCGAGGTGAGCTGGAAGCGCGACCAGGTGGACGGCGTGCCGGTGCTGCTGGTCGAGGGCGACGTTGCCAACGTCTCGCACCAGGTGCGCGCCGTGCCCAAGATCCGCGGCACGCTGATCGGCGGCGGCAAGCCGGTGCAGCAATGGGAGTTCGCGCCGTCGCAGGCGAAGCTGCTGCCTGGCGAGACGGTGCATTTCCGCACCGAGCTGCGCAACCCGGCGAGCGGGGCGGAGCGCCTCACCATGAACTTTTCCGACCAGTAAAGCGGTGCCGCCCGCGCGGATCGAGGTGCTGCTCGACGCCGGCACGATCGCCCGGCGGGTCGACGCCCTGGCCGACGAGATCGCCCGCGACATGCCGGCCGAGCTCGAGGTGGTGGTCATCCTCAAGGGCAGCTTCGTGTTCGCCGCCGACCTGATCCGCGCGATGCACCGCGCCGGCCTGGCGCCGCTGGTCGATTTCATGACCCTGTCGAGCTATGGCGAGGGGACCGAGTCGAGCGGGCGCGTCGCGCTGACGCGGGACATCACGGACGACGTGGCGGGCCGGCGCGTGCTGATCGTCGACGACATCGTGGAATCGGGCCGCACGCTGGTCTTCGCCCGCGATGCGCTGCTCGCGCGCGGCGCGGCCGAGGTGCGCACCTGCCTGCTGCTCGACAAGAACGAGCGGCGCGCGGTCGGCTTCACGCCCGACTATGTGGGCTTCGCCATCGGCGACCGGTTCGTGGTGGGATACGGGCTCGACCTCGCCCACGCCTACCGCGCGCTTCCCTATATCGGCGTGGTGACGGACGGGTAGGGGGCGGCTCCATTATCGTGCCTGATGTCTGCCGCGCGCAGGGGATCCGGCACATCCCGCAAGCCATTGTCAGCCGCGCCGTTCGCTGACTCGCGCGTCGTCCATACCAGGGAGCCGACGAAACCTAATGTACGGGGGCGCGAAAAGAACAAGCATAGCTCCAAGCGCAACCCGGCCAACATCGGCGGTACGGGCAAAGCCCGGGTGTTCGCCCTGATCGAGCGCTATGGAATGGTGCGTTCTCGCCATGTGCCGAATGTGAACGGCCGCACGCTGCGCCACATCCTTGTCGCTCAGGTTGATTGCAAGTCCTTCCTGATGACCGATGACAACGGGGTGTACCGCCCGCTCGGGCGCGAGTTTGCCCGCCGTGAAGCGGTCAACCAGTCGATTGAGGAATGCGTATGCGGCGAGGCCCATACGAACACTGTCGAAGGCTACTTTTCGATCCTCAAGCGTGGGATCACCGGGATGTACCACCACGTCTCGCAGCAACACCTGATGCCGCTACCTTGGCGAGTTCGATCTCCGCTACATCGCGCGTGCCGAGCTCGGCGTTGATGATGACCAGCGCGTCTTGAAGACCCTACAGGGCATCGACCGGAAAGCGCCTCATCTCCTCCCCTCAAGGGAGAGGGACCCCCGCATCGACAGCCGTTGCCGCCGGCACGCGCCGGAAATTGCACTCGTCACATGGGCCTGAGTGTTCGCCCCTCCCTCCATGGGTGAGAGGGGCGTCCACTATTCCGAAGCGCGTCGGATGAAGTCCTACTGCACCGGGCGGATGCCGCTGGGGCCGGCGGGGCCGGAGGTCGGCGGCACGATGGTGATGTCCGCCTCCTTCTTCGCCTTGGCGACGATCTGGGCGACCAGCGTGCGCGCGGCCTCGTCCTTCAGCTCGTCCTTCGATTCCTCGAAGCTCGGCACCTTGGCGGCGCGGCGGCCCTCGACCTTGATCACGTGCCAGCCGAACTGCGAATGGACCGGCGTGTGGGTGTATTCGCCCGGCTTCAGCTTGAACGCCGCGTCGGCGAACGGCTTCACCATCTGGTCGTGGGTGAAGAAGCCGAGATCGCCGCCATTGCCCGCCGTCGGGCCGGTCGAGCGCGCCTTGGCCAGCGTGGCGAAGTCGGCGCCCTTGTCGAGCTCGGCGATCGCGTCCTTCGCGTCCTTCTCGCTTTTCAGCAGGATGTGGCGCGCATGCACCTCCTCCGCGTGGGCGGCGGCGGCGACCTTCTTGCGGTAGGCCTCCTTCAGCTTGTCGTCGGTGAGCCGCGATTCGACCTGGCCCATCAGGTAGGCCTCCTGCAATATCTGCTCGCGGTCGGCCTCGAGGCGGTGCTTCACCTCGGGCTTTTCGGCATAGCCCTCCTTGAGCGCCGCCTGGGCCAGCGCCTTGCGCTCGACCAGCCGCTCGACGATCTGGGTGTACAGCGCCTCGGGCGGCAGCTTCTTGTACTGCTCGGGCAGGCCCGCATAGACCGCCATCGCCTCGGAACGATAGATCTTCTGGCCGTTGACCACGGCGGCGACGGGATCGTCGGCGGCGGGGGCCATCGTGGCCGGCTTCTGGGCGCCGGCGGGGGACGACGCGCCCTGCGCGTGCGCCGCGACGGACGAAGCGGCCAGCGCCACGGCGACGGCCGCCCCGAGGGCAAGCTTCGCGGAAATCATGGAAAATCCCTTCAAAAGTCCGGCGCCACCCTATCCCGAACGGCGCCTCCGGTTTGGCCGGCAAGCTAACAGGAACCCGCCGGTTCCGCCACGCCGACCCGGAGATGCGAGCTTGGCAGCGCGATTGCAAGCCCCCGGACGGCGTGGCAGGGTGCCGCCATGCGCAGCCCCAACTTCTTCGCCGCCGCGGCGCTCGATCGCGTGAGCCATCTGCGCGCCGACCGCGACTGGCTCGCCGCGCGCCTCGACGATCCCGCCAGCGCCTTCCTGCCGGTCTGGCGCGGCCGCAACCTGGTGATCGAGGGCGAGGCGCCGCGCGCCATGCGGTTCGCCCGGGCCGAGGCCACGCCGCTCATCGAGGCGGCGGGCGAGGTGGTGCTGCTCGGCCTGTTCGCTGGGATCGCCCATTTCGCCGTCGACCTGTCGCATCTCGACGAGCCGGCGCTGGCGCCCTTCGCCAACGGGGCGCGCTTCGTGCAGCTCCGCGACGTCGGGCCGCTGATCGACCGCGACGAAGGCGGCGCGCTCGCCTATGCCCGCGCGATGACGCACTGGCACGCGACGCACCGGTTCTGCGGCAGCTGCGGCGCGCCCACCGAATCGCGCCAGGGCGGCCATGTCCGCGTCTGCGCCGACGCCGCCTGCGCGCGGGTGCATTTCCCGCGCACCGACCCCGCGGTCATCATGCTTGTGGCGAAGGGCGACCGCTGCCTGCTGGGTCGCAAGGCGGAGTGGCCGCCGGGGCGCTACTCGACGCTGGCCGGCTTCGTCGAGCCGGGCGAGAGCCTGGAGGATGCGGTGCGCCGCGAGGTGATGGAGGAGACGGGCGTCGTCGTCTCCGCCGTCGAATACCATTCCTCGCAGCCCTGGCCGTTCCCCGCCTCGCTGATGGTGGGCTTCTTCTGCACCGCCGAGACCGAGACCGTGCAGCGCAACGACGACGAGCTCGAGGACGCGCGCTGGTTCACCCGCGACGAGCTTCTGAACGGCAACGGGGGCATGGGCATCGCGCCGCGGCCCATCTCCATCGCGCGCCGGCTGATCGACGACTGGCTTGCGGAGGGGTAAGCTCCGCGCCACCCAACCAACGCCAACGGGGAGTGAAACGATGCTCTACGAAGTCCGCACCTACCGGTGCAAGCCGCACACGGTGCAGGAGGTGGTCAAGCGGTTCGGCGAGGCGTACGAGACGCGCAAGGCGCTGTCGCCGCTCGCCGCGTTCTTCTACACGGAGATCGGTCCCTTGAACCAGATCATCCATGTCTGGCCCTACAAGGATCTGAACGAGCGGGCGCGCATCCGTGCGGAATCGGCGAAGAACCCGAACTGGCCGCCGAAGATCGCCGAGTTCGTCGACGAGCAGGCGACCGAGATATTCGTCCCGTTCGCCTTCACCCCCGAGATCAAGCCCGGCAGCTACGGGCCGATCTTCGAGTGGCGCAGCTATACGCTGGCCATCGGCGCCGCCCCCAAGGTGCAGGAGAACTGGGGCAAGGCGATCGACGAGCGGTCGAAGCGCTCGCCCATCCTGGTCGGCATGACCACCGATCTCGGCCCGCTCAACAAGTTCGTCCATATCTGGCCGTACAAGAGCCTGGACGAGCGCGCCAAGATCCGCGCCCAGGCGGCGAAGGACGGCATCTGGCCGCCGCCGGGCGGCGCCGGCACGCTGGTCGCGCAGGAGAACAAGATCTGCCTCGCCGCGCCCTTCTCGCCGGTGCAGTAGCGCTCACAGCCCGTGTCCCTCCCCCTTACCGGCGAGGGACACGGGACGAGCGAGCCGGTGGAGCGCGGTATTCAAGCCCCGCCCCCATGCGATAGACTGCCGCAGCCTTATCGGCCGGGCGGACGCGAAGCGCATGGATCGACGCGCAAGACGGGTTGCGAGCGGGTGCGGCGGCGTGCGGCCCATGAGCGCGGGCGCGGCGGGCTGAGGCGGTGAGCGAGGCCCAGGCGTACGCGGCGCCGCCGCCGGGCCGTCCCCGGACGGTGCCGGACGCGGGCGCGGACGCCGGCGTCGCGCTGCGGCTCGAGGGCGTCGGCAAGTCCTATGCCGGCCATGGCAGCGCCGCGCTGGCCGCGCTCGACGACATCAACCTCACCGTCGCCGGCCGGCACGCCTTCGTCAGCGTCATCGGGCCCAGCGGCTGCGGCAAGTCGACCCTGCTGAAGCTCCTCGCCGGCATCGAGAGCCCGACCGCCGGCACGATCACCTGCCGCGGCCGCACCCTCGCCGGCGTCAACCGCGACGTCGCCTACGTCCCGCAGGGGCGCGGCCTGTTTCCCTGGATGACGCTGCGCGCGAACCTCGAATTCCCGCTGCGCCTCGCCGGCGTGCCCGCCGCGGAGCGGCGCCGCATCGCGCGCGACTGGATCGCCAGGGTCCATCTCGACGGGTTCGAGAGCGCCTATCCCCGCCAGCTTTCCGGCGGCATGGAGAAGCGCGGCGCGCTGGCCCGCGCGCTGGTCGCGGGCAAGCCCATCCTGCTGATGGACGAGCCGTTCGGCCCGCTCGACGCGCAGACCCGCCTGGCGCTGCAGCAGCATCTGATGCGCCTGTGGGCCGAGGTCGAGACCACCGTGATCTTCATCACCCACGACGTGGTGGAGGCGATCGCGCTGTCCGACCGGGTGGTGGTGCTGTCGGACCGGCCCGGGCGCATCGTCGAAATCGTGCCGGTCACCCTGCCGCGGCCGCGCGACCTGGTCACGGTCTATGACTACGACGAGTTCCGCACGCTGCATCACGAGCTGCAGCGCATGATCTTCCGCGACCGCGGCTGAGGGAAAGCAGATGCGGCTGGTCAACGGTCTATTGCCGGCGGTGGTGATCCTGGCGCTGTGGGAGCTCGGCGCGCGCTACCTGTTCGATCCGCGCTTCATCGGCCAGCCGTCCGCCATCGCCGCCTATTTGGTGGCCGAGCTTCGTCACGGCGCGATCTGGCACGACATTGCGGTCACCTTCACCGAGATCCTGCTGGGCTACGCGCTGGGCACGGTGATCGGCTTCGCGGCCGGGTTCGTGCTCGGCTTCCGGCACAGGCTGGCGCGCCTTCTCGAGCCGTACATCCTGGTGTTCAGCGCGATCCCCAAGATCGCCGTCGCGCCGATCATCATCATCGTGCTGGGCATCGGCATCGAATTCGAAGGTCGCCATCGTGGTGTCGATGGTGTTCTTCCTGATGTTCTACGCGGTCTACGGCGCCGTGCGGCAGATCGAGATCGACTTCATCCACCAGGCGCGCGTGATGGACGCGAACTGGCTGCAGGTGATCGCCTTTGTCGTGCTGCCGGCGATCGCGCCCAGCATCCTGGCCGGCCTCAAGACCAGCATCGTCTACGCGGTGATCGGCGCCATGCTGGGCGAGTTCATCGCGTCGCAGTCGGGCCTCGGCTACTACGTGATCAACGCGTCGGGCGCGTTCAACGTCAACGGCATCTGGGTCGGGGTGGTGCTGATCGTCGCCCTGGTGTTCGCGATGACCACCCTGATCGGCATCGCCGAGCGCAGGATGCTGCGCTGGCTGCCGAACCAGGAATCCGGCCAGAAACTGATCTGAGGGAGGATAGCGATGAGAACGACCAAGCGGATCCGGCTCGTCGCGGCGCTCGCCGCGGCGGTCCTGCTGCTCGCCGCCGCGCCCGGCGCGCGGGCCGCCGACATGACCAAGGTGAAGATCGCCCTGCCGGTGATGGCGCTGGTGATGGCGCCGGTGCTGTATGCCCGCGACGCCGGCCTCTACGCCAGGCAGGGCATCGAGGTCGCGCTGCCGGTGTTCCGCGGCGGCCCGCCTGCCGACGCGGCGCTCCTGTCGGGCAGCGCGGAGTTCCTCGCCGCCGATCCCTACGAATTCCTGAAGGTCGCGGATTCGGGCCGCGAGGTGCGCATCCTCACCCTGGTCTCGTCGTTGACGACCGAGCTGATCGCGTCGAAGAAGTTCATCGCATCGCACGGCATCACCGAGCAGATGTCGCCCAAGGAACGGCTCGGCCGCATCAAGGGCATGCGGCTCGGCCTCGTGGCGCTCGGCGGCACCGGCGAGGGGATCGCGCGCTGGCTGGTGAAGTATGGCGGGCTCGATTTCGCCACCGACGTGCAGAAGCTGCAGGTCGGCGGGCTGCCGCAGCTCCTCGGCGCGATGAAGGCGGGGCGGATCGACGGGTTCGTCCTGTCGCCGCCGGCGGGCAGCCTGGTCAAGCGCATCCATATCGGCGAGCCGCTGATCGAGTTCACCGACATCCCCGACCTGAAGGGCGTGATGCTGACCGGTCTGCAGACGCGGCCGGACTACATCGCGGCGCACGGCGACGTGGTCGGGCGCGTGGTCAAGGCGACGGTCGAGGCGATGAACGCGATCGTCGACGACCCGGAAGCGGTGGCGCGGAAGCTCAAGGCGGGCAGCTTCCGCCAGGCGGAGCTCGCCGACCTCGTCGCGGCGCTGAAGCTGATGGGCCCCACCTTCAAGCCCGAGCCGATGTCCGACGCGCAGTGGCGCCGCACCCAGGCGTTCTACCGCGAGGCGGTCGGCGACACGCGCATCACGACCGTGAAGCTCTCCGAGGGCAAGCAGTGGACCAACCGCTTCCTCGAGGCTGCGATGAAGTAGGCGGAGATTCAGCCCCTCACCCTGTCCCTCTCCCAAGGGAGAGGGGACGCCGCGGAAAAGCTCGGACTGCACGTCGCGCACCGAGCCTTCGAAAGGTATTCGGGACGTCCGATCAGCGTTCCCTCTCCCTTGGGAGAGGGACAGGGTGAGGGGTAATGCCCTCTCCGCGCCGAGCTGGCGCTACTCGAACGACTCGGGGACGAAGATCTCGTCGACCGCGTAGAGCCGCGACAGGCCCTGCTCGTGGTGGTAGCGCAGGTAGGTCTCGAGCGTCGCGCGGTTCCGCGCGATGCCGTAGGGCCAGTGGTCGGCGCCCATCAGCGCGCGGTTCTCGGCCTGCAACGCCGGCATCCAGGGGATCATGTACTGCGCGCCGAAGAACATCTCGGACGTGCGGTACATCTGCATCGCCCGGTCCTTCGCCGCCTCGAACGCCGCCATCAGCGACCGCGCCATCCAGCGGTTCGCCTCGTAGATCTCGCGCCGCATCACCACCGTGTGCATGATCGGGAACACGCCGGTGCGGCGGAAATAATCGCGCTCCACCCGCTCATAATCCTCGAACAGACGCCCGACCTTGGGCGAGCCGCGCATGTAGCTGGGCGGCACCCAGGCCGAATAGAGCGCGTCGATCTCGCCTGCCTCCAGCATGGCGTCGAGCGTCTGGTCCGGCCCCAGCCGGTGCACCGTCACGTTCGACGGCACCAAGGGCGGCGACCAGTCCTCGGCCGGCGCCGGCCGGTCCATCCCGCCGACATAATAGGTGTAGCCGTCGGCCGGCACGCCGTACTCGTCGCTGAGCGCCCCCTTCGACCAGATGCCCGCGTCGTGGCCGTACCGGTGCAGCTCGCCCACCTTCCGGCCGATCAGGTCGCGCGGCCCGCGAATGCCGGCATCGCGGTTCACGAAGATCGCCGAGTGGCGGAAGATGCGGTTGGGAAAGACCGGGATGGCGACGAACGGCCGCTCCTTCATTTCCAGCGTGCGCAGGTAATAGGTGAAGCCGAGCTCGGACACGTCGTATTCGCGCGTGCGCAGCATGCGGTCCATGATCTCGCCGACCTGCTGGGCGCTGCGGCAGTCGAGCGCGATGCCCTCCGGCTTCACGCTGCCGTCGACCAAGGCGCGCGTCCGGTCGTAGTTCCAGCACGCGAGCGTGATCTTCAGATCGGCCATGTCCGTTCCCCTATGCGTGTCAGGCGAGATAGCCGCGCCGGCGCCAGTATCGTTCTGCCGCCGGATGCAGCGGCACGTCCATCGGCGTATCGGGCGCGTCGCGGCACATGCGCTCGACCGGCAGCGGGCCCTCGCCCTGCCACGGGATCAGATGCTTGCGCGCGTCGAGCGCGCCGCAGATCTGCTCGACCAGCCGGTCCGGCGCGTCGGCATGAACGAAGATCGTCCAGCCGCTGAAATCGAGGGTCAGCACGTCGGCCGGAAGGGCGGGGTACAGTCGCTTCTCTATAACCCCGCGCCGGTAGCCGAGCGCCTCGAGCGTGCGCACCGTTTCTTCGCCGAGCGGCAGGATCGTCATCCCGGCGGCCAGGGCGGCGTCGGTCCATTCCTGCACCGCCTCGTCGAAGATCGCGTCGATCTCGCCCCGCGCCAGCGCCTCGAACTTCGGCCCGTCGGGGAAGGGCAGCCCGCCCTCGCGCCGCACGTTGCCGCCCCACGATTCTAGGTCGGCGAGCGAGAAGCCGGCCGCCGCGGCGATGTCGTCCAGCATGTCGTGCAGGCAATGGTCTTTCTGCCCGCGCAGCATGACGCGCAGCGGCACGCGGCGCGCGGCGATGTCCTCGAACCGCGTCAATCCGAGCTCGGCCTTCACGGCGAACACGTACTGGTCGTAGGACGGGATCACCGCAATGGCGCGCACCGGCTGCGGGGTCAGGTAGCGCCCGTTGCCGCGCAGCGCCAATGTGAGAGGCGCGGACGGGTTGATCATGGCGAGGTCGGCCTCGCGCCGCGCCACCGCCTCGACGCCCTCGCTGGTGCTGGTCGCGAATAAGGCGATGGGCCAACCGGCGCCGGCGCCCTGCTCGCGCAGCAGCACCTTGGCCTGGCGCAGCCGCGTATCGGGAAGGGCCACCAGCTCGGCCGCGATCTCGAGCACGATGCGCGAGCGCGTGGTGACGGGGTTCGCCCAGCCGGGATTGCGGAAGACGGCCCCGGGCGGAGTCGGCGCGTGGGGAGCGCCGTCGCCGGGCGCGTCACTCGGCGGCATGCGCCGTGCCGAGGGCGGAATTGACCGCCGGCATCACCTTCTCGGCCATCAGCTCCATCGAGCGCTTGCCGAGCTTCGGGTCGGCCCAGTCGATCCCGGCATAGAGCAGCGTGCCGAACCCGCCGGTCTCCTCGGCGATGGCGAGGATCTGGTCGACCACCCGGTTCACGCTGCCGACGATGGCGATGTTGTCGAGGATGAAGTCGAGCGTGACCGCCTCGTCGGACATGGACGGGTCGGGCTTGAAGCTGTCGAGCTTGCGCGAGGCGCGCAGCTTCGACGAGAGCTGGTGCATGTAGTGCCGGTACGGGCTCTGCGGGTCGTCCTTGCCGTAGCGCGCCGCCGTGCGGTCGTCGTCGGCGACGAAGATGGTGCGCGCGACGCGCCAGTTCTTCCGCTCGGCCGCGTGGCCCGCCTCGGCGCAGCCGCGCGCGTAGTTCTGCCAATGGTTCTTCAGCCAGCCGGCATAGAGGAAGCCGGACGAGACCGGCCACCAGCCGCGCTTGCCGATCGCCACCAGCCCCTGCGAGTTGGGGTCGGTCGCCATGCCCAGGATCGGCGGGTGCGGCGTCTGGTAGGGCTTCACGATGGCGCCGAGCCCGACCTCGGGCCAGATGGTCTTGGCGGTCGAGACGTTCCAGAACTGGCCGGCGATGTTATAGGGCGCCTCGCCCTTCCAGATCGCCAGCACCTGGTCGATCGCCTCGACGAACATCGCGCCGCGGTTCTTGTCGAGCAGCTCCAGCGCCTCGGCATCGGTGCGCAGGATGCCGGCGCCGATCCCCATCAGGAACCGGCCCTGCAGCATGTTGTCGAGCATCGCCGCGTTCGACGCGATCACGACCGGATGGGAATGCGGCAGGTTGACCACGGCCGTGCCCAGCCTGATCCGCGAGGTGACGCCCATCAGCGAGGCAAGGAACATCATGCTGTTCGGGATGTTCTCGCACTCGTCGGTCAGATGCTCGCCGCAATAGCCTTCGGCGAACCCCAGCCGGTCGGCCATGATGAAGGCCTCGCGGTCCTCGGCCAGCGTTTCGGAATAGGTGCGTCCCTTGGGATGGACCGGCATCGTGAAAAAGCCGAGCTTCATGGCCTTACCCCCTGGGACGCGACGCGCCGATTATTCCCGCCGCGCCGCGCCGCCGCAAGCGGCACCTGCGCCCGGTGCCGGTGCCGCAGGATCTCGACCTCGATGTCGCGGCGCGGTAGGGATGGGCCGTACTGTCCACCTGGCCTGCGACGCGGCGGACGTGCTCGTCTTCCCGCGCGCGGGCGGAACGGGTTAGGCTGGAGCGACGGCGCGCGCCGTCACGGCAAGCTGAGGAGACGATGGCCAACCACATTCCGGGACCGCTCTATTTCGAGCAGGCGGGCCGGTCGGGCACGCCGATGGTGTTCCTCCATTCGACGCCCGACGACCACCGGCTCTGGCTCTACCAGACCGCCTATTTCTCCGCGAACTACCGCACGATCGCGGTCGACCTGGCCGGCTACGGGCGCTCCGCCCCGCCGCTCGCCGGCGTCACCGTGCCCGACCAGGCGCAGGCCTGCTGGGAGGCGGTGGACCGCGTTTCGGCGGGGCCGTGCATCGTGCACGGCAACTCGCTGGGCAGCCACATCGCGCTGCACATGGCCGACCAGCAGCCGGACCGCGCGCTCGCCGTGATCCTGTCCGGCATCGGCTGGAGCCCGACGCGCGAGCCGATGCGCCGCTGGAAGGAGCGCTACCTCGCCGAGGGGATCGCGCTGCGCCGCGTGCAGGTGCTCGACCATTTCTCCGACAAGGGCAAGGCCGACCCGTTCCTCAACCACTATGCCGACATGGTGTGCGCGCTGAACAACCCGGGCACGCTCGAGTCCATCGTGATGATGAACGAGGCTTTGTGCGACGCCGAGCCGGATGCGTTCTTCGCCGGCATCAAGCCGCCGACGATCATCATCGAGGGCGCGGAGGACCGCAGCTACCCCACCGTGCACGACGTGCAGAAGCGCATCCCCGGCTGCGTGCTGCACACCGTCGAGGACGCGGGGCACGCTTGCAATATCGAGGCGCCCTGGGCCTATAACCGGATCTGCGCCGAATTCCTGGCCGGGCTCGGGCTCGGCCCGGGCTGAGAAGCGCGCCGCGTCACTCGCCGGGGGCGAAGGCGCGGAAGGTCTCCGGCACCGCCTCCATGTCGCGCGCGATCTCGCGCGCCCAGTCGGCGCCCTTCGGCAGCTTGGCCGAGACCGGGCGCAGGCGGTAGTCGCGCGCATCGCGCCCCGGCGGCGCCTTGCCCTGTTCGAGGGCGCGGGCCGCGTCGGTCAGCCGGCGCCGCGCCTGCACGATGTTGATGTCCGACACGCACAGATTCTCCTGCGTGCGGTCGTAGAGCGGGCCCATGCTCTCGGTCGCGGCGATGTCCTGGTCCTGGATGTCCTTCACCCGCATCCAGGGCTGGCGGGCCGGCGGCGCGTCGGGCCCGGCATACGCGTTCGACGCGTTGGCCAGCGGCACGAACGTGCCGGGGATCATGCGCACGTGGGTGTTGTTGTTGCCGCCCGCCATGTAGTCGATCTCGTCGGGGCGCAGCGGGCGCGACGGGTGCCAGCCGAACACGTACACCCAGCTCGCCGCCTCGTCGATCGGCACCCAGGCATGGCCCAGATACGGCGTGTCGCCGGGGAAGGGCGGGATCATCGTGAAGCACGGCATCATCCACTGCGTCACGCGCCAGTACTCGGCGTCGGGGCCGGCCGGCCGGCGCGCGCCCATGATCAGCCCCGCCGGGCTCGGCGCGACCTCCATGTGCGGCGCGAGCTCGGCGGCGAGCCACGTGGTCGAATCGTGGCCGACCTGCTCCTTGGTGTTGCCGATGACGTCGTCGTGCAGGAACATGATGTGGCTGGCGTCGATGTCGCCGTCCATGCCCTGCGTCCAGTGGCAGTGCTGGATGCGCTTGCTGACATGGACGTGCCCCGCGGGCACGGTCAGCCATTCCAGCTCGGGCAGCGGCGGCATCGTCTCGCGCGGGCCGAGATAGGCCCACACCGCGCCGTTCCGCTCGATGCAGGGATAGGCCGGCTGCTTCACCCGGTCGGCGAAGCGGCGGTCGGCGGGCATGTTGGGCTGGTCGAGGCAGTTGCCTTCCACGTCGTACTTCCAGCCGTGATACCAGCAGCGCAGCCCGCAATCGGCGTTGCGCGCGAAATAGAGCGACGCGCCGCGATGGGCGCAGAACTCGCGCAGCAGACCCACCCGCCCGTCGGTGTCGCGGAACGCGATCAGATCCTCGCCCATCAGGCGCACGCGCACCGGCGCGCCGTCCGCCTCCAGCTCGTGCGACAGCACGGCGGGCATCCAGTAGCGCCGCAGCAGCTCGCCCATCGGCGTCGCCTTGCGGACCTCGGAAAGCAGCGAGTGGTCTTGCGGTGTCATGTCCGTTCCCCGGCTGGCGGGAGCCTAGCATTGCCGGCCGGGCCCGCGAAGGATTTTGCGCCGCGCCCGCGCGCCGACGGCGCCGTTGGAACGGCCGGCGCGATGGGCTAGCCTTTCCCCTTGCGCGCGCCGCCGCCGCCGCGCCCGATGGGGAGCGAGCCATGAGATTTGCCCATTTCGCCCATGTCTGGGGCAAGGCCGGCATGACCCCGGCCGAGCGCTTCGCCCAGCTCTGGCGCGAGCTCGTGCTCTGCGACGAGCTCGGCTTCGATTACGGGTTCTGTGTCGAGCATCACTTCACCCCCGACGAAAGCTGGATGTCGGCGCCCAACCTCTACGCCGCCTCGGTCGCCGCGCGCACGCGCCGCATCCGCATCGGCGGCATGGGCCACGTCGTGCCGCTGCACCATCCCGTGCGCCTCGCCGAGGAGATCGCGCTGCTCGACCAGATCACCGGCGGCCGGCTGGAGGTCGGGCTGGTGCCCGGCGTGTCACCGCGCTATTTCGGCCCCTTCGACGCCGACTACGCCACCAAGCGCGAGCGGACGCTCGAATATGTCGGCTACCTGAAGGCGGCCTATGGCGGCGACGGCCCGTTCTCGTTCGACGGCGAATTCCACCACGCCCAAAACCTCACCCTTTCGGTGCCGCCGATGCAGCGGCCGCACCCGCCGCTCTGGCTCGAGACGCGCGACCCGCCGACGCTCGAGTTCTGCGCGCGCGAGGGCATCAACACCGGCTATTTCATCACCTATCCGCGCGAGCACGCGCGCGAGCGCTACGCCCGGTTCCTCGCCGACTGGCAGGCGGCGGGATGGGCGCGCAAGCCGGAGATCGGCTACTCCACCGTCGTCTATGTCGACGAGACCGACGGCAAGGCGATCGACACGGCGCTGGCCGAGGCCGCGCGCGCCTATCGCGGCTTCTTCGGCAACCCGAAGACCAAAGCCGAGCTTGTCGAGCGGATGGAGGAAGGGGCGCGGCGCCACGAAGAGAAGGGCGACTTCCTGGGCGGCGAGATCATGCGCAACCTGCTGAACCCGGACTACCTGCTGGAGCACGACCTGGTTCTGATCGGCGCGCCCGACACGGTGGCCGAGAAGTTGCGCAGCTTCGCCGCCGCCGGCCATTTCAACGTGTTCATGGGCGAGTTCAATTTCGGCGACCTCGCCGAGGACGACCTGATGCGCTCCATCCGCCTGTTCGGCGAGGCGGTCATCCCCGCCCTCCGCGAATTCGAACCTTTCTGACCGCCACCCGCCAGCCGCCGCTCTCTCTCCCGTTCGGCCTGAGTGGCCCCGAAGGGGCCGTATCGAAGGCCGAACGACGCAGGACGTCCCGCCCTTCGCCAACAAGGCGTGACCCCTCACCCTGTCCCTCTCCCGCCGGGAGAGGGAACGCTGCGCCGGCTTTCCTGACTTTGTCGGAACAAGTCGTCCTCGACGAGGTTCAAGGCTCGCACCGCCGGTCCCCTCTCCCGCCGGGAGAGGGAACGCTGCGCCAGCTTTCCTGACTTTGTCGGACCAAGTCGTACCTCGACGAGGTTCAAGGCTTGCATCGCCGGTCCCCTCTCCCTTGGGAGAGGGACAGGGTGAGGGGCAAGCGTCGAAAACCTCACCTGCACCCGGCCCTATGCCGTCATTGCGAGCGGAGCGAAGCAATCCAGGGCTGCGCCAAGGGTCCTGGATTGCTTCGTCGCCGCGCTCCTCGCAAGACAGCTTCAAGAAGGTCCCGATCATCCAGATTGGATTGGGCCGGCTGGCGCGGGGCCCCTGCGCGGGACTACGATAAGGGCGTGGCCCGGCCTGGGCCGCCAGCCAGACCACGTCCGAACGTGGCGCCCCATACAGCGGAGGAAACCATGGACAACACTTTGTTGCGTGGCGCCGCTCGCGCCACCCTCGCCGCCGCATTCGGTACCGTGCTGCTGTCGCTGCCGGCGGCGGCCAACACCAGGCTCGTCGTCGGCAAGGCGGCGCAGCAGGCGGACCCGATCATCGTGGTGAACGTCGGCGACGCGAAGGGCTTCTTCAAGAAGCGCGGGCTCGACCTCGAGATCGTCAATTTCCACGGCGGCAGCAAGATGATCCAGGCCATGGTGGCCGGGCAGCTCGACATCGGCGACGGCGCCGGCACCGAGATGGCCTTCATCGCGCGCGGCGTGCCGATGATGACGGTGTGCGAGAACACCTCGACCCTGCCGTTCCTCAGCGTCGGCGTGCCCTACAACTCCACGCTGACGTCGATCAAGGAGTTGAAGGGCAAGAAGATCGGCGTGTCGAGCTCGGGCTCGCTCACCGACTGGCTGGCGAAGGAGCTGGTGCGCCACGAGGGCTGGCCCGAGGACGCCATCCATCGCGCGGCGATCGGCAGCGGCACCTCCAACATCATGGGCGCGTTCGGCGCCCACGTGGTCGATGCCGACATCGGCGGCACCTCGACCTTCCTGGCGATGGAGGAAAAGAAGATCGGCAAGGTGCTGGCCCCGGTTTCGAGCTACATGGGCGCCATCGCCTCGGGCACGCTGTTCGCGTCGAACAAGCTGATCGAGACCAACCCGGACGCGCTGCGCGCGTTCCTCGCGGGCTGGGTCGAGACCCTGCAGTTCATCCGCGACCGCAGGAACAAGGAGGAGACGGTCAAGCTCGAGATGGCGGTCACCGGCTTCTCGCACGCGGTGCAGTCGAAGGAGTATGACATCGTCCACGACATGTACACGGCCGACTGCCGCTTCGACCGGGAATCGCTCGACCGGCTCCAGCATTCCTTCGTGCGGCTGAAGCTCCTGAAGGAGGAGCCCGACATGTCGAAGCTCTATACCGAGGCGTATCTGCCGAAGTGACGGTCAGGTCCTGCCATTTTTGCCGTTCGTGCTGAGTGCGGCCGAGCGCAGCGAGGCCGTGTATCGAAGCACGAACGGCGAAAACGCGTTCTCCCCGAACGGATCCCCAGGCTCGCCGCGTGCGTCCCTCCCCCTTGCAGGGCGAGGGCTATACCGGTCGATTCTCCGGCTTATGCTCGCCGGCATTGCCGAGTAAGATTCCATGCCAGGCAGGCGGCACGTGCCGCCCGATAACGGAGGGGGAGACATGGCCGAGAAGCCGCACCGCATCGACATCCACCACCATTTCCTGCCGCAGCCCTACATGGCCGAGGAGCAGGAGCGCATCGCCGGCTACAAGCATGGCGGCATGACGGCCGAGCGGCTGCTGCGCTGGACGCCGGCGCAGTCCATCGAGGTGATGGACGCGAACGGCATCGCCTTCGCCGTCGGCTCGGTCTCGACGCCCGGCCCGTGGTTCGGCGAGGTGGAGGCCGCCCGGCGGCTGTCGCGCATGTGGAACGAGGCGGCGGCGAAGGCGGCGTCGGATCATCCCGACCGTCTCGGCTTCTTCGCCGTGGTCGCGCCGCCCGACGTCGATGGCGCGCTTGCCGAGATCGAGTACGCCCTCGACACGCTGAAGGCGGACGGCATCGGGCTGCTGTCGAACTATGACGGCAAGTCGCTGGGCGACGCCGCCTTCCGGCCGGTGTTCGAGGAGCTGAACCGGCGCAAATGCGTGGTCTACGTCCACCCGACCATGCATCGCTGCACCGCCGGGCTGATCCCCGGCCTGATCCCGCAGGGCATCGAATTCCCGCTCGACACCACGCGCACCATCACCAGCCTGGTCCTGTCCGGCCGGCTCGCCGAATGCCAGGACGTCCGGTTCATCTTCTCGCATGGCGGCGGCGCCTTGCCGTTCCTCGCCGCGCGCATCGACCACATCTCGGGCATGAACAAGGATTTCGCGGGCGTCAATCCGCGCGGCGTCGAGCACGAGTTGAAGCGGCTGTACTGCGACACGGCGTCGGCCGAGTCCGGGCCGCAGCTCGCCGCCATGTTCGCCTTCTTCCCCGAATCGCACATCCTGTTCGGCAGCGACTATCCGTTCATCAATCCGAAGCCGATCATCGAAGGGCTCGACGCCTATCCGATGACCCGGGCGATGCGCACCGCCATCGACCGCGAGAACGCGCTGGCGCTGCTGCCGCGCCTCGCAACCGCGTAGGGGAGGAGGACATGGCCAAGGCGATCGGGCCGGCGCGGCCGGCGGCGGCGACGGCGAGCAACCAGCCGATCTGGGCGAGCGACGTGATGGCCGCGACCGTGCGCGAGCTCGGCTTTCCCTACGTGGCGCTGGTGCCGGGGGCGAGCTATGCCGCGCTGCACGACAGCCTGGTGAACTATCTGGGCAACGAGAACCCGAAGATCCTGCTCTGCCTGCACGAGGAGCACGCGGCCTTCCTCGGCTCGGGCTACGCCCAGGTAACGGGCGAGCCGATGCTGATCATCGTCCACACCAATGTCGGGCTGATGCACGCCGCGATGGGCATCATGGATTGCTGGTGCGGGCGCCAGCCGCTGGTGGTGATCGGCACCGCCGCGTTCGACGCCGACGCGCGCACGCCGTGGATCGAGTGGATCCACTCGATGGCCGACCAGGCGGGCATGGTGCGCCCCTTCCTCAAATGGGACGACGAGCCGCATTCGCCGGGCGCCGCCGTCGATTCGCTGCGCCGCGCCACCCTGCTCGCCAGGGCCGAGCCAGCCGGCCCGACGATGGTGACGCTCGACCGCGGCTTGCAGGAGCGCGAGCTTCCGGACTGGCCGCAGAAGGACGACGTCGCGCGCTTCCGCCCGCCCGGCCCGGCCGAGCCCGCGCCCGCCGATGTCGCCCGCGCCGTCGAGCTGATCGCGGCGGCGAAGAACCCTGTCCTGCTGGCCGGGCGGGTGTCGCGCTCCGAGGCGGCGTGGGCCGACCGGGTGCGCCTCGCCGAGCTGCTGGGCCTCACCGTCTTCACCTATGCCGATGACGGCGCCGCCTTCCCGATCCCGCATCCGCGCCACGCCGGGCGGTTCGGGCTGCGCGTGCCCGACCGCGCCAAGGCGGCGCTGCGCGAGGCCGACCTGATCCTCGAGCTCGACTGGGTGGATTTCGGCGCGATGCTGCGCCAGGTCTGGCCGAACGGCGAGGCGCCGCCGCCGATCGTCAGCTGCTCGAACGACCATCTCGCCCATCGCGGCGGCAACAAGGACTACTTCACCTTCGCGCCGGCCGACGTCCGCCTCGGCGCCGCGCCCGACCGCTGCGTCGCCGCGCTGCTCGCCGGGCTCGCCGGGCGCGCGCCCGCGCCGGCTGCCGGCCCGACGCCCGCCTTGCCAAAGGTCGAGCTGCCCGCATCCGGCCCGATCACCCCGCGCATGCTGGCCCAGGCGTTCTACGAGGTGATGGCCGACGAGACGATCTGCCTCGCCGAGATCCCGATCGGCTGGCCCGCCGACATGGTGCGCTGCGCCCATCCGCTCGATCTGCTCACCGGCGCGTCGGGCGGCGACGTGGGCGCGGGGCCGGGCACCGCGATCGGCGCGGCGCTGGCGCTGCGCCACGGCGGCACCGGGCGCCTGCCCGTCGCGGTGATGGGCGACGGCGACTACCTGATGGGCGTCGGCGCGCTGTGGGTGGCGGCGCAGAACCGCATCCCGTTCCTGATCGTGGTGTGCAACAACCGCGCCTACGGCAACGACGTCCAGGCGCAGGAGCGCATGGCACGCCTGCGCGGCCGCCCGGTCGAGAACAAGTGGATCGGCCAGGCCATCACCGACCCGCCGCCCGACCTCGCCGGGCTCGCCCGCGATTTCGGCCTCGAGGGGGCGGGGCCGGTGACCGACGCGGGCGCGCTCCGTCCCGCGCTCGCGACCGCGCTCGCCCGGCTCAAGGCCGGCGCCGGCTACGTGCTCGACGTCGTCGTGACGGAGGGCTGAGCCCGTGCCGGGGCCCGGGCGCATCCTCACCACCCATGTCGGCAGCCTGCCGCGCCCGGCCGAGATCGTCGCGGCGCTGCGCCGGCGCGACCGGGGCGAGCCGATCGACGGCCCGGCCTTCGAGGGCGCGGTCGCGCGCGCCGTCTCCGAGGTGGTGGCGCGCCAGGCGGCGATCGGCGTCGACATCGTCAATGACGGCGAGATGTCGAAATCCTCCTACGCCACCTATATCCAGGAGCGGCTGTCGGGCTTCGGCGCGGTCGCCGACGCCGACTGGCCGGTCGAGCGCAACCCCGAGCACGCCGCGTTTCCGTCCTTCTACGCCCGCCCCGGCGCGGCGGCGGGACCGGGCACGCGCCGCCGGCTTGCCTGCACCGGCGAGGTGGCGCTGGCCGACCGCGCGCCGCTCGACCGCGACCTCGCCAATCTGCGCCAGGCGGTCGACGCCGCCAAACCCGTCGGCGCCTTCGTCACCGCCGCCTCGCCCGGCGTGGTGTCGCGCTTCCACCCCAACCTGCACTACCCGGACAGCGCCGCGTTCCGCCGCGCGGTCGGCGCCGCCATGCGCGCCGAGTACGAGGCGATCGTCGCGGCCGGGTTCGACCTGCAGCTCGACTGCCCCGACCTCGCCTCCGGCCGGCTCAGCGTGTTCGCCCACCTCACCGACGACGAATTCGTGCGCGAGTGCGAGGTGAGCATCGACATCCTGAACGACGCGCTCGCCAACGTGCCGGCCGAGCGCGTGCGGCTGCATTTGTGCTGGGGCAATTACGAGGGGCCGCACGTCCACGACATCCCGATCGAGAAGATCCTGCCGGCCGTCCTGCGGGCCAAGGCGCGCGTGATCTCGTTCGAGGGCGCCAACCCGCGCCACGCCCACGAGTGGGAGGTATGGCGCCGCGTGCGCCTGCCCGACGACCGCGTGCTGATGCCCGGCGTGATCGACACCACCACCAACTTCGTCGAGCACCCCGAGCTGGTGGCGCAGCGCCTCGGCAACTACGCCGACGTGGTGGGGCGCGAGCGCGTGATCGCCGGCGTCGATTGCGGCTTCGAGACCTTCGCCGGCCACGGCGCGGTCGATTCGCAGATCGTCTGGCGCAAGCTCGAATCGCTGGTCGAGGGCGCCCGCCTCGCCTCCGCCCGCCTGTGGGGAAGGGGGTAGGGGGCGTCCGGGCGATCGGGGGCGCGCCGCGCGCCCCGCGGCGTGCGAACGACCGGCGCCCGGCCCCTCACCCTGTCGCTCTCCCGAGGGAGAGGGAACATCGCGACGATCTTCCGTGAACCTGTCGGGATCGCAGCGCTCGATCATTCCCGATGCCGCACATTCGGGGTCCCCTCTCCCCTCGGGAGAGGGACAGGGTGAGGGGCACCTTCAGGCCGCCCCGCCTGTGGTGCCTGGCCCGGTGCCGTCTTCCCGCCTGAGCCGCCGCGTGTCGCCGCCGAGCCCCTGGCGCTTCGCCCGGCGCGCGCACCGCGCGGAGTAGGCGGGCGCGGTCAGCGGATGGAACATCAACAGCCCCCAGCGCGCGCGATAGGTCCATTCGTCGAGCCCGTGCGCCGCTTCGATATGGCGGATGAGGTAGACGCGCCGCGCGCCGCATTCCAGGCACACCACCCGGTCGGCGCTCACCGAATCCGCGATGGGCACGGCCGGCTTGCGCATTTTCTCGTGCCGCGCGGGGGCGGGGGCGCGGCTCGCCACCAGCACCTCCATCGGGATGTCGAGCGCGCGCGACACGTCCCACATCATGGCGGGCGAAAGCGGCCTGCGGCCCGACAGCACCTCCCAATCCGCGCCGTGGAACAGGCGGCGCAGCTCCCAGCGGCGCAGCCCCTTCTTCTTGATCCGGGATCTCATGGTGGCGAGCAGCGTCGCCGGCTTGACCGGCGCGTCGGCCGGGCCGGGCGGTGCCGTGCGCTTCTGCCAGTCCGCGATCAGCGTCGACTGGGCGCGCAGCACGGCGCGCGAGCCCGCATCCTCCGCGTCCAGCAGCTCGCCCACCACCAGCAGCGCCGCCACGAAATCCGCCTCGGTCTCGACCGGCACCAGCCGGGGCAGCCCGCTCCCCGGCGCCGCGTCCTCCTCGCCGTGCAGGAAGGCGTGCCACTCCGCTTCCGTCCACTCCGTGTCCGTATCCGCGCCCATCGCCCCTCCCACGCCCGCCGGCGCCCTATCGAACGATGAGAACAAAATAGCAACATTCGCACCGGATGTCCAGGGAAATATGCCCAGATGCGAGCGCGCGGCCGCGCGAAGCATGCGGGCCGGCCCGAACGGCTCGGCCCGGGGCCGCCCTGCCCGTACCCCCTTGGCGCGCGCCGGGCGCGCGGCGCATGATCGGGCGTCGCCGGGGCGGCGGAACCCGAGGGAAGGGCGGGAACGGAGGGGGCGATGGCGTTCACCCACAGGTCGCTGCTGCAGTTCGAGGCCGGGCTGCTGGTCACATCGGTCGCGCTGGTCGCCGCGGGCTTCGCCGCGGTGAAGGATGCCTGGACGGTGGAGGCGTGGCGGCTGCCGCTGCTCTCGTTCATCGCCTGGATGGCGGTGACCATCGTCGCCGCCACGATCGCGGCCTTCGTGCTTCAGCTCCGCAAGACCGACGGGAACGGTGAGCCCAAGAAGACCGCCACGGACACCGACGCGATCGTCGCGTTCGTGCCGGTGCTGCCCGGCCTCGCCGCCGCGTTCCAGCTCATCCGCCTCGCCTGGTCCACCGCCGGCGCGCCGGTGTTCTGGTAGGGGGGGGGCGCAGACCCCACCCCATCGTCATGCCCGATTTCGGGCCCCACCTGTCATCCCGGCCAAGCCGCAAAGCGGCGCGAGCCGGGATCCATGCCGGAACGTCACGACGCTGCGGAGATGGGCCCCGGCTCGGCGCTCCGCGCCGTCCGGGGTGACAAGTGAGTGTTTGCCGGGGGCTGCGATACACCCCGCACTCCCAATCGTCATGCCCGGACTTGTTCCGGGCATCTCAAGCATTCCCGTCCCCCCGGGGATCGGGATGTCCGGCTGAAAGCTAGGCAATGCCCTATGGGTCAGTGGTGTGCAACGCCATCTGCCATTATGCCGCTAGTGAATTCTTTGATTGCCCGAGCGTCCTAATCATTGCTTCACATCAAAAGCGTTAGGTGGATATTGCAGGTCAAATGCAAAAGGGAATGCGGCCAATGGCTCTCGACAAATGGGATCGCCGGTATTTAGAAATTGCTCGCCAAGTATCATGTTGGTCAAAGGACCCTGCCAAGTGGGAGCAGGTTATATCCGATAACCAAGGCCGCGTCGTAGCGCTGGGATACAATGGTATTGCCAGAAATATCGAAGATGCAGAGCGTAAATTATCTATTCGGGAAATAAAATATGAAATGGTTGTACATGCAGAGGTGAACGCCGTCCTTATAGCCGGTCGTTCTACTGCGGGAGGGACCATTTATGTGCACGGTGCCCCGATCTGCCCACGCTGCGCGAGTGTCCTCATTCAATCGGGCATTAATCGAGTTGTCGCATTGGCACGACGCGAGATTCGAAATCAAATGGTGACAAGGACGGCATGATCGCTCTGGACATGATTCCGAGAGGCGACGATTGTCTTTGATTCCATTGACAGCGCGGACAAGTAGGTGATTTCGAGTTAACTCTCACGTCGGGCATCCAGGAGCGATTGTAGGAATACGAAGGTGCATCGTCTGCAAGGAAAATTCAGCTCCATGAAGAATCACTGTACACTTATCATCGATACCGCTCGCATCTATCATGTTAAAGTAAGATTTGGTCAAAATGGCACAAGGGGCCTCAATGCAAAACGACTTTGACAAGGAGGTCGATGCCATCAGAGCGGTCTTACAAGCTCTCGACGGCCTTTCACCTGAACTCGCAATAGCGTTATCACCTATGTCGTAGCTGGGCTAGAATGTCGGACCTATTGGGCGTTCATCAACGAAAGAACTTTCCGGGCCTAGCGCCGAGGATATCGTGGGCACCGGTGGTCCGTTGGTGCCTACCTCACCACCGCCAACTGTGACCCATATGAAGGAACTGAAAGAACTGAAAAAAACCGAGCTCTGCAAACGAAATGGCCGCAATTGCTGCGTATTATCTTGAGAATGTTGCACCTCCTCCAGAAAGAAAAGACAGAATTACTACCAAGGACGTCGCGACCTTGTTCAAGATATGCCGAGTTCCCTTAGGAAAAATGCAGTTTACTTTGCAAAACGCGAAGGCAGCAGGCTATCTTGATGCGATGGGCAATCTCGAGTTCCGGCTCAACGCTGTTGGCACAACCTTGTGGTTCACAACCTCCCAAGATCGGGTGACGGCAGGAAGGCTAGATGCGAGAAGTCCTGGGCGAAAGAAGGCGCAGCCGCGGAAGCCGCGCTAATTCCGATGACCCTACTTGCCGACTTGGTAGGGCTCAGTGCAACATTGCGTAAAAGCAATGCTGTCAATGTAAACGATCACAGTTACGAAGAACCGCACTATTGAGTTGGCCACTAACTACTTCAACGAATTTAGGCCTACTCTAGTGGGCTCAATGGGTGAAGATGATCGTATATTGTCCCTTGATGCGCTTGGCGAGGCTTGTGCGGCTGGCTCAAGGTAATAATCCTAGGCGGAGCTACACAAATGGACTAGAGAGGTCCGCAGATTGCTTGCGGAGCTAAATACCGTCGTTCTGACTATGCCGAGGGCAGCACTTGAAGAAGGACATGATGGCTACTCCCCTTCGAGAGAGGAAGGTCGAATTCTGGACACGCTGAGTGCGCTGGTGCCGAGCGCTGGTGCACCGTATCAACAGGGTTTATCGGATTTGAGAGACCTCGACCGCTGGTATCGTGGCCGGCGACTGATTTCGAGAAGGACTCGCGAGACGTTACCTCGGCACCGATAACGAGGCAGCGCTCTGCTTCAAGTTGGAAGCTGGGCTACGAGGCCCTGAACGCAGAGACCCGCTACGGTCCTCGAGAAGTCCAGCGACGTCGATCGGGGAGGGTCGGTTCTTGGTCAAGTGATTGAGGTCTGCGGCATCCTTGGCGACAGATATCCATCAAAATAGAGAAGAGGTGCTACGGGTGAAGCGATTTGTGGATGCAATACTTTTTGATTTACTTGAAATTCGCGAGCGCTAGCTCCATGCTGATGGCAATCCGTGTCCAGTTTCTTTTGACCGCTGGCACCCCCACCCCGCATTGACGCCATGGCGTCACCCCCCTATCATCGACCTGCGTTCCTTGGGGTGCCCCGGCAGGGGGCTGAGAGTCCACCGGGTTCGCTGGCGCGGCGGCCGCTTCGGGCCGGGTGCGCGGCGGGCGGCGTGGAGACCCTTCGAACCTGATCCGGCTCGTACCGGCGTAGGGACAGGAACATCGGGCATCGCCCCGGCGCTCCATCATTCCACCCCGCCGCCGCCGCGCGCCGGACCGCGTGTTCCGCGCGCGCTGCGTGTTGCCCGTGACGCTACAACGGGCTTTTGACGCAACGCGCTCCCGTGTCCCACACCCATTGGGGGTCGAGATGGACAAAGCCGCACCGAAGCCCTTCACCGTCACCACCGGGCCGCTGCCCTCGTCGCACAAGATCCACGTCACGGGCGAGCGCTTCCCCGACGTCGCGGTCGCGATGCGCGAGATCACGCTGGAGAAGGGCTCGGGCGAGGCGCCGCTCGCCGTGTACGACACGTCGGGCCCCTATACCGACCCGGCGGCGAAGATCGACATCGAGGCCGGCCTGCCGGCGCTGCGGGCCAAGTGGATCGAGGCGCGCGGCGACACCGAGCAGTACCAGGGCCGCGCGGTGAAGCCGATGGATAACGGCTATAACGACGGCGAGCAGCCGGCGGTGCGCGAGTTCCCGACCGCCAACCGGCCGAAGCGCCGCGCGCTTGCCGGCAAGTCGCCGACCCAGTTCGCCTATGCGCGGGCCGGGATCGTGACGCCCGAGATGGAGTATGTCGCGATCCGCGAGAACGAGCGGCGCGCCGAGGCCTACAAGTACGGCGACGGCGAATCGTTCGGCGCGACCATTCCGAAGCACATGACGGCCGAGTTCGTGCGCGACGAGGTGGCGCGCGGGCGGGCGATCATCCCGGCCAACATCAACCATCCCGAAGCCGAGCCGATGGCGATCGGGCGCAACTTCCTGGTCAAGATCAACGCCAATATCGGCAACTCGGCCGTCACCTCGTCGGTGGCGGAGGAGGTCGACAAGATGGTGTGGGCGATCCGCTGGGGCGGCGACACGGTGATGGACCTGTCGACCGGGCGGAACATCCACAACATCCGCGAATGGATCATCCGCAATGCGCCGGTGCCGATCGGCACGGTGCCGATCTACCAGGCGCTGGAGAAGGTGGACGGCGTGGCCGAGGACCTGACCTGGGAGGTGTTCCGCGACACGCTGATCGAGCAGGCCGAGCAGGGGGTGGACTACTTCACCATCCATGCCGGGGTGCGGCTCGCCTACGTGCCGATGACGGCGAAGCGGGTGACGGGGATCGTCTCGCGCGGCGGGTCGATCATGGCGAAATGGTGCCTGTCGCACCACGAGGAGAACTTCCTCTACACGCATTTCGCCGAGATCTGCGACATCATGCGCGCCTATGACGTGTCGTTCTCGCTGGGCGACGGGCTCCGGCCGGGCTCGATCGCGGACGCCAACGACGAGGCGCAGTTCGCCGAGCTCGACGACGCTGGGCGAGCTCACCAAGGTCGCGTGGGAGCATGACTGCCAGGTGATGATCGAAGGCCCCGGCCACGTGCCGATGCACAAGATCAAGGAGAACATGGACCGCCAGCTCGAAGTCTGCCACGAGGCGCCGTTCTACACGCTGGGCCCGCTCACCACCGACACCGCCCCCGGCTACGACCACATCACCTCGGCGATCGGGGCGGCGATGATCGGCTGGTTCGGCACCGCGATGCTCTGCTACGTGACGCCGAAGGAGCATCTGGGCTTGCCGGATCGCGACGACGTGAAAGCCGGCGTGATCGCCTACCGGATCGCGGCGCACGCGGCGGATCTGGCCAAGGGCCATCCGGGCGCGCAGCTCGCGCGACGATGCGCTGTCCCGGGCGCGGTTCGAGTTCCGCTGGCGCGACCAGTTCGCGCTGTCGCTCGATCCCGAGACGGCCGAGACCTATCACGACGAGACCCTGCCGGCCGAGGGCGCCAAGGTCGCGCATTTCTGCTCGATGTGCGGGCCCAAATTCTGCTCGATGAAAATCACGCAGGAAGTACGTGATTTTGCCAAATCCGGCATGGCGGAGATGTCGGAGAAGTTCAAGGAAGGCGGCGGCAAGATCTATGTCGACGCCAACAAGGCGCTCGGGCGGCAAGGCCGCGGAGTAGGGCGGTGGCGGCGGCGAAGCGAAGCCGGCGGCGCGGCGGCGGGCGAAGAAGCCCCTGCCGCGCCTCACCCATCTCGGCATCAACGTGATCGACCTCGACACGGAGGTCGCGTTCTACAAGAAGATGCTGGGGCTCAAGGTCTCCGACACCGGCTTCTCGAAGCGGCTCGGCTACCGCCTGACGTTCATGACCGGCAGCGAGACCAACCACCACCAGCTGGTGATGGCCGAGTGCCGCAAGAAGGGCGCGCCCTCGACGGTGAACCAGATCTCGTTCACGCTCGGCTCGCTCGACGATCTGCGCGGCGCTCGACCGCAAGCTGCGCCGCGCCGGCGTCGAGACCACGCCGGTCGATCACGGCAACGCCTGGTCGGTCTACTTCCCCGACCCCGAGGGCAACGTGATCGAGTGCTATCTCGACTCGCCCTGGCAGGTGGCCCAGCCGCACGGCGAGAAGCTCGACCTCTCGCTCTCCGACGACGAGATCAGAAAGCGCACGCGGGCGCGCATCAAGGACGAGCGCACCTTCATGCCGGCCGGGCGCTGGTCGGCGAAGATGAAGAAGAAGCTCGCCGGGGCGGCCTGACGCCCTACCCGTCCTGCAAGGTGCGCAGCTTGGGAAAGATCTTCGCGGCCGCGTCGATCAGCGCGTCGATGTCCGTCGCCACCGCCGTGGTGTCGTCGCCGGCGAGCGACGCCTTGACCTTCTTCGCCTGGGTGACGACGGCGGTCAGCTGATCGATCAGCTCCGACACGTTGGCGAGCGCGATGGACCTGGCCGCCGCGTTGGCCTCGGCGGTCGCGCGCTCCACGGTCTTGGTGATCGTCACTATGCTGGCGGTCCGCGCCGCGATCCGCGCGATGGCCGCGGCGATGTCGGCGTCGTTGAGGTCGATGAAGGTCTGCGACGCCTGCCGGTCCAGCTCGTCCATCCCGTCCACCAGGGCCGGGCTGTGGTTCAGGAAGCCCTGCAGCTCGACCTTGGCGGCGTCGCGCTGCCGCGCGTTCCCGTCCTTCAGGGCCTGCGCGGCGCGATCCTGGATCCCCTTCAGGATTTCGGCCCAGGCCTCGACCGTCATCGCGATGCTGGTCCAATCGATGGTCATAGCGCGCGCACCTTCTCGATCAGGTTGCTGATGGACTTCGCCGCCGCCGCCAGATTGCGCACGTTCGGCTGCGTGCCGTCCGCCAAATCCTGCGCCAGCCTGGCGTGGATGGCGGCCCACGCCGCGACGCCGTCCTTGATCTTGTCCAGGAGCTCGTTGCGGACCCGCTGGCGTCCGGCGGCGTCGTCAAGCAGGGCCTTGCGTTGCGCCAGCCGGGCCGAGACGTCCGCGGCCAGCGCGCTCTTGTCGTTCGCCAGGGCCAGCTGCGCCGCGTTCGGCTTGCCGCCCCCCGCCAGCAGGTTCGCGAGATCGGCCTGTTCCTTCTGCGCCTCCTTCACATATTCCCGGGCGATCGCGTCGAGCTTCTTCAGGGCCATGCAGTCGACCGGGGCGTAGGGGGCCTCGCAATTCTGGATCCGCAGGGTGCTGTTCTGCGCGACCCTGTCCACGATCGTCTTCATGTCGACAGCGTCCTGTTCGAGCAGAGTGGCGAACTTCTGGACCGACGGATTCACGGCGGCGACGGCAGCCTTCATGGATTGCGCGGCCCGCACCCGGGCCACGATGCCGTAGGCTTCCTTGATCACGGCGATCGCGTTGGCCGGCACGGCCCCGATGGGCGACACCGCCCCGAAGCCGTCGATCAGCGCGTTGAAGGAATCGGCCACCTTGCCGGCGTTTTCCGATCCCTTCTCGCCGGCATCGGCAATCGCGGCGAGGGAATCGGAATAGTTGCCGAACGCCTCCATCGACTGGTCGATCGCGGCATAGGCCGCCTTGAAGCTGGCGACATCGGCATCCGGCGTCCTGTTTTCGGCGAGCGCCCCGGCCACCTGATCGCCGGTCGAGGCGACGGCGACCCGGAGGTCCTGCGTCGCGTCCGCGTAGGGCTGGAGATTGGGCAGCTCGCAGCCGGCCAACGCAACGCCGGCAAGGATCGCCGCGATCGCGCTGCGCACGCGCGTTGGGCCAAGTCGTGTCATCCGATCCCCCTCTTTACGGATCAAAAGCACCGAACGCCTGGAAAACCGCAGAAAAAAAGGTCGACGCGGCGGGCCGGAGGGGGCAGCAGGATGATAGCACGCGGCGTCGATGCCCGCCATCTCCGCCTCCTCTCAGGGCCATCGCGTGCGCCAACCGCCTTTCGTCTTCAGGGAAACCCCGCACTTTATCCTGCGGACGCTTGCGCGACCGCTTCGAGCCATCCATGCCGTTCGTGCTGAGTGCGGCCGAGCGCAGCGAGGCCGCGTATCGAAGCATGAACGGCGAAAGCCCGTCCCCGTTCGCCCTTCGATACTGCCCCTTCGGGGCCACTCAGAGCGAACGGGGAACGAGTACACCACGGGCAAAGGCCCGCCGAGCATGTTGACCCTGGCTCCCAAGGGGGAGGTATGGGGAAGGGACGGGGAAGGGGGCACAGCCCATCACACCCCAGAGCGGCGCGGGTGGATGGGCCGACGATGCCGTCGCTGACCAGCCCGCGGGCGGCCTGATAGGACGCCACGGCGTCGGCCGTCGCCGGCCCGTAGATGCCGTCCGGCTCGACGGTCGCGCCGGCCCGGGCGAGCGCGGACTGGACGGCCTTCACGTCCTCGCCCGCCATGTAGGGCATGCGCAGCCGCAGGACCCGTTCGTCGACCACCTGCGCCGAGGCCCGCACCGGCACGGTCGCGGCGAGCAGATCGGCGGTGATGACCACGCCGCGCACCGTCAGCGGCAAGGGCAGGTCCCACTTGTCCTGGTCGACGAGGCGCTGCAGCGCGTCCATGCGGTACACGGTGCGATGCAGCAGCGCATTGGAATGGGTGGCCAGCCAGTCGCGCCGGATCGCGATATAGGCCGCGATCCAACCGTGCTCGTCCGTGTCGGCGGCGGGAGCCCGATTTGCGATCGTGCGGTCGCGCATCAGGCGCCACGATCCATGGACGGTGCTGTCATAGACGACGGTGACGCCCAGCGCGCTTTCGATCCCCAACTCGGCGGCCGCGCGCGCTGCCGGCGTCCAGTAGACCCGGTCGAAGAACGCGTCCTGGCAGTCGTGCATCGCGGGGTCGTCGCCCGCCTGGCGCAGCAGCGCGCGGAACGGCGTGTCGTGGTTGAGGGCGATATCGCATCGCTCCAGCGCGCCGAGATAGGGACGCATCGCGGCGCCGAACTGTGCGCCGGGCAGGTCGCAATATGCCTTGACCAGCAAGGCGAGGTTTCCGCTGGCGAGCGTCGTCTGGGACCGGCCATAGGTGAGCTGGCCCGTGTCGTTCGCAAGCAGCGTGACCTGGCCGTAATCGCCGAGCGCGCGCCCGGTCTCGAAGATGTTGACGATGGCCTGTGCGGTGCGCTTCTGAACGTCGTCCATGTCCGGCTCCCGCCGCACCAAACGCGTGTCGGACCGCCCCAGCCCCGCCTCCCAACCTTCCCCTTTCAGGGGGGAGGAATGCTCGACGCGATACCGCGATCCTTCGAATGAAGCCGGGTCGCAGGGTCGAGGGGGGGCCGGTCGCGCGACCGGCCCGCGCGCGGCCCCTTACGCCGGGGTGTAGTAGGCGAGCTTCTCGTCGATCTTGCGCGTGTCGGCGGCGTCGGTGTCGCCGAAATCGATCATGCCGCAGCGCGCCGGCTCGTCGTCCGGGTTGAGCCCGCGCAGGCGCGGCGCCACCTCCTCCATGAACATGGTCATCGAGCGGTCGCGCTTCTCCTTGGTCGCGTAGTCCCGCCCGGCGTGGAACATCAGCAGGCCGAACCCGCCGGTGACGTCGTAGAACTCGCGGATGCGCTCGTACACCGTGTCGGGCGAGCCGATGAACAGGTTCTTGGTCTCGATCAGATAGTCGTAGGTGATGTCCTCGAGCGTGCCGCCCGGCGGGATGCGCTCCACCTGGTGGTGGGGGGTGTTCTTGATCTCCCACTTGATGGTCTGGGTGTAGGATTCGCGCATGTCCTCCACCGCCTGCTCGTCGGTCTCGGCCACGTAGATCACGCGGGTGCAGCTCAGCGGATTGCGCGAGGGCGCCTTGCCCGCGGCGCGCTGCGCCTCGACCAGCGCGTTGCCGAACTTCTGCAGGCGCGGGATCGGGATGAAGTCGCCGGTCAGGATCTGGTAGCCGTTCTTCGCCGCGAGCTCGATGGTCGAGACCGAGTTGGCCGCCGCCACCGCGACCGGCGGGTGCGGCTTCTGCACGCAGTCGGGCTTCACGAACATCTGCTTGCCCTTCCAGAAGGGCCCGTCATAGTCGATCGGCTCCTTCGCCGCCCACAGCTTCTCGATCAAATCGATCGAGGCGTGCATCATCTGGCGCGTCTTGGAGAAGTCGAGCCCGCGCCGCTCCATGTGCGCGGCGTAGAACCCGAACCCGATGCCGAGGCGGTAGCGCCCGCCGGTGAGCTGGTCGCAGGCGTTCGCCTCGATCGCCACCTGCATCGGGTGGTGATAGGCGAGCGGGCGCACGGCCGAGCCCAGCGTGATGTTCGTGGTGACCGCCGCCGCCTTGCAGATGATCAGCTCGGCCGGTGAATCGTGCTCGCTGATCCAGGCCTCATCCATGCCCAGCCGGTCGGCCGTCGCGATCTCGTGGATGTCGAGGTCCCACTGCACCCCGGTCGAGGGCTGGTTGGGACGACGGCTGTTGGAAAAGAGGCCGAATCTCATGCGCGTTCTCCTACCTGCCGCCACGCCGGGCGGTCTCTCTCGCACGTTGTGGGCGCAGGATACAACCAACCGGGGGGCGAGAAAAGGCTGGCGCCGGGCGGCGCACCGGTCGCAGCTTGGCCACTGGCGCGGACGGGGGCGCCGGGCGCAGGGTCCGCGGGCACGGAGACGCGGGGAGACGCGCCATGCACGAACGCCGCAACGAGGCGACCGCCCGGCCCGCGCAGGACGCGCCCGCCAGGCGCCGGCGGCGATGGGTGCTCGCCGGGGCGGGGGTCTTCCTGATGCTGGGGACCGCGGTGGCGCTGCCGCTGGCGGTGCCGTCGGCCGACGATGTGCCGTTCAAGTGGGCCCGGATCGCCGGGCGCTGCACCGAGGCCGGGAGCGGCGCCTCGGCGCACTATGCCGGCGAGATGGTGCCCCGCACCGACCGCGCGAACGGCCAGGTGTGGATCTACGGCAAGCTGCTCGACACCGACCTGCGCGACGTCGAGCGCGGCGACGTGATGCGCCACCGCGAGGCGGCCTTCGCCGTGCTGTTCCCCAAGCTGCCGCCCGCCGCCGTGCACGGAAAGCGCCTGCGGCTCAAGGGGGTGACCCAGCATCTCGCCCTCGACCACGCGGCCCAGCCGGTGCGCGGCGAGGCGGTCTGCGACCTGACCGTCGTGGCGATGGGCCGGTAGAGCCCCTACGCCGCCTTCATCGCCTGGTCCAGGTCGGCGAGGATGTCGTCGATATGCTCGATCCCGACGGCGAGGCGGACATAGCCCGGCGTCACGCCGGTCTGCGCCTGCTCGGCCTCGGAGAGCTGCGAATGGGTGGTCGAGGCCGGATGGATGGCGAGCGAGCGCACGTCGCCGATATTGGCCACGTGGTAGAACATCTTGAGCGCGTCGATGAAGCGCCGCCCGGCCTGGTCGCCGCCCGCCAGCTCGAACCCGACCAGCGCGCCGCAGCCCGCCCTTGAGGTAGGCGTCGGCGCGCCGGCGCGTCTCGCCCGACTGCTGGCTCGGGTGGATGACCTTGGTCACCTTCTTCTGCCCGGCGAGCCAGTCGGCCACCTTCTGCGCGTTCTCGCAATGCTGGCGCATGCGCAGCGGCAGCGTCTCCAGCCCCTGGATGAACATGAAGGCGTTGAACGGCGACATCGCCGCGCCGACGTCGCGCAGCAGCGTGACGCGCGCCTTGATGATGTAGGCGATCGGGCCCAGCGGCTTCACCGCCTGGGTCCACACCGCGCCGTGATAGCTGGGGTCGGGCTGGTTCAGCATCGGGAAGCGGTCGGCGTGCTTCTCCCAGTCGAAATTGCCGCCATCGACGATGACGCCGCCGATCGAGGTGCCGTGCCCGCCGATATACTTGGTGGTCGAATGCATGATGATGGCCGCGCCGTGCTCGAACGGCCGGCACAGCACCGGCGCGGCCGTGTTGTCCATGATCAGCGGCACGCCGCGGTCGCGCCCGATCTTCGCCACCTCGGCGATCGGGAAGACGGCGAGCTTCGGGTTGGGCAGCGTCTCGGCGTAATAGCAGCGCGTCTTCGCGTCGGTCGCGCGGGCGAAGTTCTCCGGGTCGGCGGGATCGACGAAGCGGCATCTCGATGCCCATCGTCTTCAGCGTGTTGTCGAACAGGTTCCAGGTGCCGCCATAGATGTCGGTCGAGCTGACGAAATTGTCGCCGGCATGGCAGATGTTCTGCACCGCGAACAGCGACGCCGCCTGGCCCGAGGCGACGGCCGAGCGCGGCGACGCCGCCTTCCAGCGCCGCGACGCGCTCCTCCAGCACCGCCTGGGTCGGGTTCATGATGCGGGTGTAGATGTTGCCGAGCTCCTTCAGCGCGAACAGGTTGGCGGCGTGCTCGGTCGCTGGAACTGGTAGGAGGTGGTCTGGTAGATCGGCACCGCGACCGCGGTGGTCGCCGGGTCGGCGCGGTAGCTGCCCGCATGCAGCGCGATGGTCTCGGGGTGCTGGCTCGTGGTCGGCATCGTAAGCTCCCTGTTCGGCGGTCCGGGCGACGCCCGTCCGCATGGAAATTGGCCGCGCGGTGGCTAGCCCTGGCGCGGCGGGGCGGCTAGACTCGGCGGGCCGGCACCGGACAGGGGTCCGCCATGAAGCTGCAGCCCACCGGCAAGTATGCCAACGCCGCGCGGCATTACGCGCAAATCTCCGTCAATCCGCTCGCCGCCGCAATGGGGGCGGAGATCACGGGGGTCGACGTCGCCCGCCTCACCGACGCCCAGGCGGCGGAGATCCGCGACGCGCTGTGGCGCCACAAGATGATCTGCCTGCGCGACCAGCGCCTCGCCCACGCCGACCAGGAGGCGTTCACCCTGCGCTTCGGGCCGTTCGGCACCGACGCCTACACCACCGGCATGCCCGGCCATCCCAACATCCAGCCCGTGGTGAAGGAGGCCGAGACCCGCGTCAAGATGGTGTTCGGCGAGGGCTGGCACACGAACTCGCCCTTCCTCGCCCGCCCGCCGGCGATCTCGATCCTGTACGGCGCCGAGGTGCCGCCCTATGGCGGCGACACGATCTGGTGCAACACCGCGCTCGCCTACGATTATCTGTCGGATGCGATGAAGGCGATGATCGCCGGGCTCCGCGTGCATTTCTCGGCCGTCGAGGTGCTGAAGAACATGGACGCGACCAGCATCGACGGCCGGCGCGAGGGACGCCATACCCATTTCGGAGACATGGAGATCGACGTCGAGCGCGCCTCGATGATCGCGGGGTCGTTCCATCCGCTGGTGCGCACCCACCCGGAGACGGGGGCGAAGGCGCTCTATGTCGACGAGACCTACGCCCAGGCGCTCGACGGGCTGGAGGAGGCGGAATCGCGCGCCCTGCTGGGCTTCCTGGTGGCGCACGTCACCCAGCCCGCGTTCCAGTGCCGGCTGCGCTGGACGCCCGGCACGCTGGTCGCGTGGGACAACCGCGCCTGCATCCACCACGCCTTCAACGACTATGACGGGCACCGCCGCGCCATGTACCGCTCGACCGTCGAGGGCGAGGTGCCGGCGTGAACCCTCGATTGACAGGCTGGGGGTGCCTTGCGGATGACAAGCTTTCGACGGGGGACTACAGTTCCCGCCACGCTCGCACCGGAGGAACCGCCATGAAGACCGTCACCATCTGCTCGATCGGCGACATCGAGGCGATCGAGGCCGGCATCGGCCGCGCCGGGCGCATGCTCGCCAAGGGCTTCCCGCTCGATACCGGCATACCGGGCGTCGAGATGGAGTTCGCCTGGACGCACTATTTCCCGGGCTACGGCACGCCGCGCCACAAGCACACGTTCGACCAGTTCCGCTTCGCGCTGGAGGGCCCGCGCGAGATCCAGGACGGGCTGCTGGCGCCGGGCGATTGCGGCTTCTATCCCGAGGGGGTGCTGTACGGGCCGCAGCTCCAGACCGAGGAGTCCTCGGGGCTCGGGCTGCAGTTCATGGGCCCCAATGGCGGGCCGTATTTGACCCACGAGGCGCTGCAGAACGCGCGCGACCTGCTCAAGGCCGAGGGCGCGACCTTCGCGGGCGGGGTGTACACGCGCATCCTGCCGGACGGGCGCAAGATCAACATGGATTCGCACGCCGCCTGCTACGAGCGGATCACCGGGCACAAGCCGCAATTCCCCAAGGGGCGGATCGACGCGCCGGTCATCATGCGCCAGGGCGCGGTGCGCTGGATTCCCGACCGCCGTCTCGCCGGGGTCGAGCACAAGCATTTCGGCAGCTTCGGCGAGTACCGCTCCGGCATCGCCATGCGCCGCCTGGCGCCCGGCGCGCGCATTCCCGCCCATCTGCAGGAGGACGCCGAGATCCTCTACTTCACCGACGGCACGATCGATTATGACGGCAAGACCTGGCAGGGCGGCACGTCGCGCGAGGAGGGCGTCTACATGTTCATCCAGAACGGCGCCGAGGTGAAGGAGATCGCGAGCAGGACCGGCGCGACCTGCTTGGTCATCTCGTTGCCGATGCTGGCCGACATCGAGGCCGAGCGCGCGCTGGCCGCGTCGTCCAAGACGTCCAGGGAGACCGTCGACGCGTGACGACTGACCCCCCTCCCCAACCCTCCCCCTCAAGGGGGGAGGGGCCGAACGGAGGGGTCGGCGGGACGATGTCGAGCGCGCCGCACGTTCAGGCGAAGGATCGCCATACCAGCGTTCCCGCAGGGGAGGGTGACGAGGACGGGACATGCCTTACGCCGAAGCCGGATCGCAGCGGCTCCATTATGACATCACCGACCTGGTGCCGCCGTGGCGCAAGCCGGCGGGCACGATCATGCTGCACCACGGCATCGGGGTGGATTCGCAAAGCTGGGCCGAATGGCTGCCCGTCCTCGCCGATCGCTGGCGCGTGGTCAGGCTCGACATGCGCGGCTTCGGGCGCTCGGCCGACGCGGCCGCGGGGTTCGACTGGTCGGTCGCGAACCTCGTCGCGGATCTGTTCGCGGTGGCCGACGCGGCCGGCGCCGAGCGGTTCCACATCGCCGGCAAATCGATGGGCGGCACGCTCGCCATGGCGGCTGCGCTCGCCAAGCCGGAACGCATCGCCAGCGTGACCGTCTCGAACGGGGCGCATCTCGGCGCCTCGATCAAGAACCTGACGCACTGGCAGGAGACCTATGACAAGGGCGGCGCGGCCGGCTGGTCGCGCATGATGATGCCCGACCGGTTCTTCGACGACGGGCTGAGCCCCGAGATGTGGGCATGGTACGAGGCGAACCAGGCGAGCCAGAAGCCCGGGTCGGTGATGGCGGCGATCGCGGTGCTGGTCGGCGCGGACCTGACCGACCGGCTGGGCGAGATCAGCCAGCCCGTCCTGCTGCTGCACGGCGATTCCAGCCCGTTCATTCCGGTCTCGGTGATGGCGGAGCTGCACGGAAGGCTGCGAAACTCGGCCTTCCAGGTCTTCCCGCACCAGAAGCACGGCCTGCCCTTCTCGAACGGGCCGGCCTGCGCGCGGGCGATGAAGGACTTCCTTGCAACGCTGGAGGGCTGACATGGACGAGCCGCGCCGCGCATTCATCGCCGGGGCGACCGGCGCGATCGGCCGGCCGCTCTGCCGCCTGCTGGTCGCCGAGGAGTGGGAGGTGACGGGCACGACCCGATCGCCGGAAAAGGCCGAGACGCTGATCGCGATGGGCGTGACGCCGGCCATCGTCGACGTCTACGACGCGGACCGGCTGGCGCAGTGCATTGTCGCCGCGCGGCCCGAGGTGGTGGTGCACCTGCTGACCGACTTGCCGCCTGCGCTCGATCCGGCGCGGATGGCCGAGGCGGTGGTGCGCAACGCGCGCATCCGCGACGAGGGCACGCGCAACCTGGTCGCGGCCGCACGGGCCGGCGGGGCGCGGCGCGCTGGTCGCCGAAAGCATCGGCTTCGCCTACGCGCCCGGCCCTACGCCGCTCCGCGAGGATGCGCCGCTCGATCTCGACGGCCCCGGCGCGACGAGCGCCCGCGGCGTGATGGCGCTGGAATCCCAGGTGCTGGAATCGCTGCTGCCCGGGCTGGTGCTGCGCTACGGCCGGCTCTACGGGCCGGGCACCGGGTTCGACGGCCCGTCGAAGGACGGCGCGCCGGTCCATGTCGACGCGGCGGCCGACGCCGCGCGCCGGGCGCTGACGCAAGGCGCGCCCGGCATCTACAACGTCGCCGAGCCGGACGGCACGCTCGACATCACGCCGCGCCGCCCGCGAGCTCGGCTGGCGGCCCGATTTCCGCATCGGGTGATCGCCCCGACGCAGCAGCCTTGTTAATGCCGTTCGTGCTGAGTGCCCGCGCGGCGGGCGCATCGAAGCACGAGCGGCAAGTTTCCCGATCCCGTTCGCCCTTCGATACGGCCCCTTCGGGGCCACTCAGGCCGAACGGGGTGGGGCCTTTGCGGACGCGGCGTCGCTGCGGTCGGCCGCTCTCAGCACGAACGGCGATGTCCGAACCCATCTCGGGGACGCGGTGCACCGAAGCCCCCGCGCTTGTCGCGGGGGACGTAGCGATGCGGCGCAGACCCGGGGCCCTTATTCGGAGTCTCTGGCCGTGGATGGTGACAATCTGGGGAACGGGGACTGCCGATCGGAGCGCGGCTCAGCCCTCCGACAAGGCGAGCGCCTCGTCGACGATGCCGCCCAGCGCGTCCCACGGGCAGGTGTCGTAGCTGTAGAGCTGCACGATGTGGCGCGGGCCGGCGTAGAACTTCTCGTACTGCGCGTGCCGCCCGGCGAAGTCCGAGCCGAGCAGGTCCCAGCCCAGCTTGATCAGCCGCATGCGCTCCTTCGCCGACTGGCCGGGCACCGACCAGTAGGCCTCGAATTTCTCGACCAGGGCGGGATCGTCGAACAGGGTCGCAGTCGGCCGGCATCTGGAACGGGCCGCCGCCCATCAGCTCGCGCACCGCGTCGCAGATTTCGGCGTAGTGCGTGGTGCACCATTGCAGCGCCGCGTACATGTAGCGCCGGTTGGGCACCAGGTGGCCCGGCACCATCTCCTCGGCGTCCTGGATCTGGCCGGCGATCATGGCGGCGAGGGCGGCCTCGAGCGCGGCGAGGCGGCCGAGCTCCTGGCGCACCGGCATGACGGCGCCGAGATTGTTGGACTGCACCATGCGGTGCGCGATGCCGACGATCAGCCGCAGCTTTTCGAGGAAGCGCACATTGGCCTGGTGGTTGCCCATCACGTGGCCCGGCGTGGCGAAATAGATGCGGCGCGACCAGTCGCCGTCATTGTGCACGATCACCCGTTCCCACGGCACGTGCACGTTCTCGAACAGCACGACCGAGTCGGTCTCGTCGAAGCGGATGGACAGCGGGTTCTCGAACGGCCCCTGCGCCTGGCGCGCGAAGGGCTGGCGCGGCCAGATCGTGACGCCCGGCGCGTTGAGCGGCACGGGGCAGGTGATCGCCTCGCCCTCGCGCCCGGGGCCCAAGGGCTGCAGGTTGCCGACCCAGGTGTGGTGGGCGAACACGGCCGAGGTGCCCAGCATCTTCATGCCGTTGAGGACGACGCCCTTGTCGTCCTCCTTCACCACGCGCAGGGCGGGCGAGACCTTGCCCTGGCGTTCGTAGAACGCGTAGTCGCGCAGGCCCTGGGGCGGGATCACCGTGTGGGCGGAGAAAATGTCGTTCGCGCGCATGAAGCGGTAGTAGGCGGTGATGTTCTCGCCCGTGCCCTTCTGCGCGCTTTCGAACGCGGCGGGGTTCATGGCCATGCCGGTGACGAAGCTTGCGAACTGGTCGGGCGAGCGGCCGAGGAGGCCGTGGCTCCAGCGCGCGATGCGCCGGTGCGTCTCGGTGCGCCGCGCGAGATCGTCGCGCGTCCGGGGCATCAGGAAATAGCTCGAGAAGCGCTCGCCGCCGTCTTCGAACGTCATCACCTCGGCGTTCTCGGGCGCGCGCTTGCGGTCGTAGATCATGGCGAACGCCGCGGCCGCGCCGCGGAACGCGGGATGCGCGGTCACGTCGGTGACGCGCTCGCCGCCGAGCTGCACGACGCGTCCGTCGCGGATCGATTCGAGATAGTCCTGGCCGGTCATCAGCACGTCGCACTCTCCCATCTTGCCGCCCTGTTATAGCAAACCGCCTCGGGCGCGCGATCAGTTCGCGCCGTTCCCCTCCCGGCATCTGTCGCCGCGTCCGGCCGACGGACGGCAAGTCCCTAAAATTGCTGGCGAATTGCAGACGATAGTCGGGTGCGGTTAAGCGGCCGGTAAGGCTGGCGCCGCTAGCCTGCCTTATCCGCCGGCGCGCCCGGCAGCAAGAAGAGCAAGCGACATGCCCCTTTCCGAACTGTTCCCCCTGTGGGCCCCGCGCCGCAAGGACGTGGCGCCGGTCGCCCACGCCGCCGAGCGCCGCCTGTCCTTCCGGCTGAAGCAATACTGGGACGACAAGCGGGCCGGGCGCGAGTTTCCGGCGCTGGCCGACATAGTGCCGGGCGAGATCGGCGAGCTGTGGCCCTGGTGCTTCGTGCTCGACGTGGCGCAGTCGCGCTCGTTCCCCTATTTCCGCTATCTGGGAAGCGAGCTGTCGCGCTATTCCAGCGTGTTCCTGTCGGGCGAATCCGACTGGACCTCGACGCTGCTGGACAAGGCGATCGCGAACTACGCCACGGTGCTGGGCCAGCGCCTGCCCATCGTGATCGAGGAGGAGATCACCCGGTTCGACCGGCGCACCCTCCTGTTCCGGGCCAGCCTCCTGCCGCTCAGCAACGACGGCAAGCGGATCGACTACGTGCTCGGCGCCGCCAACGGCAAGCTGGTCGAAGACCTGCCGCCCGCGGGAATGACGTAGGCCGCGCGGCGATTGACATTGTGCGGCTCCCGCCCCTAGCGTTCGGCATCCGCCACGGGCAGCAATCGGGAGCGGGCGATGGTCGAGCTGGTCAAGGATTCCGAGACCGCCTTGTTCGCGGACTTCGACGACCGCTTCCTGCAATACGATTCGCGGCTGGGCATCGAGCGCCACGCGCTCGCCGAGATCCCGGTCATCGACTTCGCGCCCTTCGTCACCCCGTCGAGCCCGGCCGCGCGGCGCGAGGTGGCGCGCCAGCTGCGCGCCGCCTGCATCGACATCGGCTTCTTCTACCTCGCCAATCACGGCGTGACCGCGGACGAGATGGACGAGACGCACGCCCGCGCGCTCGCCTTGTTCGAGCTTCCGCCCGACAGGAAGGAGAAGATGTACAAGGAGCCGGGCTCGCGCCTCGGCATCATGCGCGTCGGCGGCGACAGCGCGAACCCCGACCCCGCGACCGACCTCAAGGAGGTCTACAACATGATGCGCGAGGTCATGCAGGGCGAGCCCGAGGCGGGCCGCATGGGGGCGGGCCACACCAGATGGCCGGACGAGGCCGACCTGCCGGGCTTCAAGGGCTTCATGCAGGAGCAGATCAGGAAGCGCACGACGATTTCGCAGAAGCTGGTGCGCGCCTTCGCGCTCTCGCTCGACCTGCCCGAGGACCATTTCGACGCGATGCACCGCTATCTCGGCTGCAGCTTCGTGTTCAACTGGTACCCGCCCTTCCGGGGGCGGCGCGTGCCGACGCAATGGTCGATCTCGCCGCATTCCGACTATGGCTCGTTCACGCTGCTGTCGCAGGACGCGCTGGGCGGGCTGCAGGTGCGCAACGCCGCCGGCACCTGGATCGACGTGCCGCCCGTGCCCGGCACGTTCGTGGTCAATATCGGCGATCTGTTCGCGATCTGGACGAACGATTTGTACCTGCCCAGCCTGCACCGCGCGCTCAACACGTCGGACGCGTCGCGCATCTCCTCGCCCTTCTTCGTCTATCCGCACGGCACGACCGTCGTGGAATGCCTGGAGACCTGCCAGGGGCCGGGCAACCCGCCGCTCTACGAGCCGCGCACCGCCGAGGCGCACGTCCAGTCGCTGATCGACCAGTCGCGCCGCACCGGCCGTCCCGGCCTCACCACCCGCACCGCCCGCCGGTTCCAGCCGGCGCGCTGAGGGCGCGGCGCGCCCGCCTCCCGCGGCGAAACCCTCGTTCCGTTCGGCGCCGGGAACGGGTACGCTCGCGCCCGGCCCAGCGCGTAGCGGAGGAAGCATCGATGAAGTTCGGACATTTCTGCCTGCCCACCTTCTTTCCCGACGTGGACGGGACGCCCGGCCAGCTGATGCGCCGCTGGCTCGACCTGCTGGCCGAATCGGAGGCGCTGGGCTTCGATTCGCTGTGGGCGAACGAGCATCATTTCGATCCCTATGGCGGCATCATCCCGTCGCCGCCGACCATGCTGGCCGGGCTGTCGCAGCGCACCAAGACGGCGCGGCTCGGCACGTCGATCGTCGTGCTGCCGCTGCACAACCCGATCGAGATCGCCGAGCAGCTCGCGATGGTCGACCTGATGTCGGGCGGGCGGGTCGAGTTCGGCATCGGCCGCGGCTTCGTCGAGTTCGACTATGACCGGCTGCACATCCCGCGCACCGATTCGCAGGCGCGCATGCTCGAAGGGCTCGAGGTGATCCTCAAGGCCTGGTCGGGCGAGCCGTTCAGCCACAAGGGCAAGTTCTACCAGTACGACGAGCTGCAGCTCTGGCCGCGGCCCGAGCAGCGCCCGCACCCGCCGGTGTGGCTGTCCTGCTCGCAGACTCCGGCGAGCTTCGACTGGGCCGGGCGCAACGGCCATTCGATCCTGACCGTCGCCTACCGCTCGGTCGAGCTCCTGGTCACCAACAACAAGATCTACCGCGAGGCCTGGGCCAAGTCGGGCCGCCCCGGAAACGGGCGGATCGCCACGCACTACCATTGCGTGCTCGCCGAGACCAAGAAGGAGGCGCGCGAGATCGCCGGCAACGCCTGGCGACGCTATGTCGGCGCCACCACCCACACGATGGAGCGGCTGCGTGGCGATCGGGACGCGCTGAAGGACCCGGTGCGCGCCGAAGCGGCCGAGGGCGGCAACCGACGTCGACAAGATGGTGGCCGAGCTGCGCACCATCGCCTCGACGCCGGACGAGGCGCTGTCGATCCTCGAGCGCGCGCAGGACGCGATGGGCTTCGACCAGCTCGACTGCACCTTCTTCTTCGGCGGGATCACCCACGAGCAGGCGCTGCGCTCGCTCCGGCTGTTCGCCGGCGAGGTGATGCCCAAGCTCAGGAACCGCGAGCCGCGCATCGCGGCGTAGGGAACAGCAACCTGCTCGTCATTGCGAGGAGCCCAGCAACGAAGCAATCCAGGTGCGCTCCAAGACCTCTGGAATGCTTCGCTGCGCTCGCAATGACCATGCGGGATTGGGGTGAGGGAAGGACCACATGACCAAGATCGATCTCGCGTTCTGGGACGCGGTCGGCGGCTACAAGGAAGCGCCGGACGCCATGGCCGAGGTGTATGACGAGCACATCCGCCTCGCCCAGCGGCTCGACGAGGAGGGCTGGCACTCCTATTTCGTGATCGAGCACCAGAACTCGCCGGTCGGGCGCATCACCGCGCCGTCGGTCTATTTGACCGCCGTCGCGCGCGCGACCGAGCGGCTGCGCGTCGGCGCGATGATGTGGCAGCTCCCCCTCTACCACCCGATGCGCCTCGCCCAGGAGGTGGCGATGCTCGACCAGCTCTCGCACGGGCGCGTCGAGTTCGGCACCGGCATCGGCGTGCACGAGCACGAGTTCATGCGCTGGGGCGTCGACTACTACCAGCGCGCCGCCATCTCCGGCGAGGTGCTGGACATCGTCAAGATGGCCTGGACGCAGGACCAGGTGACCTATGACGGCAAGTTCTTCCATTTCGACGAGGCGCTGCCCCAGCCGAAGCCCTACCAGAAGCCGTACCCGCCGATCTGGGCGGCGGTGCATTCCGATGCCGCGATCGAGTTCGCCGCGCGCAACAACTACAACGTGTCGCAGAACCTCGACACCGACGAGGTGGTGGCGCGCAAGTTCGAGCTGTACCGCAAGATCTGGCGCGAGTGCAGCCATCCCGGCCCGATGCCGCGCGTCTTCCTGCAGCGCCAGGTGCACGTCGCCGAGACCGACGCCAAGGCGGAGGAGGAGGCGAAGGAGTTCCTGGTCTCGCGCGAGGGCTCGCCGGTGTTCTTCGGCGGCGGGCCGATCGAGAAGACGCGCATCGGCTGGGGCACGCATGCGCGCGGCATGGGGCGCGACTCCGAACGGCCGGACGACAAGGCGCGCGGCGAAGCGATCGGCCGCGCCGCGAAGGACTACGACTTCACGATCGAGACGGGCCTTGCCCTGGTCGGCAGCCCGGAGACGGTGGCGCGCCGGCTGGAGGCGGGCAAGAAGCTGATCGGCTACGACATCTTCGCCGCCAACCACGAGATCGGCCGCATGCCGCGCGAGCTCGTGGACAAGTCCATCCGTCTCATGGGCAAGGAGATCGTGCCGGCGTTCAGGACGTAGAGTTCCATCGCGCCGCCGGCGACAGCGCCGCTGCTGGTTCCGGGACTGATGGTGCCCGACTGGGCGAGGCTCCGCGCCTCCGGTCGGGATTGAGCCGGGGCCGGATCGGTTCCGGAAAACAGAGCCATTGCCACCCGCGCCCGGCTGCCGCACGATGATCCCAATGGTGCGGCCCGTGCGGCCGGACGAACAGGGAGGGACCGGCAATGGCGCGACAGATCGGGACAGGGCTGGGCTTCGTTGCGGCTGCCCTCGCCATGCTGGGCGCCGCGGCACCGGCGCCGGCCAAGGATCTGGTGTTTGGCGCCGGCATTCCGGCGAAGAACCCGGTGATCTCCGAGGCGGCGGTGCCGTACTTCGCCGCGGTCAGCAAGCAGTCCGGCGGCTCGATGAACTGGTCCGTCCTCGCCGGCGGGCAGGTGATCTCGATGAGCGCCGCGCTCGACGGGCTCCAAGATTCGCTGGTGGATGCGGCCTTCATCACGCCGGTCTTCCAGCGCTCGTCGCTGGTCAACAACAACGTGCTGTTCGACGCCCAGTTCTTCGGCGACGACCCGGTGCAGGTGACCGGGGCGACGATCGAGACGATCCTGTTCGACTGTCCCGAATGCCTGGCCGAGTACCGCAAGGCGAACGGGCTGTATCTCGGCGCCGGCTATTCCAGCACGCCGTTCAACCTGATCTGCAAGAAGCCGGTGAAGACGCTGGCCGACATCGAAGGCCTCAAGGTGCGCGCGACGGGCGCCGAGACGCGGCTGATGTCCGGGCTCGGCGCCGTGCCGATCAGCATCGGCCCGGCCGACATGGTGCAGGCGATCGGGCGCGGCGTGCTCGATTGCGCTTGCGCTCCGGTCGCGTGGCTGCGCGCCTACCAGCTCGTCGACGTGGCCAAGAACGTGCTCACCGCGCCGATGGGGATGGCGAGCGCCCTGGCGCTGTTCGTGATGAACCGCAAGACCTGGCATGGGCTGTCGCAGAAGGACCGCGACATCATCTGGCGCAACGTGCCGATGGCGAGCGCCAGGGCCCAGCTCGTCGCCTACGAGCAGACCGACAAGGAGGTGCGCAAGGAGGCCGAATTGAAGGGCGTGACGTTCCACCCGCCGGGGCCCGACGTGCTCGCCGCGATCAAGCGCAACGCCGAGCGCGAGGCGAAGCTCCTGCCCGATCTCCTGAAGAAGCGCGGCGCGAAGGACCCCGCGCGGCTGCTCGCGGCCTACCGCAAGAACCTCGAGAAGTGGAAGCCGCTGGCGGCCGAGATCGGCGGCGACCTGGACAAGTACGTCGCCGTGTTCAAGCGCGAGATCTACGACCGCGTCGATCCCGGCAAGCTGTAGCCCGCGCGCCCCGGGCTCGAAGGTACGCCATGGACAACGGGAACATCGCCGCCATCGCGGCCCCCAGCGCCTGGAAAGGGCGCGACTTGGCCCGGTCGGACGAATGGATCTATCGACTGACCGACGCCGACATCGCGGAGCTGGAGGCGGCCCTGCGCGCGGCGCGGGCGCGGGGGCGCACCATCCCCGAGTTGGGCCGGGACGACTTTCCCCTGCCGCGCTTCGGCGCGACCCTGGCCGCCATCCTGGGCGAGCTGGAGACCGGCCGCGGCTTCGTGCTGATCCGCGGACTCCCGCTCGCCCGCTATAGCGAGGCGGATGCCGGCCTCATCTACTGGGGCATCGGGATGCATCTCGGCCGGCCGCTGGCGCAGAACGCGATGGGCGACCTGCTCGGCCACGTGGTCGATCTCAGCCGCGACTATCGGAGCGACCATACCGCGCGCGGCTACCAGACCCGGTCATACTTGCCGTTCCATTGCGACCAGGGCAATGTCGTCGGCCTCCTCTGCTACCATCCGGCGAAGGCGGGCGGGCTGAGCTGCATCGCAAGCTCGGTGGCGATCCACAACGAGATCGCCGCGCGCCGGCCCGACCTGGCGGCTGCCCTGTACCGGCCGTTCACCGTCGACGCCCGGGCCGAGGAGGCGCCCGGCGAGGCGCCGTACTTCGTCGAGCCGATGTTCCAGCTTTACGAGGGCCGCCCCTTCTTCCAGCACGGCCGTACCTACGTAAATTCCGGCCAGCGCTTCCCCGAGGTGCCCCGCCTGACCGCCGACCAGGTGGCGGCGCTCGACATGGTCGAGGCGCTCGCCGCCTCCGACGAGTTCCGCCTCGACATGGATTTCCGCCAGGGCGACATGCAGTTCCTCAACAACCACGTGACGCTGCATTCGCGCACCGAGTACGAGGACCATGCCGATCCCGCGCGCAAGCGGCGGCTGCTGCGCCTGTGGCTGATGACCCCGGGCTATGAGGGGCGGCTGCCGCCGTCGCTCGCGCCGCGCTACCGCTCCATCGCGTACTGGCGCAGCCATCCGCGCCCGCACCAGGCGGTCGCATAGCGCTGGCGCGTGCGACGGCTACGCGTCGAACTTCTGCTCGCGGTAATAGCCGAGCTTTTCCTGCACCCCGCGGTCCGAAAAGCTGAACAGCACCGACTCGTCGGACGCGTCGTGGCTGAACCGCGCCCAGCTCGGCACGACGAAGATGTCGCGCGGGCCCCACGCGAGCGTCTTGCCTTCGACGGTCGTGGTGCCGTGGCCTTCGGTGCAGACGAACACGCTGCTCGACGTCGTCCGCAGGGGCTGGGTCTTGAATCCCTTGGGCAGAAGCTGGATGAACGTGGCGATGGTGGGCATGGCGTAGTCGCCGTTCTTCGGGTTGACGTATTTCAGCAGCAGCCCGTGCCACTTGTCCCAGGCGTCGCGCCGCTTCATCTTCTCGAGCGCTTCGCGCGTGCGGTCGTAGGGGTAGTTGAAGATCGGCGAGGTGTGCGCATGGTGCTCGTCGTCCACCGGCACCAGGTTGTTGCCGTAGCGGGCGAACGAGTCGTCGTCGGGCCGGTCGAGGTCATGGCCCTTGCCCTTGTCGAAATCCTCGTGCCCTTCGCGGAAGCTGGTCTCGAAGAAATTCACCATGTGCATGTCGAGCCCGTCGAGCCAGACCATCGGGCCCTTGCCGACATTGCCGTGATCGTGCCAGGTCCAGGACGGCGTGATGACGAAGTCGCCGGCATGCATGAAGGTCCGCTCGCCGTTGACCGCGGTGTAGGCGCCCTCGCCCTCGATCACGAAGCGCAGGGCGGCGGCCATATGGCGGTGCGGCGGCGCGATCTCGCCCGGCTGGATGATCTGCAATCCGGCGAACAGGCTGTTGGTCGCCCGCGACTGGCCCCGGAGCGCCGGGTTTTCCAGAACGAGGACGCGCCGCTCGGCCTCCTTCGCCGTGATGAGATCGCAGGACTTCGATCAGGAAGGGCCGCAGCTCGTCGTATTTCCAGACGTGCGCCTGGGTGCGCGTCGCCGGCTCGGCCGTGACCAGGGTATGAAGGACCTCCCACAGCGGCGCGAGATTGTCCTTGCCGATCTTCTTGTAGAAGTCCTGGCGCAAGGGATCGATATTGTGGGTGGCAGGCGCGTTGGAAGCCATGGTCCGTCTCCTATATCTGGCCAGCCGGGACAGTATACGGCCTCGGCTGGCATTGCGTCGCGGCCGTGTCGCAGGACGCCGCGAACGCGACATTGCCTCTATACATAGCGATCGGCCGGCGTTCGCGGAAACCGGCTCCACCGGCGTCGCCCGTGCGCCTCGCAGCCGGCCCGCGCCACGAACAGGCGCTTCATCGGGTGAGCCTCCCTTTCCGGCTGCGACGCGGGTTTATACCTGTCGATTTTACCGTCGAATCCCCGGACGTATAGTCACGCCTAGGGGGCCGCCCCCCTCCTTTCCTCCCCCTTAGCGGGCGGCCAATGGCACGCGGGCGTAGCCGCGGAAGCGGGCGCGCAGCAGGCGCTCGCGCGAGCCGTCCGGCCGCGCTTCCGGAAAGCGCTGGATGAACTTGCCGACCGCGACCCGGCCTTCGATCTTGGAGAGTGCCGCACCAAGGCAGATATGCTTGCCGCCGGCGAAGGCGTGGTGCGGATTTTGCGCGCGTCCGATGTCGAACCGCTCCGGGTCCGCGAACGCCGCCGGATCGCGGTTGGCGCCGCCGATCGCGAGGTGAAGGAACGTGCCCGCGGGAATCGTCGCGCCGTCCAGCGCGACGTCCGCCGTGGCCCGGCGATTGCCGAGCTGCACCGGGCTGTCGTAGCGCAGGCACTCCTCGATGCAGGGGTCGATCAGGCCCGGATCGTGCAGGAGGCGCCGGCGCTGGTCCGGATGGTCCATCAACAGGCAGATCGCGTTCGCCGTCAGGTTCGCCGTCGTCTCGTGGCCGGCGTTGAGCAGGAAGATGCAATTGTGGATCAGCTCCGCGTCGCTCAGCCGCTCGCCGTCGACCTCGCCGAAGATCAGGGCGGCGAGAACCTCGCCCTGACCCGCCGCGTCGGGATTCCGTCGCCGCGCGGCGATCAGCTCGGCGAGATAGGCGCCGAATTCCTCGACGGCCGCATTGCCGGCCTCGAATGTCTCCCGGGAAATCACGGGGTCGAGCGCCGCCAGGATCTTGACCGAGTAGTCGCGCAAGAGGTGGCGGCGCTCGTGGTGCACGCCGAGCATGTCGGCGATGATCTCGGTCGGCAGGACGAGCGCATAATCGTCCATCAGCTCGAACGTGCCCCGCTCTTCCAGCGAATCCAGCAGCCCGTCGACGACCCGGTGGATGCGGGGTTCGAGCTCCCGGAGCCGCTTCGGCGTGAAGGCGGCGGCGAGAAGCTTGCGCACGCGCCTGTGGTAGGGATCGTCGTTGAAGACCAGGCTGGTCGTGTGATGGGTGTAGAGCGGGCTCGCGCCCAGGTTGGGCTTGAAGTCGACCCGCTTGTCCGAACTCATCGCCGGGTGCTTGTAGGCGGTCTCCAGGTCCGCGTGGCGGGTCAGGAAGTAGGAGCCGTCCTCGTTGCGATGCACGGGGTCCGTCTCGCGGAGCGCCCTGTACACAGGGAACGGGTTCTCGAGAAAGTCGCGATCGAGCCGCGAGATGTCGAAATCGACGGACATTCCATCCATGGCTCGCCGTTCGGGCGCACATCCGGTCCACGGCGGCCGGCACGCGCCTCCGCCAGCGTGAACGCTCCGGGCGTTCGACCCGCCAGCGGTCATGCTTCACCGTCTGGTTGACATTGTCCATCGGAAGATCGATTCCCCCGGAACCGAGCATGAGGGAACGCAGGGGCCGCGCTTGGCCGCGGCCGCACGAATGGCGCGCGCACCGAGCCGTCGAGGGCAAAAAAATTGCCGGGCCCGAAGGCCCGGCAAGTGTAACAGGGAGGCTTCACGTCTGGGAGACGTAGGGTCCGAAGACCCCTCTTCGGGCATTGCACCCGAACTTGGCGATTCCGCACCGCGTCATGGCACGAACGCGGAACCAAACTCGAACAAACCGGCTGCAGCGGGAAGTTTTGCGCCGCAGCAATCTCGTGAGGAGCTAGATAAGTTCCAGAAGGCCGCCGCGCCAGTGCTAAGTCAGCAAGCCGGGCTTGCAATTTTGCATGGCAGAAACGTGTGACAAATCAGTGTCTTACAGCCGCATCTCGCCGATCTTGCGGACGATGAAGTCGCGAAACACCCCGATGCGCTTCGAGTTTCGCAACTCTTCCGGATAGACAAGGTAAAGATCGTAGTTCGGCCCCTCGGCGTCGGGCATGATGGGCACCAGGTCGCGCGACGCCCGGCCCATATATTCGGGCAGCGAGGCGATGCCCAGCCCGGCCACCGCGGCGCGGAAGATGCCGTACACGTTGTTGACGCGCAGCACGGGCTTTCGCCGGGTGCCGTCGCGCCGTCCCGCCGCCAGCAGCCAGTTGATGTTGGAGAAGGGCGGGTGCAGCGTCTCGTCGAACGCCAGCAACCGGTGGTTGTCGAGGTCGCGGTAGGAGTGCGGCGTGCCGTACTCGTGCAGGTAGGTGGGCGACGCGTAGACGGCGTGGCTCATGGTCACCAGCTTGCGCTGCACCAGGTCGGGCTGGGTGGGCTTGCCGATCCGCACCGCCACGTCGGCCTCGCGCATCGAGACGTCGAGCTCGTCCTCCGACACCACGATGGAAAGCTGGATGTCGGGGTAGCGCTCGATGAACTCGCCCAGACGCTCGGTGAGCCAGGTCGAGCCGAACCCGACCGGCGTGGTGATGCGGAGCGACCCGGTCGGCTTGTCGCGCGCCTCCGACACCATCGTCTCGGCCATGGCGAGGCGCGAGAACACGTCCTTCGCCACCTCGTACAGCGTCTCGCCCTGCTCGGTGAGCTGCAGCCCGCGCGCGTGGCGGTGGAACAGCGAGACGGCGAGCCCTTCCTCCAGCGCGGCGATCTGGCGGCTGATGGACGACGGCGACAGGCCCAGCGTCTCGCCGGCATGGGTGAAGCTGCCGGCCTGGGCGACGGCGTGGAACACGCGCAGCTTGTCCCAGTCCATCATGCCCGTCCCCCCGCGGTGGCCGCTACCAGCTCGCCGCCGGAATAGATTCGACCCCGGCGCCGGCGAGGAAGCGCTCGGCCTCCAGCGCCGCCATGCAGCCCGATCCCGCGGCGGTCACCGCCTGGCGGAAGATCTTGTCCTGCACGTCGCCCGCGGCGAACACGCCGTCGACGCTGGTCACGGTCGAATCCGGGCGCGTGACCAGGTAGCCCTCGCCATCCATCGCCAGCTTGCCCTTGAACAAAGCGGTCGCGGGATCGTGGCCGATGGCGACGAACATCCCGTCAATGGCGAGATGTGCGAGATCGCCCGTCGTCACATTGCGGAGGGTGAGGCCGGTGACGCCATGCGGCGCCTCGGTGCCCTTCACCTCTTCGACCACCGAATCCCACACGACCGCGATCTTGGGGTTCTTGAACAGCCGGTCCTGCATGATCTTCTCGGCGCGCAGCGAATCGCGCCGGTGGATCAAGGTCACCTTGGTCGCGTGGTTGGTGAGGTAGAGCGCCTCCTCGACGGCGGTGTTGCCGCCGCCGATCACTGCAACCTCCTTGCCGCGATAGAAGAACCCGTCGCAGGTCGCGCAGGCCGAGACGCCGAAGCCCTGGAACTTCTTCTCGCTGTCGAGCCCGAGCCAGCGCGCCTGCGCACCGGTCGCGACGATCAGCGCGTCGCAGGTGTAGATGTCGCCGGAATCGCCGGTGCAGCGGAACGGCCGGCGCGAGAGGTCGACGTCGACGATCAGGTCGTTGACCATCTCGGTGCCGACATGCTCGGCCTGGGCCCGCATCTGCTCCATCAGCCACGGGCCCTGGATCACGTCGGCGAAGCCGGGGAAGTTCTCGACCTCGGTGGTGATCGACATCTGCCCGCCCGGCTGCAGGCCCGAGATCAGCATCGGCTTCAGGCTCGCCCGCGCGGCATAGATCGCGGCGGTGTAGCCGGCCGGGCCGGAGCCGAGGATCAGGACCTTGGAATGGCGGGTGTCGGGCATGGTCAATATCCGAACATGTGATCGAGGGAGAAGGCGCCGTTCGTGCCGACCAGCCCATGATAGCCGAACAGCCGGCAGGTCGTGTCGCGCACGACGACGTAGGCGTTGGCACCGGCGCGCGCGCGGGTGGGCGTGTCGAACGTCTCGGTGTAGCGCCACAGGACCGACCCGCCGCAGGGGATCTCGATCCGGCGCGTCGCGACCTCGCTGCCGTCCGCGGCGTGCAGGATCAACGCGGTGTCGGACGTGGCGCGCCACGGCGTCGAGGCGGGATAGATCAGGTGGCACAGCGTCTCGTCGGGCGCTTCGCCCAGCCGCAGGAACAGCCGCGTCGTCAGGCCCGGCGGCCGGCCGGAATAGGATTGCGGCTCGGACTTCCAGGTCAGCACCGTGTTGAAGACGTGCGCGCCGAAGCTGGTCTCGGCCGCCTCACCGGTTGCGCGGTCGATATAGCGGAAGAGGCCGTGCAGCCACCCGTCCGCCTCGCCGCCCTCGGTGAAGTCGTAGAGCAGCTCCATGTGGCCGTAGCCGGACGGCAGGTTGCCGGCGTCTTTCATCAGCGCATCGACCGAAAGGCTCGCCCGGTGGCCGCGCGGAAGCCGGCCGAAGCTGTAGCGCGCGACTTCGTGCCCCGACGCGTCGATCAGGGCGAGCGCGGCGGGAAGCTCGGCCTGCGTCGTCGCCATCGGCGTCGGCAGGGCGATCGATTCCCAGATATCCGGTGGCAGGACCGGCGCGGGCAGGATGAAGCCCTTGCCCAGCAGGTTGCCGAGCTCGGCGATCTTCGGGTCGGGCTTGAGGTCGGCGCGTTCGACATTGACGTGGGCGATGCGGCGGGCCCCGCCCGGTCGCGCGATCTCGTAACGCGGGCGCACCATGTGGCGCCCGGCGCGCAGCTCGATCTGTGCCGGCCATGCGGCGTCGGGCAGCAGCTCGCGCGTGTCGAGCGGGAAGCTCGCGAAGGGCGCGATCTCGCGGTCGAGCCACGCGACTTCGTCGCCGCCCATGACGTTGAGCCCCACCGCGCCGGCGGGAACCGGGGCGGGGTGCGAGTTCTGCAGCCAGACGACGACCCGCTCGCCGTCGCGCGGCGCGGGCAGGCCGGCATAGCGGTCGGCCGGCCAGGCGTTGGCGTCGTGGGTGCAGGAGATCTCGCCTGCGTCCGAGAAGGTGTCGAGCGCGTACTTGACCACGTCGTGGCCGGCCGCGCCGACGCGATGGACGAAAAGCTGGCCGGTGAAGTCGCCGAGCCCGAAGCGGGCGCGCACGTCGCGCGAATCGATGGCGATGGCGCCGTCCGGGATGTCCAGCGTCTCGCGCCACTCGCACAGCTTCTCCCCCGCCGCGTCGAACAGCAGGCACCACAGTGCGCCGTTGGTCGCGCCGTAGCGCGTCCAGTAGTTGGCGGTGGCGAGCCTGGTGTGCCGGCCGTCGGCGTCGCGGAAGAAGGCGAAGTTGGTCGCGAAGTTGAGCGGGTCGAGATAGCGCCCTTGCGCGGTCAGCACGTCGTCGGCGAGCCGCATCTCGTCCAGCGTGGCGATCTCGGCGCCCGGGGGCACCAGGTGGGCGATCTGGCGCGCCGTGCGCTCGGCGTCGAACGCGGCGACGAACACCACGTCGGCGCCCGAGCCGGCGAGGTCGGTCACGGGAAGCGTACGCGTGCCCAGCACCTCAAGCCCGATGGCGGCGATGTCCTGGACATAGGTGCCGGCGATCCTCGCGCGCGGCAGGCCGAACAGGGCGGCGAAGCCGGCGGCGAGCCCGTGCGGGTCGTAGACGGCGAGCCGGCGGGCGCGGGCGAGGCGCGCGGCGAGCGTGTGGCCGGCGGCGGCGGCGGCGGGGTGCGACAGCGCCTTGTAGGCCGCGTTGCCGCCGGTTGCGTTCGAGAAGGTTTCGATGTCGAGCGCCATGCGCCGGGCATCTCCGTGATTTGGGGGCGTCTTGCGCCGGCGGCGTCCCTCGCTCCGCCGAAGGGGGTCGAAAACCGGCGATTTCCCTATGGAAATCCGCGCGCCGTTCTGCCGCCCTGCGTTACCTCGTTATTACGGCGCGGCCGGCCAAAGATCAATTGCCTTGCGCCGACTGCATGGCTTCGGCGCCGTCCCAGCCCAGGCGGCGGCGGATTTCCATGGCGACGCGCGCGGTCTCGAGCAGGGGCGGGTAGGACCAGCTTTCCAGCCTGCCCGCGAAGGGTCGCGTATAGCCGGCCGCGGCGAACGCGTCGTGGAAGCGCCGGAAGCGGGCGTTGCCGCCCTCCAGCATGAACACGTGCACCGGCTTTCCGGTCGCGCAGGATTCGGTGATCATGTTCACCGAGTTGCAGGTGACGATCACAGCGTCGCAGAGCGCCAGATAGCCGAGATAGGGATTCGCGCCGGTGCCGTCCCAGATCTCGCAGGGAAGCCCCGCCAGCGATTCGCGCAGCGCGGCGACGGCGGCGGGCTCGGTACGGCGCGACGGCGTGACGGCGAAGCCGGCGCTCGTCTCGGCCGCCACCTGGCGCAGCCCGGCGGCCAGCCGGCGCACCTCGTCCGGCCCGACGCGGTAGGACCGGCTGGTGCCGCCGACCAGCACCGCCACCAGCGGGCGGGGCAGGGGGGCGAGGCGGGTGCGGAAGGCGTTGCCCGCCGCGTCCAGCGTCTCGGGGGTGATGCCGTGCAGCGCGCCCCTGGTGACGATCACGTTGGGCCCGTCGACGGCGTCATGGGCCGGCACGATCACCACGTCGAACCGGTCGAGCGGAACCTTCGGGTTCTGGAGCTGCACAGTGAAGGTCGCGCCCTTGGCGGCGCGCCGCACCGCCATCGAGAGCGCGATCGAGCGCCGCCCGACCGAGATCAGCACGCGCGGCCAGGGCGGCGTCAGGTCGTCGCCCTCCTTGCCCAGGGCGGCGAACGGGGCGGGCCACAGGCGGGGCGGCAGCCAGATCCACGGCGCGCGCGGCGCAATGCGCTTGACCACCGGGTCGAGCCCCATCAGCCGGGCGAGCCCGACGCACTGGTTCTCCATCCCGACCGAGCCGTCGGTCACCACCCAGCAGGTCGGGGTTTGCTTGGTCACCTATCGCCTCGCCGCTCGACCCCCCTCCCTGTCCCTCCCCCTCAAGGGGGGCGGGAACCCCGGTCCGACCAGCCCTTATTGCTACGTCGATCACGTCCGACATCGACGCACGTGCCTGCGTGTTCGCCCCTCCCCCTTGAGGGGGAGGGTTGGGGTGGGGGGTCCTCTATTCCGCGTACTAGCCGCATTAAGTGTGCGGGCGCAAGGCGCCTTCGACGACGCGCGCCTTGAAATATAATTGCCGAGATAGCTAATATAATTTCAACCACGCCGGGGAGGGGCAATTGGCCCGGGTCAAGCTGGACCGGATCGACCTGCGCATCCTGCACGATTTGCAGGAGGACGGGCGCATGACCAATGTCGAGCTGGCCAGGCGCTCCGGCATCTCGCCGCCGCCCTGCCTGCGCCGCGTGCGCGCGCTGGAGGAGACGGGCTGCATCCGCGGCTACCACGCCGCGCTCGCCCCCGAGCAGCTCGGGTTCGGCGTCACGGTGTTCGCCCATGTCGGGCTGCACAGCCAGGCGGAGGCCGACCTCGCCGCGTTCGAGCGGCTGGTCGCCGGCTGGCCCGAGGTGCGCGAATGCCACATGCTGGCCGGCGAGACGGATTTCCTGCTGAAGATCGTCGCCACCGACTGGGACGCCTATCAGCGCTTCCTCACCTCCAAGCTCACCGCCGCGCCGAATGTCAGCGTGGTGAAGTCCGCCCTCGCCATCCGCACCGCGACCATGCGGCCGGGCGTGCCGGTCGAGCTGGCCGAGGGGTGGGAGGAGCGCAAGCTCGCGCGCGGAAACACTTAGGCGATCACCAAACTATTTCTCGTGCCCCGAGCGGCCGCGTGATTCGCTGCCGTCCGTGGTCCAGCACCTGAAGGTGCGGGCTGGTGCGAAGCGGAAAGACCGGTCGGGTGCGGACCTGCCGGATCGACCAGCGCTTCGATGCGGCCCAACGCTGGCTGAACGAACAGCGGACGCTTTGGGAGGCCCGTTTCGACCGCCTGGACGCCTTGTTGGAGGAACGCGAAGATGAACGGCTCAAGCCTTGACCTCGAGATCGCACGTTTCGTCGCGGCGCCGCGCGCGAAGGTGTGGCGGGCCTGGAGCGATCCCGACATTCTCAAGCAGTGGTGGTGCCCGAAGCCGTGGGTCACCGAAGTCCGGGCGTTCGATTTCCGCAGCGGTGGCGCGCTCCACACCTACATGAGCGGGCCGGACGGCGGCGAAAGCGACAATCCGGGCATATTCCTCGAGATCGTGCCCATGGAGCGGATCGTCTTGACGTCCATGCTCGTCGCGGGCTGGCGCCCGGCGACGCCGTGGCTCGCCATGACCGGCATTTTCCTGCTGGCGGACGAGGGGGCCGGCACGCGCTACACGGCGCGCTGTCTCCACAAGGACGACGCCGACCGTACGCGGCACGAGGAGATGGGGTTCTTCGAGGGCTGGGGGACCATGATCCAGCAGATGGAAGAGGTCGCCCAGTCCCTGTAGCGCTCCCCTACGCCGCCGTGCCGCCCACCGTCAGCCGGTCGACCTTGAGGGTCGGCTGGCCGACGCCGACCGGCACGCCCTGGCCGTCCTTGCCGCAGGTGCCGACGCCGGGGTCGAGCGTCATGTCGTTGCCGATCATCGAGACGCGGGTGAGCACGTCCGGCCCGTTGCCGATCAGCGTCGCGCCCTTCACCGGCGGGGCCGATCTTGCCGTCCTCGATCAGGTAGGCCTCGGAGGCGGAGAACACGAACTTGCCCGAGGTGATGTCGACCTGGCCGCCGCCGAAATTGACGGCGTAAAGGCCCTTCTTGACCGAGCGGATGATCTCCGCCGGGTCCTTGTCGCCGGCCAGCATGTAGGTGTTGGTCATGCGCGGCATCGGGGCGTGGGCGAAGGATCTCGCGCCGGCCGTTGCCGGTCGGCTCCATGCCCATCAGCCGGGCGTTCAGCCGGTCCTGCATGTAGCCCTTGAGGATGCCGTCCTCGATCAGCACCGTGCGGCCGGACGGCGTGCCCTCGTCGTCGATGGTGAGCGAGCCGCGCCGGTCGGCGATCGTGCCGTCGTCGACCACCGTCACGCCGGGCGACGCGATGCGCTCGCCCAGCAGGCCGGCGAAGGCCGAGGTCTTCTTGCGGTTGAAGTCGCCCTCGAGCCCGTGGCCGATCGCCTCGTGCAGCAGGATGCCGGGCCAGCCCGGGCCCAGCACCACCGGCATCTCGCCGGCCGGCGCGGCGACCGAGCCGAGATTGACCAGCGCCTGGCGCAGCGCCTCGCGCACCTGGGCCTGCCACGCCTCGGGCCGGATATAGGCCTCGTAGGAGGTGCGCCCGCCGGTGCCGTGGCTGCCCGTTTCCATCCGGTCGCCGTCGCCGACCACGACCGAGACGTTGAGCCGGACCAGCGGGCGGATGTCGGCGGCGTGGCGGCCGTCGGCGCGCACGATGCGGATCGCCTGCCATTCGCCGGCGAGCGACACCGTCACCTGGCGCACGCGCGGGTCGAGCTTGCGGGCATAGGCGTCGATCTCGGCCAGCAGCTTGGCCTTCGCCTCGAACGGCACGTCGCCCAGCGGGTTGGCGTCGGTGTAGAGCGAGCGGTTGGTGCCGCGCGGCCCCTCGGCCAGCGTGCCCCGACCGGCCGGCGCGCACCGCCGTCACCGTCTCGGCGGCGCGGCGGATCGCCTCCTCGGAGAGCTCCGAGGCGTGGGCGTAGCCCTGCGCCTCGCCCGCGACGGCGCGCAGCCCGAATCCCTGGCCGGTGTCGAAGCTCGCGGCGCGCATGCGCCCGTCGTCGAACGCCACCGATTCGGACTGGCGGTATTCGAGATACAGCTCGCCGTCGTCGGCGCCGTTCAGCGCCTCGCCCACGATGTCGTCGACGCGGGAACGGTCCATGCCGGTGCGGGTGAAGAACAGGTCGTCGGTGCGGGCGAGGTCGGTCATCGGACGCCTCCGTGGTGCGGCGCGGAAAGGGCGTGGCCCGTCCTATATGGAGCCGGCGCGAACGATTGTCACCCGCAGTCGCGCGGCGGCTTCATCCGATCTCCGCCAAGTATCGGAAATTGCGACATAAAGTCGCGAGACGGCGGGTCCCGGTCCGGAGCGCCGGCGCGGCGCTGTACATTGGCCCTGCGCCGGGGCGAGAGGGGCAGCGCCCGCGCGTGGCGCTTCTTGCCCTGGGATAGGATGCTCGGGTATTTATGCCGACGCGCACGCCTCGACCGGCGCGGCACCGCGGACCCGAGCGTCCGCGGACGACCAGGGGGCCGCCTCGCCGAACCTTCGGAGAACGGATCAGCATCGTGACGCCGCTACGCAACGCTTTCCTCGCCGTCTGCGCCGCCTTCGGCGCGGGCGCCGCCGCCTTCCTGCCGCTGGCCGCGCACGCCACCCAGCCGCGGCCGTGGGAGATCGGGCTGCAGCCGGCGGCGACGCCGATCATGCACGAGCTCGAATCGTTCCATGACATCCTGCTGGTGGTCATCACGCTGATCGTGCTGCTGGTGCTCGTGCTGCTCGGCTACGTGATCCTGAACTTCGGCGAGCGCAAGCACCCGACGCCCTCGACGCGCACGCCACAACACGGTGATCGAGGTGCTCTGGACCGACGATGCCGGTGATCGTGCTGGTGCTGATCGCGATCCCGTCCTTCAAGCTGCTCTACGCCGAGGACGTGCATCCCCAAGTCCGACATGACCATCAAGGCGATCGGCCACCAGTGGTACTGGTCCTACGAATATCCCGACAACGGCAATTTCGGCTTCGATTCCACGCTGGTGCAGGACGCCGACCTGAAGCCCGGCCAGCCGCGCCTGCTCGACGGTCGACAACCGCGTCGTCGTGCCGGTCGGCGCGACGGTGCGCGTCGTCGATCACCTCGTCGGACGTGATCCATCCTGGGCCGTGCCGTCCTTCGGCGTGAAGAGGACGCCGTGCCCGGCCGGCTGAACGAGACCTGGTTCAAGGTCGAGCAAGTCGGCACCTATTACGGCCAGTGCTCCGAGCTGTGCGGCGTCAATCACGGCTTCATGCCGATCGAGGTGGAGGCGGTGACCAAGGCCGATTTCGACAAGCTGGGTCGCCGCCGCGAAGAAGAAGTTCGCCGACGCCGCAGCCGGCCGCGCCCAGCGGCCACCCGCATCGCGTCGCGCGACGCCGCCGCCGCGCGCTAGAGACAGAGTTCTGAAGGAACGACGTCATGACTTCAGCCGCCCACGCTGCCCACGCACGCCGGTCATCCGACGGGCTGGCGCCGCTTCGTCTACTCCACGAACCACAAGGACATCGGCACGATGTACCTGGTGTTCGCGGTCGTGCGCGGCGGTCATCGGCGGCGTCATCTCGATCCTGTTCCGGCTCGAGCTGGCCGAGCCCGGCACGCAGTATCTTCGCCAACCACCAGGTCTTCAACTCGCTGGTCACGGCGCACGGGCTGATCATGGTGTTCTTCGTGGTCATGCCGGCGATGATCGGCGGGTTCGGCAACTGGATCGTGCCCTGATGATCGGCGCGCCGGACATGGCGTTCCCGCGCATGAACAACATCAGCTTCTGGCTGCTGGTGCCGGCCTTCCTGCTGCTGATTTCGACCTTCTTCGTCGGCGGCGCGGGCACCGGCTGGACGATCTATCCGCCGCTTGTCGTCGAGCCTGGGGCACCCGGGGCCGGCGGTCGACCTGACGATCTTCAGCCTGCACCTCGCGGGCGCGTCGTCGATCCTGGGCGCGATCAACTTCATCACCACGATCTTCAACATGCGCGCGCCGGGCATGACGCTGCACAAGATGCCGCTGTTCGTGTGGTCGATCCTGGTGACGGCGTTCCTGCTGCTGCTGGCGCTGCCGGTGCTGGCCGGCGCGATCACCATGCTGCTGACCGACCGCAATTTCGGCACCGCCTTCTTCAAGGCCGAGGGCGGCGGCGACCCGCTGCTGTTCCAGCATCTGTTCTGGTTCTTCGGCCACCCCGAGGTCTACATCCTGATCCTGCCGGGCTTCGGCATCATCAGCCAGGTCGTCTCGACCTTCTCGAAGAAGCCGGTGTTCGGCTATCTCGGCATGGCCTACGCCATGGTCTCGATCGGCTTCATCGGCTTCATCGTGTGGGCGCACCACATGTTCACCATCGGCCTCGCCGTCGACACCAAGGCCTACTTCACCGCGGCGACGATGGTGATCGCGGTGCCCACCGGCATCAAGATCTTCTCGTGGATCGCCACCATGTGGGGCGGGTCGATCCGGTTCGACACGCCGATGCTGTGGGCGATCGGCTTCATCTTCCTGTTCGTCGTCGGCGGCGTGACCGGCGTGGTGCTGGCGAATGCCGGCGTCGACACCGTGCTGCAGGACACCTACTACGTGGTGGCGCACTTCCACTACGTGCTGTCGCTCGGCGCGGTGTTCTCCATCTTCGCCGGGTTCTACTACTGGCTGCCCAAGATGTGCGGCCGGCGCTATCCCGAGGCGCTGGGCCGGCTGCATTTCTGGGTGACCTTCATCGGCGTCAACCTGACCTTCTTCCCGATGCACTTCCTGGGGCTGGCCGGCATGCCGCGCCGCATCCCGGACTATCCCGACGCCTTCGCCGGCTGGAACATGGTCGCCTCGATCGGCGTCCTACATCTCGGCCGCCGGCGTGCTGATCTTCCTCTATGTCTGCTGGCGCACCTTCACCTCGGGCGAGCGCGTGGCCGAGAATCCGTGGGGCGTGGGCGCAACCACGCTGGAATGGACGCTCTCCGTCGCCGCCGCCCTTCCACTCCTATGACGAGCTGCCGCAGATCGGCTCGACCACCGCGCACTAGGGAGGACGGGACTTGGCTCGAAGGCGCGATCGAGCTGACGCCGGCGCGCCGCCGCGGTCGCAGACGGCGGCGGCCGCGGTCGGCGACTATCGTCGCGCTCCTGAAGCCGCGCGTGATGTCGCTGGTGGTGTTCACCGGCATCGCCGGCATGGTGATGGCGCCGGGCACGCTGCACCCGGTGGTCGCCTTCGTCGCGGTGCTGTGCATCGCGGTCGGGGCGGGGGCCTCGGGCGCCATCAACATGTGGTACGAGCGCGACATCGACGCGAAGATGCGCCGCACGCGCGACCGGCCGCTGCCGGCCGGGCGGATGGAGCCGGGCGCGGCGCTCGGCTTCGGCGGCGGTGCTGGCGGTCGGCGTCGGTCTCGCTGATGGGGATCGGCGTCAACTGGACGGCGGCGGCGCTGCTGGCCGCGGCCATCGGGTTCTACGTGTTCGTCTACACCATGTGGCTCAAGCGCCGGACGCCGCAGAACATCGTCATCGGCGGCGCGGCCGGCGCGTTCCCGCCGATGATCGGCTGGGCGGCGGTGACCGGCGACGTCGACGCTCGGCGCCGCGGTGCTGTTCGCCATGATCTTCATGTGGACGCCGCCGCATTTCTGGGCGCTCGCGCTCTACAAGTCGGACGAGTACGCAAACGCGGGCGTGCCGATGCTGCCGGTGGTGGCCGGCGCCGCGCGAGACGCGCCGCCAGATGCTGATCTACACCGTGCTGCTGGCGCCGGTCACCGTGGCGCCGGCGATGCTCGGCATCGCGAGCTGGATCTACGGTGCGGCGGCGGCGGCGCTGTCGGCCGTGTTCGTCGCCTCGGCCGTCGCGGTCGTGCGCGACGGGTCCGAGCGGAACGCCCGGCGCATGTTCGCCTTCTCGATCCTCTATCTGTTCCTGTTGTTCGCGCTGCTGATGGCGGACCGACTGATCGCATGGCACGCGTGACGGGGATGGGCGCGGTGGCGGATCGCGACGGCGGGAACAACAAGCGGCGCGGCCGCAACCTGGCGCTCGCCTTGGCGCTCGCGGCGATCGTCGTCTTGTTCTACATACTCACTTTCGTGCGCCTGGGACCGGGGTCTTAGGAGGCCCCAAGCGCGCCAACCGATAATCAATGACGGAACGGATCATGGCTCCTGCAGAAGCGACCGCCGCCGGCCACGAGGCGGGCCACGCCGGCCACAAGCATCCCTACCATCTGGTCGATCCCAGCCCGTGGCCGATCGTCGGTGCCATTGCGGCCGGCGTGCTGACCACGGGCGGCGTGATCTACATGCACTCGGGCGTGTGGTGGGTGGTCGCGCTCGGCTTCCTGCTCGTGCTGCTGACCATGGCGATGTGGTGGCGCGACGTGATCCGCGAGGCGACGTTCCAGGGGCATCACACGCCGGTGGTCCAGATCGGCCTGCGCTACGGCATGGCGCTGTTCATCGCGTCCGAGGTGATGTTCTTCGTCGCGTGGTTCTGGGCGTACTTCAACGCCAGCCTCTTCCCGTCGGCCGCGATCGGCCACACCTGGCCGCCGCCCGGCACCCACGTGTTCGACCCGTGGGAGCTGCCCTTCCTCAACACGCTGATCCTGCTGATGTCGGGCGTCACCGTGACCTGGGCGCACCACGCGCTGCGCGAGGGCGACCGCAAGCAGATGCTGCAGGGCCTCGCGCTCACCATCCTGCTCGGCCTCACCTTCACCTCGCGTCCAGGCCTACGAGTACTGCGCACGCCGCGTTCAAGTTCGCCGGCGGCATCTACCCGACCACCTTCTTCATGGCGACCGGGTTCCACGGCTTCCACGTGATCGTCGGCACGATCTTCCTGATCGTGTGCTTCTTCCGCGCCAAGGCGGGGCATTTCACGCCCGACGCACCATTTCGGGTTCGAGGCGGCGGCGTGGTACTGGCACTTCGTCGACGTGGTCTGGCTGTTCCTGTTCACCTGCATCTACTGGTGGGGCAGCCACGGCCAGTACGCCCTGGCGGGGCATGGCTGAGCCGTCCTACGCGCCTGTCTCTCCCGTTTCCGCCGGACTTCGCGTGCCGCTGCCCGCGCTGCGGGCGCGGCCGCCTCTTCAAGGGATTCCTCGACGTCGTGCCGCGCTGCGAGGTGTGCGGCCTCGATCTCGAGCGCGCACGATTCGGGCGACGGTCCGGCGGTGTTCCTGATCTTCATCCTGGGCGCGCTGGTCGTGCCGCTCGCCATCCTGGTCGAGGTGTACGCCTCCCCGCCGATGTGGGTCCATGTCGCGGTCTGGCCGGTGGTGATCCTCGGCCTCGCCCTCGGGCTGCTGCGCCCGGCGAAGGCGCTTCTCGTCGCCATCCACTACAAGAATCTGCGCCATGAATACGATGGCGGCTGAGCGCGGCGCCGCCCGGTTCCGGCCGCGCCCGCTGTCGGCAGCGCTCGCCTTCCTGCGGCTTCGCGATCCTGATCGGGCTCGGCACCTGGCAGGTCGAGCGTCTGCACTGGAAGGAGGGGCTGATCGCCGAGCGGGCCCAGCGCCTCGCCGCCCCGCCGGTGACGCCTGCCACCGTGCCCGTCGCGCCGGCCGACTACGCGCTCCGCCGGATCCGCCTCGCCGGCACGTTCCTGAACGACAAGGCGCGTCCTGTACGGTCCGCGCACCCATCGCGGCGAAAGCGGCTGGCGCGTCGTGACGCCGCTGAAGCTCGACGACGGCAGCTACGCCCTGGTCGATCGCGGCTGGGTGCCCGGCGACCGCCGGGCCCAGGCGGTCCCCAGGCTCGACGCCCCGGCGGGCCGCGTCGACCTGACCGGCGTGCTGCGCGCCCAGCCGCCGGCGCGCGGCTGGTTCACCCCGGACAACGTGCCGGCGCAAGGACCAGTGGTACACGCCGGACGTCGCCCGGATCGCCGCCCATCTCGGCCTCGCGCCGGTGCGCCCGTGGCTGGTCGAGGCCGACGCCGCCGCGCCCGCCGGCCAATACCCGATCGGCGGCGGCACGCTGACGCCCTGCCCAACAACCATCTGCAATATGCGATCACCTGGTACGCGCTGGCCGTGGCGCTGGCGGCGATCTTCGTCCTCGCCAACCGCCGGCGCCGGGAGTGACCGTCATGGCACGCGGCGCAAACCCGAGCGCCGTACGAAGCGCTGGAGGACCGCTTCCGCCGCATCTCCGCGCTGGGCGACGCGCAGCGCCTGCTCGGCTGGGACATGCAGGTCTACATGCCGCCCGGCGGGGCCGAGGCGCGCGCCGGCCAGATGGCGGCTTTGCGCGTGACCACCCATGAGATGCTGACCGACCCGCGCGTCGGCGATCTGCTCGACGCGGCGGAGGCCGAGGCGGGCGGGCTCGACGCATGGCGCCACGCCAATCTGCGCGAGATGCGCCACCGCTGGCGCCATGCCAGCGCGCTGGATGGCGACCTCGTCGACGCGCTGACCCGTGCGGCGTCCGCCTGCCAGATGGCGTGGCGCGAGGCGCGGCCCGCCGCCGACTTCGCCCGCATTCGCGAGCCGTTCGAGCGGCTTGCTCGCGCTGCAGCGCGAATGCGCCGCGGCGCGCGCCGCAGCGATCGGCCTCACGCCCTACGAGGCGCTGATGGATCTGTACGAGCCGGGGGCCCGGACGGCACGCATCGACACGCTGTTCGCCGACCTCGCGGCGACCTTGCCCGACATTCTCGAGGCCGCGCTCGCCCGCCAGGCCGCGCTGCCCGCGCCGGTCGTGCCGCAGGGCCCGTTCCCGGTCGCCGCGCAGCGGGCGCTTGCCGAGCGATTCATGCGCGTGCTCGGCTTCGACTTCCATCACGGCCGGCTCGACGAGACGCTGCACCCGTTCTGCTCGCGGCGTGCCCGAGGACGTGCGCGTCACCACGCGCTGGGACGAGGACGGGTTCTTCGACGGGCTGATGGCGGTGCTGCACGAGACCGGCCACGCGCTCTACGAGATGGGCCGGCCCGGCCGAATGGCGCCACCAGCCGGTCGGCGGGGCGCGCGGCATGGTGATCCACGAATTGCCAGTCGCTGCTGATCGAGATGCAGGCCTGCCGCGGCGCGCGAGTTCCTCGCCTTCGCCGGCGCCGCTGATGGCGCGAGGCGTTCGGCGGCGACGCCGCGGCGTGGTCGCGCCGACAATCTGCGCCGGCTCTATACCCGCGTCGCGCGCTCGCTGATCCGCGTCGACGCCGACGAGGTGACGTACCCGCTGCACGTCATCCTGCGCTACCGGCCTCGAGCGCGCGCTGATCGCCGGCGACCTCGCCGTCGCCGATCTGCCCGGCGCGTGGAACGACGGGATGCGCGAGCTGCTCGGCATCGTCCCGCCCGACGACCGGCTGGGGTGCCTGCAGGACATCCACTGGTATTCGGGCTCGCTCGGCTATTTCCCGACCTACACGATGGGCGCCGTCGCCGCCGCCCAGCTTTTCGCCGCGGCGCGCCGCGACCGGCCGGAGATCCCCGAGGCGCTGGCGCGGGGCGAGTTCGCGCCGCTGGTCGGATGGCTGCGCGCCCACGTCCATGCCAAGGGCTCGCTCCGCCACACCGACGAGCTGCTGGTCGAGGCGACCGGCAAGCCGCTCGATGCCGCCGACTTCAAGGCGCACCTCAAGGCGCGCTATCTCGCCTAGCGCAGGAAGTACAGCCACACCAGCATCGCGCCGCCGAACAGCAGGCGGTAGATCACGAAGGGCAGGAAGGTGGCGTGGCGCAGCCACCAGATCAGCCCGGCGATGGCGATGATCCCGACCACGGCCGACATCAGCGCGACGACCACCGCGTCGTGGACCAGGCCGGTGCTGCCCGACTGGTAGATCTTCAGCCCTTCCCACAGCCCGGCCGCGGCGATGGCCGGAATCGACAGCAGGAACGAGAAGCGCGCCGCCTCGACCCGCTCGTAGCCCATCAGCCGCGCCGCCACCATCGTGACGCCCGACCGGCTGGTGCCGGGCACGAAGGCGAGGCACTGCGCGAGGCCGATGGCGAGCACCTGCCCGGCGGTCATGTGCTCCATCCGCCGCACGGTCAGCCCCCACCGGTCGGCGAAGTACAGCACGACCCCGAACGCGAACATCGTCCAGGCCACCACCTCCATGTGGCGGAAGGCCGTCCCGACCGTCTTTTCGACGGCGAGCCCCACGACCAGGGCGGGCAGGGTGCCGAGGATCAGGTAGCCGGCGAGCTTGGCGCCGGGATCGCGCCGGCCGCCGGCGAGCCGGACCAGCCCCTGCGCCATGCGCGCCACGTCGCGCCAGAAATAGATCATGACGGCGGCGAGCGTGCCGACATGCGTCGCCACGTCGATGGCGACGCCCTGGTCGGGCCAGCCGGTCAGGATCGGCACCAAAATCAGGTGCCCGGACGAGCTGATCGGCAGGAATTCGGTGAGCCCCTGCACCACGGCCAGCACGGCGAGTTGATATAGCGGCACGGCCGTCCCCCCTCGGCGCCGCTTATAGCGCACGGGGGACGAAATCCCCAGCCCTCCGGGCCGCCGCAACGCCGCGCCAGTACCGGTGGTTCGGGCGTTGCGATAGAGTGGAGCGCGATGCGCCTCGTCTATCACCTCGTCCTGTCGCCGTTCTGCCGCAAGGTGCGCCTGGCGCTCGCCGAGAAGGGGCTCGCCTTCGAGCTCAAATCAGAGAACGTGGCCGACCGGCGCCAGGGCTTCCTCACCCTCAACCCGGCGGGCGAGGTGCCGGTGCTGGTCGAGGCGGACGGCGCCATCATCTGCGGCGCCGCCCCGATCGTCGAATATCTCGAGGAGGCCTACCCCGACGCGGCGCCGCTGCTGCCCAGCGGCGCCGCCGCGCGGGCCGAGGTGCGCCGGCTGGTCGACTGGTTCGACGGCAAGTTCAACCGCGAGGTGACGGCAAATCTCGTGGGCGAGAAGCTGCTCAAGCGCCTGTTGCGCCTGGGCGAGCCCGACACCGTGGCGATCCGCGCCGGCCATGCCAATATCCGCACCCATCTCGACTATATCGGCTGGCTGGCCGAGCGGCGGAACTGGCTCGCCGGCGAGGCGGTGTCGCTCGCCGACCTCGCCGCCGGGGCGCATCTTTCGGCGGTCGACTATGCGGGGGACGTCCCGTGGGACGATTTCCCCGCCGCGCGGGGGTGGTATGCGCGCATCAAGTCGCGCCCCTCCTTCCGCCCGCTGCTCGCCGATTACATGCCGGGCGCGCCGCCGCCGCGCCACTATGCCGACCTCGACTTCTAGGGCGTGCGCGCCCATATTGCAGGCATGAGCACCGACGATAACCGCACGAAAGACGCCCCGCCCGCGCCGGAGAGCGACCCGACGACGGGGGTGTTCGACATGACGGACTATTCGGGCATGTCGGGCGCGGCCGCGATGCACGACCAGATCGTGCAGCAGGTGTCCGATCTCCTGGCGGGGTCCGACCTTTCCGAGGACGAGAAGCAGAAGATTCTCGCCCAGATCGTCTGCCCGTGCTGCGGCGGCGCCGGCCCCTCGATGGTGTTCGACCTCAACCCGTCCAAGGGCGACGGCCCGGTCTATTAGGGCGGGGCGAAGTGCCTGGCGTGCCAGCGCGACGGACGACCGAATTTATGTCTGTCACGCCGGACGGCGCCGGAAATTTCGACCCCTACCGGTCGTCGATGTCGCGGGCGAGGACCTCGCGCTTGCCGACATGGTTGGGGCCCGAGATCACGCCCTCGGCCTCCATCCGCTCGATCAGCCGCGCCGCGCGGTTGTAGCCGATCTGCAGATGGCGCTGGACGAAGCTGGTCGAGGCCTTGCGCTCGCGGCAGACCAGCGCGACCGCCTGGTCGTACAGCGCGTTGTCCGCACCGCCGCCCTCCTCGCCGCCGCCCAGCACGCTCGGCGGCAGATACATCGACTCGTTGTCGCCCTCGGTGATCGACTCATTGTAGACCGGCTCGCCCTGGTCGCGCAGCATGGCGACCACGCGCTCGACCTCGTCGTCGCCCACGAACGGGCCATGCACGCGCGTGATGCGCCCGCCGCCCGCCATGTACAGCATGTCGCCCTGGCCGAGGAGCTGCTCGGCGCCCGACTCGCCCAGGATGGTGCGCGAGTCGATCTTGGACGTCACCTGGAACGAGATGCGCGACGGGAAGTTCGCCTTGATCGTGCCGGTGATCACGTCGACCGACGGGCGCTGCGTCGCCATGATCAGATGGATGCCCGCCGCGCGCGCCATCTGGGCGAGGCGCTGGACCGACGCCTCGACCTCCTTGCCCGCGACCAGCATCAAATCCGCCATCTCGTCGACGATCACCACCACGAAGGGCAGCGGCTTCATGTCGAGCGGCTGGTCCTCGTATTTCGGCGCGCCCGTCTCGGAATCGAAGCCGGTCTGCACCGTGCGGTTCAGCGTCTCGCCCTTCTTGATCGCCTCGGCGATGCGGGCGTTGTAGCCGGCGATGTTGCGCACGCCGAGGATGGACATGTTGCGGTAGCGCGTCTCCATTTCGCGTACGGCCCAGCGCAGCGCCGTCACCGCCTTGGTCGGCTCGGTCACGACCGGCGCCAGCAGATGCGGCACGCCGTCATAGACCTTCAGCTCGAGCATCTTCGGGTCGATCATGATGAACTTGCACTGATCGGGCGTCAGCCGGAACAGCAGCGAGCAGATCATCGCGTTGATGGCGACCGACTTGCCGGAGCCGGTGGTGCCCGCGACCAGCAGATGCGGCATGCGGGCGAGGTCGACGATCACCGGCGCGCCGCCGATGTCCTTGCCCAGCACGAGGGGAAGCTGCGCCGCGTTGCGCTCGAAGGCCGCCGAGCCCAGCAGCTCGCGCAGCGAGACCAGCTCGCGCGTCGCGGTTGGGCAGCTCGATGCCGATCACGTTCTGGCCCGGCACTACGGCCGAGCGCACGGCGACCGCGCTCATCGAGCGCGCGATGTCGTCGGCGAGCCCGATGACGCGGCTGGTCTTGATGCCGGGCGCGGGCTCGAGCTCGTAGAGCGTGACCACCGGGCCGGGGCGGACCTTCACGATCTCGCCGCGCACGCCGAAATCCTCCAGCACCGTCTCGAGCTGGCGTGCGTTCGCCTCCAGCGCCTCCTCGCTCGGCCCGTCCTTGCGCGCGGGCGGCGGCAGGTCCAGCAGGTCGAGCGGCGGCAGCACATAGCCGCCCTCGAGGTCGAGCTTCGCCTGGCGCTCGGCCTGGGCGCGCTTGCCCGGCGCCGGGCCGGCATGCTTGGGCGCCACGCGCCCGGCCTCGACCTCGCCCGGCCTGGCCGCCTCGCGCGGCAGGTCGAGCCGCGGCTCGCGCCGCGGACGGGCGGGGCGCGCGGCGGGCGCCTCGTCCTCCGCCTCGCGCCTCTTCTGCCTCCTCCGCCGGGCCGAAGCGCGGCTCCAGCCGCAGCCGTCCGGCGCCGGCCGACCGCAGCGCCCCGACGCCCGAGGCACCCAGCCGCCAGCCCGCCTTGCCGCCGCGCCAGCCCAGCATCGCGCCCAGCCGGCCGCACCACCAGGCGGCGCGGGCCAAGGCGCGCCACTCGAACCGGCCGAAGCCGAGCGCGGCGACGAAGGCGATGGCCGCCAGAATGGCGGCGATCAGCGAAACGTATTCCGCCGGCACCAGCCCCAGCGCCGCGCGGCCTGCGGCGTGGGACAGCACCATGCCGGTCACCCCGCCGAGCCCCGCGCGCAGCGGCCAGTCCGCCGGCACGGCGAGCGGCGCGAGGGCGACCGCGGCCAGCAGCAGGGCGACGGGCAGCGCCGCCACGTGCAGAGCGGGCAAGGTCAGGCCGCGGTGCGAGCCGATGCGCCAGGCCCACGCCGCCAGCGTCGCCGGGATCAGCCACGCGGCGGCGCCCGAGCGACTGCAGCATCAGGTCCGCCGCCACCGCGCCCGGCCGGCCCAGCGGGTTCTGCGGCACGCCGGCGATCGCGGTGTCGAGGGACGGGTCGCCCGGCACGTAGCCCCACAGCGCAACCGCAAGGGCCACGGCCGCCAGCACGATGCCCGCCGCGGCCGCCTCCGCGGTGCGGCGGCGCAGGAACGGCCGGAATCCCGGCGGCATGAAGCTCGACGTGGCGTTGCGCGAGGGGCTGGCCATCGCGGGTCTCCTAAAGAACGGCGCTCATGCGGGCCAGGGCCCGCTCGGTGGTGTCGAGGTCGTGCACCAGGGCGCAGCGTATGTAGCCGGCGCCCGGGTTGCGGCCCGACGCGTCGCGCTGGGCGAGGTAGGCGCCGGGCATGACCCGCACGCCTTCCGCCCACAGGCGCCGCGCCGCATCCTCGCCGTCGCCGACGTCGAGCCACAGATAGAACCCGCCGTCCGGGATGTAGAAGCCGCACCGTCCGCCCAGCGCCGCCTCGGCCATCTCGAACTTCTTGCGGTAGAGCGCCCGGTTCTCCTCGACATGCGCCTCGTCGCCCCACAGGGCGGTGGCGGCGGCGAGCAGCGGCAAAGGGGGCGGGGCGCCGCCATAGTCGCGCAGCCGGGTGAAGCGCTTGATCAGCCGCGCGTCGCCCGCGACAAAGCCGGAGCGCAGGCCGGGCGCGCTCGACCGCTTGCTGAGCGAGTTGAACACCAGCACGTTGTCGAGCGTCCCGCCGAGCGCGGCGCAGGCCGCCATGCCCCCGGGCGGCGCCGCGTGCTGGTAGATCTCGGAATAGCATTCGTCGAACAGGATGACGAAGTCGTGCCGGCGGGCGAGCGCGACCAGGCCCTTCAGGGTTTCCAGCGGTGCGATCGCGCCCTGCGGGTTGGCCGGCGAGCAGTAATAGGCCATCGCCGTGGCGTCGAGCGTCGCCGCGTCGAGCCCGGCGAAGTCCGGCAGGAAGCCGAGCTCGCGCGTCGCCGGGACCAGCACGGGCTCGGCCCCGCCGATCACCGCCGCTCCCAGATAGACCTGGTAGAACGGGTTCGGCATCAGCACGCGCGGCGCCGGCTTGCGCGCCTCGGTCAGCACGGCGAGCGCCGCCATGAACAGCGCCTCGCGCGTGCCCGAGACCGGGATGACATGCGCGTCCGGCACGATCATGCCGGCGGGCAGGGCGTAGCGCGCCTCGAGCCAGCCGGCCACCGCGGCGCGGAACTCCGGCGTCCCCGCCATCGGCGGGTAGCGGCCCCACAGCGGGAAGTTCTCGGCGATCGCGGTCTGGATCACCGGCGGCGGCGGGTGCTGCGGCTCGCCGATCGAGAGGAAGATCGGGTCGTTGGCCCGGGGCGCGACCGTGCCCAGCAGCGCCCGCAGCCGGTCGAACGGGTAGTCGCCGATGCGCTCCAGCCGGTCGGCGGTCCCGGCGTCGGTGGCGGAGTCGCTCATCGACGCCCCGCCGCGCGCCGACGGTATGCGGCACAAACCATAAACAACTGATATCCCCCCGAGTTCGCGCGGTGCAAGGCCGCCCGGCACAGGCCGATACTACATCATGGGCTGAATCGGCGCAGCCCTACCAATGGCCAATGGCCGTTCCGAAGGCGCTCGCGCCGCGCGAGGACCGGGCGTCAGGCGCGTTTCCGCTTTCGCCGCATGAATCGCAGCGCAAAGCGGACGAGGTGCGGCGTTGCCGCCGGCCGGACCAGCCGCTCGTCGTATCCCGCCATGCGCCGGTCGTTCTCGGCGAGGCAGATCTCCATCAGGTCGGCGAGGGTCACATCCAGCCCCATCGTTTCGTGGCCGGTGGCGGTGAAGTTGGCGCTGCCCCCCTTGTCGCCGTCGCTGCCCAGGTCGCGCGCTGTCTTGACCCGCTCCCACGCCAGGAACGCCCACACCGCCGCGACGCGCAGGGCGAATTTCAGCCGGCGCCGGGGCGGCAGGTTGCGCCGGTGCCACGCCGCCCAATTGACGAAGAACAGGATGTGGCGGCATTCCTCCTGCATCACCGGCTCGAACGTCTCGACCAGCGCCGGCGGGAAGAAGCTTGAGCGGCGCGCCATCTCGAACAGCCCGAACGCGAAGAAGCTGTCGATGCACTCGGAATAGCCGGTCACGAGGTAGGCCCACTCCACGTCCTTGTGGGGCGGATAGTCGGGTTCCGGCACGAGCGCGACGCCGTACGCCGCGACCAGCTTGGACAGCACCTCCTTGTGGCGGCCTTCCTCGAACCCGTTGAGCTCGAGCGCCTGGCGCACCAGCGGGTCGGGGATGCGCGGCGCGTAGCTCACCATGTTGACGCGTGCGCGGCCCTCGGTGCGCACCGCGATGTCCCAGATCGGCAGCGAGACCAGCCGGTCGCGGTCGGGCGCGGCGAGCACCGGCCACTCGATCACGGCCGGCTTGTAGGGGTTGAACGTGTCGAGCAGGAGCCGGGCGAACATCTCCGCGTGGGCGGCGCTGCCGAGCCGGATCGGGCCGGGCCGGGCGAAGCGCCAGAAGCGCGACATGTGATCCGCACTTTCGACGATCGCGGAGCTGAGCAGCGATTCTCTCATCGGGAGGGATATATAGGCCGGGGACACGCGAATGTTAGCGGCGCCGCGGGCGTCAGACGTCGAGAATTTCGCGCAGCTTGCGGGCGAGCTCGATCGCCGTGTAGGGCTTGCGCAGCCAGTTGGCGCCGGCGCCGGCCGTCACCTCGTTCCGCACCACGTCCGGCTCGGCATAGCCCGAGGTGTACAGCACCTTGAGCGCGGGATCGCGCCGCAGCGCCTCGCGCGCCAGGTCGGCGCCCGACATCCCGCCCGGCATGACCATGTCGGTGAACAGCAGGTCGAACCCGTCCACCGCCTCCATCTGCCGCAGCGCGTCGGGGCCGTCCGCCGCCTCGACCACGCGGTAGCCGAGATCGGCGAGGCGCTGGACGGTGACGCGGCGCACCCGCGCGTCGTCCTCGACCACCAGGATGCGCTCGTCCTGGGCGGGGTACGAGTTTGCGGTGACGTCGGCCCGTTGGGCTACCGTCGCCTCGCCTTCCTGGGCGCGCGGCAGATAGAGCCGTACCGTCGTGCCACGGCCCGGCTCGGAATAGATCTGGGCGTGCCCGCCCGACTGCTTGGCGAAGCCGTACACCATGCTGAGGCCGAGCCCGGTGCCGGCGCCCGGCCCCTTGGTCGAGAAGAACGGCTCGAAGGCGTGCTCCTGCACCTCGCGGGTCATGCCGGTGCCGGTGTCGGTGACCGCGATCATCACGTAGCGCCCGGGCCGCACGTCCGGGTGCGACTGCGCGTAATCGACGTCATCGTCGGCGTTCGACGACCTCGATGGTCAGCCGACCGCCGTCCGGCATGGCGTCGCGCGCATTGATGGCGAGGTTCAGGAGCGCGTTCTGGAGCTGGTTCGGGTCGACCAGCGGCCGGTACAGGCTCTTGGCCGACGACCGTGCGGATCTCGATGCTCTCGCCCAGCGTGCGGCGCAACAGGCTCGACGATTCCGACACCAGGTCGACCAGGTCGGTGGCCACCGGGTGCAGCGCCTGGCGCCGCCCGAAGGCGAGCAGCCGCCCGGTCAGCTCGGCGCCGAGCTGCGCCGTGTCGTAGGCGTCCTGGAGCCACGCGCGCCGGGCGCGACCATCCTGTTCGATGCGGCCTTCCAGCATCTCGAGATTGCCGATGATGACGGTCAGCAGATTGTTGAAATCGTGGGCGATGCCGCCGGTGAGCTGGCCCACGGCCTCCATCTTCTGCGCCTGGCGCAGGTCCTGCTCCATGCGCTGGCGCGAGGTCAGGTCGCGGATGAAGCCGGTGAAGATGCGCTCGCCGCTCGACTGCACCTCACCCACCGCCAGCTCCATCGGGAACTGCGTGCCGTCCTTTCGCAAGCCCCTCGACGACGCGGCCGATGCCGATGATGTGGCGCTCGCCGGTGCGCTTGTAGCGATCGAGATAGCCGTCGTGCTGCTCGCGGTGCGGCTGGGGCATCAGCATCGACACGTTGCGCCCGATCACCTCCGACGCGGCATAGCCGAACAGCGCCTCGGCCGACGCGCTGAACGAGCCGACGATGCCGCGCTCGTCGATCGTGACGATGGCCTCCGGCGCGGTCTCCAGGATCGAGCGCAGCCGCGCCTCGCGGCTCGACAGAGCGAGCTCGGTATTCTTGTCGCTCGGTCACGTCGACCATGTAGCCGGCATGGCGCACCACCTGGCCCCGCCGGTTGGTCACCGGCTCGGCCAGGGCGCGCAGGTGGCGGGTGTCGCCTTCCGGGATGGAGCGCGCGGAATTCGATTTCGAACCCTTCGGCGCGTTCGACCGCCTCGGCGATGGCCCGGCGCGCCGCCTCGCGGTCGTCCGGATGCATCCGCCCGACGAGCTCGTCGCGTGACGTTTTGGCGCCGTTCGCGTCGCCGAGCATCTGGCGCGCTTCGCGCGACAACTCGCCCTCGGCGGCGGGATCGGCGGCCAGCTCGAAATAGCCGAGCTGGCTGAAGCTCTGCGCCTGGCGCAGGGCCGCTTCGCTGCGCCGCAGCGCGACGGCGGAGCGGCGATGGCTCAGCGCGAGCAGCGCCACCATCCAGAGCGCGGTCAGCGCCATCACCCGGTTGGCCATGACCCGCGGGTCGTCGAGCGCCGCGCTGCCGGCGAGGACCGCGGTATGCACGGCGATACACAGCGTGGGGAACACGCCGAGCGCCACGATCTCGCCCGGCCGGGCCATCCAGAAGCCCAGCCCCATGGCGACGACATAGAGCATGTCGACCGCGTAGCCCGGCGGCAGCTCGATGTCGGCGACGAGGACCAGCAGGTCGAGCGCCATCGCGATCGCGAGAAGCTGAGTGGAGCCGATCCTCATGGATCTGCCGGTCCGTCCGCCCCCGAGGCCATCCGCGCCGCCGCGCGCGTGAGGGCTTGGCGTGGAAGTCGTCGTTGCCGTCATTATTCCGCGGACTTCCACATTGAAAATTGATCCGAATCAAGGACCGGGCGTCGCGTCGGCGCAGTATGCCGCAACCGAGGCGAGGACGCCATGAACGCGCAGCACCCTGACTATACGGTCGCGCCGATAGCGCCGGGGCAGGTCGACCAGGCCTATGTCCTCATCCGTCTGGCCGATCCGGCCATGACGCTGGAGGAATGGCGCGAGACCTGCGGTGCCGGCGGCCATTCGTTCAGCGACGGCGCTGGATCGTGGCCGGTTTCGCAGGTGCTTGTTGCGGTCGGCCCGCGTGGCTATCTGCATGGTCTGAGCCTGATCGGCCGGATGCGCTACGCCGACGGCGCGCGCACGATCGAGGTGGAGGCCTTGCTCGCCCCGAGCGCCCTCGACGCGCAGGGCGTGTGCGGTGCGCTGCTGCATGCGCTGGCGGTCCTCTGCCGCGAACATGGCTGCGAGCGGCTCACCGTCGGGATGCCGCCGTCCGATGTCTGCGCCTACGCCGCCCTGTGCCGCGCCGCCGAGGCGCAGAAAGTTGATTTCGACCGGCTGGCGATCCAGCTGCGCCCGCCCGTGACAAGACCCACCGAATAGCGCCGGAACAGTCGCCGCCGCTCAATCGTTCAGCCCATTGGAGGCAGAAGTGAAAAGCACCGTAACCTGGATCGTCATCGCCGACCATCAGCGGGCCCGCGTCTACGAGAATGACGGGCCGGGCAAGGGCATGGCCGAGGTGCCCGGCCTCGCCTTCGAGACGCATCTGCCCCCCAGCCGCGAGATCATGGCCGACAAGCCCGGCCGCAGCCACGAAAGCGCCACCACCGGCCGCCACGCGGTGGAGCCGCGCACCGACGCGCACCGGCTGGAAGGCCGCCGCTTCGTCGAGGGCGTGGTGGAGGCGCTCGACGAGGCCGCCAAGCGCTCCGCCTTCGACCGGCTGGTCGTGGTCGCCCCGCCGCGGGCACTGGGCGAGTTCCGCGACGCCTGGCCCGAGCGGGTGCGCTCCAAGGTGTCGGGCGAGCTGGCGGAGGACCTGACCAAGACGCCCGAGGGCGAGCTCGCCGGCCATCTGGACGATTATCTCGCGCTATAGCACGGGGCCGGACGGCCCGAGCGACAGGAGGGGTGCATGAAGGCGAAGGACGTAATGACCGCGCGCGTGGTCGCGGTGATGGGCGAGACCACGGTGGCCGAGCTTGCGCAACGGCTGCTGCAGCACCGCGTCAGCGCGGCGCCCGTGGTCGACAGCGAAGGCACGCTGGTCGGCATCGTCAGCGAGGGCGACCTGCTGCGCCACGTGGCGCCGGAGCGCACGCCGCGCTCGTGGTGGCTGGGGCTGTTCGACGGCGATAGCGCGGCGCGCGACTACACCAAGGCGCACGGGCGCCACGTGCGGGACGTGATGACCCGCGACGTGATCAGCGTGACCGAGGACACGCCGGTCCCGGAGATCGCCGAGCTTCTGGAGACGCGCCACATCAAGCGCGTGCCGGTGGTGCGCGACGGCAAGGTGGTGGGCATCGTCAGCCGGGCCAACCTGATCCACGGCCTCGCCGCCATGCGCGCGGCGGTCTCGCCCGCCACCGCCGACGACGAGCGGCTGCGCGCCGCGGTCGTCGCCGAGCTGTCGGCGCGGGACTGGTCGCACATCAATTCGACCAACGTGGTCGTCACAAACGGCGTGGTCGAGTTCTGGGGCCTCGTCGACAACCAGGACGAGAAGGACGCGGCGCGCGTCGCCGCCGAGAACCTGCCGGGCGTGAAGAAGGTCGTCGACCACCGCGCCGTCTGGTCCAACCTGCCGGCGTACCTGTAGCTCTCCCAATCGCGGGCAGGGGCTTCGGCTTCCGCTACGCCTCCCGCCCGAGCGACTTCGACGCGATTTCGTAGACGTCGCGCGACAAATGCGGCGCGGCGAGGATGCGCTCCAGCTCGGCCTTCATCCGGTCCTGCCGGGCGGGATCGTAGCGCCGCCAGCGCCCGAGCGGGGCGAGGAGGCGGGCGGCGACCTGCGGGTTGATCGCGTCCAGCTCGATCGTCCGGTCGGCGTGGAAGGCGTAGCCCGACCCGTCGGGCGCGTGGTAGCGGAATGGGTTCGCGGCGGTGAACGCGCCGATCAGGGACCGCACCCGGTTCGGGTTCTTCATCGAGAAGGACGGGTGGCGCATCAGCGCCATCACCCGGTCGAGCGTGTCGGGCAGGGCCGACACCGCCTGCAGCGACAGCCACTTGTCGATCACCAGCCGGTCGTCTCGGAATCGCTGGAAGAAATCGGCGAGGGCGGCTTCGCGCGCCTCGCCCGGAATGTCCACCAGCAGGCGCAGCGCCGCCATCCGGTCGGTCATGTTGTCGGCTGCGCGGTAGCGGCCGACGATGCGGTCGAGCATCGCCGGGTCGTCTTCGGCCAGCGCGGCGAGATAGGCGAGCGCCGCGTTGCCCAGCGCGCGCCGGCCCGCCTGTTCCGCGTCCGGGCTGTAGGGCGCGACCGTGCGCTTCGCGTCGGCGACGCGGGCGAAGTCGGGCGCCAGCCGCTCGGCGACCGTGCGGCGCAGCGCCTCGCGCGCCTGGTGGATGCCCTCCGGGTCGACCACCTCCATCCGCTCGGCCAGGTAGTCCGCGCTGGGCAGGCCGATGGCGACGGCGACGAAGGCGGGCTCCAGCGTCTCGTCGCGCAGGATGTTGCCGATGGCGTCGATGAAGGCGGGGTCGGCCGCCGGCACGCGCCCGGCGCGCAGCGCGTCGACGCCGTGCAGGATCAGGTCGGTCGCGTATTGCTGGCCCGCCTCCCAGCGCGCGAACGGATCGGAATCGTGCGCCATCAGGAAGGCCGAACTCCGCGGCGTCGCGCGCGACGGCGACGTGGACCGGCGCCGAGAAGCCGCGGTTGAGCGAGACCGCCTTGGGCTCGGGCGTGTTCACGAAGCGGAAGGTCTGGCTGGGCGCCGTGACGGCGAGCACGCGCCCCTCCGCCGCGGCGTCCGCCGCCTCGCCCTCGAGCCGCAGCTTGATGTCGCGCCCCTGCGCGTCGAGCAGCCCGACGGCGAGCGGGATGTGCAGCGGCTCCTTCACCGGCTGGCCCGGCGTCGGCGGGGTCGACTGCGCGACGGTCAGCTCGTAGGCGCCGCTCGCGGCGTCGTAGCGCCCGTCCACGTCGAGGCGCGGCGTGCCGGCCTGGCCGTACCAGCGCCTGAACTGTGCGAGATCGGCGCCGTTCGCGTCCTCCATCGCGGCGACGAACTCGTCGCAGGTCACGGCCGTGCCGTCATGGCGCTCGAAATAGAGCTTCATGCCCTTCCGGAAGCCCGCCTCGCCGAGGATGGTGTGCATCATGCGGATCACCTCGGCGCCCTTCTGGTAGACCGTCGCCGTGTAGAAGTTGTTGATCTCGATATAGGAATCGGGCCGCACCGGATGGGCCAGCGGCCCCGCATCCTCGGGGAACTGGCGGTCGCGCAGCGCGCGCACCTCCTCGATGCGCTTGACCGGCCGCGAGCGCATGTCGGCCGAGAATTCCTGGTCGCGGAACACGGTCAGCCCTTCCTTGAGGGAAAGCTGGAACCAGTCGCGGCAGGTGATGCGGTCGCCCGTCCAGTTGTGGAAATACTCGTGCCCGACCACGGTCTCGATGCCGGCATAGTCGGCGTCGGTCGCAGTGTCGGGGTCGGCCAGGATGTAGCGGTCGTTGAAGACGTTGAGGCTCTTGTTCTCCATCGCCCCCATGTTGAAGTCGCTGACGGCGACGATGTTGAACCGGTCGAGGTCGTATTCCAGCCCGAAGCGCTCCTCGTCCCACCGCATCGCGCGCTTCAGCGAATCCATGGCGTATTCCGTGCGGCCCTCCTTGCCGTGCTCGACATAGATGCGCAGCTCGACCTCGCGTCCCGAGCGGGTGGTGAATTTGTCGGCGCGGTTGCGCGAGGTCGCCCGCGACCAGCGCGAACAGGTAGGACGGCTTGGGGAAGGGGTCGTGCCACACGGCGAAGTGCCGTCCGCCGTCGAGCGCGCCCTCGGCCACCAGGTTGCCGTTCGACAGCAGCACGGGACAGGCGCGTTCTGTCTGCGCGGATGGTGGTGCGGAACACGCTCATCACGTCCGGGCGGTCGGGAAAATAGGTGATGCGGCGAAAGCCCTCCGCCTCGCACTGGGTGCAGAACACGCCGTTCGACTGGTACAGCCCGGTGAGCTTGGTGTTCGCCGCCGGGTGGATCAGCGTCTCTATCTCCAGCGAGAAGCGCTCCGGCGGCGCCGGGATGGTCAGGCTGGTGGCGTCGACCGAGTAGGCGTCCTGCGCCAGCTCGCGCCCGTCGATCGCCACGCGCACCAGCTCCAGCTGCTCGCCGTCCAGCACCAGATCGGCGCCGGCCCGTCCCGCGGCGGCGGCCAGCGCCAGGCGCGACGTCACGCGCGTGCCCTCCGGCGCCAGGTCGAACACCAGATCGACCGTCTCGATCCGCCAGTCGGGCGGGCTGTAGTCGCTGCGGCGGATGGTGCGTTGCGCTTCGGTCATGATCTCACCCTGGGCTGGAACGGCGATCTTGCTCCGATATGGCATGGAAGGTGCCGGATCGGGAGTCCGGATCGTGTTGCGCCCCTTGCTTGTGCGGAACCCGGGAGCGGCCATCTCCGTTTCCTATACGCACGAACAGAGCGGGGACGCAGGCGATGGAAGAGCAGGACAGCGGTTCGACCGGCGGCAACGGGTACCAGTCCGCCGGCACCTCCGCGCGCAGCGCCGCTCGACGGCTGCGGCGCGACGGCGAGGAGTTGTACGATTCGGCCCGGTCCGCGGTCATCGAGTCCGCCGAGGCGCGCAAGGACGACGCGGGCAGCTATATGCGCGATCTGTCCGGCGCGATCGAGGCCGGGGCCGAGGAGCTGGACCGGCGCGGCCGGCCGCACACGGCCTCGTGGGCCGGCTGGCTGGCCGGCGAGGTCGGCCGGGCCGGCGAAAGCCTGGCCGAGCGCGGCCTGGACGAGCTGTGGGGCGAAGCGGCCTCGCTCGCGCAGCGTCGGCCCGCGCTGGTGGCCGGCGCGGCGCTGCTGGTGGGGTTCGGTCTCGTCCGCTTCATCATGAGCGCGCCGGAATCCGACAGCGACGACCAGCCGCCGCCCGGCGGCAACGTGGCCGAGGAGTAGCGCGATGGCATTGGAAGACAAGTCGTTCGGCGGCCTGGTCCGCGAGCTCCTGAGCGAGGTGCGGGCGCTGCTGCGCGCCGAGATGAACCTCGCCCGGGCCGAGACGCAGGAGAAGTTCGAGCAGGTCCAATCCGGCGCCATCCTGCTGGGCGTGGGCATGATGGCCGGGTTCTGCGGCCTCCTGCTGGTGCTGGCGGCCTGCGCCATTGCCCTTGCCGAGGTCATTCCACCCGCGGCGTCGTTCGGCGCGATCGGGGTGCTTGTGTGCCTGATCGCCCTCGGCTTCGCCCTCAAGGGGCGCGCCAATTTGCGCGCCCGTAACCTTATGCCCGACCGGACGCTGCGCACGCTGAACGACGTCGGGCGAACCACCCGCGAGAGAACCACATGACCAGACAGTACCCTTCCCCCGATCAGCTCGAGCACGAGGCGCACGAGCACCTGCAGCGCGCCGTCGCCGCAGCCGAGGCCATTCGCGACCGCGTCACCGGGCTTCGCCTGGCCGAGGATGCGCTGGCCGTCACCAAGGACGCCGGCGGCACCTTCGCACTCAGGCTCGGCCGCACGGTGCGCGACAACCCGGTCCCCGTCGCCCTGCTCGGCGTCGGGATCGTCTGGCTCGCCGCGGCAGGCCGCCGCGACGGCGAGGCCGCCGACGACGGCGCCGCGATCTACGAGCCGACGCCGGTAGGATATGAGGCGGCCCCGGGCGCGATCTACGGCGCGGGCATGCCGCAAGACGAGCCGGTGGCCCGGTCGGTCGGCGCCGCCTCGGTGCGCGATCAGGCGGCGCAATTCGCCGATAAGGCGGCCGAGCAGGCCCACCGTGCCCGCACGGCGGCCGAAGACTATGCCGACGAAGCCGGTGGCCGCGTCCGGCGCAGTGCGCGGCGCGTCGCCTCGGCGGCCGGGCGCACGGCGAACGACGTCGTCGAGTACGGCAAGGAGCATCCCGTGCTGGTCGCGCTCGGTGCGCTCGCCATCGGCGCGGCCCTTGCTGCGTTGCTGCCGCGCACGCGGCGCGAGGACCGCGCCATGGGCGAGGCGGCGGAAGACACCCGCCGCTATGTGCGTGAACAGGCCGAGGATGCCGCCGAACGCGCCAAGCACGCGGCGCAGCGCGCCGCCGGCGTGGCCCGCGAGACGGCCGAGACCGAGGCTGCCCACGTCGCCGAGGTGGCGGGGGACGCCGGCCATCGCGCAGCCGAGGTGGTGCGCGAGGAGATCTCGGGCGAGGGCGAAAGCGACACCGAGCGCCGCGACTCCTGATCGCGGCGCCGGGCTTCCGCCGCGTGTGGCGCGGCGGAAGCCGTCGTGCCGATAGCCCGTGAATCTATCCGGGCGAACCCGGCAAGGCGTGACCCCTCACCCTGTCCTCTCCCGGCGGGAGAGGGGAACGCTGCGCCAGCTTCCCGTACCTCGTCGGAACACGTCGTACCTCGACGGGGTTAAAGGCTGTCACCGCAGGTCCCCTCTCCCCCGGGAGAGGGACAGGGTGAGGGGGAAGTCGAGAAAGGCACACACCCGGAGTGCGGGGCGGAGCCGCCCGCGGCGTCTGCTGACGGAGCCCCACCTGTCCCCCTCGCAGGGGAGGGACGCGCGGCATGGGCGGCGTCAGTTCGTTCGACGGAAACGCGTCTAGCCTTACTTCTTCTTTTTCTTCGCCGGCGGCGGTGGGCGGGTGTGGTCGGCGACATAGGCGGAGCGCATGCCCTCGGGCCGGTCCGGACCGATGGTCGAGTTCGACATGGGTCTGCATCTCGAGCTCGGAATTCACCTCGGCGCCGACGATCACCACGAAGGCGCTGATATAGAGCCACATCAGCAGCACCACGACCGTGGCGAGCGGGCCGAACGTCTTGTCGTAGCTGCCGAAATTCTGCACGTAGAACGAGAAGCCGAGCGAGGCGAGGAGCCACAGCACGCACGCCACCCCGGCGCCGACCGACACCCAGCGCAGCTTGGCGCGCCGGCGGTCCGGCGCGAAGCTGTAGAGCGTGGCGAGCGCCACCACCACCAGGACGGCCAGAACCAGCCAGCGCAGCCACATCAGCGCAGTAGCGACGATCGCCGGCACTGGCAGCAACTTGATCGCCGCCGGGATCGCCGCGATCATCGCGAGCGCCAGGATCACGAACACGACGCCGCCCAGCGTCAGCGCCAGCGCCACCAGGTTGCGCTCGAGGAAGCCGCGCTTCTCCTCCTCCTCATAGGCGACGTTCATGGCGGTCATCAGCGCCGTCACCCCCTTGGTCGCACTCCACAGCGCGATCAGCAGGCTCACGATCAGCCCGATGCCGAGGCTGGAATCGCTCTTCTTCGCCACGTTGGCAAGCTGGTCGGTGACGAGCTGGAAAACTGCTTGCGGCACCATCCAGGAATACTGGTCGAGCTGGGCGTGCACGTCGAACGGGCTGAACATCAGCCCGTAGACGAGAACCAGCGCGATCATCGCGGGAAACAGAGCGAGGAAGCCATAGAACGCGACGCCTGCGGCGATGATCGAGGCGCGGTCGCGCCCGACCTCCTTCTTGACCCGAAGCGCCACCTCCCGCCATGCCCGCCAAGGCAGGACCGACGGGGAGTAGGCATACTCGCCCCGCTCCCCAATGCGCCATTCCGCCATGCTGGTCCTAACCGATGCGGCTGCCGACCTTCACCTCATCGAGCCCCCAGCTTCCGCCGCCGTTGATCATGGACAGGCCCGAGAAGCTGCCGTCGAACGTGCGGTCGCGCAGGTCGAACAGCTGGTCGCCGTCGATCGCCAGGGTCATCTGCCCGTCGGGCTCGCGGGTCCACTCGACATGGTGGGTGCGGCCGTCGTTCAGCTTCGGCCCCTGGGCGGACGAGGCGAGGGTACGGGTTCCGTCGCCGGTGACCGCGACCAGGGTGTAGGGCTTCGGGCTCGATGCGTCATAGACCAGCCGGTAGCCGCTATCGGCGTTGTTGCCGCGATAGGGCCCGAAGCTGAGACGGGCGTCGTTGCCGGGCGCCCCGGCCAGCCGCGCGTCGATATTGAAGGCGTTGGCAAACGGTGTCGGCTGCTCGATGCCGGCCGCATTGCCGCCGCCCAGGCTGATACCCAGCGTGCTGTTGACGATGCCGTTGATCACCTGCCGCCCGAAATTGCCGTTCGAGGCAGGCGGCGCGACGGTGGAGCGCAGCACGCCGCCGCGCACCTCGAAGTTGCCCTGAAGGACATTCCACGACCGGAAGTCGCCGTCGGCGAAATTGTCCGCGATGCGCTCGCGGTAGGTCGCGCGGCCGGCGGCGGCGTGCTGGCCGTCATTCGCTCCCTCGTGATCCCGCTCGTGGCCAGCGGCGTTCTCGATGCCCAGATTGGCGAGCAGGCGGGGCGTGATCTCCGTCGTCGTCGGCAGGCCGGCGTCGCGGCGATACTTGCGGATGGCCTGGCGCGTCGACGGGTTGACCACCCCGTCGGGCGGGCCGGCGTCGTAGCCGCGCGCGTTCAGCGCCTCCTGCACGCTCCGGATCTGGCCGCGCGTGGCGGTGGCCGGACCGTTCTCCGTGTCCCCGCGCGCCTGGAGCGTGCGGTGGAGCTGGTGCATCAAGTCCGGGCTCGTCTCGCCGGTGACGGCAAGGCCCTGGTCGCGCTGGAAGTCACGTATCGCCCGGTGCGTGTCGCGATCCATGCGGCCGGTCGCCTGCACGTCATAGCCGAGCCGCGACAGGCGGCGCTGGATGCGGCGCAGCTCGGTGACGTCGCGGCTCCCCTGCGCGGGTGCCTGGCGCGCCTGGGGGCCGCCGGACTGCAGCCGGTTAAGAAGCTGCGGAGTCGCCTCGCCGGTGACCAGCAGCCCCTTGTCGCGCTGGTAGGCCTCGATGGCGCTGCTCGTGTGGCTGCCCATCATCCCGTCCGCGGGCCCGGCGTCGTAGCCGTTGCTGTTCAGCGCCGCCTGGATCTGCGCGACCAGCGGGTTGTAGGCGGCCGGGATCGCGATGTGGCGGGGCGCGACCGACGGGTAGGCCGGCGGCGAAAAGGCCTGGGCGGGCAGGGCGAGCGCGGTCAAGCAGGTCGCGACGGATGCAGAGCGAAGCGTAAGGGAAGCGCGAGACATGGCGGCCTCCGGGCAAGAAGAAACGGGGACAACGCTAGTCCAACGCCGCGCCGGTCCGGACGGTTCCGGTTGCCACTCCGGCGGTTTCCGCCCGGGGCGCTTTCCCCTACAATCCGCGCGCAGAGCGCAAGGAGGCGCCTATGGACGGGCTGGGCACGTTCGACGAGGTCGGCCGGCTGGTCGCCGACGGCAAGGTGCATCGGTCGGCCTATGTCGACCCGCGCATCTTCGAGCGCGAGATGGCGCAGATCTTCGGTCGCGCCTGGCTCTATGTCGCGCACGAAAGCCAGATTCCCAAGCCCGGCGACTTCATCACCACGCGCATGGGGCGCGAGCGGGTGATCGTCGTGCGCCACGATGACGGCGCCATTAAGGTCCTGTTCAATCGCTGCCGCCATCGCGGCGCCGTGCTGTGCGCCGGCGATTGCGGCCATGCCCGACGCTTCGTCTGCTGCTATCACGGCTGGGCGTACGAAACGGATGGGACCCTCGCCGAGGTGCCGCTGCCCGAGGCGTACGGCGCCGCCCTGGTGGGGCAGGGGACGCACGATTTGGTGCGCGTGCCGCGCGTCGCCACCTATCGCGGCTTCGTCTTCGCCAGCCTCGCGGCGGACGGCCCGCCGCTCGCCGACTTCCTGGGCTACATGGCGTCGTCGATCGACGACCTGGTCGAGCGCTCGCCCTCCGGCGAGGTCGAGGTGGCGGGCGGCATCTCCAGGCACGCCTATAACGGCAACTGGAAGCTGGTGATCGAGAACCACAACGACCTGCTGCACCCGCGCTTCGTGCATGCCTCGTCGATCTCGGCGGCGCGCGAGCAGGACGACGCGGTCGCCTCGGACGGGGCGGGCGAGATCGCCATCCGCCAGATGCGCCAGAACGGCGTGCCGTCCGAGGTGTGGGAATCTCTCGGCGTGTGGACCTCGCCCTACGGCCACAGCTTCATGGGCGACTTCCACGACGACCGCGCGCTGCTGGCGGCCACCGACGATCCGGTGCAGCAGGACTATCGCCGCCGCCTCGCCGCGCGGGTGGGCGAGACGCGGGCGGCGCAGATCCTGTCCACCGCGCGGTTCAACTCGATCGTCTATCCCAACCTGTCCTTCATGAGCCTGTTCCGCCAGCTTCGCGTCATCCATCCGGTCGCGGTCGACCGCACCGAGCTGCATACCCATACGTTCCGGATGGTCGGCGCGCCGGACGAGATGTTCCGCGATTCCATCGCCTTCGCCAACACGGTGAACGGCGCGGGCTCGCTGGTGCTGACCGACGACCTGGAGACCTACGAGCGCATCCAGCACGGGCTCGCCACCCAGGGCGGCGAGTGGGTCGATGTCGGGCGCGGGCTCGGGCGCGACGTGACCGAGGCGAACGGCACGCGGCGCGGCGCGACCGGGACCAGCGAGATCCACATCCGCAATCAGTTCGCCGCCTGGCGCGCCTACATGACCGCGCCGGAGGGGTGATGGCCGCGCTCGCCGACCGCGCGGCGGTCGAGGAATTCCTGGTGCGCGAGGCGGAACTGCTGGATTCCGGCCGGTTCGACGACTGGCTCGCGCTGTTCACCGAGGACGCGATCTACTGGCTGCCCATCGCGCGCGACCAGCTCTCGGGGCGCGAGCACCTGTCGCACGTCTATGACGACCGGCGCCTTCTGGAGACTCGCGTCCGCCGCGCCGCGCACGCCGCCTTCCACGCGGGAAGCCCCGCCGCGCGCACCGTGCACCTCGTCACCGCCATCCGCGCGGCCGGCGAGGCGCCCGCCGGTCGCGGTCGCGGTGCTGTCCAACCAGATGGTCGTCGCCTATCGGCAGGGCGCGACGCGCAGCTATGCCGGCATATGCCGGCACGAGCTGGTGCCCGGCGGGCAAGCGGGGTTCCGCATCCGCCTCAAGCGCTTCGACCTGGTGGACTCCGAAGGCGTGCACGAGGGGATCGCGGTGATCCTCTGACGGTGCGCACGGAGCGGCAGGAGCGGCGCTACGCGAACAGCTTCGTCTGGGCGGCGGCGACGGCGCCGCCGGTCTTGATGCCGGGGGCGCCCTTGAGCAGGTGCTCGAACGCGGCGAGGAACAAGGTGACGTGGATGGGCGAGGCCGACTGGCCGAGGAGCCCGACGCGCCACACCTTGCCCGCGAGCGCGCCGAGCCCGGCGCCGACCTCGATGTCATACTCGGCGAGCAGGGCGTTGCGCACCTTCGCCTCGTCTACGCCTTCGGGCACCACCACGGTGTTGAGCTGGGGCAGGCGATGGGGCTCGGCGACCAGCAGCTTCACGCCCATCGCGTCGAGCCCGGCCTTCAGCGCCTCGTGGCACTTGCGGTGGCGCGCCCACGCCTTCTCGATGCCTTCCTCCTCGACCATCACCAGCGCCTCGTGCAGCGCGTAGAGCGGGTTGATGGGCGCGGTGTGGTGGTAGACGCGCGCGCCGGCGCCGGTCCAGTAGCTCATCACCAGCCCGAGATCCATGAACCAGCTCTGGACCTTGCGGTTGCGCTTCTTGACCACGTCGGCGGCGCGCGGGCTGAAGGTCAGCGGCGCCAGGCCCGGCATGCAGCTCAAGCATTTCTGGGAGCCCGAATAGACCGCGTCGGCGCCCCACTTGTCGGTCTCGACCGGGATGCCACCCAGCGAGGTGACGCAATCGACGATCGAGAGCGCGCCGTTCTTCTGCGCGAGCGCGCAGAGCGCGGCGGCGTCCGACTCCACGCCCGTCGAGGTCTCGGCATGGACGAAGGCCAGCGCCTTGACGCCGGCGTTCTTCTTGAACGCCTCCTCCACCTTGCCGAGGTCGGTGGGCTTGCCCCAGTCGTCGACCACCATGATCGCCTCGGCGCCGCAGCGCTCGACGTTCTCCTTCATGCGCCCGCCGAACGCGCCGTTCTGGCAGACGATCACCTTGTCACCCGGCTCGACCAAATTGACGAAGCAGGTCTCCATCCCGACCGAGCCCGGGCCCGACAGCGGAATGGTCAGCTCGTTCTTGGTGCGGAAGGCGTAGCGCAGCAGCTCCTTCAGCTCCTCCATCATCGCCGAGAAGGTGGGGTCGAGATGGCCGACGATCGGCCGGGCCAGCGCGGCGAGCACGCGCGGGTGCAGGTCGGACGGGCCGGGCCCCATCAGATAGCGGCGGGGCGGGTTGAACGAGCGGAAGGGCATGGCGACTCCCTATATTCTGCGCGCCTTGGCGGTATTCTGGCGGCCATTACCTACACGGATTCCCGGGGCGGCGTAAGCCCCCGGGGCGCGCGTAGTCCGCTCGCGCGGAATCGCCCCAGCCCGCTCCCCCTCCCGGCCACCCAACGACAGTATGCTGGTATGGGTGGCCGGGAGGGGGGGGAGCGGACGGGAACCGTTCGATCAGAAAAAACTAGCGTGTCGCGGCGCGGCGCAGCCGGTCGTTGATCGCCCGGCCGAGCCCGGTCTCGGGGATCGGCATGACGGCGATGGCGGCGAAGGCAGGCCGGTCGAGCGCGCGCATCATGGCGAACAGGTTGGCCGCCGCCTCGGTCAGGTTGCCGCCCGGGCTGAGGTTGAGCGTCTCGGCGGCGCCGGCCGGCGCGCCCGGGCCGAAGGCGAGCAGCGCCTCGTCCGCGCGCGCTTCGGTCGCGCCCAGCCGCAGCGGCAGGCGCGTGGCATAGTGCCGCGAAAGCTGGCCGGGGCTGCGGATGGCGCCGCCCGGCGGCACGAGCGGCCCGGCGATCTCGCGGATCGCGTCGTCGGTCACCGCCCCGTGGCGCAGGATGGCCGGGCGCGCGCCGGTCAGGTCGAGGACGGTGGATTCGATCCCGATCGCGCAATTCCCTCCGTCGAGCACCATGTCACAGGGCGCGTCCACATGGTCGGCCGCGGTCGGGCTCACCCCGCCCGACCGGTTGGCGGAGGGCGCGGCGATGGGCCGGCCCGAGGCGGCGATGAGCGCCCGCGCCACCTCGTGCGCCGGCGCGCGGATCGCCAGCGTGTCGAGCCCGGCCGAGGCGAGCAGCGACACCGGCCCCTCGTGCCGGCGCGGCAGGACCAGCGTCAGCGGCCCGGGCCAGAACCGCTCCGCCAGCGCCGCGGCGCGCGGGTCGAGCACGGCGAGCTGCGCCGCCGCCTCGCGGTCCAGCACGTGGACGATCAGCGGGTTGAAGCGCGGCCGGCCCTTCGCTTCGAATACCTTGGCGACCGCGCGGTCGATCGTCGCGTCGCAGCCCAGCCCATAGACCGTCTCGGTCGGGAAGGCGACCAGCCGGCCAGCGCGGATCAGCCGTGCGGCCTCCGCGATGTTCTCCGGCGTGGCGGGAACGATCGTCATGATCTGTCCACGCTCGCCGACACGGGGCGAGCCCCCTCACTCTGTCCCTCTCCCCACAGGAGAGGGGACGATGCGGCGACTCTTCCGTCAGCCCAGCCGCCGCCCGGTCCGCGGTCGCGTGTCGGGACGAGGTTCAGGGTCCCCTCTCCCCACGGGAGAGGGACAGGGTGAGGGGCCTGGCGCGGCCCGTCATTCGCCCAACCCGCGGGCGATGAACTCGGGGTTGCGGAAGTCGGGCTTGCCGTAGACGAGCTCGTCGCCGTCCAGCGCGCGGACCGAGCCGCCCGCGGCGGCGAGCACGGCATGGCCGGCGGCGGTATCCCATTCCATCGTGTTGCCGAAGCGGGGATAGAGGTCCGCCGCGCCGGTGGCCACCATGCAGAACTTGAGCGACGAGCCGGCGGTGGCGAAGTCGGCGACCTTGGTGGCGCCCAGCAGCTTCTGCAGCTTGTCCTGGTCGCCGTGGCGCCGGCTCGCCACCACCACGGCGCCTTCGGCGGGCGGCAGCGCGGCAGGCGATGGCGCGGACCGCCGCGTCGCCCGTCTGCGCGGTGGCCGTGCCCGGCCCGGCGCCGGTATAGATCTCGCCCTTGGCCGGGGCGTAGACGACGCCCAGCACCGGGCGGCGGTCGACGACCAGCGCGATGTTGACCGTGAACTCGTCGCGGTGCTCGAGAAACTCGCGCGTGCCGTCGAGCGGATCGATCAGCCAGAACGGCCGGCCGGCGACATCCACGACCGCGCCGGCGGCCATCATCTCCTCAGCGACCGCGGGCACGCCGGGCGCCAGCTTCGCGAGGGCCGGCAGGATGATGCGCTCGGCCGCCTCGTCGGCCTCGGTGACCGGCGAGGAATCCGCCTTCTGCCGCACGGCGTAGTCGCCGCGGTAGAACTTCAGGATCTCCGCGCCCGCGTCCCGCGCGATCTCGGCGACGCGGGGCAGCAGCGCGGCGGGCGACAGCAAGCTCATCGCCGCCGTCCCCTCTGTCGCCGTTCGTCCGGAGAAGGCCCGGAGGGCCGTCTCGAAGGGCGGACGGCGCGTGGGACCATCCCGGCTAGCCCCACAGCCGCGTCGTCGCGATCTTCGCGCCCTCGACCAGCGCCTCGAACTTGGCCCAGACGATCGACGGGTGGATCTCCGGGTGGGCGCTCGCCTGCGTGCCGAAGCCGCAATCGGCGCCGGCGATCACGTTCTCGCGCCCGACGAGCCCGGCGTACCGCTCGATGCGGTCGGCCACCAGCTCGGGATGCTCGACCAGCGGCGAGGAGTGGGTGATGCAGCCGGGGATCAGGATCTTGCCTTCGGGCAGCTTGGTCTCCTCCCACAGCCGCCACTCATGGTCGTGGCGCTGGTTCGCCGCCTCGAACGAATACGAGCCCGCCTTGATCTTCAGAATGATGTCGAGGACGTGCTTGAGCTCGAGGTCGTGCACGCGCGGCCCGATATTGATGCCGTAGCAGGTGTGGTAGCGCACCTTCTCCGCGGGGATGTCGCGCAGCGCGTGGTTGAGCGCCTCGATGCGGCTTTCGGCCCACTTGCGCACCTCGGGGATCGTGATCCCCGGGTTCGAGACGTAGTGGCTGGCGAGGCGCGGGTCGTCGATCTGCACCAGGAACCCCGCGTCCACGATGGCCTTGTACTCCTCGTGCAGCGCGTCGGCGACGGCGTAGAGGAACTCCTCCTCGGTCTTGTAGTACTCGTTCTTCTGCGCGTTCACGACGTCGATGGGCGAGATCGACGGCACGAACGCCTCCTCGGCCCCGGCGGCGTCGACCGCGGCGCGCAGGTTCGCGAGGTCGCGGTCAAGCGCCTCGCGCCCGGTATAGGTGACCGGCGCGGTGCAGACCATCTGCAGCGTCGCGGCCGAGCCGACGCGCCCGGCGAAGGTCGCGCTTTCGGCGTCGTAGAAATCGGGGAAGGCGATCGCCTCGCGCGAGCCCGCCCAGGGCGAGTTGCGCGGCACCGGCTTCGCCGTATAGCCGCCAAGCCGCTGGTTGGCATAGACCGCGAAGCCGGGCTTCGAGAACTCGCCGTCGTCGACCACGTCGATGCCGAGGGCGACCTGGTGCTTCACGACCTTCGTCACTTCGGACTTCAGCATCGCCTCGTAGCCGGCGCGGTCGGTCGAGCTGCCGTCGTCCAGCGCCTTCATCGCCGCGAACAGCTCCGGCGGGCGGGCGAGCGAGCCCACATGGGTGGTGAGGATGCGGTCGGTCGAGCGTCTCATGATCTTCTCCCGTTTCGCCGGCGCGCCAGCATAGCGGGTTCGCGCGCCGGCATGCTAGGTTTCGCCGTGCTGACGAGGGAGGAAACGATGGCGGACACGGCGAGGACGGATTCGGCGGCGGAGGTCGCGGCGGCGATCCGCAAGATGGGACGCGCGTTCAATCCGGACGTTCTGCAGGCCTCCTACGCGCTGTTCAAGCCGCTGCAGGAGCGCGCGCCGAAGGACGGCGTCAGGCGCCACGACGACAATGCCTACGGCCCGCACCCGCGCCAGCGCCTCGACCTGTTCGTGCCCGAGACGCGGCCGGCCCGCCCGGCGCCGGTCGTGGTCTATTTCCATGGCGGCGGCTACGTGCAGGGCGAGCGCAGCCCGCATCCCGGGCTGATCTACGACAACGTCGCCACCTTCTTCGCGCGCCATGGCGTCATCGGCGCCAACGCAACCTATCCGCTGGCGCCCGAAGCGAAATGGCCCGAGGGCGGGAAGAACATCGGCCGCGTCGTCGCCTGGCTGAAGGAGAATGTCGCCGCCCATGGCGGCGATCCGGACCGCATCTTCGTCATGGGCCAGTCGGCGGGGGCGAGCCACGTGGCGAGCTGGGCGTTCGACGCCCGCGTCCATGGCGCCGACGGGCCGGGGATCGCCGGGGCGATGCTGCTGTCGGGCGTGTACGCAACGCGCGAGGCCACCTACAGCCCCGAGCTGCGCACCGTGCCCAACTACATCCAGTATTTCGGCGAGGACCAGTCGAGCTGGGACGACAAGTCGACCCTGGGCCAGGTCAAGGCCGGCCACCCGCCAGTCTATCTGTGCGTCACCGAGTTCGACCCCTATCCGCTCGCCTGGCCGACTCTCGCCCTCGCCGACGCGCTCACCCGGGTCGACGGGCAGATTCCGGTGTGGTTCCGCGTGATGCGCGACAACAACCACGTCTCCTCCGCGCTGCAGATCAATTCCGAGGTCGATGCGCTCGGCCCCGACCTGCTGGAGTTCGTCACGGCGACGCACTAAGCGCGCTGGAAATTGGCAATCCAACACCTTGTCACCCCGGACGGCGCGAAGCGCCGAGCCGGGGCCCATGGCGCAGAATCCGTGGCGCGGATGGATGGGTCCCGGCTCGCGCCGCTTCGCGCCTTGGCCGGGACGACAGATCGAGAATGCGGAGAAACGCAATGATCACGCTCTACCAGTTCGGCAACTCGGTGTGCTGCCAGAAGGTGCGCATCACCATGGCTGAGAAGGGGCTCGACTGGGATGCGATCGAGGTCGACCTGTTCCGCTCCGAGCAGTACGACCCGAAATACCTTGCGCTCAACCCCAAGGGCGTGGTGCCGACCATCGTCCATGACGGCAGGCCGGTGATCGAATTCGACGCTGATCTGCGAGTATCTCGACGAGACCTTCCCCGACCCGCCGCTGATGCCGCCCGACCCGCTGGGCCGCACCCGGATGCGGCTCTGGTCGAAGATGGTCGACGAGGGGCTGCACGAGGGCGTCACCGAGATCAGCTTCTCCGCCATGTTCCGCGAGCGGATGAAGAACATGCCGGACGACATCCGCGAGGCGCGCTTCCGCAACGTGGGAGATCCGCGCCGGCGCGACCGGTTCCGGTCGACCTACGAGCTGGGCGCCGAGTTGCCCTTCGTCGAGCACGCCGTCTTCGCCTATGAGAAGGCGTTCAAGACGATGGAGGCGGCGCTGGCCGAGGGCGGCCCGTGGCTGCAGGGCGCGCGCCCGACGCTCGCCGACATCAACCTGATGCCCTACGCGGCGCGGCTCGCCTATCTCGGCCTCCTCGACGTGTGGACCGCCGACCGCCCCCGCGTGCGCGACTGGTGGGCGCGGGTGCAGGACTGGCCGGCCTTCCGCAAGGGGCTCAGCGACCCGCTGACCTCGGCCGAGCGCGACGAGATGGCGACGCACGGGCCGAAAATCCGCGACGCGATCGCCCGCTGGCGCGCCGGCTAGCCTCCGGCAGGCGCGCCTATCGGCCGCCGGGCGATTCGCCTAGACTGCAACGCCCCGCCGGGGGATTCGACGCCGCGCGTATCGGATTTGGAGAAGATTTTGAGCGTGCCGCCCCGATTGTCCGTCGTCTGTCCCTTTTATAACGAAGAGCTGATCATCGTCGCCGCGGCCGAGCGGATGATCGGCAATCTCGCGCGCCAGTTCGGCCCGGACTGGGAGCTGATCCTGGTCAATGACGGCTCGACGGACCGCTCGCTTCTGCTGCTGCGCGAGATGCTGGCGGGCGCGCATGACGGCCAGGTCGTCGTCCTTTCCTATCCGGACAATTTCGGGCGCGGCCGCGCGCTCAAGACCGGCATCGACGCCGCGCGCGGCGAGATCATCGTCACGACCGAGGTCGATTGCTCGTGGGGCGACGATATCGTCGAGCGCCTGGTCGAATGCCTGAACGCCCACCCGGAGACGGATTTCGTCATCGCCTCGCCGCACCTGCCCGGCGGCGGGCTGGTCAACGTGTCGCCGCGGCGCGTCTTCCTGACCCGCGCCGGCAACAAGCTGATCCGCTTCTTCTTCAATCCGCGCATCAGCATGAACACGGGCATGACCCGCGCCTATCGCCGCAACGTGGTCCAGCCGCTGGTGACGCTGGAGGACGGCAAGGAATTCCATCTTGAGGTGCTGCTGAAGCTGGTCACCATCGGCTTCCGCTTCCGCGAGATCCCGGCGACGCTCACCTGGCTCGACCACCGCCTCGCCGCCAACAAGGCGAAAAAGCGGAAATCCTCCACCAACATCGTGAAGACGATCATCAGCCATCTGCGCTTCATCGCCATCGCGCGGCCGGTGCTCTATTTCGGGTATCTCGCCTGGGTGGCGCTGTTTGTCGGCGCCGGCTTCCTGGCCGCTGGGACCTGGAACCTGATCTTCGGCGCACCCGCCGTGTTCTATGCCCTGATCGGGCTGGTGATGGTGCTGATCGCGCTGATGTTCGGCGGCTACTCGGTCATCTTCTACCAGCTTCGCGAACAGTCGCGGGACAACTGGCTCCAGAACTATCCGAAGCCGCATCCGCCGACCGTGCCGCACCCGATGCGGATCGAGTAAGGCTCCGTGTGCGGGATCGTCGGCTTCGCCGGCATCGACGAGCCGGGCCTTCTCGCGCGCATGTGCGACAGCATCGTCCATCGCGGCCCGGACGGCGAGGGGCGCGTCGAGCTGGCGGCGGCGGGCATCGCGCTGGGCATGCGCCGGCTCGCCATCATCGACGTCGCCGGCGGCGATCAGCCCTTCGCCTCGCCCGACGGGCGGGTGCAGCTCGTCTATAACGGCGAGATCTACAACTTCGCCGCCGTCCGCGCCGAGCTCGAATCGCTCGGCCACCGCTTCCACTCGCGCTGCGACACCGAGGTCGTGCTGGAAGCCTATCTCGAATGGGGCGAGGCGGCATGGCCGCGCCTGCACGGCATGTTCGCCGTCGCCATCGCGGATTTGCGCGGGGCGCGTCCCCGCCTGGTGCTGGTGCGCGACCGGGTGGGGATGAAGCCGCTTTACTACATGCAGCGCGGCCGCAGCCTGATCTTCGCGTCCGAGATCAAGGCGCTGGCCTGCTGGTCGGGCTTTTCGGCCGAAACCGACCTTGCCGCCGTGGCGCACTACCTGCGGCTCCGCTACGTGCCGGGTCCGGGCGGGCTGCTGCGCGGCGTGCAGAAGCTCGCGGCCGGCCACAGGCTCGAGTTCGCCGATGGCGAGGCGCGCCTTGCCCGCTGGTGGTCGCCGCCCACGGCAGCGCTGGCCGAGGACGCGATGAGCCGCACCGACGCCGCGGGCGCGCTCGGCGCCGCGTTGCGCGGGGCGGTGCAGCGGCACATGGTCAGCGACGTGCCGGTCGGCGCCTTCCTGTCCGGTGGGGTGGATTCGAACGTGATCGTCGCTCTGATGGCCGAGGCGTCGTCGCGGCCGGTGAACACCTACTCGATCGGCTTTCCCGAATTCCCCGACCACGACCGCGAGCTGGCGGGGGTGACCGCGCGGGCGCTCGGCACCAACCACCACCCGCTCGATTGCCGCGAGGCGGACATGGCGGCGCTGCCCGACATCGCCTGGCAGTTGGACGAGCCGATCGGCGACGCCATCGTGGTGCCGATGTACGTGCTGGCCCGCGAGGCGCGGCGCACGGTGAAGGTGGTGCTGTCGGGCGAGGGGGCGGACGAGATCCTCGGCGGGTACCTGTTCCACCGCAAGCTGTGCCAGATGGCGGCGCTGCGCCGCGTGCTGCCGGCGCCGGTCTGGACTTCGGCCGCGGCGCTGGTGGCGCGCCTGCCGTCGGTCGTGCTCGACCGGCTGTTCGACTATCCCGGCGCGCTGGGCGCTGCCGGGCGCGAGAAGATCGCGGCCCTGATCCGCTCGATCGGCAGCGACGACCTCGCCACCCTCTACCGCCGGTCGATCTCGCTGTTCGACACGGCCGAGCTTGCCGCGGGGGCCCGCCAGTCGCTCCTGGCCGAGACGCTGCCGCCGGCCGAGGAGGGCGAGGCCCCGCCGGGCGCCACGGCGCTGCAGCGGCTGGTCGCCATGCAGTACCGCGACTGGCTGCCCGACGACATCCTCAACAAGCTGGACAAGATGACCATGGCGCATTCGCTCGAGGGGCGCGTGCCGTTCATGGACGCGGCGGTGATCGAGGCCGCGGCCCGCCTGCCCGACCGGCACAAGATCGCGCGCGGCACCAACAAGCGGGCGCTGCGCGACTTCGCGGCGGGGCTGCTGCCCCGCGAGGTGGTCGAAAGCCCCAAGCGGGCCTTCTATATTCCGCTTGAATCCTATATCACCTCGCCGGCGGTGGCGGAATTGTTGCGGCGCACGCTCGATCCCGAGCGCCAGCGCAAGCGGGGCCTGTTCGATCCCGACTGGCTCGCCGCGCTGCGCGCCGCGCCGTCGGAGGCGGGGTTCCTGCCGATCCGGCGGATGTTCTCGATCGTGATGCTCGAGCTCTGGTTCGAGCGATTCTGCCCGGACGCGAGCTGGAACTGACGATGAAGATCGTGGTGCAGAACTTCAAGACCGGCGAGCTTTCGGTCGCGCGCGCGCCCGCGCCGCAGGCGCCGCCGAACGGCGTGCTCGTGCGCACCCACGCCTCGCTGATCAGCGCCGGCACCGACCGTTCCGTGATCGGGCTCGCCAAGAAGGGCTATATCGGCAAGGCGCTGGACCGGCCGGACCTTGCGCGCAAGGTGCTGAACCGCGCACGCACCGAGGGTTACCTCGCGACCTACAAGGTCGTGAAAAACCTGATCGCCGAGCCGATCCCGCTCGGCTATTCGCTCGTCGGCGAGGTGGTGGAGGTCGGGCGCGAGGTGAACGACGCTGCGCCCGGCGACCGCGTTGCCTGCGCCGGGCTCGGCCACGCCAATCATGCCGAGATGGTGGCCGTGCCGCGCAACCTTTTCGTGCGCGTGCCCGACGCCGTGACCGACGAGCAGGCGGCCTACGTCACGCTCGGCGCTATCGCGATGCATGGCATCCGCCAGGCCGACCAGCAGTTCGGCGCGACAGTGCTGGTCGTGGGACTTGGCCTCGTCGGCGCGCTCGCGGTGCAGCTGTGCGTGGCTGCCGGCTACCGGGTGATCGGGCTCGATCTCGATCCGCGCAAGCTCGAGCTCGCGCGTGGATTGGGCGCTGTCGCCGCTCTGCTCCCCGGCGATCCCAACCTCGCCGCTGCGATCGGCGCCGAGACGCGCGGCTTCGGCGTCGACGCGGTGCTCATCTGCGCAGGCTCACGCGATTCCGGTGCGGTTTTCGAGCAGGTGGCGGCCCTCTGCCGCGACCGCGCGCGCGTCGTCGTGGTCGGCGACGTGAAGATGGACATCAGCCGGCGCACATATTTCGAGAAGGAGCTGGAGATCCTGCAGTCGCGCTCGTACGGGCCCGGGCGCTACGACCCCGCCTACGAGGAGAAGGGCCAGGACTACCCGATCGGCTACGTGCGCTGGACCGAGCGGCGCAACATGCAGTCCTTCCTCGACCTTGTCGCCGACGGCCGGATCGACCCGACGCGCCTGACGACCCACCGCTTTCCCATCGACCGGGCCAAAGAGGCTTATGGGCTAGTCACCGGCAAACAGCCGGACTTCACGGTCGGCATCGTGCTCGAATATGGCGGGGAGGGCGAGCCGGCGCCGCCCGCCACCGCTCGGAAAGGCGTGGCGGCGGGCAAGATCGGTCTCGGCGTAATAGGAACCGGGCGGTTCGCCAAGGGCATTTTGCTGCCGGCGCTGGTCGAGACCGGCGGGTTCGAGATGGTGGGCGTCGCCTCGGCGCGCGGCCTGTCGGCGAACGCGGTGCGTGAGCGCTACACGGCGCGCTACGCCGAAACGGACGCGCTGCGGGTCATCGACGACGACGCGATCCAAGCGGTCGTGATCGCGACGCGCCACGACAGCCATGCGCGCTACGCCGCAGCGGCCTTGGAGCGGGGCAAGCATGTCTTCGTGGAGAAGCCGCTCTGCCTCGACGAGGACGAGCTGGCGCAGATCGAGGCGGCAGCGGCCCGGTCGTCGGGCACGCTGATGGTCGGGTTCAATCGCCGCTTCAGCCCGCTGGTCGCCGCGATCCGGGACCATTTCGCCGGACGCGAGGAGCCGATGGCCCTGATGTACCGTGTGAACGCCGGCCGCATCCCGCTCAAGTCCGAGACCGGCTGGGTGCACGACCCGGCCGCGGGCGGCGGGCGCATCGTGGGCGAAGGGTGCCATTTCGTCGATACGATGATTGCGGTGACCGGCGCCAAGCCGCGCCAGGTGACGGCGATGGGGGCCAACCCGCGCCGCGCGGGCCTTGCCGGCGACGACATCGCAACCATCACCATCGGGTTCGACGACGGCTCGGTCGGCACCATCCACTACTGGTCGAACGGGGACGGCTCCTACCCCAAGGAGCGGATGGAGGTGTTCTGCCAGGAGAAGATCGCGGTGCTCGACAATTTCCGCCGGCTGGAGCTGGTCGCCGGCAACCGGACGAGGAGGCACCGCCCTTCCGGCCAGCAGAAAGGCTTCGCCGAGGAGGCGAAGGCGTTTCTGCAAGCCTGCCGCACCGGCATTCCGGCAATTCCGATTCATGAACTCTCGGCCTGCTCGCTCGCCACCTTCGCCGCCGTTACCGCATTGAAGGGTGAGGAGCAATGACCGAAGCCTGCGTGATATGCGGCGCCACTTGCCTCGTCGCCACGGCGGTGAAGCTACGATACGGCACGATCCACCGCTGCCGAAATTGCGGTTCTGGGGTGATGCTCCCGCGCCCAACGGCCGCCGCGCTCGCGGACATGCATAGCGGCGCCGAATACTTCGACCACCCGTATTTCCAGGAGCGGCGCATCCTGACACCGGATCTCGCCGCGCGCTTCCGCCGCCGGCTCGATGCGCTGAGGGCGTCGGCCGGCGAGATACCTGGACGCACCGTCGTCGAAATCGGCTGCGATACAGGCCTCTTCCTTGGATATCTGGCTTCCGAAGCGGGCGTCCGGCCTATCGGGGTCGATGTGTCGGAACGCGCGGTGGCTGCGGCTCGTTCCGCCGGGCTCGACGTGCGCCACGGCACGCTCGAATCGGTGGCACTTGAATCGGGCTCTGCCGATATCGTGTGCGCCTACGATCTTCTCGAGCATCTTGCCGATCCGGCCGCGTTCGTCGACGAAGTGGCGCGCGTGCTGCGTCCGGGCGGAACGTTCATCGGCGAGACTCCCAACTTCGATGGGCTGATCTATCGGCTCGGGCGCATGATGGCTTGGCCGGGCCCGCCGCTCCCGCCGATACGCGGCATCGAGGAGCGGCTGTGGCCGACGTTCCACGTGCAGTATTTTCAGCCGCGCTCGCTGCGGGACTTTTTCGCTGCACGCGGCTTTAGCGACGTAACAGTCGCCGGCCGGGAACTCGGCGGCGACGAGATTGCGGTAGAATCCTCGCCGCTTCGGATCGCCATTGCGGCCGCCTCGGCCACCTCGGCGGCGCTTTCGATGCATACGCTGGCGGTCGTCTCGGCGCGCCGCGCGCCGGCTTGAGCCGTCATTTGCTCTTCGCGGCGCCAGGCTGCCCCTGTTCCGTAGATGAGGCGGTCCCCGCCCCGGCGCGCCCGTCGGTCGCGCAGCGCAGCCCGCTGGCCGCGAGCCAGCGCCGGTCGGCGTCGGTGGCGAGGCCGTGTTTCGCGCGCTGGCACGCGGTCAGCCGGTCCATGTAGAGCGACGGCGACGCAGCGGAGCCGGAGAGCTCCGGCGGCCCCACCGAGAAGTCGGAGCGCAGCCGTTCCGCGCCGGGTTGGTTGTTCACGACAACTATTATCACCGTGCGCGACGGTCCGGTGTCGAAGACGAGCGGTCCGACTGTGCCGCCGGCACGGGCGGGCGCCGGCGGAAGGATCCACTGGAAGTCTTCGCCCAGCACGCCGACCGCCACGGTCCCGGCGCGGACCGTCACCGGCAGGGAGAGGGTGAGCGCCGTATGGGGCGACACGGAGATCCAGGGCGAGGCGAGCTGGTAGCCGGCCGGCGTGGCGTCGCCGGTCATGGCGAAGACGCGGTCGGTGCGCGCCGCGACGCGTGCCGGGTCCGCCTGCACCCGCCACTGCGCGAGCGGCGGGACCAGGACCGGCTGTCGGTGCGCTGGCGCCGCCAGCCGCTCGACCGGGCGCACCGAGTTCGACCGCGAACGACGCGTCCGGCGCCGTATCGTACTGGCCCAGATAGAGCGGCCCGCCCGTGTGATGGACCAGCAGGTAGGCGCGGTCTGCGTCGGGCAGATAGTCGGCCTGGGCCAGGTGCGCCGCCGTCATGCCGCCCGAATCGTTCAGCAGCAGGAGCCCCATGTCGGAGAAGCCGACCCGGACGCGCGGCGCCGCCATCCCGACGATCGAGCCGACCTGGCCATGTCCGACACCGGTGAGGCGGAGCGCGATCACGTATGTCCCGGCCGGCACGTCGCCTTGGGACTGGACGGCGCGGTCGCTCCGCTCGGGCGGGCGCGGGTTCGCGGCGCCGGGCGGGCCGAGCAGGATCGAGATCGGGTCGGTGGGCACGAAGCGGACGGGCAAGGGCGCGCCCAGCCGGCGCCGCCACTCGGGCGTGGCGCCGTCATTGACGGCCACGATGGGCGGCGCGTCCGCATCGACCGCCAGGTCGGACCGGACATAGGTCTCGAACGTGCCGTAAGGCGGGGCGTCGGTCAGCGCCATCAGCCGGTACTGCGCCGGCGGGTCGAAGGACTGGAATCGCGTGCCGGCGCCGGTCCCCGCGGGGCGCGGGATGCGAATGCCCGCCCGCTCCTGATTGCCGAAGATCACGAACTCGGGGGCCAGCGCCGCGTTGCCCGCGCCCCGGAAGGTTTCCAGGAACGCAGGCCCCTCGCCGAACTGCACCAAATCGACGCGCGTGCCGCTCTCTAGCCCGAGCACGACGGGGCCCCAGACGGAGGCGTGCGCCGGCAGCGGGCCGAGCACCCGGTCCATCAGCGCCTCGAACGGCACGTTCCCGGCGGCGGCGGCGACGATCCAGGGCGGGCGGGCGTGCAGGCCCCAGCTCTGCCAGACCAGCAGCCCCGCCATCGCCGTCGTCGCCGCGACGTCCAGCCCGCGCCCGATGGCCGCGCCGGCGTGGCGCAGCGCAAGATCCTGCGCTACGTACCAGGCCGCGCCCAGCGTCCAGATCGCGCAGACCTGGTCGAGGATGGCGTAGCCGGCGTGGAAGTTGGGGTAGAGCCCCAGGCTCAGCAGGTACGCGGCGAAGAACGCGACCGGCGGCGCGGCCGCGGCCAGCGCCTCGCGCCGTGCCGGCGACGGGCGGACCAGCGCGTCGAGCATCGCGGCGGCGCACACCGCCAGCGCCAGCGGGAACAGCACGTGCATCGGCGCCGGGATGGCGTTCCAGAAGATCGCGAAATGGCGGCTCAGCACCACGCTGTACGGCTCCGGGTTGATCTCGTGCACGAAGCCGCTATAGGCGAACAGCAGGCTGACCAGCGCCTCGACGTGGAAGCGGATGAAGGCGAGGAACACCGCGATCACGGCGGCGGCGCCGCCCGCCAGCGCCGCGAACCGCACCAGGGTTGGCCCGGGGCGCCCCTCCGGCGCCTCGCGCCGCGCCGCCCAGTCGAGGCCCCATAGCCCGACCAGCGCCGGCGCCAGCGCCCAGGCGATCTCGTGCTGGATCACGGCGGCGGCGACTGCGGCGCCGGCGACGCACCAGCCCGCCCAGCGCCCGGTGCGGATTGCGACCGTCGCGGCGGCGAGCCCCGCCGCGGCGCACACCGAGACGGCGATGTCCGGCCGCACCATCGGCCACTGGAAGCGCCAGAACGTGACCAGCAGACCGGAGGCGACGATGGCGCCCGCCGCGAGCGACCGGCGGCGGAACGCCCACACCGCCATCGCCGCGATGACCATCAGCCCCAGCGGATGCAGGTAGCGCATCAATTCCAGGCTGGGGCCGAACAGCCATTGCAGCGCCGCGCCGGCGACGAAGTACCAGGGGCCGTAATTATAGAACACGTCCGAGCGCGGGATGGTGCCGCTGCCCTGCATCGGGCTCGCGAAGAAGGCGTAGCGGCCATGCTTGGCCAAGGTCACCGACACGTTCATCAGCAAATCGTCGACCGCCACGTAGGGCGCCCGGCCGGCGGCGGCGAAGAAGATATGCGTGCTGACCAGCACGGCGACGACGCACGCCGTCGCGAAAAGAAGCCGTGCCGCCAGGCTCGGAAACCGCGCTATCGAAGGGTTTGGCAAGGGCGCTCGCTCGGCGTGGGAGCGGTTAAACTGTCACGGCGCGCGAGCGGCGCGCAAGGCTCGAATCCATGTCCGTTTCGCCCGCCGCGCTTGCCCGTCGGTGCGCCCGTGGGGTAACTTGCGCGGGTGGGGGAAAGCGCGATTTCACCGATCTCCGGCGAGCCGGCCCCCGAGGCGAGGGCGCGGTTCCCGATGGTGACGAAAGAGGCGATTCGCCAGTTCTGGGACGGCCATCCGCTGATGTCGGGGGAGACCGATCTCCCGCCCAAATCGCGCGCCTTCTTCGAATTTCACGAGCAGATCTACCGCCGGGACGTGTTCGCTGGCGCCGACGTCCCCGCCGGGTTCTTTCCCTTCGCCAAGGGCGCGCGCGTGCTCGACGTGGGGTGCGGGCCGGGCTTCTGGACGCGCGAGCTGGCGCGGCGCGGCTATGAGGTGGCGGCGGTCGACCTGACCGACACGGCGGTGCGGCTGGCGCAGCGCAGCCTGGCCCTGTTCGGGCTGGCGGCCGAGGTGCGCCAGGGTGACGCCGAGAACCTGCCCTTCGCGGCGGAGAGCTTCGACGGCGTGGTCTCGCACGGCGTAATCCACCACACGCCCGACACGGCGCGCTGCGTGGCCGAGATGGCGCGCGTGCTGCGTCCGGGCGGCCTCGCCGTGGTCAGCGTCTATTACCGCAACGCGATCCTGCGCCACCGTGCCCTCACGCGGCTGGCGGCCGCCGTGCTCGGCCGCATGGTGGCGCTGCCGGGGCGCGGGCGCGAGCGGCTCCTGGTGTCGGGCGATCCGGACGAGATCGTCCGCATGTACGACGGATCGGGAAACCCGCTCGGCAAAGCCTTCACGCGCGCGGAGTTCCGCGCGATGTTCGCCGGGGCCGGGCTCCATGTGGTCGACGAGGGGCGGTTCTACATCCCGCTCCGCGGGCTTGGCCGGGCCGGCGCGGTGCTTAAACCGCTGCACCGCACCCTGTCGCGCCGGTTCGGGCTGATGCAGGTCGTCGTGGCGCGCAAGGACAGCTAGATCGTGAACATTCTCGGCATCACCGGCTATTTCCATGATTCCTCGGCATGCCTTCTCGCCGATGGCGACATCGTCGGCTATGCGGAGGAGGAGCGCTTCAATCGCCAGAAGCACACCAGCGCCTACCCGGCCGGCGCGATCGACTGGCTGCTCGCCGAGAATGGCATCGGGCTCGACGATCTCGACGAGGTCGTGTTCTATCTCAACCCCGCCAAGTATCTGAAGATCGGCGTCTCCACCGCGCTCGCCAGCTTTCCGCGCTCGCTCGCCCTGGCGCGGCGCGGCGCCTCGACCCGCTCGCCCTTCGAGCGGCTGCTGCGCATGCGCTCGCTGAAAAGCGACATGGTGCGCCGCCATGGCGGCAAGGGCGCGTTCGAGATGGTGTTCCTCGATCACTACCGCACCCATCAGGCCAGCGCCTTCTTCCCCACCGAGTTCGACGAGGCGGCCATCGTCACGATGGATTTCGCGGTCGACGGCACGACCGAGGTGATCGCGCACGGGCGCGGCACCCGCATCGACGATCTGGTCAAGCACCGCGTGCCGAACGGATTCGCGCTGATCTACGCCACGCTGACGCACCTGCTCGGCTTCAAGTGGTACGACGAGTACAAGGTGATGGGCATGGCCGCCTACGGCACGCCCCGCTATGTCGACCGGGTTGAGAAGCTCTACACGCTCGATGCGGAGACCGGCGCGCTCAAGCTCGACCTCAGCTATTTCGAGTTTCACAAGCGCGGCATGTCGCAGCTCTTCTCCAGGAAGATGGAGGAGCTGTTCTGGACGCCGCGCCGGCCCGACGAGCCGATCGGCGAGCGCGAATACGACCTGGCGGCCTCGCTGCAGGAAGCGACCAACCGCTACGGCCTGGCGATGGTGCGGCTCGCCAGGCGCCTCACCGGCGCGCGGGCGCTCTGCCTCGCCGGCGGGGTGGCGCAGAACTGCCTGATGAACCAGGCGATCTGCGAATCGGACGCGTTCGACGACGTGTTCCTCCAGCCGTTGGCGGGCGACGTCGGCGGCTCCATCGGCGGCGCGCTCTGGCGCTATCACGCGGTGCATGGCCGGCCGCGCCATTACGTGATGACGGATCTCTATCTCGGCCCGTCCTACGCCGCCGAATCGGCGCGCGCGGCCGAGGCGGCCGGCCTCACGGCGCGGCGCAGCGCCGACTGGCACGCCGACGTGGCCCGCGCCATCGCGGACGGGCTGGTGGTCGGGCTGTTCGACGGACGTATGGAGGCCGGCCCGCGTGCGCTGGGCGCGCGATCAATTCTGGCCGACCCGCGCCGCACCGACATGAAGGACATCTTGAACTCGCGGGTGAAGCATCGCGAGCATTTCCGGCCCTTCGCGCCGTCGGTCCTTGCCGAGAAGGTCGACATGGTGTTCGAGCCGCTGCCGCGCTGCCGCTCGCTCGACTTCATGATCGTGACCATGACTGTGCGGCCGGAATGGCGCGACAAGGTGCCGACCATCAGCCACGCCGACGCCACCTCGCGCGTGCAGACCGTCCGCCGCGACACGGCGCCCAACTATCATCGCATCATCGAGAAGTTCTTCGAGATCACGGGCGTGCCGCTGGTCGTGAACACCTCGTTCAACGACAACGAGCCGATCGTCTGCCGGCCCGAGGACGCCGTCGCCTGCTTCCAGCGCACCAAGATCGACCTCCTGGTGCTCGACGGGCGGCTCTACTACCGCAGCGACAATGTCGGGGCGGTGCGCGAGGAGGTCGAGGCGGTTTGACCGTCCGCCGCGTTCCCGTCCCGCCGCCGGCGCCGCGCGCGTGACCGGGGGCGAGATCTATTGGCGCCTGGCCGCGCCGGCGGTCGAGCGCGCCCTCTCGCGCCTCGACGCCGAGCTCACCTCCCCCAGCCGGGGCAGCTTCGACCGCACCTGGTGGGCGTGGAAGTTCACCGATTTCTCCGCCAGCCGCTTCCAGGAGGGGGTGCACGTGCTGGCCTGGCTCGCGACCAGCCCGCACGCGCCCGAGGCGACGCGCGAGAGCGCGCGACTGGCCGACCTCGCCGATGCCGCGATCCATTTCTGGGCCGGGCTGCAGCACGCCGATGGCAGCTTCGACGAGGCCTATCCCTTCGAGCGCAGCCTGGCCGCGACCGCCTTCACCGGCTTCTATGTCGGCAGCGCGATCGAGCGGCTCGGCGCGCGCCTCGCGCCCGGCACGCGCGCGCGCGCCCTGGCCGCGATGGAAAGCGCGTGCGGCTGGCTCGCCCGCAACGACGAGACCCATGGCGTGCTGTCCAACCACCTCGCCGCCGCCGCTGCGTGCCTCGAGGTCGGCGGCGCGCTGTGCGGCACCGACCGGTTCCGCGCCGCGCGCGACCGCTTCCTCGGGGTGATCTGGCGCGAGCAGGACCCCGAGGAGGGATGGCTGCGCGAATATGGCGGCGCCGATCCGGGCTACCAGAGCCACGCGTTGTTCTACCTGGCCGATATCTGGCGCCGGTCCGGCGACGCCGACATGCTGGCGCGGATCGAGAGAGCCGTCGGCTTCAGCGCCTGGTTCGTCCATCCCGACGGCACGGTCGGCGGCGAATATGCGAGCCGCGGCACCAAGTTCGGCTATCCGGCGGGGTTCGAGATGCTGGCCAATGCGGTGCCGCTGGCCGGCGCGGTCGCGCGGCATCTGCGCGCCACGCTCGCCGCCGGGCGCGGCGTGGGCGTCGTGCAGATGGACGCGTGGAACCTGTTCCCGCTGCTCAACAACTACCTGTTCGCGATCGACCATGCGGGCGACCTGTCGGGCGCGCCGAACCTGCCCTGGGCCGAGGATGGCGCCGAGGCGCGCTTCCCGCGCGCCGGCATCGCGACCGCGCGCCGCGCCGGCCGCGTCGTCGCGGTGGCACCCGGCCTCGGCGGCACGGTGAAGCTGTGGGAGGCGGACGGAAGGCTCGCCTACGAGGATTCCGGCTATGCGCTCGCCGAAAAGAGCGGCTGGGCGGTCTCGCAGGGGCCGTCCGCGTGGCGGGCGCTCGACGGGTTCGGGTTCGAGACGACGGCGGGATTCGCGCGGCTCAAGCGCATCCGCTTCGATCCCTGGCGGTTCGTCGCCTTCCGCCTGTTCACCACGACGGTGGGACGCGCCCCCGCCGTCGCGCGAGCGCTCAAGAACCTGCTGGTGCGGGTGCTGATCCGCGGCGCGGCGCCGCACCGGGCGCGGCTCGTCCGCACCGTCCGCTTCCACGGCGACGGCACGCTGGAGGTCGAGGATTCGCTGACCGGCCTCGCCGCCGCACCGGTCGCGCTCGCCCGGCACGTGCCCTGGCACATGGGCTCGGCCCGCTACACCGATCTGCTCGATGCGGCCGGCGCGGCAGAGCCCTGCCCGCCGCCGGAGATGGGGGAGGGCGGCCGGGCGCGGCGCACGCTGCGCCTAGTCGCACGGCGATGACGCGCCAAGGCCCGCCGATTCGAGGGACACTTGTCCGATTCCCCCGGCCCCGCTATGGAGGGTGCGCTGAAGTGCGTTCCGGCGGATCGTCGGCCGGCTCGCGGGTGGATCGCGGCAAGTAGCGCGCGCCCGCGGCAAGATTTAACGGGCCGCGCGAAGCGTATCGAACGCGAACCGATAGCTTGTGCTCTCAGGACATCTAATAGTCGTTGTGCGCGTGTGATCGGTTGACAGGGCCATCCATGGTGTCTATCCCCGCTGAATTCCTCGTTGGCCAAACGAAATTTTCGGGCTTCCTTTCGTGAGACAGGTCGTAGGTCATTCGGGCGGCGTCGTTGTCGCAAGGGTCCCGCGGCCTGCCGTCGAGCCGGGATCGGTGCTGGTCCGGGTGCACTACTCGCTGGTCAGCGTCGGCACCGAGATTGCCGCCATCGCGCCGCCGGTCGATGCCGACGCCGACACTCTGGAGCGCGGCCGCGCCTACGCGCAGCTCGCCTGGACCTATCTCGGCAAGGCGGTCAACGACCCCGACAAGGCCGCGCGTCGCCTCGCTGCCATCGCGCGCCGCCACATGGCCGCCCTGACGCCCAGGCCCGCGCCCGGCAAGGCCGATGCCGAGCCGCGCAATGTCGCGCTCGCATGGGAGCGCGCCGCGGCGACCGAGCTCGACGCCAGGAACGGCGCGCTCCACTTCACCGCCGACGCTTCGCCCGGCCTCTACCAGGCGCTGGCGGCGCCCGTCGCGGTGCCGGCCGGCCATTCCGTCGCGGTCGACGTCAAGGGCGCGATCGAGGGCGGGCCGATCTCGCTCGGGCTGCTGGGGCCGGGCCGCGCGAGCTGGGTCGGCACGGTGCAGCTCGGTGAGGGGCCGATCGAGGATTCGATCGTTTTCGAGGTGAACGGCGCGACCGAGGTGTCGGCCGTGTTCGCCAACGCCAATACCGGCAAGCCGGTGAAGGTCGCGCTCGACGGCATCAGGCTCGCCCTCAACCCGCCGCCTTCCGACGGGCTGCCGGCGACCGAGCTGCACCAGCAGGGCTGGAACCTCGGCTACTCGGTTGCGGGCGAGGTGGTAGCGGTGGGCGAGGGCGTCACCGACCTCGCGCCCGGCGACCGGGTGGCGTGCGGCGGGGCGGGCGCCGCGAACCACGCCGACTTCGTGAGCGTGAAGCGAAATCTGGTCGTCCGCGTGCCGGACGGGTGCGGCCTGCGCGCCGCCGCCTCGGTCACGGTCGGCGCCATCGCGCTACAGGGCGTGCGGCGCGCACAGGTGCAGCTCGGCGACGTGGTGTGCGTCGTCGGGCTCGGGCTGATCGGGCTCCTCACGCTGCAGATGCTGCGCGCGGCCGGCTGCACGGTGATCGGCTACGAGATCGCGCCCGAGCGCATCGAGCGGGCGCGGAAGCTGGGGCTCACGCATGCGGCCTCGACGCCCGACGGGCTGAAGGCGCTGATCCGCGACGTGACCGGGGGCCACGGCGCCGACCGGACGCTCATCACCGCCGCCACCAAGTCGGACGAGCCGATCAACCTGGCGATGGAGGCGACCCGCGCCAAGGGGACAGTGGTGATCGTCGGCGACATCGGCATGAAGGTCGAGCGGCCAGCCTTCTACCGCAAGGAGATCGACCTCGTGATGAGCACCTCCTATGGCCCCGGGCGCTACGACCGGAGCTACGAGGAGGACGGGCGCGACTATCCCTACGGCTATGTGCGCTGGACGCTCAACCGCAACATGCAGGCCTATCTCGGGCTGATCGGGACGGCGCGGCTCGACATGGACGCGCTGACCGATCTGGTGGTGCCGGTGGACCAGGCGCCCGAGGCCTACCGCCTGCTCGCCTCGCCCGGCGCGGCGAAGCCGATCGGGGTGTTCCTGCACTATCCGGAGCCGGCGGCCGGCGCAGCCGTCGAGTTCGACCGCACGGCGGTCACCATCCGCGGCCATGCCCGCGCGCCGGCGGACGGGGTGCGCTACGCGCTGGTCGGCGCCGGCGGGTTCGGCACCGGCATGCTGGTGCCGGTGATGGCGAAGCAGAAGGGGATGTTCCACCTGCGCGGCGTGGTCAGCCGCGACGCGGTGCGCGGCGGCAATTTCGCGCGCGGCCAGCGGGTGGAGAAGCTGGCGAGTGAGCTCGACGCGCTGGTCGACGATCCGGGGATCGATCTGTTCGTCATCGCGACGCGCCATCACGAGCATGCCGACCAGGTCGCCCGATGCCTCCAGGCCGGCAAGCACGTCTTCGTCGAGAAGCCGCTCGCCATCACCTGGGACCAGCTCGACCGCGTCGCCAAGCTCTATGAGGGGCTCGCGCAGAAGCCGCTGCTGATGGTCGGGTTCAACCGCCGCTTCGCCCCCGCCATCGAGAAGCTCGCCGAGGTGCTGGACGGGCGGCGCGCGCCGCTCACCGTCTCGTACCGGCTGAATGGCGGCTACATCGCCCCCGACCATTGGGTGCAGGGGCCCGAGGGCGGCGGACGCAATATCGGCGAGGCCTGCCACATGTACGACCTGTTCCGCCGCCTGGCCGGCGCGCCGGTCGCCTCGATCGCCGCGCGCGCCATCGACCCCGGCGCGCTGCCCTATCTCGCGACCGACAATTTCGCGGCGACGCTCACCTACGAGGACGGCAGCCTCGCCAACCTCGTCTATACCGCGCTGGGGCCCAAGGCGGGTCTCGCCAAGGAGCGAATCGAGGTATTCTGCGACGGCGAGGCCTACATCGTGGACGACTTCCGCCGACTCACGCGGGCGAGCGATAATGTCGTCCTCTGGCAGTCGGACCAGGTGGACAAGGGCCATGCGGCGGAGCTCGCCGCGACGGGCCGGGCGCTGGTCGAGGGCGGGCCGGCGCCGATCGGCTTCGCGGAGATCGTCGAGACCACGGCCGTCTCGCTGCACATCGAGGATTTGCTGCGCCAGGGCGGTGGCTGAGAGGGGGGATGCGGTCGCGCTATTTCTACGTGTCGAGCACGGGCGACCGTGGCGGGATCATCGCCGATCCCCGGCTCGACGGGCTGACCGAGCGGCACAAGATCGCGCTCCGCCTTCCCGACCTCGCGCCGTTCGGCGAGCTGCGCGCCACGCTGCTCGCGCACCAGGCGACCGGCGTGGTGATCGGCTCGACCCGCGGCCTGCCGCGCGCCGCCCAGATCGACATGGCCGAGCGGCTGCTGGCCGGCGGCTATCGCGTGCTGGTCTATTACCCGCGCGAGCAGGCGGCCGAGGCGATGGATTTCGGCCGCGTCCGGAGCCTGCGCCGCCACTGGCACTTCGTCACGCGCTACAGCCGGTTCGTCCGTCACACCGACTGGCTCGATACGATGCTGGCGCCGCAGATACCCGAGGAGGCGCTGGCCACCGAGCACCCGCCGGAGCCGGTCGCGGGCGAGGGGCTGCTGGGCCGCTACCGCGCCACGGTCCTGGACCTGATGCGCAAGGCGGCGCCGATCTTTCCCACGGACGGGCCGACCGTCGTGCCCACGCCGGAGAACCGCGTCGCCGGGCGCGGCGTCTATCTCCGCACCGATTTCTGGGCCCCGATCATCTCGGGCGGCAGCTACGGCCACACCTGCTACGTCGCGCACGAGCTCGCGCGCGTGTCCGAGGACTTCGTCTGCGCCTTCGCCAACCCGTTCGACCTGGTGGAAGAGCTGGGCATGCGCCAGGTCGTACTCGACCTTGCGGCGCGCGAGGGCAACGAGACCAACATCCTGGCCGCGAACGAGACCTATCTCGGCCAGCTCCGCCGGCTGTTCGACGAATTCCGCCCGACCTACATCTACGAGCGGATTTGCCTCGGCAACTATCTCGGCGCGTTGCTCAGCCAGGAATACGGCATCCCCTACATCGTCGAGTATAACGGCTCGGAAATCTCGATGATGCGGAGCTTCGCCGGCTCCGGCTACGTGCACGAGGATCTGTTCCTGCTGGCCGAGGAGGCGGCGTTCCGGCAGGCGACGCTGATCTCGGTCATCTCCGACGCGGTGCGCGACGACGTGCTGGCGCGCGGCATCGAATCCGACAAGGTGGTGGTCAACCCGAACGGCGTCGACCCGAGCGCCTATCGGCCGGCCGACGCGGCCGCGCGGCACAAGCTCCGCGCCGAGCTCGGCTGGGACGAGTTGCATCGCGTGGTCGGCTTCACCGGCACGTTCGGCGGCTGGCACGGCATCGACGTGCTGGCCGAGGCGATCCCGCGCATCGCCGCCGAGGCGCCCGAGGCGCGCTTCCTGCTGATCGGCGACGGCAACCTGAAGCACCTGGTCGACAAGGCGGTCGACAAGAACCGGCTGCACGACCGGGTGCACGCCACCGGGCGCGTGCCCCAGGCCGAGGGGGCGCGGCTTTTGCCCGCTGCCGATCTCTGCGTCTCGCCGCATGCGAGCCACATGGTCGACAGCCGCTTCTTCGGCTCGCCCACCAAGATCTTCGAGTACATGGCGATGGGCGGCGGCATCGTGGCGAGCGACCTGGAGCAGATCGGCGTCGTGCTGTCGCCCGCGCTGCGCCCGGGCGAACTTTCCGCCGGGGGCGACATCGACGGCGCGCGGGCGGTGCTGTGCGCGCCCGGCAACGTCGACGAGTTCGTCGCCGCGACGCTGGAGCTGGTGCGCGACCCCGCCGCGTGCCGGCGGATCGGCCACAACGCCCGCCAGGCGGTGCAGGACTTCTATTCGTGGGAGCGCCATGTCGGCGCGGCTGTGGGAGTTCCTGGTCCATGGCCAGCAGGACGAATCGTTCCGTCAGGAATTCGCCGCCAAGAGCCGCACCACGCACGTGCTGCACACCGGCGATTCCTACAAGGACGAGGCGCAGCGCCAGTGGAACGAGGACGCGTGCGGCTCGCACTACGTCAAGAATTCCGAGCTGCACACGCTGGACTGGTATCTCGAGGCCGAGGCCTACCGCTACGGCGAGTATGCGCCCTGGATGCACACGGTGATGGAGTTCGCGCGTCATCCGGGCGAGAAGGTGCTCGAGGTGGGCGGCGGCATGGGCACCGACCTCGCCCAGTTCGCCAGGAACGGCGCGCTGGTCACCGACCTCGATTTGTCGTCGGGCCATCTCGAGCATGCCGAGGAGAATTTCCGCCTGCGCGGCCTCGAAGGCGTGTTCGTCCATGGCGACGCCGAGGACATGCCGTTCGACGAGGGAAGCTTCGACGTCGTGTACTCGAACGGCGTCATCCACCATTCGCCGCACACCGAGCGCATCGTCGACGAGATGTACCGCGTGCTGCGGCCCGGCGGGCGGGTGATCGTGATGGTCTACGCCGAGAACTCGCTGCATTACTGGCGCAACCTGGTGCGCGACATCGGGCTCGCGGCCGGCGCGCTCGAACTCTGGTCGATGGGCGAGATCATGTCGCGCGCGGTCGAGATCGGCAACGCGCGCCCGCTGGTCAAGGTGTACGACCGTCCCCGGCTCGATGCCTTGTTCGCCCGCTTCGCCCGGCGCCGAATCGTGCAGCGCCAGATGACGCCGGCCGAGGTGCCGCGCCGTCTTAAGAAGCACGTCTCGCCCGCGCTGGCGGGACGGCTCGCGGGCTGGAACCTGATTATCAAGGCCACCAAGCCCGGTATGTCGTGATGCTCGCGCGGGTCAGGCGCATGCGGTGGCGCGACTCCGCGGGCAGGCCCGGCCTGGAGGCGGAGCTCGCCAAGGCAGGCCTCGACCGCGACGGCTGGCGCGCCGCGCTCGACGCCGCGCCGTGCCTCTATTGCGCGCTCGACGCCGACGCCGCGCGCGCGCTCGCCGGCCGCTTCCCGGCCCAGGCGGCGGCGCTGCGCGACGCGGCCGACGCGTTCCTCGCCCACCGGTTCGACCTGCTCGGCTCGGGCCCGTTCGTGCCCGACGATCCGGACCGGCCGACGGAGGCCGACGGGTATCGGCCGATCGACTGGTTCCTCGATCCGGTGCGCGGCCTGCGCTTCCCGCGCGACGTGCCGCACAAATCCTGGGACCTCTACAAGATGCGGCCGGGCAACGCCGACGTGAAATACCCGTGGGAGCTGGCGCGCTGCCAGCATCTGGTGACGCTCGCCCAGGCGTGGCTGGTGACCGGCGAGGCGCGCTACGCGGCCGAGGTGCCGCGCCAGATCCTCGATTTCGCCGAGGCGAACCCGGTCGGGATCGGCGTCAACTGGACCTGCACCATGGACGTCGCCATCCGCGCGGCGAACTGGGCGCTCGCCCTCGCGATGCTGCGCGGCACACCCGAGGAAGGGCCGCGCGCCGCGGCGTTCGGCGCGGCATTCGACCACGGCGTGTTCATCCGCGCCAACCTCGAGGACAAGTACGAGGTTACGTCCAACCACTTCCTGTCCAACGTGGTCGGGCTGTTCTTCCTCGGCCGTCTGTTCGCCGATGTGCCGAGCGGCGCGGCGTGGGAGGCGTTCGCGCGCGAGGCGGTGGAGCGCGAGATCGGCGTGCAGGTGCTGCCCGACGGGGCGGACTTCGAGTCCTCGGTGCCGTACCACCGGCTGGTGACCGAGCTGTTCCTCGGCGCCGCACGCCTCGCCGACCACGCCGGCGCGCCGCTTTCCGACGCCTACCGCGCGACGCTGGCGAAGATGGTGCGCTACCATGCGGCGCTGCTGCGCCCCGACGGGAAGCTCGCCCAAATCGGCGATGCCGACGACGGCAGGCTGCACATCTTCTCACGCCCCTTCGTGCCACAGGACGGAAGGCATCTGCTCGCCCCGGCGGCCGGGGTGCTGGGCGATCCCGCGCTGGCGGCGGGGGCGGGCGAATCGGGTGCGTGGGAGGCGGCCTGGTGGGGCCTCGCTTGCGAGGGGCCGGGGCCAGACCTGCCGGCTGCAGCGAAGCTGTTCCCCGACGCGGGCCATGCCGTGTTCCGCGACGGCGGCACCTATCTTCTGGTCACCAACGCCGTCGTCGGCACGCAGGGGTTCGGCAACCACAAGCACAACGACCAGCTCGGCTTCGAATTTCACGCCGGGGGGCATGCTCTCGTCGTCGATCCCGGCAGCTTCGTCTACACCTCGGACGCGGCGGCGCGGAATCGGTTCCGCGCAACCGCAGCGCACTCGACCCTCGCCATAGACGGCGAGGAACAGAACGTTCTGAACCCGGAATGGCTGTTCCGCCTGTTCGCGGCCGAGACGCCGCCCCGCCACCTCGCCTTCGCGGCGGTGCCCGACCGGGTGGAATATGCCGGCACCCATGGCGGCTACGCCCGGCTCGACCCCCCGGCGATCCACGAGCGCCGCTTCCGCCTGATTCGGGCCGCCGGCGCCCTGTTCCTCGCCGACCGCGTGACGCGCGACGGGCCGGCGCGGCTCGCCTGGAATTTCCAGCTCGCGCCGGGGGTGGAGGTGACGGCCGCCGAGCCCGATGCGGTGTGGTTCCGGGCTGGCGAAGGTCTATACTGCCTCGCGAGCCTCGACGCGCTGGAGGCGATGGTGGTCGAAGGCGCCTACTCGCCCTCGTACGGGGTCGCGGAGCCGGCCGCGCGCATACGGTTCCACCACGCTGCGGCCGAGGCGACGAGCGAGGCATGGTCATTCCTGATCGCGCCGGCCGGCTGGCTGGCCGGGGACGGCGGCGCCGCGGAGATCGCGTCGTTTCTCGCCTGGGCCGCAATGGAGGCCGCAAGCTGATGGCGACGGTGATACGCAGAACGGGCGCGGTCGAGATGCTGGACATGATGCGGCGCTACCGCCGCATCATGTGGACAACGACCGTGCTCGAGCTGCGCAAGCGCTATGCCGGCTCGGCCTTCGGGTCGTTCTGGATCATTCTGATGCCGGCATTGCTGCTCGGCATCTACATCTTCGTCTACATGGTGGTGTTCAAGATCCGTTTCCCGCAATACAGCGAGTACGACTACGTGCTGTTCGTGTTCGCGGGGCTGGTGCCGTATCTCGGCGTCATGGACGCGGTGGCCCAGGGCGCGCTCTCGGTCAAGCAGAACATCCACCTGGTGAAGAACGTCGTCCTGCCGCTCGACCTGATTCCGCTCCGGACGGTGGTGCTGGGCATGACCGGCCAGCTCGTCTCGACCGTGGTGTTCCTCGGGATGCTGGCGATCGGACACCGCTTGACGCCGCACCTCCTGTGGCTGCCCGTCGTGTTCGTGCTCGAGTACCTGATGCTCGCCGGCATTGTGCTGGTGCTGTCGGCGCTTTCCGTCGTCCTGCTCGACGTATCCTATTTCGTCAACCTGGCGCTGCTCCTGCTGATGTTCCTGTCGCCGATCGGCTTCATGCCGGACATGGTGCCGCCGGCCCTGAAGCTGATCCTCGCGGTCAACCCGCTCTACTATCTGATCGAGACGTTCCGCGCGGCGACGTTCTACGGCCACTTCCCGCCGCCGCACATCTATGTCGGGTTCATCGTCATCAGCATCGTGTTCTTCGTCGGCGGGGCCGCATTCTTCCGGCGCTTCAAGGGCGTTCTGATCGACTATGAGTAGCCGTCCCGCCGACATCGCGATCGAGGCGCGGAACCTGACCAAGATCTACCGGCTGTACGCCCGGCCGCACTACCGGTTCCTCGATTTGTTCGGTCTGTTGCGGGCGAACAAGGGGCGCTGGACCGAACACCGCGCACTCGATTCAATCGGCCTGACCGTCATGCGCGGCGAAAAGGTGGCGCTGATCGGGCGCAACGGCGCGGGCAAGAGCACCTTCCTCAAGATCGTCAGCGGCGTGGTCGAGCCCACGTCCGGCACCATCCGCGTCGCCGGCGTCGCCCGCGCGCTGCTGTCGATCGGGGCGGGCTTCCATCCCGAATTCACCGGGCGCGAGAACGCGTCGTCCTACCTGGCCCACATGGGCATCGGCGGCGCCGCCGCCGCGCCCCTGCTGGACGAGATCGTCGAGTTCGCCGAGATCGAGGAATATATCGACCAGCCGCTCAAAACCTATTCCTCGGGCATGGCGGCGCGGTTGATGTTCGCCACCTCGACGGTGATCGCGCCCGACCTGCTGGTCCTCGACGAGGTGCTGAGCGTCGGCGATGGCTATTTCGTGCACAAGAGCTTCGAGCGCATCAAGGCGCTGTGCTCGCACCGCGACACCACGCTTCTGTTCGTGTCGCATGACGTCTATTCCGCCGCCGCGATCTGCGAACGGATGATCTGGCTCGACCGCGGCCGGATGATCATGGACGGGCCGGCGCCCGAGGTCGTCAAGGCCTACGAGAACTCCATCCGCGAGCAGGAGGAGCGGCGGCTGCGCCTCAAGAAGCTCAAAAGCCTCGCCGAGCGCGGCGCCGGCCGCGCGGCGGAGCCGGTCCGCGTGATGGTCGAGATCGCCTCGGCGGGCGGGCTGCCATTGCCGGCGCCGGTGCATTTCTCGCGCATCTCGCTCTATGTCGACGGCGCCGTGGCCGGCAGCCTGCCGCTCGGCCCGGATGGGTTCGCCGGATCGGAAAGCCACCTTGTGGCCGAAGGGGGCTGCTGGGGCGAGCCCGAGACGGTGGCGGGCCGGCTCGGCCGGCCGATGCTCCATTACGGTTCGCCATTCCACAAGATCGCCGGAATCATCGACGCGACCGGCGTCCCGCTCGCGGACGACGCCGAGATCGCGCTCGAGGTCGACGCCCACGCGACCGCGCCGTGCCGCCTCAACGCCACGGTCTTCATCGACGACAAGCCGCTGGCCGCCCCGCTCGCCCTGATCGGCGGACAGTGGGAGCATCACGCGCTCGCCATGGGCAGCGCGCAGGGCACGGGCGGCGGTGCGCGCCACGCCGCGGTCGACGCGACCGGCCGGTTCGGCACCGGGCGGGTGTGGATCACCGACCTCGTGGTGCGCAACAAGGCGGGCGCGCCCACCTTCATCCTGAGCCACGGCGAGCCGATCGAGATCCTGCTGGCGTTCGAGGTACGCGATCCCACGCTCGAAGAAAAGCCGCAGGTGCTGGTCGCTTTCCATCGCGACGGGGTGACCGACGTGTGCCGCGTGATCACCCGCGACCTCGGCATCGACGGTCGGCAGGGAAGCGGCCAGATCCGCCTGCATCTGCCGCGCCTGTTCCTCGGCCCGGGCACCTTCACCCTGACCGTCATGGTGGCGCGCGAGGGCTATTACGAGAGCGAGGCGGCGAGCACGTTCTATACGATCAACCCGGCGGTCTATTGCTGCCTCGCCCGCATCCTGGAGTTCGAGGTGATCGACGCCGGGGTGGCGGCGGGCCAGACCGGCGTGATGGCCGAGGGCGAATGGAGCCTCACGGCGCGCGACGACACGGCCTTTCGAGGCATCGCGCTCGCCCCGCTCAGGCGCTGGGGCATCGGCTCGGCCGGTGTCGAGGTCGAGCCCGTGGCCGGGGGCGGGGTGCGCGTCGACGGCGACGGCTCGCCCTTCGGCTACCAGATCGTGAGCCCGCCGGTCCCGGTGCCGCCGGGCGCCCGGCTGAGCCTCACCTTGCCGCTCGAGACCGAGTCCGGCCGCCAGGGAATCGGCGTGCTCGATGCCCAGGCGGCGGCGTGGCTGGTCTCGCCCACCTCCGACGCGATGACGGTGGAGTTCGACAGCGCCGGCAACGACCAGGTCTTCGTCGCGGTCGCCAACAACATGCCCGAAGGCGCGACGGCGCCCTCGCGCTTCGTCCTCCATTCCGGCTTCATGACCGTGGTGCGCGGCGGTGGCGCGGCCGGGGAACGGGCGCCGGGTGGCTTGCCGACGGCGGCCGAAGTTGCCGAGGGGGTGTCATGAAGCTATCTTCCCGGCGAGGCGGGGGCAGGCTGCGCCGAAGCCCGCGGAGTGGGGCGCGAAATGGCCACGATCAGCGCTAACATCGAGGCCGCGCTGGCATCCGGATGCCCGCCGTTGGCGGAATGGCTGCCCGAGGGCGCGTCGTTTGAGCCGGACGGCCGCACGCTGCGGGCGGACGCTGCCGACGAGCGGTATCTCCTGGGCTCGCCCCCGTTCGAGATCGAAGGGCGCGGCTATGCCTGCGCGCGGGTCGATTTCGACCTGTTCGAGGACGGACCGATCGGGCTCGGCGGGCTCGACGTCGAGACCCAGAGCTGGCTCGGCTTCACCGTCGTCGAACCCGGCGGGCGCCCCTGCGTCACCGTTGCCTGGCCGCAGGACGGGCGCGCGACCATCGCGCTGGTGCTGTTCAACCGCGGCGGGCGGGTGCGCTTCCGGCCGTCCGCCGTCGCGTTCTCCTTTGCCGCGCCGCTGCCGCCGCCCGAACATTGGACCCTCGCCGAGGGCGGCGCATGGCAGCCCGACGGCCGGCTCGCGATCCGCGGTCGCGGCGCGCTGGAAGGGCTCGTTTCCCAACCCTTCCGCATTGCCAAGAACCATCTCGTCGCCTGCGGGCTCGATTACCTGCTCGAGGGCCACGCCAATACCTACCTGCTCGTGCGCGAGATCGGCACGCGCAAGGTGCTGGCCCGCCGCATCCTGTCGAAATCGGGCGATTTCCGCACCGCCGTCACGCTGAAGGCGACGGCCGATACCGAGGTCGAGCTGGTGCTGTCCGCGATGGGCGAGGCGGCGTTCGAGTTCACCGGCTTCGGGGTCCACGACTACTCCGACGACGACCTCGCATGGCTGCCGCCCGACGCGGAAAGCGCCGCGCCCGACACGGCGCTCGCCCACTGGAACCGCCTGCAGCGCGCCATCCATGAGCGGTGCAAGCGCTCGCGCGGCTTCAACGCGCTGGTCTCGTCGATCGAGATGCGGCTGGGCCGCGAGGAGGTGCTGAGCCTCCCCTCCTATTTCGCGATCTGCCCGACCGGCCAGTGCAACGCGCTGTGCGCGTTCTGCTCGGTCACCATCAACCGCACCGGCATCATCAAGAAGCAGCTCCCGCTCGACCAGGTCGGCCGGTTCCTGCAGCCGATGGCCAGGACGATCGAGCTCTACGGGCTCGAGGGCAACGGCGAGCCGACGCTGCACAGCCAGTTCCGCCGGCTGGTGCAGACGCTCACCAACGACGGCAGCAAGGTCTACCTGATCAGCAACGGCTCGCGCCTGACGCCGGAGTTGATCCGGCTGCTGATGCACGACCGCATCGACTCGGTGAATTTCTCGCTCAACGCGGCGTCCGGCCCGACCCACCGCCAGGTGATGAAGCTGCGCCACTTCGACCAGATCACCGACAACATCCGCGCGCTCGCGCGCGGCCGCGGCGAGGGCGCCGGCTGGGGCAAGTCGCCGATCGTGTCGATCTCGCTGGTCGTGACCGCCGACAACATCCATGAGGTCGCCGACTTCCTGCGCCTCGGCGAGCAGCGGCTCGAGGTCGACCGCATCTATATCCGCCCGCTGTCCGAGCTCGGAAACGAGCTCGGCACGGTCGAGGATCTGCGCGGGCTGGAGCCGACCGAGTCGGCAGTGCGCGACATGCTCGACGGCGTCGCCGATTATCTCGCCGCGACGCCGCGCCGTGCCGTGGTCTACGTGAACCCCGACAATTTCCGCGCGGTCAGGCCCGACCCCTCGGGCGACGTCTATCGCCCGCGCGGCTTCGAGGACCGGCTGCTTGCGCCCCGCGGGCGCTACTGGACGACGCTCGATCCGTCGCTTCGCGTGCGCTGGGGATTCGACCGCGTGCGCGTGACCGGCAGCAGCAGCGCTGCGCCGGTTCTGCTCGAAAGCGCGCCGATCCCCGTCGTGCCGGGCGAGGCGCAGACCCTTACCTTCGACACCTGGTCGGCCCACCCCACCGTCACGCTGTGCGCGTGCGGCGCCGAGGGCAAGGTGCTGGCCGAGCTTCTGCTGCCCGCCCGGCCGGAGGGCGAGACCGAGGCGCTGTCGCTCGCGGTCACGCCCGACGACGGATTCGTCACGCTGCAGCTCCGCCATGCCGGCGGCGCGGTCGATTTCGAGATCGTCTTTCCCCGGCTGATGTCGCCCGGCCCGGTGGTGCGCGCCCGGCCCGCCCTGCCGCCGGCGCATCGCTGGGCGCTCGACGCGCCCGAGGTGCGGGTCGCCTGGCAGGCGAGCCAGCTTTCCCTCAAGGGCACGCGCGAGCCGGGCCTCTACATCATCAAGAGCTACGCCGCGCCCTGCGCGCCCGATACCGACGTTGCGCTCGAGATCGAGGTGCTGGTACGCGCGGGCCAGCTCGGCATCGGCATCCTCAACGAGGCGAGCGAAGTGTTTCTCACCTCCGCAATGTTCGAGCCCGGCTTCCACGAGACCACCATCGCCTTCGCGTCGGGGACGAACCGCGCCTTCCGCGCCGTGCTCTATGCCGTCAACGGGCCCGACGTGGACGCGATCGTCGACTGGCAGGGAGGGATCACCCCGTCGCCCGGCGGCGGTCCGCCGCCGGCGCCCCTGCGGAGCCACGTGGCGCTGGTGCCGCTCGCCCCGGCCCCGGCGCCGCCGGCGATGCCGGTCGCGCTGACGATCGAGTTGGACGACCGGCCCGCCCACATCGCCGAGCCGGCGCCGGCAGGGCGCCTCGCGCGCGTCGCCCACCTCGCCCGGCGCAAGTGGCGGACGCTTCTCTGGGTGCTCGGCCGGCCGCGTCGCGTGCCGCACGTCGCGCGCTCGAAGCTCGGCCATCACCGTCAGGTGCTGCGCCGCAAATGGGCGTCGGCGAAATGGGTTTTCAGCGACCCGTCCCGGCCGCGCCATTGGGCCTATTCCAAATACGTCTATGCGGGAGAAAAGCTGCGCGCGGCGGCGCGGCGGCGACCCGCGGCGGGCTGGCTGCATCGCCTGCTTTTCGGACGGCCGCGCTACTACTGTCAGAAGCCGTGGACCGACATGGCGAACTTCACGGTCGACGGGCGCGTCGACGTGTGCTGCATCGCCACCGGCGCGAGCCAGGAGGCGTTCGCCCTCGGCAACCTGACGCGCCAGAGCTTCCAGGAGGTGTGGAACGGGGCCAAGGCGCGCACCTTCCGGCGCACCGTCAACAGCGCCGAGCCGCTGCCGCCGTGCCGGCGCTGCCCGATGGCTTATGGCTACCAGGGCAGGTTCTTCGACCGCGCCTACACGCTCGACTGGATCGGCAACGATTTGATCGGCGCGAAGCTGCTGGGCTGGGCGCGCGGGTTCCGCGGGGCGCGGTTGCTGCAATACGTGGTGTATCACCCGCTGCGGCTGGCGCTGTACGCCCCCATATACCTGTTATGCAACCTGGTATTTTTCCGCGGCTTCCGCCGCTAGCCTGATGGGTCGCGTGGTCGAGAACAATCCCGACGCATCTTCGGACGGGATGCCGCGCGACGAACCGGCGCCGCGCGCAGCCGGCGCGCTGGAACCTGATCGGGCAGCTTCACCGGATCCATGCGGCCCTGCACGCGCAGGCGCAGAGCCAGCGCCGCCTGATGGACGAGCTTGCCGACGTCGAGGGCCGTCTCACCCGGGCGCTCGAAGCCGCGCGCGCCGAATCGAGCGGCGGCCGCGCGGCGCTGGCCGGCAGGCTGGCGGCCACGGAAAGGTCCCTGGAGGCAATCGACGACTCCCTGCAAACCGGCCTCGTCCGCGACGACGCTGCCCGTGCGGGGGCGGTGGCGCGCATCGAGAAGATCGAGGGGCGTGTGAGCGTGTTGGGAGAGGCGTTGCAGCAGCGTTCGGAGGAACTGGCGGAGGCGGTCGCGCGCGGTTCGGAGGGGCAGTCCGGTCTCGCGGACCGGCTCGACGACGTTCATGCCAAGCTTCTCGACATCTACAGGGGCTTCGCCCGGCTCGATGAGGACATGGTGAAGGGGCTCGCGCGGGCCGACGCCACCGGCGTCGACATCGGCGCCAACCTCGCCAATGTCTGGGGCATCCTCAACGAGCTCACCGCCAAGGTGCGCGCCCAGCCGGATGGCGACGAGATGCGCCGCCGCGGCGAGCGGCTGGACGCGCTCGCCGGGTCGCAGGAGGCCGTGGCGGAGGATTTGCGCCGGATCGACGCGGCGCTGGCGGTCACGCGCACGGAGATCGGCGGCGTCGCGGAGGCGCACCGCACCCGGCTCGATGCCCTGAGCGCCGACCTCGCCCAGCTCGCGGCACGGGTCGGCACGCTGCCCGGCGCCGAACGGCTGGAGCAGCTTTCTCTCCGCACCGGCGGCGTCGAGGCCGCCATCGCCACCCTCACCGAACAGGTCCGCCAGTTCGGCGACGCGTATCTCGAGCTGCACAAGGGGTTCGGCCGGCTCGACAGCGACCTGGTCACGGAACTCGCGCGCCAGGATGCGGTGCTGAGCGAGCTTTCCCATCGCGCGGCCTCCACGGCGAATGACGTCGCAAGCCTGCACGCCACGGTCAGGGGGGCGACCGAGCAGTTCGCGAAGACGGCCGAGCTGATGGCCACGGCGAGCCTTCTCGGGGCTGACCGCAACGACCTGGCCGGTCCCCAGGCCGTGCCCGTCGACCTCGATTTCCCCGGCTGCCTCGAGCGCGCCTTCCCCGATGCCTACGCGGCCGCGGCCGCGGCGTGCGACGAGGTCCTGCGCGACGTGGTGAAGGCCGACCTGGCCGCGCTGCTGCCGCACTGGCCCAACGCCGCCGCGTTCGACTGGGCCGGCTATGTCCGGCTCAGCCTGTGCCGGATGGTCCGCGTCCAGGAGGCGCTGTCGGCCGAGGGTGGCGAGGGGCTGAACATCCTCGATTACGGCGCCTTTTTCGGCAATTTCTCGGTGATGGCGGCGAATGCCGGCCATGCGGTCACCGCGGTCGACGGCTACAACGGGTTCGGCGCGGGCTTCGCGCCGTTCGTGCGCCGGCTGCACCGGCACAAGGTGAAGGTGCTCGACACCGCGGACGAGGGGTTCGGGCTCGACGGCGTGGCCGACGGCCAGTTCGACGTGGTGATGGCGATGTCGGTCATCGAGCACGTGCCGCACACGCCGCGCCATCTGCTCGAGACGCTGCACCGCGTGCTGAAGCCGGGCGGGCTGCTGCTGATCGAGACGCCCAATCTCGGCTACGTCTTCAACCGCATGAAGCTGCTGCGCGGCGAGAGCGTGTGGCCCGCCATCGCGGCCCAGTACCGCACCGAGGTCCCGTTCGCCGGCCATCACCGCGAATATACCCGCGCCGAGCTGCGCTGGATGCTCGAGGCGAGCGGGTTCGCCGTCGAGTCCGAGGAGCTGTTCAACTACTCGATCTATGCCTCGTCCCAGCATGGCGAGCGCGACCTCATGCTGATCCGCGCCACCGAGCTCGATCCCGACCAGCGCGAGATCATGCTGATGCGCGCCCGGAAGCCCGCCGCGGCCTGACCGCCGGCGCTCCGGGCCCGTTTTCGAGCCTCGGTGCGGAACCTAGCACCGGGCCCGGCGCCCGGCCGTCGAAAAGTTTGCGACGGGCAGAGGGCGACGATATCCTCGCGCCGATGTGCAGGGTGTGCGAGGGGCGGATGCGTGTGCGGCTGCGCTTGCGGGCGGCACATGCGCTCGCCGCGGCCGTCGCGGCCGCGATCCTTCTCGCCGGCCCGGCCTGGGCGGCCGAAGCCCCGGCGCCTCCCGCGAAGCCCGCCGCGCCCGGGCCCGCCTTGGCGGCGCGGGCGGCCGGCTGGACCATCGCGCCCTATCACGAGCCGGCGCTCGCCGAAGCCGACGGCGGCAGCGTGATCCGCGGCGCGGGCGCGCCGGCCGGCTACGTCTTCACCCGCGCCATCGACCCGGCGCAGGGCTATCGCCTGGCGGTCACCGGGCGCAATCTGGAGGGAACGGCGACGCTGCGGCTGCGCCTCGGCGAAGCCGCGCCGCTCTGGCTCACAGCGCCGGACGGCACGCTCGAGCGCGACATCGCCGGCGTGAAAAGCGTCGAGGTGATGATCTATCAGGACAAGGCCTTCGCGTACCGGCTCGACCGCCTTGCCTTGCAGCCCTGCCCCTCCTGCGCGCAGGGCGCCAAGGCGGCAGGCAGCACGCCGCAGCCGATGCAGACGCCCGCGCCGCTCGCCGCGCTCGCCAAGCGGGCGCCGGGCTGGACCGTCGCGCCCTACAACGACCCGCGCCTTACCGAGAACGAGGGCGGGGTGGTCATAGGCGGGGCGGGCACGCCGGCGGGGTACGTCTTCACCCGTACGCTCGACCCGTCGCGGACCTATCGCCTCGCCGCCGCCGGCCGCAATCTCGACGGACAGCCGGACCAGCCTTCGCATGCGGCTGGGCGACGCCGCGCCGGAATGGATGGCGGCGCCCGACGGGCGGGTCGAGCGCACGATCTCGGGGGCCGCGAAGATCGAGATCATCATCTACCAGGACGCCGCCTTTGCCTATCGGCTGGACAGCCTGACGCTGGCGCCGTGCGCGGACTGCGCGGCGCCCGCGGCGCGCCCGGCGCAGTGACCCCAGAGGAGAACCCGATGCCGCGCCACACCGTCATCCGAACGCTCGCCGTCTTCGCGGTCGGCTACGTGCTCGGCGTCGGCTCGCTGATGGCCTACCACCGGCTGCTGCTGCCGCCGCCCGCCCCGCCGGCACCCATCGTGCTCGAGCATGCCAGCGCGCTGGCGCTGGCCGGGCGCTTCCCCGGCTGGACGTTCGCGCCCTACAACCTGCCGACCCTCGCGAACGAGAACGGCGCGGTCGTGATCCGCGGCACCGGCGAGCCTGCCGGGCTGCAATTCACCCGCACGCTCGACGCGTCGAAGCGCTATACGCTGACGGTGGACGGCAAGCCGATCGAGGGCGCGCACGCCACCCTCCGCCTGCGGCTGAACGACGGCGCCCCCACCTACCTCGCCGCGCCCGACGGACGGATGGAGAGGTCCATCGCCGCGACCGGCAAGATCGAGGTGCTGATCTACCAGGACAAGGCATTCGGCTACCGCCTTGATTTCGATCGCGCTATCGGCCGACTGATTCGAGCAGCGCGACCAGCCGCCGCGCGGCCTCGTCCGGCGCGAGGGGCGGCGCCAAGGGCGGCGGCGCGTCGGGCAGCGCGGCGAAGGCGCGGGCGAGGTCGGGCACGGCTTCGATGCCCGCCGCCTTCAGCCAGGCGCCGCCGCCGAACGCGATCACCGGCCGGCCGGCGGCGCGGTACTCGGCGAGCTTGCCCGGCACGTGCGGCGTGTCCGGCGCGGTGACCAGCAGCGCCACGTCGGCCGAGGCCTGCCAGGCGCGTGCCGTTTCCAGATCGACCGGGCCCGCGAGCGCGATGCGCCCAGCGGCCGGGCACGCGGCGACCAGCCGCGTTTCCTCGTCTGTGAGCCGCCCGACCAGATGCAGCCGGACGCGCGGGTTGCCGGCCGCCGCGAACGCGTCGAGCACCGGGGCGAGGCGGCGCGCCGGGTCGGAAAGCGCGAAGCTTCCGGTATGGACGACGTGGATCTCGCCGGCGGAAAGCGCGATGCGCCCGGCCGGCGGGGCCGCGAAATTCTCCAGCACCTCGACCCGCCTTGCGCCGAGGCCGCGCATTTCGCGCGCGATGGACTTGCTTACCGCGATCGCCAGGTCGATCCGGCGGGCGAGGCGGCGCGCGATCCGCCGCTCGATCGCCGTGCGGAGGGGGAGGGCGGCGCGCTCGGCGCGCAGCGGGCTCTCGAACCAGTGGTCGCGGAAATCGGCGACCCAGCGGCAGCCGAACCGGCGGGCGAGCCGCGCGCCGCCGACATGCGACGATTCCGGCGGGCTGGTCGAGAACACCCAGTCCGGTGCGATGTCCAGGACGGCGCTGCCGGCGCGCCACGCCCAGCGCACGTCCGGGTCGGGCAGCAGCACGGAAGCGCGCAGCCGGTCGCGCAGCCCGGCCTGCGAAGGGGCACCCGTCGGCGGGTCGACATGCGGGTGCGGCACGGCGGTGACGGCGACGCCGTCGCACGCGGCCGGCGCGATCACCCGGACCTCGTGCCCCGCCTCGGCCAGCGCGCGGGCGAGCAGATAGGGCCGGCGCGCCCCGCCCGACACGGCGGGCGGGAAGTGGCGGGCGAGCATCGCGATGCGCATGCCGCCTCAGCCGCCGATCCAGCGCTCGTGCCACAGCGCCAGGTTGGTGAGCGTCCAGAGCTGCACCGAGCGGTCGCGCCGCCCGGAGACGTGCACGTCGAACAGCGCCTCGATGGCGGCGCGGTCGAAGCCGTCGCCGTCGAACAGGGGGCAGCGCGCTACCGCCTCGCGCGCGACGCAGCCGAACTCGCCCTTCAGCCATTCGGCGACCGGCGCGCCGAACCCCATCTTCGGCCGGTCGAGCACCCAGTCCGGCACCAGCCCGCGCAGCGCGGATTTCAGCACCGCCTTGGGCACGTGGCCGGCGATCTTGTCGCGCGCGGGCAGGCCCATCGCATATTCGACCAGCGCATGGTCGAGAAACGGCACGCGCGCCTCCACCCCGTGCGCCATGCACATCTTGTCGACCCGCATCAGGAGAAGCTCCGGCAGGCGCAGCTTCAGCTCGGTGTAGATCATGCGGCCCAGCGTCTCGCCATCGTCGAGCGGGCGCAGGATCTCGTCGATCACGGCGCCGGGATCGGCGCCGCCGTCCGGGCGAAAGACCTCGTCGCGCGCGCTCGGCCAGAACCCGACTGCGCCGCCCCAGAACAGGGCGCGCCCGCGCGCCACCCGGTCGAGAATGTCGCAATAGGCCTCGGCCTTGCGCGAGCGGTGCCGGGCCGCCCGCGCGACCGCCGCCAGCGCCGCGACCGCCGCCGTCGGCAGGCGGCGCAGGGGGCGCGCGTACTTCGCCTCGAACTCGAGATAGGTGAGATAACCCCTGTAGCCGGCGAAGATTTCGTCCGCACCCTCGCCACACAGCACGGACTTGATGCCGGTCCGGCGCGCGAGCCCGGCCACGGAGTGGAGCGGCAGGCACACCCAGTCCGCCAGAGGTTCATCCTGCGCCTCAGCAAGCCCGTGCAGAAGCTCGATGGCGTCGCGCGCGCCGATCCGGATTTCGTGATGGTCCGTCCGGAAATGCGCCGCGACCTTGCGGGCGAACTCGAACTCGTTGAGCGCCTCGTCGTCCTTAAACCCGACGGTGAAGGTGTTAAGCTTCGTGCCGCCCGCTCCAGTCATCAGCGCGCACAGCGCCGAGGAATCCACCCCGCCCGACAGCATCAGCCCGACCGGCACGTCGGCCAGGCGCTGGCGCGCGACCGCCGCCTCCAGGCGCGTTCGCACCCCCGCCACCGGGTCGCCGGCGTCCGCCGCATGCGGCGGCGAATCCCAGTAGCGCACGAGGCGCCATCCGCCGTCCGCGTCGGCCACGGCGAAATGCGCGGCGGGCAGCTTCTCGATACCGCGGAAAAGGGTTTGCGGCGCGGGGCTCACCAGGAAGGTGAGATAGGCGGAAAGCGCCGCCGTCTCGACCTCTCGCGGAACCTCAGAATCACGAAACAATGCCTTGATTTCAGAAGCAAATTTTAGGCCGTTAAAGCTCTTGGAGAAGTAGAGCGGCTTGATGCCCAGCCGGTCGCGGGCGAGAAACAGCCGGCGGTCGCGCGCGTCCCACAGGGCGAAGGCGAACATGCCGTCGAGCCGCGCGAGCAGCCCCTCGAGCCCCCACGCGGCATAGCCGTGCACCAGCACCTCGGTATCGGCATGGTCGGTCGCGAAGCGCGCGCCGGCGCGGGCCAGCTCGGCGCGCAGCGCGGCATGGTTGTAGATCTCACCGTTGAAGGTGACGGTGATGCGCCCGTCGGCGGAGCGCATCGGCTGGGCGGCGTTGGGCGCGAGGTCGAGGATGGCGAGGCGGCGGTGGCCGAACCCGACCGCCGCGTCGTCCGCGATCCACAGCCCGTCGCCGTCCGGCCCGCGATGGGCGAGGGCGTCGGTCATGGCCTGGAGCGTCGCGCGGGCGACGATTTTGTTCGGCCCCCAGGCCAGAGCGCCCGCGATGCCGCACATCGGATCAGGTCATGCCTTCGATCACAGGCAGTTCTCGTTGCCCTCGATCCAGACCTCGTGCCACAGCACGGCGTTCAGCACGGTCCACAGATGGAAGCCGTACCCGCCGCCCGGCCCCATCTGGTGCTTCATCAGCCCGAGGAAGTAGTCGTCGTCGAAGAACCCGTCGCGGCGCAGGCGCGAGCCCTCATAGGCCGCGAGCATCTTGCGGCCGAACTCGCGCTCCTTGAACCACTGGTCCATCGGCGCGCCGAAGCCCTGCTTGCGCCGGTACAGCAGGTCGTGGTCGACGAAGGGCTCGGCCGCGCGCTTCAGCACCTTCTTGCCCACCCCGTCGGCCAGCTTGTAGCGCGGCGGCAGGCGCGTCGCGAAATCGACCACCTCGTCGTCGAGGAACGGCACCCGCGCCTCCACCGAATGGGCCATGGTCATCTTGTCGACACGCATCAGCAGGTGCTCGGGCAGGCGCAGCTTCATCTCCATATAGGGGATCTTCTGCATCGATTCGGGCGGGACCAGCTTGCCGGTCAGCCCCGCCAAGTAATGCGCGACGACGTTGTGGCTCTCCGGCTCGCGATAGGTGTCGGGCAGCAGGCCGGGCACCGGGCAGTCGATCGGCGCCGCGAACGGCGCGGCGCTGGGGGTGAGCTGGCTGCGCATGTCGCCCCACCAGCACACGGCGCCGCCCCAGAACAGCTCCTGCCCCGCCCGGGCGCGCCGCGCGATCTGCTGGTCCTCCGCCGGCGCGTCGTTGGGCGGGATGCGGCCGGCGAGGGCCGGGCGGTACACCGTCTCCTCCTTGTTGCGGTAGTGGTCGCACCACCAATAGCCGAGCAGGTTCTCGTCGGCCCCTTCGCCCACCTGCACCACGGTGGTGCCCGACTTGCGCACCAACTCGGCCAGGAAATAGAGCGGGATGCAGACATTGTCGGCGATCGGCTCGTCCTGCAGCCGGACCAGCAGCGGCAGGAAGGCCTGGGCGTCGGCGGAATCGATGCGCGTCTCGTGGTGATCGGTGCCGTAGCGCTCGGCCACGCGGCGCGCGTGGTGGAACTCGTTCAGCTCGTCGTAGGACTGGTAGCCGACGGTGAAGGTGGTCACCGGCCGCGGCAGGATCTCGCTCATCAGCGCCGTGACCAGGCTCGAATCCACCCCGCCCGACAGCAGCACGCCGAACGGCACGTCCGACACCATGCGCCGCTCGATCGCGCGCCGCAGCACGCCCAACAGCGCGTCGGCGGCCTCGTCCTCGCCGATGTCCGATTCCCTGAGGGTCGCCGCCGCGCTCGGCCGGCAGTCCCAGTAGCGCTCGAAGCTCGCGGCGCCCTGATGGTCGATGGTCAGCAGGTGCCCGGCCGGCAGCTTGAAGATGCCGCGGAACAGGGTCAGCGGCGCCGGGGTGACGATGAAGGTGAGGTAGTGCCAGAACGCCGCGCGGTCCATCTCGCGCGGCAGGTCGGGATGGGCGAGCAGCGCGCGGATTTCCGACGCGCACAGCCATTCGCCCCGTCGCGGTGCGGGCGAAATAGACCGGCTTCACCCCCACCCGGTCGCGCGCCATGTGGAATTTCGGCCGCGCCGGGTCGCGCGCGTCGTAGATGGCGAAGGCGAACATGCCGCGGAAGCGGTGGACGCAGCCCGGCCCCCATTCCTCATAGGCGTGCAGCAGCACCTCGGTGTCGGAATGGTCGGTCTGCCAGCGATACTTGCCGAGGCGGGCAAGCTCGGTGCGCAGCTCGGCGTGGTTGTAGATCTCGCCGTTGAAGGTGACGACCACGTCGCCGGCGGCGTTGGCCATCGGCTGGGCGGCGCTCGCCGACAAGTCGATGATCGACAGGCGCCGGTGCGCCATGCCGCAGCGCCCGTCGGCGGCGCGCCACACCCCGGCCCCGTCGGGGCCGCGATGGACCATCCGGTCGCGCATCGCCACAAGCGTCGCCGCGGTGCAAACCTCGCCCCCGGCCGGCCTGAACGCGCCCACGATCCCGCACATACACCATCCCCGAACTTGCGCCGGCGCACGATAGTGGCGGCCGGCCGGGAATCCGAACCCGAACTACGACTCGAACCGCACCCGCCACGCCGCCCCGTCGCCCGCCACCGGCAGCACCAGCCGATGCGTCTCGGCGAGCCGGCCATAACCGGTGGCAATGGCGGCCTTTTCGACCCGCCAGGCACCTGTTTCGGCCGTGACGGTCAGGCGCGCGGCGCCGTGCGCCAGCGCGAGCGCGCCGTCGGCCTCCGCGACGCGCACCGAAGGATGCAGATGCAGATGAACGCTCTTTGCGCCGGACGCCGCGCACGAATCCTCCACCGCAATCCCGTCGCCGCCGAGGCGGATGGTGCGCCGGCACGGCGCGCCATAGCCCTGGTGCTCGCCCACGAAAAGGGACGGCCCCGCCTCGATCACGCGTGGGCGGGCGGTGTCGACCAGGTGGAACAGGCTCTCCGATCCCGGCCGGAACTGCTCGTGCCCGGCGACCGACAGCACGTTGTGCAGGGCGGCGGAGCGGAACCGGTTCCGCTGCTCGGCAAGCGGGGAATACAGATACGCGCCGCAATCGACGAAGATCGGCACGCCGTCGAGCGCCAGCTCGAAGGAAAGCTGGTCGTTGTGGACGTGCGCGCCGAACCCGCCGCCGGCCAGCGCGCCGCAGCGCACGGCGAGCCACGCCCGCCCGGTGCGCCAGACATACAGCCCGAACCGCGGAAAGGCGCGCGGCGCTTCGTCCCCGGCCGGATCGTCGGGCGGCGCGCCGAATACGGGTCCGCCGGCCAGGGCGCGGATGACCGCGCCGTCGAGCCCGCGCGCCGCGTCCGCGAACAAAGCCGCGATCGCGTCCGACAGATGGCGGTGGTCCTGCTGCGCGTCCTCGCCCAGCTTCACGACGCGGCCGCTGTCATTGTCGCCGATGTCGGGAACGAGCCCGTCCGGCCGGGTAACGAGGCGGGTGAACCGGGCGGCGGCGGTCAGGCGCTCTCCGATTTCGGGCGCGAACGGCGTGCCGCGCCGTGGCGTACTCGTCCCAGCCCGGCGCGGCGGCGAGGCGCGGCTGCGTCCGGCCGAGCGCCGCGGCGACGCGATCGCGCGCGCCGGCCAGCGCGGCGAGCGCAATGGCCACGGCCTCGCCGCTCAGCCGGTGATAGGCGGTCGAATCCTCGTAATTGCCGCCGTCGGCATGGAACTGGCGCGGCAACTCAAAGGCCAGGGCGCCGGCGGCGTAGGCGAGCCAGGAATCGGTCTCCTCCGAAGCCGGCAGATAGAGCGCGCAGAAGGCGAGCCCGGCGATGTCGCACAGGAAATGGTTGCTGCGGCTGTCCGGCAGCCATTCCGGATGGGCGGCCAGGAACCGGCCATGCTCGTAGAGCGCCCGCGCGACCAGCCGCTCGAACGGCGCATCGAACGCCGCGCCGTGCGCGCGGAACAGGTCCCAGGCGAGGGCGAGGTTCGCCGCGCGGATCGCCGCGTCCATCGGGCAGGCCCACTGCACTCCGAAGCGCGGCGGGTTGGCGGCAATGAAGTCGAGCGCCTGGTCGCGGAACGCGCCCTCATACGCCTCCGGCCGGTCGAACCCGGCGATCCCTGCGCGGGCCGACGCGGCGGCAAGGGCGAGCAGCGGAAGATGCTGCAGCCGTCCCAGCTCCCACGGAACCTTCACGTCCGCGCCGCGCACGTCGCCATAGGCAACGTCGCGCCACCAAATGCGCGCGTCCCAGCGGAAGCCCGACCGGAAATCGATCTGCCAGTCGATGGGCACGTAGCCCGGCGCGATCAGCGCGCGGATGCGGCGCTGCTCGGCGGCGCCGGCATGGATTTCGGCATCGGCGGGAACGGCCGGGGCGGGCGGGAAGGCGATGCCCTCCAGCCCCTGGCATGCCATGCCGTGCGCGACCCGGCACGCGCCCGCGCCCAGCAGGTCGAACCGGTGCTCCATCGCCATCGCCGCCCGCTCGGCACGCGCGGCGGCGCCGGGCTCGAGCAGCGCAGCGGGCAGGGGCGAGAGGCGCGGAACCAGGCGCAGCGCCGCCGCGTCCAGCTCCAGCGCATAGGTCGGGGATTCGCGGTCGGCCGTGCGCGCCCGGCGCACCGCGCCCCGCCGGCGCCACAGCGCCCGCGCGCGGCGCACCGTCTCGTGCGGCGGCAGGCGCGCGGCGCGGCGGAGATAGTAGATCAGCGGCAAGGGACGCGTTCGTCCAGCTTGGCGAGGATGCGTTCGACGTGGCCGCGCCAGCTGCGGCGCTCGGCCTCGGCGCGCGCCGCCGCGCCCAGCCGCGCGCGCAGCGCCGCGTCAGCGGCGAGCCGGTCGAGCGCGGCGGCGAGAGCGGCGGGGTCGGCGGGCGTCACCAGCAACCCGGTCTCGCCGTCGGCGACCGTCTCCGTCATCTGGCCGAGGCGCGACGCGACCACCGCGCGGCCCATCGCCATGTACTCGACAAGCTTGGTCGGCGAGCCGAAGAACGGCGTGCCGTCGGGGTTGGGCAGTTGCGGAGAGACCAGCACGTCGCAGGCGGCGAGGTGCGCCGGCATGTCGTCGGGCGCCACGGCGCCGGTGAAGCGCGCCCGCCCGGAAAGCGCCGCCTCGGCGAGCAGGCGCTCTGCCGCCGCGCGCGTCTCGCCATCGCCGATCATCAGCAGCGTCGCGTCGGTGCGACGCGGCGCCAGCCGCGCGAACGCAGCGGCCAGCAGTTCGGCGCCATGCCAGCGGCCGAACGAGCCGGAGAAGCCGACCACGGTTCCGGAAAGCCCCAGCCGCGCGCGCACCGCGGCGCCGTCGATTGCCGGCGAGAAGCGCGCGGCATCCACCCCGTTCGGCGCGACGACGATCTTGTCTGCGGCGACGCCGCGCCCGGCCAGCTCCTCGGCGAGGGCGCGGCTCACCACGGCGACGACGTCGGCGGCGGCGAGGTTGGCCGCCTCGGCGCGGTCGGCAAGCGCGGCGTGCGCCAGCCGCCCGCCGCCCCAGTGGCGCGCCATCCAGCCCTCCGCGCCGTTATATTCGAGCACCAGCGGCACGCCGAGCGCGCGGGCGAGACCCGCGCCGGCGATGTCGAAGGCGATGTTGCGGTGATAGACGAACCCCACCCGGCGCCCCGACAGGGCCTGGCACGCGGCGGCGACCGCGTCGCACGAGGCGGCGAGGGGGGCGAGGCCGGGAAAGTCGGCGAATCGTCCCGACCGCGGCAGCGCAAGGTGCGTCACCGCCGGCGGCGCCGCGAGCGGGGAGGGCGAGAGGAGCACGGGCGGCGGTCCCAGCGCCGCCAGCCCCGCGAGCACGCCGCGCGCATGGCTCGCCGCCCCGCCCCAGTCGGACGGCGGGGCGAGTGCGGTGCGCAGCATCACGGGCGCGCCCGCGCCGTCGCGGCCAGGCGGCGTCGCGGGCGGGCGCGACAGGGCGGCCACGGCGCGCGCGTAGCGGCGCCGGAGGGGAAAACACGCCGCGGCGTCGCGCGCCATGCGTCCGAACGCGGCGGCAAGCGTGGCCCAGCCGACCGATCGGGCGCATCCGGCGCGGTCGCGCACGACGCAGGGGCCGCGGCTCGCCAGGCGCAGGACGGCAAGGGCAAACAGCGGCCGGCGCCATGAATCGTGCGTCTCGACCGTCAGCTCCGCTGCGGCGTAGCGCCGCAAGCGTCGGAAAATCGTGCCGTGGCGCGCTTCGCCGGCCAGCGTGGCAAGGGCGACGGCGTCCTCGCCCGGGCGCGGCCGTTCGGCGACGACGAGGCGCGAGGTGCCGCGTGCGGCGCGACCGGACTGCCTATCCATTCCCGATCCTGCCCGCTGGCTCCCGGAAGGCCCTGTCGCGACTGCACCGCCTCTCGAACGCACCGAACTCCGCCCGCCTTTCGGGCGCCCCCGCCCGGGCCCGCCGATAATACATGCCGCGCCCGGACGCTCCAGCGCCGTCTGGGCTCCGGTGCCGCGGCCGGCCCTGCCGTGCGAGCGCGGACCCGCTTGATCTCTTTGTTGCAAGAGATACTATTATTTTAACCATTTCGGGGTTACTAAGGCATCTACTTCACGCGCACCGCATCCTGGGACGGGGGGAATATGTTTCGCAAGACGTGGGTCGCCGGCTTGGCACTGCTCGGCACGCTGTGGATGGGCGGTCTCGCCCAGGCGCAGGGCGTGTACGACGTCCCGGGCTCGGAGAAGGTGACGAATCTCACCGTGGTGCGGATCGTGGGCTCGACGGTGGCGTCGACCCTGTCGACGCATCTGGAATCGGTGGGCGGTGTGTTCGGCTTCTCGCCGGGCGCGTCGAACACCAGCGTGTCGCGGGCGGACTATGTCGGCCAGACCGGCAAGTCGGCGGGGATGATGAACCCGCACGGGTTCGGGCTGTGGGTGAATGGCGGCTACACCTCGATCGACTTCAACGGCACGATGGGCGGGCTTCCGGCCGGGTTCGACGGCCATGTCCTGACCGGGATGATGGGCGTCGACTACCGGCTGAGCGACGTGGTGACGTTCGGCGTCGCGGGCGGGTACGAGAACACCGACCTCGACACCCAGTTCAACACCGGCACGCTGGAGACCGACGGCTATTCGGTTCTGCCTTACGTGGTGGTGCGGCTGGGCCAGCATTTCTCGGTGAACGCGTCGGGCGGCTATAGCTGGCTGAACACCGACATGACGCGCACGTCGGGCGCGGTGACCGGGACCTACGACAGCACGCGGTGGACCGGCGCGGTGAACCTGCTGAGCAACTGGAGCGCGGGCAAGTGGCGCTTCGGCACGTTGCTGGGCTACCTGTACATCCACCAGGACGACGACGCCTATGTCGAATCGACGGGGGCGTCGGTCGCCGGGGCGACGACGAAGATCGGCCAGGGCCGGGTCGGCGGGCTGATCGGGTACGATCTGGGCAAGGTGGAGACCTACTTCACCGGCCGGTACGAGTACGACTTCACGTCTGAGGGCCCGGCGCTTCCGGCGGGCACGCCGACGACGGGGCGGTCGGGCTTCCGGCTGGGGCTGGGCATGCGCTTCGCCCTGGCGCCGAACGTGTCGGGCAACCTGGAAGGCACCACGGTGCAGGGCCGCGACAACCTGGACGAATATGGCGTCAACGGCACGCTCCGGTTCATGTTCTGACGTCCGGCCCGCCGGCCGGACCCGGAGACCGGGGGCCAGGGTGAAAACCCTGGCCCCCTTCCTTTTGGCCGCGGCGCCGCCATTGGCAAGCGCCGGGCGGTCCTGTTAACTGGGCGGCACGATGAGCGCGCCTGGGGACGAGACCGATGACGAGGGGCCGGGCGAGGGGTGCTGGCTCCAGCTCCTGGCGTCCGACCGGGCGGGGCCGCCGCGCCCGGCCCTGTTCCTCGACCGCGACGGGGTGCTGGTCGAGGAGGTCAACTACCTGCACCGGCCCGAGCATGTGCGCGCGATCCCCGGCGCCGGCGCCGCGCTCGCGCGGATGCGCGACCGCGGCTGGCGGCTGGTGCTGGTCACCAACCAGGCGGGCATCGGGCGCGGCTATTACGGCTGGGACGAGTTTCGCGCGGTCCAGGCGCGGCTCGCCGAGATGCTGGCCGCCGACGGCGCGGCGCTCGACGCGGTCCTTGCCTGCCCGTTCCATGCCGAGGGCAAGGGCGCCTATGCCCGGCCGGACCACCCGTGGCGCAAGCCGGCGCCCGGCATGATCCTGGCCGCCGCCGCGCAGCTTCCCATCGAGCTCGCGCGCTCCTGGATGGTGGGCGACAAGGCGAGCGACGCCGCCGCCGGCCGCGCCGCCGGGCTCGCCGGCGCGATCCACGTGCTCACCGGCTACGGGCGGGACGAGCGCGCGGCGGCCGAGCGCCTGCGCGCGGCGGATTTCGCGGTGCGCGTGGCCGACAGCGTGGCCGCGCTGCCGGACCTGCTCGCCGGGCCGCCATGACGGGTATGATGGGCGGCGCCCGGGACAAGCTCGAAGGCAGGAATGGCCAGCGCCGCCTCGCGCCTCGCTGACAACCGCCGCACCGTCCTCGCCGCCCGTCGGCTCGGCCCGGCCGGCCACGCGCTGGCGGCGGCGGGGCTCGCCCTCGCTGTCGCGTCCTACGGCGCGGCCTTCCTGCCGGTCGAGATCGGCATGTGGCCGCGCATCGAGCCGGTCATTCTTGTGGTGCATGCGGCGAGCGCCATGGCGGCGCTCGGCCTCGTCCTGCTCGTCGCCGCCGGGCGGGCGCGCGCGCTGGCGGCGCTCGGCCATCCCTACGTGCTGGTGCTCGCCGGCGCGGCGGCGGTGGCGCTGGCGACCGCGCCCTTCGCCCGCTTCCCGGTCGGCTCGCTGATCGGCGCGCCCGAGACGGCCGAGGGCGCGCTGCTGTTCGCCGAGCTCGCGGTCCTGCTGGCCGCGGGCCTTGCGCTGCGATCCCATCGCCCGACCTGGCGCGCGCTGGTGTGGGGCGGCGCCGCGGTGTCCTGGATCGCCGCCGCCGTCACGGCCTTGCCGGGGCCGGGTGCGTTCGTGTTCGGCGACTGGCTCGCCTTCTACGCCATCGGCGTGGCGGTGGCGGTGGCGTGCTCGGGCGGTTCGCTGGGCGTGCGGGGCGTGCGCATCGGCGGCGCGCCGCTCGGCCTCGCCGCCGCGCTGCCGAGCCTCGTGGTGTCGCTCAACCTCACCGCCATCGCGCTCTTCGCTTTTGCCGGGGTGCCGCTCTGGTTCCTGGTCGCGCGGGCGCGACGCGGGCGATGGGTCGGGCCGGGCGCGATCCGGCAGACCGGCGCGGCGCTTGCGGCGCTGGTGCCGGTGGCGGTGATCGCTGCCGTCGCCATCGTGGGCCCGACCGGGCTCGTCGAATCGATCCGCTCGCGCGCGCGCGTCGACCAGCTCGTCTTCGCCCAGATCGCCGACGTCCCGGCGACGCTCGTCCACGGCCAGGGGTGGGGCCAGGCGGGCGAGAGCTTCGTGCGCTACCTCACCGCGGCCAGCGCGACCATGTACGACCGGAGCTGGGACCTGGTGTTCCGCGACTACATGCACACCCACGACTACGCGCTGGAGGCGCTGCTCGCCGGCGGCGCCGTCATGCTTGCGGTGGCGCTGCTTGCGGTCGCGATGGCGCCGCTCTGGTGCCGCCGCGCGGCCCTGCCGCTCGCGGTGCCGTTCGCGGTGGTGCTCAGCGGTGTCGCGGCCTTCTGGTTCCAGCTGCCCATGACGATGCCGTCCCTCATCCTGGCGCTGGCGGCGATCGCGCGGCCCGCCCCGGTGCGAAAGGGGGCGCGGCCGCTCGCCCTCGTCGCTTTGCCGGCGGCCGCGCTCGCCTCGCTCGCCGCCGTGGCGTTCCTGCTGCAGTTCGGCCTCGCCGTGCGCGCGGCGCTGGCCGGGCCGGTGGTGCTGCGCGCGCCGGGGCACTGCCTCACCTTCCCCGCCGAGGGGTGGCGCGGCGACGTGGCGCTGCGCTACGCGCTGGTGCGGAGCTACGAGGCGCTGGAGCATGCGGCGGGCGCGCCCGATGCCACCGAAGTCGCGCGCACCGCCGCGCTCGCCTGCGAGGTCGACCGGCGCTCGCGCACGTCGCGCTCGGCGATGCTCGCCACGGCCGGGCTGCTGCTGCGCGCCGACGTCGCGTTCGATCCGAAGCTGCGGGCGCGCGACCCGGCCTTCGCCCGGCTGCTCGACGACTGGCCGGCGCGGCTCCGCCACCTCCTCGCCATCGCGCCGATGCGCAGCGACCTCGCCATCCCCTATTTCGGCTGGCGCCTCCGGGCGGGCGACATGCAAGCGGTCGCGCGCATGGCCGGCGACATCCTGGCGCGCCGGCCGCGCGACCCGGTGGGGCTGTGGTTCTCCGGCGTGGCGATGATCTCCTCGGCGGATCGGGCCCGCCAGCGCGACGCGCTGCTCCGGCTCCGCGCCGCGCTGGACGGCGGCATCGAGCGGTTCATGCCGGTCGAGCCCGCGCAGAAGGCGCGGATCCTCGCCCTCACCGCCGGGCAGGGTTGAACGCTACAGCAGCGGGGTGTTGGGCGGCAGGCCGAGAAGCGCGCGGCCATAGACCTCCTGGTTCGGGCGCAGCGCCAGGAAGCCGTGCATGTTGATGGCGTGCGCGTCGCGGCTCGCCCGCTGGAGGGGATGGCGGTCGGCGAGGGTGCCGCCGCCCGCGGCGAGGAACAATATCTCCACCGCCTCGAGGCACGAGCGCACCGCCTGGGCGCAATCCATCCGCGCCCGCGCGCGCCGCTCGACCGGCATGTCCCGGCCGGCGCGGGCCGTCGCCTCGATGTCGTCGGCCAGGCGGCGCAGCAGCAGCTCGGCCATGTCGACGCGCACCGCGGCGTCGGCGAGCTCGGCATGCGTCACCGGCCAGTCGCGCTGGACATGGCCGGTATAGGCGAGCACGCGCCCGCCCTTGACGTGGTCGAGGAAGGCGGCGAGGGCGGCCCGGGCGATGCCCAGCGCGGGGCCGCACAGCGCGATGTCGAGCACCGGCACGGCGGCGGCGCGGTACAGCCACCCCTCGTGCAGCCCGGCGTCGGTTGCGTTGGCGGCGAAGGCCGACGGCGTCGAGAGGAACCGGTGCGCGGGCACGAACAGGTCGCGCGCCCTCGACGCTGCAGCTTCCGGTGCCCCTGAGCCCGGCGACGTGCCAGTCGTCGTTGATGGTGAGGTCGGCGGTCGGCACCAGGAACTCGCCCTCGTCGACCACGCTGCCCGCCGCGTCCTTCACCTGGCCGCCGAGGAACATCCATTGCGCGTGCTGGCAGCCGGAGCCGAACGGCCAGAAGCCCGACAGGCGGTAGCCGCCCTCGGCCGCGGTCGCGGTGCCGCGCGGCGCCACCACGGCGCAGGTGATGGCGTCGGGGTCGGCGCCGTAGAGCTCGTCCTGCGCCGCCTCGGGGAACAGCCCCGAAAGCCAGGTGTGGGCGTGGATCACGCCGGTCACCCAGGCGGTCGAGGCGCAGCCCTGGGCGAGGGTCGAGACCACGTCGAGATGGGCGTGGAGGTCGAGCTGGTGCCCGCCATAGCGCTTCGGCTGGAGGATCCTGAGCAGGCCCGAGTCGCGCAGCGCGGCGACCGTCTCGTCCGGCAGGCGGCGCAGCCGTTCCGTCGCCTGGGCGCGGTCGCGCAAGGCCGGCACGAGGGCCGACGCGCGCGCGACCGCCTCGTCGCGGGTGAGGGGGGCGGCCATCGCGCGCCCCCTAGTGGACCATGTGGTTCACCAGGTACAGGCTGATCCCCGGGAACGCCACCAGCAGGCCCAGCTTCACGAAGTCGGCGAGCACATAGGGGAACACCCCCTTGTAGATCGTCCACATCGGCACGTCGGGCGTCACGCTTTTCAGCACGAACACGTTGATGCCCAGCGGCGGATGGATCAGCCCGGTCTCGACCACGGCGAGCTGGATGATGCCCCACCACACCAGGTCGTAGCCCATGTTCAGGATCAGCGGCGTCACGATCGGCACGGTGATCACCATCACCGCGAACGATTCCATCAGCGAGCCGAGGATCAGGTAGAACACCAGCAGCATCGCCATGACGCCCCAGTTCGCCCAGTGCAGGCTGCGCCACCCAGTCGGTGGCGATCTGGGTCAGGGCGGAGACCGCGACGAAGAACGAGAAGGTCTGCGCGCCGAAGATCAGGCCATAGATCATCGCCGTCACGGCGGTGACCTCGGCCATCACCCGCCAGAACGCGCCGCCCTTCAGCTTGCCGCGGTGCAGCGCCGCGATAAAGGCGCCGAACGCGCCGACCGCGGCCGACTCGGTGTCGGTGAAGATGCCCATGTAGAGCCCGCCCATCACGGCGAGGAACAGGGCGCCGACCGCGCGGCACTTCCACAGCTCCTTGCCGATGTCGGACATGCCCGCGTGAAGCGACTTGGGGCACGATTTCGGCGCCAGGTGCACGTACAGCCACACGGTGGCGCAGTACAGCGTGACGCTGAGCAGGGCCGGGCCGAACGCACCCATGAACAGCCGGCCGACCGACGCCTCGGTCAGCAGCGCGAACACGATCAGCGGGCCCGATGGCGGCACCAGCGCGCCCAGCGTGCCGCCCGCCGCGCACACGCCCGTCGACAAAGCGCGGGGAATAGCCGCGCTCGCGCATCTCGGGCACGGCGACCTTGCCGATCAGCGAGGCGGTGGCGATCGACGACGAGGTCAGCGCGCCGAACCCGGCGCAGCCGACCACCGTGGCATAGGCGAGGCCGCCGCGCAGCCGGCCGAGCACCGTATGCGCCAGGTCGTAGAGGTCGCGTCGCCATGCCGGCGGTCGCGGCGAAGCTGCCCATCATCAGGAACAGCGGCAGCGTGCCGACCTGGCTGTTGGTGAGAAACCCTTCCGCCTCGGTGGCGAAGGCCGCTGAGCGCCGGGTCGAACCCGATGATCAGCGCCGAGCCGACCAGGCCCGACGAGCCCCATCACGGCGGCCAGCGGCACCAGCCCGAGCATGAACAGCCACAGGCAGAGGAAGGCGTACAGCACCTCGAGCCCGATATGGCGCTGCGCCCAGTTCGACACGTCGCGGCAGGTTGATCGCGACATAGATGGCGAGCGCGATCACGACGATGCCGGTGGCGATGGTGATCTTCGTGAAGATGCGGGTGCGTCTCCTCGCCCGGCTGCGGGCCCGGGAGGGCGGCGACCTTGCGGAAATTGTTCGACCGCCACGATCACCTGCACGAGGCAGCCGAGCGTGAGCAGCACCGCCACGCCGTAGATGAACGGCGCCTGCGGCAGGCCCGAGCATGACCGTGCCGCGCCCCTGCTCGGCGAGCTGGCCGGCATAGACGTAGATCTGCCAGGTCAGCAGGCCGAAGAAGGTGAGCAGCAGCAGCGAGCCCACCGAATCGAGCCACATGCCGAGGCGCGGCGTCATGAACCGGCTCAGCAGGTCGATCCGCAGATTGACCTTGTTGGCCAGGCCCGCCGGCACGGTGGCCGAGATCGCCACCGCGAACAGCATGGCGACCACCTCGTTCAACGCCGGGAAGGGCGAGTTGAACAGCCAGCGCATCAAGCACGTCGAGCACCGTGGCGCCGGCCGCGGTCAGCATGCCGGCGACGCCGAGCGAGGCGATGGGCCGCGTGGCGAGCACGCAAAAATGCTCGAGCCGCTCGAGCAAAGCCTGGTCCGAGGCGCCCTGCGCCTGTGCGACGTTCGCCATTCAAGGCCTCCCAATGATACGCACGTTATTCTTTTTGCGCCCCGAAAGTCGGCGAAACTTCCCAGACGATCCAGTCTTCACGACCGCACTGCACTTGGCAGCCCCGCCACGCTGTGTAATGAAAATATCGCACATTGGCAAGCTGCCCAACCGGGCTGGGCGCGTCCCGCCGCGCGGTCAGGCGGGGCGCACGGCGCGCCGGCGGATCGTCGCCTCGACGGCGAGCAGCGCGACCGCCAGGCAGAGCCCCACGAGGTCCGAAAGCGGCCCCCACGACGCCGCTCCCGCAGGCACCAGAAGCAGGAACCCGGCGACGACGAACAGCACGCGCCGGTCGAGCGGCAGCGGCCGGAACAGATAGCCGACGAACCCGGCCGAGACCAGCCACACGCCGGCGAGGGCCGTCACCAGCGCCTGGGCGATCTGCATCGGCGCGCCCTGCAGCAAAAGGCTGGGCGCGAACACGAACAGGAACGGCACGATATAGGCGGTCCAGCCGAACCGCATGGCGGTGTAGCCCGTATGCATCGGCGCCGAGCCCGCCAGGTTCGCGGCGAAGAACGCGGCGATGGCGACCGGCGGCGTCACCATCGACATCATGCCCATGTAGAAGATGAACATGTGCGCGGCGAGCGGCCGCACCCCCACCTCGACCAGCGACGGCGCGACCGCCACGGCCAGCAGCACGTAGACGCCGATGGGCGGCATGCCCATCCCCAGGATGATGCAGATCACCGCGGCGACCGCGAGCAGGACCAGCGTGTTGCCCGAGCCCACCTCGACCAGCGCCATGGTCAGCGCGAAGCCCAGCCCCGACAGGTTGAGCACGCCCATGATGAAGCCGGCGGCGGCGACGATCATCACCACCCCCACCACGCCCGACGAGGTGTCGACGACGGAGGCCCACAGGTCGGCGAGCTTCAGCCGGTGGCCCTTGTAGCCGACGGTGAACCCCAGCACGATCACCGCACCCGAGGCGTACAGGGCTGCCGTCTCGGGCTGCATGTTCCAGGTGAACAGCGCGATCACCAGCACGACGAAGGGCAGGGCGAAGATCCAGCCGCTTTTCAGCACCGCCCAGAATTTCGGGATCATGTCCTCGGCGACGCGGGCATAGCCGCCCTTCGCCGCCTCGAGGTCGGCGAAGATGAACAAAGCCGCGTAGTAGAGCAGCGCCGGGATGATCGCCGCCAGCGCCACGTCGCGGTACGGCATGGCCAGGATGTCGGCCATCAGGAAGGCGACCGCGCCCATCACCGGCGGGACCAGCGCGCCGCCGGTCGACGCCACCGCCTCGATCGCCGCGGCGACGTGCGCTGGATAGCCGGCGCGGCGCATCAAGGGGATGGTCACCACGCCGGTCGCCATGATGTTCGATGATGCGATGCCCGAGATCGTGCCGAACAGGCCCGAGGCGGTGATCGCGATCTTGGCCGAGCCGCCGCGATAGCGCCCCATCGCCGCGATGGCGAAGTCGTTGAAGAAGTTCGAGCCGTGCGAGCGCAGCAGGAGCTGGCCGAAGAAGATGAAGGCGATGACGATGGTGACGCCGATCCCCAGCGCCGGGCCCAGCAGCGCCGAGGTGTCGAGCGACAGGTAGATGAACAGCTTGTCGGCGTCGATCTCGCGGGTCTGCAGGATGCCCGGCCCCCACTGGCCGACCAGCGCGTAGATCACGAACACGGCCAGCACGATCACCAGCGTGTTGCCGACCGACCGGCGCAGCCCCTCGACGATCAGGGCGAACAGGATGACCGCGACGACCAGTTCGTCGGTCGGCTTGGCGATCATCCGGTCGGTCATGTCGGGGTAGTTGATGGCGACATAGGCCGCCGTCGCCAGGCCGATCAGCGCCGCCGCCGCGTCGTACCAGGGCAGGGTGGTGCGCTTGGCGCCCTGGCGCGCCGGGAACTGCAGATAGATCAGCCCGAGCGCGAGCCCCAGCATGCCGGCCAGGAACTGCTCATTGTACAGCACCAGCCCGACCGGCCGGAACAAGTCCAGCGACCAGGCGATCGAAACCAGCGTCATCGCCGCGGCGAGGGTGGTGCGGCCGGTGCGCACCAGCCGGCTCGCCCCCGCGACCTCGACGGCCTCTTCCAGTTCAGCCACGTGAGGCTCCTTCGCGGCGCCGGCCCTTGGGCGGCGCTACTCGCCCTTCGGCCAGATGCCGATGTCCTTGTAGTACGCGACCGCGCCCGGATGGTAGTGCAGCGTCGGGAACTGCTTCGCCATGTTCTCGGGATGGAACGCGGCGAACGAGCCATGCGCCTTGATCAGCTCGGCGCGGTGGTCGTGCACCACCTTGACGACCGTCTTCACCACGCTGTCCGGCACCTTGGCCGAGGTGATGATGGTGATGTCGAACGCCAGCACGCGGGTCGGCTTCTCGATGCCCACGGCGCGCGGGCCGGGCTGCACGGTCGCGATGTAGAAGTACCTGTTGAACGACTGCACCGCGGCCAGCGCGGCCGGCCCCTCGGGGATCGACAGGAACCTGAGCCCGCCGACCGCCGAATCCGCCTCGCGCACCATCGGCGCCTCGACCGCGACGACGGTGCCGTCGTTCTTGCCCTCCTTGAAGTCCTCGACCGAGCGGACAAGGCCCGGCACCGGCACGTGCTCCACGTCCTTGAGCGTCAGCCCGCCGGTCTTGAGCAGCGCCAGCAGGTAGTCCTGGCTCGACGGGAAGGCGTTCCAGCCCGTCGGCATGCGCTTGCCCTTGAGGTCGGCGTAGCTGTCGATGCCCGAATCCTTGCGCACCAGCATGGCCAGCGTCAGCGGGCGCAGATTGAAGGCGATGCGGATGTTCGGGTTCTTGCGGCCCTTGAAGTAGGTCTCGCCCAGCAGCCCGGCGGCCGCCTCGTGCGTCGAGCCGAGATGGAACTCGGCCTCGCCGGCATTGACCGCGGCGACGGCCAGCGCGCCCGAGCGCAGCGGGCTCACCCGCATGCGCAGGTTCGAATGCTCCTGGATGACCTTGGCCAGCGCGCTGGTCTGGAAATAGTTGATCGTGCCCTGCGGCAGCGAGGCGAAGGCCACCGTCTGGGCCGTCGCCGCGCGGGCGCCGAGCAGCCCCAGCGCCGCGGCCGCGGCGATGGCGAGGTGCTTCTTCATTCTGTCGTCCTCCCTGTGAACTCTTTGCCCGGACCTTACAACGAAGCCGCGCGGGGGGTAAAGCCGGCGCGGCCGGCGCGAGATCGACTGTCCATTCGTGCCGAGCATCCGCACAGGCATACGGCCCTTCGGAGCTTTCGCAGCAACGTCGCCCAGCGTCACGCCTCGCACCAGGCGCGCATCTCGGCGCGGAAGCGGCCGGCGGCGATCGCATCGCGGATGGTCGCCATCAGCCGGTTCATGAACGAGATGTTGTGGAGCGTGATCAGCACCAGCCCGGTCACCTCGCCCGCCTTGATCAGATGGTGCAGGTAGGCCCGGGTGAAGCCCCGGCAGGCCGCGCAGGAACAGCCCTCCTCGATCGGCGCCGGGTCGTCGCGGAACCGCGCGTTGCGCAAGTTCAACCGGAAGCCCGCCGCGCCCCGCACCAGCGCCTGGCCGTGCCGCGCCACCCGCGTGGGATGGACGCAGTCGAACGTGTCGACGCCGCGCGCAGCGCCCTCCCAGATGTCGCGCACCCCGCCGATCCCCAGCAGGTGCACCGGCCGCGCCGGGTCGAGCGCCTCCGTCGCCATGCCGAACACCTCGTACATCGGCGCGTCCTCCTGGCGGGCCGGCAGGCAGCCGCCGATGGCGTGGCCGAAGAACGGCCGCGACGACACGAACGAAGCGGACTCTCGCCGCAGATCGGGATAGAGCCCGCCCTGCACCACGCCGTACAGCGCCTGCGCGCCGTCGTCGTGCCGGGCGAACCGGGCGAGCGAGCGGTCCTCCCAGCGGTGCGTGAGCGCCAGGGAGCGCGCCGTCGCGTCATGGTCGAGCCGGGCGGGCGGGCACTCGTCGAGCGCGACCACCAGGTCGGCGCCCAGCGCGCGCTGGATGTCGATCGACCGCTCCGGCGTCAGCAGATGCGGCGTGCCGTCGATATGCGAGCGGAACGCGGCGCCCTCCTCGCCGATCTTGACCAGGTTGGCCTTGGGCCGGCCGGTCGCCGGCGCGTTCGCGATCCGCCCGTCCTCGTCCGCCCCGCGCGACAGGCTGAAGATCTGGAACCCGCCGGAATCGGTGAGCATTGGCCCGTCCCACCCCATGAAGCGGTGGAGCCCGCCCATTCGCTGCACGATCTCGGGGCCGGGCTGCAGCATCAGATGGTAGGTGTTGGCGAGGATCGCCTGCGCACCCTCGGCGCGGGCGAGATCGGGCGTCACCGCCTTGATCGCCGCCTTGGTGGCGCAGAACAGGAAGGCCGGGGTGGCGATGGCGCCGTGCGGCGTCTCGATCGTGCCGGTGCGGGCCCGGCTGTCCGGGTCGCGGCCGGTGACGGTGAAGGCGAAGCGCCGCGTAGCGGGCGCGGCGCGCGCGGCGCCGGCGCCCGCGGCAGGGCTCATCCGGCCCGGGCCTCCGCCTTGGCGGCGGCCTTCTTGATGCGGCGCTTGATCTGGCGCGCCTCGTCGGGGAGCTTGGCGTCCGACGTCTTCAGGAGATACGCGTCGAGCCCGCCATTGCGGTCGACGGTGCGGATCGCCCGGGTCGAAAGGCGGACCCGGACCGTCGCGCCCAGCGCGTCGGACATCAGCGACGTCTCCTGCAGGTTGGGCAGGAAGCGGCGGCGGGTCTTGTTGTTCGCGTGGCTCACGTTGTTGCCCGCGAGCACGCCCTTGCCGGTGATCGAGCAGCGACGCGACATGGATCTCTCCAAAACGAAAACCGCGCCCACCATCGCGACGGGGGCGCCGGCCGGCGGTTTTTACGCCACGCGCGTGGCCCGCGTCAAGACGCGGGGCCGTCTTCGGCCGGCTCGGGCCGGGGCAAGGGAAGGTCCATGGCGCAGACCAGTCCGTCCGGCTCGAAGCGCAGCTCGACCGCCCCGCCCAGCTCGTGGGCGAGCCCTTCCTCCACCAGCCGCGAGCCGAAGCCGCGGCGGGTCGGGGGCAAGACCGCGGGCCCGCCCTGCTCGCACCAGGTGAGGCGCAGCCGCTCGCCCGCCGGGGACACGTCGAGCCGCCACTCGACCCGCACCTGCCCCTCGGAAAGGGAGAGCGCGCCGTACTTGGCGGCGTTGGTGGCGAGCTCGTGGAACGCCATCGCGAACGCCACCGCCGCGTGCGACGGCAGGCGCAGCTCGGGCCCGGCGACGGCGATGCGCGCCGGGTCGTCGCCGCCATAGGGGGCGAGCAGCCGCTCCGCCAGCTCGGCCAGCGCAACGCCCGTCCACCGGTCGCGGGTCAGCAGGTCGTGCGCCGCGGCCAAGGCGACAAGGCGCTCGTCCAGCTTGCGCCGGGCGGAGTCCGGGTCCTGCGCGCCGCGCAGGCTCTGGGCGGCGATCGATTGCACCGCGGCCAGCGTGTTCTTCACCCTGTGGTCGAGCTCGTTCAGCAGCAGGCGCTGGCGCTCGGCAGCGCGCTTGCGCTCGGTGATGTCGCGCGCGATGGTCACCAAGCCGGTGGCCTGATCCCTCCCGTCGCGGATCACCGAGACGGTCAGCGACACGTCGAGGCGCCGGCCGCTCTTGTGGCGGCGCACCGTCTCGTACTGGTCGAACAGCTTGCCGGCCAGCACGTCGGGCAGGGTCCGGCGCCAGACCTCGTGGCGCTCGGGCTCGACCAGGAGCTGCGGCAGCGACTGGCCCAGCGCCTCCTCCGCCGTGTAGCCGTACAGCTGCTCCGACGCCGGGTTCCATGCCACGATCGTGCCGTCGGGATCCCAGACGATGACGGAATCGTGCGCCGATGCGACGGCCGCGGCCAGACGGTCGCGCTCGCGGGCCAGGCGCTTCGCCTCGGTGACGTCGCGCAGCACGGCCGACTGGGCGACCATTGCGCCATCGGCGTCGAAGATGGGCGACAGGGTGACGGCGACGTCGATCTCGCGGCCGTCGCGGGCGACGTGGGTGGCCTCGAACTTCGCGACATCGCGGAATGCGGCGATGCGCCCGAGCGCGTAGTCGCGCCGGTCGGGCGGGATGAGCATGGTGATCTTGCGCCCGACCGCCTCGTCGGCGCCGTAGCCGTAGATCGCCTCGGCACCGGGGTTCCAGGCCAGGATCGTGCCGTCGGTGGAGATGCCGATGATGCCATCGGCGCTGGCCTCGGCTATGGCGCGGAACAGCGCGTCGCGATAGGTCTCCAGCTCGCGCGCCGTCGCCGTCGCATCCGGCGAGCGGCTCGTGCGCCGTCTGCCTTCGGCCATCCACTCGTCCTCGCGGACCTCGCTGCCAACCCCACCGGGACGAAACCCGCATGCCTACCATAGCATGAAACCGCTCGCGTCGACGGCGCAAATGTAGTGGCAAGGACGGCGCGGCACAAGCCCCTCAGATGATGTCGCGGATGATGCGCACCAGCCGCTCGCGGACGATTCCGGTGATGTCCGACTGCGCGACGTCGCGGCCGCCGGCGAAGACCGCGATGCTCGACCAAAGCATGTCGGAAGCCGCGCCGCCGCTGCCCTTGTCGATCCGTTGCCAGGGGGCGGCGGCTCGTCTAAAACGGGGGCGAGCCGCAATCAACCGGGCGCCGGCCGCATGGGCGCGGCGCTTCAGAACCCGAGGAGACGGCAATGGGCCAGAACATCAAGCTGAAGGCCAAGGACGGTTTCGAACTCGGCGCGTATCGTGCGGACCCGGCGGGAACGCCCAAGGGCGGCATCGTCGTGATCCAGGAGATTTTCGGCGTCAACCATCACATCCGCAACGTCGCCGACCAGTACGCCAAGGAAGGCTATGTCTGCATCGCGCCGCAGATGTTCGACCGGGCGGAGCGCGACGCCGACCTCGGCTATGGCGAGGAGGATCGCGGCAAGGGCGTGGCGCTGCGCCAGAAGCTCGACTGGGACGGCATCCTCGCCGACGTCGCCGCGGCGCGTGACGCGCTGAAGGAGGTCGGCAAGGTCGGCATCATCGGCTACTGCTTCGGCGGTTCGGTGGTGTGGAAGGCGTGCTGCGACCTCGACGGGTTCGCGGCCGGTGTCAGCTTCTATGGCGGCCAGGTGCCGGAATTCAAGGACCTGAAGCCCAAGTGCCCGGTGCAGCTCCATTTCGGCGAGCTCGACCAGTCGATCTCGATGGACAAGGTCGAGGCGGTGAAGGCCGCCCATCCGGAGCTGCCCGTCTATGTCTATGCCGGCGCGGGCCACGGCTTCACCTGCGACGAGCGCGGCAGCTACCACGAGGAGGCCTCCAAGACCTCCAAGGCGCGGGCGCTCGAGTTCCTCGGCAAGCACCTCACCCCGCCCAACCGCGCGGCGGCGTAGAGCCGGCTCCATATCGGAGGCGAAGGGCAGGCCGGCGGCCTGCCCTTTCGTTTGGGGCGCGCGTCAGAAGTTCGAGAAGAAGTGATCGTCGCCGATGCTCGCGACATGGCGGACGGAAAGCGCGGCGAAATCGTCGCGCAGCGCGTCGAACGCCGCGCCGGCGAACGCCTCCACCTGAAGGAACACGCGGTTGCGGTCGAGCGTCGCCCGCATGCCGCGCAGGACCGCGCGCTCGTGCCCTTCGACGTCGATCTTGGCAAAGATGGTCAGGCCCTGCGCGTTCACGGCGTCGTCGACGCGGATCGCGTCGACCGTGTCCGCCGCGTGTTCGGCAATGCGCGAAAGCCCGGTCGCGGTGGCGTCGTGGAACGCGAAAGGCACCCGGCCGGCCCGGTCGGAAACCGCCTTGGCCACGATCTCGACCTTGCCGGTCAGCCCGTTCATCAGCAGGTTCGCGCCGAGCTGGTCGAGGCTGCGCGGGTCGGGCTCGAACGCGATCAGCCGGCCGGCGAGGCCCGAACGGCCGATCAGCACGGTGTAGAAGCCGATATTCGCCCCGATATCGAGGAACAGGTCGCAGCCGCGGTCGCGCATGGCCGATAGCAACAGCGCGACCTGGTCGGATTCGTAGGCGCCATAGAAGGCGATCTGGCGGTCCACGAAGTTGCGCCAGTTCACCAGGAACAGCGCGCCGGCCGCGGTCACCACCGCATAGCCGCCGGGCCAGAAGGCGCGCGCCAGCCGCTTACGCACGCTCGGGTAAAACCGCTTCAGGACCGGCACGCGATGCTTCATCGGGTTGAATTTCGGCATGTTGCCCGACGCGCGCGGCCCCCTCGACGCGCCGGCCCTAGCGCGGCGCCGCGGCGATGTTGCCGCCATCGACCGTGACGACCGCGCCGGTGGTCGCGCGGGCGAGCGCCAGCGAGACGAAGGCGCGCGCCACGTCGTCCGCCGTCACCTCGCGGCCCAGCAGGTTGCCCGCCATGTAGTCGCGTTCGGTGAGGCCGCGCGCCTTCGACCGCTGGGCGATCATCGCCTCGGTCAGAAGCCCGGTCCGGATGCGGTCGGCGTTCACCGCATTGGCGCGGATGCCGTCGGCGCCATGGTCGATGGCGTACTGGCGCATCAGCGCGAAGGTCGCGGCCTTGGGCAGGCCGTACGGGCCGAAATCGGGGCCGGGGTTGAGCGCCTGCTTCGACACGTTGAACAGCAGGCACCCGCCGGTCCGCTGCGCCCGCATGATGGCGACCGCCGCCTGGGCGACGCGCTGGTGGCCCCAGAAATTGAGCTCGAAGCTCGCCCGCAGCGTCGCCTCGTCGACCTCGCCGATGCGGCCCTGCCACGCCGCGCCGGCGTTCGACACCACGATGTCGACCCCGCCGAACCGCGCCACCACCTCGCGGAAGGCGCGGCGGACGGAGTCGGCGTCGGTCACGTCGCATTCGATGGCGCCGTCCGCCGCGGCAAGGTCGAGCACGGCCACCTCGGCGCCCTCGGCCGCGAGCGCCTTCGCCGTCGCGCGGCCGATGCCCGAGGCGCCGCCGGTGACCACCGCGACATGGCGGGCGAGCGGCTTTTCCGCCGCCTTGCCCAGCTTCGCCTGCTCCAGCGACCAGTATTCCATGTCGAACACGTCGCGCTCCGGGATCGACTCGAAGGGCGCGTGCGCCTCGGTCTGCGCGACGACGCCGATGGTCGTCTCGGCCAGGTCGGCGGCGATGGCGGCATCCTTCGCCGACTTGCCGACGCCGTAGAGACCGACGCCCGGCACCATCACGACCAGCGGCATCGGGTCGAGCGCGATCTTCGGCGTCGCCTGTTCGGCGTTGTGCCGCTCGAAATAGGCGCAATAGCGCGCGGCGTACTCCGCGACCGCCGTCTCCGCCGCTGCGCGGAAACCGTCGAGGTGCGAGGCGCGCGGCGCGGGCAGGATCAGCGGCCACGGCTTGGTGCGGATCACGTGGTCGGGCGTCACCGGCCCGGCGTGCCCGTAACGGGCGAGCTCGGCGCCGCCGACATAGTCGAGGATCGCGGGCGACGAACGGTGGCACAGGATCACGCGCTTCGGCTCGCCGCCCGCCGACGCCGGTTTGCCGGCGACGAGGCCGCGCACGATGGGCGCGATCTCGTGCGGCCCGGCGACGTCGTCGGGAAGCCGCATCTGGGCGAAGCCGCGCGGCGGCTTGCGGGCCAGGTGCCGTTCGGCCAGGCGTCACCGCGTCGATCATGCGCTCGTAGGATTGCCGCGCCGTCGCGCCGAACGTGAAGATGCCGTGCTTCAGCAGCACCAGCCCCTCGACGTCCGGGTTGGCGGCGTAGATCTCGGCGCAGCTCTTGGCGAGCGCGAAGCCCGGCATGATGTAGGGCACCAGCGCGAGCCGGCCGCCGAACACCTCCTCTGCCACCTTCGCGCTGTCGGCGCGGTCGGTGATCGCCAGCACCGCGTCGGCATGGGTGTGGTCGACGAATTTGTGCGGCAGGAAGGCGTGCAGCAGCGTCTCGACCGACGGGTTGGGCGCGGACGAATCCATCAGATTGCCGCGCACGTAATCGACCATGTCCTCGTCGGTCAGCGCGTTGAGGGCGAGCAGCCTTCCGAGCGGCGCGAGGCGCACCGCGGGCAGGCCGGGCGGCTCGATGTCGGCGAGGTCCCAGCCCGAGCCCTTGACGCACAGCACCTCGAATTCGGCGCCGAGCAGGTCCTTCGCCGCGGTCTTGACCGACGTGTTGCCGCCGCCATGCAGCACCAGCCGCCGGTCGCGGCCGAGCAGCCGCGAGGTGTAGACGCGCAGCGCCAGGTCCTCGCCTACGCTCTTCGCGGCGTAGTGCTCGACCGTGCGCCGCGCGTCCGCGTCCGACCAGCGCGACTCCATCAGGCCGTCTTCCGCCGGGCGAGGTCGGGGTAGAGCCCGGCGAGCCCCTCGCGCGTGGCGGGGCAGACGCCGCGCTCGGTGATGAGCGCCGTCACCAGCCGCGCGGGCGTCACGTCGAAGGCGGGATTGGCGGCGGGGCTGCCGTCGGGCGTCAGCGCGACCGTCACCAATTCGCCTGCCGCCGTGCGCCCGGCGATGTGCGTCACTTCGGTCGTCGGCGCGCTCCTCGATCGGGATGGCGCCGCCGTCCTCGATGGTCCAGTCGATCGTCGGGCCGGGCAGGGCGACGTAGAACGGCACGCCGTTGTCCTTCGCCGCCAGCGCCTTCAGATACGTGCCGATCTTGTTGGCCACGTCGCCCGAAGCCGTCGTGCGGTCGGTGCCGACGATGCAGAGATCGACCTTGCCCCGCTGCATCAGGTGGCCGCCGGCATTGTCGACGATCACGTGGTGCGCGACGCCGTGGTTCAGCAGCTCCCACGCGGTCAGCGAGGCGCCCTGGTTGCGCGGCCGCGTCTCGTCCACCCAGACATGCACCGGCACGCCCGCATCGTGCGCCTTGTAGATCGGCGCGAGCGCCGTGCCCCAGTCGACGGTGGCGAGCCAGCCCGCGTTGCAGTGGGTCAGCACGTTGACCGGCCGCGACTGGCCGGCCCTCTCCCACGCCTGGCGGATCAGCGCCTCGCCATGCGTGCCGATGGATTCGCAGAGCGCCACGTCCTCGTCGCAGATCGCCGCGGCGCGCGTCCAGGCGGCCGCGGCGCGCGCGGCGGGGGCGAGCGGGCGCAGGGTGCGCGCCATGTCGTCGAGCGCCCAGCGCAGATTGACCGCCGTCGGGCGCGTCGCCAGCAGTGTCCGCGCCGCCGCGTCCAGGCTGGCGTCGGACGGATCGTGCGCCACGGCGAGCGCCAGCCCGTACGCCGCCGTCGCCCCGATCAGCGGCGCGCCGCGCACCAGCATCGCCTTGATGGCGTGCGCCGCGTCTTCCATCGATGCCAGCCGCATTGTGACGAACTCGTGCGGCAGGCGCGTCTGGTCGATGATCCCGACCGTCCCGTCCGCGTTCGGCCAGATGGTGCGGGTATGCGTGCCGCGAACCTTCATGCCGTGACCCTCCGCCGCCTCGGACACATGTTCGACGCCCGACCCCTCACCCTGCCCCTCTCCCAGCGGGAGAGGGGACCCTGTGTCGATAAGCTTGGTCCTACCCGCACACCCGGTCTTCGAAAGGACTCGCAGCCGTCGCCGCAACGTCCCCTCTCCCGCTGGGAGAGGGACAGGGTGAGGGGCTGCGTGTCGCCGAGCTTCATGAGACCCTCTTGCCAGCTTCCCCGTTCGCCCTGAGGAGCGGCCCGAAGGGACGCGTCTCGAAGGGCGAACGGAAAATCGTTCCTTCCTACTTCCCTCCGCCCAGCACGCGGCCGGCGACGGCGTCGAGCCGGGCGGCGAGGCCGGGGTCGCGCGCCTCGGGCGCGGTGATGATCGCGTTGTCGAGCGCGGTGTGGCAGCCCGCCGGGCAGGGCGCAATGCGGCCGTGCAGGCGCGGCGCGACCTCCTTGATCAGCGAGCGCGCGTGCTCGGCGTTCTCCAGCAGCACCGCGATCACCGCCTCCACCGTCACCGCCGCGTCGTGCGGGTGCCAGCAGTCGTAGTCGGTGACCATGGCGACGGTCGCGTAGCACATCTCCGCCTCGCGGGCGAGCTTGGCCTCGGGCATGTTGGTCATGCCGATCACGTCGCAGCCCCAGCTCCGGTAGAGCTCGGACTCGGCGCGGGTCGAGAATTGCGGCCCCTCCATCACGAGATAGGTGCCGCCGCGCACGACGCGCAGCCCCAGGGCGCGCGCGCTGTCCTCGATCGCGTCGCCGAGGCGCGGGCAGACCGGGTCGGCCATCGAGACATGGGCGACGAGGCCGGTCTCGAAGAACGATTTCTTGCGCGCGAAGGTGCGGTCGATGAACTGGTCGATCACGACGAACGTGCCGGGCGCCAGCTCGTCGCGCAGCGAGCCCACCGCGCTGACCGAGACGATCTCGGTGCAGCCCGCGCGCTTCAGCGCGTCGATGTTGGCGCGGAAGTTGAGCTCGGACGGCGGCACGCGGTGGCCGCGGCCATGGCGCGGCAGGAACACGAGCTTCTGGCCGTCGAGCTCGCCGAACAGCAGCGCGTCGGACGGCGCGCCGAACGGCGTGTTCAGCTCCTCCCAGCGCGTGTTCTCGAGCCCATCGATGTCGTAGACGCCGCAGCCGCCGATGATGCCGATCACCGGCGGCGTGCCCGGTTCCGCCATGTCCCTCGCCCCGCCCGTTGCGCGATCCGCGGCCAATCTCGCCCCATCCGGCCGCGCGATCAAGGGCGGCGGGTGCAGGCCGGGCAATGCGGTTTCGCCCGCGCCCCGCGTCTGCTAGGCTTTAGCCAACAACCGATAACCGCAGGCCATCAGGGAGACGATCATGCTGTCAGGACTGACCTCGCAGACCTCGAAGCTCGCCCTCGCCGCCGGCGCCGTGCTGGCGCTTGCCGGGGCCAGCGCCTTCGCCGCCGACATGAGCCCGGAGATGAAGAAGCTGGTCGCCGAGGCGAACAAGGAAGGCACCCTCAACGTCGCCTGGTCGCAGGACGTGCTGGGCGGGGCCGAGGGCCAGAAGATCTTTGCCAAGAACATCAACAAGATGTTCGGCACCAACATCGAGATCCACTACGCGCCGGGCGCCTCGATGGCGGCCACCGCGCACAAGCTCGCCTCCGAGATCGCGGCGGGCCAGCCGGCCTCGACCGACGTCTATATCGGGCCGGGCCCGTTCGCCCAGGTGCTGACCTCGCGCCACGACATGATCGCCTATGACTGGCCCAAGCTGCTGCCGGGCCGCATCACCTCCGACATCACCGAGGAGGACAACCAGGTCGTCCGCTTCGCGACCGGCTTCCCGGGCGTCACCTACAACACCCAGATCGTCACCAAGGAGCACGTGCCCGAGCGGCTGACCGACTTCCTGAAGCCGTTCTGGAAGGGCAAGATCGCGTCGACCGTCTATGCCGCCGGGTTCGAGGCGATCTCGTCCACCGACCGCTGGGGGCCGGACAAGGCCATCGCCTTCATCAAGAAGCTGTCGGGCCAGCTTTCGGGCCTGCTGCGCTGCGGCGACGGCGAGCGCATCGCGACCGGCGAGTACGCCGCCCTGGTGTTGGATTGCAGCCCGCAGCAGGCCGACGAATGGCGCATGAAGGGCGCGCCAGTCGACCACGCCATCATGCTCGACGCGGCGCAGCGGCGGTTCTGGTATCTCGGCGTGCCGAAGAACGCCCCGCACAAGGCGGCGGCGGCGCTCTACGTCGCCTACACCATGACCACCGAGGGCCAGCAGACGGTGCGCAAGACCTGGCTGGTCGACCTCGACACGCTGCCCGACGCGCCGGACCACGACTTCGCCGCCAAGTACGAGGCGAAGGGCGCGAAGTTCCTCGACATCACCATCGCCTACCTCAACGCCCATCCCGAGATGGACAAGGCCAAGGGGCCGATGGTCAAGGCGATGCGCGCGAGCCAGAAGAAGTAGGCATGCGCCTTGCGGCCGCCGCCGAACTCCCTCTCCGCCCCTGGGGGCGGAGAGGGCCGGGGTGAGGTGGGGGACATCCGGTGCATGATCGACACCCACCTTACCCGGCGCGCTACGCGCGCCACCCTCTCCCCCCTGAAGGGCGGAGAGGGCGCTCCTCGAAGGTGATGCCGCCATGGCGGAGCTGACCGCGGCGCGGCCAACCGGCGGCGTGCGCGCCGGACGGCGCGAGCGCGACCTGATGCCCGGCACGATGATCGCCATCGCCGCGGCGACCAGCCTCGTCGTGTTCGGCCTCGCCGTCGCGGTGATCTGGCTCAGCTTCTACACCGGCCTGCCCGGCACGCCCGAACGCCAGGCGAGCTTCGCCAACTACCTGCGCGTGTTCGGCGACCGGCAGACCTACATCGTGCTGGTCAACACGCTGGAATTTTCGTCCGTCGCGGTGCTGGTCGCCTGCGTCTTCGGGATTCCGATGGCGTGGCTTGCCGAACGCACCGACCTGCCGGGCAAGACGGCGCTCTTCACCGCGATGACGACGGGGCTGCTGATCCCCGGCTTCACCGTGGCGATGGGCTGGATCTTCCTGCTGCAGCCGCGCATCGGCATCGTCAACCGCTGGGCGATGGATCTGTTCGGGCTCGCCCAGCCGCCGTTCAACATCGCCACCGTCGCCGGCATGGGATGGGTCGAGGGGCTGGCGCTCGCGCCGCTGACCTTCGTGATGACGGCGGCCCTGTTCCGCATGATGGACCCGTCGCTGGAGGAGGCGTCCTACGCCGCCGGGGCGAGCTATCGCCAGACCTTCCTGCGCGTCACCCTGCCGTTGATCTGGCCCGGCGTCGCGGCGGCGATGCTGTACTCGTTCATCATCGGGTTCGCCGCGTTCGACGTGCCGGCGATCATCGGCTGGTCGCGGCGCATCTTCACCTTCTCGACCCAGATCTATTTCTACGTGAACCCCGACACCGACCTGCCGCGCTACGGCGCCGCCGCCGCGCTCGGGCGCGGTGATGGTGCCGCTCGCGATCGCGATGAGCGTCTGGTACACGCGCATCCAGCGCAACGCCGCGCGCTTCCAGGTGGTGACGGGCAAGGGCTACCGCCCGCGGCTGGTAAGGCTCGGGCGCGGCGTGTGGATCGCCTGGGGGCTGGTGGGGCTCTATCTGTTCCTCGGCCAGGGCATTCCGGTGCTGGCGCTCGTGTGGTCGTCGCTGCTCAGCTTCTTCCGGCCGCCCTCGCTCGCCGCGCTCCAGTTCGTGTCGCTGAACAACTTCCACCGCCTGCCCTGGGGGCTGATCGGCGACGGCATCCGCCACACCGGTCTATTGCTCCTGCTGACGCCCACCATCGTGGTCGGGCTCTCGATCGCGTTCTCCTGGGTGGTGATCCGCTCGCGCCTGCGCTGGCGCGCGGTGTTCGACTTCTTCGCCTTCCTGCCGCACGCCGTGCCGGGGATCATCTTCGGGGTCGGCGCGCTGCTGATCGCCCTGTTCGTGGTCGACAAGGCGATCCCGCTCTACGGCTCGATCTGGCTGATCCTGATCTGCTACATCATCATCCGGCTGAGCTACGGCACGCGGGTGATGAACGGCGCGCTGATCCAGATCCATGGCGAGCTGGAGGAGGCGTCCTGGGTGTCGGGCGCCCGGCGCTGGTCGGCCTTCCGCCGGGTGGTGCTGCCGCTCCTGGTGCCGGCGATGCTCTATTCGTGGCTGTGGCTCGCGCTTCTCACCTATCGCGAGCTCACCATCGCCACGCTTCTGTCCGCCCAGGGCAATACGACGCTCGCCGTCGTCGTGTGGGGGCTGTGGGTGTCGGGCGGGATGGGGCCGGCCTCGGCGCTCACCGTGATCGTGCTTGCCTTGCTGATCCCGCTGGTCGCGCTCTACTGGCTGGTCTCGCGCCAGGCGTCGAGCGTCGGGCGCGGCGCCGGCGCGGCCGGGTAGCGCCAGGGGAGGGTCTGCCGCGCGGGAAAGAAAAAGCGGGACCCGGATGGGGGGGTATCCGGGCCCCGCTCGAACGCGGCCTTCCGAGGGACTCGGCCGGCGGGGCCGGCTTGGCTGCGGAAGGCGCGATGAGGATAATTCACGCCTGAATCGTGTCATAATTTTGTTCGTGCCGCGGCCTTTCGGCGGCGCGGACACGAAACCGCCGGCGCAGGCGCGCGCCGGCGTTTTCGAGGGCCGGTGGCGCTTTAGGCGCCGAGCTTCGCCCGGGTCGCCTTGTCGGCCCGGCCGGTCGCCTTCAACCCGTTGGCCGACTGGAACTTCTTCAGCGCGGCGCGGGTCCTGGGGCCCATCATGCCGTCGGCCTTGATGTCGGCGCCATGCTTGTTCAGCGCCTCCTGCAGGGCCATCACGGCCTTCGACGGGGCGTGCTTGGCCATGTGCTTCTTGGCCATGGGCTTTTTCGCCATCGGCTTGTTCGCCATCGGCTTGTCGGCCATCGGCTTCGCCATGGGCTTGTCCATGGGGGCCTCGGGCTGTGCCCCCTGCTGCGCGGCGGCAGGCAGGGCGGCCGACGCGGCCAGGGCGAACAGGGCGGCCGACACCGCGAGCGCGGTTCGGGACGCTACCTTCTTCATCGGGATACTCCAGGTTAAGGGAAAAGCGCGAAATGGCCGGAAAGTAATCCCGCTCAAAATGTTTGCCAAGGACTTCGTGGGCATTCGCGCGCGGCGGATTGGCGCGCATTTGGCGCCTGGCCGCGCCGGCCAATTCGCGCGCGACGGGCCGGGCGCCGCGGCGCTGGAAGCGTGTTCCGGGCCGGCGCGATTCCGCGCGAGCCGAAGATGATCTAGACTGGCCTTACTGCAAGGCGGCCGGAGCGGGAGGGCGCAATGGGCGAGCGGCGCGAGATGAAGCTCGGCATGTTCTACTGGCCGTGCGGCCATCATATCGCGGCATGGCGCCACCCGGACGCGGTGCCCGATTCGGGCGCCAACCTGTCCCATATCGTCGGGCTGGCGAAGCTCGCCGAGGAGGGCCTGTTCGACCTGTTCTTCATGGCCGATTCCGTCTCGTTCTGGCGCGGCTCGCTCGACGCGATGATCCACGAATTCATACGGCGCGTGGATCGAGCCCTTCACGCTGATGTGCGCCCTCGCCCAGCACACGACCCATCTCGGCCTCGTCTGCACCGGCACCACCACCTACGACCAGCCCTATCTGCTGGCCCGGCGCTTCGCCTCGCTCGACCTCACCTCGGGCGGGCGGGCCGGCTGGAACCTGGTGACCTCGGGCAACCGGGCCGAGGCCGACTCGTTCGGCCTGCCCAGGCACATGGACAAAATCGACCGCTACCGGAAGGGGCGCGAATTCGCCCACGCCGTGCGCGGGCTGTGGAACTCCTACGGCGACGGCGCCTTCCTGCGCGACGTGGCGTCGGGGCGCTACCACGACCCGGCGAAGCTGCACGTGCTCGACTACCAGGGCGCGTTCTTCAAGGTGAAGGGGCCGCTCAACGTGCCGCCCTCGCCGCAGGGCGAGCCGGTGATGGTCCAGGCCGGCGCGTCGGAGGACGGCAAGGAGCTCGCCGCCGAGATGGCCGAGGTGGTGTTCGGCGTGCAGGCGACCATCGAAGGCGCCAAGGCGTTCTACGCCGATGTGAAGGGCCGCATGGCGGCGTGGGGGCGCGACCCGGACAGCCTCAAGATCATGCCGGGCCTGTTTCCCTGCATCGGCGAGACGCACGCCGAGGCCGAGGCGAAGTTCGAGGCGCTGCAGGACCTGATCGTCCCCGAGGTGGGGCTGCAGCTCCTGTCGAACCGGCTGGGCTACGACCTGTCCGGCCACGACATCATGGCGCCCCTGCCCGAGATTCCGCGCGACGCGCTGTCGTCGAGCCGGGTGGAGCTGTTCGTCGAGATGGCGCGGCGCGAGGGCCTGACCATCCGCGACCTCTACCGCAAGATCGCCGGGGCGCGCGGCCATTACCAGCTCGATCGGCACGCCCGTCGAGATCGCCGACTTCATGGAGGAATGGGTGGCCGAGCGCGCCTGCGACGGGTTCAACATCATGCCGCCCGTCTTCCCGGCGAGCCTCGCCGAGTTCAACCGGCTGGTGATCCCCGAGCTGCAGCGCCGCGGCGTCTACCGCACGCGCTACCAGGGCACCACCTTGCGCGCCAATCTGGGCCTCACCCGCCCGGCCTACCCGCCGGCGCCGAGGCGCGAGCCCGTCCACAGCCGGGCTGCGGAGTAGGGGTGCGTGCCATCATTCAATTCGTCATCCCGGGCGCGGTGCAGCACGGCGTGATGCGCCGCAGACCCGGGACCCATGTCCGGTCGTCCGCGGTGCGCAGAGATGGGCCCCGGCGCGGCACTTCGCGCCGGCCTGGGTGACAAGCAGGCTTGATGAAGAGCTCGCGGCACCGATCGGTAAATCGTGGCAAGGCGGCGGGCTTGCCGGTGGCCGCCCTTGCCGTCGCGCTCATATCGGCGACGGCGCACGCGGCGGATGCGCCGACGCTCGACCTGCCGCTCGCCTGCACGCTCGGGCGCGACTGCTACGTCCAGCAATATGTCGACCGCAAGCCGGGGCCGGGCGCGGCCGACTGGCATTGCGGCCTCCTCGCCTATGACGGGCACAAGGGCACCGACTTCGCGCTCCGCGACCTGCGCGCGATGCGCCGCGGCTTCGCCGTCCTCGCCGCCGCCGCCGGGCGGGTGCTGCGCGTCCGCGACGGCATGGCGGACGCGGGGCTCGCGCGCGGCGCGGGGGCCGTGGCCGGACGGGAATGCGGCAACGGCGTCGTGCTCGACCATGGCGGCGGCTGGCAGTCGCAATATTGCCACCTGCGCCGCGGCAGCGTGGCGGTCCAGCCGGGCCAGCGCGTCGCGGCGGGCGCGCGTCTGGGGCTCGTCGGGCTGTCGGGCGAGACCGCCTTTCCGCACGTGCATTTCGAGCTGCGCCACCAGGGCGAAACGATCGACCCGTTCGACGGCGCGCCGATGGCCGCGCCGTGCGGCGCCTCCCGCCGCGCGCTCTGGCGCCAGCCGTTCGCCTACCATCCCGGCGGGGTGATCTCGGCCGGCTTCGCCGGGCGCGCACCCACCCTCGCCGGGGCACGGGCGGGTGCCTACGATGACGTCGCGCTCGCCGCCGACGCGAAGGTGCTGGTGGCCTGGGTCCGGTTCTATGGGGTGCGGCGCGGCGACCGGATCGCCATCCGCGTCACGGGGCCGGACGGGCGCCGCCTCGTCGAGCAGACGGGCGAGCCGATTCCCCGCCCCCAGGCCGAGCGCTTCCGCTTCGCCGGCGCGCGCCGCCACGCCGCCGCCTGGCCCGCCGGCACCTATCGCGCCACGTTCCGCCTCCTGCGGGACGATTCCGGCCGCCCCCAGTCGGTCGCGACGGCGGAGCGGCGGGTGACGGTGCGCGCAAGATAGCCTGCCCGGCCGCGCAGTATTGACCGAATATTAAGCGCCGCGGGGGTCCAATCCCCGACGACGCGCGCGAGCCCTTTTTCACGCTGCGGGACCGAGGCCGCATAGTATGGCCGGTGAATTCACGTTCGAGCTCTTCGGCCTGCCGCCGCTCACGTCGGATGGGGCCAAGATCTCGGGGGTCGCAGGCCGTATCCGCGACCTCCGGATACGCAGCCGCCATCCGTCCTTCCGCGGCGAGCTCGTCCAGATCAAGGTACGGTTCTACGCGCCGCCCGCCTCGGGTCTTTCCAGCCCCTTGTCCATCCTGAACGGGCTGAGCCAGGCGCTGGTCCAGGCGCGAATATTCGGCAGCCTGGCCGACGTGCGCGACATCCGCTACCGCCGCCGAAGCGGCGCGCAGGCGCGCTACGTGGTCACCGTGTCGCGGTTCGAAGACGCGCCGCCCGCCACGGCCCGTTAGGTCCTTCGGCGCCGCCCGCGCCCAGCCGTCGACCGCCCCCGCACCGTCGGCTGCAGGCCCACGCTGCCGTAGAAGGCCTGCGCCGCCCATCGGGCGCGCCGCTCGTTCGAATTCGATACAAAAGAGGAGATAAAGTATTCGTTTTTAGATTTATTTTGATGGACTTTACGAAACGGCCTGTTTATCCAAATTAATGAGTATAGCGGTCCTGCGGGCTCAGTGATGACGCCCGCCGGGACCGCTTATGACGCGTTGCAAGGCCAGACCGTTTGCGACAGCGCGCCGCGCCGCGCGGTGGCTCGCGTTCGCCGCCTTCGCGGCGGCGGTCGCGACGGGTCTCGCCCATGCGCCGGCCGCGCCGCCCGCGGCAGGCCATGCGATTGCGGCGTTCTCGCGGATCGTGACGGCCAGCGTCAGGGATCTGTCGACGCCCTCGCTGACGATCACCGTCCCGGTCGCCTCGATCGGAATCCGGGGCTGAGGTTGGCTGGTGCCCGACCCAAACACTAAAGGCATTGCTTAACTTTCTGCCGCGAGGGCGATACCAAAGCATATGCTTTATCAAGGGCCGCAGCTCGACCTCGTCTTCCACGCCCTTTCCGACCCGACGCGGCGGGCTGTTCTTGATCGGCTCACGCAAGGTCCTGCGTCAGTGAGCGAGCCGGGGAGCGGCGCATGGTGCGCGGCGATGGAGGTCAACCCCCCGCCCTATCCTCCCCTTTCTGGGGAGGGACCTTCGGCATGAATCCTTGATCAATCGGAGAGTGACACGCTCTAAGAGGCCGGAGCGTCGAGCGTGTCGCGCAGTCGATGGGCGAGCTCGTCCTCGAGGTAGGGCTTGGCGAGGAACGGAATGCCGCCGATCGTGCCGCCCGTCGCCTGGGCCTCTCCCGGATAGCCGGAGGTGAGGAGCACCTTGATTCCGGGGCGCAGAGCGCGCGCCGTGGCGGCGAGCTCGATCCCGGACATCCGGTTCGGCATTGCGATATCGGTGAAGACGAGGTCGATCGGCTCCGCCCCTTCCAGGATGGCCATGGCCTCGGGTCCGTCCGCGGCCTGCAGGACCCGGTAGCCGAGGTCCGACATGGCCAGACTTACCGATTCACGGACCATCTCGTTGTCCTCGACCATCAGGATGGTCTCGCCGCCACCGACGGTTCGTGTTGCCACTTCCATTCCGGACGAGGGCGCGGCGATGGACTCCGGCGCCTCCGTGCGCGGCAGGTAGATTGCGAAGTTGGCACCTTCGCCGGGCGTGGACTCGATCCTGACATTGCCGCCGGCCTGGCGGGCAAAGCCATAGACCTGGGCGAGGCCGAGCCCGCTGCCCTTGCCAACATCCTTGGTCGTGTAGAAGGGCTCGAAGGCGTGCGCCAGCGTGGTCTGCTCCATGCCCTGGCCGGTGTCGGCCGCGGCGATGCAGACATAGTCGCCGGGCGCCAGGGCGACATGCGGCGCGACGCCGCTGGCGCGCGCCATGTTCGAGGTGGCAAGGCGGAACGTGCCGCCCTCGGGCATCGCATCGCGCGCGTTGACGGCGAGGTTGAGCAGCGCGACCTCGAGCTGGCTGGCGTCGCCGCGGCACGGCCACAGCGCCGGCTCGAGATCGAGATCGAGGACGACGCGCTCGCCCACCGCGCGGCGCAGGAAGTCCTCCATCGCCCGGATGTGGGCGTTGGCGTCGAACGCCTCGACGTGCTGGCTCTCGCGGCGCGCGAAAGCGAGCAGCCGGCCGGTCAGGCGCTCGCAATCCTGCGCCGCCTGGCGTCCGGCGATGGCCAGGCGCAGGAGCTCGGCGTCGCGCTCGTCCGTGCGCTGGCGCAGCGCGCGTTCGAGCCGTTCCAGGCTGCCCAGGATGACCACCAGGAAATTGTTGAAGTCGTGGGCGATGCCGCCGGTGAGCTGGCCGATCGCGTCGAGTTTGTGGGCGTGTTGCAGCGCTGCCTCGGCGGCGGACCGCTGCTCGGTCTCGGCCTCCAGCTTGCGCTCGAGCGAGGTGGCGATCTGGCGTAGCTCCTCCTCCGCCCGGCGCATCCGGAGGAGCGCACGGGCCGTCGCCACGAGCTCCTCCGGCTCGACCGGCTCGACGAGGTAGGCATCGGCGCCGCCGGCGAGACCTAGCGCCTTGTCATGCGCGCTGGTGAAGGCGGCGGAAGTCTGCAGGACGACGGTGCCGGGCCGGTCCGCCTTGATCGCGCGGCAGAGCGCGACGCCGTCGCCGTCTGGCAGCCGCACGTCGAGCACCACGAGGCTGGGCGCCTCGCGCCCGATGTTCTCGCGCGCCTCGGCACAGCTCGCGGCGGCGCCGACCGCGAAGCCGGCCCGCTGCAGCACGTGGCACTTGAAGTAGCGGCCGCCCTCGTCGTCGTCGACGACCAGCACCCGGGCCGCGGCCTCGCCTTCCGGCCGGTTCTCGCTCATCCCGTCGCCGCGTCGCGCGGCGCGACGGCCTCGCGGATAGCGGTGACGAGCCCGTAGGCGCTGAGGTCGGATTTGGCGACGATCGTCGAGGCGCGGGCGAGCCGCGCCTGTTGCGCGCTGTCGAGCGCACGGGACGTGATGACGACGACCGGCGGCATCGCCCCGTTGCCACACTCGCCTATCCGGTCGAGCGCGGCGTAGCCGTCCATCACCGGCATGTTGAGGTCGAGCAGAACGACATCGGGCGGCTCGGCGCGCATGAGGTCGAGCCCGGCGGCGGCGGTGGCAGCCTCTCGCAGCTCGAAGCTGCCGCGCGGCAGAAGCTGGCGGACGAGGTAGCGGAACACTTCATCGTCGTCGATGACCAGCACCTTCGTCATCGATCGCGCGCCGGTCAGCCGGTCGAGGATTTCGATCAGCTCCCCCGGATCGAGCGGCTTGCCCAGGTAGTCGTCGGCGCCGAGATGGTGGGCCTTTGCCTCCTGGCCGCTGGTCGATACCACGACCACCGGGACCCGTTCGGTCGCCTCGCGGTGGCGCAGCTCGACAAGAAAGCGCCAGCTCTCCTCCGACTCCAGCAGGACATCGAGCAGGATGGCCGCTGGCTTGACCTCTTCGAGCGCGCGCAGAGCCTGCGCGACGGTCGTCGCGGAGAAGGGTTGATAGCGCGTGGCGGCGAGGGCCCGTTCGTAGACGAAGCGGTCGGCTGCGTTGTCCTCAAGCACCAGCACGGGAACCTTGCCGTCGATCGGTGTCCAGTCCTCGTTCGTCGCGTCCGCCTCGCCGGTCACCGGCCAGGCGCGCGGCAGGGTGAGCGAAAACACGGACCCATGGCCCAGCGCGCTGTCGACCGCCACCGTGCCGCGCAGGAGCTCGGCGAGCCGCTTGGACAGCGGCAGACCCAGCCCGGTGCCCTTGTAGCGCGAGCGGAGCCCGCTTTCGAGCTGGGCGAATTCCTGCCAGATGACCTCGATATGCTCGGGCGCGATGCCGATGCCGGTGTCGCGCACCGTGAAGGTGACGGAATCGGTCTGCGGATCGTAGTCGGCCCACACCCGCACCTCGCCGCGCTCGGTGAACTTGAGCGCGTTGGAGATGAAGTTGCGCAGGATCTGCGACACCTTGCCCTCGTCGCTGCGCATCGGCGGCAGGTCGTCGGCGTCGTCGAAGATCAGTGCCACGGACTCGCCCGCCAGGAGAGGGCGGAGCATGCCGCGTAGCGTCGAGAACAGCTCGGCGACGGAGAACGCCGCCGGGGTGACCACCGTCTTGCCGGCCTCGACCTTCGCCAGGTCGAGCAGGTCGTTGACCAGTTCCGACAGGTTCTCCGCCGCCTTGCGGATGAACTGGACCTGCTTGTCCTGCTCGGGCGTGAGCACCCCGTCGGCGCCCGACAGGAGCAGGCGCGACAGCGCCAGGATGGAGTTGAGGGGCGTCCGGAACTCGTGGCTCATGTTGGACAGGAAGCGCGTCTTCAGCTCGTCGGCGCGGCGCAAATGGTCGGCGCGCTCGTCGAGCTCGGCGTAGAGCGCCACCACCCCGCGGTTGGTGTCCTCGAGCTCCTTGTTGAGCTCGCGCAGCTCGTCCTGGCGCGCGCTCAGCGCGTCGAGCTGGACGATCAGCTCCTGGTTCTGGTGGCGCATCTCGGCCAGCGGATCGACGTCGCCCTGTGTCGCGAGCTCCCGGGCGAGGCCGGCCACGTCACGCGCGGCCACCGGGCGGTCGCGGCGCGGCAGGTCCTTCGCCATGCGCACGCAGGTGCCCTTGCCCGGCGCGGTCTCGATGGCGAACGAATCCATCAGCCGTCGCGCGCCGAGTATCCCCACCCCCATGCCGGTCGCCGAGCGGTGGACGCCCGTGAGGACGGCCTCCAGGTCGGCCATGCCCGGGCCCTCGTCGCGCACCTCGATCTCCAGGCGCTGCGGCGACGCGTCGAGGTCCAGCCGATACTCGACCCGCCCCTTGCCGCCATATTCGAGGGCGTTGCGCACGATCTCGGAGACGGCGGTGGCGATCCGCGTGCGGTCCTGCGGGTCGAACCCCAGAAGGTCGGCGATGCGGCGCGTGCGGTTGCGCGCCAGGATGATGTCGGTCTCCTGCTCGATGGCCAGCGAAACGATCCGGCCCATCATCGCTACCTCCGCAGAGCAACCACCGAAGCGTCATCGCGCGCCCGGTGGAAGTCGCGGTACAGCACCGCCGCCACCAGGCTAGGGTGGCTGGCGGCCAAGCCGGGATAGGAATCGAGGCTCCAGCGCGCCGAGAGCCCGTCGGAGTGCAGAACGACCAGCGCGCCCTCGCCGCAGGGGTAGGTGAACTCGTGCATGCGCGGGCGCAGATGGCCGGCCACACCGCCATGCGACACGAAGCGCTTCTCGCCCGTCCCGTTGACCACCGCGCCGGCCACGTTTCCGATCCCGACGAAGGCGAGCGAGCCGTCGCCCGCCTGCAGCCGGACGACCCCGACGGCCGCGCCGCGCGTGGGGGCCAGTGCGGCGTGGATGCGCTCCATCAGCCGGGTGCAAGTGACGTCGATATTGGTGCGGAAGGCGTCGAGGGCCGCCTCGGCGGCGCGGTTCGCCTCGCGCCCGTGGCCCGAACCGTCGACCAGAATGAGGGTCGGGCCCTCGCGCCCGACGCCGTAGCCCCAGGCGTCGCCGCACACGGTTTCGCCCGGGATCGGCGTCACCACGGCGCCGAGCACGATGCCGTCGCGCCCCTTGGCGCCCTCGCCGGCGGTCAGGCGGGCCATCAGGGCGGTGCCCTGGCCGGGGCGCGAGAAGGCCGCGAAACTGTCGGCCAGCCGGCGCACGGCGCCGAGCCCGGTGCCGGGCGAGCCCGCGGTCGAGTGGCCGTCGGCGAACGCGCGTGGAAGATTGTCGATCCCGGGTCCGGAATCAAACGCCAGCAGCTCGAGCCCGCTGCCGGAGGCGTCGGAGAACGCCCCAATCGCAATCTGCCCGCCGCCCGGCACGTGCTTGACGAGGTTGGTGGCGAGCTCGGTCGCGACTAGGGCCGCTCGCGCCCGGCGCTCCGGGGCGAGCCCCAGCTCGGCGGCCCGCGCCTCGGCCAGGCGGCGGGCCACCGCGACCTGGCTGCGGTCGGCGACGGGCACGATCATCTATTTCCAACGCACCAGAGTGACCTTGGTCCCCCGGCCGGGCTCGGATTCGACATGGAATTCGTTGGACAGGCGTTTGGAGCCGGAAAGGCCGAGCCCCAGCCCGCCCCCCGTCGAGTATCCGTCGGTCAGGGCCATCGCGATGTCGGCGATGCCGGGCCCGCGGTCGGTGAAGACCAGCCGCACCCCCTTGCGCGGCGGATGCGAAATGGTCTCGATCGCCACCTCGCCGCCGCCGCCATGGGTGATGGAATTGCGCGCGATCTCGCTCGCCGCGGTGACGATCTTGGTCTGGTCGACGAGCGACAGGCCCGCGGCCGTGGCCTGGGCCCGCACCGCCTGGCGCACGCGCACGACATCCTCGGAGGTGACGATCGGCATCGTCTCACTCTTTTCGACGGACACCGGCCGGCTCCCCTTCCGCGTCGATCAGCCGGCGAATGAGGGCGAGCCCCTTGTCCACGTTGAGGGCTGTATGGACTCCTTGCAGCTCGAGGCCGAGCTCAACCAGCGTGATCGCGACCGCCGGCTGCATGCCGACGACCACGGTCACGGCGTCGAGCACGCGCGACATCGAGGCGATGTTGTTGAGCATGCGACCGATGAACGAATCGACGATCTCGAGCGCGGATATGTCGATCATGACGCCCCGGGCGCGCGTCTCGACGATCTTGGTGGTGAGGATTCCTGCAGGGCGAGCGCCATGCGGTCGTGCATGTCGACCTGGATGGACACCAGCAGGCAATCGCCGACCTTGAGGATCGGGATCTGGTCCATCGCCCTATTCCGCGCCCGAATTGCTCGGCGCTCCGCCGGGGCGGCCGGCCGGGCCCGCTCGGTCACCATCTTGCCCACGCGGCGCAGCGCGAGGGCGAGCGCATCCTCCATCGTCGCCTTCGACACGACGTTGAGCTCGAGGCCGAGATGGACGATGGTCTGGGCGATCTGCGGGCGGATGCCGCTGACGATGCAGTCGGCGCCCATCAGCCGCGCCGCCGAGATGGTCTTCAGCAGGTGCTGGGCGACCAGCGTGTCCACGGTCGGCACGCCGGTGATGTCGATGATGGCGATCTCGGCCCCGGAGCGCACGATCTCCTCCAACAGGCTTTCCATCACGATCTGGGTGCGCTCGCTGTCGAGCGTGCCGATCAGCGGCAGGGCAAGGATGCCCTCCCAAAGCTGCACGACGGGGGTCGACAGCTCCATCAGTTCCTGCTGCTGGCGCGCGATCACCTCCTCGCGGTTCCGCTGGAATATCTCGGTGGTGTAGAGCCCGAGCTGGTCGATCAGCAGCGTCGCCGCCCACAACTGGTCGGCGAGCGCGGCCACGTCGTTCACTTCCCGCCGCAGGAGCTTGAACAGCGGCTCCTTGATCGAAAACACGAACGTCGCGGTCTCGCCGGACGAGGCGCCGGCCAGCGCGCGGGCGCGCGATATTTCGGCCAGCAGATCGCGCGCTCCCGCCCATTCGGGGCTGTGGATGTCCTCGATCTGCCCCGCCGCCGTTCCCTCGCGCAGCGCTTCGATCAAGCGGCGGGAATAGTCGCGCAGCGCGCCCTCCTCCACCTGTCCCGCGCGCGCCACGCCGCTCGCCCGCTGGGCGGCCAGCCAGTCCTCGAGCAGGCGCGCATGGTGCTTGTCGAACAGTTGGGCGATGATCGTGTTGGCCATGACCGGCACGTCTCCCGCATTCGCTTCTGAATGTTATCGCTCGCCAACCGGTGCGCACAATCCGAGGCTAGTGGAGATAGGAGCAGGTATGCGCCGCTTGCAAGGCATCGGAGGGGAGCCTAGGATTGGGAGACTATCGGTTCAGGGTGGAGGGCACAATGATTGACGCGCCGCACATCCTGGTGGTCGACGATGACGCCGCAGCCCTCTACGCGGCGGCGAAGGCTCTTGCCGAGGCAGGCTACAAGGTCACCACCAGCCGCAATTTCCAGGATGCGATCGACTGCCTCGAAAAGGACCCGCACCCCAATATGCTGATCACCGACATCGTGATGCCCGGCCAGGTGCATGGCTTCGCGCTGGCGCGCATGGCGCTGATGCGCGATATGGCGATCAAGGTGCTCTACGTCACCGGCTACGACGTGCCGACGACGGAAGCCGTCGCCAAGATCTTGCGCAAGCCAATCAGTGGCGACGACCTCGTGGCCGAGGTCGGCGCGGCGCTTGCCGCCTGACGTTTCGCGCGCGCGCGGGCACTGTTCGCCGGTGACCTTGCTTCACCGCTGTAGCATCGCATTGCAGGGTGGGGCTTGCAGCTGACGCGCCCGGCACTTCTTTGCGATCCGGCTCCGCACCGGTGTGCGGGCTGAAGTGGCCGTGGGTCGATGATGCGCACCACCGCGCCGCATATCAAAGCTCTCCCTACGCACCCCCGGTAGCAGGCCACATAGCGGGCCACGCCGCTCCGTAGAGCGAGTCGAAACCGGCCCTAACCTGTTGAGAGAACTGGCGCGCCCGGCGAGATTCGAACTCACGACCTCTGCCTTCGGAGGGCAGCGCTCTATCCAGCTGAGCTACGGGCGCGCGCGGGGGCGAACTTAGTGCAAACCCGCCGGGCGCGCAAACGCCCGCGCGGGGCCACGAAGCGCGCAAACCTGTCCGCCGGCCGCGAGGGTTGCCGCGCGGGCCGCACCGGCACATGTTACGGCCGCATTTCCACCGGCATCCGACCGTTCCGCAAGGCAGGAGACGAGATTTGGCCCAGGTTCTGGCGGCGGAGGAGCGCACGGCCGAGACCACCGCCTTCGCGGTGATCGGCTCGCTCGCCTTCTGCCACCTGCTCAACGACATGATGCAGTCGCTCCTGCCGGCGCTCTACCCGGTCCTGAAGGCGCAGTACGGGCTGAACTTCGGCCAGGTCGGGCTGGTCACGCTCACCTACCAGCTCACCGCCTCGCTGCTGCAGCCGGCGGTCGGGCTCTACACCGACCGGCGGGCGCGGCCTTTCTCGCTCGCCATCGGGATGGGGTTCACGCTGGTCGGGCTGATCGCGCTTTCCGTCGCCGACCATTTCCTGTGGCTGCTGGGCGCGGCGGCGCTGGTCGGGATGGGATCGGCCGTGTTCCACCCCGAGGCGTCGCGCGTCGCCCGGCTCGCCTCGGGCGGGCGGCACGGCGTCGCCCAGTCGCTGTTCCAGATGGGCGGCTCGGTCGGCTCGTCGCTCGGCCCGCTGCTCGCCGCCTTCGTCGTGGTGGCGCGCGGCCAGGCGGCGATCGCGTGGTTCTCGCTGGTGGCGCTCCTGGGCATGATCGTGCTCGCCAATGTCGGGCGCTGGTACCGCGGCCGGATCGCGCACCAGGCGCGCCGGCGCCGCGCCGTCGCCGCCGCGCCCGCCTTGCCGCGCGCCAAGCTGGTGCTGGCGATGGCGATTCTGCTGGTGCTGATCTTCTCCAAGTTCTTCTATCTGGCGAGCCTCACCAGCTACTACACGTTCTACCTGATCCAGACCTTCGGCGTGTCGGTGCCGTCGGCGCAGGTGCATCTGTTCGTGTTCCTGGGCGCGGCCGCGCTCGGCACGTTCATCGGCGGGCCGGTCGGCGACCGCTGGGGCCGCAAGCGGGTGATCTGGGGCTCGATCCTGGGCGTGGTGCCGTTCACCCTGGCGCTGCCGCACGCCGACCTGATGTGGACGGCGATCCTGTCGGTGCCGATCGGGATGATCCTCGCCTCGGCCTTCCCGGCGATCGTGGTGTACGGCCAGGAGCTGATGCCCGGCAATGTCGGCATGGTGGCCGGGCTGTTCTTCGGCCTCGCCTTCGGCATGGCGGGGGTCGGCGCGGCCGCGCTCGGCGCGCTCGCCGACGCGACCAGCATCGGCTTCGTCTATCGCGTCTGCGCGTTCCTGCCTTTGCTGGGGCTGTTCGCCGCCTTCCTGCCCGACCTCGATACGGGACAGCGCCGGCAGGCCGCGCATTAGGCCGCGCGGCGCCACGGAAGCAGCAAGGCGGAAAGGGCGACCGTGCCGCCGAACGCCACGGATGCCGCGGCGGCCACCCAGAACAGCGCCGTGATTCCGCCCCCGCCGAGCGCGATGACGGCCCAGCCGCCCGCCACCGCCACGACCAGCCGCAGCGTTCCCGCGAACACCGGCCACGCCACCCGCTTCGCCCCCTGGGCCGCGAAGTAGAGCATCATGCCGAGCCCGACCAGCCCGTAGAACGGGCCGGCGATGCGCAGATACTGGCCGCCCGCCGCGATGACCTGGCCGTCCGCCGTGAACAGCCCCATCCAGTGGGCGGGAAACGCGGCGGCGGACAGGCCGATCGCCTCGGTCACCGCGGTCCCGATCGCCGCCGAGATCCAGGCGATGCGCCAGGCACGGTCCATCCGGCCGGCGCCGACGCTTTGCCCGACCATGGCGATGGTGGCGGTCCCCAGCCCGAACAGCAGCGGGATCAGCACGTAGTCCAGCCGGGAGGCCAGCCCGTACCCGGCGAGCGCGGCAGTGCCGTAGCGGCCGACCAGTGCGGTGAACACCGCGACGGTCAGGTTGGTCTGCACGGTGCCGACGGCCGAGAGCCCGCCGACCGAAAGGATGTCCCGGAACAGCCTTCCCTCCAGCCGGGCCCGGCCCAGCCGGAGCGGGCTCCGCGGTGCGCGCAGATAGGCGCTGAGCACGGCGAGGGCGAGCACATAGTAGATGACGATCGCGATGCCCGCCCCGGCGATGCCGAGGCGCGGCAGCGGCCCGAGCCCAAAGATCAAAGCCGGTGACAGCGGCACCACGATGACGGCGCCGCCGAGCGACACCAGCGCCGGCACCTTCACCTGGCCGGCGCCGCGCAGCGCGGCCGCCATCAGGTTGACGGTCCAGATCAGCGCGGCCGCGCCGAACACGAAGGCGGCATAGCGCTCCGCCGCGGCGACGGCGGCGCCGCTGCCGCCGAGTGCGCCGAACAGCGGCCCGCCCGCGCCCAGCACCAGCGCCGTGAAGGCGAGGCCGAACGCGGCCCCCACCACCAGCCCGTGCACGACCAGCGCGTCGGCATCGTGCCGCCGGCCGGCGCCCAACGCCCGTGCCACGGCGGACGACACGCCGCCGCCGATGGCGCCGTTGGCCATCATGGTCATCAGCATCAGCACGGGAAAAACCAACGTCATGCCGGCCAGCGCGTCGGTGCCGAGGAAGCCCACGAAATAGATCTCAGCGACGCCCACGAACGTCTGCACGACCAGCACGGCGACGGTGGGCAGGGCAAGCCGGAGAAGCGGGCCGACGATCGGGTCGGCGGGTGGCACCGCGGGCGACGCGGAAGGCGTGGCCGGCACGGCGGCGGGGGAGGCGATGCTCACGGCGGGTCTCCGCACAGGAGAGGTTGATATCGCACAGATAGAGACTATATATTTCATAGTCAATGGGCGCGAACCGAGAACCGGGTTTCGGCCGGAGGCGTGCGGCGCTATCCTCGCGCACATCCGTGGACGGAGAGCTGGGCACGGCGATGGCACGGCAGGACCGCAAGGCGGCGGGCGCGCGGGCGGCGAAGGACGCCTTCCCGTTCGGCGAGGTGTGCCCGGTCGCGCGGGCGCTTGCCGTCGTGGGCGAGCGTTGGGCGATCCTCGTCCTGCGCGACCTGTTCCTTCATGGGCCGCGGCGCTTCCAGGATTTCGAGAGCTCGCTCGAGGGGATCAGCCCGAACACGCTGTCGGCTCGGCTCAAGACGCTCGAGGAACACGGCCTCGTGGCGCGCCGCCTCTACGAGACGCATCCGCCGCGCGCCGAGTACGTGCTGACCGACAAGGGCCGCGCCCTGCGCCCCGTGCTGAAGGCGCTGCGGGAGTGGGGCGAGACCTACGTGCCCGCGCCGGGGCGGCGCCGTGCGCCGCCTGGCCCGGGCAATCCGTGATCGCGTCCTAGTTGACGATGTGCCAGTGCCCGTCGGCCTCGAGGCAGGCGGTGCCGTAGAACGGTGCGCCGCTCGCGTCGATGGTGGCGTCGCCATTGAAGGTGCGGCAGACCGGACCGGCGGGGGCGCGCGGCGGGGCGTACGCCATCGGCGGCGGCGGCGGCGGGTAGTAATAGGCCGGCGGCGGCGGGTAGTAGTAGTAGTAGCGCGGCGGCGGCGGGTAGTAATAGGCCGGCGGCCCCAAATTGAGGCCCAGGAAGAAGTTGCTGTGCCCACCGCGATGGCCATAGGCCGCGGCCGGCGTCGCCGCCGCGCCCAGCCCGACCGCGCATGCGATCGCGGCTGCCAATCCGATTGCGATCCGTCTCACGATACACCTCCGACTTCGACGCACGCCCACGGACGTTACACGTTTATCTGCATGCCGATCCGGCGCACCGCAAGGGACAAAATGCAGGCCCGGCGCGCCTCGGCGGGCGGGGCGGAGGCAAAAATGCGGGGCAGGGGCGCGAATCTGGCCGCTATCGCGGTGCCCGGCCTTGCGGCATGATCCCGCGTCGGGCGAGGCCCGTCGCCGCCCGGGGTGCCATGTCCGACCGCGATTCCGCCAAAGGCAAGTGGACCGAGCTGCTGCGCGAAGGCCGCGCCGCCTACACCATCCTGGTGGTCGGCGGCTCGGCGATCAACGCGCTGCAGATCCTGGTGATCGCCATCATCATGCCGACCGTCGTCGCCGATATCGGCGGCGCGGCCTACTACACCTGGGCGGCGATGATCTACACGGTCGGCTCGATCGTCGGCGCGGCCAGCGTCGCGCCGGTCTGGACCGCGTTCGGGCCGCGGCGCGGCTATGCACTGTCCGGCGTCGCGCTGGTCGTCGGCACGCTGGGCTGCGCGCTGGCCCAGGACATGGCGACGCTGATCGTCGCCCGCTCGGTGCAGGGCTTCGCCGGCGGGCTGGTGTCGGGCGGCGGCATGGCGCTGGTCACCGGCCTGTTCGATTCGCGGCTGCGCACCCGCGTGCTGGCGCTGTCGCAGGCGACCTTCACCGTCAGCCATCTGTGCGGGCCGGTGGTCGGCGGCATGTTCGCCGCCATCAACTGGTGGCGCGGCTCGTTCTGGATCATGGTGCCGTTCGTGCTGGGCTTCGCCGCGCTGACTTGGCTGCGCGTGCCCGAGCGGCTGGGCGACGAGGTGGCGCGGGCGCGCACCGCTTTCCCGCTCGTCCGGCTCGGCACCCTGGCGGCGGGCGTCATGTGCGTCGCCGCGGTCGGGCCGGTCGGCCAGCCGGCGCTGCGTGCGGCGCTGGTCGCGGGCGCGGTCGCGCTGGTGTGGACGGCGTTCCGCCTGGACGGGGCGTCCGACAACAAGCTGTTTCCGACGCGCGCCTTCTCGCTTTCCTCGCCGGTCGGGCTCGCGCTGTGGATCCTGTGCCTGGCCGCGCTCACCCAGACCTCGGTGACGCTGTTCCTGCCGCTGCTGCTGCAGGTGGTGCATGGCGTTTCGCCGCTGCTGATCAGCTTCGTCACCATCATCATCTCGTTCGGCTGGACCGTCGGCACGTTCGCCGTCTCGGGCTGGTCGGGCACGCGCGAGCGTGCCGCGCTCGCGACCGGCCCGCTTCTCAGCCTCGCCGGCCTCGCCGGGATCACCGTGACGGCGTTCTATCCGCACCTCGTGGCGCTTGGGGTCTCGGCCTTCGTGATGGGCGTCGGCATCGGCACCTACATGGTGCATCTGGTCGCGCGCACGCTCGACGCCGCGGCGCCGGGCGAAAGCCGCACCACCGCCGCTTCGCTGTCGATGACCCGCTCGCTCGGCACCGCGTTCGGCGCGGCGATTGCGGGCGTGATCGCGCACGCCGCCGGGCTCGGCGCGGCGACCGATCCCCATGGCGTGGCGAGCGCCGTGTCGGCCGTCTACGAGTGGACGCTGGTGCCGCTCGCCCTCGCCGCGCTCTGCATGTTCCGCCTGCTGCGCCTGACGCCGCGCCCGGCCGGTCCGCTGCCGGCCTAGTCTAGCCCCGCGCCTTCGCCTCGGCGTCGCGCACCGACCGGCGCATCACCTTGCCGACCGGGCTGCGCGGCAGGTCGTCATAGAACACCACGCGCTTCGGCGCCTTGACCGAGCCGAGCTCGGTCTTGGCGAAGGCGATGATGTCGGCCTCGCTCGCCGCCTGGCCGGGGCGAAGCTGCACCGCCGCCGTCACCGCCTCGCCCCACTTCTCGTCGGCGAGGCCGAACACCGCGCAGTCGTGCACGGCGGGATGGCGCACCAGTGCCGCCTCGACGTCGGCGGGATAGACGTTGAACCCGCCGGTGATGATCATGTCCTTGATGCGGTCCTTCAGGAACACGAAGCCGCGTTCGTCGATCAGCCCGCCGTCGCCGGTGTGCAGCCAGCCGTCGATGACGGTCTCGGCGGTCTGGTCGGGCATGTCGAGATAGCCCGACATGACGAGGTCGCCGCCGACCACGATCTCGCCCTCCGCGCCGGGGCCGAGGATGCGGCGCTCGGCATCCATGATGGCGAGCCTGACCAGCGGCGTCGGCTTGCCGACCGAGCCGAGGTTGCGCTCGTCGACGAAATCCTCGGGCGCCATGTAGGTGATGACCTGCGGCGCCTCGGTCTGGCCGTAGTTGGTGGCGAGCACCGGGCCGAAGGCGCGCTGCACCTCGCGGATCTTGCCGGGCGGCATCGGCGCCGCGCCGTAGATCAGCCGCTTGAGGCGCGGATAGCGCCGCTCGGCCGCGCCGGGCTCGGCCATCATCATGTAGATCATGGTGGGCGGCAGGAAGACGGTGGTGACGCCCCTGGTCGCGAACGCGTCGAGCACGTCGGCCGGGCGCGGGCGCGCGGCGGTTATGACCAGCGTGCCGCCGACCGAGAGGGTGGGCGTGATGTAGCACGACGTGCCGTGCGTCATCGGCGCCGAGAGCAGCACGCGGTCGGTCGCGTCGAGCCCGAGCGCGCGCACCATGCATTCGGCGCCGCACAGCCACGAGCGGTAGGGCTGCAGCACGCCCTTCGGCCGGTTGGTCGTGCCGCCGGTGAACTTGATCGCCTGCGGATCCTCCGGCGACAGCGCCGGGCGCGCGGGATGCTGGCCGGCATGCGCCGCCTCGAGCGCCGCCAGCGTGCCGGCCGCGCTGCCGCCGCCCGCGCCGACCACGAGGCGCGCCGCGCCGGGCGTGAACTTGTCGAGGCAGTCCGCGTCGGCGACGACGATGGACGGGCGCGTCGCCGCGAGCTTGGCGTCGAGCTCGGTTTTCACCTCGCGCGGGTTGAGCGGCACCCAGACCTTGCCGGCGGCCATGACGGCGAGGATCGCGAGCAGATGCTCGACGGTGTTGTAGCCGCACACCCCGACGCGCGAGCCGGGCCGTGCGATCGAGCGCCTGCAGCCCGGCGGCCAGCGCATCGACCCGCGCGCACAGCGTGGCGTAGCCGATCTCGCCTTCGGGCGCGTCGACGGCGATGGCGTCGGGCGCGCGGTCGCGGCTCGCATAGACAAGGTCGATCGGCAGCATCAGTCGCGCACGCGCAGCCGCTCGCGCGCGTCCGGCTTGAAGCGGATGGAATGGCCCGGCCCCTCGGGCAGCGCGAAGTCGCCCTTCGCATCCCAGGTGGGCGGGTCGTCGAACAGCGGCTCGAGCACCGGGAAGTCCTCCAGCCATTGCATCGCCGGCGCGGCGGCGGCGACATGGATGAACAAGGCCGGGTTGAAGTGCGGCGCGACGACCACGCCGAGATGCTCGGCGATGGTGGCGAGCCGCAGACATTCCGTGATGCCGCCCATCATCGCCGGGTCGGGCTGGGCGAGCGCGCAGCCCTTGCCCTCGAACAGGGGCGCGAACTCGACGCAGCCCTGCAGATGCTCGCCGGTGGCGATGGCGACGGGCGAGGTCGCGGCGAGCTGCGCGAACCCCGCATAGTCGTAGGCGGGCAGCGGCTCCTCCAGCCACAGCATCTCGTGCTCGGCGCAGGCGGCGGCCAGCCAGCGCGCGCGCAAGCAGGTCGCAGCGCTCGTTCGCGTCGGCCATCAGGTGAACCCCGTCGGGAAGCATGTCGTACACCGCCTCCATGCGCGCGAGGTCGGCGTCGATGCCGGCGACGCGGATCTTCACGCCGCGTATGCCGCGCGCGATGTATTCGTGCACGCGCGCGACGGCCTCGTCCGGCGCCATGAACGGCCACAGCCCGCCCGAGCCGTAGACCGGCATGGTGCGCGCCGCGCCGCCCATCGCGATGCCGAGCGGCACGTCGCGCGCGCGGGCGTGCAGGTCCCAGGCGCAGATGTCGATGGCGCACAGCGCGACATAGCCCGCACCGCGGCCGAGCCGGTTGAGCGAGCCCGCGATGCGCCGCCACAAGGCCTGCGGCGCGAGCGGCGGCTGGCCGGTGACGAACCGCGCCAGCATCGAGCGCGCGAGCATCGCGACCGGCTCGCCGCCGCCGCCCATCACGTAGGAGTAGCCCATGCCGTCATGGCCGTCGGCGTCGCGCATGGTGACGACGATGATGTCGACCACGGTCTGGCCCGACCCGCCGATCGGCACGGGCAGCTCGTAGCGCCACAGCTCGGCCGAACTCTCGACGATGCGCGCGGTCATCGGTCCTCCCCATTGTCTTGTCGCGCGAGCTTAGCCGAAGGTCGCACGCCTGTCGCGGGAAGGTCGCCCGAAGACGCATTGCGCGAACCTCAAGGAACCCGAAATCAACGAACCTCAACGAACCTGAAGGACCCTCGCGGAACCCGGCCCGCGCCGCGCAAGATGTTGACGTCAAAGGGATGTCGCCTCGCGCGCCCGAAAATCCGTCGCGCGCCCGATCAGCGCCGCGGTCCGATCCACGTATCCTCCACGGCGCGCCCGGCGCGCGCCGCCCGGTCGGCGCCCACGCCCAGCCGCTCGGCAAGCCACAGCATGACGCGCGGGTCGTCGGCGGCGACGGCGCGGGCGAGCCCCTCGACGACCTCCAGGCGGAGGGCCGAGAGGCGCACGTTCATGTCGACGACCAGCGCGGCACTGTCCGCCGCCGAGGGCCGCCGGGCGCGGCGCACGATCCGGCGGACATGCTGGGGCGAGCAGCCCGACCTCGCGCGCGACCTCGGCGACCGGCCGGCCGGCGCCGACCATCCGCGCGATGCGCGCCCAGTCCACCCGCGTCGCCCGGCGCGGCTTCGGGGCGATCAGGGGGGCGATCAGGGCAGGGGCAGGGCCGGGATCGACGGTGGCGTCAGGGACCGGACCGGGTCCGATGTCCGGGCACGCCGCGGCGAAGGGTTCGGCAACGGGCGCGCACGTGCCGCTCGCAGTTCGGCCCGTGGCACGAGGTGAACTGGTGCATGACGGCCTCGCAGATGGGGATAGGACGCGGCGCCGTATACAGGAATTTATACATAATGTCAAGATTTCCGGCTTTACTTCTCCAGTCATGCCCGGACCCATCTAGGCCCGTGCCCCCCCGTCACGCCCGGACCCCCACGTCATGCCCGCAAGTCCGACGGAGCGCGTGCTCTTCCCCCCACGTCATGCCCGGACTTGTTCCGGGCATCTGCGGTGAGGGGGCATTCCGAGGCGTCAATGGATTGGTCGAGGTGCCGGCAACCGCCAGTGCCACGGCAATGGCGTGAGATGCCCGGAACAAGTCCGGGCATGACGATTAGGGTTGGGTATGTCGGCGGGGGCGGTCGAGCGCCTCAGGCCGTTGCGAGACCGCAGATGCCCGGAACAAGTCCGGGCATGACGATTAGGGTTGGGATGTCGACGGGGGCGGTCGAGCGCCTCAGGCCGTTGCGAGACCGCAGATGCCCGGAACAAGTCCGGGCATGACGATTAAGGTTGGGATGTCGACGGGGGCGGTCGAGCGCCTCAGGCCGTTGCGAGACCGCAGATGCCCGGAACAAGTCCGGGCATGACGTTACTTCTTGTTGGCATGACGATTTGATCGCAGTTCCGGCGGTGCCGGCTTGTCGTCGGCTGGAAGTCCGATGGATAGTTCCGGAATGCATGGTGGCTGGGTCTACATCGTGACCAACCGGCGCGACGGCACGCTCTATGTCGGCGTGACGAGCGACCTGGTGAAGCGCGTCTGGCAGCATCGAGAGGGCGTCGTCGAGGGGTTCACCAAGCGGTACCGGCTGAAGCGGCTGGTCTATTTCGAGCGGTTCGACGGCATCGTTGAGGCGATCCAGCGCGAGAAGACCATGAAGGCCTGGCCGCGCGCCTGGAAGGTGAACGTCGTCGAAGAGCGCAATCCGGACTGGGAGGATTTGTACGAGACGCTCGTGTGAGGGCGGCAAACAACTCCTCCCATGTGATGCCCGGATCCCTGCATCACGCCCGGAAGTCGTCCGACGGAGCGCGTGCTCTTCCCCCCACGTCATGCCCGGACTTGTTCCGGGCATCTGCGGTGAGGGGGCATTCCGAGGCGATGGGATCTGGCCGACGAAGGCCCGGCGTCCGCCAGTGCGGGCGCGATGGCGTGAGATGCCCGGAACAAGTCCGGGCATGACGATTGGGTTGGGTATGTCGGCGGGGGCGGTTCGGCGCCTCAGGTTGTCGCACCACCGCAGATGCCCGGAATAAGTCCGGGCATGACGATTTTTTTCGGGCATGCCTGCGGGAACAAGTCCGGGCATGACGATCGGCGGCGATTCCGGGCATGACGAATATGGGAAGCGAGGGCTACGGCCGCTCGCCCACATACCACTCGCAGATCTGCTCGCCGGTCCAGAACAGGACGTCGGCGTGGCGGGCGATGTGGGCGAGGGCGGCGCGGAAGTGCCGCGCGCGGTGGGCGACGCCCATGAGGTAGGGGTGGACGACCAGCGCCATGATCCGGGCGGAGCCGTCGGCGCCGGCATCGGCGTAGAGCTGGTCGAACTGGTCGATGGCGCGCGTCGCGTATTCCGACGCCGTGTGGTGCTGCACCGCCATCATGGCGACGTCGTTGATCTCCTGCGTGTAGGGGATCGAGACGATCGGGCCTGAGCGCGTCGCGAGCCGCACCGGCTGCTCGTCGAGCACCCAGTCGCAGACATAGTCGTACCCTTCCTCGACCAGCAGGTCGGGCGTCTCCCACGTCTCGGTGAGGCCGGGCCCGAGCCAGCCGCGCGGGCGGCGCCCGGTGGCGCGTTCGACCGCCTCGGCGGTGCGGCGTATGTCGGCGCGCTCGTCCTCCACACGCTGCATGTTGCGCTGGGTGAAGCCGTGGCCCATGAACTCCCACCCGCGCGATTTCGCGGCCTCGACGATCGGCGGATAGGCGGCGATGGCCGCGCCGTTGATGGCGAGCGAGGCGGTGACGCCGAACTCGTCGAGGATGCGGGCGAGGCGCCAGAACCCGACGCGGTTGCCGTATTCGTGCCACGCCCAGTTGGGGATGTCGGGCGAGGGGTCGCCGCCGGCGGGCGGCGGCAGCACGGTGCGCGGCATCTTCTGCGTCGCGTCCCATTCCTCGACGTTGACGATCACCCAGCAGGCGAGGCGCGCGCCGTCCGGCAGAGCGAGCCTGGCGCGGCCCTCGATCGGGTCATAGGCGATGCGGTCGTGCGGCAGCATGCGGTCGGGCATGGCTCGTCTCCCGGTCTTTCGCCACGAAGGCGCAGAGCTGTCCGCGATTTCACCACAGAGGCGGAGAGGTTGCGCGCCCTACTTCTTCGCCAGCACCTTGGCGCAGTCGGTCAGCTCGTCCTTCGCGGTCTTGTAGGTGACCCTGAAGGACGCGAACTCCGCGGCCGTGAAGGGCCAGAACTGGCCGACATGCTCGTAGGTCGCGACCGGCACGTTGGCCGCGCGGCCGCCGGTCTTCCGCACCTGGCGGACATAGATCGACTGGACCACCTGGCCGTAGGAATTGATGGCGATGCGGCCCTTGGGCGAATCGAAGCGCACGGCCCGGAGCGCCGCCATGAACCGCGTCTTGTCGGTGAGGTCGCCCTTGACCGCCGCGATCGCGTCGACGATGGCGTGCATGCCGACCCAGCCGTCGGGCGAATCGTCGGACGGCACGTCGCCGGTTCGCTTCCTGTAGGCGGCGACGAACGCCTTGTTGATGTCGGTCGGGATCATCGGCGTGTAGTGCAGGACCGAGTACACGCCCGTCGCGGCGTCGCCGAGCCGCTTCAGGTTCGGCTCGAAGGTGATCTGGCCGTAGATGTCCATCAGCGGGATCTTGCCCTTGAGGCCCCGCTCCGCGTACTGGCGCCCGAGCCGCAGCCCGCCGGCGCCGGGGGTGAAGACCACCACCGCGTCGACCGTGCGGTCGAGCCTGGCGAGGTAGGGGCCGTAATCCTCGAGCCGGAGGGGCGGGAACTGCGCCTGCGCCACCCTGCCGCCCAGCCGGCAGAAATTCTGGGCGAAGCCGTGGATCACGTCGGCCCCGCCGGGATAGTCGGAGCCGATGGTGGCGACCCTGCGCCAGCCCTGCTTGTAGGCCCAGTCGGCGGCGACGGCGGCGGGGGTCCGCCCGTTCTGCGACGTGCGCACCGCGTACGGGTTGGCGAGCGGGCCGGGCATGGTCAGCTCGTCCGCGCCGGCGCCGATCGAGAACACGACCGGCACCTGGCTCTGGCGCGAGAAGGCGGTGACGCCGAGCGCCACGCCCGAGGAGACGATGCCCGTCAGCACCTGCGCCCCGTCGCGCTCGACCAGCTTGCGCGCCTTGGCGACGCCGATTTCGGGCTTGCCCTCCGTGTCCTCGACGACGATCTCGATCCTGGTCCCGCCGGCCCGGTACTTGACGGATTCGAGGTACATCTTCATCCCGGTCAGCCCCTCCTGGCCGGGCGCGGCGAAATTGCCCGAGAGCGGCGCGAGGATGCCCACCTTCACCGTGCCGGCCGTGCCGGCTGCCTGGGCCGGGCTGCCCGCGACCGCGCAGGCGAGGATCGCCCCCGCCGCGGCAGCGACGCCGACACGTCCCCGGCCCCTGGTCGTCATGGCGTTCACCCGCTCCGCTGCCGTCTTCGCGAGACGATCCGGCGTGGCCGCATGTGCAGCACGAGTCGCGCCGCGCCGCGCCCCAAGGGACCGGCGGCGCACGACATGCGCATTACCTCCGGGAACTCGACAGGGAGACGCGCCTTCCGTGTTTCGTTCTTATGGATATTGCCGGCCACTGTGAGGTTCAGGCCGGTGGCCGTCAAGCGGATTTCGGCGGCCGTGGCCGGCTGCGCGCGCGCAGCCCGTGAATCTTAACGCGTTTGGCCATACATTTGCCGCACGCCCGCCGTAAGGCGCGGGTCGCGCGCGGCGAGGGAACGGCGATGGCGGAAGCGGAAGCGGAAACGGAAGCGGACGTGGGCGGCGAGGCGGCAATCGAGCGCGCCGCGCGCCGGGCGCAGCGGCGCCTGAAGGGCGCGCGCGGCCGCCGGGCCCTCGCCTTCACGCGCGAGCTCTACCGCCGCGCGCCGGCCGAGCACCTGTCCGTCACCGCGCCGGAGGACCTGGCCGGCGCGGCGCTGTCGCTGCTCGCCTTCCTCGAATCGCGCAAGCCGGGCCACGCGGCGGTGCGGCTGGTCAATCCCGTCCGGGCGCGCGACGGCTGGGACTCGCCCGCCACGGTGGTCGAGATCGTCAACGACGACATGCCCTTCCTGGTCGACTCGGTGACCGAGGCGCTGAAGGGGATGGGGCTCGCGCCGCGCCTGGTCATCCATCCGATCGTCGCGGTCGTGCGCACCGCGAAGGGACGGATCACGGCGATCCACCCGCCCGAGGACGCGCCCGAGAACGCGTCGCGCGAATCCGCCATGCATATCGAGATCCGGGCGGTCGACATCGCGAGGCGCGGGCGCGAGATCCGCAAGCGGATGGAGCAGGTGCTGGCCGACGTGCGGGTCGCGGTCGAGGACTGGCCGGAGATGCGCGTGCGCGTCGCCGAGGTGATCGCCGAGCTCGACACCGCGCCGCCGCCCTTGCCGGTCGAGGAGATCGACGAGGGGCGCGCCTTCCTGCGCTGGATCGATTCGAACCATTTCACCTTCCTCGGCTATCGCGAGACCCGCATCGAGCGTGCGCACGGCCGCACCGTCGTCCATCCCGTGCCGGGCTCGGCGCGCGGCATATTGCGCCACGAACGCGCGGTTCTGCTCGAGGGCACGGCCAAGTCGGAGGAGGTGCCGCCCCACATCGCGGCCTTCCTCAGCCGGCCGCAGCTCCTGATGGTCAACAAGGCGAACCGGCGCTCGACGGTGCACCGCGCGGTCCAGCTCGACACGATCGGGGTCAAGCGGTTCGACCGGCACGGCCATGTGGTGGGCGACCGGCTGTTCGTCGGGCTGTTCACCTCGGTCGCGTACAACCGCGCGCCGCGCGACATCCCGCTGCTGCGGCGCAAGGTGGTCGACATCGTGGCGCGCTCGGGCCTGACGCCGGGCGGCCACGACGGCAAGGCGCTGCTGAACATCCTGGAGACGCTGCCGCGCGACGAGCTGTTCCGCATGTCGGACGACGACCTGCTGGCGACCGCGCTGGGCGTGCTGCGCCTGCAGGAGCGGCCGCGCGTCGCGCTGTTCATCCATCGCGACCCGTTCGGGCGCTACGTCTCGTGCCTGATCTACGTGCCGCGCGACCGCTACGACACGATCCTGCGCGAGCGCATGCAGGAGATCGTCGAGGAGGGCGTCGGCGGCGAGACCGACTCGTTCGCGGTGCAGCTTTCCGAATCCGCGCTCGCGCGCATCCACCTGGTGGTGAGCCTGCCGCCCGACGCCGAGGCCGCGCCCGCCGACCGAGATCGAGGCGCGGCTCGCCGAGGCGGCGCGCAACTGGTCGGACGAGCTCAACCTCGCGCTCGCCGCGGCGCATGGCGAGGAGGGCGGGCTCGCCCGGTTCCGCGACTACGCGCTCGCCTTCCCGCCCGGCTATCGCGACCAGTTCGAGGCGGATTCGGCCGTCGCCGACATCGCCAAGCTGGAGAGCGCGCTCGCCACCGGCCGGCTGCACATGAGCCTCTACCGCACCGACGGGATGGGCCGCGACGGGCTGCGCTTCAAGATCTACACCCATCGCGGCCCGGTGCCGCTGTCGGACGTGCTGCCGATGCTCGAGAACATGGGCCTCAGGGTGATCGACGAGGTGCCGCACGAGGTGGCGCCGCGCCACGCCGAGGACAGCTTCTGGATCCACGATTTCGGCCTGGCCACCCGGTCGGGCGGGCCGGTCACGGTCGACGAGGTGCAGGCGCGCGTTCGAGGACGCGTTCGCGCGCGTCTGGTCGGGCGAGGTGGAGAGCGACGGGTTCAACCGCCTGGTGCTCGACGCCGGCCTGGCCTGGCGCCAGGTGGTGGTGCTGCGCGCCTGGTCGCGCTATCTGCGCCAGGCCGGGCATCCCGTTCAGCCAGGAATACATGGCCGAGACGCTGGCGGCGAACGCGCCGGTCGCGGCGCTGATCGTCGCGCTGTTCGAGGCGCTGTTCGATCCCGGCGCGCAGAAGGGCGGCGCGGCGCGGGCGAAGCGGCTGCGCGGCGAGCATGGGCGAGGCGCTGGACGCGGTCGCCAACCTGGACGAGGACCGCATCCTGCGGCGCTTCCTCAACATCTGCGAATCGACGCTGCGCACCAACTACTACCAGCCCGGCGCGGACGGCGCGCCCAAGCCCTATGTCGCGTTCAAGCTCGACAGCCGCAAGCTCGACGAGCTGCCGCTGCCGCGCCCGCTGGTCGAGATCTTCGTCTACTCGCCGCGCGTCGAGGCGATGCATCTGCGCGGCGGCCAGGTCGCGCGCGGCGGCATGCGCTGGTCGGACCGGCGCGAGGATTTCCGCACCGAGATCCTCGGGCTGATGAAGGCGCAGATGGTCAAGAACGCGGTGATCGTGCCGGTCGGCGCGAAGGGCGGGTTCGTGGTCAAGCGCCCGCCGGCAGAGGGCGACCGCGACGCGCTGATGGACGAGGGCATCGCGTGCTACAAGCATCTTCATGCAGGGGCTGCTCGACATCACCGACAATCTGGTGCGCGGCAAGGTGGTGCCGCCCGCGAACGTGGTGCGGCTGCGACGGCGACGACCCCTATCTGGTGGTCGCGGCCGACAAGGGCACGGCGACCTTCTCCGACATCGCCAACGGGGTCGCCGCCGACTACGGCTTCTGGCTCGGCGACGCCTTCGCCTCGGGCGGCTCGGCCGGCTACGACCACAAGAAGATGGGCATCACCGCGCGCGGCGCGTGGGAATCGGTCAAGCGCCATTTCCGCGAGATGGGCATCGACATCCAGGCCGAGGACTTCACCGTCGTCGGCGTCGGCGACATGTCGGGCGACGTGTTCGGCAACGGCATGCTGCTGTCGCGGCACATCAAGCTGGTCGGCGCGTTCAACCACCTGCACATCTTCGTCGACCCCGATCCCGACCCGAAGGCGAGCTTCGCCGAGCGCAAGCGGCTGTTCGGCCTGCCGCGCTCGTCCTGGGCGGACTACGACGCGAAGCTGATCTCCAAGGGCGGCGGCGTGTTCGACCGCGCGCGCCAAGTCGATCGCGGTGACCGAGGCGATGCGCACGGCCTTCGGCCTCGGCAAGGAGAGCGTGACGCCCGCCGAGCTGATGCGCGCCATGCTCGCCGCGCCGAGGTGGACCTGCTGTGGTTCGGCGGCATCGGCACCTACGTCAAGGCGCACGGCGAGACGCATGCCGAGGTCGGCGACCGCGCCAACGACGCGCTGCGCGTCGACGGGCGCGAGGTGCGCGCCCGCGTGGTCGGCGAGGGCGCCAATCTCGGCGTCACCCAGCTCGGCCGCATCGAGTACGCGCTGGCGGGCGGGCGCATCAATACCGACTTCATCGACAACTCGGCCGGCGTCGACACCTCGGACCACGAGGTCAACATCAAGATCCTGCTGCGCGCGGCGATGGAGGAGACGCTCGCTGACGCGGCCGAAGCGCGACAGGCTGCTCGCCGCCATGACCGACGAGGTCGGCGGCCCTGGTGCTGCTCGACAATTACCGCCAGGCGATGGCGATCACCCATGTCGAGACGCAGGGGGCGGCGCTGCTGGACGAGCATGCGCGCTTCATGCGCGCGCTCGAGCGCGCCGGCCGGCTCGACCGCGCCGTCGAGTTCCTGCCCGACGACGAGACCATCGCCGAGCGGCGCCAGAAGGGGCGCGGCCTCGTCCGGCCCGAGCTCGCGGTGCTGCTCGCCTACGGCAAGATGGCGCTGTACGACGCGCTGATCGACTCCGACGTGCCGGACGATCCGTACCTCACCCATGACATCGGGCTCTACTTCCCCGCGCCGCTGCGCAAGAGCTATGGCGGGCTGATCGCGAAGCACCGGCTGCGCCGCGAGATCATCGCGACCTACCTGACCAACAGCCTGGTCAACCGGATGGGGCCGAGCTTCGTCAACGAGACCGCCTACAAGACCGGCCAGCCGCCCGAGCGCATCGCGCGCGCCTACATGATGGCGCGCCAGGTGTTCGACGTGCGCCCGCTCTGGGCGGAGATCGAGGCGCTGGACAACAAGGCGCCGGCCGCCGTGCAGGTCGCGATGAACCACGAGATCATGGCGCTGCTGCGCCGGGCGACCCAGTGGTTCCTGCGCCAGGGCCTCGCCGACAAGCCGATCCCGCAGGTGATCGACCGGTTCGCCGGCGGCGTCGCGGCGCTGGTCGCAGGGCGCGCACGCGCTGGTCAATGACGAGCTCGCCGCGTCGATCGCCGAACGCGCCCGCGGCTACGAGGCGGACGGCGCCCCGGAGGCGCTCGCGCGCCGGATCGGCGCCCTCGAATCCTATGGTTCGGCGCCCGACATCGTGCGCATCGCCGGGGCGGCGAAGCGCAAGGTCGAGGAGGTGGCGCGGGTCTACTTCACGCTGGGCGGACGGTTCGGCTTTACCTGGCTGCGCCGCGCCGCCGAGCAGGTGACGGCCGAAAGCGAGTGGCAGAAGCTCGCCCTCGCCGCCGTGGTCGACGACCTTTACGTTCAGCAATGCAACCTGGCGACCCAGGTGATCGACGCGGCCAACGGCGCGCGCGACGCGGCGCAGGCGGTCAAGAGCTGGGAGGCGGCGCAGAACCACGAGGCCGCGCGGGTGCTCGACCTGCTGCGCGAGCTGCGCGCGACGGGGGGTGCCGACCTCGCCATGCTGACCGTGGCCTGCCGCGAAATCCGCGCAATGGTGCAGGGGTGATTCCGGCATGAAGCGCGTCGCAGCTCCGCCATCCCTTGTTGCCGCGCTTCTTCTCGCCGCCCTCGCCGCGGGGGCGCGCGCCGCGCCGATTTCGAGCCGGCCGGGCGACGTCATCGGCGACGAGCTGCCGCTCGGCCTCACCGTGCCGGGCCAGGTCAAGGGCGGTGCTCGAGAAGCTGCAGGATCTGATCAACGCGCGCGATCTCGACAAGGCGGTCGAGGCGGGGCGCGCCTACACCAGGATACATCCCGACGACCCGGACGGGCTCGAGCTCTACGGCGTGGCGCTCGCGCTTTCGGGCCAGCGTGACGCGGCGCTCGAACCGCTGCGCCGGGCGGTCGCCGTCAAGCCCGACCAGTGGACCGCCCAGACGCGCATCGGCGACATATTGACGGCCCAGGGCCATCAAGAGGAGGCGAAACTCGCCTATCTGGCGGCGGTCGCGGTGTGGCCCGAGGCGCGGCGCGCGCATCAGCGGCTCGGGGTGATCTACGAGGCCGAAGGCCAGCCGGACCGCGCCCTCCGCGAGTACGAGAAGGGACTCGTCGGGCTCGCCCACCAGCACGTCGACGTGATGGACAACCTCGCACAGCTCTACAACCGCCAGCACCGCTACGACGAGGCGCTCCGGCTGCTCGCGCCGGTCCTGCCGCGCAGCTCCGACGACGCGTTCGGCCATTTCGTGCTGGCCACCTCCTATCTCGGCCTCAAGCGCGACGACGACGCCGACGAGCGGTTCGAGCGGATGGCGCAGCTCGAGCCCGACAGCGACCGCGCGAACATCGCGCGCGGGCTTGCCTACGACGTCATCGGCGAGCCGGCCGAGGCGCGGCGCGAATACGCGCTGGCGGTGGTGCGCCGGCCCGATTCCGCGGCGGCGCACGTCGCGCTCGGCCACGCCGACGCCCGGTTCGGGCGGCTCGACGATGCGATCCTCGAGCTCAAGCGCGCCGCCGCGATCGATCCCGACGCGGTGGCGCCGCGGAAGCTGCTCGCCGACGTGCTGATGCGCAAGGGCGACCGCGCCGCGGCGATCGACACCTACCGCGCGCTCACGGTCGCGCCCAAGGCGGGGCCGGACGTGTTCGCGGCTTTGGGCACCGCCTACCAGCTTTCCGGCAAGCCAGGCGAGGCGGAAGAGACTTTCAAGACCATGGTCGAGCCGCTTCCCCAACGAGGCGTCGTCCTATCTCAAGCTGGGCACGTTCTACGGCTTCGTCCGCAACTACCCGCTCGCCGCGCGCACCCTGGCCAAGGGGCTGCTGGTCGCGCCCGGCGACATCGACCTGCAGAAGGCCTATGCCATCGCGGCCGAGCGGCTGGGTGACACGGAAGGCGCGATCGCCGCGCGCGAGAAGGTGGTGGCGTCCGATCCCGACGATCCGGCCGCGGTGGCGAGCCTCGCGCTGCTGCTCGAGAGGGCGGGCTATGGCGAGCGCGCGGCGAACCTCTACCGCCGGGTGCTCGCCGCCCGGCCCAACGCCGTGCCGGTGCTCAACAACCTCGCGCTGCTGCTCGGCGGGCGCGGCCAGGCCGCGGACGGGCTCGTCCTCGCCGAGAAGGCGGCCAAGCTGGCGCCGCAAAGCCTGAACGTCGCCGATACGCACGGCTGGCTGCTGCACCTCGCCGGGCGCGACACCGACGCGCTGGCCGTCCTGCAACCGGCCGCGCAGGCGGTGAAGAAGGATGCGACCATCGTCTACCATCTCGGGGTGGTGCAGCGGGCGCTGGGCGACGAGAAGGCGGCGCGGGCGAGCCTGGAGCGCGCCCTCGCGCTTTCCCCCGGCTTCCGCGAGGCGAGCGACGCGAAGCGCCTGCTCCAGGCGCTGCAATAGGGCGCGCGGCTATTCCGCCGGGACGACCGTGCCCGTGCGCGGCACCACCAGGCGGGTGAGCCGCACGATGAACAGCACCGAGAACGCGACCGGAATCAGCGCGAACAGGTAGACCGCGTCGACCGCGCGGGTCACCGTCGCGGTGTCGATATGCGCGCCCAGCCCGGCGACGTTCGCCACCATCCCCGCCATCGCGGTGCCGAGCGCGCCGCCGAGCGAGCGCACCATCGAGAGCGACGAGGCGGTCACCGCCTCCTCGCCCTTCTCGGCCGCCCCCATCACCCGCGCGCCGAGATGCACGTTGTGGATGCCGATGCCCCAGCCGAGCACGAAGGTCGCGGCGAACAGCACGGCCAGGGTCGCGCCGTGCGCCGTCGTCGCCAGCATCGCGACCGAGATCAGGATGAACACCGGCCCCGACTGCAAGGCGAAGCGCTCGCGCGCACCCGACCAGCCCGACACCATGAAGGTCGAGATCGTCCACGCCGTCGAGATCACCAGGTTGGCGATGCCGACCAGCAGCGGCGTCACGTCGTGCACGATCTGCAGGGTGAGCGGCAGGAAGATCGTCACCGCCGCCTGCACCCCGCCGACGATGATGAGCAGCCAGTAGCCCAGCCCGACCGCGCGCCGCACCGACAGCGGGTGCGACGGGAACAGCCGGTTCTCGGCCCCGGCATCGACGCGGAACGCGCCCCAGATGGCGACGAGCGAGGCGGCGGCCACGGCCGCGATCAGCGCGAGCTGGTGCAGCTGGCCGGCCTCGGCGACGCCGATCACCCCGCCCGCCAGAAGCGCGAGGCGCAGGCCCGGCACGCCCATCCGCCGGTCGTCGCCCGACCCGTGCGTCAGCGTCTCGGGCACGCGCGACCAGGCGATCAGCCCGAACACCACCACGAAGGGCAGCGACGTCCAGAACGAGCCGCGCCACCAGCCGATTTCGGCGAAGGCGCCGCCGAAGAACGGCCCGATCAGCGAGCAGATCGTCCATGTGCCCTGGTACATCGCGAGGACGCGGGTGCGCTGGCTCGGCCGGAACAGGCGCCCGACCAGCCCCATCGTGCCGCCCATGATCAGCCCCGCGCCCAGCCCCTGCACCGTGCGGGCGACGTCGAGCGTCAGCATGTCGAGCGCGAGCGCGCAGCCCAGCGTGCCCAGCCCGTAGACCAGCGAGGCGAGGACGAACGATCGGCGCGCCCCGATCGCGCGCCAGACCGGCCCGACGCAGGCGGCGCCGGTGATCGTGCCCACCTGGTAGAGCATCGCCGCCCAGACGTACCAGGCGCCGCCGCCGATATCCTCCACCACCGTCGGCATGATGGTGACGATGATCAGGATCTGCAGCGAGAACAGCACCACGCCGAGCATGATCAGCGCCAGGTAGATGGCCTGTTCGCCGCGAAACAGCTCGCCCCAGCTCGCCTTTTCGGCGGGGGCGTGGGATGGCCCGTCGGTCATGGGATCGTGTGAACTCGCGCACCCTTCGATGCGCCATCATGCCGCATTCGGGCCACCCGACGAAAGGGGCGTGGTGTGTCCCGCGCCCGAAGCGCCTCAGCGGCCGGGCGAACGCCCCGGGGTGGCGGGCGCGGCGGTGGGGCGCTGCGAGTCGGCGGGCAGGTCGAGCGCCGGCTGCTGCATCGGGCGGATCGCCAGGTCGTTGCGGGGCCGGGTCGCGGGCTGACCGCCCGGCACGCGGCCGAACGGCAGGTCGAAATGGCCGGCCCCGGTCAGCGGGCGTCCGGCCGCGGCGCCCGCGCCGGTGCGGATGCCCGAGAGATCGCCCGATGCGCGCGGCGTGTCGCCGGGTTCGCCGCCGTCGGCGCCGCGCCGGAGCCCGGGCCGCGCGCCGCGGTGGCGCCGGGGTCGCCCGTGGCTTCGGCGGCGCCGGTGGTGGCACTTGAGCCGGTTGTGCCGTCGGCGTCGGAAGCGGCGGCCTCCGCGCCCGGCTGGGCGATGCCGGGGTCGGGCTCGCTCGCCTGCGCGCCGGCCACGGTCGCCGGGGGCACGAAGCCCGGAATGTGGATCCCGCTATCCTCCGGTGCGCTGGGGGCGAGGGGGCGCGCCGGCTTCTGCGACTGCTCCTTCTCGTCGGCGAGGCGCGCGCGGGCCTGGTCCAGCGCCTTGCGGTAGGCGCCTATCTTGGGCGCGAGACGCACCGCCTTCTCGAGCTGCGGTGATGGCGTACTGGGTGTAGCCGGCATTGAACATGGCGACGCCGGCGCGCGCCGCCTGGCGTGCCGCGAACAGATTATATTCGTGCAGCGCCTGCGACTGGGTGCTGGCGGCGTCGGGATCGTCCGCGGCGGCCTGGGCGCGGGCCCCGCCCAAGGCGGCGGCGGCCAGGGCGGCGGCCAGCGCCGCACCGCACAGCGCATGCGTCAGTCGACCTGTCGTAACCATGCTACCCTCGATCCCCGATCCTCTACCCATCCATATAGGGCTATCGTGCGGCGAAAGAATGGCATCCGCCGCGATAGGAAGGATTCTAACCCGATGCGGTCAGGGCGGTGAGGATGTCGTCGAACGCCCGGTCGGCGAGCGCGCGCAGCTCGTCGGGGGTGCGGTCCTGGATCGGATGGGCGACGAACACCACGGCCGGGGCGTAGCCCAGCGCGCGCGATTGGGCCGCGGCCGCCTCGACGAACTCGGTGGTGGCGACGCCGACGCCGACGACGCCGCGCTCCTCCAGCCCTTTCAGGTCGTGCATACAGCACGACGTGCAGGAGCCTCAATCGGCCAGCGCCTCGATCACCGCCTGGCAGCGTGTGCCGATCTCGGCGCGCAGGTCGTCGGGCGCGACGACGGAGAAGCGCGGCTTGCGGTAGCGCTCGACCTTGAGGCCGCGCGCCGCCAGCAGCTCGGCGATGCGGTCGAGGAACTCGTCGCCGCGCGGCTTGGCGATGTCGAGCAGCGCGACCGTCATGCCGTCGAGCGTGGCCGGCCGGGCCAGCCGCTCGCGCATCTCGGGCGCGTCCTCGGCGGTGGGGTCGAGCAGGATCACGGGCTCGCTCATCGCGTGATCTCCTTGATGACCGGGTTGATGGTGATCGAGCCGAGGCCCGAGATGCAGGCCGTATACTTGCCGGCCGAGCCGCCGGCGCGCGCGATGTTGAGGCTGCCGGTGCGGAATTTCGCGATGGTGCCGGCGGCGAGCTCGGCCGCGCTCATCGGCCCCTTGCCGGCGCGGCCCGCCACCACCTCCGAAAGCGGCACTTGGAGGCGCGCGTGCAGCTCGTCCTTGAGCCGCGCCTTCGACCAGCCCGCTTCGTGGAACACGGCGGCGTGCTCGCCCGCGACGATCAGGAACGCCGAGACGTCGTTCACCTGGCCGGGATGGTAGAGCGCGCGCAGCACGCCGGCGTAGGAATCGGCGAGGTCGGCGGCGTCGCGCGAGATGTGGTCGATGATCGGCGTCACCCCGTCGCCGGTGAACAGCGTGACGGTCGAGGCCTCGGGCGGGAAGCCGCGCTCGGCCGGGTAGCCCGGCCATAGCGGGTCGACGTCCTCGGCGAAGCAGAACGTGTACTTGCCGGGATTGCCGAACACGGCGCGGTCGATCTCGCCCGGCCGTCCGCCGCCGACGTTGCGCACGACGAGCTGCAGCGCGCGGCCGATGGTGGCGTTGGCGCGGTTGCCCTGGCCGAGCGCGTTGCCCTTGGCGTTCATGCCGATGCGCCGCACGATGGGGCCGGACACCATCACGACCGGCGCGACGGCGTTGGTCGTCGCCACCACCCCGTGCAGCCCCAGCTCGGGGATCAGCGCGGCCTCGACGGCGGCGATCACCACCGGCAGGAATTCGGGCGTGCAGCCGGCCATGACGGCGTTGATCGCGATCTTCTCGATCGAGCAGGCGACGCGGTTGGGCGGGATCAGCCCGACGATCTCGGAGGGCTCGCGCGCCGTGCCGTCGAGCATGTCGAGCACGCGCTCGCGCGTCGGCGGCACCACGGGCAGCCCGTCCGTCCAGCCGCGCTCGTAGCAATATTCGATGGGGTCGATCATCGGCCGGCACGGCGAGCGGACGGGCGGCGAGGCCGGTGTCGCCGAACCGCACCTTGAGCCGGTTGGCCATGCCGGGCTCGGTGGTGCGCGAGCCGCAGCCGGGCCGGTTCTCCGGCAGCTCCGCCCCCAGATCGGCGAGGCCGGTCAGCGCCCGCCACTCGTCGCGGTTCCAGCCGACGCAGCGCGCGGTCTCGCGCCCGTTTTCGATGCGCACCAGGGTGGGCACGATCTCGACGCCCAGGCGCCACGACGCCTCCAGCCCGGTGTCGTCGCGCGGCGCGGCGCCCGCGGGGAAGGCGGGGTCGTCCTGCGAGTAGGTGGCGAGCCCGCCCGCCTCGGCGAGCCGCGCCAGCACCGGCGCGACGAGGTGGCAGGTGGGGCATTCCTCCTTGACCACCGCCACCAGCCCGTCGGGCAGGGCGAGGGTGGCGCCGGTCGTGGCGGTCGCATCGTCCATGCGCGGACTATAGCCCTCCTGTCATTGCGAGCGAAGCCGAGCGACGCGAAGCAATCCAGTTGCCGCCCTGGATCGCTTCGTCGCTGCGCGCCTCGCAATTACGGCGCGGACCAAATCATGGCATGATCGGTCGAACGCGGGAGGGCACGATGAAGGGGCACGAAGGCAAGGTCGCGGTGATCACAGGCGCCGCGCGCGGGCTGGGCCAGGCCTATGCGAAGCGGCTGGCGGCGGAGGGGGTGGACGTCGCCGTCGCCGATACCGGCGCGGGCGAGGAGACGGCGTCGCTGGTGCAGGCGGCGGGACGCCGGGCGATCCATGTCGCCTGCGACGTCTCCCGGCCGGAGGACGTGGTGCGGCTGGCGGGCGAGGTCGACCGCGCGTTCGGGCGCTGCGACATACTGGTGAACAATGCCGGGGTTTTCCCGAGCCAGCCCTTCGACGAAGATGGGGTTCGAGGACTGGCGGCGCGTGCTCTCGATCAATCTCGACGCGATGTTCCTCACCGCCCAGTCCTTCGTGCCGGGGATGAAGGCGCGCGGCTGGGGGCGCATCGTCAACATGGCGTCGAACACGTTCGCCACGCCGGTGACCGGCTTCGTCCACTACATCGCGTCGAAGGGCGGGGTGATCGGCTTCACCCGCGCGCTCGCCTCCGAGCTCGGCCCGCACGGCGTCACCGTCAACGCCATCGCGCCCAGCCTGACGCGCACGCCCGGCACGCTCGGGCCGGGTGGCCAGCCGGCCGACCGCTTCGCCATGGTGGCGAACCTGCAGGCGATCAAGCGGACCGAGGAGCCGGACGACCTGGTCGGCGCGCTCGCCTTCCTCACCTCCGACGACGCCGCCTTCATCACCGGCCAGACCATCGTCGTCGACGGCGGATGGGTGAGGAGCTGAGGGGTCCGGCTGTCGAGGCCCGCCTCACCCCGCCGCCGCGACGGGGCGGAGGGACGCGACGGCGGCGGCGAGCAGGGCGGGGGCGTCGAGCAAACCTTCGGGCGGGAAGGTGAGACGCACGGTGGTGCCGACGCCGAGCTCGCTTTCCAGGACGAGCGTGCCGCCGTGGCGCTCGACGATGGCCTTGGCGAGCGGCAGGCCGAGCCCGGTGCCTTCATAGGCGAATTCGGGGTCCTTGCGGATCTGGCCGAACTGGGCGAGCGCCTTCGGGATGTCGTCGGGCGCGATGCCGATGCCGGTATCGGCGACGCAGAGTTCGAGCCCGCCGTCGGCGGTGCGGCCGGCCGCGCAGCGTCGACCTGCCCGCCCGGCGCGGTGAACTTGATCGCGTTGGCGAGCAGGTTGACGCAGCACCTGCTTGAGCTTGCGCGGGTCGGCCTCGATGTCGGGCAGCCCGTCGTCGATGTCGAGCGCCGAGGGCGATGCCGCCGGCGGCGGCGCGCTGGCGCACCAGCGTGAGCGCGGCGCGCACGCCGTCGGCCACGTTCACCGGCTGGCGCACCAGCTCGTCCTTGCCCGCCTCGATCTTGGACGAGGTCGAGGATGTCGTTGATCAGCGCCAGCAGATGCTGGCCGGAATCGCGGATGTCGCGGACATATTCGCCAGTAGCGCGCATTGCCGATCGGCCCGTGCGTGCCGCTCGCGGATCATGTCGGAGAAGCCGATGATCGCGTTGAGCGGCGTGCGCAGCTCGTGGCTGACCGCGGCGAGGAACTCCGACTTGGCGCGGCTCGCCACCTCGGCCTCCTGCTTGGCGCTGGCGCAGCGCCGCCTCGACCTCCTTGCGCTCGGTGATGTCGAGCACCGTGCCGCGCAGCCCGCAGGACCGGCCGTCGCGCAGGATCGGGCGCGAATGGACCGTCACCGGGAAGATCGAGCCGTCCTTGCGCAGCCCGGCATATTCGTTGTGGCCGAGGTCCTGGCCGCCGGCCACGGCCGTGCGATGTTCTCGCGGCAGCGCGCGCGGTCCTCGGGCACGATCAGGTCGAGCGCCGTGACGGCCGCACGCGAGGTCGTCGTCGTCGTAGCCGGTGAGCGTCGCGCGCCTGGCGGTTGAGGTAGACGAGCCGGCCCGACGCGTCGGTCTCGAACACCACCTCGGGCAGCAGGTCGACGAGCTCGCGGAAGCGGTGCTCGCTCTCCGCCAGCGCCCGCTCCACGTCGGCGCTGCGGGCGGCGAGGCGCCGGCGCGTCTGCCAGGCGGCGAGAAGCCCGAACCCGCCGCGCAGGCCGCGGCGGCGGCGGCGCCCATCACCCAGCGACTGGACCCAGGACTGGCGCGCGGTGGCGCCGGCGATGTCCCCCGGCGCGCCGATGACGGCGAGCTCCCAGGCGAGCGCCAGCCCCGGCGAGCGTCAGGACCGCCGCGACGGCGAAGCAGGCGAGCTGGCGGGCGCGCATGGCGGCCAGACTGCCAGGGCATGGTTAACGCTCCGTTGACCGGCGCGCGCGGGACGACCGTTTCGCCGTCGGCCGGGATCGGCTAGGGTCGGCGCCACGAGGGGGAGGAACCAGGACCCATGAAGCTGTTGACCTTCGCCGTGCCGAACGGCGCGCATGTCGGCGCCGTCGCGCCCGAGGGGATCGTCGATCTGACCCGCGCGCTGGCGGTGACGCATCCGTCGGTCGCGGCGCGCGAATTCGGTGCTCGCGATCATCCGGTCGGGCGTCGATATCGACGCGATCTGCGCGGAATCGCCTCGCCCAGCTCCGCCAGGAGGGGCGGCTCGCCACCTACCTGGTCGAGGCGCCCGCCTACCTGCCGCCGATCCTGTCGCCGCCCAAGATTCTGGCGCTGGCGCTCAACTACCCGTCGCACATCGAGGAGACGAGCCTCGATTTCTTCAACGAGCCGATCGTGTTCGAGAAGTACTCCTCGACCATGGTCGGGCACGACGGCGAGATCGAGCTGCCGCCCTTCCCGCAGAAGGTGGACGAGGAGCACGAGCTGGGGCTGGTCGTCGGCGCGCGACTGCCGCCACGTGCGCGCCGCCGACGCGCCGGACTACGTGTTCGGCTGGACGATCTGCAACGACGTCTCGGCGCGCGACCGCCAGCGCGAGCGGCTGAAGATGGGCCAGCCCTATTCCTACGCCAAGAACTTCGCGACGTTCTGCCCGATGGGGCCGTGGATCGTGACGGCGAAGGAGCTGCCCGACCCGCGCAACCTGAAGCAGGAGGTGCGGATCAACGGCAAGGTCACCCGCAAGGGCAACACCAAGGACATGATCTTCGACCCGTACGAGGTGCTGGCCTACTGCTCGGACTACGCGCCGCTGGAGGCGGGCGACGTGATCTCGCTCGGCACCTACTGCGGGCGACAAGCAGATCCGGGCGGGCGACGTGGTGGAGCTGGTGACCGACAAGATCGGCATTCTGCGCAACCGCGTGGTCAAGTCGAAGGCGCGAGTGGCCCAGCTTCGCCGCCGGCAAGCCCACCGGCCCGATGGCCAAGGGGCGCAAGCAATAGGGGCGCGGGGGCGCGGGACCGGCCTTCGGCCAATCCCGGGAAGCAGGTTCTACGCCAGCGTGCGGAAGTTGAGCCCCTCGAACGCGGCGGGCGGGGCCGGGCTGTAGGCGGCGAGGACGGACGCGGCCGGGCGGGACGGCGCCATCGCCTCCTGCGCGATACGCTGCGCCACGTAGGCGCTGGCGAGCAGGATCGGCGCGCCGGCGGCGCCGGGAAGGGCGGCCGGCGCCGTCGCGGCGTCTCCCACCTCGGCGGGCACAGCGAGGGCGTGGCGCGCGGCGGCGGACGGCGCCTCGGCCGAAGAATGCGTCACGGGAACGGCGGCGGAAAGGCCGGACCGGGCCGCCAGAAGCTTGACCGACGAGAGTTTCACTGTGTCCAACCCCTGCCGCGGTCCCCCGACCGGGCAGGCGCGATCTTAGATAAAATTTCGTAAAATGCAATATAAATTGCAAGGACTTGTTAATATTCATTAACGGAGAATGAGCATTCGTTAACCAAACCTGCATGCCCCCGTGCTCCCCTTAAGGCTTTGGCAATCGTTACAGTTTAATTGTGCGGCAGCGGGCTGGGGCTACGCCTGCCCGCGGTGTGGACGTAGCGTGCGCGGGGGTTGGGATGAACGAAGCGACGACGGACGACGCGGCGAACGAGCTCGCGCGGCTGCGCGCGGCGCTCGCCGCCTCGGGCGAGATCGCCTACGACTGGGACCTGATCGCCGACCGCATCGCCTTCCTCGGCGAGGGGGCGGCGCAGCTCGGCGTGGCGCCCGGCGCGGGCTGGGCGGGCCGCGAGTTCGCCGGCCGGATCAATCCCGAGGACCTTGTGGTGCGGCTCGACACGCTGTCGCGCCATTACCGCACGCAGGAGCCGTATGACTGCGAGTACCGCCTGCGCCTCGCGAGCGGCGAGCATCGCTGGGTGCACGACCGGGGCACGGCCGAGTTCGGACCGCGCGGCCAGCCGCAGCGCATGCGCGGCGTGCTGCGCTTCGTCGCCGGCCACCATCCCTCGGTGGCGGAGCTCACCTACCTCGCCAACCATGACGAGCTGACCGGACATTTCAACCGGTCGCGGCTGCGCGAATCGCTCGACCAGGCGCTGAAATACACCGCGCGCTACGGCGAGGCGGGGGCGCTGCTGGTGGTCGGGATCGACAAGCTGACCATGGTCAATACCGCCTTCGGCCACGAGGTGGCGGACGCGGTGATCCTGGCGGTCGGCCGCCGGCTGGAGGCGACGCTGCGCGTCTGCGACGTGATCGGGCGGCTCGGCGGCGACCGGTTCGGCATCGTGATGACGCGCTGCCCCACCTCCGACCTGCCGCGCGCCTGCGAGAAGACGCTGGAGGTCGTGCGCAACACCGTGGTCGACACGCCGCTGGGCCCGATCCACGTGACCGGCTCGATCGGCGCGGTCGACTTCCCCGCCTCGTCGCACACGACGGGGGACGCCATGACCAAGGGCGATATCGCGCTGGCCAAGGCCAAGCGGGCGGGGCGCGACTGCTACGTGGTCTACACCTATTCCGAGGAGCAGCGGCGCGGCCACCGCGACAACATCGTGATGGCCGAGCAGGTGAAGATGGCGGTGCGCGAGGACCGGCTGCGCTTCGCCTACCAGCCGATCGTGGCGGCGAAGACGCACGTGCCGGTGCACTACGAATGCCTGATGCGCAAGATCGGCCCGGCCGGCGAGGTGATGCCCGCCGCCGCTTTCATGCCGGCGGTGGAAAGCCTGGGGCTGGTGCGCGTGGTCGACCGCAAGGCGATGGAGCTGGCCGTCGACGCGCTGGCCGCGGTGCCGGACGTCAGCCTCGCCATCAACGTCTCCGGCCTGACGACGGGCGACCGGTCGTGGCTCCGCGGGCTGGTGGCGCTGGTGCGCCGCAAGCCGGAGATCGCAGGCCGGCTGGTGGTCGAGATCACCGAGACCGCCGCGCTCGAGGACATCGGCGAATGCGCGCGCTTCGTGCTGGCGCTGAAGGATCTGGGCTGCCGCGTGGCGCTCGACGATTTCGGCGCGGGCTACACCTCGTTCGTGCAGCTCAAGATGCTCGCCGTCGACATGATCAAGATCGACGGCTCGTTCGTGCGCGATGTGTGCCGCTCGCCGTCCAACCTCGCCTTCGTGCGCACCCTGATCGATCTCGCGCGCAACCTCGACCTCCGCACCGTCGCCGAATGCGTGGAGACGGCGGAGGAGGCGGAGCTGCTGGAGCGCGAGGGGGTGGACTTCCTGCAGGGCTATGCCTTCGGCCGCCCGACCGTCGTGCCGCCGTGGGAGACGGTGCCCCTCGCCGCCCAGGCGGGGTAGGGTCGGACACGGGGGAGGGTCTCCGACCCGCCCGTCTCGATCCGGCCGTCAGGGGCGTGCGCTACTTCACCGGCGCCCAGATCATCTCGCCGCGCGAGCCGTCCGGCGCGGTGGAGGCGAGGATCAGGTTCTCGCCCTCCCAGCCGACCTCGCGCCGGAACGTGCCGCCGATCTGGGACGGGTTCGAATGGTATTCGAGGTGGTGCAGCATCACCTTGCCGTCGAACTCGTACGGCCCGGCATAGCAGTTGGACCCGGTGGGCGCGTTCGGCGTGCCGTCCGGCGCGCCGGCGAAGCCGACCGACATGAAGCCCGTGTCGTTGTAGGTGAGGAAGCCCTTCGCCTCGCCCGGCTTGCCCAACGGCCAGGTCACGGTGCCGTCGGGCGCGGTCATCCGCCGCGCGACCAGCCGCCAGGCGCCGACATGGCGCGGTTTCGTCTCTGCCATCTTTCCCCCTAGTCGCGCGCCGGGACGGTGTCGTCGGCGCCGAGATGGGCGACGGTCTCGCCCGTTTCCGTGAAGGTGCGGGTGACGCGCTCGGCGGCGTACACCCAGTGGAGCGCCAGCGGGCCCGGCCCGACGCTGGCGAAGCGGTGCGAGACGCCCGCCGGCACGAAGGCGGCGTCGCCCGGCCCAACCCGCACGGCATCGCGCCCCGCAACCTCCATCAGCCCCTCGCCCTCCAGCACCAGCACCTGCTCGTCGCAATTGTGCGAATGGAACGGGATCGCCTTGCCCGGCGGCAGGCGGGTGATGCCGGTATGGATGCGCGCCCCGGCGCCGCGCGCGGGCGAGACCAGCTTTGTGGTCTCGATGCCGTCGCCGCGCGCGACGCGCTCCGCCGCCCGGGCGCGGATCACCTCGGCGTGCGCCACGTCAGACCTTGTCGTAGGCGGACAAATGCGGGACCGTCTTGCCCGACTCGGCGAAGGTGCGCGTCACCTGCTCCGTGTCGTAGATCCACAGGATGGTCAGCGGCCCGTCGCCCGTGTTGATGAACCGGTGCACGCGGCCCTCGGGGATGAAGCTCATGTCGTGCTTCTTCACGAAGCGCGGCGCCTCGCCCTCGATATCCACCTGCGCCTCGCCGTCGAGGATCAGCACCTGCTCGTCGCAATTGTGCGAATGGAACGGGATCTTGGTGCCCTTTGGAAAGGTCGTGGTGCCGGTGCAGACATGCGCGCCCTCGCCGCGGTCGTGGCCGACGAACGAGCGCGTCACGACCCCGTCGCCGCGCTCGAACGCGGTCGCCTGGTCGTAGGGGATGATCTCCGGCTTGGTGAGCGTCTTGGCCATGGGAGTGCTCCCGTCGTGGATGCCGGGAACTTTATCGCGCCCGCGCCGGGCGGGATAGAGCGTCGTTCGGGACCGGCGAACGGCGATGCGGTGCGCTATTCGGCAGCGGCGCGGCCGGGCTTGGCGGGGGTGAAGCCGGACGGATCGACCAGCCGAGCCTTGCGCGCCGCCCAAGGGCACCCGCCGCCATTGATTGTTGGCAGCGGGCCGCATCGGCCCTAACATCCACGCCGCCAAGTTGGTCCCGCCGGGGTCGAGATGAACAAGAACGAGGCTCCCGCGACGCCGGGGCACAGCGTGCCGCCCGTGATCAGGCGCAACATCATCCTGTTCGCGCTGTCGCAGACCTTCACCGGGGCGGGCATGCAGTTCGCCTACGGGTTCGGCCCGCTGATGGTGATGTCGCTCACCCATTCGGCGGCGCTCGCCGGCATCTCGGTGGGGGCGTTCGGGCTCAGCCGGTTCATGGTGGCCTATCCGGTGGGCCGGATCACCGACACGTTCGGCCGCAAGCCCGGCATCATGCTGGGGCTGGTGCTGGCGCTGGCCGGGGGGCTGATCCTCGGCACGTCGATGATGGTCTCGAGCTTCGCCCTGTTCGTCGCCGGGCTGCTGGTGCTCGGCATGGGGATGAACGCCGCCCAGCAGCTCCGCGTCGCGGCGACCGACATGTTCCTGCCGCACAGCGCGCCCAGGCGCTCGGCTATGTCGCGCTGGGCACGATGGTCGGGCTCGTCGTCAGCCCGATCGCCATCACCTACTCGCAGTCCGTCGCCTATTCGATCGGCCAGGACCCGCTCGGTCTTCCGTGGTTCCTGCTGCCCGTCCTGATCGTGCCGGGCATGATCATGATCGCCTTCGTGCGCCCCGACCCGAAGGAGATCGGGATGAATCTCGGGCGCTACTATCCGGGCTACGTGGCGCCGCCGCGCCCGAAGCTGGGCCCGTCCGACTTCCGCGCGCGCGCCATGCTGCGCAACCCGATCGTGACGGCTCGCGGTCGTGTCGAACTGCGCGGCCCAGGCGAACATGTCGATCGTGATGGTGCTGACGTCGCTGGTGCTGTCGCATCACGGCCACTCGCTCAGCTCGATCGCGTTCTCGCACATGTTCCATTCGGCGGGCATGTTCGCCTTCACCATCCCGCTCGGCCGGCTGTCCGACCGGATCGGGCACGGGCGCGTGATGATCCCCGGCGTCGCGGTCGCGCTGGTAGGCGCGGGGCTCGTCTCGTTCACCGACGGCGTCTACGTGATGGTGACGCTGGGCACGTTCCTGGTCGGGCTCGGCTGGGCGGCGGCGAACGTGGCGGCGACGGCGCTGATCGCCGACTGCTACCCGACCCACGAGCGCGGCCGCGCCATCGGCGTAAACGACAGCTTCGCCGGCGGGGCGAGCGTCCTCGTGGCGCTGGTCACCGGCCCGCTGATCGAGGAGCTGGGCCTGCCGTCGGCGGGCGTGGCCGCCACCCTGGTCGCGCTGCCCCCGATCCTGATGCTGGGCGCCGCGTGGACGCGGCAGCGGATGCGGCGCCTGGCCGAGGCGCCCTGAGGCTGGCCACGGCGCCCTCCCCGCGCTAAGTGAAGGGGTGAGCAGGCGCCCGGCGCCGGCCACGGAACGGGGATTTTGCCATGAGCGAACGACGCCGGATGCGCCTGACCGCCTTCATGCGGCCGGTGAGCCTCCATACCGCCGCCTGGCGCTATCCCGGCGCCTTTCCCGACGCCAACTTCAATTTCGAGCACATCAAGCGCCTGGCGCAGAAGCTGGAGGCGGGCAAGGTCGACGGGTTCTTCATGGCCGACCATCTGGCCGTGCTGAACATGCCCATCGACGCGCTGAAGCGCTCGGCGACGCCGACCTCGTTCGAGCCGTTCACGCTGCTCTCGGCGCTCGCCATGCACACGAAGCATCTCGGGCTGATGGCGACCGGCTCGACCACCTATGACGAGCCCTACCACGTGGCGCGGCGCTTCGCCTCGCTCGACCATCTGTCGGGCGGGCGCGCGGCGTGGAACATCGTGACCACGGCGAACCCCGACGCCTCGAAGAATTTCGGCTACGACACGCAGATGGATCACGACGAGCGCTATGTGCGGGCGCGCGAGTTCTACGACGTGGTCACCGGGCTGTGGGATTCGTTCGCCGACGACGCCTTCGTGCGCGACGTCGCGGGCGGCACCTATTTCGACCCGGCGAAGATGCATGTGCTCGACCATCGCGGGAAATATTTCAATGTCCGCGGGCCGCTGAACATCGCGCGGCCGGTGCAGGGCTGGCCGGTCATCGTGCAGGCGGGCTCGTCCAATGCCGGGCGCCAGCTCGCCGCCGAGACCGCCGAGGCGGTGTTCACCGCCATGCGCGACATCGACGAGGGAAAGGAGTTCACTGCCGACGTGAAGGGGCGCGCGGCGCGCGCCGGGCGCAATCCCGACCACGTCAAGATCCTGCCCGGCTGCATGATCTATGTCGGGGATTCGCTCGATGAGGCGCAGGACAAGCGCGCCCGGCTCGATGCGCTGGTGCATTACGATTCGGCGATCGCGGCGCTCTCGATCGCGCTCGGGCTGGATGCGCGCACGCTCGATCCCGACGCCAAGCTCGCCGAGCTCGACATCCCGCCCTCCAACTCGTCGCAGTCGGGGCGCGACCGCACCATGGCGCTGGCGAAGCGCGAGGACATGACGGTGCGCCAGGTCGCGCAGCGGCTGGGCGGCCATGGCGGGCTCGCCTTCCTCGGCACGCCCAGGATGATCGCCGACCAGATGCAGGAATGGTTCGAGGCCGGCGCGACCGACGGCTTCACCCTGCAGTTCCCCTATCTGCCCGAGGGGCTCGACGACGTGGTCGACCGGGTGATTCCGGAGCTGCAGCGCCGCGGCCTGTTCCGCACCGAATACGAGGGCCCGACGCTGCGCGACAATCTCGGACTGCCGCGGCCGGAGAACCGCTTCTTCGCCCGCCCCTCCCGCGCGGCGGAGTAGGGGGCGCCAACAACTCCGTTCGCCCTGACAACTCCGTTCGCCCTGAGCGTCCGCGCAGCGGACGTATCGAAGGGCGGACGTGGCACGAACGAGCGGCTTCTACCAAGTCTCGATGATCTGAACCTTTGCCGTCATTGCGAGCGGAGCGAAGCAATCCAGCGCTGTGCCAGGTTTCTGGATTGCTTCGTCGCTGCGCTCCTCGCAATGACAGCTTCAAGAGAGTCCCGATCATCGGGATCGGGTATTCGTGCTTCGATAGGCGCCCTGCGGGCGCTACTCAGCACGAACGGAGACGGGGGGCGCCTTCCAAAACGACAACGGCCCGGCGAGGCCGGGCCGTCGGTCGTCGGAGCGCAGGCGCGTCAGGCCGCCTTGAGCACCGATTCGAGCTTCTGCGTGGCCGCGTCCATGTCGATCTTCTCGACCAGCGCGAGCTCGCGGGCCAGGCGGTCGAGTGCCGCCTCGTACATCTGGCGCTCGGAATAGGACTGGTCGGGCTGGTCGACGCTGCGATGCAGGTCGCGCACCACCTCGGCGATCGAGACGGGGTCGCCGGAGTTGATCTTGGCGACATATTCCTGCGCGCGGCGGCTCCACATGGTGCGCTTGGCGCGGGCCCGGCCCTTCAGCGTGGTGACGGCGGTCTCCATCTTGTTGCGGGTGGACAGCTTGCGCAGGCCCAATTCCTTGGCCTTCTCGACCGGCACGCGCAGGATCATCTTGTCCGCCTCGAACGAGATCACGTAGACCTTGAGCTCGAACCCGGCGATGACCTGCTTCTCGATGCCCAGAACCTTTCCGACGCCGTGGGTGGGGTAAACCACATGATCGCCCTTCGCGAAGGGCAACTTGCTGTTCGCGCTCGTCTTGCTGGTTGTTTTCATGCGTCCAATCTCTCCGACCGAATTGCGACCGACATCCCGAGGCCAAGCGGGTTCGTCACTACCCCCTTACCCCTCTGGACCGCCGCGGCGGCTCGTCTCGAACTGGCCTGGCTGTGACGCCCGAACTGCCTCGAAAGGACAGTTGCGCGGCGCCTCTCGGCTCGTGACATTTATATATCACGTTCCGCCGGGAAAGGACAGGATTTCGTTAAAACTGGCGGAAACGTGCCGGTTTTGAGGCGCGCCCGACACCGGAATTGCGATTTTCGCTATAAACGGTGGCCTGCGGCCGATAGGACGGGCCGCTCCGTGCGTGCCTCCCCCGAAAGGGGTAGGCCGGGCGGCGAGAGACTCCGTCGGGGCGCCATGCACCGGCCTCCCCCTTGCCGGGGGAGGGGTGATCATGGACGGTTCGAAGCGAAAGGCGGGGGCGGCGCCCCGACCCTCAGCGCGAGGCGGGCTTGTCCGAGAACTCGGTCTCGAACTTGTTCTTGACGTCCTTCCACTCGTCGGCATCGGCCGGCGGCTCGCCCTTGCGGGTGATGTTGGGCCACTGCTCGGCGTACTGGCGGTTGACCTCCGCGAACTTCTCCGACACGCCCTCCGAGTCGGGCCGGATCGCCTCGACCGGGCATTCCGGCTCGCACACGCCGCAATCGATGCATTCGTCGGGGTGGATCACCAGCATGTTCTCGCCCTCGTAGAAGCAATCCACGGGGCACACCTCGACGCAATCCATGTATTTGCACTTGATGCAGGCTTCGTTGACAACGTAGGTCATGCCGCTCTCCGCTCACCCTCTCGGCCGTTCATTGTTCCCCCCGTCCCCGGCCCGCGCGCCGACCGCCCGGCCGTGTCCGTCGCTCGTCCGCACCGTCACGCCGAGGCGCGCCGGCCTCCTTCGCGCCGCGTCAGCACGCGCCGGCGGGCCACGCCGGAATCGTGATCCGTGACGTAGATCAGCCCGCAGATGCGCCGCATGAGCTGGTTCTCGTGCGGGTCGGCCACGCCGTCGGCATAGACCACGTCCCACAGCATCTCGACCAGCGCGACGCGCTCGTCATAGTCGAGATTGTCCTTCACCGCGCGTGTGAAACGCAGGATCTGCGCCGATTCGCCGACCACCCGCTCGGCCTCCGCCATCAGCGCGGCGGCGGCGTCCGGCGCCAGCTCGAAGCGGCTCTCGATCAGCTCGCGCACGCGCGCGCGCTCCGCGTCGTCGAAATGGTTGTCGGCCGAGCCCGACTCCACGAGCAACGCCGCGCAAGCGAGCTGGCACGGGTCGTGCGCGGCGTCCGTGTCGCGCCACGACGGGCCCGCGCAATCGTGCAAAAGCGCCTTCAACCGGTCGATCATCTGGCCTCCGTAGCACACGCCCCAGGGGCGCGCAAGCGCCGGCCCGGGAGCCGTTCCGCGACTATTCCGCCTCGCGCAGCACGCGCTCCATCGCGCGCCGCGCCGCCTTGGTCGGGCGCGGCCCGCCCGCGGCGAAGGGGCTCGCCGCCGGCCGCTCCGGCGGCGGAGCGGGCGACAGGTCCTCGTACAACGCCTGTGCCTCGGGGGCGGGTCCGCGCCGCGTGCCCAGCGCGACGATTTTGACCACGCGGATCTGCGCGCCGTGCGGAAAGGTCAGAACGTCGCCCGGCTTCACCGCGTAGTGCGCCTTGGCCACCGGCCGGCCATCGACCCGCACACGCCCCTCGGCGCACAGCTTCGACGCCGTCGCGCGCGACTTGAAGAACCGCGCCTGCCACAGCCACTTGTCGAGGCGCAGCGTGGCCGCGTCCGCCGCCACGCCGGTCATGTGAGGCCGAGCTCCTTGAGCTTGGCGAAGGGCGAGGCGGGGTCGGGGCCGCGGCGCGGCCGGCGCGCCCCGTTGCGCGGCTTCCCCGCGCCGACCGGCCGTTCGCTGCCGATGGCGGCGCGGCGCGGCGCCGGCACGAAGGCGGGCGTGCCATCCGCCTCGACGCGGCGATAGCCCAGCCCGAGCACCAGCCGCTCGGTCTCCTCGGCGCCCAGCCCGGCGAGCGACATCAGCTCCGGTGCCAGCGTCACCGGCCCGCGCCTGGCCGCCTGGCGCAGCGCAATGCCGAGCCGCTCCAGCATGTCGGCGCGCACCGCGCGCCCGTCGACGACCGGGTAGCCGACCGCCTCGTAGAACCCGTCGGGCGCGTCCGGATCGGCCGGCACGCTGACCAGCCCGGCGGCCGGCGGCTCATAGGGCGCGGTGCCCTGCCACACGGCCCAGAGAAGGGCGCGCAGCCGGACCGCGGCGGGCTTGACCAGCGCCGGCAAATACAGGGTCGCGGCACCCAGGCGCACGCCGAGCGCGCGCAGCGCGGCGCGGTCGGACTTGCCCAGCGCGCCGGCCTCGGCGATGGCGCGGCGGCGGGCGACGGTGCCCAGCGCCTCGACGAGCTGGAAGCCGAGCCCGCGCGCCGGACCCGACAGGTCGGCGCGCTCGACCCGCACCAGCGGGGCCAGCACGCGCCCGACATGGCCCTCGACCCAGTGGGCCAGGCGGCGGCGCACCGTCTCGCGCTGGGACGGCGCCAGCAGGTCCGAATCCAGCACCTCGACCGCCGGCGCAATGGGCCGCGCGCCGCGGGCGAGCCGGGCCACCGGCTCGGCCTGCCAGGCGAGCCGCCCGTCCTCGGCCAGCGCAAAGGCGCCGTCGCCGGCGGCGGCGATCGCGGCGGCGCGCCGCGCGATCTCGGCGCGCAGCGCCCGGTTGGCGGCGGCGAGCAGGGTGCGCCGGTCGTCGCCGCTCTCGGTGGTATCGGGAGTGAAGCGGAAGCCCTCCAGCCGGCCGACATATTCGCCCTCGACCGTCACCTCGCCACCGGGGGAGATGGCCGCCTCCAGCACCTCCTTGTCGCGAAGGCGGGTGAGGACCGCGGAGCGCCGGTCGACGAAGCGCTGGGTCAGCCGGTCGTGCAGCGCGTCGGACAGCCGGTCCTCGATCTCGCGGCCGCGCTCCTGCCAGTGGCGCGAATCCTCCAGCCAGCCCGCGGCGTGCGAGATGTAGGTCCAGGTGCGGATATGGGCGATGCGCCCGGTCAGCGTGTCGATGTCGCCGTCGGTGCGGTCGAGCCGCGCCATCTGGTCGGCGATCCAGTCGGCGGGGATCGAGCGGGCCGGGCCGCGCAGATGCCCCCAGATGCGCCGGAGAAGCCCGATATGCGCCTCGGTCATGGTCTTGCGGAAGTCGGGGATCTGGCAGACGTCCCACAGCAGCCGGACCAGCTCGGGCGTCGTCGCGCGCCCGCCCACCTCGGGATCGGGGGCGAGGCCCGCCAGCGCCGCCTGGTCGTCGGGCCGGAAGGCGGAAACCAGGCCGGGCGCCGGCGGCGGCGCGTCGAGGCTGGCCAGCAGCGCCTTGGGCGAGGAGAAATCGAGGTTGGACGAGCGCCAGCGCAGCCGCTGAAGGGGATCGAACCGGTGCTCCTCGACCGCCTCGACCAGCTCGGGCTCGAGCGGGCCGAGCGCGATGGTGGCGCCGAACGTGCCGTGATTCATATGCCGCCCGGCGCGCCCGGCGATCTGGGCGATCTCGGGCGCGGCGAGGCGTCGCGGATGCTCGCCGTCGAACTTCACCAGCCCGGTGAAGCACACATGGTCGATGTCCATGTTGAGCCCCATCCCGATCGCGTCGGTCGCGACCAGGTAGTCGACCTCGCCCGACTGGTAGAGCGCGACCTGGGCGTTGCGCGTGCGCGGGCTCAGCGCGCCCAGCACCACGGCGGTCCCGCCGCGCTGGTGGCGCAGCAGCTCGGCCGTCTGGTAGACGGCATCGGCCGAGAAGGCGATCACGGCGGTCCGCCGCGGCAGGCGCGTCACCTTCTTGGGGCCGGTGTAGGACAGCTTCGAGAAGCGCGGCCTTGTGACGATCTCGGCCTCGGGCACCAGCCGGCGCATCAGCGGCCGGATGGTCTCGGCGCCGAGGAACATGGTCTCGGCGAGGCCGCGCGCGCGCAGCAGCCGGTCGGTGAAGACGTGGCCGCGGTCGCGGTCGGCGCAGAGCTGGATCTCGTCCACCGCGAGGAACTCGACCGGCCGGTCGAGCGGCATCGATTCGACGGTGCAGCAGAAATAGCGCGCGGTCGGCGGGACGATCTTCTCCTCGCCGGTGACCAGCGCCGCCTGGTGGGCGCCCTTGAGCCGGACGATCCGGTCATAGTTCTCGCGTGCGAGAAGGCGCAGCGGGAAGCCGATCATGCCCGAGGCGTGGCCCAGCATCCGCTCGATGGCGAGGTAGGTCTTGCCCGTGTTGGTGGGACCCAGGACGGCGGTGACGCGGGGGCCCGAGGGCACGTGAGCCATGTCCTTACAATCGGGCCTTGCGCCCGCCAATGCAAGGGCGGCGCAGGGTCGCAAGCCCGTCGCCGAATTCGACCGCAGGATTCGGATAGCGCGTAAAAGTGTGTCGGCTAGGTTTCGGCCCGTGTCCCGTTGACGGAAGGTTCCTTCACCATGGCCGAACGACCTTACTTGCTGGACAATGCATGGCAGCGAGGGCGCGCCCGGCTCGATGCTGTCGAGGCGTTCCTCGATCCCGGCACGATCCGTGCGCTGGAAGGGCTGGGCGTCGCCCCCGGCTGGCACTGCCTCGAGCTCGGCGCCGGGGGCGGCTCGGTTGCGGCCTGGCTCTCCCGCCGCGTCGGCTCCGCCGGGAAGGTTGTGGCGACCGATCTCGACACCTCTCATCTCGACGCGCTGCCCGCCGCGCCCAACCTGGAGGTGCGGCGACACGACATCGTCAACGACCCCCTGGCCGATCGGGAATTCGACCTGGTCCACGCCCGGCTCGTCCTCGAGCACATCCGCGAGCGGGATTTGGTGCTTGCGAAGCTGGTGCGCGCACTCCGGCCGGGCGGGTGGCTGCTGCTGGAGGCGGTCGACTACGTGTCCGCCGTGCCGGTGAGCGCGCTCGGTGCCGACGAGCATGCGCGCACGCAGGGCGTGCGGCTGCGCGAATTCGAAGAAGCGGGGGTAAGGGCCGATCTGGGCCGCCATTTGCCGCGCCTGATGCGAGAGGCCGGGCTCGCCGAAATCGGGAACGAGGGACGGGTGTTCGTGATGGAGGGCGGCTCCCCCGGGGCCCTGTGGTTTCGGCTCTCGATGGAACAGCTCCGGCCGCTGCTCGTCGGCCCCGGCAAGCTCACCGACGCCGAAATCGACCGCATGCTGGACCTGTTCGCCAATCCCGGCTGGTCCGCCCTCTCGCCGGTCATATTCGCCTGCCGGGGACGGGCCGGCCGGGCCGACCGCTGACTCTCTACCCCTTCTTCGCCTTCGTCGCGTCGTGCATCCTGCCGACCAGCCAGTCGCGCGACGCCTCGGCCTTGGCCATCAGAGCTGCCACGTCGACGCCGACCAGTTGTCCATGCTGCTTCTTGACCTTGCCGGCGACGAACACGGTATCGACGTTCTGCGGGTGCATGCCGAGCACGATGGCGCCGACCGGGTCGTTGACCGGGCCGACATTGATCATGTCCTTGCGCAGCAGGATGATGTCGGCCTGCTTGCCGGGCGTGAGCGAGCCGGTCCTGGAGTCGAGCCCGTTCGCCCTGGCGCCGACGATGGTGGCGAACTCGAGCGCGTCGCGCACCAGAAGACGCTTCGGCAGGTCCTTCTCGCCCCGCTCGCCGCGCACCATGATGCCCACATGCTGGGCCGCCAGGGCGAGGCGCATCTCGGTGAACATGTCGTTCGGCGCATTGGTCTCGGCGTCGACCGAAAGGCTCGGCCGAATGCCAACGTCCAGCGCATGCTGGAACGGCGAGAAGGTGAGGTTCATGATCAGCTCGGTGCCGGGCGAGAACGAAACCGTGCCGCCCGAATCCGCCACCATCTTCCAGTCGGTCTCGCCCCACCCGCTGCAATGGACGTAGGTGGTGTCGGGGCCCAGCTTGAACGCCTTGGCCCAGCCCTCGATTTGGCCCTTGCCGCCGGCATGGATGGTGATGCGCGCGCCGACGTCGCGGGCCGCCGCCCATTCGCGCGCGGCGATGTCGGCGTGGCCGAACCCGCCCGTCGCCGCCAAAGCGAGCGTCAGAAGCTGGTCGTCTGGAGCTGAAATACTGCGTGCGCAGCCGCTTGATGTCGCCGGGGAAGGCGTGGCCTTCCTTCACCACCCACCAGGGCTTGCCGTGCAGCTCGGGGAAGCCGTAGCCGAACACGGCGCGCACGCCGGATTCCCTGAGGGCGCGGATCACCGCGTCGGTATGCTCCGGCGTGTTCTGGATGTGCGACCAGTCGAGCAGGGTGGTCACGCCGGCATCGAGCGCCGACCACGCGCTGACCAGGTCGCCGATATAGGCGTCGTCCGGCCGGTACATGCTGCCATACCCGCCCAGCATGGTGCGGAGATATTCGGGCAGCATCGCGTCGGGGATGATGTTGCGAAGCTGGCCCTCCCACATGTGGCGGTGCGTGTCGACGAAGCCCGGCATGACGATCATGTTGCCCGCATCGATCGTCTCGGCGCCCGACGCGTCCAGGTTGGGCCCGACCGCGGCGATCTTCTCGCCGTCGATCAGCACGTCGCCCTTCGCGTGATCGCCGACCGCCGGATCGACGCTGACGATCGTGCCGCCCTTGAGCAGGATCCGCCCGCCGCGCGGCGCCGCCTGCTGCGCCCGAACGGCTCCCGGCAGGGACACGGCGGCAAGCGCGCCGATCACCCCGGCGGCGCCGGTTTCGAGCAGGCGGCGGCGCGACAGCCCCTCGGGCGTGGCTGCGGACGCGGTTGCGGGCTGGGCAGGACGATGGGTGCAGCCGGGCAGGTCGCACATGACGTTTCCTCCGGTTATGGTTAGTCGTCAGGATGTTAGGCCGCGCGCGGCGGGGGCGGCAAATGGGCTGTTTCCCAGCCGACTCGCCAGGGCCGGTGCGCGCGGGCCCGATCTGATGTAAAAGCCTTTCACATGAGCTGGTCGCGGCACGAGGACGGGGACGGGCACGGGCGCGGCTACCATCACGGCAATCTGCGCGAGGCGCTGATCCGCGCCGCGCTGGAGCTGATCGCCGCGAAGGGGCCGGCCGGGTTCACCTTCGCCGAGGCGGCGCGCGCCGCGGGCGTCAGCTCGGCCGCGCCCTACCGCCATTTCCGCGACCGCGACGCCTTGATGGCCGACGTCGCCAGGCGGGGCTTCGAACGCTTCGCCGACGCGCTGGCCGCGGCGTGGGACGACGGCCGGCCCGAGCCGGTGGCGGCGTTCGAGAATGTCGGCCGGGCCTATCTGGCCTTCGCGCGCGACGAGCCTGCCTACTACGCCGCCATGTTCGAGGCGGGGCTGCCGGCCGATCTCGACGCCGACCTGCGCCAGGCGAGCGAGCGCGCCTTCGCCGTGCTGCGCACCGCGTCCGAGGCGCTGTGCGCCCGCCTGCCGCCAGGGCCGGGCCGCGCGCCCGCCCTGATGGTGGGGCTGCACGCCTGGGCGCTGAGCCACGGCATCGCCTCGCTGTTCGGGCGCGGCGACGCGGCGCGGCGCAAGCTGCCGATGGCGCCCGAGGACCTGCTGGAGGCCGCCTTCCTCATCTATCTCCGCGGGCTGGGACTCGGCGAGGCGGACGCGCCCGAAAAATAATTGCCTCGCCCTTGACACCGGAGGGGTGCGGGGACAAATGTGTAAATGTAAGAAACATTTACATCGGAGCGGCCATGAACCTCGTGGCGAAAATCGACGATATCGGCCTGCCTGCCTGGATCGGGCTGATGGTCCTCGGCTTCTTCGTGTTCCCGCCGTTGGGTCTGGCGGTTTTGGCTTTCCTACTATGGAGCGGACGAATGGGATGCAGACGGAATGGGCCCGGGCGCTGGTACCGGCCGGAGCGCGAGGGGCGCGGCGGCTGGTGGCAGGGCCGCGGCCAGCAGCGGACGAGCGGCAACAGCGCCTTCGACGAGTACCGCGAGGAGACCCTGCGCCGGCTCGAGGACGAGCAGAAGGAGTTCTTCGAGTTCCTCGAGCGTCTGCGCCACGCCAAGGACAAGGCCGAGTTCGACCAGTTCATGGCCGACCGCGGGCGGCGCCCGTCTTCCCCGCCCCCCGAGGCCCAGCCCGAGGGCTGACGCTCCCGAGCGGCGAAACGACGAAGGGCGGCTTCGGCCGCCCTTTTTCGTTGCCGCCTCGCGGCCTTGTCGGGGCGAGATGGGGGTGGCGTCGCGCCATCCAGACCGTCCTCACACCAGCCGGAAGATGCGCACCTCGCCTTCGCGGCCACGGATCTCGTGGGCGCCCTCGGGCACCAGGGTGAACCGGCCGCCGACCCGGTCCGCCACCTCGCCCGAGACCATGATGGTGACGGCGGCGCCCGGCTCGACCATCGTCTTGATCAGCTCCTCGATGCGCTGGGCGACATTCACCGTGTCGCCGATCAGCGTGTAGTTGATCCGGCTCGGCGCGCCGATATTGCCGGCGATGGCGCGGCCGGTATGGATGCCGATGCGCACGCCGACCGGCGCCTCGTCGCGCTCGCGCCGCATCTCGTTCTCCAGCGTGATCGCCCGGCGCACCGCCAGCGCCGCGCGGCAGGCGCGCTCGGCATGGTCGGGCACGGCGACCGGCGCGCCCCAGAACGCCATCACCGAATCGCCGATATACTTGTCGATCGTGCCGCCCTCCTGCTCGACGCAGCTCGCCACCAGCGAGAAATGCTCGTTGAGCAGCTCGGCCGCCTCGGCCGCGGTCTTGTGCTCGGCGAGCGCAGTGAAGCCGGTGATGTCGGTGAACAGCACGGTCACCTCGCGCTCTTCCGAGCGCAGGTCGCGGTCGTGCCCCTGGCGCACCAGGTCGCGCACCAGCGTGCGCGGCACGTAGGTCTCGAACCACTGCAGCCCGCCGACCATCGTGTTGAAGGCGGCGGCCGCCTCGTCGATCTCGCGCACGCGCGACGGGCGCAGCGGCGCCATTTCGGCCAGTTCGAACCGGCTGATGCTGTGCGCCGCCTCGGCGAAATCCTGGATCGGCCGGGCGAGGCGGCGCCCGATCACCGCGGCGGCGAGCAGCGCGACCGCCAGCACGGCGAGACCGGCGACGCCCGCCATGGTGAGCCGGCGGGTCTCGCGCCCCAGCCCGGTGTCCTCGGGGAAGTACGAGCCGACGAACCACGGTACCGCGCCGTAGCTGTCCAGCGTGCGGTAGAGGAAGATGTAGGGCACGCCGGCCACCGTGATGACGTGGCCGCGCGCCGGCGGCGACAGGTCGAAGGGCAGCGGCTTGCGCGCCTCGGCGTCCCAGATCCGGGCGAGCACCGGATCGCCCACGTCGGCGAGGCCGGGCAGGGGCTGGCGCGGCGACAGCTTGTAGGTTCCTCGCGCCATCGACCGGTGGGCCAGCACGTAGTCGCCGCCATACAGGATGAAGTTGTGCTCGCCGGGCAGGCCGTGATCCAGGGTGATGAAGCGCGACAGGTCGCGGACCGTCACGACCGACACCAGCACCCCCAGGAACTTGCCATTGCGGACGAGCGGCGCGCGCATGTTGATCAGGGTGGAGCTGGCCGCCGACGACCATACCAGCTCGCCCCAGTAGGGCCGCGTGCGGGCGCGCGATTCCTCCATCTGCAGCCGGACGTGCATGTCGTCCGACCAGTTGACCAGCCCGACCACTGGTCCCTTGTCGGTGCGCGACACGCGCAGCACGTCGTAGTGCGGGTTGATGTAGGCGATGGTCCTGACCTGCGGCGTCGCCGCCAGGGCGGCGATCAGGTAGTCCGACACGCGGCCGCGGTCGGCCGGGTCGAGATCGCCCGATTCGAACAGCCCGGCCAGGTAGCTCGCCTGGTCCATCGCCGGATCGAGATGGCGGCGCGTGCGCATGACCATGATCTCGGCCGAAGTCTGGGCGTTGTCGCGCAGGAGTTCGTAGGTGTTGCGCGAAGCGGTCCACAGGCCGATGGCGAGGACGGCCGCCACCGCCGCGGCGACCAGGCCGCCGAAGCCGAGCGCCAGCACGGTGACGATGGAAAGGCGCAGGCGGCGGGGACGACCCGCCGCGGCGCCGCTCGGCCTGGGGCCGGCGCGCCCGATCTCGTTGCGCTGCGCCTCGGGCATTTCCGGGAAGTTACGGGCAAAGCCGAGCCTGCGCAATCGGCGGGCCGGGGCCTACTCCGCGGTCACGACCTTGACGCGCATGCCGGGGGCGAGGCGGGCGTCCGGGCCGAGCCCGTTGAGCGCGTCGAACCGTTCGCGCCGGTTGTCGGGGAAGGCCATGCGCGCCGCCAGTCTCGCCGCCGTGTCGCCGGGCGCCACTGTCACCACCCGCAGGCGCAGCGGGCGGATGCGCGCCGCCTCGTCCGCGCTCAGCCGCGCGAAGCTGTAGGTGGTGCGGCGGAGCGCGGGGGCGAGCTGTGCCGTATCGGCCTGGGGCGTCACGAACACCATGCGGAACAGCGTGCCGTCGCCGCCGTCGAGCGCGACCAGCCGCACGTCGACCGGGCGGCCCTCGGTGGTGCCGTGGGCGAGGGCGGTGGCGCCTTGCGTGCCGTTCACCTCGATCGCCTGCACGGCGTGGAGGGCGATCTTGCCGCCCCATATGTCGGTCAGATAGCGCTGCGGCGCCACGCCGTCCGGATCGCGCGCGCGGTCGAACACGATGCGCGCGCCGCCCGGACCGTACGCCATCACCGAGCTGGAGGCGTTGAACAGGCGGAATCCCGCCGGCACCTCGAAGGCGAGGCGCAGCGTGGCGTTGGCGAAGCGGCGGCCGCGGATCACGCCCTGGGCGGGCGAATCGCCATAGACCAGCCCGTCGATCCGGTCGAGATAGGCGTCGCGCCGGACCATCGGCCGGTCGACCCGCACGCTCGCGGCGAGCGCCCGTGCCCGCTCCAGCCGCTCGATGGTGGCGGGATGGCTCGCCAGATAGTTGACCCGGTCGACCGTGGCGGAGGACTGGCCGTGCAGCGTGGCGCTGACCCGCGCCTCGGCGCGCAGCTTGGCGAGGAAGCGGGCCATGGCGTGCGGGTCGTACCCGGCGCGTGCCAGGATGGCGATGCCGCGCGCGTCGGCCGCGAACTCCTCGTCGCGCGAGAAGGCGCTCTCGGTCGCGGTGGGGCGCGCCGGCGCGCCCGACGGATCGGGGCCGGCGATGGCGCCCAGCCCGTCGGTCACGGCGAGCAGCGCCCTGTTGTCGGCGGGCTCGGCGCGGTCGGCCTCCTCGTGCGCCAGCTCGTGCGCCAGCACGGCGGCGAGTTCGGCTTCGTCGGAGGCGAGCTCGACCAGCCCGCGCGTCACGAACACCTCGCCTCCGGACAGCGCGAACGCATTGACCACCGGCGAATCGAGCACGGTGAAGCGGATGCCGAGGTCGGCGCCGCCCACCGCGCGCGTCAGCATGCCGCCAAGATCGGCGACATAGCGGCTGAGCGTCGGCGCGGCGATCTCGCCGCCGTAGCGCGCCACCAGCGGCGAGTGCGCGCTGGCTCCGGCGCGAGTCGTGGTGAAGCTCGACCCGCCGGTGAGGTCGGCGCCGCAGCCGGCGGTGGCGATCGCCGCGGCGAGGGCGGCCAGGAGCGCGAAGTGTCTCACTTCAGCACCTCGATCTGTTCGGGATGGGTGGCGACGATCTCCGGCCCGCCGCGGCGCACGACCCAGCCGCGCACCCGAACCCGCTTGCCTTCGTAGGCGGCGATGGCCGCCGCCCCGCCGAAGGCGGCGAGGTCTCGCGGCGCGACCGTGATCGTGAAGTCGGTGCGCCGGTCGGCGCCGAAATTCAGGTAGGCGCGGCCGCGCACGACGGCCGCCGCGCGCACGGTGCCCGCGACCAGCTCGAACGTGCCGGTGGGCAGGCGGGGATCGGCCGCGTCGCGCACGGCGTAGAAGGGAAGCGCCCAGATGCCCCGCCTGGCGGCGCGGGCCCCGGCTTCCAGCGCCAGCATCTCAGCGGCGCGGGCGCGGTTGTCGGCGAAGGTGTAGACGCGGGCGAGGCCGCGGCCGAGCAGCGTCCCCTGGACCCAGCTTCCGGCGCAGCTCAGATGGGCGAGCAGACGCCCGTGCCGGTCGATCTTGCGTCCGAAATAGGCGAGGGTCGCGTCGCGCCCGCGGCACAGCGCCACCACCGCCGCCTTCGCCCGCTGGGCGAGCGGCCAGGGCCGGAAGCCGGGCCTGCCGAGCGCCAGCTTCGGCGCCTGGATGCCGACGAGCCGGACCGCGGCCCCGCCCGCAAGCGTCACCGTGTCGCCGTCGACCACGGCCACGACCCGGTCCCTGTCGACCGGGACCACCGCCCGCGCCACGGCTGCAAACCCTAGCAGGACCGCCGCAAAAACGATCGGACCACCCCACACGATGGAACCAGTATAAGCACACGACCGTTAATATCCAGGCAAGTTGCGCACGCCGCCTGTGATCGTTGCCGCGGCGCGCCCCGCCGCCCCCGCATCCCACCCGAATCGCCCCGGGCGGGCCCGGTTTGCCAAGCGATGCCCCGTCATTTATAGAGAATGCCGTATCGGCCCGACGGGCAGCACGGGCCGCCTTGGTCCGACGAGTCATCCCATGGCGCGCGAACAGCTCTACCCGCCGATCGAGCCTTACGAGACGGGACGTCTCAAGCTCGACGGCGTGCACACGATGTACTGGGAGCAGTCGGGCAACCCGAACGGGCTGCCCGTGCTGTTCCTGCATGGCGGGCCGGGGGCGGGCGCGACGGCGGTGCACCGGCGGTTCTTCGACCCGGCCGGTTATCGGATCGTGGTGTTCGACCAGCGCGGCGCCGGCCGGTCCACCCCGGTGGGCGAGGTCGCCGACAACGACACGGCGCATCTGATCGCGGATATCGAGCGGCTGCGCGCGCTGCTGGGCATCGAGCGCTGGCTGGTGTTCGGCGGCTCGTGGGGCTCGACGCTCGCGCTCGCCTATGGCGAGGCCCATCCCGAGCGCTGCCTGGGCTTCGTGCTGCGCGGCATCTTCCTCGCCCGCCCGCAGGAGCTGCAATGGTTCCTCTACGGGCTCCGCACCGTGTTTCCCGAGGCCTGGCGCCGCTTCTCCGCGCCGATCCCCGAGCCGGAGCGGTCGGACCTGCTGATGGCGTTCTATCGCCGCCTCGCCGATCCCGACCCCGGCAAGCATTTGCCCGCGGCGCGCGCCTGGTCGACCTACGAGGGCTCGTGCTCGACCCTGATCCCGTCGCCCGAGACGGTGGCGGCGTTCGGCGAGGCGAACATGGCCTACGGCCTCGCCCGCATCGAGACGCATTTCTTCGTCAACGACCCGTTCCTCAAGGAGGATCGGCTGCTGGCCGATCTCGGCCGCATCCGCCATCTGCCCGCGGTGATCGTGCAGGGCCGCTACGACATGGTCTGCCCGATCGTCACCGCCGACGAGCTGGCCCGCGCCTGGCCCGAGGCGGAATACGTGATTGTGCCCGACGCCGGCCATTCGGCGCTCGACCCCGGCATCCGCGCCGCCCTGGTGCGGGCGACCGAGGCGCTGCGCGACCGGTTGGCCGCGGCGGGGGCCGAGGCCGCGGCGGGCGGCGGGTAGGGTTTCGCGAGGGGGGGTGAACATGACGGGGTGGTTTCGTGGCGCGGCGATGGCCGCGGCGATTGCGGCCGTGCTGACGGCGGGGACGGCGCGGGCCGACGACCCGCCCTTCATCCAGAGCTCGGTCGGCGTCTTCGACATCGACCATGACGACAAGGCGACGGCGTTCAATTTCGAGTATCGCTTCGCCGACTCGCTGCTTTGGATATTCAAGCCGATCGCCGGCGGGTTCGTCACCACCAAGGGCGGGCTTTACGGCTATGGCGGGCTGCGCATCGACATCTTCCTCGGCAACCGGCTGGTCTTCACCCCGTCGACGGCGTTCGGGCTGTATCACCGGGGCAACGGCAAGGATCTGGGCGACGTGGTCGAGTTCCGCTCGGGGGTCGAGCTGGATTACCGCTTCGACAACCGCGCCCGGCTGGGCGTCGGGTTCCACCATCTGTCGAACGCGGGGATCGGGCGCATCAACCCGGGGACCGAAATCCTCGGCGCCTTCTTTTCCTTCCCGCTGGGCGGTGCGAGCGAGCCGTAGCGCGCATTTTCCGCCGCCGCCACCCTCCCGCCCGAAGGCCCGCGCACCTAGATAGAGAGGCGGTTCCGGACAGCGGCGGAGGCGGCGATGGCGGCCAGGATCACGCGCGACAAGGTGCACGAGATCGTCGGGCGCGGGCGGCTCGACGATGCGTCAGATCGCGGCGATGATCGCGACCGGCGCCAACGAGGACGAGCTGCTGGAGGCGATGAACCGCACGCTGCGCGTCGGGGTCGGCGCCGAAACCCGCCGGCCGATGTCGGTCCGGGTGGGGCGGCTGTGCGAGATTTTGGCGGTGGCCCAGGAGGAAAGCTGGGGCGAAGAGCCGTAACCGCGGCGTAACACCGCGCGAGTTGACAGGTGGGGGCCGCGGCCCCATTTTCCCGGCGCGAACCTCATGCGAAGCGGGCATGGGGTTCTTTGTTATGACGCGCGATGACGCGCCCTTATTTTTCGGACATCCATGAACCTGCGAAATCTCGCCATCATCGCCCATGTCGACCATGGGAAAACCACCCTGATCGACCAGCTTCTGCGCCAGTCCGGCGAGATCCGCGCCCACCAGCAGGTGATGGAGCGGGTGATGGACTCCAACGACCTGGAGCGCGAGCGCGGCATCACCATCCTCGCCAAGTGCACCTCGGTCGAATGGCAGGGGGTGCGGCTCAACATCGTCGACACGCCCGGCCACGCCGATTTCGGCGGCGAGGTCGAGCGCATCCTGTCGATGGTCGACGGGGTGGCGCTGCTGGTCGACGCCGCCGAGGGGCCGCTGCCCCAGACCAAGTTCGTCACCGGCAAGGCGATCGCTCTCGGGCTCGCCCCGGTCGTGGTCATCAACAAGTGCGACCGGTCGGACGCGCGCCCGAACGAGGTGCTGGACGAGATCTTCGACCTGTTCGTCGCGCTCGGCGCCAACGAGCACCAGCTCGACTTCCCGGTGCTCTACGCCTCGGCGAAGGAGGGCTGGGCCGCGCCCGATCCGGACGGGCCGAAGGAGAACCTGGCGCCCCTGTTCGAGATGCTGGTACGGCACGTGCCGCCGGCGACGGGCAACGCGACCGCGCCGTTCTCCATGCTGGTCTCGATCCTGGAATACGATTCCTACGTCGGGCGCGTGCTGACCGGGCGGATTCTCTCCGGGACCGCGCGCGTCAACATGCCGCTCAAGTCGCTTCGTCGCGACGGCGCGCAGATCGAGGATGCGCGCCTGACCAGGCTGCTCGCCTTCCGCGGCATCCAGCGCGTGCCGGTCGAGGAGGCGGCGGCGGGCGATATCGTCGCCATCGCGGGTCTCGGCGAGACCACCGTCGCGGACACGATCTGCGCGCCCGAGGTGACGCAGCCGATCGCGTCCAACCCGATCGACCCGCCGACGCTGGCGATGAACTTCCAGGTGAACGATTCGCCGCTCGCCGGGCGCGAGGGCGACAAGGTCACGTCGCGCATGCTCGGCGCGCGCCTGAAGCGCGAGGCGGAGGGCAACGTCGCCATCCAGGTCGCCGACACCAACTCGACCGACGTGTTCGAGGTGTCGGGCCGCGGCGAGCTGCAGCTCGGCGTGCTGATCGAGACCATGCGGCGCGAGGGGTTCGAACTCGCGGTCTCGCGCCCGCGCGTGCTGTACAAGGCCGACGAGGCCGGCAAGCGGCTGGAGCCGATCGAGGAGGTGACGGTCGAGGTCGACGACGCCCATACCGGCACCGTCGTCGAGGCGCTGTCCGAGCGGCGCGCCGAGATGACCAACATGCGTCCGTCGGGCGTCGGCCGCACGCGGCTCGAATTCCTCGCGCCGACGCGCGGGCTGATCGGCTATCTCGGCCAGTTCCTCAACGACACGCGCGGCACCGGCGTGATGAACCGCTTCTTCCACGGCTATGCGCCCTACAAGGGGCCGATCGCCGGACGGCGGAACGGCGTGCTGATCTCGACCGGCGCCGGGCGCGCCGTGCCCTACGCGCTGTGGTACATCGAGGAGCGCGGCCAGCTGTTCATCCCGCCGGGGACGGAAGTCTATGCCGGCATGGTCATCGGCGAGAACGCGCGGCCGGTCGACCTCGAGGTCAACCCGTTGCGCGAGAAGCAGCTCACCAACATCCGCACCACCTCGAAGGACGAGGCGGTGCGGTTGACGACCCCCCGTGTCCTCACCCTCGAACAGTCGATGAGCTATATCCGCGACGACGAGCTGGTCGAGGTCACGCCGAAATCGATCCGGCTGCGGAAGAAGCTGCTGGATCCCAACGCCCGCAAGCGCGCCGCGCGCGCCGCCGCCGACGCCGAGGCGTAGAGTCTACGAACCTCGTTCGTCATCGCGAGCGCAGCGAAGCGATCCAGCTTCCTGGATTGCTTCGTCGCTGCGCTCCTCGCAATGACGGGAAGGGTGCCGGGAACGCCTATCCCTCGCGCACCAGGGCGGCGGTGGATTCCAGGGCGGAGACGAAGGCGTTGCGCCAGGCGTCGACGTCGTTGACCTCGAGGAGCGTCATCATCGAGCGCCAGCGGTTGCGCCGCTCGGCGAGCTTCATCTCCAGCCCCTGGCGCAGCGCGGCCGCCACCTCGTCCGGGTCGTGCGGGTTGACGATCAGCGCCGCGTCGAGTTCGTGGGCCGCGCCGGCGAAGCGCGACAGTACCAGCACGCCCGGATCGCGCTCGTCCTGGGCGGCGACGTACTCCTTCGCCACCAGGTTCATCCCGTCGCGCAGCGGCGTGATCAGCCCGAGATGGGCGTGGCGCAGGAAGCAGGTCAGCTCGTCGCGGTCGAAGCTCTTGTTCAGATAGCGGATCGGCACCCAGTCGAAATCGGCGAACCGGCCGTTGATGTGGCCGGCCGCCGTCTCCAGCGCCTGGCGGATCTCGGTATAGCCGTGCACGTCGCCGCGCGAAGGCGGCGCGATCTGCATCAGCACCACGCCGCGATGCTCGTCGGGGAAGGTTTCCAGCAGCCGCTCGAAAGCGGTGAAGCGCTCGACCAGCCCCTTGGAGTAATCCAGCCGGTCGACTCCGATGATCAGCTTGCGCTCGCCCAGGCTCGCCCGCAGCCGGGCCGCCTGCGCGCCGTGCTGGTCGCCGCGCGCGGTGTGGGCGACGTTCGCCGTGTCGATGCCGATGGGGAAGGCCTCGGCACGCAGCGTGCGGCCGAAGCAGTGCACCATGCCGTCGTCGTCCACCCGACCGCCCGCCTCGAGCGTGACGTAGTCGCGGAACGCGGCGAGGTCGTCGGAGGTCTGGAACCCCACCAGGTCGTAGGCGCACAGCGCCCGCACCAAGGCGCGGTGGCGCGGCAAGGCGCGCAAGATCTGCAAGGCGGGGAAGGGGGTGTGCAGGAAGAAGCCGATCGGCTGGCGCGTGCCCATGCGGCGCAGCTCGTCGCCCAGCGGGATCAGGTGATAGTCGTGCACCCAGATCATGTCTTCGATGCGCAGCATCGGGAACAGATGCTTGGCGAAGCGCTGGTTCACCCGCATGTAGCCGGCATAGTTGCGCCGGTCGAACTCGGCCAGGTCGATGCGGTAGTGGAACAGCGGCCACAGGGTCGAGTTGGAGAAGCCGGTGTAGTACTCGGTGTAGTCGCGCCTGGTGAGGCCGATGGTCGCAGTGGTGAGCTGGTCGACCCGGTGGATGTCGGGCTTCAGCGGCACCGTCGGCGTTACATCGCCATTCCAGCCGAACCACACCCCGCCATGGTCGCGCAGCGCCGCGAGCACCGCGACGGCAAGTCCGCCGGCGGCGGTCTGGCCTTCGTGGATCGGCGCCACGCGGTTGGAGACGACGATCAGCCGGCTCATGCCGGTGCCCCCGCGGCAGCCACCTCGGCCAGCCAGTCGGCCAGCGCCGCGACCGAGGGCACGCGCCAGCGCGCGGCGGTTTCGCCCGCCGGCTCGCCGACCCGGATGGCGTGGCCGCCGCGCCGGTTGACCTCGGCGAAGCCGGCCTCGTCGGTCACGTCGTCGCCGGCGAACACCGGAATCCGCCCGGCGAAGGGCGGCTCGGCCATGAAGGCGGTGACGACGGCGCCCTTGTCGGGGCCCTGGGGGCGCAGCTCGGCCACCATCTTGCCGTGCTGCACCCGGAAGGCGCCGGCGCTGTCCGCGCCGAGCCGGTCGGCCAGCGCGCGGGCGGCCTCGGCCGCCTGCGGCGCCCGGCGGTAGTGCAGCGCGACGGTCAGCCCCTTGTCCTCCACCAGGCATCCGGGATGGTCGGCGACGAATTCCGCGAAGGCGGCGGCGAAGCGGTCGACGGCGGGGTCGCGGCCGGCGCGCACGGCCCAGTGGCCGGCGGCGTCGCGCCGTTCGAGCCCGTGCAGCCCGGCCGCCGGCAGCACCAGCGGGGCGAACAGCCTGTCGAGGAACTCGATGGGCCGGCCGGACACCAGCGCCACCGCGCCGTCGGTCGCGCCGACCAGCGCGGTCAGTACGGCGATCACCCGCGGCTCGACGCGAACCGCTTCCGGTTCGTCGGCGATCTCGATCAACGTGCCGTCGACGTCGAGGAAAAGAGCCCAACCCGGCGCCGGCGGCGGCAAGGTGTGCGTGCCGATCATTCCCACGTCGTTCTTACACGCTCGGCGTGCGCGTGTGAAGGAATTCGCGGCGGCGACCGCGAGTGCGGCCGCGATTATCGCGCGGCGAGCTCGGCGCGGCGGGCGGCGGTGGCGCGCTTGCGGGCCGCCAGCACTGCGTCGTAGGCGCGCCGGTTGGCGGCGTGCCACAGGTCGAACACCTTGTCGGCGTAGCGCCGCCCCTCGTCCGGCCGTGCGGAATGGTAGTACGCGACCGCGATCGACCAGGCGTGCCGGTCGAGCCGGAGCGACTTGAGGAAGCGCGCCGCGTAGGCGGCGTTGGTGGCGGGGTCGAACGCCGCCGCGAGGTCGGCGAAGGCGTCCGGGTGGTAGGCGAGGTTCACCTGCAGGCAGCCGACGTCGATGTTGCGCACCCCCCTGGCGCGCAGCCGCTTCACCGCCGCGATGGCGGACGCCTTATCGGGAAAGTATTTCCCGTCGCCGCCGGACGTCACGGTCCAGGGCCAGGCAAAACTTTCCTTGCTGGCCGCGTCCCAGCGGCCGGATTCGGCGAGCGAGACCGCCTTCAGCAGGCGCAGCGGCAGGGCCTGGCCCCGCTCGGCGTCGGCGATGGCGGCGCTGCACAAGGCGGCGTCGCGCCAGGCGGGCGGCGCCTCGCCGGCGCGCGCAGCGGTTGCGGCGGCGGCGAGCAGGGCGCACAGGGCGGCGATTGTGGCGGTGCGGGCAAGGGTCATGCGGTTCCTCCGTCGCCCGATCCCATGCAAGAACCGTGCCAGCGAAAAAGCGGCGCGCCGGGCTGGGGAAGAGGCGAATCGCCGGCGCGCGTCAAGCTGACGCAGCGGCCGGCGTGAATTCCGCTAAACGCCCGGAATTGCGACTGAAATCCGCGAAGGGGAACGGCCGCGCCGGAGTCACGACCCGGTGAACCACCGGATTTTTCGCTTGAACCTCGGGCTTCCGCCCCCTATGTTGCATTGCAGCATGGGTCGGGGTCCAAGCGGCCTGTGCTTTTCCCTCTCTTGGACGTTTCCTCCCTATGAACTTGCCGCCCCTTCGGGGGCGGCATTTTTTTTTCAACGATTCCCGTCGGTTGGGGGCGCGCTGGCGCCGGCGCCGAGGGGCCGCAGCATGAGCACGCTGTCGACCCACTGGTCCAGCTTCCAGCCGACATGGGCGAGCGTCCCGGCGGGCGCGAAGCCGCACGCCTTGTGCAGTGCAATGGACCCGGTATTGGCGGAATCGCCGATCACCGCCACCATGGCGCGAAACCCCGCCGCCGCGCAGCGCGCGACCAGCGCGTCCAGCAGCGCCCGGCCGCACCCCCGGCCCACCGCCCAGGGCGCGACATAGACCGAGTCCTCGACCGTGTAGCGGTAGGCGACGCGGGCGCGGTAGGGCGCGGCGTAGGCATAGCCCGCCACCGTGCCGTCGCGCTCGGCCACCAGCCAGGGCAGGCCGCGCTGCACCACCTCGGCCCAGCGGCGCGCCAGCTCCGCCGAGTCCGGGCGGCTCGGTCTCGAAGGTCGCCTTCGAGGCCAGCACGTAATGGGCGTAGATCTCGCAGATCGCCGCGATGTCCTCGGGGCGCGCGTCGCGCACCACGATGTCGGCCCCGGCGTCCGGCCGGCCGGCGGCGCGGCTCATCGTGCGGCGAGGTCGCCGGGGGCGATGGCGCACAGCGCTGCGATCAGCGCGGTCATCTTCTCGGCCAGAGCCGGCAGGCCGCGATGCGCCTCGATCGTCGTCTCGTCCATGTAGAGCGCGCGGTTGATCTCGATCTGCACCGCGTGCCGCCCCGTCTTTGGCCGCCCGTAATGGCTGGTGGTATAGCCGCCGGCATAGGGGCGGTTGCGGACCACGGCGAAGCCGATCGCGCGCAACGCTCGCCTCGATGGTCTCGACCACGAGCTCGGCGCAGGCCGAGCCGTAGCAGTCGCCGATCACGAAATCGGCGCGGCCGCGCCCGGCGTCGGGGTCCATCGGCCCGCCCACCGACGGCATGGAATGGCAGTCGACCAGGAGGCAGCTTCCGAACGTCTCGTGCGTCGTGTCGAGCAGGTCCTGCAACGTGCGGTGATAGGGCAGGTAGTAGGCCTCGATGCGCGCGGCCGCCTCGGCGAAGCGCAGCTTGCGGCGATAGATCTCCTGGCCGTTGGCCACCACCTTGGCGATGGTGCCGAGCCCCGCCGCGACCCGCGCCGAGGTGGTGTTGGCGTAGTCGGGCAGGGCGTCCTCGAACATCGCCGGGTCGAGCTCGTAGGGCTCGCGGTTGGGGTCGATGAAGGCGCGCGGGAACAAAGCGCGCAGCAGCGGCGCGCCGCGCTCGGGCGCGGCCAGGAACAGCTGGTCGACGAAGGAATCCTCGGACCGGCGCAGCGCCAGCGGATCGAGCCGGGCGCCGGCGACGAAGTCGGGCGGGTAGTCGGTGCCGGAATGGGGCGAGGCGAAGACAAGCGGGACGGACTGGCACGCGGGGCGAAGGACCTCCAGGTGCCGGGTCTCCTCGCCGATCTCGCGACATCGCGTCCATGACCGCCGAGCTTTAGCCCAATCCCCCGCCCTTGTCACGCCCGCGGCCATTTACCGTTTGGCAAGGCGCCGGTCCTAGCGTGCCGCCCCGGCGCGGCTTGCGCCGACCGTTCCGGACATGCGATGGCCCGCATCCTGCTCGCTGAAGACGACGATTCCATGCGCCAGTTCCTGGCCGGTGCCCTGCGCCGGGCCGGGCACGAGGTGCGCGACTGCGAAGACGGGCTCGCCGCGCTCGACGCGCTCGGCGAGCAGGCATTCGATTTGCTGCTCGCCGACATCGTGATGCCCGGGATGGACGGCATCGAACTCGCCCGCCGCGCGAACGAGCGGCTGCCCGCGCTCAAGGTGCTGTTCATCACCGGCTTCGCCGCGGTGGCGCTGAACGCGCGCCGGTCGGGCCGCAGCCCGGAGGCGAAGGTGCTGTCCAAGCCGTTCCACCTGCGCGACCTGGTCTCGCAGATCGACCGCATCCTGGCGGCGTAGCCCGCCCGGCGGCGCGCCGGCGCACCGCCCCTTGCCAATCCCCGCCGCGCGCGATAAACGACGCGGCACGGGCGCGTAGCTCAGCGGGAGAGCACTACGTTGACATCGTAGGGGTCGCTGGTTCAATCCCAGCCGCGCCCACCATTAAAATCAATGGATTATGGTTTTCCGTGGTCGCGGAAATCTGCGTCCAGTAAGCCCATAGTAAGCGGCGAGGCCGATTTCGTCGCTTGTTGCCGAGGCGGACATGCGGATCGGAGAGCGCGGCCGCCATTGCGACCTCGCACTTGGCTATGGCGGCACTTCTACGCGCGCGGGAAATCAGGCGCAGTCCGCTGATAAGGGTATCGGCGATATTCGAGCAGAATTTGATCAGTCTCGGCGTGGCGCGCTGTCGGTGGTAGGCCGGGCTTCAATACCGCTGCAGCTTCGCGACCATCCCGGCAAGTTCGTCCATCAAACTCTGCCGGTCCTCAGTCGGAGCTCCCAAGTCGCGCATGATCTCCGCCTGCCTTTGCTGGTCGACGGCGCCATAGCTGGTGAAGGTCGTCAGCACCCCCTCGTGCCCCAGGTTCTGGCTCCAAGCTTTCATCTGCTCCGGTGTGCGACAGACGCGCTCGCCCAACTGGGCGAGGGTCTTCCGGAAGCTGTGCGGGTTGAAGTAGGGCAGGCCGACCCGGGCGAAGGCGTCTCGGAAGATGTCCCGGATCGGCGTAGCGCTGCTCCAGTGCTTACGCTCAAGCCCCGCCGCCTCGAACCGGCGTGACTGCCCGAGCGCGACCTTCGTCGCCGGGAACAGCGGGTCGTCTTCACCCCAGAGCTTCTCGGTCCGCAGCCAGCCGATCCAGCTCTCGACGATGTCGCGGATGTCGTCGCCGACGGGAAAGAAGCAGTGGTGAAGGTCTTGCTGAACTTCGTGTGCACCTCGCGGGCGTCCTGCAGCACAGTTCGGCTTTCAAGGTCGACATGCTTCAGCTTCAAGGAGGCGATGGCGCCATCGCGCGCCCCGCTTAGCAAGGCGAAGGCGACCACTGCGCGGTCTCGGCGCTCGATCTCGGTCTCGGCCGGCATCGCGGCGATGACGTGGCGGATTTGCTCCTGCGTCGGCACCGGCTGCTCGCGCCGCGCCGTGGCGACAGCCCGCTCCCTTTCCGAGATGTTGAAATACTCGGCGTCCGAGTACCGGAGCACGTTCCGGTAACCGGGCTGGTCGGCGAGCCAGATCATGAACGCCTTCAGTGCGGACAGGGTGGCGTGCATGGTGGCGGCGCTAAGCGGCTTGCCAGAGCGGTGCGCGCGCTGCTCGGTCAGATGCGTCTTGAAGCCAGTCGCTTGGTTGATGTGGAAGCGTTTGAACGGCTTGCCGTGGGTGTAGGACTCGAAGCTGGCGATCGCCGCCATCGCCTTATCGATAGAAGCCTCGCTCTGACGCTTCGCCTCGCCGCCACAGTGGCCTTCAGCTCGTCAACTGCCGACTTGCTGGCGGGCTGCGCGGAAGAAAAGGAATTCTTCTACCTTCGAAGTATCTACCTGGTCGCGCTCGCCGCAGGCCCCCAAGGTGAGGCACGCGGCCACTAGAGCTATGCTCAACCATCCGATCCGCCGCATTTTGATAGCTCCCCTCCGGACACGCGAAGCATAGATGCCGGCGGCGTTTGCGAATTGACTTGAATCAAGTGTCTTCGCTCACCTCGTCGTAATCGGCTTGAGCCAAATCAAGTCCAACCTATTGCGCATGCCATATGTTCCATCGTTACCGTTGCACAGGGCTACGGCGAGCAATGACCGGATCGGCGCAGTCCCGAGAAGTTCGTTGAAACCATGAGGCTCGAAGGAGATAGGAAATGCACGCGAGCAAACTTCGTGTTGTGGTGGCATTTACGGGGGCGTTGGCGCTCGCCGCCTGTGAAGGGTCGAACGGAATCGGAGGCATGAGCCTCGGAGGCATGAGCCAAGGTCAAACGGTGGGGACGGCGGGCGGAGCTGTCGTGGGCGGGCTGGCCGGCTATGCCATCTCCGGCGGTGCAGTGGGCGCGCTGATCGGAGCTGCGGCCGGCGGCTTGATCGGAAACCGGCTCGGGAACTTCCTGGAAGGCGATGCTGAAAACGCCGCAGCGTTGGCTGCCGCGCGATCCGCGGAGTTGGGCGAGAAGGTCACGTGGAAGAAGACAGGCGCAACCTTCCAAACCACCCAGGAAGGATGGGCCGCCCCAGCGGGTGCTGCCTATACCGCGTCGGACGGGAGAACTTGCCGATCCATCCGGCAATCGGCAACCCAGGCGAGCCAGACGAGAGAGGACACAGTCACACTCTGCAAGGGTGCGTCGGGCTGGGGGCCAGCTTGAACTTCACAGCGTTTCGATGCCAAGCAAGCGACTGAACTGATTTGTGTCGGCGAGCGGGGCGACCGGCCTGTACTTCGGTCGCCCCGTTGGGCCCTCACAATGGGATTGGGGGCAATCGGCTCGACACGGATGCGGCGGGAGAGTGCGTTGGAGAGCGGCACGCGATCGGTCGCATATCGTGGTCACGGGACGACGACGACCGCGCAAGGGGCCGATGCAACGACCTTTTGCGATACGCTGCCCAGAAGAATTCCCGAAACCCGTCCCAAGCCGCGCTTTCCGAGAACGATCAAATCCACTTTGTCTCTTTTGGCGATTTCGATTATTGACATCGCGACGTGGCCCCTATGGCACTCCGACTTGACATTAGCAACACCGAACTCCGTTGCCCGATGCTCGGCGGTTACCAAGGCCTCTACCCACACACTATTCGAGAATGCCTTCGGGTCCACGTGCTCCTGGCGGGAGAACTCGGCAAGTTGCTCTGCCCCCTGATCGAACGGCCCGATGACATGAACGATCTTGAGACTCCCGCCGACGTTCCTCGATAAGCCTGCCGCAAACTCGACTGCGCGGTTTGCGGCATCGGAGCCATCCGTCGCGACGAGGACACGCACCTTCCGATCCTCCGCAATGCGATGAGTTGTCTCGTCGAGCTCCCTTTCTGCGCCATCACTTGGCTAAATCCATTTGGAAACTTGTCCAGTGTCTTCGCTGTGACGACCGCCGTAATCCGACGCAAACTTCTTATTGAGAAGGTCATCGTTCCGGCATCGAGGGCATCGAAGGCGTTCCGGGCATGGATGGCGTGCCTGGCATCGAGGGAGTGGAGGGCATTGAAGGCGGCGCCGGACATCATCGCCCCATGCCCGCGCGGATCACGCTCGACACCATCGGCGACCTTGCCAGCATGGATACCCACCATTGCGCCAACATTTCCGCTCGAAGCCGCTGGGCGACGCCGACGATGCGCGCCACCTTAGGTCAGGAAATGGCGTCGCGCAGATATCGAACGCGTCCGCGACGCTCTCCACGACGAAGCCACTGACGCCCTCCTCTACGATCTCGGGCACGGAGCCCCAGGGCCAGGCGATCACCGGGGTGCCGCAGGCCATTGCCTCAATCATTACCAGCCCGAACGGCTCGACCCAGTCGATGGGGAACAGCAGTGCCGCCGCACGGCCGAGGAAATCGCTCTTCTGCGTTTCGCTGATCTCGCCCACGAATTCAACCAGCGGATCGTTCAGCAGCGGCCGGATGGTGGTGTCGAAATAGGCTTGGTCAACGCGGTCGATTTTGGCCGCGATGCGGAGCGGCATCCCGGCGCGGCGGGCGATCTCGATGGCTCGGTCGGGCCGCTTTTCCGGGCAGATGCGTCCGAGAAAAGAGAGGTAGGGGCGTTGGGCCGCCGGGTCGAACGCTGAATATTCTCGGGTGGAAGGCCGTGATAAACCGTGCCCGCCCAGAAGCAGGACGGCATCGGCGCACGCTGGCTGTTCGAAATCGACACCAACGGCATGTCAGAAAAGGCGCGGTAAAGCGGCCAAAGGTCGGGCAGGTCGAGACGGCCGTGCAGCGTGGTGAGAGTGCGCAGCGGCGCCGCGCGGAACAGCGGGAAGTGCAAAAAATCGACGTGGAAGTGCAGGATGTCGAATCCGTCGGCCACCGCGCACCGCATCCAGCATCATCACGTGATAGGGCAGCGCGTCCCCTACCGCCGGGTCGAGGCGCAGCGCGCGCGGGACGATGGGGACGAGCCGCGCGCCGGTCGACGAATTGCCGCTCGCGAAGAGCGTGACCTCGTGGCCAAGCCGCGTGAGTTCGTCAGCGAGGTAGGCGACAACCCGCTCGGTGCCGCCATAGAGCTTGGGGGGAACGCTTTCCATCAATGGCGCTACCTGCGCGATACGCACGACGTGATCCTCCTACACCGCGCGCCTGGCACTGCGCCGCGCGCCAACCATTGGTTCGGATATTGGGAGAAGCGGTGCCCCCGCTGCCGATCCGATGGTGAACGGGGCGGCGCGAACCGTTGTTCCGGTGCCACCGAACGCCCACAAAGCGGCGCCGTTGGAAGGAATTCTAGGATAAGACCGTATGTCCGTTCCTGGAGCTGAGGTGGCTCGCTCTACTCTGCTCGAGCGAGGGTTGCTCGGGCGGGCCGAGCCTATCCTCAGATCGGCGGACATACGGTCTTACCCTTCCGAACCGTCTTGGCTACCTGCTCCACCGCCTCCTGAAGTGACGTGACCACGAAGTCGGCGCTCGTCACCCCTACCGCATCGCGATCGCGCGCCTCGTCGGCCGTCAACGTCCAAAACCCCACGCCGATCGGCGCTACCGGCAGCTTTCGGCGGAGGCGGCGGACAAGATAATGCGCACTCGTCATTCCACCGGGCTCAAGGTAGGAGAGGCAGACGAGTGTCACATCGGAAACGTCGAGCGCGAAGATATTGGCCGCCGACACGGCAGCACTCGGAACGACGCGGCTGGCGATCCCCTTGACCGTCAATAGTTGGGCCAACATCGTGGCGGCGGCCTCGTCCAGAGAGCCCCGCCCGGCGATGCACAGTACCGTGCCCGCAACTGTCTCCGGTGTGGCCTCGTGGTCCGACAGGGGAGCGATCTCTTGCTCGTCCGACGATGGCGTCCCACCGACGTGGTCGGAAAGATCGTCGATGATCTCCAGAACCGCTTCCTTGACCTGCACACGATTCTCGTGATCCAGCGCGCCGCGATTTACGTCGAGTTGCGCCAATGCCAAACCTTCGATCGCCACCTCGTCATAGTACGCCGCTAAGGAGTGATCCTTCAGGAACTGCTCGGCCTGGTGGGCCGCTTCGTCCGGATCGTCGGCGAGCACGCGTTGATAGAAACCTTCGGCAGGCGTCAGCGCGGCTTGGTTGCCGAGCAGCACGCTCAGGAATTGAAGATGCTCGACGTGCCGCCCAAGAACGACGAGGCAGACCGTCAGCGGCGTCGACAGGAGAAGGCCAATCGGACCCCATAGCCACGTCCAAAATGCTGCGGACACGACAACCGCCACCGCCGAAAGCCCCGTGCTATGACCGTAGAGCATTGGCTCGACCACTTGGCCGACGATGGGCTCGGTGATGATGAACAGGCCAAGCGTCCAAAGGAACATCGACCAGCCCGGATCCACGGCGAGGGCCAAAGCCGCCGGGAAGAGGGCCGCAATCGGGGCGCCGATATAGGGAACGAATTGCAACAGCATCGCGAGGATGCCGCCGAGTAGCGGATTGGGAACCCCGATCAGCCAGAGCCCGGTGCCGATGATCGTGCCGAATGCTGCATTGATCGCCGTCTGGACCAGAAGGTAGCGGCTGAGCCTATGAGCGGCATCGTCCAGTGCGCGCGTGGTCCGCCGCAAGTCGCGCCCGCCCGCCAGCCGGATGAAGCGGTCGCGCAGGTCCTCGCGCTGCAGGAGGAACAGAAGCACGAAGACGATGACGATGCCGATGGTCGCCAAAGGCTGCAGAAGCGGTCCGACGATGGACCTCGCAATCTCGAGCGTCGTCGGTTCGGGCTGGTGGACCTCCACGGGAACTGGCTTCTTCGGGGCCGACCCGCCGGTCGGAGACGGGTTCGAAGCATCACTCGGCGCCTTCGGCGCGGGCATCGAGGGTTTGGCGATCTCCTTGCCGAGGTTCTTCACGGCGTTCGCGGTCCGTCCGAAGATGCCGTCGCTCGTCGTCGTTACCTGAAGCGACCGGATCTTCGCGGTGATGTTGCTCTGATACAGCGGCAGGCGCTCGGCCAAGTGGGTAACCTGGCCCAGCAGGATCGCGCCGACACCGAAGATAACCAGGAACGCTAGCACGACCGTCGCGCCAACTGACGGAACTCGCCCAAAATGCCACCGGCGGAGCAGCATGACCGGCGGCCCGAGAGCGAAGCTCAGAAGCACCGCCAAGGCCAGTGGGACGAACAACTCGCGCGCAAAATAGAGCGCGGCGATCGCAAAAGCTCCAACCACGAACACGCTGATTGTCGAGGGCCGTCGCGAAGCCACGTTCGGTCCGGACACGATCGGTGGGGTCGGGAACATATCATGCGGGGAGGGTGGCTCACCTGTCATCGGAATTGTCCCTTGCACGGGCGCATCGGCCGTGCGCGACGTCCACGGCTGACGGCTGCGCGACCGAATGCGTCAATCGCCATCGCTCCGCAGGACTCCGTGCGCTTCAACACCGATGATATGGCCGACCGCGCGGTCGGCTGCAATTCGCATGAGCTCATAGGCATGCGCATTGGCTCGAACGTATTGAGGGAGGAGCGCCGCACCCCCAGCTCCGGGTGCGAAGAGAACTTGCGAACGAGTTTCGCGCCAATCCAACCATCGGGTCGCAATGGGCGGCACTGGGTTTCTTTTACCGTAGTGGCAGTCCCTCGTAGCGCTCGAGACGAACGAGGCGCCTTGCTGGTGGATCAAACTAGGCTGCGAACCCATAGACCCAACTAAACCCAACACCCTCATGCCGCATGCGCCACTGGGTGATCTTCGTCCCGATGCTGCTCACGGTCCTTAGTGTGGCTTGACCGAGCCCAAGCCAGGCGCAGGCGGCCTCGGCACGGGGTGGTCGCGCGAACCAGCGGAGGCTCGCCCAATCCGGCAGGATCACGGTGGTGGCGGGTCCGAGCGACGCAGCGCTAGAACCAGCGTCCCCGCCCGTACCAGCCGCCCCCAAATACAATAATCAACACGATGATAATGATGAGAAATCAATAGCGTATTCATCTCCTCCATTCCACAATTAGGCTGCGTGCCGAAGATCGCTTTGATCAACTATTGAGCCAATTTTTGGCAATTGAATTGTAATATCACTCCTCGTGCGCTGATAATAGAGATATCCGACAATTGCCAAAACGACCACAGAGCGCCTATAATTGACATCGTAGCCGGTTTCATCAAAATCCTCTCGATGTTGTTGGCTCGGCTACCAGCGGGGCCTACCGGTCCTGCCAGTAGTACTCCGCTGATCACAGTCCGGGCACGCCACACGGGCCGTCGCCCCAGCTGCGGGAATGGCCCAATAGGAGAATCCCATCTTCGCAGCCTTCGAAGCCTTGGCCGCTACTTCCCTTTCAGCGTGTCCTTGATGCCGCCGACGGCATTCTGAACCTTGCCTTCGATCTTGTCGGCCTTGCCATCTGCTTCCAGCTTGGCATCACCGACCGCCTTGCCGACGGCCTCCCAAGCTCGCCCTCAATGCGGGGTGGGACGAAGAGATCCTGTCGACCGAGCTGCAGGGGTTGCTCGCGACCGAGCTGGAATTCGACATCGGCGTGACCGGGTTCTCGATCCCCGAGATCGACAGTTTGATCGAGGGGCTCAATCCCGAGGAGGCGGGAGACCCCGTCGAGGACCAGTTGCCACCGGTCAATGACGGTCCGGCGATCTCGCATCCCGGCGATCTCTGGCTCCTGGGTCCGCATCGGCTGATCTGCGGCGACGCCTTGAAGACCGACACCTACGAGCGCCTGCTCGGCGACGACCGCGCCCAGATGGTGTTCACCGATCCGCCCTACAACGTGCCGATCGCGGGTCATGTGGGTGGGTCCGGTGCGATCCAGCACCGCGAATTCGTAATGGCCTCGGGCGAGATGTCGTCGGATGCGTTCGCTGCGTTCCTGAGGACGGCCCTTGGTCACCTCGCCGCGTTCAGCACTGACGGGTCGATCCACTTCGTCTGCATGGACTGGCGGCACATGGACGAGCTCCCAGCCGCCGGTCACGCAGCCTATACCGAGCTCAAGAACCTGATCGCCTGGGTCAAGGACAACGGCGGAATGGGAACCTTCTTGAGAACGGCGGCGCAATAATCCCCCAGTGAGGCGGCCGTGTGATTCGGCTGCGGCGGCCCAAAAAGGGGCCAGCATCGGTCTTCTGTCGGGTTCTGGCGGAAGGCTTGGGGGATGCACAGGGTGGAGTTGTACGCGCGGGTTCGGCGGGCCTGTCACGTCGAGGGGATGAGCATCCGCGAGGCGTCGCGGGTGTTCGGGGTGGACCGGAAGACGGTCCAGAAGATGCTGGCGTTCTCGGTGCCGCCCGGATATCGCCGCAGCAAGCCCCCACGGCGTGCGAAGCTGCCAGACGCTTGCCAGTTCGTCGACAAGCAGTACCAGCGCCTCGCGCGCCAGGGGCGGCACAGCCGCGTCATGGACCTCGGCCGCAAGCCTCTCGGCGCGGTGGATGCCCTGGGGTGCGATGATTCCGAACTCGGCAAGGTGAGCCCGTAAGGCGGTGGCGAGCATCGTGCGCTGGCGCACCAGAAGCTCGCGCACGCGGTGAAGCATGAGCATCGCCTGGTCCTCGGCCGACTTCACCGGCACGAAGCGCATCGTCGGCCGCATTACCGCTTCCGCGATTGCCTCGGCATCGGCGGCGTCGGTCTTGTTGCGCTTGACGTACGGCTTCACATAGGCCGGCGGCATGAGCCGCACCTCGTGGCCAAGTGCAATGAGCTCGCGCGCCCAGTAATGCGCGGTTGCACACGCCTCCATGCCGATGCGGCATGACGGCAACGTGCGGAAGTAGTCAAGAACCTGGGCGCGACGCAGCTTCACTTGCGCGACCGGGCGGCCTTGGCCGTCGGCTCCGTGAACCTGGAAGACCTGTTTGGCGATGTCGAGACCAACGACACTGATCTGCATGGGATGACTCCTCCTGGCTTGTCAGCACCAGCCACCACCATGGCCCGCTGGTGCCGGGGTGCAGGGGCCGTCCATCCCATCAACAGCAAGCTTCGCGACGAGCTGCTCGATGGCGAGATGTTCTTCAGCCTGGCCGAGGCCCAGGTCCTGATCGAGGCGTGGCGGCGCCACTACAACACCGTGCGCCCGCACAGCTCGCTCGGCTATCGTCCGCCGGCGCCCGAGGCCATCGTCCCACGCAGCGGAAGCATCGTGCCATGGGCGAGCGCGCCAGCCGTTGGGGGCGCGCGCTCGCCCACCCCGCCATGGCGTCAGCAAACGCCATGCACTAACATTGAACCCGGATCACCCCGAGGGGTCAGGCCACAACCATTTCGAGGTGGCAATCGCGACCGCGACCATGCTCTATGGATTATCATCGGGAGCCGCGCTTGCCACCATGGTCGGCGTACGTGGTGGCGTGCTGATCGAAGTTCCGCTAATGTTTGCGTTGGTCAGGTTTTGCCTCCGGACAAGGCTGGTTCCGATGTGTGCCGATCCCGTTGCGCTTGTAATTTTTCGGACGCGCTGCGGTTGACAACAGGGCATACCGACAGGAGTCCGGGAGGCGGATCATGGGGAGCGTAACGCCCTGTGGCTCGACCCGGCGGCAAAACAAAGAAAACGCGCCGACACGATGAATCAGGATAACGCAGGCCTTCCGACCGAGCTTGCCGACCGGATCACCAAACCTTTTGCACGATTTCTCAAGATCGAAGCGGCGGCGGGTGTCATTTTGCTTCTTGCGACATGCGCTGCGCTAGATTTATCGAACTCGGCATGGTCCATGCCGTTTCTCGCGTTATGGAAGATGCCGATCGGTCTGCACCTCGGCTCCTGGGATTTCACCCGTTCATTGCTGCATTGGATCAATGATGGGCTGATGACGCTCTTTTTCTTTGTGGTTGCCCTGGAGCTCAAGCGTGAACTTGTCCTCGGCGAATTAAGGAACCCCCGTATGGCAGCATTATCGTTTGCCGGCGCGTTCGGCGGCATGATCGCCCCTGTGTCGCTCTATCTTCCACTTATGGCCGGCCATCCCGGACTGCATGGATGGGGAACCGTGATGGCCACTGACACGGCCTTCGTCATGGGGTGTCTCGCAGTCCTTGGCACCCGTATACCGCCCAGTCTCCGCCTGTTTCTGTTGTCCCTGGCGATATTCGATGACGTGGGAGCGATCCTGGTTGTGGCTGTCGGCTACGGCGATACCCTCAACTGGGTTGCACTCGCGCTGGCAACGCTTGGCCTTGCCGCCGTCGCGGGAGCTGCGCGCATCGGGATCAGAAGCGTTCCTATTTATTTCCTTTTCGGAGGAGTGATCTGGCTCTGCTTCGATGCGTCCGGCATACATCCAACCGTCGCGGGCGTCATCCTGGGCCTGATGACGCCGACACGCGGATGGGTAAGCGATCAAGCGCCTGCGCACTATTCTCGATCGCGTGCTTTCCTACCCGATTGGCGAGCATTGGAGCGGGGACACGACGGATCGCCACGACCTCCGGCAAGCTGGCACCGCGGCAATGGAAACTCTCTCTCCCGTGGAGCGGTTAGAAATGATGCTGCACCCGTGGGTGGGCTTCGCGATCATGCCGATTTTCGCATTCGCCAATGCCGGAGTTGCGATCTCCGGCATGTCCGCTCGGGCAGCCGATTTCGGTAGCGATTTTTGCGGGTCTGGTTTTCGGCAAGCCGATCGGTGTCCTCACCATGAGCTGGCTTGCCGTTCGCATCGGTCTCGCGACCCGAGCGATTGGCCTGAGGTGGCCCTTTTTGGCGGCCGGCAGCCTCTTGACGGGGATCGGCTTTACAATGTCGCTGTTCATTGCAGGCTTGGCCTATGCCCCCGCAATGCTAGACGCGGCCAAAATCGGGGTTCTGGCTGCGTCCGTCGTGTCGGCGTCGCCGGTCTTTCGATGCTGGTCTGGCTGAATTTGAGAAAACCGACCGTATGAGCTTCCTCCTTGGCTCGCCTTGTCGGCCCGACCATGCCCCGGTGGCCTGACCCCCAAGAAGTGATCCATCCGGTAAGTTGGCTCTTGGGCCTGATTGGAAGGATGGAAAGATGGCAAGGAAGCGGCTCGACGTCATCCCGGCGCGGGTCCGGGTACCGGTCGTCCGCCGGCTCAAGTACGCCTGCCGGATCTGCGACGGCCAGATCGCCCAGGCGCCGACCCCGGAACGGTTGGTCGAGAGCGGTCTCACCTTCGCCTACATCACTGCCGCACCAGACCGCGCCGTGGCCTGAAAACAGCGCTTACGGGACAGCGGACTGAAGTTCCCCCGACTTTAGCGGGCAGTGTGGACCATATTTGGATACTCGGCTCCAAAGCCGGAGCACCGATACTTCAGGCTGTGTCCGTGGCCGCTCAAGATGATCGTATGGTCGATCGATCGCACGCCGACCTGAATAACGGTCGGCAGGTATCCCCAGGTCCTGATGTGTTACTCAGTCGCCTCAATGTCAACCGGCGTTGGAACGGGACCCCAGATCGGCGTCGAAGAGGGGCTCTGACTCACTTTCGGTGCAGCGAGGCGTCATGCGGTCGCGGTCAGGCGGGCGCAGAGAAGGTCGAGTTTTCCGCGACCGTACATTTGTCGCCTTACGAGCTTGAGCTTGGTGATCTGACCTTCGCTCTGGCCGTTCGACCAGGGTTGGATTAGGGCGGCTGCGACGCAATCCCGATCGGCTGCGATGCCCTTGCCGAAGGAGGCGAGCAGGCTGCCGGAGGCGTCCGTGATCCAGGGAGCCAGTGCCTCGTGATCGCGTTCACGTATCATCCGATGGAAGCGTTCGACCAGGTCACGGGCCGGGACCAGTGCGGGCACGCCCCTTTCGACGCTGGCGACGATGACGGCATCCTCCTTCGTCAGCCGATCGCGCGAATTCAGCATCAGACGGCTGATCGCCCGAGCCGGCGGCACCTTGCGCAACGTGTCCCGGCCGACACGCTCGGCGTGGCGGCGGCGCGTCGCCCATTCGCCTACGACGCGGAGACTGCCGCAAAACCCGTTGCCCCGGAGCCGACGCCACAGCTCGGCGCCGTTGCGGCAGCCGGTCGCCCACTCGGCATCGAGCCAGGCGAGATGCGGCTCCAGGATGTTCGACCGGCACCGGAACACGTCACCGCCACCGCCACGGACGATGTCGCGCACGAGTTTCCGGCTGCGACCCGTGCGACGCACGATCTCCTTGATCGGCGTGCCGGCGTCGGCGAGGGCGCGGATGGCGCCATACGCCTCCTCGCGGCGCAAATAGCTTTCGTGCTGCAGGCGTTCGGCATGGGTCAGCAGAGCGGGATCGATGACGGCGGTGCCGAGCGCCGCTCGTATCGGGCGCATCGATCGGCGCACCGCTTCCAGGAACGCGGCGCTCGCGTTCTCCATCAGGTGCCAACGATCGGCCACCTGCACGGCCTGCGGCGCTCCTCGGGAGGCGGCTTGGCCATAGCTGCCGCCGCGGTCGCGGGAGATCACGCGAATGCCGGGATGGCGCGACAGCCAGGCCTCGACCGTGGCCGGCTCGCGATCCGGCAAAAGGTCGACGACGCGCCGGCGTTCGAGATCGCAAATGATGCTCCCGTAGCGCTGGCCTCGCTTCCAGGCCCAATCGTCGATGCCGATGACGGCCAAGGGCAAGCTGTCGCGTGCCGCTTTGCGGCGCACGACGCGCAACAGGGTGTCCTTGCTCACGGGAAGCATCAGGCGCCGCGCGAGGTTCGCCGCGGGGCGGCCGCCCAAGGCGAGGCCGAGATAGTGCACGATCGTTTCCAGCCGGCAGGTCCGCCGAGCGGATCTACCGGCCACCGCATCCCCGAGCCGCTCGGCGAAAATGCGACGCCGACAGCCGGGGTTCGCGCAGCGAAATCGCCGAACGACGACCCGCAGCAGAACCGCACGACCGTGGGACGGTAGATCGAGGAGCCGCCGCGCGTATCGACTATGCACCCGATCCGATGGCCGTTCGCAATCAGGACACACGCCTTGGGCGGCACGACATCGGGCGCTGATCACGATGCGTTCCGGCTCGATCTCGATCCCGTCGATCGACAGGCCGGTCGGTGACAACGATTGGAATCGCTCATATGCCATGGATAGGGACCCTCATCAGGTCGCCCTACCAAATCTAGCGCAACTGCACCGAAAGTGAGTCAGAGCCCTTATTCCACGCCGAAACACAGGCGGATACGCCTGGATGTCGGCCAGTAGGCTCCCCCGCACCCGCGGGGATGGACCCGTGTTCTATGCCGCCGGCTTCAGTCGCTTCGAGGCTCCCCCGCACCCGCGGGGATGGACCTCAGGATCGCGTGCTTTCGATCTTTCTCGCCGGGGCTCCCCCGCACCCGCGGGGATGTCCTCGAAGAAGGCGCCGTCGCAGATCGCCTCGACCAGAAGCCGATGAAGCCGGTCACGACCGCCCGGTGCTCCGGCATCCCGTGCCCAAGCTTCGGCAACGTCGTTCAAAGGCCAGTAATTCTTGAAGTCCATCAGGTATATGAGACGCAGGGGAAGCGGGTTGAATGAATTTCCTGGACATCACGCCTCAAAGAGGGCCCAGCGCGCAACACTCGTCCGCGAACGCGGGCGACTTCCAGAGTTGTCGCGGCAAAGATCACGAGAGGGGCTTCGTAGCGTGTATTGGCATAGCCCATCCCCGCGAGCCCGGACATCGGCCTCATCGATGCATTTTCATGTACTGTCAGGACGCCGGTCGAGACTTCACGGGAAGACGCACGATGTCGGCGCTCTCTCCGCCCATCGCCGCCGCAATCTTGTTAGAAATCCGGTCGACTGCCGCTCGCACCGGATCGTCCGCCAGATGCGCGTAGCGCTGCGTAGTGCGCTGCTGGTTGTGGCCGAGTAGCTTGCCGATGACATAGAGGCTGTCGCCGCCGGAGGCTCCGACGCTGGCGAACGAGTGCCTCAGGTCGTGCAGGCGAACCTCGCCGAGGTCGGCCTTCGCACGAACTCGACTCCAGATTTTTTGGATGCCGACCAGATGGCCGTTGCCGGTCGTGCTCGGGAAGACGTGCGGGTTTCCCTCTACCCTCGGCAGAGCGGCGAGCAGCTCCAGACGCAAGGGATTTGCCAGGAATGGTGATCCTCCAAGAATTTGGCTTTCTGCGGAATTTAGAAGGTCAGGGAAGGTCGCGGCAACCTGCGGAAACACCGCACCCTAACATTGACATCGAAGGGGTCGCTGGTTCAATCCCAGCCGCGCCCACCATTTCAAGGACTTGGCGGCCCCACGCGGGGCCGTTTTCGTTCGCGGCGGAGGTTCGGCACGAGACTCACCCGAACCCCCGTTGCGCAGCCGCGTCCGCAGCCGGCGTCGTCCCAGCGCCGACCCGTCTGTTCAGGCGTTGAACCCCATCGCGTCCAACTCCTCCTGCCGCAGGGCTTGAGGGTCCGGCGTGCCGAAGGGCGTCGCGGGTTTTCCGGCGGCAAGCGATTTCAGCTCCCGCGTCCAAAGCTTGCGAAGCTGGATCACCGCCGCATCCGAGGTGCCCAACCGTTCCCTCGCGCGGTCCACGATCTTCCCTTGTCCGCAGATCGCCACGCCGTCCTGGATACGGATGAGGTTCGGGTGCCGCGCGACGTCCTGCCAGCCCTTCCGGCCCGAAATGATGGCCTCGATCTCCTCATGGATGGGAGTGCCCTCGGGGCGCTCCTTTCTCTTCGTGTGGTAGACCATGATGAGCACGTGGAGATGGCTCTCGTCATCGATCGGCACGTACCAGAACAGCGCCTTGAACCAGAACGGCTTGTCGTCCCGCGCCGAGCGCAGCGGGTGGGCCAGGTAGCACTGGTTCGGCATGATGAAGTGAATCTGGTCGGTCTTCTCTCCGCGCTGCTGGAATTGCGTCATCCCGAACGGCGTTTCCTCGGCCCACGTCTTGGTGGGAATGAACGGCCGCGCCGCCGTGTTCACCAGGTGATCGCGATGCGAGAAATTCACATGGACGTCGTCCATGATGTTCTCCGCGCTCTGAAACCAGTTGCACGGGATCATTTCGATCGACGGGGAGACCGTCCAGCCCTCGCGCGCGCCGTCTTCCAGGCCGGGCAGGGGGCGGAAGGCAGGGGCATCGCCGTCGCCGAAATAGGCGAAGATGAGGCCATGCGCTTCGTGCGTGGGGTAGGAGGCGAGCTTCGGCACCTTTTGGCAGAAGGGCTTCGCCTCGGCCGGCTGCTCGACGCATTGTCCGTCCTCGTCGAAGCGCCAGCCGTGATACCGGCAGCGAACCGTTTCGCCTTCGATCCAGCCCGTGTTCAGGACGCTCAGCCGATGCGGGCACTCGTTGGTCATGATGCGGACCGTTCCGCTTTCACCACGGTAGAGCGCGAGGTCCTCGCCGAGGATCCGGATCGGAACGATCGCCTCCTTTGCGAGCTTCTCGGAGAGATAGACGGGTTGCCAGTAACGGCGAAGGTAGCGCCCGGCCAGCGTGCCCGGGCCCGTGTGCACGAAGTCCTGCTCGACGGTACGGCCAGGCCGGGCTCTCGATTCCAGGGACGTCGCCATGTTCTACCTCCGTCAACCTATCGTGTGCGTCGCTCTGCGCCGATGCCATCGTCGCGACAGCCACCGGTCAGGCCGCTTGCTTACCATGGCTTTCATCCGTACCTCCAGACCCCTGGATCGGCGTGCCGATGCGCCCGCTAGGGAGGGCCGACGCCGTGGGGTAAGATGAGGCGCGCGCGAACGGCCCATCCCAGATTTTGCAGGACGTCTATGCGCAACATCGACCTTTGGCAGCCCAGCAAATACATCGTGTCGGGTGGCCATCTCGTTTGTACGAATGATCCAAAGCAGGTGGGGATCGGCTCGCGGCTCGTCGCGGACGCCGTCGCTCGATTTTACTGGCGATATGCCCGGGAGCATTGCAGAGGAAGGCTCCTCGATCTGGGCTGTGGGTTTGTTCCTCTGTATGAGTGTTACAACACGTATGTGACGGAAGCGATTTGCGTAGACTGGCCCGGCACCTTCCACGCCAACAACTTCATAGACTGCTATGCCGATCTCGCGAGCCCGCTCCCATTCAAGTCGGAGTGCTTCGAAACCATCGTTCTGTCTGACGTTCTCGAGCATTTGCCGGAGCCTTTGCTTGCCTGGAATGAGATGGCACGAGTTCTGGCACCCGGCGGAAAGGTTATGCTGAACGTCCCGTTTTATTATTGGCTTCACGAAGAGCCGCATGATTATTACAGATACACGAGGTTCTCTCTAGAGAGGTTCGCTGCGAAAAGCGGCTTCGACGTACTCGTTCTGGAATCGGTCGGCGGCGTCCCTGAGGTCCTGGCGGACATAATCTCCAAGTATGCGGTCTTTTTCAGCGGGCTTGGAACTCGTCTCCCGATCGCGCTGAGTTCGATCTTGCGCCATCTGGTCCGGTCCTCCATCGGGAAGCGAATGTCGGCGAGGACGGCGGACCGCTTTCCTTTGGGATATTTCATGATCGCTCAAAAGAGGCACCCGGGAGGCGGCTGAGGCGCGGACCAAGCCTCTCGTCGGCGCCGGATCACACGGCGAACGTTAGGCGCCCGCAATGCGTTCCGCGGGAGGGCTGGCCGTTGCGCGTGCCGGCGCCTGTGATATCGTTGGCGTGTCAACAATCTTGGATCGGGATTCATGGCGGCGGATGACGGGACCGGCGGCGCGGCAACGGCCGGGCGGAAGCGGATCGACTTCGCCACCGCGCCCGAGCGCTACCGGCACTGGAAGCTTTCGATCGACGGGCGGGTGGCGACGCTCGCCATGGACGTGGATGAGCAGGCGACGCTCGTTCCCGGCTATACGCTGAAGCTCAACTCCTACGATCTCGGCGTCGACATCGAGCTTGCCGACGCGGTGCAGCGCCTGCGCTTCGAGCATCCCGAAGTCGGCGCCGTGGTCATCACCTCGGGCAAGGACCGGGTGTTCTGCGCCGGCGCGAACATCCAGATGCTCGGCCAGTCGACCCACGGCCACAAGGTCAATTTCTGCAAGTTCACCAACGAGACGCGGCTTGCCATCGAGGACGCGTCCGACTTCTCCGGCCAGTCTTATCTGTGCGCGGTCAATGGCGCCTGCGCCGGCGGCGGGTACGAGCTGGCGCTGGCCGCCGAGAAGATCCTGCTGATGGATGACGGCTCGTCGACGGTCTCGCTGCCCGAGCTGCCGCTGCTCGCGGTGTTGCCGGGCACGGGAGGGCTGACGCGGCTGGTGGACAAGCGCAAGGTGCGCCGCGACCGCGCCGACTATTTCTGCACCCTGACCGAGGGCATCCGCGGCACGCGGGCGCAGGATTGGGGGCTGATCGACGCGCTGGTGCCGCGCTCCCGTTTCGCCGAGGCGGTGAAGGAGGAGGCCGCCGCGCTCGCCGCCGCCTCCGACCGGCCGGCCGACGCGAAGGGCATCGCGCTGACACCGCTCAAGCGCGCGATCGAGGCCGACAAGCTCGCCTATGACCACGTGACGGTTGAGATCGAGCGCGACGCGGGCCTTGCCCGCTTCACCGTGCGCGCGCCCGAGGGCGATGCGCCGAAGGACGTGGCTGCAATTCACGCGCTGGGCTGCGCCTTCTGGCCGCTCGCCGTGGCGCGCCAGCTCGACGACGCGATGCTGCATCTGCGGCTCAATGAGCCCGAGATCGGCTCCTGGGTGTTCCGGACCGAGGGCGACGCGGCCCGCGTCCTCGCCCATGACGATCTGCTCGCGGCTCACGCGTCCGATTGGCTGGTGCGCGAGATCACGCTCTATTTCAAGCGCACGCTGAAGCGGCTCGACCTCTCCGCGCGCTCGATCTTCGCGCTGATCGAGCCGGGAAGCTGCTTCGCCGGCACGCTGGCCGAACTCGCATTCGCGGCCGACCGTACCTACATGCTGGAGGGAAGCTTCGAGGGTTCCAACCTGCCCGCGGCCACGCTGCAACTGAGCAAGATGAATTTCGGCCCGCTCCCCATGTCGAACGGCCTCACCCGCCTGCAAAGCCGGTTCCTGGCCGATCCCGACCACGCGAAGGCGCTGGAAGGCGAGATCGGCACCGAGATCGACGCCGCGCGCGCCGACGAGCTCGGCCTCGTCACCTTCACCCCCGACGACATCGACTGGGAGGACGAGGTGCGCATCGCGATCGAGGAACGTGCCGCATTCTCGCCCGATGCGCTGACCGCCATGGAGGCGTCGCTGCGCTTCGCCGGGCCGGAGACGATGGAGACCAAGATCTTCGCGCGGCTGTCGGCCTGGCAGAACTGGATCTTCCAGCGCCCCAACGCGATCGGCGCGGAGGGCGCGCTTAAGCTCTATGGAACGGGCCGCAAGGCCCAGTTCGACCGAAAGCGAGTTTGACATGGCCATCGACTACAACGAGCGCATCCCCAACAACGTCAACTTGTCGGAGAACCGCCGGCTGCAGCGCGCGCTGGAGGCGTGGCAGCCGAACTACATGACCTGGTGGCGCGACATGGGGCCGGACGGCACGTCCGACTACGAGGTCTATCTGCGCACCGCCATCAGCGTGGAATCCGATGGCTGGGCCAATTTCGGCTACGTGAAGATGCCGGAATATCGCTGGGGCATCTTCCTTGCCAAGCCGGTGGAAGGCCGCACCATCCCGTTCGGCGACCACAAGGGCGAGGCCGCCTGGCAGGAGATACCGGGCGAGTACCGCGCCACGCTGCGCCGCCTCGTGGTCACCCAGGGCGACACCGAGCCCGCCTCGGTCGAGCAGCAGCGCCAGCTCGGCCTCACCTGCCCGTCGCTCTACGACCTGCGCAACCTGTTCCAGGTGAACGTCGAGGAAGGCCGCCATCTGTGGGCCATGGTCTATCTGCTGCACGCCCATTTCGGGCGCGACGGGCGTGACGAGGCCGAGGCGATGCTGGAGCGCCATTCGGGCGACCCCGACAAGCCGCGCATCCTCGGCGCGTTCAACGAGGCCACGCCCGACTGGCTGTCGTTCTTCATGTTCACCTACTTCACCGACCGCGACGGCAAGTACCAGCTCGCCTCGCTCGCCGAGTCGGGCTTCGATCCGCTGGCGCGCACCTGCCAGTTCATGCTGACCGAGGAGGCGCACCACATGTTCGTGGGCGAATCCGGCATCATGCGCATCGCCCAGCGCACCTGCGAGGTGATGAAGGAGCTCAAGACCGACGACCCGGCGAAGGTGCGCGCGGCCGGCGCAATCGATTTGCCCACCTTGCAGCGCTACATCAACTTCCACTTCTCCGTGTCGGTCGACCTGTTCGGGCAGGAGCTTTCGACCAACGCTGCGAACTACTACACGACCGGGCTCAAGGGCCGCTATCACGAGACCAAGATCGACGACGACCACAAGCTCACCGACGCCACCTGGCCGGTGCACACGCTCAAGGGCGACAAGATCGTCCTCGAGGACCAGCCGGCGCTGGTCGCCATCAACGAGCGGCTGCGCCAGGACTATGTCGATGATTGCGCGCGCGGCCTCGCCCGCTGGAACAAGGTGATCAAGGCCGCCGGCATCGACCACACGCTGCATCTGCCGCACCGCGCCTTCAACCGGCGCATCGGCCTGTTTGCCAACGTCCAGCCGGACATCCGCATCTCGCCCACCGGCCACGTGGTGACCGAGGCAGAATGGACCCGCCGTCACGGCGAATGGCTGCCGACCGGGTCCGACCACGAGTTCGTCGGTTCGCTGATGGGCCGCGTGATCGAGCCCGGCAAGATCGCCGGTTGGATCGCGCCGCCGGCGCGCGGCATCAACGGCAACGCCTTCGACTTCGAGTACGTGAAGTTCCACTGAGCGCGCGCGCAACTCCCGCCTGTCATCCCGGCCCGCTGCGCTCCGCCGTCCGGGGTGACAAGGTTCGGGATTTGCGGGATTCTGGCCTCTCCTGATGGAGGGCACCATGGCGGGCAAGCTCAACGAACTCACTGCGACCGAGGCGGCCGCGAAGATTGCGGCGGGCGAGATCACCTCGGTGGCGCTGGTCGAATCCTGCCTCGAGCGCATCGCCGCGCGCGACAAGGCGCTGGGCGGCGCCTGGGCCTTCGTCGACCGCGACGTCGCGCTCGCCCAGGCGCGCGACCGCGACAAGGGGCCCGCGCAGGGGCCGCTGCACGGCGTGCCGGTCGGCGTGAAGGACGTGATCGACACCGCCGACATGCCGACCGAATACGGCTCGGTGCTGTACAAGGGCCACCGGCCGGAGCGCGACTCGGCGACGGTCGCGGCGGCGCGCGCGGCCGGCGCGGTCATCCTCGGCAAGACCGCGACGACCGAGTTCGCGAGCCCGTGGCAGTGCGGCGTCTGCAACCCGCACGATGCTGAGCGCACGCCGGGCGTCTCGTCGTCGGGCTCGGCCGCCGCCGTCGCCGATGGGCACGTGCCGCTCGCCTATGGGACCCAGACCGGCGGCTCGACCATCTGCCCCGCCTCCTATTGCGGCGTCTATGGCTTCAAGGCGTCGCTCGACGGGCTCGACCGCACCGGCATCCGCCACCTGAAGCCCGGCATCGACACGCTCGGCCTGTTCGCCCGCTCGCTCGACGATATCGCGCTGTTCCGCGCCGGGCTGCGCGGCGAGGCGTTCGCCCCGCTCGACGGCGCGTTCGATGCGCGGCTGCGCATCGCCGTCTGCCGCACGCCGCAATGGAAGGATGCCGCACCCGAGACGATGGCGGCGATCGAGCATGCGGCGCGCGCCCTCGGCAAGGCGGGCGCGGCGGTCGCCGAGATCGAGCTGCCGCACGGCTATGACGAGGTGATGGGCGCGTTCCGCGTCCTCACCACCACCGAGAACCAGAAATCGCTGCTCGACGAGATCAACCGCGGCGAGGCGACGCTCAACCCGTGGATCCGCGAAGGGCTGGCCGCCGCGCGTCAGACGGGGCCGACGGACTACGAGTTCGCCAAGATGGGCGCGTCGTTCTACCGCCGCCGCTACGCCGCGATCTTCGATTCCTGCGACGCGATCCTCACCCCGTCGGCGCAGGGCGAGGCGCCGCGCGGCCTGACCGGCGCGTCGATGGGCGCATTCAACAGCTTCTGGACCTGGATGTACGGGCCGGCGGTGAACCTGCCCGCCTTCACAGGGCCGAACCGCATGCCGGTCGGCATCCAGCTCGTCGGGCGCGAGGGCGAGGATGCGCGCCTTCTCGCCGTCGCGCGCGCCGTCGAGCGCGCCATCGGCAGCGACGCGGGGGCGATCGCGCTCGCCGGGACGGTTAAGTCGGCGTAAACCGCTCGCGTGGTCCGATGGGGCCATGGACGCGACCCCGCCTCCGGACCCCTTCATCGCGCGGTTCTTCGCGCGCATCCCGGCCGAGACGGCGGCCAGCTTCACGCCCGCCCAGCTCACTGCGATCCGCATGGCGTTCGGCGCCCGGCGCTGGGGCCATCACGCGGTCGACCTGCGCAAGTCGTTCCCGCTGCTCCGCCGGCGCTTCTACCTCGTTCTGCTGATCGGGGCAGAGCACCGCACTGCCGAGCGGCTGCGCGCCGAAGGCGAGATGTTCGGCACGTTCGGCAACGTGCTGATCGCGCTGGTCTATCTGGGCGTGCTGCTGGTGCCGCTGCTGGCCGGTCTCTATCTCCTGAAATGGACGGCAGGGATCGACCTCGACCCGATGGGCGGCGTGCACGATGTGTTGAACGGGCTCGCCGGCCCCTTCCGCCCGGCGGGACGGTGATCGGCTAATACATCTTCCTGGCGGCCTTGTCGTAGGCCGCGCGCGCGGACGCGGCGAGCGACGCGGCCTTCGACCAGTCGGTGTCGCGGATCGCCTCGCCCAGGACGTCGAGCCGGCCGGCGAGGTCGGCGGCGAGCGGCCGGGCGGCCGGGTGCGCCTGCGGCGCGGCGTCGCGCAGGCTGCGCGCGACGCTGCGGACCAGCAGCAGCGCGTGGAACCGGTCACGGCGCGCGACCAGCGGATCGAGGGTGGCGAGCGCAGCCGCCGCGTCGCGCGCAACGCGGCGGAAGGCGGTGTCGTGGCCGGAATAGGGCGCGTAGGGCCGCTCGACCGTGCCGACGGCCGCGACATACGCGGTGAGGTCGGACCGTTCCGCCGCGGCTCAGCCCCAGCCCGTATCGCCGGTCGAACCAGGCGACGACGTCGGCGAGGGTGGCGAGCGCGCCGTCGTGGAAATAGGGGGCGGTCGTCGCGCTGCCCAGCAGGGTCGGCGTGTCGAACGCCGGGCCGGGAAAGCGTCCGCCGGCCGAGCCGATATCGTGGCGCGCGCCGTCGGCGAAATACCGGTCGGGCACGTGGCACGAGGCGCAGGACCGCCCGCCCATCGCCGCGAACCGCTTGCCGAACAGCTTTTCGCCGCGCTTCGCCGCCGCCGGGGCGGTGCGGTTCAGCCGCCCGTCACGGTCGAGAAGGGGCGCGGGCAGGAAGTCCAGCCGGTCGAGGAAGGCGGTGAGCGCGTCGAGCTCCAGCGTGGTCGGCTCCGGCCCGTCGAATTCGGTGACGATCACGGTCGCCACGAACTCGCGCAGGCTGGCGATGCGCCCGTCACGCCCGTAGGGGGCGGTGAAGCGCACGCCGCGCAGGCTGGGGACGTCCAGGGGATCGAACCGTCCATCGTCGCCGACAGGGTTGAAGAACGCGTGGTGCACGTCGACGCCGCCCGGCCGCGCGCTGAGCCCGGGCAGGAACAGGTGCGGGTTGGCATCGCCGCCATTGTGGCAGGAGGCGCAGGCGAGGCCGAGCGCGCGCGCCCGCTCGCCCAGGATCTCGGGCGTCTCGAACAGCATCCGGCCAAAGCTGGCGAGGAATCCGCCGCCGGGGGCGAGCGCCATGCGGGGTGGCGGGTCCTGCGGCGCAAGCACGGCCCCCGCGGGGAGGCCGCTCTCGGCCGCGTGCGCCGGGCCCGCGGCCAGGGCCGCGACCGTCAGCACAAGGAGTTCGCAGGAATCGCGCCATTTCGCCGGGGCGAGGCTACCCTAGACCCAGCCTGGCGCAAACGCCTATCATGCGCGCATGGCTCCGGAGCGGCCGACGACCGACAGCGCGACGAAGCGGCGCCCGCCACGCGGCGAGCGCGCCGATTTCACCACTCTGGTCGCGCCCGAGGACCAGGCCAACCACCACCGCCAGACGCGCCGCGCCCGCCAGACCGAGATCGCCGAGGACTATGTCGAGCTGATCGCCGAGCTGATCGACACGACGGGCGAGGCGCGCTCGGTCGAGATCGCGCGACGTTTCGGCGTCACCCCGGCTTCGGTCGCCAAGATGGTCGCCCGGCTGCGCGAGGGAGGCCTCGTCGACACAAGGCCCTACCGCGCGATCTTCCTGACCGAGGCGGGAAGGCGCATCGCCGACCGGTCCAAGCGGCGCCACCAGATCGTGTTCGAGTTCCTGCGCGCCATCGGCGTGCCCGAAGAGGCGGCGCGCGCCGATGCCGAGGGGATCGAGCACCATGTCGGGCCGGAGACGCTGGCCGCCTTCGACCGCATCGCCCGCGACCGGCGCTGACCCCTCGCGCGCCCCATATGTAGGGTCCGTGCTCGTTCCACCCCCAAGAACTAGTTGATTCGAATCACCGGTCGGGCGCAGTATCCGCAGTCCTAACGACGCCTGACGCGAAGCACATGAATCCGGGGATCACCCCGGGCCCGGGGGGCGGGAAACCGCGCAAGGTGTCGGTCGACGCCCCCGTCATGCCCGCGCCGGGCGCCCGGAACCGCTTGGGGAGGGTGGGGTGCCTGACGGAATCCAGAACGAGCTGTCGATCGAAGCGGCCGAAGGACGAGTTGTTCAGAACGGGCGGGGCATCCGCATCCGCGTCGACGATTCCCGCAACGAGAAGCTGACCGATTTCGGCCGGGCGGTGCTCGAGGACCGCTATCTGCTGGCGACGGATAAGGGCTTCCAGGACCTGGTGGCGCGCGTCGCCATGCATTACGGCGACGATTCGGCGCACGCCCAGCGCATCTACGACTACATCTCGAATTTGTGGTTCATGCCCTCGACGCCCGTGCTGTCGAACGGCGGCACCGAGCGCGGTTTGCCGATTTCGTGCTTCCTCAACGAGGCGTCGGATTCGCTCGACGGCATCGTCGGGCTGTGGAACGAGAATGTATGGCTCGCCGCGCGCGGCGGCGGCATCGGCAGCTATTGGGGCAACCTGCGCTCGATCGGCGAGAGGGTCGGCCATAACGGCAAGACCTCGGGCATCATCCCGTTCATCCGGGTGATGGATTCGCTCACCCTCGCCATCTCGCAGGGCTCGCTGCGGCGCGGCTCGGCGGCGGTCTATGTACGGGTCGACCATCCCGAGATCGAGGAATTCATCGAGATGCGCCGGCCGACCGGCGGCGACCCCAATCGCAAGGCGCTCAACCTGCATCATGGCGTGATCATTCCCGACGAGTTCATGCGCGCCGTGGAGCGCGACGAGGAATGGCCGCTGCGCAGCCCCAAGGACCAGTCGATCATCCGCAGCGTGAAGGCCCGCGACCTGTGGATCCGCCTGCTCACCCAGCGGATCGAGTCGGGCGAGCCCTACCTCATCTTCATCGACCATGTGAACAAGGCGCTGCCCGAGCACCACAAGCTCGCCGGCTACGAGGTGAAGATGTCGAACCTGTGCAGCGAGATCACGCTGCCGACGGGGCCCGACAAGTTCGGCAAGGACCGCACGGCCGTGTGCTGCCTCTGCTCTCTCAACCTCGAGCTGTTCCTCGAGTGGAAGGACGACCCGCGCTTCATCGAGGACGTGATGCGCTTCCTCGACAACGTGCTGCAGGACTTCATCGACAAGGCGCCCGATTCGATGGAGCGCGCCGCCTATTCCGCCGCGCGCGAACGCTCGGTCGGGCTCGGCGTCATGGGGCTGCACTCGTTCCTGCAGGCGCAGCACGTGCCGATCGAGTCGGTGATGGCGCGCGTGTGGAACAAGAAGATGTTCGCCCACATCCGCACCCAGGCCGACGCCGCGTCGCGCACGCTCGCCGCCGAGCGCGGCCCGTGCCCCGACGCCGCCGAGTACGGCATCATGGAACGGTTCTCGTGCAAGATGGCGATCGCGCCGACCGCGTCGATCTCGATCATCACCGGCGGGTCGTCGCCCGGCATCGAGCCCAACGTCGCCAACGCGTTCACGCACAAGACGCTGTCGGGCTCGTTCACCGTCCGCAACAAGTACCTGAAGCAGCTTCTCGCCGAGCGCGGCCATGACGACGACGAGACTTGGCGCTCGATCACGCTGAACGAGGGCTCGGTCCAGCATCTCGACTTCCTCGACGAGCTCGAGAAGCAGGTGTTCAAGACAGCGTTCGAGCTCGACCAGCGCTGGATCGTCGATCTCGCCGCCGACCGCGCGCCCTATATCTGCCAGTCGCAGTCGGTGAACATCTTCCTGGCCGGCGACGTGCACAAGAAGACGCTGCACGACATCCACTACCGGGCTTGGAAGCGCGGCTGCAAGTCGCTCTACTACTGCCGCTCGCGCTCGATCCAGCGGGCGGAGTCCGACCTGTCGCTGAAGGCCGCGTCGGGCGAGGCGCCGGTCGTCGCCGCGGTCAAGCCCGAGACGGTCGAGCTGCCGCTTGCCGCCGCGCCGGCCAGCCCGACCGCCAACAGTAACGACTACGAGGAGTGCCTGTCGTGCCAGTAGCGCGCCGGTTCGAGGACCGTGGTGCGGTCATCGCCTATGCCGGCCGCGACTGGCAGGTGGCGCGCCGGTTCGAGCTCGGCCGCGAGCTGGTCCTGGTGGTCGAGTCCGAGGGCGGCCGCCTCGCGCTGGTGACCGAGGGCTGCGAGGTGCGTTCGGTCCAGCCGGCCGCCGCCGGTCTCGCCGAGCTGTCCGACGTGGTCGCTACCATCCTCTACGGCTCGTCCGAGCTTCGCGACGATCCGCAGGCGTGGCGGTGAGGGGCGGGCGCGCTGCGCGCGACCCCCTCCCCATCCCTCCCCCTTGAGGGGGAGGGCCTAGGGAGGGGGTCAAGGACGGTTGGGCGGCAAGGTCTCCGCGTCGTCCACAGCGTTCTTTGAGCCGTCTCGTCCCGCCTGTCGACGATTTGCCGTTGCGGCCATCAGATTTGCGTCCGCCACATAAGAAATGAGAGCATCGGAGCGCCCGCCATGTCACTTCTCGACGCCAAGGTCGCCTACAAGCCATTCACCTATCCCTGGGCGTACGACGCCTGGCTGACGCAGCAGAAGATCCACTGGCTGCCGGAGGAGGTGCCGCTCGCCGACGACGTGAAGGACTGGCACCACAAGCTCACGGCCGCCGAGCGCCACACGCTGACCCAGATCTTCCGGTTCTTCACCCAGTCCGACATCGAGGTGAACAACTGCTACATGAAGCACTACGCGCGGGTGTTCAAGCCGACCGAGATCCAGATGATGCTGGCCGCCTTCTCCAACATGGAGACGGTGCATATCGCGGCCTACTCGCACCTGCTCGACACGATCGGCATGCCGCACACCGAGTACCAGGCCTTCCTCCACTACAAGGAGATGAAGGACAAGTACGACTACATGCAGCAGTTCGGCGTCGGCACGAAGCCCGACATCGCCAAGACGCTGGCCGTGTTCGGCGGCTTCACCGAGGGGCTGCAGCTCTTCGCCTCGTTCGCGATCCTGATGAACTTCCCGCGCTTCAACAAGATGAAGGGGATGGGCCAGATCGTGTCGTGGTCGGTGCGCGACGAATCGCTGCACACCAACTCGATCATCAAGCTGTTCCGCACCTTCATCTCCGAGAATCCCGAGCTGTGGACCGAGCCGTTCCAGCGCGAGCTGGTCGAGATCTGCAACACGGTGGTCACGCATGAGGACGCGTTCATCGACCTCTCCTTCGAGCTCGGCGGCATCGAGGGGCTCGAGGCGAAGGAGGTGAAGCAATACATCCGCTACATCGCCGACCGCCGCCTCGCCCAGCTCGGGCTGCAGCCGATCTACCGGATGACGGCGAACCCGCTGCCCTGGATGGACGAGATGCTCAACGGCATGGAGCACACCAACTTCTTCGAGAACCGCTCGACGGAATACTCGAAGGCGTCGACCCAGGGCACCTGGGACGAGGTGTTCGTCGACTGGGAGCCGGCGGAGTAGGGGCTGAGGCCCTTCGGACGAACGGCGGCGCGAACCTATGCCGCGTCCCAGGGCAGCGTCGCGCCATAGCCGTGCGACAGGGACTTCACGTCGTCGGGCTGCCAGACGTGGCGCGGCGGCGATTCGAACGTGGATTCGGGCGTGATGCGCACGACCACGCGGCCCTCCTTGCGGGCAAGCTCATAGATCCGCTCGCGCTCCGCCTTCGGCATGGGCTGGCTCGCCATCAGCTCGACGACGCGCGCCATCAACTCCTCGCCGCCTTCCTGTTCGATCTTCGCCCGGCCATAGACCAGCAGGTAGGTCGGCGGCCAATTCTCGTCGAGGATGCAGAGCGAGACCTGCGGGTTGCGTGCGACCGCCTTCGCCTTCGCCCGGCCCAGCATGGTTGAGACAAGTATGTCGTCGCCGTCCATCACGTAATAGACCACCGACATCGACGGGCCGTGCGCCTGGCGCGCATAGCCGTACACGCAGGTGCGGTGCTTGCGGACGAATTCGCGCCGCTCGGCTCCGTTCATCGGCTTGTCCTCCGTCCGCGCTGCGGCTTGCGCGTTCCGAACCGCTCGGCGATCAGGCCGTAGACGGCGCGCATGGCCTGCGCCTCGCCGCCCTGCGGCTTGCCCGGCCGGTCGCGCCCGTTCCACGCCATCAGGTCGATATGGAGCCACGGCGTCCCGGGGCTGACGAACTCGTTGAGATACAGCGCCGCGGTGATCGCCCCGCCCTGGCCGCCCTCCGAGACGTTGTTGATGTCGGCGACCGGGCTGTTCAGCATCTCGCGATAAGGCTTCCACAGCGGCATGCGCCACATCGGGTCGCCTTCGCGCGTGCCGGCCGCGAGCGCGGCGTCGGCCCAGTTTGTCGTCGTTGCAGAACAGCGCCGGCAGGTCGGGCCCCAGCGCCACGCGCGCCGCGCCGGTGAGCGTCGCGTAGTCGACGATCACCGCCGGCTTCTCGCGGTCGGCCTCGGCCAGCGCGTCGCACAAGATCAGCCGGCCCTCGGCGTCGGTGTTGCCGATCTCGACGGTGATGCCCTTGCGCGTCTTCACCACGTCGAGCGGGCGGATGGCATTGCCGGAGACGGAGTTCTCGACCGCCGGCACCAGCACGCGCAGCCGCACCGGCAGGCGGGCCGACATGATCATGTGGGCGAGGCCGAGGACGTGCGCGCCGCCGCCCATGTCCTTCTTCATGCGCAGCATGCCCGATGCCTGCTTGAGGTCGAGCCCGCCGGTGTCGAAGCACACGCCCTTGCCGCACAGCGTGACCTTGGGGTCGGATGCGCGCCCCCAGGTGATGTCGATCAGCCGCGGCGGGCGCGACGACGCGCGGCCGACGGCGTGCACGGTGGGGTAGTTGCGCGCGAGAAGCTGGTCGCCGACGATCACCGTGCAGCGCGCCTTGTGCTTGCGGGCGAGGGCGCGCGCGGCGGCGGCAAGCTCCGCCGGGCCGAGATCCTCGGTCGGCGTGTTGATCAGGTCGCGCACCAGCACCGTCGCCTCGGCGGTGTGGCGCACATAGGCGCGGTCGCAGCGCTCGGGCCAGACCAGTGCGCGCGCCGGGCCGGGCGTCGCGTCCGACTTGTAGCGGGCGAACTTGTAGGCGGCGAGCGCCCAGGCGAGGCCGGCCTGCGTCGCGTCGCGCGCGTCGAGCCGCCCCTCGATCCGGTAGCTGCCGGGCGGCAGGGCGGCGGCGACCGCGGCCCAACCGGCGTAGGGTTGGGCGGGATCGACGCCGACCAGCACGCGCGCGAGCGCGCCGTCGCGCCCGGCGACCATCCGCCACGTGCCGGGCTGGGCCTTGAAGTCGGTGGCGGCCACCCACGACTTGAGCGCCGCATCCTGGCCCTTGAGCCAGGCGACGAAATTGTCCTTCTCCAGCGCGATCAGCGGGACGGTCCGGGCGTCCGCCCGCTCGCGGAAGGTCTGCGCCACGTCACGCGTTCCGGTGCTTGGCGAGGAAGCCCGCCAGCGCGGCGGTGAAGCGCTCCGGCTGCTCGACGTTGGAAATGTGGCCGGCTGGGCCGAACTCGGCGTATTCCGAATGCGGGATGCGCTTGTGCATGTCGCGCGACGGCTCGAGCATGCCGTCTTGCAGGCCGCACAGGATCAGGGTCGGCGTCTTGATGGTGCCGATGCGCGGCAGATAGTCGAGGTTCACCAGCGCGTGGCCGCACCCGACATAGCCGTCGACCGAGGTGTCGGTCACCATCTTGCGGAAGCGCTCGATCACGTCGGGGTGCGCCTGGCGGTATCCTTCGGTGAACCAGCGCTCGACGGTGGGATCGGCGAGCGGCGCCATGCCTTGCGACTTCGCGATTTCGATGCGCGGCGGCCAGTTGGCGCGGTAGGGCTCGGGCGCGTCGGCGCGCGAATCCGCGACGGTGATGGTCGCGACCCGGTCAGGATGGTCGAGCGCGAGGCCGAGCGCCGTCATGCCGCCGATCGACACGCCGCCGAAATGCGAGCGCTCGATGCCGAGATGGTCCCACAGCGCGAGCACGTCGGCGACCAGGTCCTTCATCAGCCAGGGCGGGGTCGGCGCGGGCGTGGCGCCGTGGCCGCGCTTGTCGTAGCGGAGAATGTGCCAGTCGGATTTCAGCGCCGCGACCTGGTCATCCCACATCGTGAGGTCGGTCGCCAGCGAGTTGGACAAGGTGAGCCAGGGCGCGCCCTCGCGCCCTTCGATGACGTAGTTGAGCGTGATGCCGTTGACCGTGGCCTTCATCTCGTCCCCCGTGCCTTGCGTTGGGCGGACGATAGCGCGATTTGCTGCAGAGGCACAGAGAGACGGCATGGCCGGGCGTGCCGACCGCGGGGTAAAGCGAACCAGAGCCGGAGTGGCCGTCCTGGATTGTTTCGCAGCTCTAATTCCCGTGCGCCCTGATTGGCCCGAATGGCGAACGCGGCCGGGAAGTTCTGCCGTTCGCGCTTCGATACGCGCCTCGCTCCGCTCGGCCGCACTCAGCACGAACGGCAAAGGGGTTATTCAGGACAGGGTTGTCGAAGGCCGGCGAGCGGGATTGCAGGGGGTTACCGCAGGCCGCGCAGGGCGAGCTTGTCGATCTTGGCGGCGCCCGATTTGGGCAGGGCGTCGACGATCTCGACGGCAACCGGCACTTTGTAAGGGGCGAGCCGTTCGGCGCACCAGGCCTTGATCTCGTCCGCGGTGGTGGCGGCACCGGGCTTGAGCGCGACGAACGCCTTCACCACCTCGCCACGGAACTCGTCGGGCATGCCGACGGCGGCGGCCTCGTGCACCGCGGGGTGGGCGTGCAGCACCTCGTCGATCTCGCGCGGATAGACGTTGTAGCCGCCGACGAAGATCAGCTCCTTCTTGCGGTCGACGACGAACAGATAGCCCTCCTCGTCGAAATAGCCGATGTCGCCGGTGTACAGCCAGCCGTCGCGGATGGCGTTCGACGTCTCGTCCGGCCGGTTGCGGTAGCCGATGGTGAATTGCGGGCCGCGCACGCGGAGCTCGCCGCGCCCGCCCGCCGGCACGGGCTGCGTGCCGGTCTCGAGATCGACGATCTGGATGTCGGTCTCGGGCGGCACGATGCCGACCGACATCAGCTTGCGCGGCGCGTCGACCGGGCTGCAGGTGACGGGCGCGCCCTCGGACATGCCGAGCCCTTCGAGGATCGGAGCGCCGGTCTTCTTCTCCCATGTCTCCAGGAGCGCGCCGGGGATGGGCGCGCCTCCGGCCAGGCAGAACTTGAGCGCGGACAGGTCGGTGGCGTCGAAATTCTCGTGGGCGAGCAGGCCGAAATAGATCGAGGCCGGACCGCCCGGGAACACGGTGACGCGGTGCCGGTCGAGCTCGGCCAGCACGATCTCGGGCTTGTAGCGCGGCACGATGACCAGGCTGCCGCGGATATACATCGCCCACAGGCAGCCGAAATGATGGCCGAACACGTGGAACATCGGCGCGACGATCAGAAGCCGTTCGGCGTCGAAATCCATCGGCCACAGCGAGGTGATCTGGCGGCAGTACGACACCAGCCCGGCATGGGTGTGCTCGGCGCCCTTGGGCACGCCCGTGGTGCCGCCGGTGAAGAAGATGCAGGACCGGTCGTCCGGCGCAGGGAGGGGGCGGGGCAGGGTGATGCCCGCGTCGGCCGCCCAGGCGCGGATGGCGCGGCCGTCGGGCTCGATCACCTCGACCTTGCACCCGGCGAGCTTCGCCGCCTGGGCGCGCGCCTTGGCCTCGTGCTCGGGCGCGGCGACGATGACGGCGGGGGCGGTGTCGGCCATCAGCGGCGTCATCTCGCGGTCGGTATAGGCGGGGTTCATCGGCGCGACCTGCGCGCCGGCGGCCATCGCGGCGAGCGAGGCGACCGCCATCTCGACCGAGTTGTTCATCAGCAGCACGACGCGGCTTCCGCGCGCGCCCAGCGTGCCCAGCCGGTCGGCGAGCCCGCCCATGCAGCGCACCAGCTCGGCGTAGTTCAGCGTCCTGCCGTCGCAGTGCAGCGCGTTGCGGTCGGCCGCGTGCCGCGCCGCGAAGTCGATCGCGTGCACGATCGTGGGGTAGTCCGGCAGGGCCGGATCGACGGGATCGTTCAGGCGCTCGGTCGGATGGCGCATGTCACATCGTCGACGGCAGCCAGAGCGAGATCTCCGGGAAGGCGATCAGCAGCGTCATGATGATCACCTCGCAGCCGAGGAACCAGAAGCACCCGCGGAAGATGGTCTCGAGCGGAATGCCGTCGCCCACCACCGATTTCACCACGTACACGTTGAACCCCACGGGCGGGGTCAGCAACCCGATCTCCACATATTTCACGACAAGCACGCCCAGCCAGACGAGATCGAGGTTGAGCGCCTGGAACATCGGCACCAGCACGGGGATGGTGATGAGCACGATCCCCAGCGGGTCGAGGAACATGCCGAGCACCAGGTAGATCAGCGAGGCGGCGACCACCAGCAGCGTCGGGTCGAGCGCCCAGTCGCCGATCATGCCGGCGAACATGGCGGCGACGCCGGCGAAGGCGAGTAGCTTGGTGTACATCACCGCGCCCATGCCGACGAAGAAGATCTGGGCGGTGGTGCCCATCGCGTCCTCGAGCGCGCTGAGGAAGCCCTTGACGCCGAGCTTGCCGCGGAGGACGCCGATGACCGTCGCGAGGAACGCGCCGGCCGCGCCCGCCTCGGTCGGGGTCACCACCCCGCCATACAGCCCGCCTATGATGCCGAGGATCAGGGCGAGGAGGGGCCACACCTCGCCCAGCGCCTGCCAGCGCTCGCGCCGGAGGACGGCGCGGTCGGTGACGGGCAGCTTGGGCGCGATCTCCGGCCGCATCCGGCAGCGCGTCACCAGCATGGTCGCGTAGACCGCGGCCGTGAGAAGGCCCGGCAGCACGCCCGCGATCAGCAGCTTGGCGATCGAGACCTGGGCGAAGATGCCATACAGCACGAACAGGATCGAGGGCGGGATCAGGGCGGCGAGCGTGCCGGCCGAGGCGACCACGCCGGCGGCGAGCGACTTGTCGTAGCCCTGCTCGAGCATCTCGGGAATGGCGAGGCGCGCCATCGCCGCGGCGGCGGCGACCGACGAGCCGCAGGCGGCGGCGAATCCGGCGCAGGCGAAGTTGGTGGCCACGGCGAGCCCGCCCGGCAGGTTGCCGAACCAGAGCCGGGCGGCGCGGAACAGCGCCGACGAGATACCCGAGTTGGTCGCGACCGAGCCCATCAGCAGGAACATCGGGATCGCCGTCAGGTCCCAGCTCGCCGAGAAGGTGAAGGGCGTGTCGCGGATCACGCTGATCGCGACGTGCAGGTTGATCAGGTACCAGAAGCCGAGGAACGACACGCCGCCGAGTGCGACGCCGATCGGGATGCGGACCGCGATCAGCGCCAGGATCGCGACCAGGCTGATGATGGAAACGGTGAGCGCGCTCACGGTGCGGCCTCCGGCATCGGGTCCAGCCCGAGCCTGCGCCGCACGTCGCGGATCACGCGCAGGACAAGATAGGCCACCATCAGCGCACCGGCGACGGGCAGCAGCCAGCGGCTTGGCCAGATCGGGATGTAGGCGCTCCCCGCCTGCCAGGATTCATTGGCCGCCATCTGCTCGCCGGCGCGGATCCATGTTTCCCAGGTGAAGAACCCGACATAGACGGCAGTGATCACCTGGACGATCGTATCGATCCAGGCGATCGTCCGCGGCGAGCAGAATCGGGTGAACAGCTCCACCCGGATGTGCGCGTCGCGCGAGGCGATCCACGCCCAGGGCAGGTACGCCACCGCCACCATGTAGTAGGCGGAGACGATCTCGGTCGTGCCGCTGAACGGGTGGTTGAACACGGTCCGGCCGGTCACGTCGGCCGTCACATGCGTCATCATCAGGAAGCCGGCAACCAGCCCCACCCACATCACGGCGTGGATCGGGATCGCCAGCCAGCGGAGCGCGCGGTCCATGGGTGCCGCCCGTTCAGATGCCCGGTGGAAATGGGTCCGTCATTGCGAGGAGCGCAGCGACGAAGCAATCCAGGACAAGGCTGGATCGCTTCGCTTCGCTCGCAATGACGGCAGGGCGGTAGGTCACCGCAACGCGCCTAAAGCTGGTCGGGATCGACCTTGGCGTAGATCTCGTTCCAGATCGCGTCGGCGAACTTGTCGATGTCGCGGCCGATGCCCGGCGACAGCTTGCCCCACTTCTCGCGCATCTTGGCGTAGGTATCGATGATCTCGCCCGGGTTCTTCACGCCGAACTTCTCGGCGTTGGCGATGATCGTCTTGCGCTGGGCGGCGTCGAACCTCGTGGCAAGCTCGTCGAATTCCTTCGTATCGGCCTTCACCACCTTGACGCCCTTGTTCTTCTCGACCCAGTGCAGGATCTCCTCGTTCTCGACGACGAACTGGCCGATCGATTCCATCGCCGAGAGAAGCGCCGCGCCCTTCATGTGCGCGATCTTCTGGTCCTTGGTGAGCTTGTTCCACGCGTCGCGGTTCATCATCAGCCCGATGGCGGGGCCGGTGAGGCCGAGCGGATAGTCGGTGAGATACTTGGCGAAGTCGGCATAGCCGAACGCCTTGAGCCAGCCCGTGACGCCGAACGTGCAGTCGAGCCCGCCGCGCTGCAGGAGGCTCACCGCCTCGACCAGGGTCGCGGCCACCGGCACCGCGCCGGCCATCTGCATCAGGTCGTTGTTGCCGCCGGTCGCGCGCACGCGCTTGCCCTTGAGGTCGGCGAGCGACTTCACCGGCTCGCGGCAGTCGAGCTGGTAGGGAGAGCTGGTCCAGCCGGCCAGCGGCACGGCGTTCATCTTCTTGAAGTCGGCCAGGCATTGCGGGCAGTGCAGCGTCAGTGTCTCGAGCGCGGCGCCGGTCGCGCCCACCGTGTCGCTGCCGAACACAACGGTCGAATAGATCACGTTGAGCGCCGGCACGCGGTTCGGCACGTAGGTGGAAATGCCGAGCCCCGCCTGCATCAGCCCGTCCTGCACGGCCTGGAAGGTTTCCTTCGGGCCGGCGAGCTGGCCGCCCGCAACGTCCTTCCACTTCACCGCGCCGTGCGTCTCCTTCTCGATCAGCGCGAAGACCTTCGGCAGCCCGACGCGGTTGAGATACTCGACCGCCGGCGGCCAGGCGCCGTAGGTGAACTCGACGGCGCGGGCCTCGTGGACCGCCGGCACCGCGAGCGCGAGTGCGGTCGCGGCGGCAAGGATCGGACGATGGATCGACATGGGCATCCCCTCCCGGTTGCGAAATTTCGCTGCACGTCTTCTGCGCGTCTGGCGAAATCGTAACGCGTTCGCGACCGCTGCGCCACGGGTTCCGCGCCGCCTTCGGACGGGATGTCGCCCACTGCCGGGGTAGGAAGCCGCCCACCGGCGGCCGCGCACTCAGCCGTTCTTGCCGGGGTCCTGGTCAGCGGCGAACTGTTCCTCCAGCTCGCGCTCCAGCCGGGCCAGATCGTCCGGCACGGGCATGTTCATCGCCCGAAGCTGGTCGAGCATCTGGCGCACGCGGAGATAAATCTCATGCGCGTCGCCCTGGTCCCCCTCGGCCTCGTCGATCAGCTCGAGGATCGCCGCCTCCATCTCCTGCCAGTCCATCGCCATGCGACACCTCCAACCATCATCATCGCCGATCAGGTGGCCCCCGCCTTGATGCAAGTCAACGCGCCCTCATCGGCACGGGCGGGTTGCGGTGGCGGGGCGATATGGTCTAATCGCCCCGCCAGTCCGCCCCCCAGGGAGAGCCCCGCCTATGAAAGTCTTCGTGTTCGACCTTCTGCCTTACGCCGAGCATCTCGACCATCTGAAGGAGGGGACCGAGCTGCCCTATCCGCTGGCGAAGCGATACGTGAAGCCCGAGGTGGCGGCGCGCACCTACGCCGAGCATCTCGAGGCGTGGGAGGAGATCGACCGGCTGGGCTTCGACGGGATCGGCTTCAACGAGCATCACGCCTCGCCCTACGGGCTGATGAACTCGCCAAATCTGATGGCCGCCTCGGCGGCGCAGCGCACGAAGAACTGCAAGCTGCTGATCTACGGCAACCTGCTGCCGCTGCACGAGCCGCTGCGCCTCGCCGAGGAGCTCGCCATGATCGACTGCCTGTCGAACGGCAGGCTGATCTCGGGCTTCGCGCGCGGCATCCCGCGCGAATATCAGGTGCACAACGTGCCGCTCGCCGATTCGCGCGCCCGGTTCGAGGAGGCCTACGAGATCGTGACCCGCGCCTGGGCCGAGGAGGTGTTCTCCTTCGAAGGAAGGTTCTGGCAATACCACGATGTGGCGATCTGGCCGCGCCCGATGCAGCAGCCGCGCCCGCCGGTGTGGATTCCGATCACCGGCTCGAAGGAATCGATCGAATGGGCGGGGCGCAACGACGTCCCGATCACGCCGGGCGAGGGCAATCTCGGCCTGCGCGAGGACATCATCCGCTACTACGCGAAGTGCCTGGCGGGGGCCGGCCACCGGATCACGCCGGACCATCTGAACGTCGGCGCCATCGGCTGGGTCGCTGACTCCAAGGAACAGGCCGTCGCGGAGTACGGTCCATACTTCCTCTATTTCAACCGTACGCTCTTCAGCCACGGCAACGTCACCGAGACCGACGTCAACCGCAAGGCGGGCTACGTCACCACCGCGTCCACCGATTACGTGCGACCGGAGAATCTGCGCGCGGCCGGGCGGCTGCGGGCCGATTTCCGCAACATGACGATGGACGACGTGCGCGCCCGCGCGCAGGAGATGCCGTGGGGCACGCCGGACGAGGTGACATCGCGCATCGTCGCCGCGGCTGAACACGCCGGGGCGAACACGGTGCTGCTGCACCTCAACCGCGGCGCGGTACCGCACGATCAGTTCATGGCGCAGATCCGCCGCTTCGCGAAGGACGTGCTGCCCGCCCTCCAGGCGCACAAGATCACCAAGGTGCCGCTTGCCGAGGACGTGACGGCGTAGCGCCGCTTTAGAGGGGTAGACCCTACCGCGCGGCGCCGTTGGCGTTCAGCGCGCGCCAGACTTTCTCGGGCGTCGCGGGCATCTCGATGCGCGCCGCGCCGGCGTGGAACAGCGCGTCGTTGACCGCGTTCATCACCGCCGGGATCGCGCCGCACGTGCCGGCTTCGCCCGCGCCCTTGACGCCCAGCGGGTTGCGCTTGGTCGGGATGTTCTCGTTCCACATCTCGAACATCGGGAAGTCGTCGGCGCGCGGCATGCAGTAGTCCTGGAACGAGCCGGTGACGAGCTGGCCCAACTCCTTGTCGTAGACGATGTCCTCCATCATCGCCTGGCCGGCGCCCTGCACGATGCCGCCGATCATCTGGCCCTCGACCAGCAGCGGGTTGATCATCGTGCCCACGTCGTCGACCGCGATGTAGCGGGTGAGCTCCAGCCGCCCCGTGTCGGGGTCGATCTCGACCTCGCAGATATGCGTGCCGTTGGGGAAGGTGGCGGTGACGCCCTCGCCGTAATCAGCACGCTCGGCGAGCCCGACCTCGACGCCCTTCGGCATCATGTCCTGGTGGAACGACCGGCGCGCCACGTCCATCAGCTCGATCGACCGGTCGGTACCGGCGACGGTGAACCTGCCGGCCTCGAAGGTGATGTCGGCCTCGGCCGCCTCGAGGAAGTGTGCGGCGAGCTTCTTGCCCTTGTCGATGATGCGGTCGGCCGCGACCCACACGGCGGAGCCGGCCAGCACCGCCGAGCGCGAGCCGAACGTGCCGATGCCCTGGGTCACGACGTCGGTGTCGCCGAACCGGTAGCGGATGCGCTCGGCGTCGATGCCGAGCTTCTGCGACAGCACCTGCTTGAAGGTCGTGCCGTGGCCCTGGCCGTGATCCATCGCGCCGGTGATCAGGGTCACCGAGCCCGACGGGTCGAAGCGGATCTCCGCATGCTCGTAGTCGCGGCCGGCGGACGGCGCGATGTGCGAGGCGATGCCGATGCCGAGCAGCTTGCCGCGCTTCTTCGCGTCTTCGCGGCGCTTGTCGGCCTCGGCATAGCCGATATGCTTCTCCGCCTCGGCGAAGATGTGGGGGAAGTCGCCCACGTCGTAGACCGCGCGCATCGCCGTGGTGTAGGGCATGGCGTCGGGCGCGATGTTGTTGCGCCGGCGCAGCTCGGCCGGGTCCATGCCCAGCTCGCGCGCCGCCACGTCGACGATGGATTCGATGACGTAGAGCGGCTCCGGCCGGCCGCCGCCGCGGTAGAACGCGATCATCATGCAGTTGACCAGCGTGCCGATCACGGTCGCGTGGATCGCCTCGAACCGGTAGGTGTTGTTGAGGCAGCCGAGCGCGACGATGGTCGGCATGATGTTGCGCTCGGACGTGTTGTAGGCGCCGATCGACGCCTTGTGCACCGTGCGGAGCGCGAGGAACTTGGCGTTCTCGTCCAGCGCCAGCTCGGTCTCGACCACGCTGTCGCGCGCCTGCTCGTCGGTGGCGATGCCCTCCGACCGCTCGGCGATCCACTTCACCGGCCGGCCGGTCACCTCGGCCGCCCACAGCGCGAGCGCGTATTCCGGCGCGGCGCCGCCCTTCATGCCGAACCCGCCGCCCATATTGTCGCAGATCACGCGGAAATGGGTCTGCGGCTTCTTGAAGAGCTGCGACGACAAAGTCGCGCGCGTGCCGTGCACCGACTGCACCGTGCAGCGCAGCGTGTAGAAATCCTCCTCGGGGTCGTATTCGGCGAGGCAGCCGCGCGGCTCCATCGAGTTCGCGGTGATGCGATTGATGACGATGCGCTGCTTGACGATTTTCGCCGCCTTGGCGAAGGCGGCGTCGGTCTTGGCCTTGTCTCCCACCTCGTGGGTCCAGGCCTCGTTGCCCGGGCACTCGTCATGCACGGCGGGCGCGCCGGGGGCGAGCGCGTCCTCGGCCGAAACCACGCAGGGCAGGGGCTCGTACTCGACCTCGATCAGCTCGGCCGCGTCCTTCGCCTGGTCGACCGTCTCGGCGACGACGAACGCCACCGGGTCGCCGACATAGCGCACCCGCTCGCCCGCGAGCAAAGGCTGGGGGGAGACGAAGGCGGGCGAGCCGTCATGCTTCTTGCGCGGCAGGACCGGCGACATCGCGCCCAGCCCGCGCTTCTTCATCTCGGCCGCGGTCAGCACGCACAGCACGCCCGGCGACTGGCGCGCCTTGCCGGCGTCGATGGCCTTGATGCGCGCCGCCGCATAGGGCGAGCGCAGCACGTAGGCGCGCGCCTCGCGCGACAGCGTGACGTCGTCGACATAGCGCCCGTGGCCGCGCAGAAGCCGCGGGTCCTCCTCGCGCGGAACAGGCTGGCCGATCCCGTACAGTCCCATGATGCGTTCCCTTGGATTTCGTGTCGTGGATATCTCAGTAAATCAGCTTGTCACCCCGGACGGCGAGCGAAGCGAGCCGAGCCGGGGCCTATAGCGCTGCACCCCTGGCGCGGGAAGATGGGTCCCGGCTCTCGCCGCGACGCGCGGCTCGGCCGGGATGACAGCCGGTCGTTCACGCATTTCCCGCGTCGACGAGCTTGTTCGACAGCTTGCCGATGCCCTCGACCTCGACCTCGACCGTGTCGCCCGCATGCATGAACACCTTCGGGTTGCGCCCGAACCCGACACCCGAGGGCGAGCCGGTGGTGACGAGGTCGCCGGGCGAGAACTGGAACCACTGCGAGAAGTACGAGATCAGCGCCGGCAGCTTGAAGATGAGGTCATCGGTCTTGGTCGACTGCATCACCTCGCCGTTCAGCGTCAGCGTCATCTGCAGGTCGTGCGGGTCCTTGATCTCGTCGGCGGTTGCCATCACCGGGCCGCAGGGCGTGAAGCTGGGCAGCAGCTTGCCCATGATGTTGCGCTCCCAGGTGTGGATCGCGTCGAAATTGCCCTTGGCGGCGAAGAACTCGGGCGCCCAGTTGCGCGCCGAGACGTCGTTGGCGATGGTGTAGCCGCCGACATAGTCCATCGCCTCGGCCTCGGAGACGCGGTGGCAGGCGCGGCCGAACACGAAGGTGAACTCGCCCTCGAAATCGATCATGTCGGGACATTGCGGCGGCACGACGATCGGCTTGCCTGACCCGGTGAGCGACGACATCGGCTTGATGAAGGCGGTGGGGTAATCGGGCGTCGGCGTGCCCGACATCTCCTTCAGATGCCGGCCGTAATTCATGCCGGCCGACAGGATCAGGCGCGGCTCGGGGATCGGCGCGCGCAGGGGCGTATTGGCCAAGGAGCGCACGCCCTGCTGCGCGGCGAAGGCGTGGCGCTCGTCGGCGCCCATGCGGAAGACGTGCTCGACGGCGCGCTTCACGGCATCGAGCGCGTCGGGCCCGACCTCCAGGATGCCCCGCAGCGTCGGCGGAATCATGCGCGCGGGCGGCCAGACGAGGGCGAGGGCGGCGAGGTCCAGCACCTCGCCCTCGCCCATCAGGACGCCGACATGCCCGTGCGGTCCGCGGTCGATGGTCAGCAGCTTCATAGGTCCCTCAACTTGCCCAATGCGCGAAGCCGCACCCGACATAGACCTCGGGCACGGGCAGATAATCGATCAGATCGAAGCCCCGGGCGCCGGCGGCGCCGTGCGCCACCGCCCAGCTCCGCACCTCCTGCCCGCCATTGCCGGTGCGCGTCAGCGCGTCCTCGATGACCGAGGAGAGCTCGGCCTCGCCGCCCTGGCGGAACATGCGGATGCAGGTCTCGTCGAACGCCTCGTCAATGTCGCCCATCGTCGGCTCGCCGATCGAATGGCTGAGCCCGCCCGTCGCCAGCACCGCGACGCGCCGGTCCCCCGGGAAACGCCCCACCGCCTCGGCGATCAGCTTGCCCCAGGCGATGCAGCGATGGACGGAAGGGAAGGGCGGCTCGATGGCGTTGACGATCAGCGGCACGATCCTCGGCATCTCAGGCAGGTTCATGCGCCACAGCGGGATGCAGGACCCGTGGTCGAGTACCAGGTGGTGCGACAGCGACGGCTCGAAATCGTTGGCGGCGGCCGTGTTCGCGATATGCATGGCCAAAGCCGGGTCGCCTGCCAGGGTCTTGTGCGGGAAATCCCTGAGGAACGGCTCGGGCGGGCCCTCGTGGGTCTCGCCGACGCCGAGGCAGACGCTCGGCATGTTGTCGAGGAAAAAATTCACCCAGTGGTCGGGCGCGACCACGATTATCGTATCGGGCCGGGCGGACTGCATGCGCCGGCCCAGCTCCTCGAACGCGCCGGTCAGCCGCGCCTTGTGCTCGGACGAGACGGCAGCCCAGTCACGCACGATCAGGGGGCCGTGGCTCGCCGCGAACGCGCCTACCAGCTCAGCCATGATGCGCCTCCTCGGGCGTCGCGGCGCTCGCCCGGAGGCGCCGGATGAACTCCTCGTCCGTCATGCCGATGGCGAAGAAGTAGAAGCGCAGCAGGTAGGCATTCACCAGGGTCGCCAGCAGCGGCAGGTCGTCGGCCTCCACCGCCTCGCGCACCTCCGGCTTCAGCGGGTAGCGGTCGAGCACCTTGGCGCGGTCGGCGCGGTATTCCGCGGCCAGGCCGGGCGCCTGAAGGTCGTAGAACAGCTTGCTGAGCCAGTAGTCGGTCATGCGCGCTCTTCGGGAAGGCTTCGGTTGGGCAACTCTAATGCCGCCAAACCCCACTGTCACCCCGGCCGATCGTAAGGTTCGATACCTTTTCCCGTTCGTCCTGAGGAAGCCCGGAGCGAAGCGGCGGGCTGTCTCGAAGGGCGAACGGGTCCGGTGGGCTTCCGCTCGCCCTTCGAGACGCGCTTTCGCGTCGCGAAGCCGCTCCCCAGGGCGAACGGAATCCGTACAATGGCCGAAACAACTGCTGGAGCTTCGCCATGCCCAAGACCATCGAGCACGTGCACTGGCCCGACGCGCCCGACATGTGGATGCCCTACGCGCCGGCGATCAAGGTGCGCGGTGGCAGCACGGTCTATCTGGCGGGGGTGACGGCGGCGCCGGTCTACCACCACCATCCGCACCGGCCGGAGGAGTTCGACGCGATGGCCCCGGACATGGAGGGCCAGGCGCGGGCCGCGCTCGAGAACCTGAAGAAGGGCCTCGCCGCGGTCGGCGCGACGTTCGACGACGTGGTGACGGCGGACCGGTTCCTTACCGACATGGCGGACCAGGACGCGCTCAACCGTGTCTGGGCCGAGTATTTCGGCGCCGCCAAGCCCGCGACCACAACGGTCCAGGTCGTCCGCCTCGCCACCGATCCGCGCTGCCGCATCGAGATCAACGCCGTCGCGGTGGTCGACTGAGTTTTCGCGTGGCGCTCGGTTCCCCGACCGGCTATGTAGTGCCGTCCGCCTCAACTCTTGCGCGGCGGATGCCGGATGTCGCGTCGGACGAGGATGGTACAGTTCGCCTCTCAAGCTAAGACGTGTCCGCGGCGCGCGTGGAGCCTGCGCCTCCATCTGATTGCCTTCGCACTTGTCCTGATCGTGCCGATCGCGGCGGTTTCCGGGCTCGCCATCCAGCGCTTCGCCGCATCGGAACGCAGCGTTTCCGAGAGTCGCGCGAGCGCCGTTGCGCGCGCGGGCATGTCCGACGTCGACCGCGCGATTGCCGGCGACATCGCCATCCTGAACACGCTGGCCACCTCGCTGTTTCTCGATACCGGCGACTATCGGAGCTTCTATCGCCTCGCGGCCCGCATCGCCCGGCTGACCCACGCGAACGTGCTGCTGCTCGACCCGACGCTGCAGGAGCTGGTGAATACACGCGTGGCGTACGGCACCCAGCTGCCGAAGACCGCCGCGCCCGAGGCCGCGCTGAAGGTGATCGAGACGCGCGAGCCCCAGGTTTCCGGCCTGTTCATGGGCACGGTCGCGCAGCACTACGTCTTCGACGTCAATGCGCCGGTGATCCGCGATGGGAAGGTCGCGTACGTCTTGATCATCACCCTCGAACCCGAGCGCATCCTGGACATCCTCAAGGCACAGCACATGCCGCCCGGTTGGGTCCTTACGGCCGTCGACCGGGACCATCGCGTCATCGCCCGGACGCGGAATTCCGCGTCCTATGTCGGCCGCCAGGGAAACACCGGGCCGGACAGCCTGTTCGGCGACCGCCAGTCTGGCAGGTTCCGCGCCGCGAATTTCGACGGCGAACCCACGGTGGGCGCTTTCACCACCTCGATCCTGACCGGCTGGAAATTCGCGGCGTGGGTGCCGACCGCGATCCTCGAAGGGCCGCTGCGCCGGTCGTGGGAGCTGTTCGCGACGGGCATCGTCGCGCTGCTCCTGGTTTCGCTCGCCGCCGCCTGGGTGTTCGGCCGCATGATGGCCCGCCCGATGGACGTGGTGCGCGCCGACGCGACCGCGTTCGGCCACGGGGCGGTCGTGCCGGAGCGCCATTTCGGCCTGCGCGAGGCGAACGAGGTGAGCGCCGCGTTCCGCGCCGCCGCGCTCGAGCGGCAGCGGCAGGACGCGCACCTCAAGCTGCTGGTGGGCGAGCTGTCGCACCGCACCAAGAACCTGCTGACCGTCATGCAGGCGATGGTGCGCCAGACCAAGGCGCGATCGGGTTCGCTGGATGATTTCGAGAGCCGCTTCGGCGGGCGGCTGCTCGGGCTCGGCCGGTCGATCGACCTGCTGGTGCGGGGCGACTGGCGGGGCGCGTCGCTGCGCGACCTCGCCGCGGCGCAGCTCGGCCCGTTCGCCGAGCCCGGCGGCGGCCGGCTCGAACTCGACGGGCCGGAGATCCGGCTCAGGCCCGAGGCGACGCAGCAGATCGGCATGGCGCTGCACGAACTCGCGACCAACTCGACCAAGTACGGCGCGCTGTCGGTGGGCGACGGCCAGGTGCGCCTTTGCTGGTCGCTCTGCCCCGGCGCCGAGGCGCCCGAGACGGTCGAGATCGTCTGGCGGGAATCGGGCGGGCCGCGGGTCGCCCGGACACCGACCGAGCGCGGCTTCGGCCGAATGGTCATCGAGCAGGCCGTGGCGGCCACCCTGCAGGGCGAAGTGCTGGCGGACTTCGCGCCGGAAGGGCTGCGCTGGACCCTGCGCTTGCCGGCCCGCTTTCTGGCGGGCGACGGCGAGGGCAATTCCGGCGCAGGGCTGCCCTGACCGGACGCCGCCCCGGCCGACACCGCTCTTTCGCGCGCGCCGAATATCGGCGAAACTGGCGAAAACAAGCCGGCAACGCAGGAGGGGCGCGATGGGTGAAGGCCCGAGGTCTGAACGCCCGAACATAGACATTCCGCGCGATTACAACGCGGCGGTCGATCTGGTGGGGCGCAACCTGGCCGCCGGGCGCGCCGGCAAGCCCGCCTTCGTCGACGACCGCGAGACCCTGACCTATGGCGAGCTCGCCGCGCGCGTGGACCGCTGCGCCAACGCGTTTCGCGCGCTGGGCATCGAGCCCGAAAGCCGCATCCTGCTGGTCCTGCTCGACACGGTGGACTTCCCGGTCGCCTTCCTGGGCGCGATCAAGGCGGGGATCGTGCCGGTGCCGGTCAACACGGTGCTGACGCCCGAGGACTACCGCTTCATGCTGAAGGACAGCCGGGCGCGCGCTCTGGTGGTGTCCGACGCGCTGCACGACCGGCTGGCGCCGGCCACGCGCGACCAGCCGATGCTGCGTCACGTCGTCGTGGCCGGCGGCAAGGTGCCGGAGGGTGCGACCGGCTTCGCGAAGCTCCTTGCCGAGGCCGATGCGAAGGCTGAGCCGGCGGCCACGAGCTGCGACGACGCCTGCTTCTGGCTCTACTCCTCAGGCTCGACCGGCGCGCCCAAGGGCACGGTCCACTTGCATTCCGACCTGATCCTGACCGCCGAGCTCTACGCCAAGCCGGTCCTCGGCATCGCGCGAAGACGACATCGTCTTCTCGGCGGCGAAGCTGTTCTTCGCCTACGGGCTCGGCAACGCGCTGACCTTCCCGATGGCGGTGGGCGCGACCGCGCTGCTCATCGCCGAGCGGCCGACGCCGGCTGCTGGTCGCGGCGATCCTGAAGGAGAAGCGGCCGACCATCTTCTACGGCGTGCCGACGCTGTTCGCCGCGATGCTGGCGAGCCCGGATTTGCCGGAGCGGGCGGAGACGGCGATGCGCGTCTGCGCCTCGGCCGGCGAGGCGCTGCCCGACGAGATCGGCAAGCGGTGGACCGACCGGTTCGGCGTCGAGATCCTCGACGGCATCGGCTCGACCGAGATGCTGCACATCTTCCTGTCGAACCGGCCCGGGCGAGGTGCGCTACGGCACGACGGGCGTGCCGGTGCCGGGCTACGAGATCAAGCTGGTGGACGAAGACGGCAATCCGGTCGAGGACGGCGAGATCGGCGAGCTGCAGGTCGCGGGCCCGACCAGCGCCGCCTATTACTGGAACAACCGCGAGAAGAGCCGCGCCACGTTCCTCGGGCGCTGGACCCGCTCGGGCGACAAGTACCAGCGCAACGCCGACGGCTACTACACCTACTGCGGCCGCTCGGACGACATGCTGAAGGTCGGCGGCATCTGGGTCTCGCCGTTCGAGGTGGAGGCGGCGCTGGGCACGCACGACGCGGTGCTCGAGGCCGCGGTGATCGGGCAGGAGGACGAGAACGACCTGGTCAAGCCCAAGGCCTACGTCGTGCTGAAGGAGGGCGCCGCGGCGAGCCGGGAGCTCGACGCCGCGCTGAAGGAGCACGTCAAGTCGCGCCTCGCGCCGTACAAGTACCCGCGCTGGATCGAGTTCGTCGCCGAGCTGCCCAAGACCGCGACCGGCAAGATCCAGCGCTTCCAGCTGCGCCAGGCGAGCCGGCGGTAAATCCATAAACGGGCTGCAACAGGAGACGGACAATGACCAGGAAGATCGTCAAGCCGGCCGAGCGCCGGCGCATCCTCAAGGGCCTCGCCGCGACCGCGGGCGTGGCCGCCGTGTCGAGCTTCGTGCCGGTGCGCTTCGCCATCGGCCAGCAGGCGAAGATCAGGCTCGGGCTGATGCTGCCCTATTCGGGCACCTACGCCGCGCTGGGCAAGAACATCGACGACGCGCTTCCGGCTGCGCATCGCCGAGCGCGGGCGGCAAGCTCGGCGGGCGCGAGGTCGAGTACGTCAAGGTCGACGACGAGTCCAACCCTGCCAAGGGCGCGCGAGAACGCCAACACGCTGGTCTCGCGCGACAAGGTCGACGTCCTGGTCGGCACGGTGCATTCGGGCGTGGTGATGGGCATGGTCAAGGTGGCGCGCGAACACGCGGCACGCTGAGATCATCCCCAACGCCGGCGTCGGCGCGGCGACCGGGCCGCTGTGCGCGCCCAACATCTTCCGCACCTCGTTCTCCAACTGGCAGCCCGGCTACGCGATGGGCAAGGTGCTCGCCGACCGAGGCGCGAAGAAGGCGCGTCGACGATCACCTGGAACTACGCCGCCGGCGAGGAATCGATCGGCGGCTTCAAGCGAGGGCTTCAGCGAGGGCGGCGGCCAGGTCGTCAAGGAGCTGTACGCTGCCGTTCCCGAAGGTCGAGTTCCAGGCGCTGCTGACCGAGATCGCCTCGCTCAAGCCCGACGCGGTGTACGCCTTCTTCGCCGGCGGCGGCGCGGTCAAGTTCGTCAAGGACTACGCCGCGGCGGGCCTGCAAGGAGACGATCCCGCTGTTCGGCGCGGGCTTCCTCACCGACGGCACGCTCGAAGGCGCAGGGCGACGCGGCGCAGGGGCTCGAGACGACGCTGCACTACGCCGACGGCCTGACCCTGCCCGAAGAACCAGGCTTTCCGCGCGGCGTACGCCAAGGCCGACCGGGCGCGAGGCCGACGTCTACGCGGTGCAGGGCTACGACGCGGCGCAGCTGCTGCGCGCCGGCCTCGACGCGGTCGAAGGGCGACGTCGGCGCGAAGCAAGGAGCTGATCGGCCGCCATGGAGAAGCGCCGAGATCGACAGCCCGCGCGGCAAGTTCACCCTGTCCAAGGCGCACAACCCGGTGCAGGACATCTACCTGCGCAAGGTCGTGGGCATGGAGAACAAGGTGCATGCGGCGTCGCGGTCAAGGCGCTCGCCGACCCGGCCCGACCGGCTGTGCAAGATGGCACTTGGCGACCGTCTGAGCCCGGCCCGCGGCCGGGCCAGGGCTGCGCCAGGCGGCAGAGCCGGCACGCGCTTCCTGCGCGGCTCTTGGATCTGCCGCTCGCGAATGGATTTCGCCACCTTCCTCGATCCAGTGCTGAACGGCGTGCAGTACGGGCTGCTGCTGTTCCTGGTGGCGTCAGCGGCCTGACGCTGATCTTCGGCATCATGGGCGTGATCAACCTCGCCCACGGCAGCTTCTACATGATCGGCGCCTACCTCGCGTTCTCGCTCACCGAGGCGACGGGCAACCTGTGGCTCGCGATCGCCGCTCGGCGTGCGCGCTCGCGGTGGCTGCTCGGCTCGTGCTCGAATGGCTGCTGTTCCGGCACCTCTACCGGCGCGACCACCTGTACCAGGTGCTGCTGACCTACGGGCTGATCCTGGTGTTCGAGGAGCTGCGCTCGATCCTGTTCGGCGACGACGTGCACGGCGGTCGCGGTGCCGGCACTGGCTCGACTTCTCGATCCCGCTCACCGACGGACCTGTCCTACCCGGTGTACCGCCTGGTCATGTCGGGCGTGTGCCTCGCCGCTCGCCGCTCGGCATGTACTGGTGATCGCGCGCACGCGGCTCGGCATGGCGATCCGCGCCGGCGCGAGCAACCGCGAGATGGTGCAGGCGCTCGGCATCAACATCGGGCTGCTCTACCGGCTGGTGTTCGCCGCTCGGCGTCGCGCTCGCCGCGTTCGCCGGCATGATCGCCGCGCCGGTGACCTCGGTCTATCCCGGGCATGGGCAACCAGGTGCTGATCATCTCGCTTCGTCGTGGTCGTGATCGGCGGCATCGGCTCGATCCGCGGCGCGCTGCTCGCCTGCGCTGCTGATCGGGCTCGTCGACACGTTCGGCAAGGTGCTGTCGTGCCCGCAGATCGCCGGCATGATGGTCTACATGCTGATGGCGGTGGTGCTGCTGTGGCGGCCCGACGGGCTTGTTCGGGAGCGCGATCGATGGACGCGCCGCCGCGCGCTGCGCTGCTGCTCGGCCGTGCTGGTCGGCGCTGGTCGCCGTTCCCGCTGCGTCGGCGAGCCGTTCTACATCAGCAGTTCGCGCCAAGATCATGATCATGGCGATCTTCGCCATGAGCCTCGACCTGCTGGTCGGCTACGCCGGGCTGGTGAGCTTCGGCCACGCGGCGTTCTTCGGCCTCGCCGCGCTACGCGCTGCGCGTTCGTCGCGCCGCGATACGCGGCGGCGAGCCTGTGGTGGTCGCTGCCCGCGGCGATGCTGGCGTCGCCGCGCTCGCCGCGCTGGCGATCGGCGTGCTCGTGCTGCGCACCGGCGGCATCTACTTCATCATGGTCGACGCTCGCCTTCGCGCAGATGACGTATTTCTTCGTTCGACGACCGAAGTGGCTGCGGCGGCTCGGACGGCATCTATCTCAACGTCAAGCCCGACGCGCGATCTGTTCGGCTGTGACGCCGTTCGACCTCGGCGACCCGCTGCACTTCTACTACCTGTCGTGCTCGCGCTGGTGGCCGGCGACCTACCTGCTGCTGCGCATCGATGCTGGCGCTCGCCGTTCGGCCGCGTGCTGCCGGCATCCGCGTCAACGAGCAGCGCATGCGCGCGCTCGGCTTCGCGACCTTCCGCTACAAGCTCGCGTGCTTCGTGCTCGCCGGCGCGCTCGCCGGGCTGGCGGGCTATCTGACGCGGTGCAGGACGGCTTCGTCAATCCCGAGCTGCTCGGCTGGCACCTGTCGGGCACGTGCTGATGATGGTGATCCTGGGCGGCATGGGCACGCTCGCCGGCGCGGTGCTCGGCGCGTTCGCCCTCGACGCCTGCTCGAGGCTGCGTTCTCGACCGGGGCGTCGCGCCACTGGCAGCTGCTGCTGGGCATCCTCATCATCGTCGCCGTGCTGCTGCTGCCGCGGGCTCGCCGGCCTCGGCGCAGCGGCTTCGCGCGCCGCGCCCGGCGGCGGAGGCGGCGCGATGACTGAGCCGGTCGCTCGCGCACCGAGGGGCTCGAGCCGCGCACTTCGGCGGCCTGGCGGCGGTCGACGGCGTGTCGCTCGACTGCGCGGCGGGCGAGATCCACGCGGTGATCGGCCCAACGGCGCGGGCAAGACCACGCTGATCAACCTGCTGTCGGGCGACCTCGCGCCGAGCGGCGGCGCGCATCGCGCTACTCGGGGCGGGACGTCACCGGGCTGGCCGCCCGACCGCATCGCCCGGCGCGGCATCGGGCGCAGCTACCAGCAGACCAACATCTTCCTCGGCTTCACCGTGTTCGAGAACTGCCGCCTCGCCGCGCAGTCGCGGCTGCCGCAGCTCGATGCGCTTCTTCCGCCGCGGCGCGAGCGCTACCGCGGCGCTCAACGAGGCGGCCGCGCGCGCGCTCGCGCTGCGGGCCTCGGCGGCCGCGGCGACGCGCGTCGCCGGCACGCTGTCGCACGGCGAGCAGCGCCAGCTCGAGATCGCGATGACCCTGGCCACCGCGCCGCAGCGTGCTGCTGCTCGACGAGCCGCTCGCCGGCATGGGGCCGGAGGAGGCCGCGCGCATGGTGGCGCTGCTCGCGCGCGCTCAAGGCGGACCACGCCATGCTGCTGGTCGAGCACGACATGGACGCGGTGTTCGCGGTGGCCGACGCCTCACGGTGATGGTCAACGGCGCGGTGCTGGCGAGCGGGCGCGCCGCAGGCGATCCGCGCCAGCCGCGCGGTGCAGCGAGGCCTATCTCGGCCGGCCGAGGACGACGCGCATGAGCTGAGCTCGCTGATCGAGGCGCGCGGGCTGCACGCCTACTACGGCGCGAGCCACATCCTGCACGGCGTCGATTTCGCGGTGGCGCCGCGGCGAGACGATCGGCCTGATGGGCCGCAACGGCATGGGCAAGACGACGCTGCTCAGACCGCTGCTCGGGCTGGTGCGGCCGCGCGCGCGGGCAGCGGTCGTGGTGCAAGGGCGCGACATGACCGGCGCGCCGCCCGCACGAGATCGCGCGGCGCGGCATCGCCTACGTGCCCGAGGGGCGCGGCATCTTTCCGAACCTGAGCGTGCGCGAGAACCTGGTGATGGCCGGCGCGCGCCGGGCGCCGACGGGCGGCGCGACTGGACGCTCGAGCGCGTGCTGGCGACCTTCCCGCGCCTCGCCGAGCGGCTCGACCATGGCGGCGCGCAGCTTTCGGGCGGCGAGCAGCAGATGCTGACCATCGGCCGCGCGCTGATGACCAACCCGGAGCTGCTGATCCTGGACGAGGCGACCGAGGGCCTGGCGCCGCTCGATTGCGCGCGAGATCTGGCGCATCCTGCGCGCGATCCGCGCCACCGGCATCGCCGCGGTGATCGTCGACAAGAACTTCGCCGCGGTCTCGGGCGTTGCCGACCGGATCGTGGTGCTGGTCAAGGGCCGCGTCGCCTTCACCGGCGCCGGCGGCGAGCTTGCCGCCCGGCCCGACGTGCTGCAGCAATATCTGGGCGTGTAGGAGGCCGTTCGTGGTTTTCTCGATTGTCACCCCGGCCAAGCCGCGAAGCGGCGTGAGCCGGGCTCCATCTATTAGCGTGCGAGGCGTCCAGCCATGGGCCCCGGATCGGCTCGCTGCGCGTGCCGTCCGGGGTGACAGGTCATGTTGGCCGAGTTGACCGTCGCCGGGCGTCGCGATCGAGGTGCTGCGCATCCCGGCCGCTGCCGCGGGCGGGCCGCCGCTGGTGCTGCTGCACGAGGGGCTGGGCTCGGTCGCGCTGTGGCGCGATTTCCCCGCCAAGCTGGCCGCGCGCACCGGCTGCGAGGTGGTGGCGCCGTCGCGCTACGGCTACGGCGAGTCGGAGGTGCTGCATGAGAAGCGCACCGTCCGCTACATGCACGACGAGGCGCTGGTCGCGCTGCCCGAGCTGCTGGACAAGCTCGGCATCGCGAGCCCGGTGCTGGTCGGGCATTCCGACGGCGCCTCGATTTCGATCATTTATGCCGGCGACGGGCGCTGGCGCCCGCGCGCCCTGGTGCTGATGGCGCCGCACGTGTTCGTCGAGGACGTCACGGTCGAGAGCATCGCCGCGGCGGGGGAGGCCTGGCTGACCACCGACCTGCCGCAGCGGCTCGGCCGCTATCACGCCGACGTCGAGGGCGCGTTCCGGGGCTGGAACGACATCTGGCTCGACCCCGCCTTCCGCGCCTGGAACATCGAGGAGTACCTGCCTAACATCGCCTGTCCCATCCTGGCCATCCAGGGTGCCGACGACGAGTACGGCACGCTCGCCCAGCTCGACGCCATCGAGCGCGGGGCGACGCAGGCCGCCGTCACCCGCCTGGTGCTGCCCGATTGCCGTCATTCGCCCCATCGCGATCGGCCGGAGGCGACGCTCGCCGCCATTGCGGATTTCATCTCCGGGCTCGATCGGCGCGGTTGACCCCGACGAGCGGCCCCGCCAAAGTCCCACCATGGCACCGGCGCGCGCCCTCTCCGACGCCGAGCGGCGCGACTGGCTGCGGCTTGCGCGCAGCGAGAATGTCGGCCCGGCCACCTTCGTCGCCCTCATGCGCCAGTTCGGCTCGGCGGCCGAGGCGCTCGCCCGCGTCCCCGAGCTCAGCCGGCGCGGCGGCCGGTCACGGCCGATCCGGGTCGCGTCGCGTGCCGACGCCGAGGCGGAGCTCGGCGCGCTCGCCGAGGCGGGCGGGCGGCTGATCGCCTCGTGCGAGCCGGACTACCCGGCGCCCCTGGCCGCGATCCACGACCCGCCGCCGGTGATCTCGACACTCGGCCATCCGCATCTGCTGGCAAAGCGCGCCGTCGCCGTGGTCGGCGCGCGCAACGCTTCGGCCGCCGGGCGGCGCTTCGCCCGCGAGATCGCCGCGTCACTCGGCCGCGCCGGGCTGGTGGTGACGTCCGGCCTCGCGCGCGGGATCGACGCGGCGGCGCACGAGGGCGCGCTCGCCACCGGCACGGCGGCCGTCTGCGCCGGCGGGGTGGACGTGATCTATCCCTCGGAAAACACCGAACTCTACCACCGTATCGTGGCCGAAGCCTGCGTTTTGAGCGAGCAGCCCTTCGGGCTGCGCCCCACCGCGGTCCATTTTCCGAGGCGCAACCGGCTGATCTCGGGCCTCTCGCTGGGCGTGCTGGTGATCGAGGCCGCCGAGCGCTCGGGCTCGCTGATCACGGCCCGCATGGCGCTCGAGCAGGGGCGCGAGGTGTTCGCCGTGCCCGGCTCGCCGCTCGATCCGCGCTGCCGCGGCACCAACGGGCTGATCCGTGCCGGCGCGACGCTGACCGAATCGGCGCAGGACGTGCTCGACGCGCTGGCGGGCCATCTGGGCCCCCGCGCGTCCGCCCCCGAGCCGCCCGATTTCGACGCGAAACCGGCGGAAATCCCCGACGAGGCCCAGCTCGCCTCGGGTCGCGCGGCGGTGCTCGAGGCGCTCGGCCCCACCCCGGTTACGGTTGACGAACTGGTGCGCGAGTGCCATTTGTCGCCGGCCGTCGTGCTGACGGTCCTGCTGGAACTGGAGCTCGCGGGCCGGCTGGAGCGGCATCCGGGGCTGCGCGCATCGCTGGTTTCGTAAAGCTTCGCGAAACCCTGCCAGCCCTAGCATCGTTGTCGTCAACATACGGATAACCATATATCGCGCCCATGGACGTCGTCGTCGTCGAATCCCCCGCCAAGGCGAAGACCATCAACCGGTATCTCGGTCCGGGATACAAGGTGCTGGCGAGCTATGGCCATGTCCGCGACCTGCCGCCCAAGGATGGCTCGGTCCGCCCGGACGAGGATTTCGACATGTCCTGGCAGGTCGATCCCAAGGCCGAGAAGCGGATCAGCGAGATCGCCCAGGCGCTGCGGGGCGCCGACCACCTCTACCTCGCCACCGACCCCGACCGCGAGGGCGAGGCGATCTCGTGGCACGTGCGCGAGATTCTGGACAACCGTCACGCCCTAAGGGCATCGACGTGAAGCGCGTCGTGTTCCACGAGGTGACCAAGGACGCGGTGCTCGACGCGCTGAAGAACCCGCGCGACATCAACCGCGAGCTGGTCGAGGCCTATCTCGCCCGGCGCGCGCTCGACTACCTGGTCGGCTTCACCCTGTCGCCGGTCCTTTGGCGCAAGCTGCCCGGCTCGCGCTCGGCCGGCCGGGTGCAATCGGTCGCGCTGCGCCTGGTCTGCGAGCGCGAGGCCGAGATCGAGATATTCCGGGCCCGCGAATACTGGACGGTGGAGGCGCGCTTCCGCACCGGCGCCGACGCGCAGATCCGCGCGCGGCTCACCCATCTCGAGTCGGCCAAGCTCGACCGGTTACGACCTGCCCGACCAGGCGGCGGCCGAGCGCGCGGCCGACGCCATCCGCGCGGGCACGTTCCACGTCTCGTCCGTCGAGCGCAAGGCGGTCAAGCGCAACCCGTACCCGCCCTTCACCACCTCGACCCTGCAGCAGGAGGCGTCGCGCAAGCTCGGCTTCGGCGCCCAGCGCACCATGCGCCTCGCCCAGAACCTGTACGAGGGTATCGATATCGGCGGCGAAACGGTCGGGCTCATCACCTACATGCGAACCGACAGCGTGGCGCTCGCCAAGGTGGCGGTGGATTCGATGCGCGCCATGATCGGCCGCCGGTTCGGCAAGGACTACGTGCCGGCCGAGCCCCGCGTGTACAAATCCACCGCCAAGAACGCGCAGGAGGCGCACGAGGCGATCCGCCCGACCGACGTGACCCGGACGCCGGAGGAGGTGGCGCGCCATCTCGACCCGGACGCGCGGCGGCTCTACGAGCTGATCTGGAAGCGCGCCGTCGCCTCGATGATGGAGAGCGCGACGCTGGAGCAGACCGCGGTCGACATCACCTCCGAGGACCGCAAGACCACGCTGCGCGCCACCGGCCAGGTGGTGCTGTTCGACGGATTCCTGAAGCTCTATCGCGAGGACCGCGACGACGCGCCTGAGGCGACCACAGGAGACGACGACAACGAGGCGCTCCTGCCCAGGATGGAGCGCGGCGAAGCGATGGGGCTCGGCGATCCCGCGAACGACGTGATCCCCGAACAGCATTTCACCAAGCCGCCGCCGCGCTACACCGAGGCGAGCCTGGTCAAGCGGCTGGAGGAGCTGGGCATCGGCCGGCCCTCGACCTATGCCTCGATCCTGGGCGTGCTGCAGGACCGCAACTATGTGCGGCTGGAAAGCCGGCGGTTCATCCCCGAGGATCGCGGCCGGCTGGTGACGACGTTCCTCACCGGCTTCTTCAAGCGCTATGTCGAGTACGGCTTCACCGCCGACCTGGAATCCAAGCTCGACGACATCTCGGGCGGGTCGCTCGACTGGAAGCAGGTATTGCGCGAGTTCTGGCAGGCCTTCTCGCGCGCCGTCGCCGACACCAAGGATCTGACGATCACCAACGTGATCGAGGCGCTCGACGCCGAGCTCGGCCCGCATCTGTTCCCGGAGGCCGAACCGGGCAAGGATCCGCGCGTCTGCCCCGCCTGCGGCACCGGCCGGCTCGGGCTCAAGCTCGGCCGTCACGGCGCCTTCATCGGCTGCTCCAACTACCCCGAATGCGCCTATACCCGCCCGCTCGCGGCCGACGGCGACGCCGCCGCCGCGCTGGCCGGCCCGCGCGAGCTCGGCACCGATCCCGAGACCGGGAAGCCCGTCTCGCTGCGCAAGGGGCCGTACGGGCTCTACGTCCAGCTCGGCGAGGCGGAGAACGGCGAGAAGCCGAAACGCGCCTCGCTGCCCAAGGGCGTCGATCCCGAGACGGTCGATTTCGACAGGGCGCGCGGGCTGCTGTCGCTGCCGCGCACGGTGGGCGTGCATCCCAGCAGCGGCGAGATCATCATCGCCGGCATCGGCCGGTTCGGCCCGTATCTCAAGCACGGCTCGACCTACGTCTCGCTCAAGGAGGGCGACGACGTGCTGACCGTGGGGCTCAACCGCGCGGTCACGCTGATCGACGAGAAGCCGAAGCGCGGCGGGCCCGAGCCGCTGCGCACCTCGGCGACCATCCCGAGGACGGCAAGCCGGTCGCGATCTTCGAGGGGCGCTACGGCCACTACGTCAAGCACGGCCGGCTCAACGCCACCTTGCCGCGCGACGCGCAGCCTGACCAGGTGACGCTCGAGGCGGCCGTCGCGCTGCTCGCCGAGAAGGGCAAGCCGGCCGGGCGCGGGCGCCGCGCCGCCGCCAAGGCCGCGCCGAAGAAATCCGCCAAGGGCGGGGCCGGCAAGAAGGCCGCCGCCAAGGGCGCGGCGAAGAAATCCGCCTCCAAGGGCGGCGCCAAGAAGAAGGCGAAGGACAAGGCCGCCGAGCCCGAGACGGCGTGACGGCGTGGGCGCCAGGCGCGTGACCCCTCTCCCTGTCCCTCCCCTTCAAGGGGGAAAGCAACCCGCCTTGAGAGGGAGGGTTGGGGTGGGGGGCTGTTTGCCGCCCGCGACACGCGGGGCCTGACCCGTGGCTCGCCGCCGCAACGACGCGCCGCTGCCGACCCGCGAGCAGCTTCTCACCTTCTTCCAGGAGAACCCGCAGGCGGTGCGCCGCTCCGACGTGTTCCGCGCCTTCCGCGTCGCCCCCGCCGACCGGCGCGACCTGACCGCCCTGATCCGCGAGCTGGAGGAGGAGGGGCTGATCGCGCGCGGCGCAAAGCGGCGCTTCCTGGAGGCCGCCGCGCTGCCCGAGGTCACGGTGCTCACCGTCACCGGCACGGACGAGGACGGCGCCGTGCTGCTGCGGCCCGAGGCGTGGCGCGCCGAGACCGAGCCTCCCGCGGTGCGCCTGGCTGCCGACGCACGCCGGTTCGGCCCCGCCCCCGCGACCGGCGACCGCATCCTCGCGCGGCTCGGCCGTGACGAGGAGGGCGGCTACGAGGCGCGCATCATCCGCCGCCTTCCCGGCCGGGCGCGCACCCTGCTGGGCGTCTATCGCCCGGGGCCCGGCGGCGGGCGCATCGAGCCGACCGACCGGCGCATCAAGTCCGACCCGATGGTCGCGCCCGCCGACCTGCACGGGGCGCAGCCGGGCGAGCTGGTGCTCGCCGCGCCGGTCGAGGAGTTCGCGCGCGGCGCGCCGCGGGCGCGCATCGTCAAGCGGCTGGGCGACGCGTCCGCGCCCGGCGCGTTCAGCCTGATCGCCATCCACGAGGCGGGCATTCCCGACACCGTTCCCGCCGGCCGCGCTGCGCGAGGCGGAAGGGGCGCGCCCGGCGCCGCATCGCGGCCGCGACGATTTGCGCGACGTGCCGCTGGTGACGATCGACGACGAGGACGCGCGCGACTTCGACGACGCGGTCTTCGCCGCGCCCGACGACGATCCGGCCAATCCGGGCGGGCTTCCACCTGATCGTCGCCATCGCCGACGTCGGCTGGTACGTGCGGCCGGCGGGCGCGCTCGACCGCGCCGCCGCCGAGCGCGGCAACTCGGTCTATTTTCCCGACCGCGTCGTGCCGATGCTGCCCGAGAGGCTGTCGAACGACCTCTGCTCGCTGCGCCCCGACGAGGACCGGCCGGCGCTCGCCGTCCATCTGTGGATCGACGCCGACGGCAAGAAGCGCCGCCACCGCTTCGTGCGCGCCACGATGCGCTCGGCGGCGCGGCTGACCTACCGCCAGATCCAGAACGACGCGGACGGGCTTCCGACCGAGGGCGTGCCCGAGGGCGTGCGCGCGCCGCTCTACGCCGCCTATCACGCGCTCCGGCGCGCCCGCCAGGCGCGCGGCACGCTCGACCTCGACCTGCCCGAGCGGCGCATCGTGATGAACGACGAGGGCCGCATCGAAAGCGTCGCGACGCGCCACCGCTACGATTCGCACCGGCTGATCGAGGAGTTCATGATCCTCGCCAACGTCGCGGCGGCGGAGGCGCTGGAGGCGCAGCGCGCGCCGGTGATGTACCGGGTGCACGAGGCGCCCTCGGAGGAGAAGCTGGAGGCGCTGCGCGCCTTCCTCGCCAGCCTCGAGATCAACCTCGCCAAGGGCCAGGTGCTGCAGGCGCGCCAGTTCGAGCGCATCCTGGCGCGCGCCGTCGGACACGCCGCACGCGCGCATCGTCAACGAGATGATCCTGCGCAGCCAGGCGCAGGCCGCCTACCACCCGGAAAATGTGGGCCATTTCGGCCTCGCGCTGCGCCGCTACTGCCACTTCACCTCGCCGATCCGGCGCTATGCCGACCTTCTGGTCCATCGCGCGCTGATCACCGCCTTCGGGTTGGGCGATGGCGGGCTCGCCGGGCCTGACGACGCGGCGCGCTTCGGCACGCTCGCCCGCCAGGTTTCGATGACCGAGCGGCGCGCCCAGGCGGCCGAGCGCGATACCGCCGACCGGCTGGTCGCAGCCTTCCTCGCGCAGTCCGTGGGCGCGACGTTCGAGGGGCGCATCCAGGGCGTCACCAGGTTCGGCCTGTTCGTCCATCTCGAGGAGACGGACGCCAACGGGCTTCTGCCGATCTCCGCCCTCGGCGCGGAGCGGTTTCGGCTGGACGAGGCGCACCATACCCTGACCGGCGAGCGCACGCGCACGCGGTTCGCGCTGGGCGACGAGGTCTCCGTCCGGCTCGAGGAGGCGAACCCGCTGACCGGCGGGATCGTGTTCTCGCTGGCCGCCCTGCCGCCCCCGCCGCGCGGGCGCGGCGAAACATCGCGCAAGGGGGCCGGTCCGGCCCGGCGGCGCGGCCCCGCGACGGCCGCGCGGGCGGCCCAGGAAACGTTAATTTGCGCGGCGTAGCGTCAAGGTGTAAGGATGTCCCTCCCGAGGCGGTGGCGGCCGGGGCATGGCGCGGTGAAGGCGCCCGAAGACACCTGGATCTTTCGGCGATGACCACGAGGCGGGCTCGCAAGGGCGCCCGCGCGCGGGCCCCGGTGGCCCTGGCGGCGGGACTCGCATTCCTGCTGTCCGCGTGCGCACCGGGCGGGCGGCATGCCGGCGATGCGCCGTCGCCGCAGAACGTGCTCGCGAGCGGCTTCGAGAGCCTGACCGGCCGGTATATCGAGCCGATCCGCATCGACCGCGCGGCGCTGGCCGGGCTCGCGCATTTGTCGACGATCGCCCCGGGACTCGGCCGTGGCGCGCGACGACGGGCGGGTCCGGCTCGCCCTCGCTGGGCAGAGCGTCGCCGAGCTGCCCGCGCCCGGGGCCAACGACGCGCTCGGCTGGGGCTGGCTCACGGCCGATATGATCGAGGACGCGCGCGCCGCCTCGCCCGTGCTGAGGCGGCGGTCGATCGAGGATTTCTACACGGCGGTGTTCGACGGCGCGCTGGCGGGGCTCGACCGCTACACGCGCTACGAGGACCCGTCCAAGGCGCGCGAGGAGCGCGAGGACCGCGAGGGGTTCGGCGGGATCGGCGTCACCATCGAGTCCGAAAGCGGCGAGACCCGGGTGATCGCCGTCTATCCCGGCCTGCCGGCGGGCCGCGCCGGGGTGCGCGTCGGCGACGTGATCGTCAGCGTCGACGGGGTGCGCCTCGCCGGGCTCGACCAGGAGGCGATCGTCCACCAGCTTCGCGGCCCCCCCGGCCGGCCGGTCCGGCTCGTCATCAAAAGGCGCGGCGTGGCCGAGCCTTTCGAGGTGGCGGTCGACCGCACCCATGTCTATGCGCCCACCGTGATCGCACGGCGCGACGGCTCGATCCTCACCCTGCGCATCACCTCGTTCAACCAGCGCACGGCGCTGTCGCTCGACCGCGAGCTGCGCGCCGCGCTCGATGCGCGCCGCGCGCCGATCGGCGGCATCGTGCTCGATCTGCGCTCCAACCCGGGCGGGCTGCTCGACCAGGCGGTCGAGGTGGCGAACCTGTTCCTGGCCGGCGGGCGCATCATCGCCACCGCGGGTCGCCATCCCGATTCGAACCAGGTGTTCGACGCGACGACCGGCGAGCCGGGCGAGGCGCTGCCGATGGTCGTGCTGATCAACGGGCGGTCGGCCTCGGCGGCCGAGATCGTCGCCGCGGCGCTCGCCGATCGCGGGCGCGCGCTCACCGTCGGCGCCACCACCTATGGCAAGGGCAGCGTGCAGACCATCGTGCGCCTGCCGAACGGCGGCGAGATGATCGTCACCTGGGCCCATCTCTACACGCCGTCGGGCCGGTCGCTGAACGGGACGGGGGTGATCCCGGCGCTGTGCACCGCCGCCGACCCGCAACGCGACGCGACCATCGTGGCAGCGCTGCGGGCGCGGCGCGCCAGCCTCGCCATGCTCAGCCGGCCCAGCGCCGCCGCCTGCCCGCGCGACCCCGCCTTCCGCGCGGTCGAGGGCGAGATCGCCCGCCGCCTGCTCGCCGACCGGCCGCTCTACACTTCCATGCTCGCCGCCCACCGCCCGTCCGTCGCCGTGCGGTAGCCCGTTCCCGCATCCGTTATCCGGACCCGGGCCTCCTTCCCCGTTCGCGCTTCGATACACGGCATCGCGCCGCTCGGCCGCACTCAGCCCGCACGGAAACGGGCCCTGGGCCATGGGCCTGAGCTCAAAGTGACGGCAAAGCCTACCCCAGCGGGCCCTGGAAGGCGGGGCCGAGGAACGTGTCGGACAGCGCGTCGAGCGTCTCCGGCCAGTTCTCGTTGTCCACCTGGCGGCGCAGCGCGGCCGGCTTCGGCCGCCCGTCCCAGCCGATCTGCTCCATGTAGTAGTAGAGCTGGATCGCGTGGCCGTCGGGATCGAGCGCGTAGGCCGAATAGTCGATGCCGGGCGAAAGCTCGGGCGGCAGGTATTTGATCGTGACGCCCTTTTCCTTCAGGAACGCGACGGCGTCCTTGAGCTGGCGGTAGCTGCCGAGCTGCATGCCGTAGGCCATGCAGACCGAGTCCGGCCGCATTTCCAGCTCCTCGCGCAGCGCGATCGGGTAGAGCGCGATCGTGTGGTGCTCGGTGTTCGCGCGCAGGAAGACGCAGTCATGGCCCGCGTACGTGACCCGCTCGGTGACGCTAAGCCCGACCACCTCGGTGTAGAACCGCTCGGACTCGGCGAGGTCCGGGCAGAACAGGCGGATCGGCCCATTGCGCACGATGCGGAAGGGGCGGGCGAGCTTCACCCCGCCCACGTCGTATGTGGGCTCGCCGAACGGGCGCTGGTGAAGCCCCTGGCGCAGGTCGAGCCCGCCCTCGATCGCCGCGCGGGCCATCGGGAAGTCGGGATCGGCGACGCCGCCCGGCTCGGGCAGCGGATCGCGCTCCGGGCAGATCGGCTCCGGCTTCGAGATGCCGTCCCAGCCGATCTGGTCCATCCCGTAATACAGCTCGTTGGAGATGCCCTCCACGTCCTGCAGCGTGACGTTCCAGTTGGCGCCGCGCGCATCGCGCCCGCCCGGCCGGGCGAGGGTGAGCTGGCGCTCGCGCGCCCAGCGCCGCCCCTCGACCACCTCGTCGAGCGTGCCGACCTGCCAGGCCATGTGGCTGATCCACTCGCTGCCCGGCTTGCGCGGCGGCGGGTCGGTGAAGCGCGCGGGGTCGGGGAACAGCACCACCGAATGGTGGTCGTTATTGACCCTGAGGAACCAGCCGAGATGCTCCGGCCCCGGGTTCTTCTCGCCGGCGAGGCGCCCGAAATCGCGCGTGTCGGTGACCGGCAGGCCCAGCAGGTCGCTGTAGAAGGCGAGCGCGCGCTCCTGGTCCTTCACGTTGAAGCCGAAATGGCCGAGCCGTTGCACGCGGAACGGCCGCTCCATGCGGATGCCGCCGACCTCGTGGGTCTCGCTCGCGGTGACCGTGGCCATGGTTGCCTCCCCGGGTCGATGCTTGATCGAGCCTAGCACACTCGCTATCTTCCGCGCACAGGATAGGGAACAATGCCATGGCCAAATCGAACACTTTGACCGTCAAGCTGGTGTCCAGCGCCGGGACCGGATTCTACTACGTCACCAAGAAGAACCCGCGCACCCAGACCGACAAGCTGGAATTCCGCAAGTACGACCCGGTCGCGCGCAAGCACGTTGCCTTCAAGGAAGGCAAGATCAAGTAGCGCGGGTTTCCGGATCGCGCTGCACCCGCGCCGCACATGGAGCCCGCCATGCCTGACGTCGAATACGCCGCCGCAGATGCCGCCGCCGCCCGGGCGAAGCCCGAGCCGGCGCTCAAGCTCAACTTCTATTCGCATGCGACGATCGACGTCGCCGACATCGACCGCGCGCGCCGGTTCTACGAGGAGTTCATGGGGTTCGACGTGGTGCAGACGTCGAAAATCTCCCTGCTGATCCGTATCGGCGGCAAGACGTCGATCGCCGTGGTCAAGGTCAAGCACCCGCTCAAGATGGACCTGATGAACCATAACGGCCTCGACGTCGAGACCAAGGAAGAGGTCGACCACGCCCACAAGGTGGCCACCGAGCAGGCCGAGAAGTGGGGGCTGCACAAGATCACCACGCCGGCGCTGCAGCACGGCACGTACAGCTTCTATTTCTGGGACGCCGACGAGAACGTGTGGGAGATCCTGACCAACCCCCAGGGCGGCTATGACTGGCTGTTCGGGGTCGGCGACCAGGCCGGCAAGGGCCACCACGACCGCAACTTCAAGCGCCCCGGCGTGAATTTGTAATCTGCGCCGAGGCGGCCGGCGCGTTCGCCCTTCGAGACGCGCCCTGCGCACGTTCCTCGGGACGAACGGGTGTTGGATCGGCCAGAATTCCGTTCGTGCTGAGGAGGCCGGCGCGCAGCGGGGGCCGTCTCGAATCGCGAATGGATTCGCGTGCGGAACCGCGCCAGAAGCGCCATGCCGGTCCTCGAAACCTTGACAACCGGCGGCCTTCCTGCGTTTTCTCCCGCCCCATTGCGCCGGACGGAAACATGACCCCCAACCGCTACCGAACCCACACCTGCGGCGAGATTCGCGCCGCCCTCGACGGACAGCCCGCGAAGCTCGCCGGCTGGGTGCATCGCCGGCGCGACCACGGCAACCTGCTGTTCCTCGATCTGCGCGACCATTACGGCATCGCCCAGTGCGTGATCGAATCGTCGAGCCCGCTATTCGCCGAGGTCGACTCGCTGCGCCTCGAGGCGGTGGTCTCGGTCACGGGCCGCATCGAGCGGCGCTCGCCCGAGACGGTGAACCCCGATCTGCCGACCGGCGAGGTCGAGCTGCGCATCGAGAGCTGCGAGGTGCTGTCTCGCGCCGACGCGCTGCCGCTGCAGGTCAACAGCGACGTCGATTATGGCGAGGAGGTGCGGCTCAAATACCGCTATCTCGACCTGCGGCGCGAGAAGGTCCACCGCAACATCGCGCTGCGCTCGGCGGTCGTGGCGTCGATCCGCCGCCGCATGGTCGAGGCCGGCTTCACCGAGTTCCAGACGCCGATCCTGACCGCCTCGTCGCCGGAGGGCGCGCGCGACTTCCTGGTGCCCTCGCGGCTGCATCACGGCCAGTTCTACGCGCTGCCGCAGGCGCCGCAGATCTTCAAGCAGCTCATCATGGTCGCGGGGTTCGACCGCTATTTCCAGATCGCGCCCTGCTTCCGCGACGAGGACGCGCGCGCCGACCGCTCGCCGGGCGAGTTCTACCAGCTCGACGTCGAGATGAGCTTCGTGACGCAGGAGGACGTGTTCGCCGCGCTCGAGCCGGTGCTGGCCGCGCGTGTTCGAGGAGTTCGGCGCCGGGCGCAAGGTGACCAAGCCGCCCTTCCCGCGCATTCCCTACGCGGAGTCGATGCTGAAATACGGCAACGACAAGCCCGACCTGCGCAACCCGCTGGTGATCTGCGACGCGACCGAGGTGTGGCGCGGCACCGAGTTCAAGATCTTCGCGAACGCCATCGAAAAGGGTTCGGTCGTGCGGGCGATCCGCGCGCCTGGCGCGGCGTCGCGCCCGCGCTCGTTCTTCGACAAGCTGAACGACTGGGCGCGCGCCGAAGGGGCGGGCGGGCTCGGCTACATCATTTTCGAGGGCGGCGCCGAAGGGGCCGATCGCGCGGTTCCTCGACGCACGCCGGGATCGACCGTCTCGCCGCCGCGACCGGCGCGAAGGACGGCGACGCCGTGTTCTTCGTCTGCCAGCCGCCGGCGCGCGGCCGCCTATTTCGCCGGGCTCGCCCGCACGCGGCTGGGCGAGGAGCTGGGGCTGATCGCCAACGACCGGTTCGATTTCTGCTGGATCGTCGATTTCCCGATGTACGAGCTCGACGAGAAGACCGGCAAGATCGAGTTCAGCCACAACCCGTTCTCGATGCCGCAGGGCGGGCTCGAGGCGCTGGAGAACGACGATCCGCTGACGATCAAGGCCTACCAGTACGACATCGTGTGCAACGGGATCGAGCTGTCGTCCGGCGCGATCCGGAACCACCTGCCCGAAGTGATGATCAAGGCGTTCGAGATCGCCGGCTACCCGGCGGCGGAGGTCGAGGCGCGGTTCGGCGGGCTGTTGAACGCGTTCCGCTACGGCGCGCCGCCGCATGGCGGCTCGGCGCCGGGCATCGACCGCATCGTCATGCTGCTCGCGGACGAGCCCAACATCCGCGAGGTCACCATGTTCCCGATGAACCAGCAGGCCGAGGATCTGATGATGGGCGCGCCCGCCCCGGTCGCGCCCGAGCGGCTCGCCGAGCTCGGCATCCGCCTCGCCCCGGCGCCCAAGAAGGGGTAGGGGAGAACCGTCGAGGGCAGATCCGAACGATGCGTCGAAATTGCATCTATTTCGGTTAAAAGTCCGTTTAATAGATTGATACAAAAAGACTTTTCTCCCCCATCCGGATGCGGCACACTTGTCGCATGGGGTTGGGGAGAACGAGCCGGTATCTCATTCGCGGGGCGGTAGTCCTCCTGGCGCTCGGCCCGCTCGCGGGCTGCGGCGGGCCGGCGCTCACCCTCGCCGGGCTGGCGGGCGACGCCGTGTCGCGCGCCGCTACGGGCAAGCCGATGATCGACGCCGCGATGTCCGGCCTCGCCGCGCGCGACTGCGCTTTCGACCGACTGCTGACCGGCGAGGCGTTGTGCCGCGACGCGCCCGCGCCGGCGGAGCGCGCGCCCGCGGTGGCGATGGCGGTCGCCGCGCCCGACGCGATGCCGGTCAACGACGTGGCCTTCGCGCCGCGCGCCGAGGGCCGGTCAAACGGGCGCCGGCCACCCGCGCGCCGGTCACCTGGGCGCCGGTCCCGGGCGGCTGGGTGCCGGTCGATCCCACGGCCGAGGCCGTGGACGGGATGGCGCCGGCCCAGCTCGCGATGGCGCCCGTCCCCAGTGCCGCACCCGCCCCGCCGGCCGATGCGGTCATCTTCGCTGCCGCCGGCTCCGACGAGCGGATCGATCCCCAGCGGTAGCTCTACGCCGCTACTCGGCCGCCGAGCAGAGGGCGACGCCGGCGCGGCGGCGCTTGTTGCAGTACATGTCGGTGTCGGCGCGGTCGAGCAGCGAAGCGGCGTCGTCCTCTGCACCGTAGGGCTCGGCGCCAAGGCTCATCCGCGCCTCGACCCGGCGCCCGGCGAACTCGCACGCGAGGCCGTCTAGCGTGTCCTGCAGCGCCCGGGCGCGCCGGCGCCCGTCGCGCCAGCTTGTCTGGGTGAGAAGGATGGCGAACTCGTCGCCGCCCAGCCGCGCCACCACGTCGACCTCGCGCACCGAGCCGGCCAGCATCCGGCCTGCCGCGCGCAGCATCTCGTCGCCGCAGGCGTGGCCGTAGCGGTCGTTGATCTCCTTGAACCGGTCGATGTCGCCGTATATGACGACGCCGGTCTCGCCGTTGCGCCGGCCGCGCGCGACGGCGCGGCGTAGCTCGTCGAGAAAGCCGCGCCGGTTCAGAAGCCCGGTGAGCTCGTCGGTGCGCGACAGGCTTTCGAGCTGGGCGATGCGCCGGCTCTGCGCGGCGAGCCGTTCTTCCGCGGCGGCGGCGACGGCTAGCGCATGCTCGAGGAGCGCGCGGTGGCGCGCGTCGGGCAAATCCTCGACGGCCAGCTCGTCGAGCAGGCGGTGGGCGATCAGGCCCAGGCTCGCGGCCAAGTCGGCGCCGGCGGACGGATCGGACTGCGGAATCACTTTCATGGCGGCACGCTCCCTGTGACCCAGGGCGCGTTGCAAGCCGCATGCCAGGAGGGAACTCCTTGCCGATCAACCACTTGCGTGCGCCCAGGACGGCAGGTCCCGACCCAGCCGGCAGAAATTGCAGCGCCGCGCCCGGCAGTCCTTGCCGGTGCCGTTGGCGGGGCGGGGCGGGCCGTGGCATACTGCGGCGACACGGCGCCGGCTCGGCCGGCACCGCACTGGGATTCATCCGAACGTGACGTTCCGCGCGCCCCTTCTGGCCGGGCTCGTGCTTGCCGTCCTGACCGGGACGGCGGCGGCCGCTCCCGGCTCGTTCGTCCCCTACCGCGCCCTCTATGACGTGGCGCTGAAATCGGCCGCGCGCGACAGCGCGGTCGCCGACGTCGTCGGCAAGATCGACGAGGAGTGGAGCGAGTCCTGCGAGGGCTGGACCATGCAGCAGCGCACCGCGCTCGAGATCGCGATCGGCGGCGAGGCTTCGGTGCGGCTCCTGGCGAACGTCGCCACCTGGGAATCGCGCGACGGGTTGACCTACCGGTTCAGCGTGCGCAACCAGTCGAGCGACCAGGACGACGAGCGGATCGAGGGGATGGCGCGGCTTTCGGGGCGGGGCAAGGCGGGCACGGCCCGGTTCGAAGCGCCCAAGCGGCGCCGGATGAAGCTGCCCGCCGGGACCATCTTCCCGACCGCCCACACCAATGCCGTGCTGGCGGCGGCGAAGGACGCGCCGGTCACGGTCAACCGGCTGGTGTTCGACGGGCTGTCGGGCGACGGGTTGTTCGACGTGTCCGCCGTGCTGAGCCGTGCCGAGCGGCCGGGCGCGCAACCCGGCGCCAAAGTGCCGGCGCCGCTGGCGGGGCTTCGCGCCTGGCCGGCCCAGATCGCGTTCTATGCCCATGGGGGGACCGACGCCGTGCCCGACCACGAGGTCGGGCTGAAGCTCTACGAGAACGGCGTCACCGATCAAATGATCCTGGATTTCGGCCCATTCACGGTGCGGGCGACCATCAAGGCGCTCGAGCTCTCCCCGCGCCCGACCTGCCGGTCACAGTCGGGGCTCGCCCCCGGCGCGGGCGTGGCGCCAAAACCGCGGCAGTGATGCCGCGGTTTACCGATCCTTAACCGAATTGAACGAAAGCTGAGCCCGCTCGGGCCACACCTTGTGCCGGCTCGCGTGGGCCGCGGCGCCGGTGCGCACGGCGGCGGCGGACCGGACGGGCGGACGGCGGCACCCTGGGGGACGGATCGCATGACGAAGAAGATTCTGATCGTCGAGGATAACGAGCTCAACATGAAGCTCTTCCACGACCTCTTGGAGGTGCACGGCTACGAGACTCTGCAGACCAAGGACGGGCGCGAGGCGCTGGCGCTCGCGCGCGAGCACGTGCCCGACCTGATCCTGATGGACATCCAGCTTCCCGAGGTGTCGGGCCTCGAGGTCACGCGGTGGCTCAAGGCCGACGACGCGCTGCGCGGGATTCCGGTCATCGCGGTCACCGCCTTCGCCATGAAGGGCGACGAGGAGAAGATCCGCTCCGGCGGGTGCGAGGCCTACATCGCCAAGCCGATCTCGGTCTCCAACTTCATCGAGACGATCCAGAGGGTTCTCGCGTAGGGGGTCTCGGCCATGCCGGCCCGCGTTCTCGTCGTCGACGACGTTCCCGCCAACGTCCGCCTGCTGGAGGCCAAGCTCCAGGCCGAGTACTACGAGGTGCTGACCGCCCATGACGGGCCGGCGGCGCTCGAGGCGGCCGCACGCCACCAGCCCGACATCGTGCTGCTCGACGTGATGATGCCGGGCATGGACGGGTTCGAGGTGTGCCGCCGCCTGAAGGCCGAACCCGCCACGGCCCACGTGCCGGTGGTGATGGTGACGGCGCTGTCCGAGGTGCACGACCGGGTGCGCGGCCTCCAGGCCGGCGCCGACGATTTCCTGACCAAGCCACCGAACACGGTGGCCATGCTGGCCCGCATCCGCTCGCTGGTCCGGCTCAAGCGGGCGATCGACGAATGGCACACGCGCGAGAGCGCGGCGGCGGCGTTCGGCGCGGCGAACGTGGCGCGCGCCGAGTTCCCGACGACGGGCCGCGTGCTGGTCGCCGAGGCGCCGGGGCTGGGCGCCGGGCGGATCGGCGCCACGCTGCGCGCCGCCGGCCATGAGGTGATGCTGGCCGGCTCGCGCGACGACGGCATGCCGCCTCGCGGCGGAGGGGCGCTTCGACCTGTTCCTGGTCGACCACCGCATCGGCGCCGATGACGGGCTCCGCCTGTGCTCGTGGCTGCGCTCGCACGAGGCGACGCGGCGCACCCCCATCCTGCTCGCCATCGAGGACGGCGAGGCGGAGCGCCTGGCCAAGGCGCTCGATCTCGGCGTCAACGACTACCTGGTCAAGCCGTGCGACCGCGACGAGCTGGTGGCGCGCACGCGCAGCCAGCTTCGCCGCAGGCAGTTCGAGGAGGCGCTGCGCACCAACTACCGTCGCAACCTCGCCGCCGCGATGACCGACCCGCTGACTGAGCTCTACAACCGGCGCTATTTCGAAACACATTTCGGCATCGTGACCCGCCGCCTCGCCGCCTCCGGGAAACCGGTCGGACTGATGATCCTCGACATCGACCGGTTCAAGGACGTGAACGACCGCTACGGCCATCCCGCGGGCGACCAGGTGCTGAAGGGCGTGGCGTCCCTGCTGCGCGACCGGCTGCGCGGCGTCGATACGGCCGCGAGGCTGGGCGGCGAGGAGTTCGTCGTGCTGCTGCCCGAGGCGGGCGTCGGGGAATCGCTCGCGGTCGGCATGCGGCTCGCCCGCGCGATCGGCGGGGCGGGCTGGACGGTCGCCGGGCGCGACGGCCCGCTTTCCGTGACGGTCAGCATCGGCGTCGCCACCGCGCCGGCCGACACGTGCGACTATCAGGAACTGCTTCGCCGCGCCGACGAGGCGCTGTACGACGCCAAGCGCGCCGGGCGCAACCGCGTCTGCGCCGCCGCCGATCCCGCCGCCGCTGCCGCCCCCCAGCGCGCCGCGGGATAGTCAGAAGCCCCTACATCACCTTGCCCAGGAACGGGTTGCGGCCCTCGCGGTCCTCGATCTCGATGACCCACAAATCGGGGTCGCGCGCGACGGCACGGGCGATATAGGCATCGGCTTCGGCCTCGGCGACGGCCGCGTCTTCGAACGCGGCGAGCCAGCCTATCTTGCCCTCCGCGTCGGTCATCTGGGTCAGCACGCGGCAGCCATGCTCCAGCCGGTTGAGCTTGAGCATCACCGTGCCGGCATGCGCGTCGCCCTTGCGCGCGACCGTCACCGGGATGGCGCGCACGTGGCACCAGCGCAGATGCGCGCCGACCCAGACATGGGTGGGAAGCCGGCCCTCCATGGCTAGAAGATGCGCGGCTCGCGCCCGGCGGCAAGGCGCGCGATGTTGGCGCGGTGCTTGAACCAGATGAGGGCGGCGAGCGCGGCGGCGAAGACGCAGAGCCCGGTGCGCCCGGTCAGAAGCCAGCCATAGGCGGGGGCGAGGGCAAGCGCGACGAGCGCGGCGAGCGAGGAGTAGCGCAGCAGCGCGGCGACGGCGAGCCAGGTCGCACAGCAGGCGAGCCCGACGGGCCAGGCGAGCGCCAGCAGCACGCCGAGCGCGGTCGCCACGCCCTTGCCGCCCCGGAAGCCGAGCCAGGCCGGGTACAGGTGGCCGAGAACCGCGCCCGAGGCGGCGGCGATGGCGGCGTCGGGTCCCCATGCTCCGGCGATCAGGACCGAAACGGCGCCCTTGGCCATGTCGAGCACGAGCGTCGCCGCGGCCAGGCGCTTGTCGCCGGTGCGCAGCACGTTCGTCGCGCCGATATTGCCGGAGCCGATGCGGCGGATGTCGCCGTGTCCGGCGAGCCGCGCCAGGATCAGCCCGAACGGGATGGCGCCCAGGAGATAGCCGAGGACGGCCGCGCCCGCGACCGCCCCCCACGGCACGGTCACGGCGGGGCCGCGCCGGCGACCGGCTTGCGGCGCGGATGGAATCCCATGGCGCGCGCCTCGTCCTCCGTCGCGAACACGACGAACTCGCGCAAATTGCGGTCGGTCCTGCGCAGCAGCGGCGCGCCTTCGGCGGCGTACCAGGCCTGCTTCTTGTGGGCGACGACAAAGCTCTCGTGATCGGTCTCGCAATAGGCGCAGCGCAGCCGCGCCCCCTGCGGCGCGTCCGGCGCGCGCACGACCAGGAAGCGGTTGCGCACGTATTGCGCCTCCATCGGCTCGTGCACGATGCAGTTCGGGTTGGCGCAGCTCATGCCCAGCGCGCGCGGCTGCTCGTAGACCGGGAAGGCGGGCACGTCGAACCCGCCCTCGAAGCGGCGCAGGCTGCCGCGTCTGGAGATGCCGAGAAGCAGCGAGATCAGCGCCATGCGCACCGGCACGCCATAGGCCGCCTGCTGGAAATAGACGGCGCGGATGTCGGAATCGAGCGCGGCGTCGAGCTCGCCGACGCGCGGCAGCGGGTGCATCACGCTGGCCTGGGCGTATTCCGGACCCTGCAGGAACTTGGCGTCGATGCGCGGATAGGGCTGGTCGGTGTCGCTCCAGCGCTCCTTCTGGAAGCGCGTGACGTAGACCGCGTCGATCTTGCGCTCCACCACGGCGAGGTCGAGCTCGGCCTCCGAGAACAGCGACTGCTGGTGCGGCTCGTCCGGCGTGACGTAGAGCGCGTCGAGTGCCGCCGCGTCGTCCGCGCTCTTGGGCATGGCGACGATCTTGGTTCGGAATTCCTCGCGCAGGCGGCGGTCGACATGGGCGGGCAGCTCCATCCCCCGCGCGGGCATGGGCACGATGTTGGCGCCGAACCGGGCGAGCGCGTAGACGAAGGAATGGATCGTGCGGCTGCCCTTCAGGTCGCCCGAGATGGCGATCTTCAGGTTGCGCAGCTTGCGGTTGGTCTTCTTCAGCGTGAACAGGTCGCACAATGTCTGGGTCGGGTGCTCGTGGCTGCCGTCGCCGCCGTTGATCACCGGGATCGGCGAATAGTCGGCGGCGAGGCGCACGGCGCCGTCGCGCGGGTGGCGGATCACCATGATGTCGGCGTAGTTGCCGATCACCCGCACCGAATCGGCGAGCGATTCGCCCTTCGCCGCCGACGACGTGGCGGGGTCGGCGCTGGTGATGACCTGGCCGCCGAGCCGCAGCATGGCGCTTTCGAACGACAGGCGCGTGCGCGTCGACGGCTCGTAGAACAGCGAGGCGAGAATGGCGTTGGGCGCCAGGTTGGTCGACCGGCCGATACGGTAGGGCAGGTTCGCGTCCGGCAGCTCGTCGAGATACGACTGGGCAACGTCGAACACCGTGTCGATGTCGGCATTCGACAGGTCGTTGATCGACACGACGTGGCGGGTCGCGGGCTTAGCTTTCGCGGGCATGGCTCGAGTCGGAAGGGATTCGGCGGCCCCGGTCGGGGCACGTCGCGACAGGCACGGGGCGGGACGCTGCCGCGGTCGCGTTCATAGGAAAGGCGTTATACGCCCGGCCGCGGACCGCCACAAGCCGTGGCGCGTGGCCAGTGCGTGACACCCCGCCCGCCCCGGCCGATCGCGCCTTCTCAGTCGGCGCGCCAGCGCAACCGGCGCAGCAGCCAGATTTCGGCGCCGGCAATGATGGCCAGTGCGCCGCACAGCGCGCCGAATGCCCAGGGGGCGTCCTTGGCGCCGGGAATACCGTCGACGTTCACGCCCAGCAGGCCCGTGAAGAAGCCCAGCGGCAGCAGGATCGTGGCGACGACGGTCAGCACGTACATCTTGCGGTTCATGTCCTCGGCAATGCGGTTCGCCACCTCGTCCTGGATCACCGCCGCGCGCTCGCGCACCGCGTCCAGATCCTCGACGATGCGCGTCACCCGGTCGGCGGTCTCGCGCAGCCGGGCGCGCGGGCGCGTGTCCAGCCAGGGCACGGGCTCCGCCTGGGCGCGGGCCAGCGCGTCGCGCTGCGGCGCCAGATAGCGGCGGAGCGCGATCGCCTCGTGGCGCAGCGTCGCCAGGCGGGTGCGGATCTGGTAGCTGGCCGCCTTCACCACCTCCTCCTCCAGCCCGTCCAGCGCGTCGTCCAGCTCCTCGATCACCGGCTGCATCCGGCGCACCAGGTTGGCGGCGATCATCGCCACCATCTCGCCGGGCCCGGTCGGGCCCTCGCCGCCGTGCAGGCTCTCGCGCAGATCCTCGATCGCCATCAGGTGGCGGCGGCGCACCGTGATGGCGCGCTTGGCGTCGGCCCAGATGCGGATCGCGACCATGTCCTCCGGATCGGCGCCGGGGTTGAGGTTGACGCCGCGCATGTTGATCTGCATGCCCTCGCCGACGATCACGCAGCGCGGCCGCGTCTCGGTCTCGACCAGGCTCTCGGCGACCAGCGCCGGCAGGCGGCTTTCCTTCGTCACCCAGTTCTGCCCGGCCGGCGAGGCGCCGTCGACGTGCACCCACAGGAACCCGCGGGCGGGGTCGTGCTCCATCACCTCGCCGGCGCTGACGGCGCGCGCGCCGCCCTTGCCGTCCAGCACATAGGCGCAGATCAGTCCGCTGTCCGGATGCCCCGCGTTCTGGTCCATGCTATCCCCCTGCGCAATTCGCCGTTTCGGCGTCGAAATTTGGCGCCGTTGCGGTCATTATGCCGCATGTCGACGCCAACGGGCGGTCAACGTCGAGGGGCGCCGTCTTGAGGGTACTAGCCTTCGTCCTGCTCGCGAGCCTGCCGGTGCATGCCATCGCCGCCTCCGCCTCCGCCGATGCGCCGCTCATGGTGGGCTGGGTGGAGCGGGTGCGCGTGACGCCGGGCGACCTTCTCCTGGAGGCGAAGCTCGACACCGGCGCGACCACCTCGTCGCTGGGCGCCGAGCGTATCGACACGTTCCGGCGCGACGGGCATCGCTGGGTGTCGTTCGAGGTCGAGGGGCCGGACGCGGCGCGCGTCCGCATCGAGCGGCCCCTGCTGCGCACGGTGCGCATCAAGGACCGCGGCGTGCGCAGCCGCGAGCGGCCGGTGGTCACGCTGGGGCTGTGCGTCGGGCCGATCTTTCGCGAGACGGAGGTGAACCTGGTGGACCGGACCGAATTCGACTATCCGATGCTGGTGGGGCGCAGCTTCCTGATGCATGGGCTCGCGGTCGACCCGGCGCGCCGCTTCACCGTCGAGCCCGCCTGCGCCGACGCCGGCCCGCGATGAGCCGGCGCCACCTCTACATCCTCGCGACGGTGCTGTGCCTCGCGGGGCTGTTGCCGTTTCTCTACAAGACCGTGGTGCTCGGCTTCCCCGTCTTTCCCGCAGAGCGGGCCGAGACCTGGCGGGTCGAGCTGCGCGCCGGGTTCCAGGCCCAGGGTGCGCCGGCCACCCTGACGCTGCGCCTGCCGCGCAATTCCGACGCCTTCACCATACTGAACGAGAACTACATCTCGCCCGGCTACGGGCTGCGCACCGATGCGCAAGGCGACGACCGGGTCGCCATCTTCTCGATCCGCCGCGCCCAGGGCGAGCAGGTGATCTATTTCAGCGCCACCGTGCACGCGACGGGCGGGCAGGAACGGCCGGTCCGGGCGCCGGAGCCGCGCAGCGACGAGCCGACCTATACGGGTGCCAAGCTGGTGGCGGGGCGGTCGCTGGTGCGTGCGGTCGAACGCCAGTCGGCCGACACGGCGACGATGGTGCCGCTTCTGGTCAACCGGCTGTGGCGCGGCCAGCCGGGCGGGCCGGCGACATTGCTGGTCGGCGCGCAGCCGACGGCGCTCGGCGTGGCGCGGGCGGCCGTCCGCCTGCTCGCCATCGCCAACGTCCATTCCCGGATCGTCAACGGGCTGGCGCTCGAGCCGCAGCGCACCCGCGCCCGCTTCGCCCAGTGGCTCGAGGTCTATGACAAGGGCGCCTGGCACCCCTACGACATCCGCGACGGCAAGCCCGGCCGGCCGGCGCAGCATTTGCCGTGGTGGCGCGGCGACGAGCCGCTGGCCGGGGTGAGCGGCGGGACCAACCTGCACACCACGCTTTCGGTCAGCCACACGTTCGGCTTCCAGCTGCAGAGCGCCATCGAGCGCGCCCGCGTCGGCCACCGGGCGATGATCGAGTACTCGACGCTCGGCCTGCCGGTGAACACCCAGTTCGTCTACCGCGTCCTGCTGACCGTGCCGCTCGGCATCCTGCTGCTGGTGTTCCTGCGCAACGTGATCGGCGTGCGCACATTCGGCACGTTCATGCCGGTGCTGATCGGGCTCGCCTTTCGCGAGACCGAGCTCGCCTGGGGGCTCCTGCTGTTCTCCATGGTGCTCGCCGTCGGGCTAGGCGTGCGGTTCTACATGGAAACGCTGCGCCTTTTGCTGGTGCCCCGGCTGGGGGCGGTGGTCATCGTGGTCATCCTGATCATGGCGGCGCTGTCGATCGTGAGCCACCGTCTGGGGTTCGACCGCGGGCTGTCGGTCGCGCTGTTCCCGATCGTCATCCTGGCCATGACCATCGAGCGCATGTCGATCGTTTGGGAGGAGCTGGGCCCCGCCGAATCGATCCGCCAGGCCGCCGGCAGCCTGACCGTCGCCGCGCTCGCCCATATCGTGATGACGGTGCCGTTCCTGCAGCACCTGGTGTTCGTCTATCCGGAGCTTCTGCTGATCGTGCTGGCCGCCACCATGCTGCTCGGCCGCTACACCGGCTACCGGCTGACCGAGCTGCCGCGCTTCCGGGCCATCCTGGAGCGGGTCTGATGTGGGGACTCGGCCTCGCGCGACGGCTCGACGAGGCCGGCGTGCTGGGCATCAACCAGCGCAACGCCGAATACACGCTGATCTACAACCAGCGCCGGCTCTACCCGCTGGTCGACGACAAGCTGCTGACCAAGGAGCTGGCGCGCAAGGCCGGCGTCGCGGTGCCCGAGCTCTACGGCGTGATCGAGATCCAGCGCGACGTGAAGCGGCTGCGGCGAGGTGGTCGGCGAGCGCGAGCGACTTCGTCGTCAAGCCGGCGCGGGGCTTCGGCGGCGAGGGCATCGTGGTGATCGCCGAGCGCTCGCGCGGCGCCTACCGCACCACCTCGGGCACGGTGATGGACGAGGGCGAGCTCGCCTTCCACGTCTCCGGCATCCTGTCGGGCATCTACAGCCTGGGCGGCCAGCCGGACAAGGCGCTGATCGAGTATCGCGTGAAGTTCGACCCGGTGTTCGAGGCGATCACCTTCCGCGGCGTGCCGGACATCCGCATCATCGTGTTCCTCGGCGTGCCGGCGATGGCGATGGTGCGCCTGCCGACCCGCGCCTCGGACGGCAAGGCGAACCTGCATCGGGGCGCGATCGGCACCGGCGTCGACATCGCGACGGGCAAGACCCTCACCGCGGTCTGGCGCAACACCGTGGTCGCCGAGCATCCCGACACGGGCAAGCCCCGTCGCCGGGGTCCAGATCCCCGGCTGGCCGGCGCTGCTCGACCTCGCCGCGCGATCCTACGAGATGACCGGGCTCGGCTATCAGGGCATCGACATCGTGCTCGACCGCGAGCAGGGGCCGTTGATCCTCGAGCTCAACGCGCGGCCCGGCCTCAACATCCAGATCGCCAACCGCGCCGGGCTGCACAAGCGCCTGACCGCGATCGAGGCCAATCGGGGCCGCCTCAAGGCCGTGGCGGACCGCGTCGCCTTCGCCATCGAGCATTTCGCGGCGCAGGGGTGAGGCTGGGAACGTCCCTTCCCGGTCCGCGTCCTGAGCCAGAGAACGATCACCCCATCTCCACGTGACAATTCGCGGCACCGACCCGATGATCGCCAGGCGCACGGGCGCGGGCGAAAGCGATGGACCGGCTGATCGACGGCGATGCGATCCGCTCCCTTCTGGCGGCGGGGCAGGCGTGGCTATTCACCGATGTGCTGGTCTGGGCCAACCTGGTCCAGGCGGTGGCGATCGCCGTCGCGTGGGGGGTCGCCTGGCCGGCCGCGCGGGCGCTGCGCCGCCTGTTCGCCGCCTCCGCCGAGCATCGCTGGGTGGTCGGCTGGCTCGCCAGGTTCGTGCAGGCCTCGCAGCCGCTCGCCTTGCCGCTCGCCTGGCTGGTGCTCACCTGGCTGGCGCTGGTGATCGCGGCGGCGGCGGGCTGGCCCCATCGCGTGCTCGGGATCGCCGTTAGCCTCCTCACGGCCTGGATCGTCATCCGCTACGCGGCGATGCTGGTCAGCGAGCCGACCCTGCAGCGCTTCCTGGCCATCGTGGCCTGGACGGTCGCGGCGCTCAACATCCTTGGATTCCTCGGCCCCACGGTGGACGTCCTGGATTCGTTCGCCGTCACGCTCGGGGGCTCGCGCTTCTCGCTGCTCACCGTGCTCAAGGGGATGCTGGCGCTCGGCCTCCTGCTATGGGGCGCGGTCGCGCTGTCGAGCCTTCTGGAGCGGCGCATCACCGCGGCGCACATGCTGACGCCCTCGGTGCAGGTGCTGTTCTCCAAGCTTCTCAAGGTGACGCTGGTCACGCTGGCCATCGTGGCGGCGGTGGGCAGCGTGGGCATCGACCTCACCGGCTTCGCGGTGTTCACCGGCGCGCTCGGCGTCGGCATCGGCTTCGGCCTGCAGAAGGTGGTGTCGAACCTGATTTCGGGGGTGATCCTGCTGCTCGACCGGTCGGTGAAGCCGGGCGACGTGATCGCGGTGGGCTCGACCTATGGCTGGGTCAACTCGATGGGCGCGCGTTACGTGTCGCTGGTGACGCGCGACGGCATCGAATACCTGATCCCGAACGAGGATTTGATCACCCAGCGGGTGGAGAACTGGTCCTACACCAACGATCTGATCCGGCTGCACTGCGCGTTCGGCGTATCGTACCGTTCCGACGTGAAAAGGGCGCTGGCGCTGGCGGTGGAGGCGGCGGTCGCCACGCCCCGGGTGATGAACGCGCCGCAGCCGGTCTGCCTGATGACCGGGTTCGGCGATTCCGCGGTCGAGATGGAGCTGCGCTTCTGGATCCGCGACCCGCAGAACGGCACCTCCAACGTGCGGAGCGAAATCCTGCTCGGCCTGTGGGACCGATTTCATGAGAACGGCATCGAAATCCCGTTCCCGCAGCGCGACGTGCACATCGTCGACGCGCCCGGCCTGCGCCCCGCCGCCGCGGCGGAGTAGGGCACAGCGCCCTCATCCTTCGACAGGCTCAGGATGAGGGTTTTCTTTTCGGCCAGACCCTGAACTTGTCTAAGGGCGAGGCCGTCGTGACTTGATGCGGTGCGCCTACCGCTCGAACTCGATCACCTCACCCGTGCGGGTGCGGCCCTGGCCCCGATACTGGCCGATGGCGCGCATCAGCGGCGCGTCCGAGATGCCGTACAGCACCGCGTCGCGCTCGGGGTCGAGGTTGACGTGGCGGCGCCACAGGAAGTTCGGCACCACCACCACGTCGTTCTCCGACCATTCGAGCCGCTTCCCCGCCACCTCTGTATAGCCGCGTCCCTCCATCACCATGTAGACGGTGTTGGAGGTGGTGCGGCAGGGCAGGGTCTCGGTGCCGGGGCGCAGGAGCTGCGCCGTGTAGGAAAGCGTCGGGAACACGGGTCCGCCATTCGCGGGGTTGGTGAACTCGAGCACGATGCCTTCCCACGGGCTGCCGTCCTGGTCCCTGAGCCTCTGCAGGGCGCTGCGCGCCGCAACGCCGGTGAAGTGCAGCAAGGGCGTCGCGTGCGGCTCGGTCCCGCGCGACGGCGGCACGAAGCGCGGCACCAGCCCCGCCTCGCCGAACAGCCGCTGCGAGTAGCTGTCGGGCCGGCTGGGCGCCTGGATCGGGTGCCCGCCGGGCTTGCCGGCCTTCGGCCCATGGTAGTCGGTCGAAAGCCAGATGCAGTCGAGGAATTCGAGCAGCGGCCAGTCGAGCACGTCGAACCAGATCACAGGCTCGTCGCCGTCATTGCCGTGGTCGTGCCAGGTGCCGTTCGGCGTGAGCAGCAAATCGCCGCGCCGTGCCTCCAGCCGCTCGCCGTCGACGGTGGTGTATCCGCCGAGCGCCGACAGGATGGTGCGGCTGGCGTTCGGCGTGTGCATGTGCACCGGCGCCTCGTCGCCCGGGTTGTAGATCGATACCGCGATGCGGATGGTGGAGGCGACCTGCAGCCTTCCGCCCAGGCCGGGATTGCACAGCAGGAACTGCTGGCGGTCGGCGAAGGCGATGGGGGCGACTTCGGCGGCGGTGGCGAGCTCGGAGATGCGCATGAGGTAGGGCTTGATCTCGTTCCAGTGCCAGACATGCGGCACGGCCTTCATCTGCCCCGCGCGCACGCGCTGGTCCGACGGCAGGGTCGGCGGCAGCCGGTGCGCGGCCAGCGGCACCGCCCCCTCGGGCTCGGGCCAGGGGCGCTGGGCCGGCGCGTTGGCGTGGGTGCGGCACCAGATGTGCAGCGGCGCCGCCTCCGCGTTCATTCGCTCCATTTCCGCCTGGGCGTCGATTCGCGCCGTCTGCGTGCCGCCCGCCTGTCCACCGATCCGTGCCATGTCCGATCTCCCGAGAATGCGTGGCCGATGATAGGTCAGCCCGCGCGCGCAAGAAAGTCGAGCACGCCCTGCAGGATGTAGGCGGCGGCGAGCTTGTCCACCACCTCTCCCCGTCGCCGGCGCGAGGCATCGGCCTCGATCAGCGCCCGGGTGACGGCGGCGGTGGACAGCCGCTCGTCCCACAGCGCGACCGGCAGCTCGATCCGCCCGGCGAGGTTCGCGGCGAACTGTCGCGCCGACTGCGCCTTGGGTCCCTCGGTCCCGTCCATGTTGACCGGCAGCCCGACGACGACGCCGACGACGGCGTTCTCCGCGCAGAGCGCGGCCAGCGCGGCAGCGGTGGCGCCGAACTTCGCCTTGCGCAGCGTGGTGAGCGGCGAGGCCAGCGTGCGCGTCACGTCCGACAGGGCGACGCCGATGTTCTTCTCGCCGAGGTCGAGCGCCAGCAGCGCCCGCCCCGCGGGCAGGGCGCGCATCTCCTCCATCGCGACCACCGGCATAAGGGAGAATATAGAGGGGGACCCCATCGTTCGACAGGCTCTGGATGAGGTCCCAAATCCAGTTCCTCGTCCTGAGCTTGTCGAAGGACGAGTGGCGCTCAGGGTTGCGAGGCAAGCGCGCGCGATGTAGGGTCCGGCCCTCGGTGGCGGTGCAAACCCCAGCATTTCCGCCGCTTTCGGAGACAGATATGGCGGTCGATCGTGACACCGTGGCGCGCGTCGCCCAGCTTGCCCGCATCCGGGTGCCCGAGGGCGAGGTGGAGCGCCTGGCGGGCGAGCTGTCCAAGATCATCGGGTTCGTCGAGCAGCTGAACGAGGTCGACACGGCGGGCGTCGCGCCGGTGGCCTCGGTCGCCAACATCCACCTCCGCTGGCGCGCCGACGAGGTGACCGACGGCAACTGCGCCGAGGACGTGCTGGCCAACGCGCCCGATGCGCGCGACGGCTACTTCACCGTTCCCAAGGTGATCGAGTAGGCATGGCCGGCCTCACCGACCTCACCCTCGCCGCGGCGCGCGACCTGATGGCGCGCGGCCAGGTCTCCTCGCGCGAGCTGACCGAGGCGCACCTCGCGGCCATGGAGGCGGCGCGCGGTCTCAACGCCTATGTGGTCGAGACGCCGGAGCGCGCGCTCGCCGACGCCGACGCCGCCGACGCCAGGCGCAAGCGGGGCGAGGCGGGGCTTCTCGATGGCATCCCGATCGGGGTGAAGGATCTGTTCTGCACGCGCGGCGTCGCCACGACCGCCGGCTCGCGCATGCTGGAAGGTTTCACGCCGACCTATGAATCCACCGTCACCGCCAATCTGTTCCGGAATGGCGCGGTGATGCTCGGCAAGACCAACATGGACGAGTTCGCCATGGGCTCGTCCAACGAGAACTCGGCCTTCGGCGCGGTCGAAAACCCGTGGCGCCGCCAGGGCGACAACCGGCCGATGGTGCCGGGGGGCTCGTCGGGCGGATCGGCCGCTGCGGTCGCCGCCCGCCTCTGCCTCGGCGCGACGGCGTCGGACACCGGTGGCTCGATCCGCCAGCCGGCCGCGTTCTGCGGGGTGGTCGGGCTGAAGCCGACCTACGGGCGCTGCTCGCGCTGGGGCATGGTGGCGTTCGCCTCGTCGCTCGACCAGGCGGGCGTGATGACCCGCACCGTGCGCGACGCGGCGATCATGCTGCGCGCCATGGCCGGGTTCGACCCGCGCGATTCCACCTCGGCCGACCGGCCGGTGCCGGATTTCGAGCAGGCCGTGGGCAAGGGCGTGCGCGGCCTTCGCGTCGGCATCCCCAAGGAATATACGGTCGACGGCATGCCGGCCGAGATCGGCGCGCTGTGGGCGAAGGGCCGCGACTGGCTGGCGAGCCAGGGCGCGGAATGCGTCGATATCTCGCTGCCGCACACGAAGTACGCGCTGCCCTGCTACTACATCGTCGCGCCGGCCGAGGCGTCGTCCAACCTGGCGCGCTATGACGGGGTGCGCTACGGGCTGCGCCGCGAGGGCGCGACGCTGGAGGAGCTGTACGAGAACACGCGCGCCGGCTTCGGCGCCGAGGTGCGCCGGCGCGTGATGATCGGCACCTACGTGCTGTCGGCCGGCTATTACGACGCCTATTACCTGAAGGCGCAGCGCGTGCGGGCTCTGATCGCGCGCGACTTCGCCGAGGCGTTCGACAAGGTGGACGCGATCCTGGCGCCCACCGCGCCGTCAGACGCGTTCGCGATCGGCGACATCGTCGACGACCCGATCGCGATGTATCTCAACGACGTGTTCACCGTGCCGGCCTCGCTGGCGGGTCTGCCGGGCATCTCGGTGCCGGCCGGGCTGTCGGATGCGGGGCTGCCGCTCGGGCTGCAGGTCATCGGCCGCGCCTTCGACGAGGAGACGGTGCTGCTCGCCGCCGCCGCGCTCGAGGAGGCCGCCGGGTTCGACGCGCGCCCGGGGAGCGCGGGCGCGTGAGAGGAGAGAGCGCGATGTCCCTGATCGAAGGACGCACCGGCGAGTGGGAGGTCGTGATCGGCCTCGAGGTGCACGCCCAGGTGATCTCCGAGGCGAAGCTGTTCTCCGGCGCATCCACCGCGTTCGGCGCGGCGCCCAATACGCAGGTCTCGCTGGTCGATGCGGCCATGCCGGGCATGCTGCCGGTGATCAACGCGCGCTGCATCGAGCAGGCGGTGCGCACCGGGCTCGGCCTCAAGGCGGAGATCAACCTGGTCTCGGTGTTCGACCGCAAGAACTACTTCTATCCCGACCTGCCGCAGGGCTATCAGATCTCGCAGTTCAGCCAGCCGATCGTCGGCAAGGGCGAGATCGTGCTCGACATGCCCGACGGCGCGACCCGCACGGTCGGCGATCACCCGGCTGCATCTCGAGCAGGACGCGGGAAAGAGCCTGCACGACCGCGACCCGAAGCTCACCTATGTCGACCTCAACCGGTCGGGCGTCGCGCTGATGGAGATCGTGTCGGAGCCCGACATGCGCTCGGCCGAGGAGGCGGCGGCCTACCTCACCAAGCTGCGCTCGATCCTGCGCTATCTCGGCACGTGCGACGGCAACATGGAGGAAGGCTCCATGCGGTGCGACGCCAACGTGTCGGTCAGGAAGCCGGGCGGGGAGCTGAACACGCGCTGCGAGATCAAGAACGTCAACTCGATCCGCTTCCTGCGCCAGGCGATCGAGTACGAGGCGCGCCGCCAGGTCGAGCTGATCGAGGATGGCGGCCGGGTGGTGCAGGAGACGCGCCTGTTCGATTCACGGAAGGGCGAGACGCGCTCGATGCGCTCGAAGGAGTTCGCGCACGACTATCGCTACTTCCCCGATCCCGATCTCCTGCCGCTCGAGCTCGAGGCCGACTGGGTGGCGCGCATCAAGGAGACGCTGCCCGAGCTTCCCGACGAGAAGAAGGCGCGGTTCGTCGCCGAGTATGGCTTGACCGTCTATGACGCGACGGTGCTGGTCGCCGAGCGCGAGACGGCCGAGTATTTCGAGGCGGCGGCCAAGGGCCACGACGCCAAGGCGGTCGCCAACTGGATCACCGGCGACCTGTTCGCGGCGCTCAACCGCACCGGAAAGTCGATCGCGGACTCGCCAGTCGCGGCCGAGCATATCGGCGGGCTCGTCGCGCTGATCGCCGACGGCACGATCTCCGGCCGGCTCGCCAAGGACGTGTTCGAGGCGATGGTCGAGACCGGGAAGGCGCCCGCCGCGATCGTCGAGGAGAAGGGGCTGCGCCAGGTGACCGACACCGGCGCGATCGAGGCCGTGGTCGACACGGTGCTGGCCGACAACCCCAAGCAGGCCGAGCAGTTCCGCGCCGGCGAGGACAAGGTGCTGGGCTGGCTGGTCGGCCAGGTGATGAAGGCGTCCCAGGGCAAGGCCAATCCCAAGATGGTCAACGACATCCTGCGCAAGAAGCGCGAGGGGTAACGCTTTCGGCTTCCATTTCCGTTCGTGCTGAGTGCCGCGCGGAGCGCGGCGTATCGAAGCACGAATATGTTCGCCCTTCGATACGCGCCTTCGGCGCTACTCAGGACGAACGGGTATGTTTGCGTCCTCAATGGAAGTCTCGCGAGGGATAGACGGCGCGCATCCGCTCCGCCGCCTGGCCGGGCTCGTCGGCGCGGGCGAGGGCGGGGGCCGGGGTTTCGCGTGACGGGGCCGCGGGGCCGGCGAGCGCGCGCAGCCGGTCGGTGAGGTCGTCGAGCCGGTCGGCGACGACGTGGATCACGATCCCCTCGCGCTGCAGCTTGCCGGTCACGCGGACGAGGCGCGCACCCATCACCTCGCGCCGGAAGCGTTCGAACACGCGCGGCCAGACGACCAGGTTGGCGATGCCGGTCTCGTCCTCCAAGGTGATGAAGATCACGCCCGAGGCGGTGCCGGGGCGCTGGCGCACGATGGCGAGGCCGCAGACCGTGACGCGCGCGCCGTCCTTCATGCCGGCGAGGGCGGCCGACGGCGTCACGCGCTCGCGGTCGAGCCGGTCGCGCATGAGGGCGAGCGGGTGGGCCTTGAGCGACAGGCGGAGCGCGGCGTAATCGTGCGCCACCTCTTCGCCCGGCGCCATCTCGGGCAGCGCGACCGCGGGCTCGGCCGCGCGCTCCGCCGTCTTCGAACAGGGGCAGCGGCGAGGGGCCGAGCGGCGCCACCTCCCACATCGCCGGGCGGCGGGAGAGCCCCATCGAGCCCATCGTGTCGGCCCGGGCGAGGCGTTCCAGCGCGGCGGGGGCGAGGCCGGCGCGGCGCCACAGATCGGCCGGGTCGGCGAACGGCCGCGCATTGCCTGCCGCGCGCGCGGCGACCAGCTTTTCGGCGTCGGCCTCGCGGAAGCCCTTCACCTGGCGGAAGCCGAGGCGCAGCGCGACGCCGTTCGCGCTGTCCGCCGCCGGCTCCAGCGTGCAGTCCCAGTCGCTCGCGTTGGCATCGACCGGGCCGCACCGCCACGCCGTGCTCGCGCGCGTCGCGCACGATCTGGGCCGGCGCGTAGAACCCCATCGGCTGGCTGTTCAGCAGCGCGCAGGCGAAGGCCGCCGGGTAGTGGCGCTTCAGCCAGGCCGAGACATAGACCAGCAGGGCAAAGCTCGCCGCGTGCGACTCGGGGAAGCCGTACTCGCCGAACCCCTCGATCTGCTTGAAGCAGCGCTCGGCGAAGTCGCGGTCGTAGCCGCGCGCGGCCATGCCGTCGATCAGCTTGTCGCGGAACGTGCCGATCGTGCCGGTATGGCGGAACGTCGCCATGGCGCGGCGCAGCCGGTCGGCCTCTGACGGCGAGAAGCCGGCGGCGACGATGGCGATCTTCATCGCCTGCTCCTGGAACAACGGCACGCCCAGCGTCTTGCCCAGCACGTCGCGCAGCTCGGCGGAGGGCAGTTCCGCCACCTCCTCGCCGTTCCGCCGGCGCAGATAGGGATGGACCATGTCGCCCTGGATCGGGCCGGGCCGCACGATCGCGACCTCGATCACCAGGTCGTAGAAGGTGCGCGGCTTGAGGCGCGGCAGCATGGTCATCTGCGCGCGGCTTTCGACCTGGAACACGCCGAGCGAGTCGGCCTCGCACAGCATGTCGTAGACGGCCGGGTCCTCGGGCGGCACGGTGGCGAGGGTGAAGTCCTTGCCGTGATGGTCGCGGATCAGCGCGAAGGCCTTGCGGATGCAGGTGAGCATGCCGAGGCCCAGCACGTCGATCTTCAGGATGCCCAGCGCGTCGAGATCGTCCTTGTCCCACTCGACCGTGGTGCGGTCCGCCATCGCCGCATTGGCGATCGGCACCACCTCCGACAAAGGCCCGCGGGTGATGACGAACCCGCCGACATGCTGCGACAGATGGCGCGGGAAGCCCTTGAGCTCGCGCGCGAGCCGGATGGCGAGCGCGAGGCGCGGCTCGGCGGGGTCGAGCCCGGCCTCCTTGATATGCGCCTCGGCGATGCCGTCCGAGGTCCAGCCCCACACCGTGCCGGCGAGGGCGGCGGTCGTGTCCTCGGTGAGGCCCAGCGCCTTGCCTACCTCGCGGATCGCGCTGCGCGAGCGGTAATGGATGACGGTGGCGGCGAGCCCGGCGCGGTCGCGCCCGTACTTCTCGTAGATGTACTGGATCACCTCCTCGCGCCGCTCGTGCTCGAAATCGACGTCGATGTCGGGCGGCTCGTTGCGCTCGGCGGACACGAACCGCTCGAACAGCAAATCCATCTTCGCGCGGGTCGACCGAGGTGATGCCGAGGCAGTAGCAGACGGCCGAGTTGGCGGCCGAGCCGCGCCCCTGGCAGAGGATGTCCTTCGCGCGGGCGAAGCGCACGATGTCGTGCACGGTGAGGAAGTAGGGCGCGTAGGAGAGCTCGGCGATCAGCGCGAGCTCGTGGGCGATCTGGGCGCGCACCTTGTCGGGGATGCCATCGCGGATAGCGCCCGGTCGCGCCGTCCCAGGCGAGGCGGGCGAGCTCGGCATCGGGCGTGGTGCCGGCGGGTGCTTCGTCGTCGGGATATTCGTAGCGCAGCTCGTCGAGCGAGAACGCGATGCGGTTCGCGATCTCGACCGTGCGGGCGACGGCCTCGGGCCGGTCGCGGAACAGCCGCGCCATCTCGTCGGCCGGCTTCAGGTGGCGCTCGGCATTGGCGGCGAGGCGGTAGCCCGCGTCGTCGATGGTGCAGTGCTCGCGGATGCAGGTGACCACGTCGGCGAGTTCCCGCCGCTCCGGCGCGTGCATGACGACGTCGTTGGTCGCGACCAGCGGGCACGCGCGCGCGGTCGGCAAGCCGCGCAAGGCGGGCGATGCGGCGCGCATCGTCGCCGCGATGAAGAAAGCTCGCCGCGAGGTAGAGCCGGTCGCCGAGCGCGCCCTTCAGCCGGCGGAGATGCGCGGCGAAGGCGTCGTCGTCCCAATCGTCCTCCTCGGGGGCGAGCGCGATGGCGATCTGGCCCGCGGCATGGTCGAGGAAGTCGGCCAGCGCGATGTCGCATTCGCCCTTGGGCGCGCGCATGCGTCCCAGCGTGATCAGCCGCGCGAGGCGCCCATAGGCCGCGCGGTCGGTCGGCAGGCAGAGGACGCTCGGCGCGTCGGAGAAGTCGAGCCGCGCGCCGGTGAGGGTGCGCACGCCCACCTCCTTCGCGGCGCCATGCGCGCGCACCACGCCCGCCAGCGTGTTGCGGTCGGTAACCGCGACCGCCGCAAGCCCGAGCACGGCCGCGCGTCCCGCCATCTCCTCCGGGTGCGACGCGCCGCGCAGGAACGAGAAGTTCGTCGTGACCTGCAGCTCGGCGTAGCGGGACGTCATGGGGGAATATCCATCGTCTCCAAAGGCTGGACGAGCGACTGAAATTCCGTTCCCTGAACAACGCCGCAGAGTTTTTTGTCCGCGCTGATCAACAGTGCAGATTGGGACTCGGCGCAGGCCAGGTAGATGCAGTCGTAAACCGGATGGCGAAGCGCGAGCGCCAGTTCGAGCGCCCGGTCGGCAAATCTTGTCGATGGATGCAGGACCGCGAGGGTATACTGAATTGCCTTCCCGATCGCCTTTGCTTGGAAAACCGATATCTGACTCCGTACCACTTTCTTCCAGGCGACATTTGAAACCTCGGCAACGATTAGGTCGGGCGCCTGCAACCGATCCGCGTCATCGAGCAGGCCCAGCGCCTTTTCGTGCAGTTCCTCCTTGAGGAACCATTTCGCGGCAACGCTGGAATCCACGATCACGGTCACCGGTCGCGATCCTCACGTATCAGTTCTGTGCTGTCGGTCTGGGGAACGTTGGGCGTCATCGCGGCAATGCGATTAGCGAGTGCCCGCAGCTCCGCGCCGCGCGAAGGCCGGCGTACGAACTCGGTGAGAATTTCCCGCAACTCTGCTTCCAGCGAGCGGTGATTGCTTTTTGCCCGAGTTTTGAGGGCATCGGTCACGTCGTCGTCCAGGTTGCGGATCGTGAGCGTCGCCATTGGAGCCTCCTGCTAGCAGAATGCTAGCAAAATGGTCTGCTAGCGTTCTGCTGTCAATCATCCGTACACCCCATGCAGGAACCAGGCGGGGCCGGCGCGGTAGAGCCAGAAGCGGCCGCCGCGCTCGTCCTCGACGCGCCAATAGTCGCGCTCGTCGGCCTCGCGGGCGCGCCACCATTCCGGGCGCGATGCGCTCCGGCCCCTCGGCGCGGGCGACGCGGTGCGCCACCCGGCGCCAGCGGAACAGGGCCGGCGGCTCGTGCGGCAGGAGCGCCACGGTCTCGACCGGCTCGGGGCGCGGCAGCAGGCGAAGGGGCCGGGCCGGCGCACCGGGCGGGGCGAACGGCGCGCTCCCGTTCGGCTTGAACTCCAGCGCCGGGACGCCGACGGCGGCGCGCTCGGGCAGGCGGCTTTCGCGCGCGGCAAGGCGCAGCACGCTGTCGGCGCCCAGCCGGTTGGCCAGCCGGTCGATCAGCGCGGCGAGCGTATCGTCCCGCGCCGCGTCGCTTGTGTCGCGCGTGCCGCGTCCGGCGAGCGGCGCCTGGCGTTCCGTCAGCAGCCTCGGTCGTCGTCGCGACCAGGGTCATGGCGTCGAAGCCGAACGCGGCGTCGATGTCGTCGAGATGCTCGGCGAACAGGCGGGCGAGGTGGGCGGGATCGCGCGTCGCGCGGCTCGCGCCGAGATGGATCTGGCGGGTCCTGCCGTCCGGTTCGTATAGGGAGAGGACCAGCCGGCGCGCCCCGTGGCCCTCGCGCTCCAGCCCGGCGCACAGCGTGGCGAGCAGCCGGTCGAGCCCGGCCGCGATGTCGTCCGTACGCGCCACCGGCTCGGCGAAGGCGAGACGCGCGGCGTGGCGCACCGGCGGCGCAGAAGGCGAGACCGGCTCGGGCGCGCGGCCGAGCGCCCGGTCCAGCGGGTCGAGCACCGACGTGCCGAAGCGCGAGGCGAGCGCCGCACGCGGCAGGGCGGCGATGTTGCCCACCGTGCGCAGCCCGAGAGAGGCGAGGGACGCGGCGGCGGCCGGGGCGAGGCCCAGCGCGGCGGCGGGCAGGGGGGCGAGCGCTGCCTCGGTCTCGTCCGGCGCGGCGATGGCGAAGCGTCCGCCCGTGGTCCAGCGCGCGAGCGCCCGTGCCGCGCCGGGGGTCGCCGCCATGCCGGCGCGCACGGTGAGGCCCAGCGCGGCGATGCGCGCGGTGATGTCCTCCAGCATCCGCGCCTCGCCGCCGAACAGATGGGCGCAGCCGGTCGCGTCCATCAGGATCGCCGCGCCGCCGCCCGCCAGCGCCGCCCCGTCGGGCGCGACCCATGGCGTGTAGCGGCCGCACCATTCGGCGAGCGCGGCAAGGGCGCGGTGATCCTCCGCCGCGTCGGCGTCGGCGGCGAGCAGGGAAGGCAGGATGGCGCGCGCGTCGGCGAGCGCCATGCCGGGCACCACGCCGCCCTTGAGCGCGGCGCGGCTCGCCGCCATCACCTCGCGCCGGTTGGCGGTGGCAATGACGACGGCGAACGGCCTATCCCGCCATTCGGGCCGGATCCGGAGGACCCGCTCGGTCGTGAAATGCGCCAGCCACAGCGAGATGACCCGTTTCATCGCGCCACTCCATCAGCCATGCGCCGGGCGGGGCGGCCCGGCAGCGGAACAGATCGGCCCGGAGACGCGCCCGCGCCTCGTGCGCCTCCCCCTCGCGCGACGGTGCCGCGGACACGCGCCAGCGGCTTGCCGCGGCGGACGGGGCAGGGGCGGCCTCGTCGGGACGGAGCAGCAGCCCCGCCGCGCCGCCCGCCTCGGCGGCGAGGGCGAGCCGCCGGGTCGCGATCAGCGACGCCGCGCCCGCCTCGCCGATCGCGGTGATCCCGGCGCGCAGCGATTCCTCCATCGCCCAGAGGGCGTCGTCGTCGCGCCGTGCCGCGACCAGCACCAGCCGGGTCGGGTCGAGCCCGGCGGCGGCCAGCCCGGCGGGGCAGGGGGCGCCGGCATCGAGCGCGTGGGACCGGGCGCACCAGACCAGCGGCCCGCCCCCGGCCAGCCGAGCCGCGAGGGCGACGGCGAAGGCGGTGGCCGGCCCGGCATCGGCGGAAAGCACCTCGTGCAAGGCGGCCCGCGCGAGCCCACCGCCGAGATGGGCGTCGACGGGGGGCAGGCCGAGCGCCACCGTCTCGCCGCCGGCGCCGCCCGCCTCCAGCGCGCGCACGCGCCGGCGCAGCCCGTCGAGCAGGGCCGGGTCGGCGGCGGTGTTCGCATACGGTGGCATGCGGGTCCTCGGTCAAATGTTCGCTTTTTGTTCTAATCCCTGCGGCGCGAGGGAGTCAAGAGAACCGACTCCGGTGACCTCTTCCGATCGGTGCGTAGCCTTGCGCCAAGGGGGTTGGGCCGGCCCGCGATGCGTACTAGCCTCCGAGCAAGACGGAGAGGGAACGGACATGGACTACGACCTGAAGATCACCGGCGGCACGATCATCGACGGCAGCGGCGCCGCGCGCTACGCGGGCGACGTGGCGCTCAAGGACGGCCGCATCGTGGCGGTCGGCGACGCGCCCGGCACGGCGCGGCGCACGATCGACGCCCGGGGCTGCATGGTCACGCCCGGCTTCATCGACATCCACACCCACTATGACGCCCAGGTGATGTGGGACCCCATGCTCACCATCTCGCCCTGGCACGGCGTCACCACGGTGGTGATGGGCAATTGCGGGTTCGGCGTCGCGCCGGCCCGGCCCGACCATCGCAAGCTCCTGATGCAGACCTTGGAGAACGTCGAGGGCATGAGCCTCGCCGCGCTCGAGGCGGGGCTCGGCCAATGGCCGTTCGAAAGCTACCCGCAATATCTCGATGCCATCGCCGACCGCGGCACCGCGATCAATGTCGGCGCGATGATCGGCCACTCGGCCGTCCGGCTCTACGTCATGGGGCTCGATTCCACCGAGCGTGCGGCGACGCCGGACGAGGTCGCCGCCATGGCGCGGATCGTGGGCGAGGCGACCAAGGCGGGCGCCCTCGGCTTCTCCACCTCGACCTCGCGCCTTCATGTCGGGTTCGCCGGCAAGCCGGTGCCGAGCCGCCTCGCCGAAATGGAGTCGGAGACAATCCGCCTTGCCGAGGCGGTCGGGCAGAACGGCGGCGGGACGGTGCAGCTCACCACCGGAATCGAGCCCGACTTCGCGAACTTCGAGAAGCTGGCGAAGGCCGCGGGCAGGCTGAGCTGGACGGCGCTGCTCACCCGCATCGGCAATGACGCGCTGCACGAGCGTCACCGCGAGATCGCGGCGGAGCAGTACGCCAGGCATCTTCCCATCCACCCGCAGGTTTCGTGCCGGCCGCTGATGATGGAGTTCCAGCTCGCCTCGCCCTTCCCGTTCGAGCGCCTCGACTCTTTCCGCCCGGCGTCGGCGGCCGACCGCGCAGGCAAGGCGCGCATCTATGCCGACCCGTCCTTCCGCGAGGCGATGAAGCGCGAGCTCCAGGCCGACGCGAAGACCGCGCCGCAGACCTGGGCGCTGCGCATGGCGATGCAGGGGATGGAGGTCTCCGCCTGCGCCGAGCAGCCAGACCTCGACGGGCGCAGCGTCGAGGCGGTGGCCGCTGAGCGCAAAATCGATCCGCTCGATCTCGTGCTCGACCTCGGCCTTGCCGGCGACCTGGAAACGCGTTTCCGCATCCCGCTCGCCAATACCAACGAGGACGCGCTCGGCGACATGATGAACGACCCGTTCACCGTCGTTGCGCTGTCCGATGCCGGCGCGCATGCGAGCCAGCTCTGCGACGCCTGCTACACCACGGACCTTCTTGGCCGCTGGGTGCGCGACAAGGGCGCGCTGACGCTCGAGACAGCGATCGACCAGCTCTGCGCGCGGCCGGCGTCGATCTTCGGGCTCAAGGGGCGGGGGCGGCTCGCGCCCGGCTATGCCGGCGACGTGGTGGTGTTCGATCCCGCCACCGTCGCGGCGGGGCCGCTGGAGCGGGTCTACGACTTCCCCGCGGGCGCCGACCGGCTGATCTCCAAGCCGCGCGGCGTGAAGGCGGTGATCGTCAACGGCGTCGTGCTGCGCGAAGGGCGACGGCGACGCGCTCGGCGCGAAGGACAAGCTGCCCGGCCGGCTTCTCCGGCGCGAAGCGGCGTAGCGACGCGCGCTACGGCCCGTTCCAGACGACGCGGCCGAGGCCGGAGATGTCGTAGCCGCCAAGCTCGGCCGCGCGCGCGGCGAAGGCGTCGGTGCGGGCGAAGGCCAGCAGCTTCTGGATCGGCGGCTCGAAATAGTCGTGCCGGCGGATGGCGAGGTCGAACCGCTCGCGCGCCAGCTTCACGAAGCCGAGCTTGAGCTGGCCCGCCACGCCCTCGACGGCGAGGCCCGCGTCCGCGCGGCCTTCCAGCACGGCGAGGCCGAGCTCGGTTTCGCCCTTGGCGGTGTCGGGCAGGAATCCGATCGCCTCGCGGGCGAGCCCCGCCTCGGCCAGCAGATGGTCGAGCAGCAGCGCCGAGCCCGCTCCCGCCTGGCGGTGGGCCACGCGCACCCCCGGCCGGGCGAGGTCGGCGACGCCGGCGAGGCCGAGCGGGTTGCCGCGCGCCACCACCAGCCCCTGGGTGCGCCAGCCCCATTCCACCAGCACTGCCTGCATCGTGCCCAGCGTACGGTTCGCGGCGGCGACGTTGTACGTTCCCGTCTCGGGGTCGAGCAGATGCAGCCCGGCCGCGACCGCCTTGCCTTCGGCCAGCCGCTCCAGCCCCCCGGTCGAACCGCAGGCGAACATGGCGAGCTCCGAGCCCGATTCCTGCAGCGCCCAGTCGAGCAGCGGGTCCTGGCTCCCCGCGACGATGGGCGGGGCGGGGGCGGGCCCGGCGCCGGCCCCCTCGACGCCGGAGATGACCCATAGATCGATCAGATGGCGCGGGAACAGCCACTTGCCCGCGGCGCGGCTGCACGGGATGCGGCGGTCGCGCACCAGCTCGTACACCTTGCGCTCCTTGATCCGCAGATAGGCGGCGACCTCCGCGGTGGTCATCAACTCCGCCATTGCCGCACGGCCTCCCCTGCGCCATAAGGAACAAACACGTGATAATTTCTGAATAAGATAATTCATGCAGGAAATCACGCAAAAATATGCCGGCGAGCGACCATGAGGGAGCTGTCCGACGCGGTGCTGGCGGCGCTCCATATGGTGCTGACGCTGGATCCGGCGCTGGTCGAGATCGTCGGCCGGTCGCTGATGGTCAGCCTGTCGGCGGTCGGCCTGGCGGCCGTGCTTGGCCTGCCGCTCGGCGCGGCCGTGGCCCTGTTCCGCTTTCCCGGGCGCGGCGCGGCGGCGCTCGCCCTCAACGCGCTGATGGGGCTGCCGCCGGTGGTGGTCGGGCTGGTCGTCTATCTGGTGCTGTCGCGCGCGGGGCCGCTCGGGGTGCTCGGGCTGCTGTTCACGCCGGGGGCGATGATCGTCGCCCAGTGCCTCCTGGTGCTGCCGATCGTCGCCGCGCTGGCGCGCCAGGCGGTCGCCGACCTGTGGGAGGAGTACCGCGACCAGCTCGTCTCGCTCGCGGCGCCGCGCCGGCGGATCGTCGCGACCCTGCTGTGGGACGGGCGGATGACGCTGGTGACCGCGGTGCTGGCCGGGTTCGGCCGGGCGAGCGCCGAGGTCGGGGCGGTGATGATCGTCGGCGGCAATATCGACCACGTGACCCGGGTGATGACCACCGCCATCGCCCTCGAAACCTCGAAGGGCGATCTGGTGCTGGCGATCGGGCTCGGCATCGTGCTGATCGCCATCAGCTTCACGATCAACGGCGTCGCCGCGCTGCTCGCCGCCGCGACGCGGCCGGCCCGGGTGGCGGCGTGACCGGCGCGCCCACCATCCTGCCGCTCGAGGTCGAGGGGCTCGCCTTCCGCGCGGGCGGGCGGGCGCTGGTCGCGGGGCTGGATTTCCGGCTCGAGGCCGGCGGGCTTACCGTCATCCTGGGGCCGAACGGCGCCGGCAAGACGCTGACCCTGCGCATGTGCCACGGGCTTCTCGCGCCCACCGCGGGCCTGGTGCGCTGGCGCGGCGGGGCGGCCCGTCCGGCGCTGCGCCAAGCGATGGTGTTCCAGCGCCCGGTGCTGCTCCGCCGCTCGGCGCGGGCCAACCTCACCCATGCGCTCGCCTGCCGCGGCGTGCCGCGGCGCGCCCGCCGCGCGCGGGCGGACGAGGCGCTGGCCCGCACCGGCCTCGCCCACCTCGCCCGCGCCCCGGCGCGGGTGCTGTCGGGCGGCGAGCAGCAGCGCCTGGCCCTGGCGCGCGCCTGGGCGCTCGATCCCGAGGTGCTGTTCATGGACGAGCCGACGGCCAATCTCGACCCGGCCTCGTCCCGCGCGGTGGAGGAGGTGATCGCCGCCATCCACCGCGCCGGCACCAAGGTGGTGATGACCACCCACGATCTGGGCCAGGCGCGCCGGCTCGCCGACGAAGTGCTGTTCCTGTGCGCCGGCCGCCTCGTGGAGCGCGCGCCGGCCGCCACGTTTTTCGACACCCCCGCCACACCGGAGGCCCGCGCGTTCCTCGCGGGCGAACTCGTTCTACCCAGGGAGAGACGGGCATGATCGGACGGAGATCTGTGACGCTGGGCCTTGTCGCCCTGCTGGCGCTGGCCGGCGCGACGGGCGCGCGCGCTGCGGACAGGTTCATCACCGTGGCCTCGACCACCTCGACCCAGAATTCGGGGCTGTTCGAATATCTGCTGCCCAAGTTCACCGCCAAGACCGGCATCGCCGTCCACGTCGTCGCGGTCGGCACGGGCGCCGCCCTCAAGATCGGCGAGCGCGGCGACGCCGACGTGCTGCTGGTGCATGCGCGCGACGCCGAGATCAAGTTCGTCAAGGCCGGCTACGCCGTGAAGCGCTACCCGGTGATGTACAACGATTTCGTGGTCGTCGGCCCGCCCGCCGACCCGGCGCACGTCAAGGGCATGACCGACGTCGCCGCCGCGTTCCGCAAGATCGCCGGGATCAAGTCGCTGTTCATCTCGCGCGGCGACGATTCCGGCACCAACAAGGCCGAGATGAAGATCTGGAAGGCGGCGGGCATCGACCCCAAGCCCGCCTCGGGCAAATGGTACCAGGCGGCCGGCGCGGGGATGGGGGCGACGCTCAACATGACCGCCGCGCGCGACGCCTACACGCTGACCGACCGCGGCACCTGGATCTCGTTCAAGAACCGCCAGGGGCTCGGCATCGTGGTCGAGGGCGATCCGCGCCTGTTCAACCAGTATGGCGTCATGCTGGTGAACCCGAAGCGTCACGAGGGGATCAAGGTCGCCGACGGCGAGGCATTCATCCACTGGCTGATCGGGCCCGAGGGCCAGGAGACGATCGCGAGCTACAAGCTGCACGGCCAGCAGCTCTTCTTCCCCGACGCCAACGTCGCGGGGCGGTGAGCGGGCCGAATTCCCGTTTTCGTTCGGGCGGCAACGAACTAGACTGATCGTCATCATACGGATCGACCAACAGTTCCGGGAGGCTAGCTCATGCTTGTGCGCACACTCGTCACTGCCGCGTCCGTCGCGGCGCTCCTCGCCGTGCCCGCCGCGAAGCCGGCCGCGGCGCAGGACAAGAAGTTCGTCCTGAAGGTCGCGATCTTCACGCCTGAGCCGGCCTCGAGCTCGCGCTGGTTCAAGATCAAGAAGGAGGAGCTCGCCAAGGCGTCCAACGGCCGGCTCGACCTCCAGCTCTTCTTCGGCGCCTCGATGGGTCCGATGCCGCGCCATTACGATCTGGCGCGCACCGGCGTGGCCGACATGTCCTGGTTCCAGGAGGGCGCGACGCCCGGCCGCTTCCCGATGACCGAGCTGCTGCAGACGCCGTTCCTGTTCCCCGCCGGCGCCGAAGGCTCGATCATCGGCTCGAAGGTCGAGGGCGACCTGCTCCCCGAGATGAAGAAGGAGCATGAGGGCGTCGACCTGCTGTGGGTGGTGAACAACCGGCCCTCGGGCCTCTTCGACGGCTCGAAGCCGATCAAGACGATCGACGACCTGAAGGGCCGCCGCTACCGCACCCCCACCCAGTGGGACGTCGGGGTGTTGAAGACGCTGGGGGCCGTGCCGATCGGCATTCCCGCCACCGAGATGGCCGAGTCGCTGCAGAAGGGCACGATCGACGGGGTCGTCACCGACCCGATCGGCGTGTTCACCTTCAAGCTCGGCGGGCTGGTCAAGTACTACAACGACACGGTGCGCACCGCGATCACGTTCGGCCTGGCGCTGAACACGCGCTCGCGCGCTTCCCTGCCGGCCGACCTGCGCAAGTTGGTCGACGGGCTCGGCGGCAAGAAGGAAGGCGTGTCGATGGCGACGCTGACCTGGTCCGATTTCCCGGCGTTCACCAAGTACACCAAGGAGGCGAACATCGAGAAGGTCCAGCTCGACGACGCGTCCGAGAAGGCATTCCACGATGCGGCCGAGAAGGTCGTCGCCGAGCATATCGCGGCGATGGAGAAGAAGGGCATGAAGGCGCGCGCCTTCTACGACAAGGCCAAAGCCCTGTCGGCCAAGTACCAGAAGGAAATGTAGCCCGCCCATGATGCGGATCGTCGGCGCGGCGGCGCGGCTCCTCAGCCACGTCGCCGCGATCGCGCTGTTGGGCATGGTCGCGGTCAACGTCCTCGACGTCGGGCTGCGCTCCACCGTCAACACGCCGATCTTCGGCGCCTACGAGATCATCGAGCTGCTGCTCGCCGCGGTCGCCTTCCTGGTGATCCCCGAGGCGTTCCTGCGCGAGGGCCACATCACCGTCGAGCTGATCGACCAGGTGGTCGGCCCGCGCACGGTGAGCTGGCTGAAGGCGACCGGCATGCTGGCCACGGTCGCGTTCCTCGGCCTTCTCACCTGGGCGATGATCCAGCCGGCGATCGACATGGTCACGTTCCACGACGTGACGTTCAACCTGCACATGCCCAAGATCTGGGACGGCGCCTTCGTCCTCGCGGGCATCGCCGCCGCCACGGTCGCCGCCCTGGTCATGTTCGTCAAGTCGGTCGCGGCGGCGCTCGGGAAGGGGCGCGAGGGACCGTCGGCGGAGGATTCCGCATGAGCCCGCAGATGATCGGCGTCTACGGGATCGGGGTGCTGATCCTGCTGACCTTCCTGCGCGTGCCGCTGGGCGCGGCGATGGGGCTGGTCGGGCTGGTCGGCTACGCCGCGATCGACGGCTGGTCGAAGGCGCTGGTCGTGTTCGGCACGACGCCCTACTCGCTCGCCAATTACGGCATCTCGGTGCTGCCGCTGTTCATCCTGATGGGCACGGTGGCGACCCGGTCGGGCATGTCGCGCGAGCTGTTCGAGGCGGCCAACGCGATCTTCGCCGGCCGGCGCGGCGCGCTGTCGATGGCGACCATCGGCGCCTGCGCGGGCTTCGCCGCGATCTCGGGCTCGTCGGTTGCGACCGCGGCGACCTTCACCCCCATCGCCGTGCCCGAGATGCGCCGCTATGGGTACGACATGCGGCTCGCCACCGGCTCGGTCGCGGCGGCGGGGACGCTCGGCATCCTCATTCCGCCCTCGGTCATCATGGTGATCTACGCGCTTCTCGCCGAGCAGTCGGTGCCGGCCCTGTTCGCGGCCGGAATGGTGCCGGGGCTGCTGCTCGCCACGCTGTATGTGCTCGTGGTCTGGGTGATCGCGCAGGTGAGCCCGGACTGGGCGCCGATGAGCGAGCGCGCGCCGTGGCGCGAGCGCATCCGCACCGCCAGGGCGATGTGGAAGCTCGCGCTGCTGTTCGCGCTGGCGGTGGGCGGCATCTATACCGGCTGGTTCTCGCCGACCGAGGCGGCGGGCATCGCATCCTTCGCCGCCATCGTCATCGCGCTCGCCGGCGGCTCGATGAGCCTCAAGGGGCTGTGGGATTGCCTTTTGGAGTCGCTGTGGACCACGGCGATGATGCTGTTCATCTTCACCGGCGCGTGGATCTTCGCCTATTTCGTGGTGCAGACCCAGGTGCCGGTGCTGCTGGTCGAGATCATCAAGGACTTGTCGCTCGCGCCGTGGCAGGTGCTGGTCGCGATCATCTTCTTCTACATGCTGCTCGGCTGCTTCCTCGATTCGGTGGCGATCATCGTGGTCACGGTGCCGGTGTTCCTGCCCGTCGTCCTCGCGCAGGGGTACGACGCCGTCTGGTACGGCGTGCTGATGGTGGTGGTGGTCGAGGTCGGGCTGATCACCCCGCCCGTCGGCATGAACGTGTTCGTGATCCGCGCCCAGCTGGGCGAAGTGCCGATGGGCACGATCTTCCGCGGAATCGTGCCGTTCCTTATGGCCGACGCGATCCTGGTCGCGCTTCTGCTGATGTTCCCCGGCCTCGCGCTGTGGCTACCGCACGCGCTGTACTGAGGCCTTCGGCGCGACCGAGCCTAGGCGTCTTCCTCGGCGAGCTTTTTGACCGTCTTCTCCTTCCAGGCCGACATCGGCTGGAACGTCTCCTGCACGCCCCAGGTGGCGCGGGTCAGCTCGAAGATCTCCTCGTCGGAAAGCGAGAGGTCGAGCTTGGCGACGACCGGCTGCTTCACGTACCAGGGCGTGTCGACGAAATACTCCATCCGGTTGCCCTCGGGGTCGCGGAAATAGACCGACCACCAGGCGCCGTGGTTGGTGGGGTCGATGTCGGCGACCTCGTCGGAAGCCTTCAGCACCTCGTAGCGCCCGCGCAGATCGTCCATCGATTTGAGGCGGAACGAGATGTGGTTAAGCAACTTCGCGTCGGGCGGGCCGGTCCGGCCGGAGCACAGCCCGAACATGTGGTGGTCGACCTCGGGGTCCAGGGTGAAGAAGGTCAGCTCCTGGCCGCGCGCGGGACCGGTGTCGGACTGATGGAAGCCGAGCGTGTCGCGGTAGAACCGCACCATCCGCGGCTGGTCGTAGCAGTAGATGATGACGTGGCTGATCGCGCCCTTCGGGGCCTTGGGCATGGCGGCCTCCTTTTGCGTGGACAGAGAGTACGGCGCGGGCCGGCCGGGATCAACGGCCCCGGGGGCGCATGCCGCCGGCGACCGTGTGGCTCGCCTGGTTCTCGACCCAGACGAAGACGCCGTCCCTCGTGTCCGCGCCCTTGATCTCGTAGTCCTCGCCGGGCCGCGCCTCGAAGGCGAGCGTGCCGGGCGTCTGGTCGTAGGGTAGGACGGGAAGGGGCCGGGCCAGGATGCCCTGCATGTAGTCGTAGCGCACGACGTGCCGGCCGGGGGCGATCTCGAGCCAGCTGGTCATCCAGGCGGGCCGCCGGCCGTCGACGCTTTCGATCTGGAGATGCCGCCCGACCAGCCCGCCGGTCAAGTTGATCGTCGCGCAGCACAGGCGCGCCACCTCGCCATAAGGCTTCTCCGGCCCCGCATAGTACTGCGCCGGCTCGGCGCACCCGGCCAGCGCCAGAACGACCGCAAGGGCGGCGACATGCCTCGCCCGTTTCACGCTGCTCACCACTTCCCCACGTCTCTGTGGCACTCTGATGAAACCTAGTGGGCGCACCGGTCGGGCGCAATGAGGCTTCTCCGCGCGGGGATTTCGCATTGACAGCGAAGGCCGCGGGGGCTTCAGTTGGGCGGCACGAGAAAAACAGGGGAGAACGCCCGGTTCGGGCGCGGATATCAGCATGGCAAGCCATTCCACGAGCAAGGTGAAAATCGACGGCTGCACGGTCGAAGTGATGCGCGGCGGCAGGGGGGCGCCCCTGCTGTTCCTGCACGGGGCGGGGGGCGCGCAGATGTGGCTGCCCTTCATGGACAAGCTGGCCGAGCGCTACGACGTGATCGTGCCCAGCCACCCGGGCTACGACCGCTCCGACACGCCGGACTGGCTCGATAACGTTTCCGACCTCGCCTATTTCTATCTCGACTTCATCGAGGAGATGAAGCTCTCGGGCGTGCATCTCGTCGGCAATTCGATGGGCGGGTGGATCGCGGCCGAGATCGCGGTGCGCGACTCGGCGCCGCTCGCCTCTCTGATGCTCGTGTCCGCGGCCGGCATCCACGTCAACAATGTGCCCAAGGGCGACCTGTTCCTGTGGACGCCCGAACAGCGCATCCGCAACCTGTTCCACAACCAGTCCTTCGCCGACCGGATGCTGTCGCAGCCACCGACCGACGAGATGATCGACATCCAGCTCAAGAACAGCTTCACCACGGCGAAGCTCGCCTGGAGCCCGCGCTTCTTCAGCCGCGACCTGCACAAATGGCTGCACCGCATTGATGTGCCGACGCTGATCGTGTGGGGCGACGACGACAAGATCTTCCCCGTCCCCTACGCCAAGGCCTACCAGAAGCTGATTCCCGGCTCGAAGGTCGAGGTGCTGGGCGATTGCGGACACGTGCCACAGGTCGAGAAGATGGACCAGTTCCTCGCGCTTGTGACGCGCCACGCCAACGGCGCCAAGCCGGCCGCCAAGGCGCCCGCGCGCGCCGCCGCGGCGAAGCGCCCGGCTGCCCGCGGCGCCCGGGCCGCCGCGCCTTCCCGCAAGCCGGCCGCCAAGCAGGCGCCGGCCAGGAAGGCCCCGGCGAAAAAGGCACCGGCGAAGAAGGCCCCGGCGAAGAAGGCGGCGTCGCGCACCGCCGCGGTCAAGCGGCCGGCGGCGAAGACCACCAAGCCCACGCCCAAGGCCGCCCGGCCCGCACGCGCCCAAGCCAAGCGGCCGACCAAGATCGCGGCGCGCCCGGCCCGCGCCAAGGCGAAGGTCGAGCCGAAGACCTCGCGCACCGCGCGCCGGAAGTGACGGTGGGCGCGCCGGCCATCTTCGATCCGGCCCCCTCGATTTGGCCCATGCGCGCTGACGAGAACAGCGGCGATCCGGGGAGACCCGCGTCATGAAGTTCGTCTTCTTCCATTTGATGCCCTACGTCGACCTCGAGCCCGGGGTTGCGGAGAAGCTGGGTACCGCCTGGCTCACCCTTTCGAACAAGCTATTACGACCCGAAGAAGGGCGCGGCGCTCTACAAGCGCTATATCGACGAGCTGGTCTACGCGGCCGAACTCGGCTTCGACGGCGTCTCGGTGAACGAGCATCATTCGACCGCCTACGGGCTGATGCCGGCGCCCAACCTGTTCGCCTCGGCGCTGATCCAGCGCGTTCCGAAGACGACCAAGATCTTCGTGCTGGGCCGCGCGCTGCCGATCACCGAGAACCCGCTGACCATCGCCGAGGAGTTCGCGATCCTCGACAACCTGTCGGAGGGGCGTCTGGTCGCCGGGTTCGTGCGCGGCGTCGGCACCGAGTACCACGTAACCGGCGCCAATCCCGGCGAGTCGCTCGCCCGCTTCCGCGAGGCGCACGACCTGATCATCCGCGCCTGGACCGAGCCCGGCCCGTTCCCGTTCGAGGGCAAGTACTACAACTTCAACTATGTCAATGTCTGGCCGCGCCCGTACCAGACGCCGCACCCGGAGGTGTGGATCCCGTCGCAGGGCTCGGCCGAAACCATCGAGTTCGCCTCGCACCCCGACCGCAAATACGTTTATCTGCACACCTTCTCGCCGACCGAGACGGTGCAGAAATACATGGACGCTTACCGAGAGCGCGCGGCGAAGTACGGCTGGACCGCGACGCCGCAGAATCTCGGCTGGGGCGTGCCGATGTACGTCTCCGAGACCGACGAGTCCGCCTATCGCGAGATGAAGCCGCACGTCGAGGCGTTCTACAACCGCTTCCTGCGCTCGCCGACCGAGTTCAAGGCGCCGCCCGGCTACACCTCGATGGCGTCGATGAAGGGGCTGATCCAGGGCAAGCTCAAGTTCCGCGAATCCTACCTCGACCTCGACACGCTGCGGAAGCTGGGCATGGCGATCTGCGGCAGCCCAGACACGATGGTCGACATCCTGACCGAGCGGGCCAAGGCGTTCGGCATCGGCCACGTCATCGGCTGGTTGCATTTCGGCACGCTGACGCCCGAGCTCACCCGCAAGAACCTCACCCTGTTCGCCGAGAAGGTGATCCCGCGGCTGCGCGCCCTCAACGAGCCGGTCGCCGCCGCCCGCGCGGCGGAGTAGGGCGGGCGCGATGAGCCGCCTTCCCGTCACCATCGCGAGCTGGGATTACGACCGCGTCCGCGCGCTGATGGACGGGCGGGTCGTGCCCGAGGGGTGCGACGTCAACTACCTCGCCCTCGCGCCCGAGGAATGCTTCCACCGCGCGCATTTCTTCAGCGAGTTCGACGTCTCCGAGCTCGGGCTCAGCCACTATCTCGCCGACGTCTCGCGCGGCGAGGCGGGCTACGTCGCCATCCCGGTGTTCCTCTCGCGCATGTTCCGCCACTCGGCGATCTATGTGCGCACCGATCGCGGCATCGCCCAGCCCGGCGATCTGAAAGGCAAGCGCGTCGGCGTGCCGGAATACCAGATGACGGCGGCGATCTGGGCGCGCGGCCTGCTGAAGGACGAGTACGGCGTCGAGTACGCCTCGGTGAATTGGGTGGAAGGCGGGCTTGAGGAGTGGGGCCGCAAGTCGAAGGTGAAGCTCGCTCTCGGGCCGGAGTTTCCGCTCAGCCAGTCGCCGGAAGGGCGCTCGCTCAACGACATGCTGGCGGCGGGCGAGCTCGACGCGGTGGTGAGCCCGCGCGCGCCCTCCTGCTTCACGGGGGGAACCGCGCCGGTGCGTCGCCTGTTCGACGATTTCCGCGCGGCCGAGCGCGCCTACTACCAGCGCACCGGCATCTTCCCGATCATGCACGCCGTCGGCATCCGCAACGACGTGGCCGAGCGCCATCCCTGGCTTGCCGCCAGCCTGATGAAGGCGTTCGAGGCGTCGCGGCGCATCGCCCATCAGGACCTCAACGAGGTCGCCGCGCTCAAGATCGGGCTGCCCTGGGTGGCCCAGGAGCTCGCCGAGACGAAGAAGATCATGGGCGACGATTACTGGACCTACGGGCTCGAGCCCAACCGCAAGACGCTCGAGGCGCTGGTGCGCTACGCCGCCGAGCAGGGCATCATGGTCCGCCCCATGACGGCCGACGCGCTGTTCGCCCCCTCCACCCTCGACCTGTCCAAAATCTGACAGCCGGTCTCGACGGCCCGCGCCGCGACCATCATTGCGAGCCCGCGCCGCGGGCGTGCCCCTCACCCTGTCCCTCTCCCGAGGGAGAGGGAACGCAGTACCGATCTTTCTTGCCCCCTCGTCACCGACCGTCATTCGTCAAGGATGAAGGCTGGCGCTTCAGGGTCCCCTCTCCCCTGGGAGAGGGACGGGGTGAGGGGGCAGATTGCGCGAGGTTCGTCGTATCCGCTCAGGGCGAAACGGAAGGGAGGCGCTCAGTGGGTGCGGGTGGGGCCGGGCGTGTCGGCGCCCTCGCCGGACTTTTCCTCGGACTCCTCGGCGGCGAGGCCGCGCTCCAGCGCGTCGAGCTTGCCGCGCAGCGCGCCGATCTCGGCGTTCAGCGCCTTGACCACCTGCGCGGCGGGATCGGGGATGTCGCCGGTCGGGGTGCCGTAGGCGGTGAATTTCGGCGGCGCCTCGGCGCGGTCGCGCGCCATCACCTGCTTGGCGGGGATGCCCACCATGGTGACGCCCGGCGGCACGTCGTTCAGCACCACCGCGTTGGCGCCGATGCGAGCGCCGTGCCCGACGCGGATCGGGCCCAGCACCTGCGCGCCGGAGCCGACGATCACCCCTTCCTCGAGGGTCGGGTGGCGCTTGCCCTTCTCCAGCGAGATGCCGCCCAGCGTGACGCCGTGATACAGGGTTACGTCGTCGCCGACCTCGGCGGTCTCGCCGATGACGCAGCCCATGCCGTGGTCGATGAACACGCGCCGCCCGATGGTCGCGCCCGGGTGGATCTCGATGCCGGTCAGCATCCGCCCGACATGCGACAGCAGCCGGCCGATGAAATACATGCCGTGATGCCAGAACCAGCTCGCCATGCGATGCCATAGGACCGCATGCAGGCCGGGATAGCAGAACAGCACCTCGACGCGCGACCGGGCGGCGGGGTCGCGGGCCCGGATGGAATTCTATGTGCTCGCTCAGGCGCCCGAACATCTGGCCTCGCTTTCGCAGCGCTAGCTAAGGATGTCGGCGGCGCGGGTCAAGATGTAAGGCCGCGGGTTCCGGGGATTGTTTCCTATTCGGCTCAAAATTCGCCGCAAGCGGCCGCGTCATGCTACAGGAAACGCGCCATGGCCACGCAATCCGCCCGTCTCGCCGCGCCCCGCGTCGGCCCGTTCGCAGCCTTCCGGGTGACGAGCTTCCGCTATCAATGGCCCGCCGACCTGCTCACCTCGTGGGCGTCGCAGATGGAGCTGCTGATCCTCGGCTGGTACGTGCTGGTCAAGACCAACTCGGTGTTCCTGCTTTCGGCGTTCGGGGCGCTGACCTTCGTCGGCACCCTGCTGTCGCCCATGTTCGGCGTGGCCGGCGACCGGCTGGGCCGGCGCACCCTGCTGTGCGCCATGCGCGCCTCCTACGTCGTGCTGGCGGCCATCATCGCCGCCCTGGCACTGGCCGGCACGCTGGAGCCGGTGCATGTCTTTCCGATCGTGTTCCTGGCGGGGCTTATCCGCCCGTCCGACATCTCGATGCGGAATTCCCTGATCGGCGACACCATGCCGGCGGCGAACCTGATGGGCGCGCTCGGCCTGTCGCGCACGACCCAGGACAGCGCGCGCATCTTCGGCGCGCTGGCCGGCGCCGGCCTGTTCGCGGCGTTCGGCATCGGCGAGGCCTATGTCGCCGTCACGCTCTGCTATGCGACCAGCTTCCTGCTGACCCTGGGGGTCAGCCGCGCGAAGCCGGGCAGGGGGACCGACCCGGCGGCCGGTGCGGCGCCCGCCTCCGCGATCGGCGCGCACTGGCGCGAGCTGCGCGACGGGATGGCCTATGCGTGGCGCACGCCCGGCCGTGCTGGGGCTGCTGTGGCTCGCCTTCCTGGTGAACCTGACGGCGTTCCCGCTGTCCCACTATCTGGTGCCCTACGTGGCGCACACGATATACGGCACCGACGCCACCGGGCTCGGCCACCTGGTCGCCGGCTTCTCGACCGGCGCGCTGATCGGCTCGCTCGCCATGACCATGTCGCGCGGCGCGCGCGGCTCGTCGCGCTTCATGGTCGTCAACATCGCCATGTGGTACGTGATGATCGGCGTGTTCGCCCATCTCGCCAGCCTGACCGGCGGCATCGTCGTCCATGTTCGTGATGGGCGTCTTCCACTCGCTGGGCATGGTCACCATGTCGGGCGTGCTGCTGCGCGCGGTGGAGGAACGGTTCCGCGGCCGGGTGATGGGTATCCGGATGCTCGCGGTCTACGGCCTGCCGCTGGGGCTCTTGATCGCGGGGCCGCTGGTCGAACGCATCGGCTTCGCGACGACCGCCTCGGCGTTCGTCGCCGTCGGGCTCGCTTTCACCGCGCTGATCGCCTGGCGCTGGCGCGCCGTCATGTGGAGCTGAGCGGCGTCGCGATCGATTCGAGCGAGCGGCGCTCGGCCCGCACGCCGATCAGCGCCTCCAGCACCCCCGCCGCGATCATCAGCCCCGCCCCCAGCAGGTAGCCGCCGAAGATCGAAACGCGCGAGCCGGTGTCGATCAGCATGCCGAACACCCATGGCCCGGCGACTCCGCCCATCCCGGTCCCGAAGGCGTAGAACAGCGCGATGGCGTTGGCGCGGATCTCCAGCGGGAAGACTTCGCCGACGGTCAGATAGGCCGCCGACGCCGCCGCCGAGGCGAAGAAGAAGATCACCGTCCACGCCGCCGTCTGGCCCGCCGCGCCGAGTGCATCGACGGCGAACAGCCAGCCCGTGACGGCCAGCAGCGCGCCCGACAGCACGTAGGTGCCCGCGATGGCGGGCTTGCGCCCCCAAATGTCGAACAGCGGGCCCAGCAGAAGCGGCCCCAGGAAGTTGCCAGCGGCGAAGGGCAGGATGTACCAGCCGACCGATTCCGGCGGGATCGCGTAGAACCGCTTCAGGATCAGCGCGTAGGTGAAGAAGATCGCGTTGTACAGGAACGCCTGCGAGGCCATGAGCCCGAGGCACAGGACCGTACGCCCCGGATAGTCGCGGAGCAGCGTCCGCGCCACGACGGCGATCCCGGCATGCACCGTGCGGGCCAGGTGGATCGTGGTCGGGGGGCCGGGCGCGCGCTCGCGCCGGCCGGCGCGGCGCTCGATCCCGGCGGTCACCTCCTCGGCCTCGGCGACGCGCCCGTGGGTCATCAGCCAGCGCGGGCTTTCCGGCAGCAGGCGGCGCAGCACCAGCACGACGAGCCCCAGCGCCGCGCCGGTGAGGAAGGCGAGCCGCCAGCCGAGATGGACCGAGATCACGCTGGGGTCGAGCAGCACGACCGACAGTCCGGCGCCGGCCGCGGCGCCGACCCAGAACGAGCCGTTGATGGCGAGGTCGGTGCGGCCGCGGAAGCGGGCGGGGATGAGCTCCTGGATCGCCGAGTTGATCGCCGCGTACTCGCCGCCGATGCCCGCCCCGGTGAAGAAGCGGAACACGCAGAACGAGGCGAAGTCCCAGGACGTGCCGGTCAGCGCCGTCGCCACGAGATAGAGCCCGAGCGTGACCGAGAACAGCTTCTTGCGCCCGAACCGGTCGGTGAGATAGCCGAACCCGAGCGCGCCCGAGACCGCGCCGGCGAGGTAGAAGCTCGCCGTCAGCCCGACCTGCTCGCTGGTCAGCCCCAGCACCTCGGGCTTCGACAGCGCCGAGGCGAGCGAGCCGGCAAGCGTCACCTCCAGCCCGTCGAGGATCCAGGTGATGCCCAGCGTGCCGACCACCAGCGTGTGGAACCGGCTCCAGCCCAGCGCGTCGAGGCGGGCCGGAATGTCGGTGCGGATGCCGGGTTCGCGGGCCATGGCGAAACACTATCGCTTCATGGCGAGCGAAGCGATGCAGTCCACTCGTCGCGAACCGGTCGCGCTACGCTCCCTCACCCTGTCCCTCTCCCGTGGGAGAGGGGACCCTGGTGCGACAACCTTCGCGCCAATCGAGATCGTGCTCATGCCGGACAGGAAAGAAAGGCCGTCGCGACGTTCCCTCTCCCCTCGGGAGAGGGACAGGGTGAGGGGTGATGCGGGCTCCCATTGGACGTCACCTGCCGCGCCCGGGCGCCACCGCCGCGATCAGGCGGCGGGCAAGCGGGTCGTCCAGCAGCGCGTCGACGTCGTGCGGCGAGCTTGCGCCGCCAGTTGGGATGCTCGCCGACCGTGCCGGGCAGGTTCACCTGGTCCTCCTGCGCGCAGAGGTCCTCGATCTGGACGAGCAGCAGCTTCGACGGCGTCGCGGGCGAGGTAGCGATAGACCGCCTCGGCGAAATCCGCCCAGTCCTCGGCACCCGCCGGCGCGGCGACGCCGAGCCCGGCCGCGTTCAGCGCCGCCAGCACGCCCTCGCGATCTCTCTGGCGGCCCTCGGTCTCGGCGGCGTCGGTCGCAACGTCGGGGAACAGATCGAGCGCGCGGCGCAGCTGCAGATCGACGCCGGTCCACCAGCCGCGCAAGGTGGGCAGATCGTGCGTGCCCGAGGAGACCAGCGCGAGCGGCGGGTAGTCGTCGGGCGGCTTGAACGCGCCCTCGTCGTCCTTCTCGAAGCTCAGCAGGCGGTACGAGAAGATGCCCTCGTCGCGCAGCCGCTCGCGCAGCCCGCCTGGCACGGTGCCGAGATCCTCGCCGATCACCAGGCACCGGTTGCGCCAGCTTTCCAGCGCGATGATCCCCAGCAGGTCGTCCATCGGGAACCGCACATAGCCGCCGTCGGTCGCCACCATGCCGCGCGGGATCCAGTACTGGCGCGAGAGGCCCAGCACGTGGTCGATCCGAAGCGCGCCCGCCTGGCGCATGTTGGCGCGCAGCACCGCCACGTAGGGCGCATAGGCGCGCGCGGCGAGGCGCGCGGCTCATAGGGCGGCAGGCCCCAATCCTGGCCCTTGAGGTTGAGCGCGTCGGGCGGCGCGCCGAGCGCGATCGACTGGGCGAGCGCCGCCTGATGCGTCCATGCCTCGGCGCCGGCGATGTCGACGCCCGAGCGCGAGGTCGTGGCAGATGCCGATCGCCATGCCGTGTCGCGTGCAGTGCGCGGCGGCGCGGGCGAGCTGCTCGTCGGCGACGAACTGCAGATACTCGAAATAGCCGACGCGCTCGGGCGTTCTCGGCGACGAAGCGCGCGACCTCGGGCGAATCGGGCGCTTGCGAACGCTTCGGGCCAGACGCGCCAGTCGGCGTTCGACCGCTCCTCCGTGCCGAACCGCTCGGCCAGCGCCTCGAACGCGGCCAGCGCGCGCAAGGTCGGGCCGCGCGCCGCGCGGAACGCCTCGAACCGTCGCCGGCGCGGCGGCGTCCGGCATGGTCGCGAAACTGGGCGTAGAGCAGCTCGAGAATCTCGCGCCTTGCAGGCGGAGACGCCGGCATGATCGACCAGCGGCGCGTCGCGCAGCGCGGCGAGCCGCGCCTGGAACTCCTCGGAGGCGACGCGCACCTGCGCCTCGGCCGAGGCGTCGTATTCGGGCACCGCCTCGACGTCGATATAGAGCGTGTTGAGGTAGAGCCGGCTCGACGGCCCGTACGGGCTGTAGCGGCCGGGATCGCCGGGATAAAGCGCGTGCAGAGGGTTGAGCGCGAGGCAGCCCGCGCCGCGCGCACCGGCCGCGTCGACCAGCCGGGCGAGATCGCCAAAATCGCCCATGCCCCAATTGCGGTCCGACCGCAGCGCGTAGAGCTGCAGCGAGATCCCCCAGGTCCGCCCATCCCCTTCGAGCGCCGGCGGCAGGTAGCAGCGGTCCGGCGCGACGATCAGGGTCGTCTCGCCGTCGCCCACCCGGAGCGCGTGATAGCCGGCGGGCGGCGTGGCGGGCAGGACGAAGACGCGCCGCTCGCGCCCGTCGCCGCGCCGCTCGGCGAGCGTCATTTCGGCGAGGCGGACCGCGCCGCTATGGGTCGTCCCGTCCTCGGTCTCCAGCTCCCAGGCGAGGGTGGCGTCGGGCGCGGCGGCGGCAACGCAGACGGTCACCCGTGCCGGCAGGTCGCGCTCGCGCACCACCACGACCGGCGGCGCGGTACGGGTGAAGCGCCGCTCCTCGAGCGCGGCGAGGCTTGCGGCGATGTCGGCGTCGCTTTCCGCGGCGATGCCCAGCTCGGCGAGCAGCCGGCAGACGGTATCGTGCGGCACATCGCGCATCCGGCCCCACGCGTCGCGGTACGACGTCTCGATTCCCGCCGCTTGCGCAAGCCGGCCGAGCGCGTCGCCGACGGTCATCGTGCCGGCGGAGCCGTATCGGGATCGAGCACGAACAGGGCCAGACTCTCCTCTCCCAGCGGAAACGCCTCGCCCACGGGATAGGTTTCGGGCGCGCCGACGCCTTCCTCGCGCGCGGTGTCGACGACCAGCCGCCAGCGCCCGGCCGGTTCGGACGGGGGCAGGGTCCACAGCACCGGCTCGGGCGCAGCGTTCATCAGCAGCACGAAGGTCTCGTCGGGCTCGGGCAGGCCGCGCGCCGTCAAATGGTACTCGCCGGCGAGGCCGGAGATCAGCGCCCCCAGCCGGCAATTCTCGCCGTCCGTCCAGTTGTCGTAGGCCATCTCGGCCCCGTCGGGGCGCAGCCAGGTGATGTCCTTCACATGCGTGCCGGGAATGGTGCGGCCGACGAAGAAGCGGAAGCGGTGGAACACGATGTGGCGGCGGCGCAGGTGGATCAGATCCCGCACGAAGGCGGCGAAGCGCCGGTCGTCGTCCGACCCTACGGTCCAGTCGAGCCAGGTCAGCTCGTTGTCCTGGCAATAGGCGTTGTTGTTGCCCGCCTGGGTGCGGCCCAGCTCGTCGCCGGCCAGCAGCATCGGCACGCCCTGCGACAGCATCAGCGTCGCCATCAGGTTGCGCTTGTGGCGGTAGCGTCGCCGGCGGATCTCGGGATCGGCCGTCGGCCCCTCGATGCCGTGGTTGGAGGCGATGTTGGAATCGTTGCCGTCGCGGTTGTTCTCGAGGTTCGCCTCGTTGTGCTTCTTCTCGTAGCTCACCAGGTCGGCGAGGGTGTAGCCGTCATGGGCGGTGACGAAGTTGATCGAGGCCCAGGGCCGGCGCCCGGCGCGGTTGAACACGTCGGACGATCCGGTGATGCGCGAGGCGAGCTCGGGCACGACGCCCGGCTCGCCCTTCCAGTAGCGCCGCACCGTGTCGCGATAGCGGTCGTTCCATTCGGCCCATTGCGTCGGGAACCCGCCCATGCGGTAGCCGCCGTCGCCCACGTCCCATGGCTCGGCGATCAGCTTCACCTTGGCGAGCACCGGGTCCTGGCGCACCGCGTCGAGGAATCCGGAATGCTCGTCGAACTCGTGCCGTCCGTTGCGCGCCAGGGTGGTGGCGAGATCGAAGCGGAACCCGTCGACCCGCATCTCCTCGACCCAGTAGCGGAGCGAGTCCATCACGAGCTGGAGGGTGCGCGAATTGTGCAGGTTGAACGAGTTGCCGCAGCCGGTGAAATCCTCGGTGCGGCGCAGATCGTCCGGCGGCAGGCGGTAGTACGACGCGTTGTCGATGCCGCGGAAGCACAAGGTCGGGCCGCGCTCGTGGCTTTCCGCGGTATGGTTGTAGACCACGTCGAGGATCACCTCGATCCCCGCGTTGTGCAGCACGTGCACCATGGTCTTGAATTCGCCGAGCGTGCCGGACGACATGTAGCGCGACATCGGCGCGAAGAAGCCGATGGTGTTGTAGCCCCAGAAATTGACCAGCCCCTTTTCGGCCAGATGCGGCTCGTCGACGAAGGCGTGGACGGGCAGGAGCTCGACCGCGGTGACGCCGAGCCCGCGCAGGTAGTCGACGGCGGCCGACGAGGCGAGCCCCGCGAAGGTGCCGGCCGCGGCCTCGGGCTCCACGCCCGGAAGGCGCTTGGTGAAGCCGCGCACATTCATCTCGTAGACCAGCGAGTCGTGCCATTCCACGCGCGGCGGGGCGTCGTCGCCCCAGGTGAAGGCGGTGTCGACCACTTGGCACTTGGGCACGAACGGCGCCGAATCGCGCCCGTCGAACGACAAGTCGCCGTCGGGATGGCCGAACCGGTAGCCGTAGACGGCCGGATTCCAGCGCACGCCGCCGACCAGCATCTTTGCGTAGGGGTCGATCAGCAGCTTGTGGTGGTTGAAGCGGTGGCCGCGCTCCGGCGCGTAGGGCCCGTAGACCCGGTAGCCGTACTGGTCGCCCGGCCGCGCATCCGGCAGATAGGCGTGCCACACCTGGTCGGTGTATTCGGGGAGCGCGATGCGCGCCGTCTCGCGGCCGCGCGAATCGAACAGGCAGAGATCGGCCCGCTCGCCATTCGCGGTATAGAGCGCGAAGTTGACGCCGGAGCCGTCCCAGGTCGCGCCCAGCGGGTAGGGCTTACCCGGCCAGACGCGCACGCGCGGGCTCCCTCGAATCGAGGTCGTCTCGTCCTTGAGACGGCGCTAGCGCGCCGGCGTCAGGACCAGGACCGCGAGCGGCGGGATCTCCAGCGCCACCGAGCAGGGCCGGCCGTGGCAGGCCACCTCCTCGGCATCGACATGGCCGCCATTGCCCATGTTGGAGCCGCCATAGATCCCCGCGTCCGAGTTCAGCCGCTCGGTCCACCCGCCGCCGTGCGGCACGCCGACGCGATAGGCGTGGTGCACCACCGGCGTGAAGTTTGCCACCACCACCGCCACGTCGTCCGGCGCCTCGCCCCGGCGGATATAGCTGAAGATGCTGTGGTCGATGTCGGCGCAGTCGATCCATTCGAACCCCTCGGGGCTGCAGTCGCGCCGGTGCAAGGCCGGCAACTCACGGTACAGATGGTTGAGGTCGCGCACCAGCCCCTGCACGCCCCGGTTCATCGGGTCGTCCAGAAGGTGCCAGTCGAGGCTCGAATCGTGGTTCCACTCGCGCTCCTGGCCGAACTCGCCGCCCATGAACAGCAGCTTCTTGCCCGGATAGGTGAACATGAAGCTGAAATAGAGCCTGAGGTTGGCGAATTTCTGCCAGCGGTCGCCCGGCATGCGGCCGAACAGCGAGCCCTTCCCGTGCACCACCTCGTCGTGCGACAGCGGCAGCACGAAGTTTTCCGAGTAGGCGTAGATCATGCCGAAGGTCAGGTTCTCGGAATGGTAGCGCCGGTGGATGGGATCGCGCCCCATGTAGGAGAGCGTGTCGTGCATCCAGCCCATGTTCCACTTGTAGGTGAAGCCGAGCCCGCCGAGATAGACCGGCCGCGACACCATCGGAAAGGCGGTCGATTCCTCGGCGATCGACATGGCGCCGCGCTCGTCGGCATGGACCTGCTCGTTCACCCGGCGCAGGAAGGCGATGGCCTCGAGGTTCTCGTTGCCGCCATACTTGTTGGGGATCCATTCGCCAGCCTCGCGCGAGTAGTCGAGGTAGAGCATCGAGGCCACCGCGTCGACGCGCAGCCCGTCGATGCTGTACTGGTCGATCCAGAACAGGGCCGACGACATCAGGTAGTTCGCCACCTCGTTGCGGCCGAAATTGTAGATCAGCGTGCCCCAGTCGAGCTGCTTGCCCTGGCGCGGGTCGGCATGCTCGTAAAGATGCGAGCCGTCGAACGAGCCGAGCCCGTGCGCATCGGTCGGGAAATGGCCGGGAACCCAGTCGACGATCACGCCGATCCCCGCGTCGTGGCAGCGCTCGACGAAGTAAAGGAAATCCTCGGGCGGGCCGAACCGGCTGGTCGGCGCGAACAAGGCGATCGGCTGATAGCCCCACGAGCCGTCGAACGGATGCTCGGCGACCGGCAGAAGCTCGATATGGGTGAAGCCCATGTCGCGCACATAGGGCACCAGCTCGTCGGCGAGCTGGCGGTAGGTGAGGTAGCCCGGATGGTCCGGCCCGCGCCGCCACGAGCCGAGATGCACCTCGTAGGTCGACATCGGCGCCTCGAGCGCGTTGAGCGCGCGGCGCTGGCCGACATCGACGTGGCGCGGGCGGATGCCCGTCATGTCGACCACGATCGAGGCGGTCTCGGGCGGGCGCTGGCAGGCGAAGGCGTAGGGGTCGGCCTTGAGCGGCAGGATCGCGCCGTCCTGCGCGCGGATCTCGTACTTGTAGACCGCGCCGGGCCCGACGCCCGGCAGGAAGATCTCCCAGATGCCCGAGCCGGGATGCTGCCGCATGGCATGGCGCCGCCCGTCCCAGCCGTTGAAGTCGCCGACCACGCTGACCCGCGCGGCGCTGGGCGCCCACACGGTGAAGCGCGTGCCCGCGACGTCGCCCAGCGTCATCGGGTGCGCGCCGAAGGTGAGCCAGCTTTCGCGCAGGTCGCCCTGGGCAAACAGGTATCGGTCGGTCTCCGAGATCGTGGTGCCGAAGCGGTAGGGATCCTCCAGCGTCGCCTCCGACCCGCCCCAGCTCGCGCGCAAAAGGTACGGGAAGGGCTCGGCGCGGCTGTCGAGCCCGCCCTCGAAGAACCCGTCGCCATGGGTCTTCTCGAGCGTCGCGACCGGCTTGGCGCCGTCGCGGTCGAGCACGGCCACCTGGTCGGCGCCCGGCAGGAAGGCACGCACCACCAGTCCGTCCGTCTCGCGGTGCATGCCCAGCACGGCGAACGGGTCGGAATGGGACGCATGGACGATGCGGTCGACGTCGCCTTCAAGGCGCCTGCGGCGCGGTGCGGTCGTCATGTTGCGTCCTCCGTTTCGAGCAGTGACAGAACCCCCTCCAACGGAACGCGCAGCCAGGTCGGGCGGTTCGCCGCCTCGTATCCGACCTCGTAGAGCGCCTTGTCCAGCGCGAGAAGCCGCAGCAGCCGCGCCGCCGATTCCGGGGGTCGCGGAATGGTGGGGCATTCGCCGACGGTTTCGAAATAGGCGTCGAGGAATGCCGTCTTCATGTCAGCCGCCCAGTCGAGCGTAAGGCGCAGCAGATGCTCGGGCATCTCGGCGCGCCCCTCGCTGCGCGCCAGAACGGCGGCCCAGGCGGCGTAATCGAACGAACGGACCACGCCGGCCACGTCGCGCAGCGGCGAATCCTTGGCGCGGCGCTGGCGAATGTTGACCGCGGGCTCGCCCTCGAGGTCGATGACGTAGACGTCGTCCTTGACCACCAGCACCTGGCCGAGATGCAGATCGCCGTGGATGCGCGACTTCAGCCAGTCCGGCTTCGCCTCGCCCAGCCCCTCGGCCAGCCCTTCGATCATGCTGCGGTGGTCCAGCGCGGCGTCGATGCGCGCGCGCGATTCCGCGTCGGCGCGCCGGTGCGCGGTCTGCAGGGCCTGCAGCGCATGGGTCGCGCGCTCGGCGATGCGGCTCTTCCAGCGCGCCAGATCGGCGGGCTCGACCGGCTCGGGCCGGAACGCGGCGTCGTCGGTGTCGATGGCCAGAGCGCGGTGCAGCTCGGCCGTGCGCTGGCCCAGGACCCGGGCGAAGTGGCGGTAGGTCGGGTGGCGGTCGACCTCCTCCTCCTGCGGCTCGGCGGCGACCAGGTCGGCGTCCTCGTGGAAGCGCGAGAGGTAGTCGAGCGTGTAGCGCCAGCCGTCGCCCTGGTTGCGCACGAACTCATGCGCGACGCCCAGCGCCGTCGTCTCGCCCTTCGCGTCGGCAAGCTCGATCACGCCCATGACGCGCGGCGTGTTCCCATAACCCGCGTGCTCGACCAGATAGCGCCCCATCTCGATCTCGGGATGGATGCCCGGCTCGATGCGGCGATAGATCTTGGCGATCATCGTCTCGCCGATCAGTGCCGACGAGTTGGACTGCTCGACGCCCAGCCGGCGGATCTGCGCGTCGGGCTCGGGCGCGGTGAAGGCGGGGGTGGCGACCAGGCGGATGGTGGACTTGCCCGCCGGCACTTCCTCGTTCCGGCCCATCAACGCGACCAGTTGGCGCATGAACTTCTCGTCTGCGAAGGCGTCGTAGAGGATGCCGAGACGCGCCCCCTGGCGCACCCGCGCCAGGGTGAAGGGCGCCAGCTCGATCAGCGGGTCCTCGGCCGCCGATTCCCAAGCGATCGACAGCGGCACGTTGTACAGCGCCGTGCGCCGCGCGCCGAGCGCCACCTCGCACACCAGCATCATCCAGCCGCCCGCCCCGTCGGGCAGCGCGCCGCTGGCGTAGGGCGTGACCTTGCGGATGCGCGCGTCCTTGGCGCCGAACCAGCGCTGGCCGGGCAAATAGGCGGGCAGGATGCGGTCGAACAGGATGCTCCACGGCTCGCCCGCGGTCAGGCTCGACCAGCCGCGCGGAATGACCAGCGTGGTCAGCTCGGGCACAGGCGTTGCCAGCGTCTCGTGCCATTCCGGCGCCTTGGCCTCCGCGGCAAGCTGGAACCAGTAGAAGCCGTAGCCCGGCAGGGTGATGAAGTAAGGCAGCTTTCCGATCGGCGGGAACGGGCTCTGGCCCAGCAGCTCCACCGGCACGCGGCCGCGATAGGCGGCGAAGGTCGAGCTCCGCGGCCTGCGGCGCGCGCGAGAAGTTGACCACGCACAGGATGGTCTCGCCCTCGTATTCGCGCAGATAGACCATCACCTTGCGGTTGGAGGGGTACAGGAAGGTGATGGTGCCGCGCCCGAACGCCTTGTAGTTGCGCCGCACCGCGATCAGCCGGCGCATCCAGTTGAGCAGCGAGGCCGAAGAGCGCGACTGCGCCTCGGCGTTCACCGCGTCGTAGCCGTAGACCGGGTCCATGATCGCCGGCAGGAACAGCTTGGCCGGGTCGGCGCGCGAGAAGCCCGCGTTGCGGTCGGGCGACCATTGCATCGGGCGTGCGCACGCCGTTGCGGTCGCCGAGATACAGATTGTCGCCCATGCCGATCTCGTCGCCGTAATAGACGATCGGCGTGCCGGGCATCGACATAAGCAGCGCGTTCAACAGCTCGATCTTGCGCCGGTCGTTGTCCAGAAGCGGCGCGAGGCGGCGGCGGATGCCGAGATTGAGCTTGGCGCGCGGGTCGGTGGCGTAGAACTTCCACAGATAGTCGCGTTCGCGGTCCGACACCATCTCGAGCGTCAGCTCGTCGTGGTTGCGCAGGAAGATCGCCCACTGGCAGTTGTCGGGGATCGTCGGCGTCTGGCGCATGATGTCGGTCACGGGATGGCGGTCCTCCTGCGCCAGCGCCATGTAGATGCGCGGCATCAGGGGGAAGTGGAACGCCATGTGGCATTCGTCGCCGCTGCCGAAATAAGGCCGCACATCCTCGGGCCATTGGTTCGCCTCGGCCAGAAGCATGCGGTCGTCGAAGCGCGAATCCAGCGCCGCGCGGATCTTGCGGATCACGTCGTGCGTCTCGGGCAGGTTCTCGTTATTGGTGCCGTCGCGCTCGAACAGGTAGGGGATGGCGTCGAGCCGGAGCCCGTCGACGCCCATCTCGAGCCAATAACCCATGGTTCGGATCACCGCGTCCACGACGCGCGGATTGTCGAAGTTTAGGTCGGGCTGGTGCGAGAAGAAGCGGTGCCAGTAGTAGCTTTCCGCCACCGGGTCCCAGCTCCAGTTCGACCCCTCCGTGTCGGTGAAGATGATGCGGGTGCCGGCATATTTCTGGTCGGTCGCGCTCCACACGTAGAAGTCGCGCGCGGACGAGCCCTGGCGCGCGCGCCGTGCCTTCTGGAACCACGGGTGCTGGTCCGAGGTGTGGTTGATCACCAGCTCGGTGATGACCTTGAGGCCGCGCTCGTGGGCCGCGCGCACGAACTGGCGGAAGTCGCGCATCGTGCCGTAGTTCGGGTGGACGTCGCGGTAATCGGCGATGTCGTAGCCGTCGTCGCGCTGGGGCGACGGGTAGAACGGCAGCAGCCACAGGGCGGTGACGCCGAGCGACTGCACGTAGTCGAGCTTGGCGGTCAGGCCGGCGAAATCGCCGATGCCGTCGTCGTTCGAATCGAAGAACGACTTGACGTGGAGCTGGTACAGGATCGCGTCCTTGTACCAGAGCGGATCACTCATCGGTTTCCCCTCGGATCGTGCCGCGCCTCACGCCGGCGCGATGTCGCGGAAGGCGACCGGCTGCCACGGCGTGACGCGCCAGATCGCAACCGGGTTGATGTCGGGGTGGAAGTGCCAGTGATGCAGGGGGCCCTGCCACAGGTGGGTCTCGTCGCGCATCAGCTCGGCCACCTCGAACGCCTCGCCCTCGGGCACGCCCATCTCGGCCAGCGGGAACTCGAGCATCGCGTCGTGCGGCTCGAACGGGTCCAGATTGACGGCGGCGAACACCATGTTGTCGCCGTCCGGCGTCATCTTGCCGTAGAACAGGATGCGGGGGTGGTTCGCTTCGTAGAACTTCAGGTTTTCGAACTCGTGCAGCGCCGGGTTGTCGCGCCGGATGCGGTTCAGCCGCGCGATCTCGGCCTTGATGTGGCCCGGCCGGTCCCAGTCCCATACGCGGACCTGGTACTTCTCCGAATCCTGGTATTCCTCGGTGCCCGGCACCGCCAGAGTTGTCGCACAGCTCGAAGCCCGAATAGATGCCGTACAGGCTCGACAGCGTCGCGGCCAGCGCGTGGCGGATCAGGAAGGCCGGCCGGCCGCCCGTCTGCAGGAAGGCGTGCAGGATGTCGGGCGTGTTGGCGAAGAAGTTGGGCCGCAGATAGTCGCCGGTCTCGACCAGCTCGCTCCAGGTACTCGGTCAGCTCCTCCTTGAAGTTGCGCCAGGTGAAGTAGGTGTAGGACTGGCTGAATCCGGCCTTGGCCAGCGTGTGCAGCATCGGCGGGCGGGTGAACGCCTCGGACAGGAAGACCGTGTCGGGATAGCGCGCCTTCACCTCGGCGATCACCCATTCCCAGAACGGCGACCGGCTTGGTGTGCGGGTTGTCGACCCGGAACGTGCGCACCCCGTTCTCCGCCCAGTACAGCATCACGTCGCGCAGCGCCTCCCACAGCGCCTCCCAGTCCTTGCAGTAGAAATCGACGTTGACGATGTCCTGGTACTTCTTGGGCGGGTTCTCGGCGTACTTGATGGTGCCGTCGGGGCGGAACTGGAACCACTCCGGGTGCTGCTTCACCCACGGGTGGTCGGGCGCGCACTGGATGGCGAAATCGAGCGCCACCTCCATGCCCAGCGCCTCGGCCGCCTCGCGGAAGGCGCGGAAATCGTCGATGCGTGCCGAGATCCGGGATGGACCGCGTCGTGGCCGCCCTCCTCCGCGCCGATGGCGTAGGGGCTGCCGGGGTCGTCGGGCCCAGGGTGCAGCGTGTTGTTCGGCCCCTTGCGGTAGGCGCGGCCGATCGGGTGGATCGGCGGCAGGTAGACCACGTCGAACCCCATCTCGGCGATCGCCGGCAGGCGCTCCGCGGCTTCGGCGAAGGTCGCGCTGCGCGTCGGGATCGGTGCCCTGCGAGCGCGGGAACATCTCGTACCAGGCGGCGAAGCGGGCGCGCACCCGCTCGACCGTCACCGCCACCGTGCGGCCGTAGCGGTCGGCGTGGCCGCGGTCGGGATGGCGGGCCATCGCCGCGTCGAGCGCCGGGTCGAGCAGGATGGCGGCGGGTTCCGCCCCGTCGCCCGCCAGCGTCTTCTCGACCGCCTGCAGGCGCGACTTGTCGCGCCCGGTGGCGCGCTTCGCGGTCTCGGCAAGCAGGGCGCGCCCCTCGGCCAGCTCCAGCGTCACGTCCTGGCCGGCCGCGCGCTTCTTCTCGACCTCGTCGGTCCAGCTCGCCCAATGGTCGGTCCAGGCCTCGATGGTGAACTCCCACCGCCCCAGCCGGTCGAGCGGGATCTCGGCCCGCCACAAATCCAGCCCGGGGTTGACCGGCACCATCGGCGCCTCGCGCCAGCTGCGCGCCCCGGCGGCGCGGTACTGCACCACCGCCGCCAGCTTGTCGTGGCCCTCCTTGAACAGGGTCGCCTCGACGCGCAGCAGGTCGCCCAGCTCGCGCTTGGCGGGCCAGCGCCCGCCATCGACCTCGGGCCGCACCCGGGCAATCACGATGGAGGGCGGACGGCGCCCAAGTGACTGGGAGGGCCGCGTCATTGGCGCGGCCCGGGCGCGGGCTCGAAGCGCCGGCGGGGTGTTGGAACGGACATCCTTCCCATCCTTCTCGGTCGCTCGCGTTCGATCATGTTCGGCAGGCTCGAAAGGTCAAGCCAAACTTGGCGCACGGAATCTCAGTGGTTTCGCCGCCCCTTTGCCCAAAACAACGCGACGGGCGCGCGCGCGGTTCAGAAAAAAATGGCCGGGCGCAAGGCCCGGCCAAGTGAGGGAGGCTACGTCTAGGAAACGGAGCGTAAGCTCCTCGCCCGGCGTTGCGTCCGGGCCGTTCGATCCCGGGGGTGGACGGGAACGAACCTCTGGTGGCGCCCTCCCAGCGCCGAATCTCTGCTGCTAGCCGCTCGCGGTCGCCTTCAGCCTCTGCATCAGCCCCTGCATGCCCTCGCGCGCCAAGACCGTGTTGAACTCGTCGCGCTTGGTGATCAGCATGCTGACACCAGCCACATATACGTCCGAGATGCGGTATTGGTTCCCGACCTTGCGGACGCGAAATTCGACTGGCGTCTTTTTCTGATCGGATACGATGTCGGCCTTGACCGCGGTGGTCTCCTGGCCGGCCGGCTGCTGGCCCGTCACGGTGAATTTCTGGCCTTCATAGCGGGCGAACTTCTCGGCGTAGAGGTTCGCCACGTAGTCGGCGAACAGCTTCACGTATTTCTGCCGCTCGGCCGGCTCGGTGCGGCGCCAATAGACGCCTGCGGCGAAACGCGCCATGGCCGGCACGTCGAACGCGTCCTTGAATACGGCGTTCAGCGCCTTGGCCCGTGCCTCCTTGTCGTTGGGATGCGCCTTGAGCACCTCGATCACCTTGTCGCCGACCGAGGAGACGAACTGGCCGGGGCCCTGGACGTTCGCGTCGGTCGATTCGGTGGGGGAGGTGGCCGAGCTGGCGCTCGCGGTTTCGGCCGCCGCCGCGGCAGCCGCCGGCAAGCGGTGCCACCAGCAGGGCGAGCAGGGCCGGCGCAAGCCAACTCGGGTTGCGGAGAAAGGCAACGGTCATCGATGGGCCCCGCTTCTTCGTTTCGCACAGCGCACGCCTCCAAACAGATAGAACCCGCCGGCTGCCTTGCGCGTGACCAAAAAATGTCAATCCGGCCAGGGGCGAAGGGAGAATCGGCGTTAATGAACCCAACCCTTAGCCCGGCGTTCAGCATGCGAGTAAGTCTGTAAGGAGAGTTCCCAATGCCGAGCCCGGGTGGGGCGCCAAACCTGCGAGGAGATGCGGAATCGCGGGAGGCCCCCCTGCGTGTCCTGCTTCTCGACGACGACCCCCTGTTCCGGGAGGCGCTGTCGACGAATCTCGCGGACGAGCGGATCGAGGTGTCGGCGTTCGCCGATGGCCGGGCGCTATTGTCCTTTCTGGATAACCACAATTGGCAGGACTACAACGCCCTGCTGCTCGATTTGCGGATGCCGGTGATGAGCGGCATCGAGGTGCTGCATGCCATGCGAGGCGCCGGGATCCAGATGCCGGTGGTCTTCCTCACCACCTATTCCGAGGAGGTGTACGAGCAGGCGGCGCTGGAGGGCGGGGCGGTCGATTTCGTCGACAAGTCGCGCTCACTCGCCATCCTGGTGGCGCGGCTGAAGATCATCGCCCAGGGCGCGAAGGCCCCGTCGGGCGGCGAAGGGGAGGCCGACCAGATCCGCGTCGGCGCGCTGTTCCTGAACCTGCGCTCCGCCCGGGCCGACTGGCGGGAACAGCCGGTGCCGCTGACCGTCACCCAGTTCCGCATCGTCCACCTGCTGGCGGCGCGCGCGGGCGAGGACGTGTCCTACCGCCAGATCTACGATGTGGTGCATGGCGAGGGCTTCGCCGCCGGCGAGGGCGAGGATGGCTACCGGGTCAACGTGCGCTCGCTGATCAAGCGCATCCGCCAGGCGTTCCGCGAGCTCGACCCCAATTTCGACGAAATCAGAAACTATCCCGCCTTCGGCTATCGATGGAAGCCGCCGGCCGAGCCCTATCCCGAACGCCCCGACCAGCGCCCTGATGTCACGGCTTAATCACCACCCCTAAAAGCCTGCGCCGCCTACGCTGGCGAGTGGGATATGAGAGGGGATGGCGCATGGCAACGGCTCTGCGCGAAATTGACGCCATCGGGATGGTCGGAGACTGTCCTTGTGAGCAATCATGGGGCACGGTCGCGCCGGTCGCGGCCGGCGGGCACTACCGGATTCGCCGTCTGGTGGTGAAGCCGGGGGCGCAGCTCAACCCCGATGCCCACGACCACCGCGCCAAGCAGTGGGTGGTCGTTTCCGGCACCGCGCGGGTGATGCGCGACGAGGCGATCTTCACCGTTGGCGCCGAGCAATCCGTATTCATTCCGCCGCGCGCCCCGCATGCGCTGGAGAATCGCGGCAACGCGCCGCTCTGCCTCATCGAGGTCCAGATCGGCGCCGAGCTCGACGACGCGGCCTAGGCGCGTTTCCGCTGCATCGGAGGGAGCCGCTGGGGACGAACCCTACCCCCACACCTCGCGGGCGGTCTCGACGACGAGGCGGAGCTTGGCGGCCTCCTCCTCGATCGACAGCGCGTTGCCCTCCACGGTGGACGAGAAGCCGCATTGCGGCGACAGGCAGAGCTGGTCGAGCGGCAGGACCCTGGCCGCCTCGCCGATCCGGCGCTTGAGCGCCTCCTTCGTCTCGAGGGCGCCCTTCTTGGTGGTGACCAGGCCGAGGACGACCTTCTTCCCCCTCGGCACGAACCGCAGCGAGGCGAACGTGCCCGAGCGCGCATCGTCGTATTCGAGGAAGAACCCGTCGACCTCGAGCCCCCCGAACACCGCTTCGGCGATGGTGTCGTAGCCGCCCTCGGCCGCCCAGGACGAGCGGAAATTGCCGCGGCACGTGTGAGTGCACACCGTCATGCCGGCCGGCCGGTCGCGTAGCGCCTTGTTGAACGCGTCGATATAGGTGACGTGCTGGGTGCGCGAATCGCCGCCGATCGAATCGATGTAGGCGCGCTGGTTCGGATCGTTCAGGTAGCTGAGCGTCGTGTCGTCGATCTGCAGGTAGGTGCAGCCGATCCGGCCGAGCCCGGCGATTTCCTGGCGATAGACCGCGGCGAGGTCGTCCCAGAAGGCGTCCATCTCGGGATAGGTGCGCGCGTCGATGTTCGCCCGCCCGCCGCGGTAATGCATCATGCTGGGCGACGGGATGGTGAGCTTGGGCGTGCGCGACGTCGCCTGGCGCAGGAAGCGGAAATCGTCTTCGAAGATGCAATGGTCGAGCGAGAGCCTGGCGTCGACGCGGAGCGCGGTGGGGGTGAACGTGGTCTCGCCCTGCTCGCTGCGGAAGCGGACCTGGACGTTCTCCTCCACCTTGGTGACGCCGCCGATCTGGTAGAGGTAATCCATGTGCCACGAGCCGCGGCGCAGCTCGCCGTCGGTGATGGACTGAAGCCCCGCATCCTCCTGCAGCTTCACCGCCTCGATGATGGCCGAATCCTCGGCGGCACGCAGCGCGGCGGCATCGATGCGCCCCGCGGCATGGTCGTCGCGCGCCTTGAGGAGCGCGGGCGGGCGCAAGAGGCTGCCCACATGGTCGGCGCGGAACGGCGGGGTGTCGGCCATCATGTCCTCCCGACGCGCCGGGCCGGTCAGCCCAGCGCGTTCCTGATCAGGTAGCCGGCGACGTCGGCCGGCTTCACCTTGAAGTCGAGGCTCCCCTCGCCGGCCATCGCCTTCTCGACCAGCATGGCGTTCTCGACGCTCTTGGGCTTCACGCGGAAGATGCCGGCTGCGCCCTTGAGGCGCGGGTAGTATCGCGGATCGACGGGCGCCTCCTTGCGGCTGAGCCGCGCGAGCGCCGCCTCCTCGTCCGCCTCGCCCTCCAGCTCCTCGGCCTTCACCAGCTTCCAGTCCGCCGCGCCGGCGTGCTGCCCCTCGTTCAGCGCGGCGATCGCGGCCTTGCCGCTTTCGGCGACGCCAAGCTTGTAGAGGCTTTTCGAGATGCCGACCGAGGCGCCCCAATCCGAGAGCGACTTCGAGGCGGCGACGTAGATCACCGGCACGCCGGTCTCCCGCTGCGAACGCTGCGCGCGAGCTTGCGCGGGAGGGGAGGCGAGGTCAAGATGCCGCCCGTCCGAAGGGAGGCCCGGATATGGCTCGACGACCGCGCATGCGACGGCCGCCTTGCGCCGCGGCGGGCGCGTCGTGAGGCGCGGCCCGGCCCGCTACCTGCCGCTCTTGCTGCTGGCCGTGCTGTGGGAGGCGACCTCCCGGCTCGGGCTCGTGTCGCGCGACGTATTGCCGCCGCTGAGCGAGGTGGTCTCGTCGTGGGTCGAGCTCGTGCTCGACGGCGAGATCGTCACCGGGGCCGGCGCATCGCTCTACCGCGCGGCGGCGGGGCTGGGGCTCGCGATCGTGGCGGGAACGGCGATCGGCATCTTCATGGCCTGGTCGCGCCCGGTCCTGGTCTTCGTCGGCCCACTGGTCGAGATGTTCTACCCGGTGCCCAAATCGGCGCTGATCCCCGTCACCGCGGCGTGGCTCGGCTTCGGCGACGGCTCCAAGATCCTGCTGATCTTCCTCGGCTGCATGTTGCCGGTGACCATCGGCGCGTTCAACGGGGCGCGCTCGGCCGACCAGGAGCTCCTGTGGTCGGCGCGCGGCATGGGCGCCACGCGCCGCGAGGTGCTATGGGACGTGGTTCTGCCGTCGTCGCTGCCCGAGCTGTTCAACGGCATCCGCACCGCCCTGGCGCTGACCTTCGTGCTGCTGGTCGCCTCCGAGCTGATCGTGGCGCGCGAGGGGCTCGGCTACATGATCGGCAATCTCGGCTCGAACGGCGTCTATGACGCCATGTTCGCCGTGGTGCTGACCGTCGCGTTCCTCGGCTTCGCCGCGGATCGAAGCTACCTGTTCCTCGTGCGACGGGTGATGATGTGGCGCGAGTGAGCGACGCCGGGCCCGCCCCGCGCACGGCCGAGCCGCGCCGCGCCCGCCCGCTCGACTGGCCGGCGACGCGCTGGGTCTCGATCCTCGCCTTCTTCGCGATCTGGGAGATCGTCGCCCATTCCGGCACCGTCACCTCATTCCAGCTTCCCTCGATCGAGATGGTGGCGGCGCGCATCTGGGCCGACACGCTGACCGGCGACATGGCGATCAATCTCGGTCTCACGCTGTACCGCGCACTCACCGGCTTCGCCTTGGCCGCCGGGCCGGGCATCCTGCTCGGCATCCTGGTCACGCGGGTCGCGCCCGTCCGCTGGCTGTTCGACCCGATCATCTCGGTCGGGTTTCCCATGCCGAAGATCGCCTTCATCCCGGTCATCGTGCTGTGGTTCGGATTCCACGACTTCTCCAAGATCTCGATCGTGGTGTTCGACGCGATATTCCCGATCGTCACCGCCACCATCGCCGGCACCGAGGGGGTGGAGCGCCAGCTCCTGTGGTCGGCGCGCAACCTGGGGGCCAGCGAAAAGGCGCTCCTGTGGGAGATCGTGCTGCCCGCCGCGATGCCGCAGATCCTGACCGGGCTGCAGGTGGCGCTGCCGATCTCGCTGATCGTCGCCATCATCGCCGAGATGAATCTCGGCGGGCAGGGGCTTGGCGGCGGCATGATCACCGCCTTCCGTTTCGCCGACTCGCCGGGCGTGTTCGCCGCCCTGGTCGAGATCGCCGTCGCTGGCATCGCGCTGATCAAGCTGATGGCCTGGGCGCGCCGGCGCATCCTGTCGTGGCACCAGGAGACCCGCCAGGCGGCCTCGATGTAGGCGCCGCGCGCGGACCGCCCCCCGCCCCCTGCCTTGACAGGTTTCGCCCCCCGCCCGATCATGGTCCCGCCACGACGCCCTTCGCGGCGTCTTTCCGCGCGCGCCGCAACGCCGGCAGCGCCACGGGGCGGGGCCGCGCGGACCGCGACCCGTTTTAAATCCTACAGGGAGGTGCACATGCGTTCGCTGAGAGTCATGCTCGTTGCCTTCGCCGCCGCGGCCCTCTGCGCGACCAGCCTTGCCGCGCGCGCGGCCGAGCCGGTGAAGATCCGCTTCGGCTGGGCGGTGGTCCCGGCGTCGATGGTTCCGCTATTCCCCGAGATGAAGGACAAGCTCGCCCATTACGGCAAGTCCTACGTGCTGGAGCCGATCCATTTCCGCGGCACGCCGCAGATGGTGACCGCCCAGGCGTCGGGCGACATCGACATCTCGACGCTGGCCTACTCGTCCTTCGCGCTCGCCATCGAGAACGCGCAGCTCAAGGATCTGCGGGTCATCGCCGACGAGTTTCAGGACGGCGTGCCCGGCTACTACACCAACTCGTTCGTGGTGCGGAAGGACAGCCCGATCCACAGCGTGAAGGACCTCAAGGGCAAGGTCTTGGGCTCGAACGCGGGCGGCAGCGCCGTCGACATCGCGATCCGCGCCATCCTCCGCACGAACGGCATCGACGACAAGCGCGACGTCAGCTTCGTTGAGGCGCCGCTGCCCACGACGCTGCCGGTGCTGCGCGACAAGAAGGCCGACCTGATGCCGGCGGTCCTGCCCTTCGCCGCCAATCCAAAGCTGTGGGAGGTCGGGCGCACTCTGTTCACCCAGAAGGACGCGGTCGGCGAGACGCAGATGATCATCTGGGCCTCGCGCACGCCGTTCCTCGAGAAGAACCACGCCGCAATGGTCGACTTCATGCAGGACGCGATTGCGGCGATGGAGTGGTTCCGCAATCCGAAGAACCACAAAGCCACCGTCGAGATGGTGCACAAGTTCACCAAGATTCCGGCCAGCGTGTTCGACAGCTGGCTGTTCGTGAAGGGTAAGGATTATTATCGCGATCCGAAGCTGATCCCCAACCTGAAGTCGCTGCAATCGAACGTCGACCTGCAGGTGAAGCTCGGCTTCCTCAAGGAGCCGCTCGACGTCAACAAATACTCCGACCTCTCCTACGTGAAGGAGGCGGGCAAGCGCGGCGGCGAGAAGATGAACAAGATGTAGCCACGCGCCTCGATCGGGCGACGGAACGGCCGGGCTCATGCCCGGCCGTTTTCGTTTGGCGTTGAGTTTTTTCCGTGGTGTGGGAACCGCCGCCTGAAAGCGTGTTCGTGCTGTGGCCGGGGGCGCGCCGGCCGCGCCCGCCGGAACGCGCGCCCCGCGCCGGCGTCTCCGCAATAGGCGACGGGCACCGTCCCGGTGCGCGCGCCTCAACGCAATCGAGTGGAGGTCCCCCCATGACAGCAAGACTGACGCTTCTGCACGCCGTTGCCGCCGCGGCCCTGTTCGGGCTGAGCGGCGCCGCCTATGCCGCGGACGCGGGTGCCAGCGTCGATACGGGCGCCGGGCCCGGCGTGCATGCCGGCGCCACGACGGGGAACACGAACGCCGACATGAAGGCGGGCGAAAGCGCCGGCCAGAATGCGGCGCAGAACGAGTCCATGCCGTCGCAAGATCTCGTCGGCAAGGACGTGAAGGACCAGAGCGGCGACACGATCGGCCAGGTCTCCAGCATCGCGGGCGACCAGGTGGTCATCGCCACCTCGCAGGCTCTCGGCATCGGGGCGCGCGACGTCGCCGTGCCGTGGTCGCGCTTCGACCAGAAGACCGCGGACAATCTGCAGCTTCAGATGTCGAAGGACCAGATCAAGCAGCTGCCGGCCTACAAGGGCGGCGCCGCGACGACGCCGTCCGAGGGCGGCACCACCAGCCCGGACGAGAGCGCGCCGAAGTCCAGCGACTGACCGCGTCGGGCGCACGGGCCGGGACACGCCCGACCCGTGCGCCGCCGCGACTCCCACCTAAACGAACACGCCGCCATCGTCGACATTGAGGAACTGACCGGTCATCGCGTCGGAGTTCGCCGAGGCGAGGAAGACCAGCGTGCCGACGATGTCCTTCGGGTACATGTCCGCCGGGATCGACCGGTGGGCGAGATAGGCGCGGTGGCGCTCCGGATCGGCGGCGAACTCCCGCTCCGATTGCGGGCTCATGATCAGCCCGTAGGCGATGGTGTTGACGCGGATGCCGTCGGCGCCCAGCTCGCGCGCCATCGCCCGGGTCATCGCCAGGATCGCCCCCTTCGCCGTCACGTAGTGCAGGCGGTTGGGCAGGCCGGAGATCATGGTCGACGAGCCGACATTGACGATCTTGCCGTAGCCGTTGCGCCGCATCTCGGGAATCGCCGCCTTGGCGCACAGGAACGGGCCGCGGACGTTGACGGCCATCAGCTCGTCCCACTCGCTGACCGCGAGCTGGCCGATCGAGACCGGCGGGATGTTCGATCCCACCGCCGCGTTGCTGACCAGGATGTCGAGCCGCCCGAACCGCGCGACCGTCGCCGCCACCATCGCGGCGACCGACGCCTCGTCGCGCACGTCGACGGGCAGCGCGACGGCGGTGCCGCCCGCCTGCTCGATCTCCGCCACCACCGAGGCGCAGTCCTTCGCGTCGGCGCAGGCGACGCGGGCGCCTTCCGCCGCCAGGGTCTTGGCGAAATGCGAGCCGAGCGCCGCTCGCACGTCGCCGTGCGCCGCGCCGGTCACGATCGCCACCCTGCCGTCCAGCCTGCCCATCTCCGCCTCCCGCGCCGGGGGGATTACGCGCGCTTCGCCGCCTGGATCGCCTGCCAGATGCGCTGGGGCGAGGCGGGCATGTCGAGCCGTGTCACGCCCACCGGCTTCAGCGCGTCGTGCACCGCGTTCATCACCACGGCCAGCGCGCCGGTGGTGCCGGCCTCGCCGCCGCCCTTCACGCCCAGCGGGTTGCCCTTGGTGATCACCTCGTTGGTCTCGACCTTGAACGAGGGCAGGGTGTCGGCGCGCGGCATCGTGTAGTCCATGAACGAGCCGGCGAGCACCTGGCCGCCCTCGTCATAGACCACGTGCTCCATCACCGCCTGGCCGACGCCCTGGGCGATGCCGCCATGCACCTGCCCGTCGACGATCAGCGGGTTGATGACCCGCCCCACGTCGTCGACTGCGACGTACTGCACGATGTCCATCCTCCCCGTGTCGGGGTCGATCTCGACCTCGCAGACGGCGCAGCCGTTGGGGTAGGCGGGGATGCGCCCGACGAAACGCTGCTCGCCATCCAGCGGGCCCTTCAGCTCGTCCGGCGCGCGCCCGTCGGCGGCGGCCTTGGCGGCGTCGAACAGGCTCACCGAACGGTCGGTGCCCGCGACGGTGAACCGCCCGTCGGCGAACTCGATGTCGGCGACCGCGGCCTCAAGCATGTGCGCCGCGATCCGCTTGCCCTTGTCGATGATCTGGTCGCACGACTTGACCATCACGAACCCGCCGAGCCGCATCGACCGGTCGGAATGGGTGCCGCCGCCCTCGGGCACGATGTCGGAATCGCCGGTGACCATGTTGACCTGCCCGTGCTCGACGCCGAGCCAGCTGGAGATCACCTGCGGGAAGCTGGTCTCGTGCCCCTGGCCCTGCGACAGCGTGCCGATGATCACGTCGACCGCGCCCTCGGGCTTGACCACCACCCGGGCGCGCTCGATCGGGATGCCGACCGGCGTCTCGATGTAGCAGGCGAGGCCGATGCCGGCGAGCCGGCCGCGCTTCGCCGCCTCGGCCCGCCGCGCCTCGAAGCCCGTCCAGTCCGCGAGGCGCAGCGCGGTGTCCATGTTCTCCTCGAACTCGCCGCAATCGTAGGTGAGCCCGCCCTGCGTCTTGTAGGGGAAGGTCTTGATCAGGTTGCGCCGGCGCAGCTCGACCCGGTCGATGCCCAGCTTCTCGGCGGCCATGTCGACCAGCCGCTCCATCGTGTGCATCGCCTGCGGCCGGCCCGCGCCGCGATAGTTCACGCTGCGGCAGCGTGTTGGTGAGGATGCCGAGCGCGCGCAGGCAGAGGTTGGGGATGTCGTAGAGCGTGGTCGCGATGCGTGAGCCGTTGACCGCCGGCACATAGGAGATCGTGTTGCCGCCGACGTTGGAATAGAGCGTGACCTTGAGGCCGAGGAACTTGCCGTCGGTGTCGAGGGCGAGGGCGGCGCGCGTCACCACGTCGCGCGCCTGGTAGTCGGCGACGAACGCCTCGGTGCGCTCGCCGGTCCATTTCACCGGCCGGCCCAGCTTCTTCGCCGCCCATAGCGCGCATACATACTCGGCGTGCAGGTGGCCGCGCGGGCCGAACCCGCCGCCCACGTCCTTCTGCACCACGCGCACCTTGTCCTCCGGCAAGCCGAACACGCCGGCGACGCCGGTCTTCTGGCCGTGCACGCCCTGGCCGCCGGTCCACAGCGTCAGGCGGTCGCCGTCCCATTCGGCCAGGCAGGCGCGCGGCTCCATCTGGCAGTTGGCGACGCGGTTCGACACGAACTCGCCCTCGACCACATGCGCCGCCGCGGCGAACACCCGCTCGGTCGCGTCGCAATCGCCGACGAAGCCCTCGAACGCGACGTTGCCCTTCACCCCGTCCCACACCTCCGGCGCGCCCGGTGCGATGGCGTCGAGGCCGGTGATGACCGCGGGCAGCACATCGTACTCGGCCTCGATCAGCTCGGCCGCATCCTTCGCCTGGGCCAGCGTTTCGGCGACGACGAACGCCACCCCCTCGCCGACATGGTGGATCTTGTCGGCGACCAGCGGGATGACGCCGTGCTCGAACGCCTTGCGCCCGTCGGGATAGCCGAAGCACGGCTTGGTGATGTCCTCGGGCATCGGGCCCATGGCGCGCGACGGCACCGGGTTCAGCCCCTCGGCGACGTATTGCGCCCCGGTCAGCACCGCGACCACGCCGGGCGCGCGCGCGGCCGCGGCGACATCGATCCGCGTGAGGCGCGCATGGGCGTAGGGTGCGCGCACCATCGTGCCGTAGAGCTGGTTCGCGCGGTTGTAGTCGTCCGAATAGCTGCCCTTGCCCTGCACGAGCCGCACGTCCTCGACCCGCGGCAGCGCCGCCCCGATCCCCGAATCCATCATCCTCGCCTTATGCCGGAATCTTGGCCGGGGTGTAGAGCTCGGTGCTGTATTTCGCGGGCGCGTCGGCCACGACCGGGTTCTTCAGCGTGCCGAGCCCCTCGATCTCCACCTCGCACACGTCGCCCGGCTTCATCTGCACCATGCCCGGCACGTACACCCCGCCGGTGTTGGGCGGCGGCGTCTCGCCCGGGTGCGGCGGGAGCGAGCCGGGCGAACCCGATACGATCACGTCGCCCGGGCGCAGATAGTAGCCCTGCGACAAATAGTTGATCAGCTCCGGGACGCCGAACACCATCAGGTCGGTGGTGGCGTTCTGGCGCTCGATGCCGTTGACGCGGGTGATGACGCGCTTGCCCTTCCAGTCGCCGAACTCGTCCGGCGTCATCAGCCAGGGGCCGAAGCTGCCCGACTGCTCGAAGTTCTTGCCAAGCCCGAACTGGCGGTTGTGGCTCTGATACTCGCGCACCGAGCCCTCGTTGTAGCAGGAATAGCCGGCGACGTGGTCGAGAGCCTTGTCGACCGGGATATGCCGCCCGCCCTTGCCGATGACGACCGCGAGCTCGCCCTCGTACTCGTATTTCTTCGCGACGGCCGGGTCGGGGCAGACGATCGGCTGCAAATGGCCCACCTGGCTGCACGGCATGCGCAGGAAGATCTGCGGGAACTTGGCCGAGGTGGTGAGGCCGGTCTCCTCCACATGCAGCTTGTAGTTGAGCGCCAGGCACCAGATCGCGTTGGGATCGATGATGACGGGATCGAGCGCCACGTCGGCGATGGCGAGATCGGCCTTCTTGCCCTTCGCGGCCGCTTGCGCCTTGGCAAGGCCGTCCTTCATCTCGAGGAGGGCGCGGAGCGAGCGGGGCAGGTCCGGCGCGGCCTTCGCCAGCGCGACGAAGCCCGTATCGTCGACCATGACGCCGACGCCCGCCTGGTTGCCCTGCCGGTATGAAATGAGTCTCACCGTCGCCTCCCTCGGAGAATTCTTGGATGGGCGAGGGTGGCAAAATTCGCGGGTCGCGGCAAGCGCACGGGACGACCCAAAAAACCGCGCCCGGGATGACACCGGGATGACAATGGCGAGCGGCTGAGGGAGCCGCGCGTGCCGACTAGCCCCGCCGGGCGCCGAGCCGGTGGTTGAGCTCCTCGAGCTCGGCGCGGAGGTCGTCGATCTCGCCGCGCGCGATGTCGTCGGGATCGCGGTTGGGATCGGGCGCGTCGGGAATGGCGAGGCGGGAGTCCTCGACGCGGCCGATCAGCTCGCGCACCTCGCGTCGCGCGCGCTCGCTCGGGGGCGACGCGGGATGAGCGGGGGCATCGGGGATTTCGATCTCTTCGGTGACGTCCTCGCCGTCCAGCAGCGCCTGGGCGAGGCCCGCAATCTGCGGCACCGTTTCGTCGGTGGCGCGGCCGACCGACCGGTCGACCACCTCCAGCAGCGCCTCGCACCTGGCGCAGCAGCTCGGCGTGCTCCTCCTCCATCGCCGCAAGCCGGGTGCGGTAGCCCTCGATCTCCTTCTCCTGCGCGGTGAACCGGTCGCGGATCTGGCGCCACATCTCGACCAGCGCGGCGCTCTGGCTTTCGCGCGCCTCGCGGGCGGCGTCGAGATGGCGCTCGGCGCGCGCGACGCGGGATTTGAGGGCATCCAGATCGGGCATCCTGCGCTCTCCCCGGCAGTGGGCGGCAGGATCGCCGCCCACGGTTAACGAAGCGTTGCGCGGCCTTGCTTGCGTTGACACGATGGGCGCGATCGCCTATCCGGCGGCCGTTCCCCGCAATGGCGGATTGCCCGTGCCCCGCGCCGAAACGCTCGTCCCGCTCGTCGCAACGCTGGTGGCGCTGGCCGCCGTGCTGACCTGGGCGATGATCCGCGTGCGCATCCTGGACGTGCCGGGGCCGCGCTCGTCGCACGACCGGCCGGTGCCGCGCGCCGGCGGCATCGCCATCGTCGCCACCTTCTTCGCCGGGTTCGGCTGGCTCGCCGCGACCGGGATGCTCGGCGGGGACGCGGAGCTGCGCGGCCTCGCCGGGCTCGCCGCGGCGGCGGCGCTGGTCGCGCTGGTCGGGCTCGCCGACGATCTCGGCCGGATCGATGTCAAGGCCAAGCTCGCCGGCCAGGTGGCGGCGGCGATCGGGCTGGTCGCGTGCGGCGTCGCCTTTCGGCGGTTCGACCTGCCGGCGCTCGGCATCCAGGGCCTCGGCGGATGGGGGGCAGTGGTGACCGTGATCTGGCTGGTCGCGGTCACCAACATGGTCAACTTCATGGACGGGCTCGACGGGCTGGCCGGCGGCACCGGGACGATCGCCGCCGCGTTCTTCGCCGTCGCCGCCGCCCGGGCCGGCGCGTCCGCCCCGGCGGCGCTCGCTGCCGCGTTGGCCGCCGCCTGCCTCGGCTTCACCCTGTTCAACGCGCCGCGCGCCCGCATCTTCATGGGCGACGTGGGCAGCCAGTTCCTCGGCTTCACCCTGGCGGCGCTCGCCGTGCTGGCCACCGGGCGCGACACGGCCGCCTCGTCCGCCCTGGTCATGCCGCTGCTGCTGTTCCACTTCATCTTCGACACGACCCTGACCTTCGGCCGCCGGCTGGCCGAGGGCCGCCGCGTGACCCAGGCCCATCGCGGCCACCTCTACCAGCTCCTCAATCGGCTGGGGGTGCCGCATTTCGAGGTGAGCCTGGCCCACTGGACGGTCGGGGTCGTGCAGGGGCTGGCGGCGCTGTGGCTGATCGGCCACGGGCCGGCGGGCCGGATCGGCGTGTTTCTGCCGTTTTTGACCTTCGAGGCGGCCTATGCCGTGCTGGTCCTGCGGGCGGCGCGGCGGCGCGGCATCGTCGCCGGATAGCGAACCGGGTGTTACGTTTCGCGGGATGGTCTGGAACTTAGTCGCAAGCTAAACCATTTCGCCATGGTGCCACCTGTATTTGACGGGGCAAACCGGCCGCCATAGGGTGTTGCCATGGACGAAACCGCTCCCCATCCGGGACGTATCCTGCTCGACGAGGTGATGACGCCTCTGGGGGTTAGCCGCAACCAGCTTGCCCGCGACATCGACGTCCCGGTCGGGCGGATCAGCGCCATCGTCTCCGGCGCGCGGGCGATCACCGCCGACACCGCGCTGCGCCTCGCCCGCTATTTCGGGACCACGCCCGAGCTGTGGCTGCGGCTGCAGGCGGACTACGACCTCGCCCGCGCCCGGGAGCAGGTCGGCCAGGAGGTGGAGGAGCGGGTGCGCGTGCTGCATTCGCGCGCGCCGCTGGCCGACGAGCCGCCGGCCGCGCCCGACCCCCTTCCCGCCGCGGACGAGACCGGGGAGCCGGCGGCCCAGCCCGAGCCCGCAGCCGTTTCGGACGAGCCTGCTCCGCCGACTTTGGGCCCGCCGGAGCCGGAAGAGGCGCCACTGGCCGCAGACGCGGCCGAGGACGCGCCGATTATCCTGCTTGGCCCCGCCGATGCGCCGGAGGGCGCGGAGATGGAGCCCGCCCCGCCCTTCACGGCCGGCCCGACCCTCGACAGGCGTATCTGACGCTGACGCCCCGCCGCTCGGCACCGCCGGGAAGGTGACGAAGGACGAGACACGTGACGCGGGGCGCAACGGGCACAACGGAACGGCGCCGGCCGGCACGCTGGCCTTCTGGGGCGACGCCGCCCCGGCCCCCGGGCCTGTCCGCGAGCCCGCCCCCGAGCCGGCGAAGGCGACCGGCGCCGACGCGGCGGACGGTGCGGACGAAGACGTGCTCGAGCTCTCGCCCGACATGATGGTCGCGGAGCCGGCCGAAGCGGGCAAGCGGGCGCCGGGCGGCGACGAGGCGCCGCGCGAGCCGGTGCCCTCGATCCCCGACCCGCCGCGCAAGCCCTGACGCACGCACGGGCCGGGGGGGCGATGGAGGATCCGGAGGGGCTGCTCGCGTTCTGGTTCGGAACGCCGGACGAAGCCGAGTTCCATCGCGGCCGCGCCGTGTGGTTCGCGCCGCGTCACGATTTCGACGCCGCGCTGCGCGAGCGCTTCCTCGACCATCACCACGCGGCCGCCGCCGGCCGGCTCGACCACTGGCGGGCCGCGCCGAGCAGCTGCCTCGCCCTGATCGTCGCGCTCGACCAGCTCCCCCGCAACCTCTTCCGCGACCACCCGCGCGCGTATGCGACCGATGCCCAGGCGCTGGAGGTGGCGCGGCATGCCGTCGCGCGCGGCTTCGATCGGGACCTGCGCGCGGTCGAGCGCAGCTTCGTCTATCTGCCCTACGAGCATAGCGAGGACCTGGCGACCCAGCGCGAATGCATCGTGCTGATGGGCCGGCTCGGCTACCACCCGGAGGGCGGCAAGTGGCTCGACTACGCGGTCCGCCACCTCCGCATCGTCGAGCGGTTCGGCCGATTTCCCCACCGCAACGCCATCCTCGGCCGCGCCTCGACAGCCGAGGAGCGCGCCTTTCTCGGCCAGCCCGGCTCGACCTTCCTCCGCACGCCGGAATAGTCGTGCCGCGACGGATGCGGACCGTGATCTGCGGCGGCGACAAGCGCGGCCAGAAGCGGGACATCGCGCTTGCACTGAAGGCGCTCGGGCTGCGCCTTACCGTCGCGGCCTGATCGGGTGGCCCTCACGCTCCTATGACAATCCGTCGCACGGCCCCGCCCGGCGGCCGGCTTCGCGGTTGACAAAGGCCCGGCTTTCCCCCAAACCCTTGCCCCCACCGAACCGGGCCGCCAAGTGCCCGGAATTTCATAAGATTGGAGCGGTTGCCGGGCGCGGACGGCCTGGCCTCGACGCCGGATGCGGCGGCGCGGCCGGGCCGCAACGTTCGCCGCGCCGGGCGGTTCCCGCGAGGAGGCGGGGGCGACGATGTGCCCCCACGTTGCCACATTTCGCCGCTACCTCGCGCGCTTCACGCAGCGTCGGCGATGGGGAGATCGGAACAGCATGGGCCCAATGCTCGACATCCAGCATCTGACCAAGCGGTTCGGCACGTTCGCCGCGGTCGACGACGTGACCTTCGCGGCCGACCGCGGCGAGGTGCTCGGCTTCCTCGGCCCGAACGGCGCTGGCAAGACCACGACGATGCGCATGATCGTGGGCTTCCTCGCGCCGACCGGCGGCCGCGCCATCGTGTGCGGCCACGACGTCGCCGAGGACCCCTCGGCCGTGAAGCGCATGATCGGCTACCTGCCCGAGGGCGCGCCGCTCTACGAGGACATGACGCCGCTCGGACTGCTGCGGTTCGTCGCCGACGTGCGCCGGCTTTCAGGCCGGACGCGGCGCGACGCCATCGCCCGCGCGGTCGACCAGCTCCAGCTCGACGAGGTGCTGGCCCAGCCCATCGGCACGCTGTCCAAGGGCTTCAAGCGGCGGGTGGGCTTCGCACAGGCCATCCTGCACGACCCGGACGTGCTGATCCTCGACGAGCCGACCGACGGGCTCGACCCCAACCAGAAGCACGAGGTGCGCGCGCTGATCAACCGCATGGCGGCGGGCAAGGCCATCGTCATCTCCACCCACCTGCTGGAGGAGGTCGAGGCGGTGTGCTCGCGCGCCGTGATCATCGCGCGCGGCAGGCTGGTGTTCGACGGCACGCCGGAGATGCTGCAGGCCAAGTCGGCGCTGCACAACGCGGTGCGCATCCAGGTGGCGCCCCCCGCGGCCGAGTCCTGCCGCGTCAACCTGGCGGGGCTCGAAGGCGTCGCCCGCGTCGACGTGGTCAATGGCACCGACGGCATCGCCCGCCTGGTCGCCGTGCCGGCCGAGGGCCGCTCGATCGTCGAGGCGGTCAGCGCCCGGCTGCAGGCGAAGGGCATCGCCGTCGAGGAGCTGACGGTCGAGCGCGGGCGGCTCGACGAGGTGTTCCGCCGCATCACCACCGAGGCGTAGGGGGAGAGGATGCACCAGACACTCGCCATCAGCCGGCGCGAGCTGGCGGCGTATTTCTCCACGCCGCTCGCCTACGTGTTCATCGTGATCTTCCTGGCACTCGCCGGCGCGGTGACGTTCTATTTCGGCGGGTTCTTCGACCGCAACCAGGCCGACCTGATCCCGTTCTTCTCGTTCCACCCGTGGCTGTACCTGTTCCTGATCCCGGCGGTCGGCATGCGGCTGTGGGCGGAGGAGCGCAAGTCGGGCACGCTCGAGCTTTTGATGACCCTGCCGGTCACGACGCTCGATTCCGTGCTCGGCAAGTTCGTCGCCGCCTGGATCTTCACCGGCATAGCACTGGCGCTGACCTTCCCGATCTGGATCACGGTCAACTATCTGGGCAGCCCGGACAACGGGGTGATCGTCGCCTCCTACGTCGGAAGCTGGCTGATGGCGGGCGCATTCCTCGCCATCGGGGGGTTCGTCTCGGCGCTGACCCGGAACCAGGTGATCGCCTTCGTGGTCGCGGCGGCGGTGTGCTTCCTGTTCCTGATGAGCGGGCTCGACATCGTCCAGAGCGCGGTGCGCGGCTGGGCGCCGCCCTACGTGGTGGAGCTGGTCGCGTCGCTGTCCTTCCTGGTGCATTTCGAACGGATCATGCGCGGCGTCCTGGACGTGCGCGACGTGATCTTCTTCCTCGCGGTCATGGGGGTGTTCCTGTACGCGAACGTCGTGACCGTCGAGCTCAAGAAAGGCGCGTGAGGCCGCCATGAACATGCGAAGCTGGAGCCGCAAGACCCTCGCCATCGTCGGGCTTGCCATCGCCGTTGTGTTCTTCCTGTCGGTGGACGTGGTGTCGAACGCCATGTTCCCCGCCACCCAGGTCGATTTGACCCAGGGCAGGATCTACACGCTCTCGAAATCGACGCACAAAGTGCTCGGCGACATCAAGGAGCCGATCACGCTGCGCCTGTTCGTCTCCAACGCGCTGGTCACCGAGACGCCGAACTACGCGACTTACGCGTCGCGGGTGAAGGAGATGCTCGAGCGCTACGTCTCGCTTTCGCACGGCAAGATCACGCTGCAATACGTCAATCCGGAGCCGTTCTCGCCGGCCGAGGACCGCGCCGTGGGGTACGGGCTTCAGGCGGTGCCGCTCGACCAGAACGGCGAGGTCGTCTATTTCGGCCTGGTCGGCACCAACACCACCGACGACACCGACACGATCCCGTTCCTCGCCCTGCAGCGCGAGAAGTTCCTCGAGTACGACCTCACCCGGATGATCGTGAATCTCGCCCATCCGAAGAAGAAGGTCGTCGGCATCGTCACCGGCAGCTACATGGAATCCGACCCGCTGAAAAAGTGGAAGCCGTGGCGGATCACCGAGCTGATCAAGCAGTCCTATGACATCAAGTCGATCTACGACGTCGACCAGTGGCCGAGCGACATGGACGTGCTCCTTGTCGCGCACCCGATCGGCCTCAAGGACGAGATGCTCTACAAGATCGACCAGTACGTCATGCACGGCGGCAAGGCGCTGGTGTTCGTCGACCCGTTCTCGGAGGAGGTGACGCGCGCCAACCAGGCCCAGCGCATGCCGCCCGACATGGGCTCGGACTTCAACAAGGAGTTCAAGGCCTGGGGCATCCAGTTCGATCCCAAGAAGTTCGTCGGCGACCGCGAGGCGGCGACCCGCGTCGCCGCCGGCGAGGACGCGGGCGGGCGCCCGATCATCACCGACTATCTCGCCTGGCTCGGCCTCAAGGGCGACGACATCAAGCGCGGCGATCCGATCACCGACGAGCTCAAGTTGATCAACGTGGCCGCCGCCGGGGCGATCTCCGCCGCGCCGGGCGCCAAGATCAAGCTCGAGCCGCTGCTCGAGACGTCCAAGGACTCCGAGCTGATCGACGCCGACAAGGTGCGCGTCGACCCCAAGCCCGCCGAGCTGATGAAGGGCTTCAAGTCGCAGAACAAGAGCTACATCATCGCGGCGCGCGTGACGGGCGAGGTGAAGTCGGCCTTCCCCGGCGGGCCGCCCCACGACAAGGACAAGGATAAGGACAAGGGCGCCGACGCCAAGGCGGACAAGGACGCCAAGGGCGCCGCGGCCAAGCCGGCAGGATACGGATTTTCTCGCGGCGTCGAAGGGACCGGTGGACCTCATCGTCGTCGCCGACACGGACATCCTGGGCGACCGGTTCTGGCTGCGCAGCCAGGATTTCTTCGGCCAGAGCCTGGAAGTGCCGATCGCCAACAACGCCGACTTCGTGCTCAACGCGATCGACAACCTGTCCGGCGGCTCGGCGCTTTCGGACCTGCGCTCGCGCGGCGTGGCGGCCCGCCCGTTCACCCTGGTCGAGAACATCCAGAAGGACGCCGAGGCCCGCTACCGCGCGAAGGAGCAGCAGCTCTCCGACCGGCTCGCCGAACTGCAGAAGAAGCTGAAGGAGCTGCAGACCAAGAGCCAGGCCGCCGGGACCGCGCCCGCGGCCGCGGCTACGCCGGCCGCCGCCAAGGCGGGCGACGAGACGATCCTGTCGGCCGAGCAGGCGAAGGCGATCGAGGGCTTCCGGCGCCAGATGATCGAAACGCGCGCCGAGCTGCGCGACGTGCAGCACCGGCTGCGCCAGCGCGTCGAGACGCTCGACGCGACGCTCAAGGTCGTCAATGTCGGCGCGGTGCCGGTGCTGGTGCTGATCGCGGCCATCGTGCTGGCGCTGGTGCGCCGCGCCAAGATGCGCCGGCGCCAGCATCTGCACGCCGGCTGAGCGCGAGGGAGGTCGAACCATGAAACCCAGGACGCTGATCGCCTTCGCCGTCGTGACGCTGGTGCTGTTCGCCGGCGCGGTCTGGACGATCGTCAACCAGCGCGGCAACACCGCGCTCGCCACCGGCGGGCAGCCGGTCTTCCCCGGCCTCGCCAGCGGCGGCGTCAACAAGGCGGCCGAGATCGACCTCGCCTGGTCGGCCGGCCAATGGACCATCAAGCGCGACGGCGACACCTGGCGGCTGGCCGAGCGCGAGGGCTACCCGGTGCCGCTCAAGCGCGTCCAGGCGGCGCTGATCTCGCTCGCCGAGCTCAAGTTCCTCGAGCCCAAGACGCAGGACCCGTCGCGCTACGACCGGCTGGGGGTCGAGGACATCACGCCCAAGTCCAAGGGCGCGGTCAAGATCACCGTCAAGGACGCCCAGGGCAAGGTGCTCGCCTCGGCCATCATGGGGCGGGTGAACGAGAACCTGTACGGCAAGGCCGGCGGCGGCACCTATCTGCGCCGCGCGGGCGAGGCGCAGTCCTGGCTCGCCGAAGGCGTCGCCAAGTTCGGCACCGACCACAAGGACTGGATCGACAAGAACATCGTCAGCGTCACCAAGGCCGACACGGCCAAGGTCGTGATGCACTGGCCGGGCGACGAAGCCGCCTCGTGGACCGCCACCAAGCCGAAGGGCGCCAAGGATTTCGCGCTCGCCGACGTGCCCGAGGGCAAGGCACTCAAGGAGAACGGTGTCGCCGTCGATCCTCGAGATCATGAACGGGCTCGACCTCGACGACGTGAAGAAGGCCGCCGACGTGAAGTTCCCCGACCCGGCGCAATGGGTCGAGTTCACCACCTATGACGGGCTGGTGGTGCATGCCGAAATCGTGTCGCCCAAGCAGTACGAGTATTGGGCGAAGTTCTCGGCCCGCGTCGCAGACGATGCGAAGGACCCGGCCAAGGCCAAGAAGGAGGCCGCGGCCATCAACGCCCGCGTCGGCGGCTGGGCCTACGCGATCGCGGCAGGGTACGGCGAGAAGCTGACCATGAAGCGCGCCGGCCTGCTCGAGGATGCGAAGAAGCCCGCGAGCTGAGCGGGGGTCGCCGATTGATGCGCCGACCCCTCACCCTGTCCCTCTCCCGCGGGAAGAGGGAACGTCGCGACCGACTTTCCGAGCACTCGGTCGACACGCGGCGCGGGACAGCGATCGGAGGAAAAATTCCGAAGTCCCCTCTCACCGCGGGAGAGGGACAGGGTGAGAGGATGGCATCGCCGCGCGGCGGTGCCCTGATTGTCGCCTTTTTGGTCGGGCTTGTCGTTGCCGTCGCGGGCGGTCCTGTACACGCCCAGGCGCCGGATGCCGGGGCGCTGGTGATCGACGGCCGCTCACTGGCGCGCGTCGACGAGGCGCTGGAGCGCTATCGCAAGATCGCCGACGCGGGTGGCTGGCCGCTCCTGCCTGGCGGGCGCACGCTCCATCCCGGCGATACCGGACCCGACGTGGCGGAGCTGCGCGCCCGGCTTGCTCTGTCGGGCGATCTGCGCGGCCTCGCCGGTCCGGACGATCAGCAGCCGGCCGATGCGGCCTCGTTCGGGCCCGCGCTCGACCGTGCCGTGCGCGGCTTCCAGGCGCGCCACGGCCTCGCCCCCGACGGGCTGGTCGGGGGCGACACGCTGGCGGCGCTCAACGTGCCGGCGGCGGCCCGGGTGGCGACGCTCGCGCTCAACCGCGACCGTCTGGCCGAGCTGGTCCGGCGCGTGCCGGCGCTCGCCATCGTGGTGAACATCCCGGGCTACGAGCTCACTTTGGCCTCGCGCGGGCAGGTGCTGCTCAAGAGCCGGGTGATCGTCGGCAAGCCCTCCTCGCCCACGCCGCTGCTCGACGGCGAGATCACCCGGGTGGAAATCAACCCGTACTGGAACGTGCCGCCCGGCATCGCGCGGCGCGAGCTCGCCCCCAAGATCGCGGCCGATCCCGGCTATCTCGCTGCCAACCGCCTGCACGTCATCGCCGGGCCGCCGGGCGCCGGGCACGAGGTCGCGCCGGACACGGTCGACTGGCGCCAATTCGGGAGCAACGGAGACCGGCTGCGCCAGGATCCGGGGCCGGACAACGCGCTGGGCGTGGTGAAGTTCTTCTTCGCCAACCCGCACAATGTCTTCCTGCACGACACGCCGGTGAAGGAGGCGTTCCAGCGCCCGGTGCGGGCGCTGAGCCACGGCTGCGTGCGCGTCGAGAACGCCTTCACCCTGGCGACCCTGCTGCTCGGCGGCAACAAGGACTGGTCGGAGGATCGGCTGCGCGCCGCCATCGCCACCGGCGCCAACCGGCAGGTGACGCTCGCGCGCCCCATGCCGCTCTTCATCGTCTACGTCACCGCCTGGGTCGATCCCGAGGGAACGGTGGAGTTCCGCCCCGACATCTATGGCCGCGACGCGGCGCCGCCGCCGGCCCGCACCGACCAGTCGTGCGTGGTCGACGCCGGCGACGTGCTTCCCGGCTGATCGGGTCGGTTTGACGCGCATGCGGCGATCGGCTAACCAGGGAAACGGCAAGAGGGGACGGCGGGCATGACGGTTCATGTCGGATGGACGCGGCGGGCGTTGCTGGGTGCGGCGGTCGCCGGCGCGGTGGCGGGCGTGACGGCGCCGGCGCGCGCGGCGCTGACCGACGGAAGGCCGCGCCGTCTCGGCTTCTACAACCTGCACACGGGCGAGCGCCTGTCGGCCACCTACTGGGCGGACGGCGGCTATGTGGCCGACGAGCTGGGCGCCATCGACCACGTGCTGCGCGACTTCCGCACCGGGGCCGTCCACCCGATCGACCCCGGCCTGCTCGACCTCCTTTACGCGCTCGACCGCCAGGTTGGGCGGCGCGCAGCCGTTCCACGTCATCTCCGGCTACCGCTCGCCGCGGACCAACGCGATGCTGCACGCCAAGTCGAACGGCGTCGCGACCCACAGCCTGCACATAGTGGGCAAGGCGATCGACATCCGCCTGCCGGGGCGCGCGCTCCCCGACCTGCGCGACGCCGCGCTCGCGCTGCGCCGCGGCGGGGTGGGGTACTATCCGAAGTCGGACTTCGTCCACGTCGATACCGGGCGCGTCCGCCGCTGGTAGCGGCGCCGCCGGCCGGCCGGCCTATTTCTTCTTCTTTTCCTCGGCCAGGCTCTTTTTCAGCGCGTCCATGATGCTGACCACGTTGTCGGGCTTGGACTCGGCCGCCTTCTTGGCCTTGGGCGGGCGCTTGCCCTTCCGCTTGGCCTTGATGATGGCGAGCAGCCGGTCCTGCACCGGGTCGGCGACCAGCGACGGGTCCCAGCCGCGCGTGCGCTCGCCGATCAGCCGCTTGACCAGCGACAGCATGTCGGCGGACGGCTTTTCGTCGGTCGCCTCGCCGAAATAATCCTCGGCGGCGCGGACTTCGTTGCCGGGGCGCAGCGTCCACAGCACGATGCCCTTGCCGCGCGGCTTCAGCAGCACCGCGCGCTCGCGCCGGTAGAGCACCAGCCGCGAGATGCCCACCGTGCCGGTGGCCGCCATCGCGTCGCGGATGACGGCGAACGCCTCCTCGCCGACCGGATCGTTCGGCTGCAAATAGTGCGGGCGGTCGTACCACACCCACTCGACGGAATCGTCCGGCACGAAGGTTTCGATCTCGATCGTGTGGGTGGAATCCAGCGCGACCGCGTCGAGCTCCTCGTCCTCCAGCATCACGTACTGGTCCGCGCCGACCTCGTAGCCGTGCACCTGATCGTCGCGCTCGACCGGCCGGCCGGTTTCGGCGTCGACATAGAGGCTTTCGACGCGGTTGCCGGTCTGCCGATGGACGTTGTGGAAGCGCACCTTCTCGCGCTCGGTCGTCGCCGGGCGCATCGCGACGGGACAGGTCACGAGCGAGAGCTTGAGATAGCCCTTCCAGTACGCGCCGCCCGGCATGATCACTTCCGTGCCCTGATCGAAGCTGTTAAACGCGCGGCAGCACCGTGGGTTCCCTCGCAAGAGGTACGGATTTTGCGTCGTGTGCGTGCCGCAAACGTCGGAAAATCTTACAGTTTTCGGCCCGAGCCCGGCGAAACTGTCGGTTGACTTTACACCCCCGCGCGGGCGGCGCGCGCCGGTCCGACTAAGCGCCTGAAAAGAGGGAACACCGATTTTCTGGCACGCATCTTGCATGGCAACCGGCGCGCTGTGTGATGGGGAGGGGATATGAAGCGATTTTTCCCGCGTGGTTTTTGCGTGATCGCCGCCGGCATGCTCACCCTGGCGTGGCCGGGCCCGGGCCAGAGCACGATGGTGGATGTCGAAGGGGCGGCGCCGCTGGCCGCCGAGGCGGAGTTCGTGCGCGCGGTGCGCTTCGAGAACGCCGAGGGGGTGCAGCGCGACTACGCCAAGGCATCCGCGCTCTATTGCGACGCCTCGCGCCTCGGCCATGCGCAGGCCGCCTACAATATCGGGTGGATGTACGCCAACGCGCATGGCACGGCCCGCAACGACGACCAGGCCGCCGCCTGGTTCCGCCTGGCGAAGAAGCGGGGCCACCGCCACGCCGCCCAGATCCTGAAATTCATCCATGGCCGCCATGCCAAGGCAAAGCCGTTGTGCCCCGACGGCACGCCGGGCGTGGCCAGCGCGGCGCGCATCGCCGCGCCGGAGGCGATCCGCCGCATGGTGTCGCGTCTCGCGCCGCGCTTCCGCCTCAGCCCGGAGCTGGTTCTCGCCGTCATCAAGGTGGAGTCGGACTTCCGCTCCGACGCCGTCTCGCCCGCCGACGCGCGCGGGCTGATGCAGCTTATCCCCGCGACAGCGCGCCGGTTCGGCGTGAAGGACGTGTTCGATCCCGCCCAGAACGTGGCGGGCGGGATGGCCTATCTGCGCTGGCTGCTGGACCGGTTCGGCGGCGACGTGAGGCTGGCCCTTGCCGCGTACAACGCCGGCGAGAAGGCGGTCGACCGCTATGACGGCGTGCCGCCCTACGACGAGACGCGCGGCTATATCCGCAAGCTCGGCCGGCTCGGCATCATCCCGCGGCCCGCGAGCGCCAGGACCATCGCCGACGCCCGCTGAGGGTTTCCGCGCGGCGCGGGCTCGGCTAGCATAGCCCGCCAGCAGCGGAGGTCACCCGATGGGCAAGTTTGTCATTCAGCAGCACGGACGGCTGCAGGAGGCGGTCGCGCACCAGCTCGGTTTTTTCGCCGACGAAGGTCTCGACTATGAGATGAGCGGCGGCAATCTGGGCAGCGCCAAGGCGGTCGATGCCAGGACCGGAAAGCTCGCCGACATCTTGTCGGGCGCCTACCAGTCCTACGAACAGGGCCAGGGCAACAAGGGCGAGAAGTCCGACATCTCCTGCGCCTGCCACTGGACGGTGAACAACGCTGCCGCCAACCGCATCGGTACGATGTACGGCAAGGCCTATGTGGTGACGCCGGGCGCGATCATGGTGCGCGAGGATTCGCCGATCCGCCGGCCCGAGGATCTGGCCGGCCAGGAGGTGGCGGTCGGCTACCAGTCGGGCAGCCACTACACCACCATCCAGGCGCTCGAATCCTGCATGGCGCCGGACGACATCCGGCTGAAGTTCGTCGGGCTGCCGTGGCAGCGCGTCGACGTGGCGGTCGACGGCGACCTGCCGGCGGCGAGCCTGTGGGGCATCACCTACCTGGCTGGCGAGCAGCTCGGGCTGCGCAAGGTGCTCGACTGCACCTTCATGATCACCTTCATGTTTCCGGCGACCGCCGCGCTCGAGGACGTGGAGAAATACATGCGCGCCGTCAAGCGGGCGCAGGCGGAGATCGACCTCCGGCCCGAACTCTACAAGCCGCTCTATCGCGACATGATCCCGGAGCGATATCGCGACCGTATCGATGTGCGCGGCTTCGCGCCGGGCGAGCGGGTGGTGTTCCTGCCCTACACCGAGGAGATGTTCCGCCGCACCCAGGACTGGATCCATGCGCGCGGCATCTTCGACGCCCCGCCGGACGCAGCCGACTACGCCGCGTCGGTGGCGGCGGAGTAGCTACAGCCTGAACAGCTCTTTCGCGTTGAGGCCGAGGATGCGCCGCTTCGCGTCCTCGTCGAGGAAGGGCAGGTCGAACACGGTGGCCGGCGTGTCGAAATCCCAGTGCGGCCAGTCCGACGAGTAGAGAAGCTGGGTCCGCGCATCGATGGCGTTGAACGTCGCCTCCAGGAGCTCCAGGTTGGTCCGCTCCATCGGCTGGGTCGTGTAGAACATCTCGCGCATGTACTCGCTGGGCAGGCGCTTCAGCGCCGGCGCCTCCGAGACGCGCATCAGATACTCGTTGTCGAACCGGGTGGTCATGAAGGCCATCCAGGTGACGCCGGCCTCGACCCAGATCACCTTCAACCTGGGGAAGCGCTCCGGCAGCCCGTTCATCACCCAGTTGGCGAGGTGGACCATGTTGCCCAGCGGGAACGAGATCGCATGCGCGGCGAGGAAGCGGTTCACCTGCGACAGGAACCCGTCCTTGCCCCAGTACGGCCCGGCATGGAAGGCGAGGGGAAGGCCGCGCTCCTCCAGCATGGCGTAGAGCCGCATATAGGCGTTGTGGTGCACCGGGCGGTAGCGCGCGCTGGTGACCATGAACCCGACCACGCCCTTGCGCTCGGCGAACTCGGCGACGAAGCGCTCGCACGCCTCGGGCTCGTTGAACGGCAGGTACAGCAGCGATTTGATGCGGTCGTCCGCGGGCAGGATGGTGTCGCAGAGCCAGCGGTTGTAGCCGTGCGCCAGCGCGACCTCGACGTCGATCTCCGGGTGCATGCCCATGCCCAGCATCGGCGTCGGGAACACCACCTGCGTGTCGATGCCGAGGCAGTCGATGGCGCGGCGCACCAGCGTGACGTCGCGGTGCACGTCGGTCTCGGCCACCTCCTGCTCGGGGTCGCCGTCATGGGTGATGCGGCCGGCGACGGTCTGGTGGAACGGCCAGCTCGTGGTGCGCAGGATGCCCGGCGTGATCTGGCCGCGCACGGTGAAGTTGCGCGCGATGTCGCGGATCACCGGATCGGGCACGTAGTCGAGGATCTCGGGCCAGGACGAGGTCTCGAAATGGTGAGCGTCGACATCGATGACCAGGTAGTCCTCGAGGCGGCGCTGGCGCGCCTGGCGCGCCGCGTGCGCCAGCACGTCGCGCGTGTCCGTCGCCTTGACGATCTGGGTCGGCAGCTTGCGCGGCGGCGCGGCGTCGTCCATCGGTCCTCCTTGACGGCCCGCCGAGTCTAGGGCTGTTCCGCGCGCCCACACCACATGAATTTCCGAACCGACCCCTCACCCTGTCCCTCTCCCGACAGGGAGAGGGAACCCCGCGTCGACTTCCCTGATGCGGCGGCACGAGCGCGCTCTCGAGCGGCGCAAAGGCTATCGCACCGCGTCCCTTCTCCCCGGGGGAGAGGGACAGGGTGAGGGGCCAAATCTCGAAAAATTCGCAAGCGCTCGGGAAGAACGCATAATTCAGCTATCCCGATCGCAGGGTCTGGATCGCCGCATCGCGCTCGAAGAGGTAAAGGAGGACGCGCAGCGCCTGGCCGCGCGCCCCGGCGAGCTCCGGGTCGCGCTCCAGGATCAGGCGCGCGTCGTCGTTGGCGATGGCCAGCAGCTCGCCATGGACGGCGAGGTCGGCGAGGCGGAAGACCGGCAGGCCCGACTGGCGCGTGCCCAGCACCTCGCCCGCGCCCCTGAGGCGCAGGTCCTCCTCGGCGATGCGGAACCCGTCGTCGGTCTCGCGCAATATCTCGATGCGCGCCCGCGCGGTCTCGCCCAAAGGCGCGGCGTAGAGCAGCAGGCACGAGGATGGGCGCGCACCGCGCCCCACCCGGCCGCGGAGCTGGTGGAGCTGGGCGAGTCCGAACCGCTCGGCATGCTCGATCACCATCACCGTCGCCTCGGGCACGTCGACGCCCACCTCGATCACGGTGGTGGCGACCAGGATCGAGATCTCGCCCTTGGCGAAGCGCGCCATCACCTGGTCCTTGTCGCGCCCTTTGAGGCGGCCGTGCACCAGCCCGACCCGGCCGGGGAACAGGCGGCCGAGATGCGCCGCCCGCTCGGTGGCCGCGGCGATGTCGACCTGCTCGGACTCCTCGACCAGCGGGCACACCCAGTAGATGCGCGCCCCCTCGTCGATGGCGCCGCCGAGCCGGCCCGCGATTTCGTCGAGGCGCGCGAGCGGCAAGGCACGCGTGTCGATCTTCTGGCGCCCTGGCGGCTTGTCGGTCAGGCGCGAGACGTCGAGGTCGCCATAGGCGGTCATCGTCAGGGTGCGCGGGATCGGCGTCGCCGTCATCACCAGCACGTCGGCGCCGTGCCCCTTGGCGGCAAGGTCGAGACGCTGGTGCACGCCGAACCGGTGCTGCTCGTCGACCACGGCGAAGGCGAGGTCGCGGAACGCCACCTCCTCCTGAAACAGCGCATGCGTGCCGATGGCGAGCGGCACGGCGCCCGAGGCGAGCCCGGCGAGCGCCTGGTCGCGCGCGCGGCCCTTGTCGCGGCCGGTGACCAGCACGCATTCGACACCGGCCGCGCGGGCCAGCGGCGCGATGGTCGCGAAATGCTGGCGGGCGAGGATTTCCGTCGGCGCCATCAGCGCCGCCTGGGCGCCGGTCTCGACCGCATTCAGCATGGCGAGAAGCGCGACGACGGTCTTGCCGCTGCCCACGTCGCCCTGCAGCAGCCGCGTCATCCGCTCGCCCGAGCGCATGTCGGCCAGGATCTCGTCCACCGCGCGTTCCTGCGAGCCGGTGAGGCGGAAGGAAAGGGCGGCCAGCGCCTTCGCGCGCAGGTGCCCATCGCCGGCCAGCACCCGGCCGCGCTGGCGCTTCTGGCGCGCGCGCACCAGAGCGAGGGCGAGCTGGTTGGCCAGGAGCTCGTCATAGGCGAGGCGCCGCCGCGCCGGCGTGGTGAGAGCGAGGTCGGCCTCCGACTGCGGCGCATGCGCGGCGGCGAGCGCCGCGCGCCAGGCGGGCCAGCCCTCGCGCGCGACCAGCGCCGCGTCGTTCCATTCCGGCAGGTCGGGCGCGCGGTCGACGGCGGCGCGCACCGACCGCGCCAGCGGCCGCGGCGTCAGGCCGGCAGTCAGCGGATAGACCGGCTCGACCGTCTGCAGCCGCGCCAGCTCCTCCGGCGCGCCGACATGATCGGGGTGGGTCATCTGCGGCATGCCGTCATAGAGCTCGACGCGCCCGCTCACCACCCGTGTCGCGCCGACGGGGAGGGCCTTTTCCAGCCAGTCCGGCCGCGCGTGGAAAAATACGAGGTCGAGCGCGCCGGTCGCGTCGGAAAGCCGCACCTTGTAGGGCGCCCGCGGGTTGCGCGGCGCTGCGTGGGATTCGACCAGGCCGGTGATGGTGGCGATGGCGCCGTCCGTCGCCGCGGCGATCTTAGGCGCGTAGCGCCGGTCGATGATGCCCGACGGCAGATGCCACAGCAGGTCGACCACCTTGGGCCCGGCCAGCTTTTCGACCAGCTTGCCGAGGCGCGGCCCGACTCCGGCCAGCACGGTCACCGGCGCGAACAGCTTGTTGAGGATGGCAGGGCGCATGGCGGGCCGCCCCTACCGTGCGGGAGCCGTCACGACGTCATCCCCCACCCTGTCCCTCCCCCTCAAGGGGGGAGGGAACGCCGGCATCGATAGCAGTTTGTGGCAAGATCGCACCGCGCTCTCCGTTGATCGCACGGGCCTTCGCGTTCGCCGCCTCCCCCCTTGAGGGGGAGGGCTGGGGAGGGGGGTCATCGTGGGTCCACAGTCACCATCTCTTCGCAATCATCCGCAATGGTCCAGGAGAAGCCCCGCACACGCTCTCGCGTGCTGCTGACAGGCGGGCGCGAATTCCCTATATCCTAGGCGGCGCGCGGGCGAATCCCAACCGCGCGCAACGGCTTGCCACGGCGCGCCTTCCCGCGCGCCGCGGGGGGCCTATTGGCGTCGAGGGCACTTTTGGCATGTCGGAGACGGATTCGCGCGGGTTGGAGGAGCGGCGCAAGCGGGCGCGGTTCCGTTCCGTCCGGCGCGGCACCAAGGAGAGCGACCTGGTCGTCGGCGGCTTCGCGGCGGACCGGCTCGACGCGCTCGACTCCGCCCAGCTCGCCCGGTTCGAGGCGCTGCTCGACTGCCCCGACCAGGATCTGCTGGCCTGGGTGGTGGGGCTGCGGCCCGCCCCCGCCGAGCACGATCACGACGTCCTGGCCTTGATGCGGGAGTACCGGTCATCGATACGCCGGCCGTAAAGCCCATTGCGGACCTTCTGGAGACGCCCGGCCGGATCACGCTGGCCGGCGCGCCGGAGGGGTGCGACGCGCTGGCGCTCGCCGAGATCGCCCAGGCCGGGCGGACGGTGCTGCACGTCGCGCGCGACGATGCCAGGCTCGCCCGCCTCGCCGACGCGCTCGCCTTCTTCGCGCCGGCGATCGAGGTGCTGCGTTTTCCGGCCTGGGACTGCCTGCCCTACGACCGGGTCTCCCCCAACGCCGAGATCGCGGCGCAGCGGACGGCCACCCTGTCGCATCTGGCGAGCGGGCCGGCGCCGGCGGCGGGGCGGATCGTCATCGCCACCGTCAACGCCGCGCTGCAGCGCGTGCCGCCGCGCGCGGCCTTCGCCGGCGCGTCCTTCGCCGCCAGGTCGGGCGAGGCGCTGCATCTCGATGCGCTGACGGCGTTCCTCGCCCGCAACGGGTATTCCCGCGCCGACACGGTACGCGAGCCCGGCGAGTTCGCGCTGCGCGGCGGCATCGTCGACCTCTTCCCGCCGGGGGCGGAGGAGCCGGTACGGCTCGACCTGTTCGGCGACCAGCTCGAGCGCATCCGCGCCTTCGACCCTGTCACCCAGCGCACCACGCGCGACCTCGACTCCTTCGCCCTGGGCCCGGTGGGGGAGGTGTTTCTCGACGAGGAGTCGATCCGCCGATTCCGGACCGGCTATCGCGAACTGTTCGGCGCGGCGTCGGACGATCCGCTTTATGCCGGCATCTCCGAGGGGCGCCGCCAGATCGGCATGGAGCACTGGCTGCCTTTGTTCCACGAGCGGCTGGAGACCCTGTTCGACTATCTGCCCGACGCCGCGGTGACGCTCGACCACCAGGCCGATGCGGCGCGCGACGCCCGCATCGAGACGGTCGAGGACTATTTCGACGCGCGCAAGACCTTCCTGGAGACGCGTGGGGCAGGGCTCGAGGGCCAGCCGGTCTACCGCCCGCTGCCGCCGCGCATGCTGTATCTCGACGCGGGCGAATGGGACCGCACGCTGCGCCCGCGCGCGGTGGCCTTCCTCAACCCGTTCGCCCTCCCGCCCGAGGCGGGGCGGCGCGTGGTCGATCTCGGCGCGCGGCGGATCGAGCCGTTCACCGCGCGCGCCGGCGCGACCAGCGCGTTCGAGGCGGTGCGCGACTATTTCGCGCGCGAGGCGCGCCCCGGAAGGCGCCGCGTCGTCGCCGCCTACAGCGCGGGCTCGCGCGATCGGCTGGGCCATCTGCTGGCCGAGCACGGCATGACCGGCCTTTCCCCGGTCGAAAGCTGGCAGGCGGCGCAGGATCTGCCCGACGACGCCATTGCGCTGGTGGTGCTGGGCATCGAGCACGGCTTCGCCGCGCCCGGCCTGGTGGTGGCGGGCGAGCAGGACATACTGGGCGAGCGCATCGCCCGCGCGCCGCGCCGCCGCCGCCGCGCCGAGGAGATCCTCGCCGACGCCACCGACCTCTCGCCCGGCGATCTGGTGGTGCATGTCGAGCACGGCATCGGCCGCTACGAGGGGCTGGAGACGATCTCCGTCACCGGCGCGCCGCACGACTGCTTCCGCCTGACCTATGACGGCGGCGACCGGCTGTTCGTGCCGGTCGAGAATATCGAGGTGCTGTCGCGCTATGGGTCGGCCGAGGCGGGCGCCGCGCTCGACAAGCTGGGCGGGCATGCCTGGCAGGCGCGCAAGTCGCGGCTGAAGCGCCGGCTGCGCGACATGGCCGACGCGCTGATCAAGGTGGCGGCCGAGCGCGCGCTGCATTCCGCGCCGGTGATCGCGGCCCCGCCCGGCACGTATGACGAGTTCTGCGCGCGCTTTCCCTATGCCGAGACCGACGACCAGATCCAGGCGATCGACGACGCGATGGCCGACCTTGCTACCGGGCGACCGATGGATCGGCTGGTGTGCGGCGACGTCGGGTTCGGCAAGACCGAGGTGGCGCTGCGCGCGGCCTTCGCCACCGTGATCGCCGGCGGGCAGGTGGCCGTGGTGGTGCCGACGACCCTGCTCGCACGCCAGCACGCCGAGACGTTTACGCGCCGCTTCGCAGGGTTCGGCATCCGCATCGGCCAGCTCTCGCGCCTCGTGACGGCGAAGGAGGCGGCCGAGACCAAGGCCGGGCTCGCCGACGGCTCGGTGCACATCGTCATCGGCACGCATGCCCTGCTGTCCAAGGACATCCAGTTCCGCAACCTCACCCTGCTGGTCGTCGACGAGGAGCAGCATTTCGGGGTGAAGCACAAGGAGCGGCTGAAGAGCCTGCGCGCCGACGTGCATGTGCTCACCCTCACCGCGACGCCGATCCCGCGCACCTTGCAGCTCGCGCTTTCCGGCGTGCGCGAGATGAGCGTGATCGCGACCCCGCCGGTCGACCGGCTGGCCGTACGCACCTTCGTGCTGCCCTACGACCCGGTGGTGGTGCGCGAGGCGATCCTGCGCGAGCGGTTCCGCGGCGGGCAGGTCTTCTACGTCTGCCCGCGCATCGAGGATCTCGACGGCGTCGCCGCCACGCTGCGCGAGCTGGTGCCCGAGGCCTCGGTCGTCATGGCGCACGGGCGGCTTGGCTCGCGCGCGCTCGAGGACGTGATGGTCCAGTTCTACTCGGGCGAGAAGGACATCCTGCTCTCGACCCAGATCGTCGAGTCCGGCCTCGACATCCCGACCGTCAACACGATGATCGTGCATCGCGCCGACATGTTCGGCCTCGCCCAGCTTCACCAGCTCCGCGGGCGGATCGGCCGGTCGAAGCTGCGCGCCTACTGCTACCTCACCCTGCCGCCGAAGCGTGCGCTGACGGAGACCGCCGAGCGGCGCCTCCACGTTTTGCAGACGCTCGACTCGCTCGGCGCCGGCTTCACCCTTGCCTCGCACGACCTCGACATCCGCGGGGCCGGCAACCTCCTGGGCGAGGAGCAGTCGGGCCACATCCGCGAGGTCGGCGTCGAGCTCTATCAGCACATGCTCGAGGAAGCGGTCGCGATGGCGAAGGGCGCCAAGGTCGAGGCCGAGGACTGGACGCCGCAGATCAACCTTGGCATCCCGGTGCTGATCCCCGAGACCTACGTCACCGACCTCGGCGTCCGGCTCGGGCTCTATCGCCGTCTTGCCGCGGTCGAGGACCGCGCCGAGATCGAGTCGTTCGCGGCCGAGCTGATCGACCGGTTCGGACCGCTGCCCGGCGAGGTGGAGAACCTGCTGAAGATCGTGACCCTGAAGCTGCTGTGCCGCGCGGCGAACGTCGAGCGGCTGGACACGGGGCCGAAGGGCGCGGTGCTGGTGTTCCGCGACAACCGCTTCCCCAACCCCGCCGGGCTGGTCGCCTTCATCCAGCGCGACCGCGGCCAGGCGACGCTTCGGCCGGACCACCGGCTGGTCTTCCACCGCGACTGGCGCGACGACAAGATTCGCCTCGCCGGCGCCGTGCGGCTGATGGAAGGGCTTGGCGAGATCGCCAACGAAGCCGAGCAGGCGGCGGCGGGGTAATACCCCGGGGCCTTATTGATGGACCGTTCGTCCTTCGATACAGCCCTTCGGGGCCACTCAGGACGAACGGGGAATGCGGGCAGTCCGCGGCGCTCGCGGCGTCTCAGCCGACGGGCTGCAGGGCCTCCTGGTTCACCAGATCGAACACCTGGTGGAACACCTCGGGAAGCTGCGCGCCCGAAACGGCATAGCGCCGGTCAATGATAAAGCACGGCACGCCGGTGACGCCGAGTGTGCGGACCTTCTCGTCGGCGGCGATGATCGCGTCGGTGTCGGCGCCCGAGCGCAGGTAGGCGAGCGCCGCGCCGCGCGCGATGCCGGCCGCGGCGGCGAGGTCGGCCAGCACCTCCATGTCGCCGATGTCGCGCCCGTCGAGGAAGTAGGCCCGGTACAGCGCCTCGACCACCGCGCCCTGGCGGCCGCATTCGTCGGCGAAATGGATCAACCGGTGCGACTGCAGCGAGTTGGGTGTGCGCCCGATGCGGTCGAAGCGGAAGGCGATATCCTCGCCGGCGCCCACCTCGGCGACCGAGGCGAACAGGCGGGCGGCGCGCTCGCGCCCGCCGAGCCGGCGCGCCGCGTACGCCTCGCGGTCGGTGCCGTCAGCCGGCACGTCCGGGTTGAGGAAGTACGGGCGCCAGACGAGCTCGACGTCGCGCTGCGGCCGGCTCGCGAGGGCGCGCTCGAGCCGGCGCTTGCCGATGAAGCACCACGGGCACGTGGTGTCGGCGACGACGTCGATCCGCATCGGTCTGCTACAGGTTGCGGCGGAAGAAGCCGCGCATCATCGCGTAGGCCTCGCGCGCGACCGCCGGGTTGTACATGGCGGTGCCCTTGAACTTCGCCGTCGGATCGGTGAAGGAGTGCACCGTGTTGGCGAACACCACCATCTGGTAATCGACCTTGGCGGCCTTCATCTCGTCCTCGAAGGCGTTGCGCGCCTTCTGCGGCACGACCGGGTCGTCGGCCCCGTGCAGCACCAGGATCTTCGACTTCACCTTCGACGCGCCGGGCTCTTCGGTGGTCAGGTCGCCGTGGAACGTCACAACGGCCTTCACGTCGGCGCCGGCGCGCGCGAGCTCGAGCACGTTGCCGCCGCCGAAGCAGAAGCCGATGGCGGCGACCTTGCCGGGTTCGATCAGCCCCTGCTTGTTGCCGAGATCGAGCAGCAGCGCGAGGCCCTTTTCGATGCGCGCCCGCTCCATCGGCACGTCCTTCTTGATGGCGCCCGAGGCAGCGCCCATCTCCTTCGGCGACTTGGGATGGTAGTCGGCGCCGAACATGTCGGCGACGAACACGACGTAGCTCTTGCCCGCCACGCGCTTCGCCTGCGTCACGTTCTTGGGCGCGACCCCGGCCCAGTCCGGCGCCATCAGGACCGCCGGCCGCTTCTTCTTGACCGCGTCGTCATAGACCAGGACGCCCTGGAACTTCTTGCCGTCGATCTCGTACGGGACCTTCTGCTCGACCATCTTGGCGGCGGCGGGCCCCGCCACCAGCGCAGCCATCGCGAACCCCAGCACCAGCCTCTTCATCTCGATTCCCCTTTTCGGTCGTGCGACCGGTCAGCAACGCGTTGGACGCGGACAGGCTTTGCGCGATCTTAGCGCAGCCTCAGGGGGCGCGGAAGCAGTCAGGCGCCGGCGGCCAAGGCGCGCTCCAGCATCGCCGGGTCGACATTGCCGCCGGAGAGCACGATTCCGACGGTCCGGCCGCGGGCGGCGAAGCGGCCGGCGAGGACCGCGGCCAGCGCGATCGCGCCGGCAGGCTCCAGCTCCAGCCCGAGCGTGCGCCTGGCATAGCCCATCGCGGCCAGCGTCTCGGCGTCCGGAACCACGATGCCGCCGGCGAGCAGGCGGGCATTGACCGCGAACGAAATCTCGCCCGGCGTCGGGGCGAGCAGCGCGTCGCAGATCGACCGCGTGCCGGGCGGGTTGGCGAGGCGCGTGCCGGCGGCGAGCGAGCGCGCCGTGTCGTCATGCCCCTCGGGCTCCACACAATGAACCGCGCAGTCCGGCCACGTCGCCGTGACCGCGAGCGCGACGCCTGCGACCAGCCCGCCGCCGCTGCACGGCACCAGCACCGCGTCGCAGCGCGCGCCCTGGGCGGTCGCCTGGCGCGCGAGCTCCAGCCCGGCGGTGCCCTGGCCGGCGATGACGTCCGCGGTCCTCGTAGGGCGGAACGATGGTGGCGCCGCGCTCGGCGGCGATGCGCGAACCGATCGCCTCGCGGTCTTCGGTGTCGCGGTCGTACAGCACCACCTCGGCGCCGTGGCCGCGGGTGCCCGCGATCTTCACCGCCGGCGCGTCCGACGGCATGACGATGACGGCAGGCATGTTCAGAAGCTTCGCCACCGCCGCCACCGCCTGGGCGTGGTTGCCGGACGAGTAGGCGACCACCCCCGCCGCGCGGCTCCCGGCGGCGATGCGCCGCATGCGGTTGAGCGCGCCGCGGAACTTGAACGAACCGGTGGTCTGGGCGCACTCGGCCTTCAGCAGCACCCGCCCGCCGACGCGCGCGTCGAGCGCCGGGAAGGAGAGGAGCGGCGTGGGCACCGCCTCCGGCTCGATCCGGTCGGCGGCGTCGAGGATCTCGGCGTAGCGGGGCGGCGTCAGGCTCACGCGTCGGGCGCGCCGGAAGCGGCCGGCGCCAGCACCTCGCGCGCCGCGGCGAGGCCTGGCATGGCGTGGCGGCCGAGCGAGTCCCACGCGCCGTCGACCTGGTCGGCGAACTCGCGGCTGACCAGCACGCGCCGGCCGAGCATCTTGGTCAGGGCCTGCAGCCGCGCCACCTCGTTGGCGGCCGGGCCGACGACGGTGAATTGCAGCCGCTCGGGCAGGCCGATATTGCCGAACATCAGCTCGCCGACATGCAGGCCGACGCCGAACTCCAGCGGCGGCAGGTCGCGGCCGGCGCGGGTGCCGTTGAGGCTGGCGAGGCGACGGCCGGCGTCGTCCGCCGCGGACAGTGCTGCGCGGCAAGCGGCGCGCGCCTCGCTGCGTCCGCCGCCGATCGGGAAGATCGCCAGCACCGCGTCGCCGATCAGCAGCAGCACCTCGCCGCCCGCCGCCATCACGGCGCCGGCGGCGCATTCGAAATAGGCGTTCAGCGCCTCAAGGTATCCGGTCGCGTCGAGCGCCTCGGCCAGGCCGGTCGAGTTGCGCAGGTCGCTGAACCACACGGCGGCGCGGATGATCTCGCCGTCGCCACGCTTGATCGAGCCGTTGAGCACGCGCAGCCCGGCATCCGCGCCGAGATAGGTGGTCACCACGGTGCGCGCGATCATGTCCTTGATGCGCACCTTGCAGGCGACCGACAGGCGCCGCTGGATGCGCAAAAGCGCCTGGATGTCGGACTCGTTGAAGCCCGACGGCCGGTCCGACACCCACGATCCGATCAGGCCGTTCGCCGTGCCCCTCGTGGCCGGCCCCTCGCTGAAGGCGACCACGAAGCCGAAATAGTCGGTCATGCCCTGGTCATGCAGCTCGGCGAGCAGGGGGAAGTCGAGCATGGCGTCCGGCCCGGCCAGGCAACGGCGCATGAAGGGGATGCCGTTCTCGACCAGGTACTTGTGCGGGCTGCGGTTCCAGCCGTCCCCCACCGCGTCGTGCAGGAGCCGCTCGGTCACCAGCCCCGTCTCGGGGCGCCAGACCAACGACATCACCGACACCAGCGGATGCAGCACGCGAAACCCGATGAAGGCACGCGCGATCGGTATGCCCGCGGCGCGCAGCCGTGCGCAGCAGCCCGAGACCAGGTCGTCGATCTCGGTCTCGCCCAGCGCCTGGTCCATCAGCCAGTCGGCGACGGTGCCGACGAGGTCGACGCCGCCGCGCGTCTCGGCGGCCGCCGCCGGCGGGGCGGGCAGGGCGTCGTAGGCGGCCTCGGCGCTCATGGCGCGACCAGGTCCGGCACCTCGGCCAGCGACCGCACCTCGGCGCTCGCCGTCCCGGGCAGCATCTCGGCGGGCTGGCCGGTGCGGTTGACCCAGACCGTGTGCAGGCCGAACACGGCCGCGCCCGAAACGTCCCAGGCGTTGGACGACATGAAGGCGATGGCGGGCGCGGCCACGCGCAGCGAATCCACCGCGATCTGGTAGACGGTGGGGTGTGGCTTGAAGATCTGCACCGCCTCGACCGACAGAACCGCGTCGAAGAGGCCGGTGAGCCCGCCGCTTTTCACCGCCGCGGTCAGCATGGTGGGCGAGCCGTTCGACAGGATGGCGCATTTCATGCCGGCATCGCGCAGGCGGGCGAGGGCGGGCTGGGCATCGGGATAGGCGCCGAGGTCGAGATAGAGCTGCATCAGCCGCGCGCGGAGGTGCGGGTCGTCTATCTTGTGCGCGGCGAAGGCGTAGTCCAGCGCGTCCGATGTGACCTGCCAGAAATCCTCGTGCCGGCCCATCAGGCTGCGCAGCCAGGTGTATTCGAGCTGCTTCTGGCGCCAGAGCTGGGAGACGGCATCGCATTTCGCGCCCAGCTCGTCGCGGCAATGCGCGGCGGCCGAATGCACGTCGAACAGCGTGCCGTAGGCGTCGAATACGCAGGCGGAGATGCCGGAGAGCTTGGACATGGCCATGGCGGTTCCTCGCGGGCGATTCCTACACCCCGAGGCAACGTCCCGCAACGCGGGCTATTCCGCGCCCCGCACGGAAAACCCCTGGCGGGCAAACAAGGACCGCGCCGCGGCGGATTCCATGTAGGCGAGGAAGGCGGCCGCCTCGGGGGTCGCGTTGCCGGCCACCAGCGCCACCGGATAGACGATCGGCGGGTGGCTGTCCGCGGGGAAGGTCGCGACCACGCGGACCCGGGGCTCGGCGGCCGCGTCGGTCCGGTAGACGATGCCGAGCGGCGCCTCGCCGCGCGCCACCAGCGCCAGGGCGGCACGCACGTTCTGCGCCCGGGCGAGATGGCCGTTCACCTCGTCCCAGACGCCCAGCGAGGTCAGCGCCGCCCTGGTGTAGAGCCCGGCCGGGACCGCGTCGGTGTCGGCGACGGCGAGCCGCCCGCCGCCCAGGCGCGCCGCCAGCGGGAATCCCGGGGCGATCTCGATCTCGACCTTCGAATCCTTGGGCGCGATCATCACCAGCGCGTTGCCCAGCAGGTTGCGGCGCGTGCCCGGCACCAGCAGGTGGCGCTGGTCCAGCCAGTCCATCCATTTGGTGTTGGCCGACACGTAGATCGCGGGCGGTGCGCCCTCGGCGATCTGGCGGGCGAGGGTGGAGCTTGCGGCGTATGACACCGCGACCTTCTTGCCGGTCTCGCGCTGCCAGGAAGCGGCCACGTCGTCGAGCGCGTTCTTCATGCTCGCCGCGGCGAAGACGAGAACAGGCTCTTGCGCCACGGCCCCGGGGCTCGCGATCCCGATCGCCAGCGCCGCCAGTCCGGCAGCGAACATTCCTGCGATGCGCATGCGGTATCTCCATGCGTTATATCTGAGCGTATATAGCGAATTCCCCCGTCATTGTCCACGCGGTTTGGTGCGCGTCGGGGGTCAGGGAAATTGGTTGCGGGTCAGCCCTGCGGGCCGGCGGCGCCGCGGCGCAGGTCGGCCTCGATCGAGACCGGGGTCACGGTGCCGTTGCTCATGTGCCGGCGATAGACCTGCAGGTTCTCGAGCACGCGCTGGACGTAGTTGCGCGTCTCGTCGAACGGGATCTGCTCGATCCAGTCGATGGCGTCGACGTCGGGCTGGCGCGGGTCGCCGTTCTGTCGCAGCCAGCGGGCAAGGTTGCCCGGCCCGGCGTTGTACGCGGCGAGCGCCAGAATGTACGACCCGTCATAGCGCTCGATCAGGTCGCCGAGGAAACGCCTGCCCCAGCCGCAGGTTGTAGCGCCCGTCGCTGGCGAGCCGCTCGGGCGAGTAGTCGGATGTTGAGGGCGCGCGAGACCGCTCGGGCCGTGGACGGGATCATCTGCATCAGCCCGCGCGCCCCGGCGCGGCTCTCGGCGGCGATGTCGAAATTGCTCTCCTGGCGCATCACGGCGTGGATCAGCGCCTTCTCCGGCCCACCGGGCGGCAGCGGTCATCACCGGGAAGGCGAGGGTAGGCAGGCGCTCGCCGTCGTGATAGGCGGTCGCGCGCCATCACGACGCCCAGGTCGCGCCGTCCCAGCGAGTCGCCGAGCCGCCCGGCGAGGATGCGGCCGGTCATCGGTCTGCGCGATCTGGCCGAGGCGCAGGACGAAGGCGCGCATCAGCTCGTCATGCCCGACCGCATGCCATGGCCTGCGCCGCCCGCGCCAGCTCGTTGCGGTCGAACGCGGCCTGGTCGCCGCGCTCGGCGCCGGGGCCGGCGCCGTCGGTGCGACCGGCGTCACACCGGCGCGCAGCGCGGCGAGCTGGCCGTAGAAGCACCAGTCATGCGCGGCGGCGCGGCGGTACCATTCCAGCGCCGCCTTGGGCTGGTGCGCCGCGTCGGCGGCGCGCCCCGCCCAGTAGGCGGCGCGCGACCGGCTGATCGGGGTGCGCACGCCGTCGTACATGCGGGCGAAATGGCCGAGCGCCACCTTGTCGTCGTGCAGGAAGCGCAGCGCGACCCAGCCGGCCAGGAACTCGCGCCTCGGCCAGCCGCGCGCCGGTGATCGGGCCATGGTCGCTGGCCAGGCGGTAGGCGTCGGTGACGGCGCCGTCGGCGAGGCGGCGGCGCACCATCGCCGCGCGCTCGTCCCACCACAGGCCGGGCCGGCCCAGCACCGGCGGCATGTGGCGGAAAATCTCCATCGCCTCCTCGTCGCGCCCCTTGCGGCGGCGCCAGCGCTCGCGCTCGTAAAGGAAGCCCGGGTCTTCGAGCAGCCCCTTCGGGATGCGGCGGATCGCCCAGTCCACGCTGGCGTCGGCGCGCCGCAGATGGATGCGCGCCTCGGCAACGCGCGGTGGCCGGGGTCGACCAGCAGCAGCATGCGGTGGGCCTGGCTCTCGCGCCCTTCCCACAGCAGCCGGTCGAGCCGGGTCCAATGGTCGGCCTGGCTGAGGCGGCTATGATAGACCTTGTAGAAGGAGCGCTCGGTCAGCGGCGGTGAACTCGCCCTCGATCCAGGCGCGGCGGACCAGCGCATCGGCGGCGTCGTGGCTTCCCGCGCGGTCGAGGGCGGCGGCGAGGCGGGTGAGGCCGGCGACGGTGCCTGGGCGTGCGGTCGCGCGAACCAGGCGCGCACCTTGGCGTCCGGGACCGTGTCGTCCATCGCCTCCTCGGCGCGGCGGGCGAGCAGGCCCTGGCGCGGCCAGTCGGGATTGGCGGCGATGAAGCGCGGCAATCTCGGCGAAGGACGCGCCCGACTGCGGCTCCAGCAGCTCGAGCCAGCGGAGAATCTTCTTCGGCAGGGGGTCGCTTCCGCGCGCGGCGAAATGCTCGGCCTGTGTCCAGGCGCCGCGGGACGCGGCGTCGAACGCCGCCTTGTAGTGGCGCTTGTCGGCAGCGGACAGGGGATCGGCGGCGCCCGCCGGGTGGGCCAGCGAAAGCGCCGCGACGACAATCAGCAGCGCGGCCAGCGGCCGTTTCACGTTCGACACCCCGCGAGCGGCAGGCTCAGCCTTCAGCCTGCCGACTATTTCTTGCCAAACCGTTGCGCGAACTCGCCCATTCTATGAGAAGCGGGCAGGTCGGCGCAACGGGCGGCTGGGCGCGGCGGGTCTAGGTCCGGATCTCGGGCTCGTGCTCGATGGGGAAGTTCACCGAATGCGCGATAAGGCACTTCGCGTGCGCGTCCTCGTGCAGCGCCAGCGCCTTGTCGGCGTCGGAATCGGGCGCGATGGTGACCTCGGGCTTCAGCACGACGCGGAGGAAGCGGCCGGTCCCGTCCGGGTTGAACTCCGCCTCCCCGACCGCGCGGTCGACATAGTCGGTCACGATCACCCCCGCGACCGCGCATAGATGCAGGTACCACAGCTTGTGGCAGGCGGCGAGCGCGGCGACCAGCAGGTCCTCCGGGCTCCACCGGTCGGCGTCGCCGCGGAAGGCGGGGTCGGACGAGCCCGCGATCGGCGGCTTGGCGCCCGCGGTGACGTCGTAGGCGCGGTCATAGGCGCGGAAGCCCGACGTGCCGGTGCCCTTGTTGCCGGTCCATTCGACCGTCACCTCGTATCTGTGCGATCGTCGCCATGGTCTCCTCGTCATGTGGCCGTGCGAGGCGCCAGACTTACGCCATCCGGCGCCGGTGCGCGCGAGGCCCGGCCTTGCCCGCGCCGGGGTCGCGGACTATGGTGGCCGCCGAAGGGAGACCGGCCATGTTCAAGGGATCGCTCTGCGCGCTGATCACGCCGTTCAAGCACGGGACGGTGGACGAGAAGGCGTTCGAGGCGTTCGTCGACTGGCAGATCGCCGAGGGGACGCACGGCGTCGTGCCCTGCGGCACCACCGGCGAGTCGCCGACCCTGAGCCACGACGAGCACCGCCGCGTGACCGAGCTGTGCATCGCGGTGGCGCGCGGGCGCGTGCCGGTGATCGCCGGCACCGGGTCGAACTCGACCGACGAGGCGATCGCGCTCACCCGCCACGCCAAGGAGGCGGGCGCCGACGCGGCGCTGGTCGTCACGCCCTACTACAACAAGCCGACCCAGGAAGGGCTCTACCAGCACTACAAGGCGATCAACGACGCGGTCGACCTGCCGATCATCATCTACAACATCCCGGCGCGCTGCGTGATCGACATGTCGGTCGAGACGATGGCGCGGCTCGCCAAGCTGCCCAACATCGTGGGCGTCAAGGACGCGACCGCCCAGGTGGCGCGCGCCACCTTGCAGCGCATGGCCTGCGGCGAGGATTTCGTGCAGCTCTCGGGCGAGGACGTCACCCAGCTCGGCTTCCTGGCGCAGGGCGGGCATGGCTGCATCTCGGTCACCGCCAATGTCGCGCCGCGCGAGATGGCGGAGATGCACAACGCCTGGCAGCAGGGCGCCCTCGACAAGGCGATGGGCCTCAACGAGCGGCTGATGCCGCTCCATTCCGGCCTGTTCTGCGAGACCAGCCCGGCGCCGGTGAAGTACGGGGCGAGCCTGCTCGGCAAGTCGACCGACGAGGTGCGCCTGCCGATGGTTGCCGCCTCGCGAGCGCGCGCGCGCCGTGGTCAAGGAGGCGATGACCTCCGCCGGGCTGCTGAACTAGCCGGCCCGCCCATGGCCCGCGACCCGGGCGCGCAGCGCATCGCCGCGCAGAACCGCAAGGCCCGCCACGAATACTTCATCGAGGACACGCTCGAGGCCGGGCTGATGCTGACCGGCAGCGAGGTCAAGTCGCTGCGCGCCGGCAGGGGCAACATCAACGAGGCCTACGCCAGCGTGAAGGGCGGCGAGATCTGGCTGGTGAACGCCCATATCAGCGAATACGCCCAGGCGCGCGACGGTGCGGCCACGAGCCGCGCCGGCCGCGCAAGCTGCTGCTCAAGCGCCGCGAGATCGAAAGGCTCGCCGGGGCGGTGCAGCGCGACGGCATGACGCTGGTGCCGCTCAAGATCTATTTCAACGACCGCGGCATCGCCAAGACCGAGCTCGGCCTCGCCAAGGGGCGGCGCAAGCACGACAAGCGCGAGCGCGAGAAGGAGCTCGACTGGCAGCGCCAGAAGGCCCGCCTCGTCCGCGAGATGGGGTAGGGGCCTAGGCCGGCTGCGGCTCGCGGCGGCGGCGCCAGGCGATCTCGCGCGCCGGCGATGGCGAAGGCCAGCACGATCCCGGCGACGTCGGTGATCCAGGCGCCGCGGAACATGCCGGCCGGCACCAGCATCATCAGCCCCGCCGCGATGCAGGCGAGGCGCATCGGCCAGGCGAGCGGGCGCACCAGATAGCCGACCACCCCGATGCAGGCGATCCATACACCGGCCACTGCCGTCGCCGCCGCCCATGCGATCTGGACGGGCGTGCCGACCATCAGCAGCGACGGCGCCGCGATGAACAGGAACGGCATCACGAAGGCGGTCCAGCCGAAGCGCATGGCGGCGAAGCCGGTGCGCATCGCGTCGGCGCCGGCGAGGCTCGCCGCGGCATAGGCGGCGATCGCCACCGGCGGGGTGATCATCGACAGCATGCCGAAATAGAGGACGTAGAGGTGCGCCCCCATCGGCGAGATGCCCATCTTCACCAGCGCAGGCGCCACCAGCGCGGCCAGCAGCACGTAGACGCCCGCGGTCGGCATGCCGAGCCCGAGGACGATGCAGACCAGCGCGGCGAGCAGCAGCAGCACCACCAGGCTGGACGAGCCGATCTGCACCAGGATCAGGGTCAGCCCGAAGCCGAGCCCGGAGATGTCGAGCGCGCCGATGATGAAGCCGGCCGCCGCGGTGATCATCAAAAGCTCGACCGAGGCCTGGCCGGTCTCGCGCACCGCCTCGAACAGGTCGCGCGCCGACATGCGCTTGCCGCGGAAGCCCAGCACCAGGTTGAACGCGACCAAGGTCAGCGCGGCGTAGATCGCCGCCAGCTCGGGCCGCAGGTTCCACGAGAACAGGGCGACAATCAGCACGACGAACGGCAGCGGGAAATACCAGCCGGTCCTGAGAACCCCGAGCAGGGCCGGAATGCGGGATTCCGGCACGCGCGAGATGCCGTTCTTGGCCGCTTCCAGATCGGCGGTGATGAACAGCCCGACATAGTAGAGCAGCGACGGGATCACCACCGCCACCACCACGTCGGTGTAGGGCACCTGCAGGAACTCGGCCATCAGGAAGGCCGCCGCGCCCATCACCGGCGGCATGAGCTGGCCGCCGGTCGAGGCGACCGCCTCGATCGCGCCGGCGAGATGGGCAGGATAGCCGCCCTGGCGCATCAACGGGATCGTGATCACGCCGGTCGCCACCACGTTGGACACCGCCGAGCCCGAGATCGAGCCGAACAGCGCCGAGGCGGTGATGGCGATCTTGGCCGAGCCGCCGCGGAACCGGCCCATCAGCGCCAGCGAGATGTCGGTAAAGAAGGCCGAGCCGCCGGACTTGAAGAGGATCTGGCCGAAGAACACGAACGAGACGACGATGGTCGAGCCGATCAGCATCGGCAGGCCGAGCATCGCCGACTGGTCCCAGGCGAGGTAGTAGGCGAGCTTGCCGAACTCGATCGGCCGGCCCGAAAGCTGGCCCGGCACGAGGTAGCCGATCGCCGCATAGAGGATGAAGGTCAAAGCGAGGACGAACAGCACCATGCCGACCGCGCGGCGCAGCCCCTCGAGCGCCAGCACGACCATGATCGCGCCGCTGATCAGCCCGTCGAGCGGCAGGTAGGTCATCTCCTCCGAAAGCCGGGGATAGTTGACCGCCATGTAGAAGCCGGCCACCAGCGCCGCGGCCGCGGCCAGCGCGTCGTACCACGGCAGGCCGGTGCGGGGCGCGCCGCGCTTCGCCGGCAGCGACACCAGCGCGAGCGGCACGGCGAGCGCGAGCACCGATGCGAGGAACTGCTCGGTGTAGGCGACGAGGCCGAACCATTCGCGATAGATGTCCGCCGACCAGCCCAGCGCGCCGCCGGCCAGCAGGAACGCCAGCCCTGCGATGAGGTGGCGGTGCCAAGCCGGCGGCGCCGTCGCGCCGCCGGTCTCGTCAGGCGTGTCGCTCAAGCGCGGACGCCTGGATCAGCTATGCTCGCCCTTCGGCGGCCACTGGCCGATCTCCTTGTAGTACTTGATCGCGCCGGGGTGGTACTGCACGCCCTCCCACGACTTCACCATGTGGTCGGGCTGGAAGTCCTGCAGCGGCTTGAACGACGATTCGAGGTCCGCCTTGTGGTCGTGGATCGCCTTGGCCAGCGTGTGGACCATGTCGTCGGGCGTCTTGGTCGAGGCCAGCACCAGGTAGTCGTACGAGTAGAGCCAGGTCGGCTCGAACACGCCTACCCGGCCCTTGCGCGGGGCGATCTTGTTGGCGTAGCCCGCCGGCAGGTACTTGTGCATCGCCGCCATGCCTTCCTTCGACGGGTCGATGGGCAGCACGCGTACCCCGCCGACAGCGGCATCGACCTTGGTCACCGCCCCCGCGCCGAGCGCGAAGGAGAAGCAGTCGACCTTGCCGGCGGCGAAGTCGTCGGCGCCACGCACCACGTTGGGCACGGGCACGGGCTGGATGTCGCTCTCGCTGAGCCCGGCATTCTCGAGGAAGGCCTTGAGGATCAGCTCGACGACCTTCTGGCTGCCATAGCCCGAGGCCACGCGCTTGCCCTTCAGGTCCTTCAGCGTCTTGATCGACGAGTTCTTCTTGACGAAGAGCGCGGCCGTCAGCGGTGCGATCACGGCGACAACGCGCAGGTTGGGCTGCGGGTGGCCCTCGTACAGCACCTTGCCGTGCACGGCGAACGAGGTCTCATTCTCGTTGGCCAGCCCGAACTGCATGTCGCCGGAGTTCACCTCGGGCACGTAGACGGAGGTGCCGCTGAACGGCTGGACGCGCATCGAGATGCCGGCGTCGGACGCCACCTTGGAGATCGCCGCGCCGGTCGAATAGGTCCAGAAGCCCTGGCGGCCAGCGGCGATGCCTACCGTCTGGGCCGAGGCCGTCGCCGCGCCGGCGGCGAGCGCCGCCATCGTGAAGAGGATTGTTCTCGCTTTCATGACCGTGTCTCCCTGTTATTGAGGTTATTGTCTCAATCGGGGACGATCGCCGCAAGCGCGAACTGGAGGGCGCGGCGTGGGTGCGCCGCCTACCGGCCGGCGGTCAGGCGGAACGGCTCTACCGCGTGGCGCTGATGCGAAAGGGCTCGGGCCGGGGGGCGTCGGCGCGCAGCGCCGGGGGCGCGAACGGCTCGACCGGGCGGGTGACGCCGAACCCGTGACCGGCGCGCAGATGTCCGTCCTCGGTGGCCGCCGCGCGGAAATATTCCATGATGAACACGCGGAGCCCGGCGGTGAGGGTGGACGCTTCCCGCCGCCCGTCGATCGCCGTGCAGATCTCGTGCACCGACTGACGCTCGCGCCGGCAAATATCAGCGAGGGCGCGCCACATGTTCGGCTCCAGCCGCACGCTGGTGCGATGCCCGACGACCGTGACGTTGCGGCTGACAAGCGTGCTCATGCCCTGCTCTCCCCTGGCTGTGGCGCATTGGGGCGGTTGGCCCCTCGTCTACACGCATGCGTTGTCGTGCGTTGCTAATATACAACCTAAAACTTAAACGAATGTCAACCGGGGGTTGTAGCCGCGCGCGGCTAAAGCGCGAGGTCGTTGGACATGCTCGGAGAGTGTCGCTAGCCGCTGCGACCGCCGGGTCAGGCGGGGCGGGCGGCGGCCTCGTCGGGGGTCCGCGCATCGACCGACAGCGCATGCACCCGGCCGGCCAGCTCGGCGGCCAGCGCCTGGTGCACGGCGCGGTGACGCGCGATGCGGCTCTGCCCGGCGAAGGCGTCGGCGACGATGGCGACGCGGAAATGCGTCTCGCCGCCCTCGCGCGCGCCGGCATGGCCGGCATGGCGGTGCGAGTCGTCGACGATCTCCAGCGCGTGCGGATGGAAGGCCGCGGTCAGCTTCTCGCGGATGGTGTCGGCAACGGTCATCCTTTGATCTTCGGCGTTCGCCGGCGTAAGTCAAGCCGGTGCCGCGCAAGGCAAAACGGCGCGTTCCCGCGCTTGTCAGCGGCCCTGCACGTCCCCATACTGGCGGTGATGGCCCAGAATCGTCAGCCTCACAGACAGCCGCCGCCGCTGCGCAATCCGGGTGCGCCGCACGCGGAGATGCCGGCCTGCGACATCCCCGGCTGCCCCAATGCCGGCGAATATCGCGCGCCGCGCGGGCGCGAGGAGCTGAGCCACTACTACCTGTTCTGCCTCGACCACGTGCGCGCCTACAATGCCTCGTGGAACTACTTCGCCGGCATGTCGGAGTCCGAGATGGAGGCGCACATCCGTGCCGACACGACGTGGCAGCGCCCGTCCTGGCCGTTCGGCGTGTGGCGCGGCGGACGGCGCAACGGCGCGCCGCACTTCGACGACCCATTCGACCTGTTCGGCGACAGCCACGGCCCGGCCGGCAGGAACGGCGAAAATGGCGCGAACGGGCATGCCAATGGCCACGCGAACGGCGCCGGCGGCGGACAGGGCTGGCAGGCGCGACGCGAGAAGCCGCAGTCCGAGCGTGACCGCGCGCTGGCAGTGATGCAGCTGGATGCGCCGGTGACGGTCGCCGCCATCAAGACCCGCTATAAGGAGCTGGTGAAGCGCCACCATCCCGACGCCAACGGCGGCGACCGCGCCTCCGAGGAGCGTCTCAAGGTCATCAACCAGGCCTATTCCACCCTGATGAGCCGCGGCAGCGCCGGTTGAGCGCGCAAGGCGACAGCAGACAAGAAAGGAAACAAGATTTCATGGCAAAAGCCCCGTCCCGCGCCGAGGCGGCGTCACTGCCCGAAGGATCGCCCGACATCAAGCTTTCGGTCCGCCAGGTGTTCGGGCTCGACAACGACATGCAGGTGCCGGCCTACAGCCAGCCGTCGGAGCACGTCCCGCCGATCGACGAGGCGTACTGCTTCGACCACGACACGACGCTCGCCATCCTGGTGGCGTTCGCCCACAACCGGCGCCTGATGATCCAGGGCTATCACGGCACCGGCAAGTCGACCCATATCGAGCAGGTGGCGGCCCGGCTCAACTGGCCCTGCGTGCGCGTCAACCTGGACAGCCACATCAGCCGCATCGACCTGATCGGCAAGGACGCGATCGTGCTGCGCGACGGCCACCAGGTGACCGAGTTCCGCGAAGGGATCCTGCCCTGGGCGGTGCAGAGCCCGGTGGCGCTGGTGTTCGACGAGTACGATGCGGGTCGGCCGGACGTGATGTTCGTCATCCAGCGCGTGCTCGAGGTGGACGGTCGGATGACGCTCCTGGACCAGAACCGGGTGATCCATCCGCACGCCGGCTTCCGCCTGTTCGCCACGTCGAACACGGTCGGGCTCGGCGACACGACCGGCCTTTACCACGGCACGCAGCAGCTCAACCAGGGCCAGATGGACCGCTGGAACCTGGTCACGACGCTGAACTACCTGCCGCACGAGGCGGAGGTGCGCATCGTGCTGGCCAAGGTGCCGTCCTACGACACCGAGGCCGGGCGCAAGACCATCTCGAACATGGTCAACGTCGCCGACCTGACGCGCCAGGGCTTCATGACGGGCGACATCTCCACCGTCATGTCGCCCCGCACCGTGATCACCTGGGCCGAGAACGCGCGGCTGTTCGACGATCTCGGCGCGGCATTCCGGCTCACCTTCCTCAACAAGTGCGACGAGCTGGAGCGGCCGGTCGTCGCCGAATACTACCAGCGCTGCTTCAACACCGATCTGGCCGAGTCGGTGGTGGCGAAGAAGAAGTAGAGGCGCGCGTGTCCGGCGACGAGCATCCCATCGAGGCGTTCCGGCGCGTGACCGCCGCGATCATGCGCGCGATGGCCGAGCGCGACGACGTGACCGTCACGTTCGGCGCGGAGGCGCGGCTGACCGAGGCGCAGGCCCGCCTGCCCGTGCCGTCGCGCGAGTTCTCGCCGGTCGAGGTGCGCCGCCTGCGCGGCGAGGCCGATTCCATGGCGCTGTCGCTGCGCTACCACGACCCGGCGGTGCACGGAAAGCTCGCTCCGCACGGCGAGGCGGCGGCCGCGGTGTTCAACGCGCTGGAGCAGGTGCGCGTCGAGACGCTGGGCGCGCGCCGGATGGAGGGCGTCGCCGCCAACCTCGCCGCCGCGTCGGAGGAGCGCTGCCGCGCCCAGGGCCTGTCACGCGCCGAGTCGCAGGACGACGTGCCGCTCGCCGAGGCGGTGCGCTATCTCGCGCGCGAGCGCCTGACCGGCGAGCCGCCGCCCGAGGCGGCCGGCCGCGCGGTGGAGTTCTGGCGCGAATGGCTGGAAACCCGCATCGGCCCGGACATGGCGGCGCTCAAACGCGCGGTCGAGGACCAGGCGGGCTACGCCAAGGTGCTCAACCAGGTGCTGGCGCATCTCGATCTGCGCGACGAGGATTCCGACGCCCAGTCCGACGAATCCGAAGGCGACAACTCGTCCGAGGAGAGCGCGTCCGACGCCGATTCGGGCGAAGGCGAGGGCGAGGACGAATCCACCGAGATGTCGGGCACGCCGTCCGGCGAGATGCAGGATGCCGACGCCGAGGATGGCGACGACGCCGCCCTGCAGCAGGCGCAGGAGGAGATGCTTCCCGGCATGGGCGAGGAGGATTCGGACCGCGCGCGCAACTGGCGCCGGCCCGAAGGCTTCCTGCCGAACCGGCCGGGAGACCCGCCCTACCGCCCCTTCACCGCAGACTATGACGAGGTGGTCTCGGCCGAGGATCTGTGCGAGGCGGAAGAGCTGACGCGGCTCCGGCTGCATCTCGACCAGCAGCTGTCGCACCTGCAGACGGTGATCGGCAAGCTCGCCAACCGGCTGCAGCGCAAGCTGCTGGCCAAGCAGTCGCGCGGCTGGGATTTCGACCTCGACGAGGGGCTGCTGGATGCCGGCCGCCTGTCGCGCGTGGTGGTCAACCCGGTCTACCCGCTGTCCTACAAGCAGGAGCGCGAGACCGAGTTCCGCGACACGGTGGTCACGCTGCTGATCGACAATTCGGGCTCGATGCGCGGCCGGCCGATCACCGTCGCCGCCATGTCGGCCGACATCCTGGCGCGCACGCTCGAGCGCTGCGGCGTGAAGGTCGAGATACTGGGCTTCACCACCCGCGCGTGGAAGGGCGGGCAGAGCCGCGAGAAGTGGCTGGCCGAGGGCAAGCCGCCGAACCCCGGCCGGCTCAACGATTTGCGCCACATCGTCTACAAGCCGGCCGACGCGCCGTGGCGCCGCGCGCGCAAGTCGCTCGGGCTGATGCTGCGCGAGGGGCTGCTCAAGGAGAACATCGACGGCGAGGCGCTGGTCTGGGCGCACGACCGGCTCCTCGGCCGGCCCGAGCAGCGCCGCATCCTGATGGTCGTCTCCGACGGCGCGCCGGTCGACGATTCGACGCTTTCGGTCAACCCGGGCAACTATCTCGAGCGGCACCTGCGCGACGTGATCGAATGGATCGAGACGCGCTCGCCGGTGGAGCTGGTCGCCATCGGCATCGGCCACGACGTCACGCGCTACTATCGCCGCGCGGTCACCATCATGGACGCCGAGCAGCTCGGCGGCACTGTGATGGAGAAGCTCACCGAGCTGTTCGACGAGCGCGCCCCCGCGCGCGAGCCGCAGCGCCCGCGCCGCGCCCGCCGGCGCTCGCTCGCCGGGACCGGGTAGCAACCTCGATGGTCACCCCGGGCGCGGCGCGCAGCGTTGCGCGCCGTCCGGTGTGACAGCCGTTTTACTCACCACCCTTCCACAGCCCGATATCCTTGTAGTAGGCGATGGCGGCCGGGTGGTGCGGCAGCGAGTCGAAGCGCTTGGCCATCTTCGCCGGGTCGAACTGGCGGAAGGACGGGTGCGCCTTGATCAGGTCGGCGCGATGGTCGTGCACCGCCTTCGCAAATTCGCGCACCACCGCGTCGGGCACGCGTGTCGACGTCGCAATCACCAGGTCGAAGGCCAGCACGTTGGTCGGGCCGACGATGCCCGGAAGATGCGGGTTCGGCGTCACCGTCATGATGAACAGGTCCGGCTTGACCGAGCGCACGGCGGCCTGCGCCTCGGGCGTGTCCGGCATGGACAGGAACCGAACGCCGCCGACGGCAGAGTCGATCTCGCGCACCTTCGGTCCGTCGATGGCAAAGTAGCTGGCGTCAGACTTGCCCTGCATGAAATCCTCGGAGGCGCGGATCAGCTCGGGCACCGGCACGGGATCGACGTCGGCGAAGGTGAGCCCGCCCGATTTCAGGATCGCGCCCATGTTGAGCGCGACGTTGGGATAGGCCTTCCAGCCGGTCGGCACGCGCTTGCCCTTCAGGTCGGCGATCGTCTTGATCGGCGAGTCCTTGCGCACGAAGATGCCGAGCCCGAGCGCGCGGTTCTCCAGCACGACGCGCAGGTTCTTCTGCGGCTTTCCCTTGAACACGTCCTCGCCGCGATAGGCGTCGGCCGCCTCGATGATGCTGACGACCTGGAACTCGGCGTCGCCCGCGTTCAGGGCGGCGAGGCCGAGCGAGGCGCCGCGCATCGTCTTCACCCGCATGGTCAGGTTCGAATTCGCCTGCACCACCTTGGCGATCGCGGCAGTCTGGAAGTAGTTGATGGTGCCCTGGGGCAGCGACACCATCGCCACCGGCTGGGCCGCCCGCGCCGGCCCAGCCAGCGCCAGGAGCGCGGCGGCGGCCAGCACCGCAAGTTGCTTACGCATGTTCCCTCCCATTGTCGTCGTTGTGCCGTTCGCGAAAGCGTCGGCGGGCGTTCAGTGGCCGCCGCCCGGGGGCCGGCCGGCGGCGGCCGGGTCCTCGCCCAGCACCCAGACGGGGCCGGGCGTGCGGCCTTCCCACACCTTCGGCTGCCACGTGTCGTCGAACCGGTCCATGTCGGTGAAGAACTCGATCTCGCCGCCCGCCGGATTCTCGAAGTGCCAATAGACGTGGCTGCCGAGCGACTGGCGGCCCGGCCCCATCCCTTTGGTCCAGCCGCGCGCGCCCATGTAGGCGCCGGTCGCCAGAACGTCGTCGAACCCGGCAAGCTCCAGCGCCGCGTGGTCGAACCGCGTCAGCACCTTGCGCACGCACATCAGCAGCAGCGAGTGGTGGTCGGCCGGGCCGTGCACCCGCATGAAGTCGCCGACGAAGGACGACCGGTCGGTGAGCAGGAAGCCCAGCCGGTCGAGATAGAACGCGGCCGCCTTCGCCCGTTCCTCGGTCTTGACCAGATAGACGATGTGGCCGATGCGGGTCGGCTTCGGCCGGTCGCGATGGGCGACGCGCTCGTTCACCCGGCGCGTCGTCTCGTGGTTGTTGTAGCGCGGCGCCTCGGGATGGGCGGGCGCCGGCTGGGCCACGCCGAAGGCGACGGCGAAGCCCGTCTCGTCGCGCGCGTGCAGCCGGCCGTCCGGCGTCTCGGTCACCTCGCGGTCGCGCGCGAGCTCGGCGCCGATCGCCGCCAAGGTCGCGGGGGAATCGACGCCCCAGCCAGGCTCGCGCATCGTAGGGCCGGACTCGGGCGCGGCCGGCAGCGCCGCGTCGTCCGCCCGCCGCACATGGACGAGCTGGTTCACCGGCGTGCGGAACGTCGCGCCCGCGGCGCCCGCCTCGATCTTCTCGAGCCCGATATCCTCGAAATAGCGGATGCAGAGCGGCACGTCGTCCACCCCGTATGCCAGCGATTCGATGCGCGTGATCGGCATGGACGTCCCTCCCCGGACATCTTCGGCGGCAAACTATAGCTCCGGCCCGAAGGGCGGGGAAAGCGGGCGCCGCGTCGGGCTACCCCACCGGCTCGGAGATGACCTCCTTCACCTTGCCGGCGAGCTGCTGGAGCGAGAAGGGCTTGGGCAGGAAGTGGATGTTGTCGGAGAAGTCGATCCGCTTGCGGAACGAATCCTCGGTGTAGCCCGAGATGCAGATCACCCGCAGCGTCGGCCGCTTCTCGCGCACCTGGCGGATCAGCGACGGCCCGTCGAGGCCCGGCATGACGATGTCGGTGACCAGGATGTCGACATGCTCGCCCGCGTCGAGCAGCTCGATCGCCGCCTCGCCGTTCGCGGCCTCGAGCACGGTATAGCCCTTGTTGCGCAGGGCCCGCGCGCCGAACTTGCGCACCGCGTCCTCGTCCTCGACCAGCAGCACGACGCCCTCGCCGGTCAGGTCGTGCCGGCGCGCCCGCTCGCGCGGCGCCGCCTCGCGCGGCGCCTCCGTCTCGGGTTCCGCCTCGCTGCGGTGGCGCGGCAGGAAGATGGTGAAGGTGGTGCCCACGGTCGGCGTCGAACCGACCGAGATCAGGCCGCCGGTCTGCTTGATGATGCCGTACACCGTCGAAAGGCCCAGCCCCGTGCCCGAGCCCACCTCCTTGGTGGTGAAGAAGGGCTCGAAGATCTTGGCGACGTTCTCCTGGGGGATGCCGCAGCCGGTATCCTCCATCTCGATCGCCACGTAGTCGGTGTCCGGCGCGGGGTCGAGCGCGGCGAGGCGCGGATCGCCCGTCGGCACGTTGAAGGTGCGGATCGCCAGCGTGCCGCCGGCCACCATCGCGTCGCGCGCGTTGACGGCGAGGTTGATGATCACCTGCTCGAGCTGGCCCTGGTCGACCCGCACGAGCCCGAGCTCGCGCCCGTGCACCATCTTGAGGTCGATCGAGGCGCCGATCAGCCGGCGCAGCAGGTTGGACAGCTCGGCCAGCACGTCGGTGATCGACAGCACCTTGGGCTGCAGGGTCTGCTGGCGCGAAAAGGCGAGGAGCTGGCGCACCAGGTTGGCCGCGCGGTTGGCGTTCTGGCGGATCTGCATGATGTCGGCGAAGGACTGGTCGCCCGGCCGGTGGCGCATCAGCAAAAGGTCGCAGAACCCGATCATCGCGGTCAGCAGGTTGTTGAAATCATGCGCGACGCCGCCGGCGAGCTGGCCCACCAGCTCCATCTTCTGCGATTGCAGGAACTGCGCCTCCAGCGTCTTCTGCTCGGTGATGTCGACCAGGTGGACGATCAGCCCCGCGGTCTCGCCGCCCTCGTCGAGCCGGCGGATCACGGCCGACGCCACGACCTTGGCGTCGCCGCCCACCAGGGTCAGCTCGATCGGCGCCGACTCGCCCGGCCCGGCCGCCTCACCGAGCTGCGCAGCGAGCGCGGAGCGGCCGGAATCCTCGACGAACGCGGCGAAGGGACGGTCCTTGGCCGCGCCCGCGCCCACCCCCACCATGCGCGCGAAGGCGGCGTTGTGCTCGACCACCTTGCCGTCCGCGTCGAGCAGGACGATGCCGACCGCCGCCTCCTCGAAGAACCGCTGGAAGCGCTGCTCCGACTGCTTCAGCGCGTCGGCCCATTCGCGCTCGATGGTCAGGTCGCGCACCAGCGAGCGCGTGTGCAGCCGGCCATTCTCGACCTGCACCACCGTCTGGGTGACGTAGGCGCTGAACGGACGCCCGTCGCGGCCGCGGAACGTGACCTCGCCCTGCTCGCGCTCCGGCCCGGCGCCGAAGGGCGAGTGGACCGGTCCCGCGCCGCGCGCCCCGCCGGCGACGAAATCGTGCAGCAGCCTTCCGCCGGCGGTGATCTCCTCCGGCGTGTGGCCGAGCCATCCGGCCAGCGTGTTGTTGACGAACTGGAAGCGGCCGGCCTCGTCGACCGAGTAGAATCCGATCGGCGCGTTCTCGAGGAAGTCGATCAGCCGCTCCTGCTCTTCGCGGATGACCTGCTCCATCTCCTTGCGCGCGGTGATGTCCTCCATCCCCCACAGCACATAGCCGGGCCGGCGGGGCAGGGGCGCCACCAGCACGTCGCGCCATTCGCGCCCCCCGCTGCGGGTGGTCACCTGGAACTCGGCGCGGGCCGAGGTGCCGGCCAGGGCTGCCGCCTTGAGCCGGCCGAGCTGGGCCAGCGCGTCGGCGTCCCCGGCGAGCTGCGCCTCCAGCGGGCCGAGCGGCGCGGCCGGGTCGAGCGCGAACAGGCGCGTCCACATGGTGTTGTGGATCACGGCGCGGCCGGCCGGGTCGATCACCATCCGGGCATGGGGCAGGGCGTCGAACGCGGCGGCGTCCAGAGCGCGTGCCGCCTCCGCCGTCCGCAGCCGCTTCAAGTCGTGCCGGACGCGCACATAGAGCACCGCCGCCAGGAGGGCGAACAGGCTGGCGGCGAGGGCAAGCTCGATGCGGATCCATGGAAACGGCGCGGGCGCGGCCGCATCGGCCGCGCGCGCCACGGCCGGCACGAGGGCGGCAAAGCCCGCCGCCGCCGCCGCACCCAGGACGCCCGTCGATCCCCCCATCGGCTTCCCGATCATGCCGTGCACCAATTCTTTACCATAATTCGCGGAATCGGCGGAATTCTCCCATGGCCGCGCGGCGCCATGGCGTTCAGCCCGCGGCCGCCGGGGCGGCGCGCGCCTGCGCCTGCGGCTTGAGCTTGCCCTGAAGGCGCAGCACGTAGCCGACGATCTCGGCCACCGCCTTGTAGTGCTCGGGCGGGATCTCCTCGCCGATCTCGACGCCGGCATAGAGCGCCTGGGCGAGCGGCGGGCTCTCGAACACCGGCACGTCGTTCTCCTCGGCGACGGCGCGGATGCGCAGCGCGACGGCGTCGGCGCCCTTGGCGACCACCACCGGCGCCGCCATCGCGTCGAGCTCGTACTTCAGCGCGACGGCGTAGTGGGTCGGGTTGGCGACCACGACGGTCGCGCCCGGGCACCGCGGCCATCATGCGCTGGCGCGACCGCTCCTGGCGGATCTGGCGCAGCCGGGCGCGCACGTGCGGGTCGCCCTCCGACTGCTTCATCTCGTCCTTGATCTCCTGGCGCGACATGCGCATCTGCCGGAGGAAGGCGAGGCGCTGGTAGAAGAAGTCGAGCGCGGCGATGGCCGCGACCACGATCAGCACGCCGACCATCAGCCGCGTGGCGAGCTCGCGCAGCAGCGCCAGCAAGCCGGCCGCGTCCATCTGCGTGGCCAGCTCCACCCCGTGCATCCGGGGCATCATGATCGCCGCGACGACGGCGCCGACCACGATCAGCTTGGCGATCCCCTTGGCGAACTCGACGAGCGAGCGCATCGAGAACATGCGCTTGGCGCCGGCCAGGGGCGAGATGCGCTCCGGGTCGGGCTTCAGCTTCTCGGGCGACAGGATGAAGCCGTGCTGCGCTATGCCGGAGGCGAGGGCTGCCGCCACCATCACCAGCATCGGCAGGGCGAGCACCGCGGCCAGGCGCAGGAGAAGCCCCTCCGACAGGTTACCGAACGAGAGCTGGTCGACGCGGATCAGCTCGGGCTTCTCGACGAAGGCGCGCAGCATGCGGAACAGGTCGCGGCCGATCGCCGGCGCCAGCATGACGACCACCAGCGTGCCGCCCAGCATGACGAAGGCGTGGCCGATTTCGCGCGACGACGCGACGTCGCCGCGCTTCTTCGCGTCGTCGAGCCGGCGTTGCGTGGGTTCTTCGGTTTTTTGCGAATCGTCGCGGTCGTCGGCCATCGCTCAGCGCACCAGGATCCCGAGGCCGCTCTGGAAATCCTGCAGGAACCACAGGAACATCCCCGACAGGGTGAGCGTCAGCACGAAGAAGGCGAGGCCGATCTGCAGCGGCATGGCGATGAAAAAGATCTGCACCTGCGGCATCAGGCGGTTGACCAGGCCGAGCCCGAGATAGAACACCAGCCCGACCACCAGGAACGGCGCCGAAAGCTGCATGCCGAGCGAGAAGGCATGGGCGATCAGCCGGCTGAGGGTCGCCGAGAAATCGCCCCACGGCAAAGACTGGCCGGGCTGGAACACGGCGTAGGATTCGACGATCGCCGACAGGATCATGTGGTGCAGGTCGGCGACGAACACCAGCACGACGCCTATGATGCCGAGGAACGTGCCGAACATCGAACCCTGGGTCGCCTCGGTCGGGTCGAACAAGGTCGCGTTGGCGAGGCTCGACTGGAAGCCCACGATGGTGCCGGCGACGTGCAGCGCCGAGATCATCACCCGGACCAGCGTGCCGAGGAACAGCCCCACCACCAGCTCGCCCCCCAGCACGAGGGCGAGGCGCAGCGGGCTCGCCGGCAGCGGCGGCAGGCCCGGCGCGACCACCGGCGCCACGATGACGGTCAAGGCGATGGCGAACAGCAGCCGCGCGCGCGGCAGCACGAACACCTCGCTGAAGCCGGGCAGCACCATCATCGCTGCGCCCAGCCGGGCGAACACAAGCAGCAGCGACCAGGCGTTGCCGGGAATGAACTGGTCGAGCGTCATCCGCCGGCGGCGATGCGGCCGGCGATACGCTGGGTGAAGCCTTCGAGCGTCTGCAGCATGAAGGGCAGCAGCACCAGCACGCTGACGAAGATCACCAGGATCTTGGGCACGAAGGACAGCGTCATCTCCTGGATCTGCGTCAGTGCCTGGACCAGCGAGATGACGAGCCCGACGACCAGCCCGATCAGCATGATCGGCGCGCCGATCTTGAGCAGCACCACGATCGCCTCGCGGCTGACCTCCAGGACGTCGCTGACGTTCATCGCGCGACGGCCGGCGCTAGATCGGCATCCGGATGATGTCCTGGTAGGCCTGGATGACCTTGTCGCGCACCGCGAGCACGGTCTGCAGCGTGAGCTCGGCGTTGTTGACGGCGGTGACCACCTGGTTGAGGTCGGCCTTGCCCTCGATCGCCTTGGTGCTCATGCGCTCGGCGGCGTGGCCGCTGTCGATGGCCCCGCTGACCGCATCGCGCACCAGCCCGGCGAACCCGTCGCCGCCCGCGCCCCCGGGCGCGTTGAGCTTGGGGCCTGCGCCGGCGGCGGCGCTTCTTGCATAGGCCGCGACGGCCTTGGCGAGATCCACGGCCATGGTCAGTTCCTCATCAGGTCGATGGTGCGCTGGATCATCTTCTTCGAGTTCTGGATCATGTCGAGATTGGCGGTGTAGGAGCGCTGCGCCTCGCGCATGTCCATCATCTCGATCAGCGGGTTGACGTTGGGCAGCAGCACGTAGCCGTCGGGCCCGGCCGCCGGATGGGTGGGGTCGTACTTGCGCCGGAACGCGCTGTTGTCGGCGCCGATGCGCTCGACCTGAACCAGCGCCGCGCCCGTCTTGCGGTCGAGCTGGTCGCGGAACGACACGGTCTTGCGCTGGTAGGGCGCGCCGCCGGGCGTCTCGGCGGTCGAGTCCGAGTTGGCGAGGTTTTCGGAGATGACGCGCAGCCGCGTGCCCTGCGCCTTCATCCCCGACGCTGCGATCTTGATCGCCTCGATCAAATCCATGGCCCGCTCCGCCCTCAGCCCGAATTGCGCCCGATCGCCATCTTCAGGAGATCGAGCTGCTTCTTGTAGATGGTGGAGGCCAGGCCGTAGTCGGTCTGGGTCTCCGAAACCTTGAGGAGCTGCTCCTCGAGCGACACGGCGTTGCCGGTCGGCTTCTCCTCGTAGGGGTCGCGCTCCTTGGCGTCGCGGAAGCGGCGCAGCGGTATGGTGCCGTTGAGCGCGGCGCCTTCCGCCGGCCGGGCGAGCGCGACGCGCGGCACCGACGGGTGCAGCAGCGCGCGGAAATCCTGCGGCTTCAGGTCGGTCGGCTGATAGCCGGGCGTGTCGGCGTTGGCCACGTTCTGCGCCAGCACCTCCTGGCGGCGCGTGAGCCACGCCATGCGCTTGGTCGCCAGGCCGATCAGCGGAAGTTTGGTCAGGTCCATGGGCACGCCCGCCACGCATTGCGCATTGCCGCGCCGGCCAATCTTGCGCGACGCCGTTAATAATTCGTAAAGCGGGCTGTGGTCCTTTAGGCCGTCCTTCCGGTCGCCACCGCGGCAGCGGGCCGCGACCGGCCATCACAGGTAGTGAAGGGGCCTGGGCATGCTCTATCTTTCGCGCAAGGTCGGCCAGTCGGTCGTGATCAACGACACGATCGAGGTCTCGGTCGTCGAGGTGCGCGGCAAATCGGTCAAGCTGGGTTTCACCTTCCCCGCCGACGTCTCCGTGCTGCGTCAGGAAATCCACCAGCGCATCCAGGACGAGAACCGCGCCGCGGCGGACGCCACGCTCGCTCTGTTCGACGACGCGGCTGACGACACCCCCGACGGGTCGTAACCGTCGCACGGGCCGCCGCGGGAGCGGGCCGGACCCGCCGGACCCGGACCGCCCTAACCCTTCGTTAATCTTAATGGACGATTGTTCCGGCTGCGTCCGCAGTTGCCGCCGAGGAGCGTGCCCCGATGACCGCCGCCGAAATCCGGACCCGCCTGACCGAGGTTTCCGCTGTCGTATGCATGGCGCGCAGCCTGCTCGATGACGGACAGCCCGTCGACCTGACGGGCCTCGAAATCCGCGTCGAGGCGCTGTGCCGCGATTTGAGCGTGCTGCCCGGCGGCGACCGCGACGAGGTCAAGCCGGGCCTGATCGCGCTGATGGACGAGCTTGGCCGCCTCGCCGAGACGGTGCGGGCCCAGCACGGCGCGCTGGCCGAGCGGCTGGCCACCGTGCTGCGCGGCCAGCGCGCGGTCGGCGCCTATGCCGCGCCCACCCGCCAGCCGCGCGGGTCGAAGCGCTAGGCCGCGATGGATTTCAGCGTCTACCTGCGTTTCCTGGCCGCGCTCGTCTTCGTGCTCGGCCTCATCGGCGCCATCGCCTGGGGCGGGCGCCGGCTCGGCGTGCTCGGGCGCTATACCCGGCCGCGCGGCGAGACCGGACGGATCGCCATCGTCGAGCTCCTGCCGGTCGACGCCAAGCGCCGGCTGGTGCTGCTGCGCCGCGACGGGGTGGAGCATCTGGTGCTGCTCGGCCCGGCGCAGGACGTGCTGATCGAGGCCGGCATCCGCCCGGCGGAGCCCGTGTCGTGAAGGACCAAGCCATTCGCATGATCGCCAGGCGCCCGCGGGCCGGTTCCGGCACCCGGCCCCTCACCGCGCGGATCGCGCTGCTCGCGGCGCTGGCCGCGCTGACCGCAACCCCGGCGGTGGCGCAAACCTTCTCGCTCGACCTCGGCGACGGCGGCTCGACGACCGGGCGCATCGTCCAGCTCGTCGCGCTGCTCACGGTGCTGTCGCTCGCGCCCTCGATCCTGGTGATGGTGACGTCGTTCACCCGGATCGTGGTCGTGCTGTCGTTCCTGCGAAGCGCGATCGGCCTGCAGCAATCGCCGCCCAACGCGGTGCTGGTCTCGCTTGCCTTGTTCCTCACCGCCTTCGTCATGGCGCCGACGCTGAACGCGGCCTACCAGAACGGCATCGAGCCGCTGATCGACAACCAGATCACCGAAAGCCAGGCGCTCGACCGCACGATGAGCCCGATCCGCCGCTTCATGCTGGCGCATGTGCGCGAAAAGGATCTGCGGCTGTTCGACGACCTCGCCAAGACAACGGCAGCCGAGGTCGGCGACAACACGCCGATGCGCACGCTCATTCCGGCGTTCATGATTTCGGAGCTGCGCCGCGCCTTCGAGATCGGGTTCCTGCTGTTCCTGCCGTTCCTGATCATCGACATGGTGGTGGCGTCGATCCTGATGTCGATGGGCATGATGATGCTGCCGCCGGTGATGATCTCGCTGCCGTTCAAGCTGATCTTTTTCGTGCTGGTCGACGGCTGGTATCTGGTGGCGGGCTCGCTGGTGCAGAGCTACGCGACCGGCGGCGCCACCGGGTTCGGGATCGGCGGCTGACCCGTCAGGACCGGGCCGACCCGGTGCTGGCGACCGGGGCGCTGTTCGCAGGAAGGCCGGGGCAGGAGGCGGCAGGGCGCCGGACCGCCTAGCCCGCCTCGTCCGCGTCGGCGGGGCGGCGCCCTTGCTGGCGCCGGTTGCACACGAAGACGCACTCGCCTGCCAGGGCGGTCACCAGGATCAGCGCGTTGGTGACGACGAACACCCAGTTGCCCAGCAGCCAGCTATAGATCACGAAGCCGGTCGAGGCGGTGAGCTGGCCGACGAACAGCCATTTTGAGACGCCCGCCGTCGCGCCCGAGCGCCATTGCGACCAGACTTGCCGCGCGAGCGTCGCGAGCAGCACGCAGGCCGCGGTCCAGCCGATCAGGTCGACCGACGCCATCCGGCCAGGCAGGGGCTGGAGTCGGCGGTCAGTGCCAGAAGATCAGGATCAGGATGATGATCGGAATCGGCACGCCAAGCAGCCAAAGCAGCAATCCGCGCCCCATGGTGGTCATCCTTCCGGCAATCGTAGAACGGCACCTGAACACAGCGCCGGCGGGACAGGAAAGTTCCGTCGCTGCCAAGTGGCCACGGCGAACGTCGTTCTAGTAGTCGGCGGCCTGCATCCCTTCGTCGACCACCTCCTCGGGGATCGGCGCGGGCTTCTTCGGCGGGCGCAGCAGCACCACCAGCGGCGCGGCCGCCAGCAGCACGTACATCAGGAAGCGGTAGTCGTCGACATAGGCGATGGTCGCCGCCTGGCGCGTCACCTCGGCGTTCAGCGCCATGGCGCCGGCCTGCGTCGTCCAGTTCCACGCCTGCGGCAGGATCGCCGGGTTCAGCGCGTCGCGGAACGGCGTCACGTGCTCGGCGATGACGGCATGGTTCACCTGGGTCATCTGGGCGAGCCGCGCCACCACGATGGACACGCCGATCGACGAGCCCAGGTTGCGCAGCAGGCTGTACATCGACGAGCCTTCGTTGCGGTATTTCGGCGCGAGCGTGGCGAAGGTGAGGGTGGAAAGCGGCACGAAGACGAAGCCGAACCCGGCGCCCTGCATCATCGCCGACCAGATGATCGGCCATTCGGCCACGTTCATGTCGAACTGCGACATCTGCCACAGCGAGAACGAGGTGAGGCCGATCCCGAACAGGATCAGCAGGCGCGGGCTCACCTTGCCGACCATCCGGCCGACCAGGAACATGGCGGCCATCGTGCCCACCCCGCGCGGCATCATCACCCAGCCGGCGGCGAGAACCGGATAGTTCAGCAGGTTCTGCAGGAAGGGCGGCAGCAGCGCCATGGTGGCGAGCAGCACCACGCCGAGCACGAAGATGATGAGCTGGCCCACCGCGAAGTTGCGGTCGCGGAACAGCGCCGGCTCGACGAACGGGTGGCGCGCGGTGAACATGTGCGCGAGGAACAAATAGAAGAACAGCCCGCAGATCACCAGCTCGATGACCACCTCGCTGGACGAGAACCAGTCCTGCGACTGGCCGCGGTCGAGCATCATCTGCATCGCCCCGATGCCGATCGACAGCAGCACGAAGCCGAACAGGTCGAACGGCCGGTCCTTGTCCCGCTGGCCCTCGGGCACGAAGAACAGCAGGCCGAGGAAGGCCAGCACGCCGATCGGCAGGTTGATGTAGAACACCCAGCGCCAGCTATAGGCGTCGGTCAGCCAGCCGCCCAGGGTCGGGCCGATGATCGGGCCGACCATCACGCCGACGCCCCACATCGCCATCGCCTGGCCGTGCTGCTCGCGCGGGTAGGTATCGAGCAGCGCCGACTGGCTGAGCGGCACCAGCCCGGCGCCGCAGATGCCCTGGAGGAAGCGGAATACCACCACCTCGGGCAGCGAGGTGGCCGCGCCGCACAGCATCGAGGCGATCGTGAACCCGGCGACGCATAGCAGGAACACGCGCTTGCGCCCGAAGCGCGAGGCGAGATAGCCGGCGAGCGGCGTCATGATCGCCGCGGCGACGATGTACGAGGTGAGGACCCACGAGACCTGGTCGAGCGTCGCCGACAGCGAACCCTGCATCTCGGGCAGGGCGACGTTGGCGATCGTCGTGTCCAGCGCCTGGATCAGCGTGGCCAGCATCACCGAGACGGTGACCAGCCCGCGATTGACCTCGCGCGCCGGCGGGGCGACGGAGGTCATCGGACGCCGTGGGCCTGCGCCGTCTCGCCTTGGATCCAGCCGACGGCGGTGCGGATGAAATCGGGCACCGCGCGCTCGTGGTGCGTGTCGATCTCGACGCTGGCGCTCATCCCGGCGCGAAGCTGCGGCGCGTCCTTCTGGGGCTGGATGACCACGCGCACCGGAATGCGCTGCACCACCTTCACCCAGTTGCCGGTCGCGTTCTGCGGCGGCAGCACGGAGAACTCGGCGCCAGAGGCCGGCGAGATGCTCTTCACCGTGCCCTGCCAGCTTTGGTCAGGGTAGGTGTCGATGGTGACGGCGACAGTCTGGCCCGGCCGCACGTGGGTCAGGTCGGTCTCTTTGAAGTTGGCGTCGATCCACAGGCCGGAATCGCTCACCACGCTCATCACCGGCACGCCGGCCGTGACGTAGGCGCCGGGCTCCGGCGTCTTCGACGCGACGCCCGAGAACGGCGCGCGCACCACCGTGTGGGCGAGGTCGAGCGCCGCCTGGTCCCGCGCGGCCTTGGCGGCGGCGTAGCTCGGCACCGTGTCGAGCGGCGTGTCGGGGCCGCCCCCGAGCTGCGCGGCGATCTGGTCCTGCTCGTGCCGCGTCATGGCGATCTGCTGGTGGGCGACGTTGACCGCGTGGTGCGCCTCGTCCAGCTTGGCCTGCGAGGCGTAGCTGTTGCGGGCGAGCTGGGTCTGGCGGTTGAGGTCGCGCTGGGCGAAGCGCTCGTTCGACTGGTCCATCTCGATCTGCGCCGCCTTCTGGCGCCACGACGCCTTCAGCGCCTCGACCGCGTCCTTGGCCGCGCGAAGCTGCGCCTCGGCGCGGTCGAGCGCCACCCGGTACGGCCGGTCGTCGATGCGGAACAGCACGTCGCCCTTCGCCACCGGCTGGTTCTCGTGCACCGCCGTCTCGGCGATGCGGCCGGCCACCTCGGCCGATACCGCCACCTTGTCGGCATGGACATAGGCGTTGTCGGTGGTGACGTAGCGCCCGCCCGTCGCATAGAAGTACGCGGCGCCGACCAGCACCACCAGCGGCCCTGCGATCAGCAGGACAGGGCGCAGCCAGCGGCGGCGCGCCCGCTGCTTGCCAGCGGCCGGCGCATCCGGGCGCCGCGCGACCTCGGCAACCCGCGCTGTCTCGGACGGCTGCTTACGCGCTTCCTGCGGCACGGGCTTGCTCCTCCGATTCGGTCTCGGCCGGCGCCTCCTCGCACGCGGCGGCGGCGGCCTCGGCGGCCGCCAGGTTGCGCTTCATGTGGCGCAGGGTCTCGATCAGGCGGGCGCGCTCGGCCATTGGAAGGCCGTCCTGCGCCAGCTCGCGCGACCGCGTGGCCTCGCCCCACATGGTCTCGATCAGCGGCGCGGCCTTGGCAGTGACGTGCAGGCACACCGCGCGGCGGTCGCGCGGATCGCGCCGCCGCTCGACCCAGCCCGCCTCCTCCAGCTTGTCGACCATCCGGGCCAGCGTGATCGGCTGGACCTCCAGATTGTCGGAGAGGCGCGCCTGGTTGATCCCCTCGTTCAACGAGATCTGCGCCAGCGCGCGCCATTGCGCCAGGGTCAGGCGATGCCCGCGCACCCGCCGGTGGAAGTCGCGCCGCATCAGGCGCATCACGTCCGACAGCAGGAAGCCGAGCGTCGTTTCCGGATCGTGGGCCGGGGTCACCGCATCACCGTAGCTGCATTTCATAAGACGGACTTATAATAAGCAGTGCTTATTATAAGCTCAAGAGGCTACCGCCTAGCTTTTTACGTGGAGGGGGATAAGGAGTGGGGCCGACCACGACCGGTGGCCGCTTCGATTAAAGGTTAGAAATAGTATTTAAAGCATTGATATATTTTGTAAACGGCAAAGATGTCCCGCAAGCGGCTGGGCGCGTGGCAGCCGCAAAAAGGCAAGGTGGATGGCCTCTCAAGCCAGCCCGGCCGACGCCAGTCGCGGCGTCGAATGCGACAAATACGGATAAATTACAGCATTGTAGGCGTTGATATCGAACTTATGGAATATGAAAAGCTGAAAATCCTCTGTAATATCTAGATATTTCGTGTGCGTCGGGCCATCGCATCTTCCCAGATGCGGCCCGGCGGGTCGTCGAAGATCAGCTGCGGGCTGCCGGGGGTGGTAAACCAGCTCTTGCGGGCGAGCTCGGTCTCGAGCTGGCCGGGACCCCAGCCGGCATAGCCGAATGCGATCAGGCTCTTGTGCGGCCCCTTGCCGTCGCCGATGTCGTGCAGGATGCGCGGGTCGAGCGTCAGCGCCACCCGCGCGTCGATCTTCACCGTGCCCGGCCCGCGATAATCGGCGCTGTGCAGCACGAAGGCGGCGTCGCGCTGCACCGGCCCGCCCAGGCAGACCCGGATGGTGCCGCCGCCACCGGGGATGGCCTCGTCCTGTCCGCCGGCCGACAGCAGTTTTGCGATGGGCAGCGCGCCGATCGGCCGGTTGATCACGATGCCCATCGCGCCCTGGGGGCCGTGCTTGACCAACAGGATGACGGTGTGGGCGAAACGCGGGTCGCTCATCTCCGGCGTGGCGATCAGGAGCTGGCCGGCGAGGGACGGCGTCTCGGGCGCGGCCTCGGGTGCCGATCGCGCCACGGGCACGACGCCGAGGAGCGCCACGACGGCGAGCACGAAAAGGCGCTGGGGGCCACGCATTGGTCGCTCTCTCCTGTCTGCTGGGCGCGATACCGCTGGAAGTCTGCCTGAAAACGGCGCGCACCTGTCAACCGTTCCGCGCCCGGCGGGGAATGTTTGGCGAATCAGCGGTCGGGTGCGAAAGCCGGGGACGGGACAGATGGAAAAGCGGGGATAACCGCCGATAGGCCCGCCAAAAGCAGGGGTTGCGCCGGCGGCGGCGGTGGATGGACCGGTGGAAACGGAACAGGAACATCTTGTTGACCGGCTTCGCCGCCGCGCCTAGCTTACGCGTCTTCCGTAGCGTTGGATTTTCGCCATGACCCCCGTATCGGCGATCTCCCAGCAGATCTGGGACATGAAGTACCGCCTCAAGGCCGAGACGGGCGAGCCGGTGGACCAGCACCATCGCCGACACCTGGCGGCGCATCGCCCGCGCCCTGGCCGCGCCCGAGGCCGACCCGGCGGCGTGGGAGGAGCGGTTCTACAGCGCCCTCGAGGACTTCAAGTTCCTGCCGGCCGGCCGCATCATCGCCGGCGCCGGCACCGGGCGCAACGTGACGCTGTTCAACTGCTTCGTCATGGGCACGATCCCCGACGACATGTCGGGCATCTTCGAGCATCTGCGCGAGGCCGCGCTGACCATGCAGCAGGGCGGCGGCATCGGCTACGACTTCTCGACGCTGCGCCCCAAGGGCGCGCGCGGTGAAGGGCGTCGGCGCCGACGCCTCCGGCCCGCTGTCCTTCATGGACGTGTGGGACGCGATGTGCCGCACCATCATGAGCGCCGGCTACCGGCGCGGCGCGATGATGGCGACCATGCGCTGCGACCATCCCGACATCGAGGCGTTCATCGAGGCCAAGCGCGAGCCCGGCCGGCTGCGCATGTTCAACCTGTCGGTGCTGGTGACCGACGCCTTCATGGAGGCGGTCAAGGCGGACGGCGCCGTGGGAGCTGAAGTTCGGCGGCACGGCCTACAAGACGGTGAAGGCGCGCGAGCTGTGGGACCAGATCATGCGCGCGACCTACGCCTATGCCGAGCCGGGCGTGATCTTCATCGACCGCATCAACCGCGCGCAACAACCTGCATTACTGCGAGACGATCGCGGCGACCAACCCGTGCGGCGAGCAGCCGCTGCCGCCCTACGGCGCGTGCCTGCTGGGCTCGGTCAACCTGGCGCAGCTGGTGCGCGACCCGTTCACCGCCGAGGCGCGACTCGACATGGACGAGCTGCGCGCGCATCGTGCCGCTCGCCGTGCGCATGATGGACAACGTCATCGACGTCTCGCGCTTCCCGCTCGACGCACAGCGCCGACGAGGCGCAGGCCAAGCGCCGCATCGGGCTCGGCGTCACCGGGCTCGCCGACGCGCTGATCATGTGCCGCGCGCGCTACGGCTCGGAACGGGCGGTGAAGCTCGCCGAGCGAATGGATGGCGGCGATCCGCGCGCGCACGCCTATCTCGCCTCGGCCGAGCTCGCCGCCGAGAAGGGCGCCGTTCCCGCTGTTCGACGCGCGACGCCTACCTCGCGGGCGAGACGATCGCCGAGCTCGACGACGACGTGCGCGACGCGATCGCGGCGCACGGCATCCGCAACGCGCTGCTCACCTCGATCGCGCCGACCGGCACGATCTCGCTGTTCGCCGACAACGTGTCGTCCGGCATCGAGCCGGTGTTCAGCTATCTCCTACACGCGCAACGTGCTGCTGCCCGACGGCACGCGCCGCGAGGAGGAGGTGTCGGACTACGCCTACCGCCTGTACCGGCGCATGTTCGGCGAGAACGCGCAGCTGCCCGACTATTTCGTCGATGCCCAGCACGCTGGCGCCTGCCGATCATGTGGTGATGCAGGCGGCGGTGCAGCAATTACATCGACAGCTCGATCTCCAAGACCATCAACGTGCCGGCCGAGCATGCCCTTCGAGGCGTTCAAGGACGTCTACGCCAACGCCTACGAGCTCGGCTGCAAGGGCTGCACGACCTACCGGCCGAACGAGGTGACGGGCGCGGTGCTGACCGTGAAGGCGGAAGTGCCGGCCGCCGAGCCGGAGCTGCCGCTGGAGACGCCGCAGCCGCCGGCCGGCCGATGCCTACGAGGCGGGCGGCGTGGTCTACATGACCCAGCCGCTGGACCGGCCGGAGGAGCTGCCCGGCCGGACCTACAAGGTGCAAGTGGCCGGACTCCGACCACGCCATCTACATCACCCTCAACGACATCGTGCAGGACGGGCGCCGGCGGCCGTTCGAGGTGTTCATCAACTCCAAGAACATGGAGCACTACGCCTGGACGGTGGCGCTGACCCGCATGATCTCGGCGGTGTTCCGGCGCGGCGGCGACGTCTCGTTCGTGGTCGAGGAGCTGAAGGCGGTGTTCGACCCGCGCGGCGGCCAGTGGATGGGCGGCCGGTACGTGCCGTCGCTGCTCGCCGCCATCGGCGAGGTGATCGAGCGCCACATGATCGAGATCGGCTTCCTGCCCGCGCCGGCACGCGACCGCGAGCGCACCGCGATTTCCGAGCGCAAGGTCGTCGGGCTAGAGCACACGCCGATGCGCCAGTGCCCGAAATGCGGCGCCGCCGCCCTCGTCCGCCAGGAAGGGTGCGACACCTGCACGAGCTGCGACTACTCCAAGTGCGGGTAGGGTGGCGGAGAGCCACCCAGATGGACATCGTCATTTCGGCGCATGCACAACTCGAATCTACGCCGTCGCGGGATTTCGGACGAGGCTCTACAGGATGTGCTCGAGAACCCCGAGCAAGTTCTTCCAGGAGCGCAAGGCCGCACAATTTACCAATCCCGCATTCCGTTCCCCGATGGCAGAACATATCTTCTCCGTGCTATCGTTGACCACTTCGGGATCGACGCCCAAGCTGGTGACCATTTATCGAACCAGCAGGATCGGCGAAGTACTGGAGCCATCGTGAAGGTGACTTACGACGCTGATGTCGACGATCCTCCGCGTGATCTTCCGCGACGCGCCGATTGCGGAGAGTGACGAGGATAAGCCCGGCGTGATCCTGAGACTTACGATGCCGAGGGACATGTCGTGGGCCTCGAAATCCTCGACGCCTCCAAGTCGATGGACGATCCGAAGAATGTCGATTTCGCGCTGGCGAAGTAGCGGCGGCGAAACTCGTCCCCTCACCCCGTCCCTCTCCCAGGGGAGAGGGAACCCGGGTGTCCTTTCTTGATTTTGATCGCGGTCGTGGAACCGGACAGGCTGACGTGAATACCGTCGCAACGTCCCCTCTCCCCGCGGGACGAGGGCGACAGGGTGAGGGCAAGGCCGTCGTGGCGATCACTGGAAAATTGACCGGCAGCGGACGGACCACGACGCACGCGCCTACGCCAATCCGCAGCCGAAGCTGCCGCAACCCGCGAATTGTCACCCCGGACGGCGCGCAACTGCGCGTCAGGAAAGAAAGATGTGGATGGCCGCCACAAGGGCGGCCATGACGGTGTTATGGGCGGGGAGAGAGACCGGCCCCGGCAGCCTGCCGCCTCACGCCGCCAGCATCTGGCGCAGCACGTATTGCAGGATGCCGCCGTGGCGGTAGTACTCGACCTCGTCGAGCGTATCGATCCGGCAGCGCAGCTTGATCTCCTCGGCCTTGCCGTCGGCGCGGGTGATGCGGCAGGCGACGTCCATGCGCGGCTTGATGCCGCCGGCGATGCCGGTGATGTCGAACTTCTCGGTGCCGTCGAGCTTCAGCGTCTTGCGGTCGTGCCCTCGGGGAACTCGAGCGGCAGCACGCCCATCCCGATCAGGTTGGAGCGGTGGATGCGCTCGAAGCTCTCGGCGATCGCGGCCTTCACGCCCAGCAGCCGCACGCCCTTCGCCGCCCAGTCGCGCGACGAGCCCGAGCCGTACTCCTTGCCCGCGACGACGACCAGCGGCACGCCCTCGTCCGCGTAGCGCATGGCGGCGTCATAGACGGCCATCTGCTCGCCCGACGGCTGGTGCTTGGTGATGCCGCCCTCGACGCCGGGCACCATCTCGTTCCGGATGCGGATGTTGGCGAAGGTGCCGCGCACCATCACCTCGTGGTTGCCGCGCCGCGAGCCGTAGGAGTTGAATTCGGCCGGCCGCACCTGGCGCTCGATCAGATACTCGCCGGCCGGCGAATCGCGCTTGATCGAGCCGGCGGGCGAGATGTGGTCGGTGGTGATCGAATCGGCGAGGATCAGCAGCGGCCGCGCGCCGGCGATGTCCGTGATCGCCGACGGCTCCTTCGGCATGCCCTCGAAATAGTTCGGATAGCGGACATAGGTCGAGTTGTCGCGCCACGCATAGACCTCGCCGCCGGGCGCCTCGACCTTCTTCCACTCGGCCGGGCCCTCGAACACGTTGGCGTAGCGCTTGCGGTACATCTCGGGCGTGACGTTCTTGGCGATTGTGTCCTGGATCTCCTTGTTGGTCGGCCAGATGTCCTTGAGGAAGACGGGCTTGCCGTCCTTGCCCTCGCCCAGCTTCTCGTTCACCAGATCCATGTCGAGCGATCCGGCGAGGGCGTAGGCGACGACCAGCGGCGGCGAGGCGAGGTAGTTCAGCCGCACCTGCTGGTGCACGCGCCCCTCGAAGTTGCGGTTGCCCGACAGCACCGCGCCGACGGCCAGGTCGCCCTCGTCGACGGCGTCGGCGATCGGGTCGGGCAGGGGGCCCGAATTGCCGATGCAGGTGGTGCAGCCGTAGCCGACCAGGTTGAAGCCGAGCGCGTCGAGATCGTCCTGCAGCCCGGCGGCGGCGAGGTAGTCGGTGACCACCTGGCTGCCGGGCGCGAGCGAGGTCTTGACCCAGGGCTTCACCTTGAGCCCCCTGGCGACGGCGTTGCGCGCGACGAGTCCGGCGGCGATCAGGACCGACGGGTTCGAGGTGTTGGTGCAGCTCGTGATCGCGGCGATCACCACATTGCCGTCGCGCAGTCTGTGGTCGGAGCCGGCGACCGCCACCTCCTTCGCCTTGCCGCCCTGATCGGCGCGATATTCGGCGACGAGCTTCTTCACCTGCGCCGCGGCGCCGGACAGCAGCACCTTGTCCTGCGGGCGCTTCGGCCCGGCCAGCGTCGGCTCGACGGTCGAGATGTCGAGCTCCAGCATGTCGGTGAAGATCGGGTCGGCGGCGCCCTCGTGCGCGCCACATGCCCTGCGCCTTGGCATAGGCCTCGACCAGCGCGACCTCGGCGGCGTCGCGCCCGGTGAAGGTCAGGTAGTCGCAGGTCACCCGGTCGATCGGGAAGAAGCCGCAGGTCGCGCCGTATTCGGGCGCCATGTTGGCGATCGTCGCGCGGTCGGGAAGCCCGAGATGGTCGAGCCCCGGCCCGAAGAACTCCACGAACTTGCCGACCACGCCCTTGGCGCGCAGCATCTGCGTCACGGTCAGCACCAGGTCGGTCGCGGTCGTGCCCTCCTTCAGCGCGCCGGTCAGCTTGAAGCCGATCACCTCGGGGATCAGCATCGAGATCGGCTGGCCCAGCATGGCGGCCTCGGCCTCGATGCCGCCGACGCCCCAGCCGAGCACGGCCAGCCCGTTGATCATGGTGGTGTGGCTGTCGGTGCCGACCAGCGAGTCGGGGAAGGCGTAGGCGACGTTGCCCTCGGTCTCGGTCCACACGGTCTTGGCGAGATATTCCAGGTTCACCTGGTGGCAGATGCCGGTGCCCGGCGGCACGACGCGGAAGCGGCGAAACGCGGTTGCGCCCCAGCGCAGGAACTCGTAGCGCTCCCGGTTGCGCTCGAACTCGTGCTTCACATTGTCGCCGAACGCCTTCGCGTTGCCGAACTCGTCGACCATCACCGAATGGTCGATCACCAGATCGACCGAGGACAGCGGATTGATCTTCTGCGGATCGCCGCCCATCTCGACCATCGCCTGGCGCATGGCGGCAAGGTCGACGACCGCCGGCACGCCGGTGAAGTCCTGCATCAGCACGCGCGCGGGGCGGAAGGCGATCTCGTGGTCCGACCGGCGCTCGCCGGCCCAGGCGGCCAGCGCCCTCACGTCGTCGACCGTGACCGTGCGCCCGTCCTCGTAGCGCAGCAGGTTCTCGAGCAGCACCTTCAGCGAGTAGGGCAGGCGCGCCACCTCGCCGATGCCGGCGGCCTCCGCCGCGGCCAGGCTGAAGTAATCGTAGCTCGCGCCGCCCACCTTGAGGGTGCGGCGGGTCTTCAGGCTGTCTTGCCCGGGCTGGGTCACGGCGGGACTCCCTGGATGGCGGTAGGTGGATGTGGGGCGGAAGTTATCCCCGAGCCCGGCCAAGCTCAAGGCCGCGCGGGCGCGGCCACCCCCAAAGGCCCGCGCGGGCGGCCGGGGCGCGGCAAAAAACACGAAATCGCCATGTTTCGAACGTGGCCGGGCCACATTGCCCTGCCAGTTTCGCGTGCGTAGCCCCCCTGGAGGGCTCCCTCGGGAGCCTGCCAGACCAGCGAAGAGCTGGTACACCCCGGGCCGTCGAGTTTCTTCGGCGGCCCGTTTTTTTGCCGATTTTTCGCTTGGGTCGCGGGCCGATCTCGCTTACGCGTGAGGCGCGCGGGCGCGCGCGGCAGAGGGGGCGGACCGGACATGTTCGAAGGCGCGGAATTGCGCTGCGTGCGCGGCCAGCGCGTCGTGTTCGACCGGCTGGCGTTCGCGCTGGCGCCCGGCCAGGCGCTGGTGCTGACCGGCCCCAACGGTTCGGGCAAGTCGAGCCTGCTGCGGCTGATGGCCGGCCTCGCCCGCCCCGCGGCCGGCCGGCTCCTGTGGGACGGCGCGCCCATCGCCGCCGACCCCGAGGCGCACGGCGCCCGGCTGCACTATGTCGGCCATCTCGACGCGGTGAAGCCGGCCCTCGGCGTGCGCGAGAACCTGGCCGGCTGGTCCGACCTGCGCGGCGGGGCGACCGATGTCGACGGCGCCCTCGACCGCGTCGGGCTCGGCGCGCTCGCGGGGCTTCCGGCGCGCTACCTCTCGGCCGGACAGCGCCGCCGGCTCGCCCTCGCCCGGTTGTTCGCCGCGCCGGCGCCCCTCTGGCTGCTCGACGAGCCGTCGGTCGCGCTGGACCGTCCGTCCGTCGCCGTGCTGATCGAGGCGCTGGCCGCGCACCGGCGGGGCGGCGGGATCTGCATCGTCTCGACCAATGTCGACCTCGCCATCGCCGACGCGGCAACGCTCGACATGCCGCGCTTCGCCGTTGCCTCGGCCGAGCCGGATTGGGAGGCGGCGTGAACCGCTTCGGCCTCGTCGTCCGGCGCGAGCTGCGGCTCGCGCTGCGCCAGGGCGCCGATTCGGCGCTGGTCGTGCTGTTCTTCGTGCTGGGCACGGTGCTGTTCCCCTTCGGGGTGGGGCCGGAGCCGAACATGCTGGCGCGCATCGCCGCCGGGATCGTCTGGGTGATGGCGCTGTTCGCCGCCATGCTGTCGCTCGAGCGCATGTTCCAGCCCGACTACGAGGACGGCTCGCTCGACCTTCTCGCCCTCGCGCCCCTGCCGCTGGAATTCGTCGCGCTGGCCAAGGCCTGCGCGCACTGGCTGACCACCGGCCTGCCGCTGATCGTCGCCGCGCCGGTGCTGGCCGGGATGCTGCATCTGGGCGGGGAGGGGCTCGCCACGCTGGTCGCGGCCATGGCGCTCGGCACGCCGGCCATCAGCCTGATCGGCGCGGTCGGCGCGGCGCTGACCCTGGGGGCGCGGCGCGGCGGGGTGCTGCTGGCGCTGCTGGTCCTGCCGCTGACCATCCCGGTGCTGATCTTCGGCGCGGCCGCGGTGGACGCGGCGACCACCGGCCTCGCTGTCCGGCCGCACCTCGCCATATTGGCGGCGTTCAGCCTGGCGACGGTGGTGCTGTGTCCGTGGGCGGCGGCGGCGGCGCTGCGCCAGGCGCTGGAATAGGAGGGGCGGGGCGGCGTATACGGAAGGCGCGACACGGCAGCGCAGGGCTCGCCGCGGGCGCGGTTTCCGGCTAGTTTGGCCCGGGGTGGAGGGACGATGACGCGCGACGACCTGATCGGCACCTGGCAGCTTCGCGACTTCCAGCAGGTCACGGACGGCAAGGCGACGCGCCCCTGGGGCGACGAGATGGACGGGCTGATCGTCTATGCGCCCGACGGCTACATGTCGGTGGTCATCCGCCGTCCCGGCTCGGTGCTGGCCTATAGCGGCCCGTACGAGATCGACGGCGAGGCGGTGCTGCACCATATCCGGCTCGCGAGCGGGGCGGAGCTGATGGGCACCACCCAGCGGCGCCGGGCCAGGCTGGAGGGTGACCGGCTGACGCTCACCAGCGAGGTGAGCCTGTATGGCGGGCCGGGCACCAGCGCCAATTTGTTCTGGCAGCGCGCGCCGAAGCGGTAGGATTCGTTGGGCGCGATGGTCGAGCCGCACTACATATCGTCCTGGCCGGGCTTGTCCCGGCATGCCGAAATGTTGACATCGCTGCGGTGCATCTCAGGCTAGGTTGCTCGGACGCCCATGCTGAATCGCTACGCGAACCCGACCCGGTTCCTCGGTCTTGCCCGTAGGCTGCTGCCGTGGTGCGCGGGCATCGCCGGGGCATGCATCGCCGTCGGGCTGGTCCTAGCCCTGTTCGTCTCGCCGCCCGACTACCAGCAGGGCGAGACGGTGCGGATCATGTACCTGCACGTCCCGTCCGCCTGGATCGCCATGATGGCCTACAGCCTGATGGCGCTGGCCTCGGCGGTCGGGCTGATCTGGCGCCATCCGCTGGCGCACATCGCGGCGCGCGAGGCGGCGCCGATCGGCGCCTGCTTCACCGCGATCTGCCTGGTCACCGGCTCGCTCTGGGGCAAGCCGATGTGGGGCGCGTGGTGGGTGTGGGACGCGCGGCTGACCTCGGTGCTGATCCTGTTCTTCCTCTATCTCGGCTACATGGCGCTGGCCGGCGCGTTCGACGATCCGGCGCGCGGCGAGAAGGCGGCCGCGATCCTGGCGCTGGTGGGCGCGGTCAACGTGCCGATCATCAAGTTTTCGGTCGATTGGTGGAACACGCTGCACCAGCCGGCTTCGATCGTGCGCATGGGCGGGCCGACGATCGATGCATCGATGCTGTGGCCGCTGGGGCTGATGGCGGTGGGCTTCACCGCCCTGTTCTTCGCGCTGCTGCTGCTGCGCATCAAGGGCGGCATCTATGCGCGCCGGCTGCGCGCGCTGCGCCTTGCCCGCGCACACGAGGCGGCCGCCCCGGTTCCGAGCACGGTAAAGGCATAGGATGGACGCGATACGCCACTATTTCGCGATGGGCGGCTATGCCGCTTATGTGTGGCCGGCCTACTTCATCGCCGCCGCGGTGCTGGCCGGGCTCGCCTGGCAGACGCTGAGGAGCGTCGCCCGGCGCGAACGCGAACTGGCCGAGATCGAGGCGAGCCGGCCGCGGCGCGCGCGCCGCCAGCGGGGAGACGCAGCGTGACGCGCAAGGGCCGCCGCTTCGCGTTCGTCGTCGCGGGCATGACCATACTGGGGGGCGCCGCGGCGCTCACTCTGTCGGCGTTCAACGATTTGCTGGTGTTCTTCTACTCGCCGACGGACCTGACCGAGAAGGGCGTGCCGGCCGGTCGCGACGTGCGTATCGGCGGGCTGGTGGAGGAGGGGAGCGTCAAGCGCGCGCCGGACGGCAAGGAGGTGAGCTTCGCCGTCACCGACATGAACAAGACGGTGAACGTGGTCTACCGCGGCCTTTTGCCGGACCTGTTCCGCGAGGGGCAGGGCGTTGTGGTCGAGGGCAAGCTGACGCCGGGCGGCGGCTTCCGCGCATCCGAGGTGCTGGCCAAGCACGACGAGAAATACATGCCGCCCGAGGTCGCCGAGGCGCTGAAGAAGTCCGGGCGCTGGAAGGAAGGCCCCGCCGCGGCGGCCAAGGCGGCGAAGTAGCCAGGTACTGCCCTGGCAAAGCTAACTGGATTGCGGCCTCACATGGACGTCATTGCGAGCGAAGCGAAGCAATCCAGCGAGAGCCTGGATCACTTCGGCGCTGCGCGCCTCGCGATGACAGTTTGAACCGGGACCATGCTGCGACGGCCCATCGTGTTCGTGCCGCTGCTCGGCTTCCTGGTCCTGGCGCTGGGCTTCGCGGTCCATCTCGACCGCACCGTGGAGCGGCGCCAGGCGGCGCTGGTCGCGGCGCAGACCGGCTCGGGCCTGGTCGATCGCGCGGCCCCGCCACTCCGCCTGCCGCCGCTCGACGGCGCCGGCCGGCCGGGGCTCGCCGACGGTCTGCCCGCCGGCAGGGTCGCGCTGGTCAATTTCTTCGCCTCGTGGTGCGCCCCGTGCCGCGCCGAGCAGAAGATGCTGATGCGTCTGGCGGGCGAAGGCGTGACCATCTACGGGATCGCCTATCGCGACCGGCCCGCCGACGCGCGCGCCTTCCTCGCCGCGGAAGGCACGCCCTACGTGCGCATCGGCGTCGACGCGGACGGCCGCGCGGCCCGCGCCTGGGGTGTCGAGGAGGGCGGCGTGCCCGAGACCTTCGTCCTCGACCGGGAGGGTCGGCTGCGCTACCGCCAGGTCGGGCCGATCATGCCCCACCAGTGGGCCGACACGATCGGCCCGCTGATGAAGCGTCTGGCCGCCGCTACGCCTTGACGGCGAGCTGATGGTTCGGCGTCGAGCGCGCGATCTCCAGCTCATCCCCCGACATGTCGGGCGAGACGTCGGCGAACAGCGGCGTCGACAGATAGCGCTCGCCGGTGTCGGGCAGCATGGCGAGGATGGTGGAGCCTTTCGGCGCCTCGGCGCACAGCTGCAGCGCCCCGGCGAACGTCGCGCCTGCCGTGATGCCGCAGAAGATGCCCTCCTTCTGCGCCAGCTCGCGGCTCATCTTCAGCGCGTCGGCGTTGGGGATGCGGACGATCTTGTGGATCGACTTCGAATCCACCGCGTCGCCGGTCAGCTTCGGGATGAAGTCGGGCGTCCAGCCCTGCATGGGGTGCGGCTTGAAGGCCGGGTGGCCCTCCGCGGGCGAGCCGTCCTCGTTGCGCTTCTGCGGCGTGCCCGACGACAGCATCGCCGCCTCGTCGGGCTCGCACACCACGATCTTGGTGTCCGGCCGCTCCTTCGCCAGCACGCGCGAGACGCCCTTCAGCGTGCCGCCGGTGCCGAAGCCGGTGACCCAGTAGTCCAGCCGCTCGCCCTGGAAGTCCTCGACGATCTCGCGCGCCGTGGTGCGCGAATGCATGTCGGCGTTGGCCTCGTTCTCGAACTGGCGCGTCATGAACCAGCCATGCGCCTTGGCCAGCTCCTGCGCCTTCAGCACCATGCCCATGCCGCGCTCGGAGGCGGGGGTGAGGATCACCTTGGCGCCCAGGAAGCGCATCAGCCGGCGGCGCTCGACGCTGAACGATTCCGCCATGGTGATGACCAGCGGATAGCCCTTCTGCGCGCACACCATGGCGAGCCCGATGCCGGTATTGCCGCTGGTCGCCTCGATGACCGTCTGGCCGGGCTTCAACAGCCCCTTCTGCTCGGCATCCTCGATCACCCCCAGCGCCAGCCGGTCCTTCACCGATCCGAGCGGGTTGAACGCTTCGATCTTCACGTAAAGGTTCACGTCGGGCGGCGCGAGGCGGCCGATCTTGACCACGGGCGTGTTGCCCACGGTTTCCAGGATGTTGGCGTAGCGGTGGCCCATGGTCGTCTCCCCGTTGCCTCGCGGCGGCGCATCGCCTCGCGGCCGCCCGTCCGGCGGCGAGCATAGCCCAACCGGCGGCCCGAGGCAGCGGCCGAATCCGTTGGTCCTGGGCGGCCGGGCCGTTAAGATCGCCGCGCCGCCAGCACCAGCGCGTGGAGATGACATGAAGTTCGGATTGTTCGATCACGTCGACCGCTCGAACCTGCCGCTCGCCGAGCAGTTCGACAGGCGCTTCGAGTTCGTGGAGGCCGCGGACAAGACCGACTTCTACTGCTACCACGTGGCAGAGCACCACGCGACACCGCTCAACATGGTGCCGGTGCCGGGCGTCTATCTCGGCGGCGTGGCGCGCGCGACCCAGCGCATCCGCCTCGGCCCCCTGGTCTACCTGCTGACGCTCTACTCGCCGCTGCGCCTGATCGAGGAGATCGCGATCCTCGACCATCTGTGCCACGGCCGGCTCGATGTCGGCGTCGGGCGCGGCGTCTCGCCGTTCGAGCTCAACTACCACAACATCGACTTCGCGACGACGCGCGAGGTCTTCCTCGAGGCGCTGGACGCGGTGGTCGCCGGGCTCACCCACGACACGCTCGACCATGCGGGCAAGCACTTCACCTACAAGAACGTGCCGATGGAGCTGCGCCCGCTGCAGAAGCCCTGCCCGCCGATCTGGTATCCGTCCTCAGGCGCGGAGAGCGCGGCGTTCGTCGGCGGCGCAGGCTACAACTTCTCCACCCTCGGCACGGTCGAGGCGGCGGCCAAATGCGTCGCCGCCTACAAGGACGCCTATGCCCGGCGCGGCGGGCCGACGGGCGCTCCGACGCCCTTCCCGGGCGGCACGGCGATCGGCGTCAACCGCCACGTGGTGGTGGCGGAAACCGACGCCAAGGCGAAGAAAATCGCCGAGCCGGCCTACGACGCCTGGTATGCGAGCCTGACCAAGCTGTGGCGCGAGAACAAGGTGCAGGGCCCGGCGATCACGCGCGACACGGTCTCGCATCTCGACGAGGCGATGACGGGCGGCTCCTTCGTCGTCGGCTCGCCCGCCACGGTGCGGGCCGAGATCGAGCGCCAGGTAGCGGCGATCGGCGTCAACTACTTCGTCTGCGGCATGTATTTCGGCACCATGGCGCACGGCGACGCGATGCAGTCGCTCGCCTTGTTTGCCGACGAGGTGATGCCGCACTTCGCCAAGGTCGCGGCCTGACGATCCAGGAACGAAAAACGGGCGATCCGGGAGTGCCGGATCGCCCGTCTTGCGTCGATGCGTGTCAGAACTGGACCAGGATCTCCGTCCGGGCGCCGGTGCCGATGCCGCGGCCTTCGTTGTAGGAGACGAAGCCCAGCGCCGTGAACAGGAAGCGCTGGCCCAGCGCCTGCTGGAACTGGGTGGTGATGGCCGCGCCGTCCGTGCCCGCCCCGCGCGTCGAGAACAGGCCGCGGGTGGTGTCCTTCACCCCCGCCAGCTCGACGACAAGGTTGCGCCGGTGGTTGTCCCAGAACGCCTGGTAGCCCATGGCCGCGCCGACCACCTGGGTGTTGAACGCGTTCAGCGCGGTCAGGAAGTCGCCCAGGCTGGGCGAGGCGAACGAGATGCCCAGCCCCGCGAGCGGCCCGCCCTGGATCGGTTCGCGCGAGGCCTGGCTGTAGCGGTCGATGCCCCACCACGAGTTGAAATAGACGATGTCGTCCGAGAAGTGCGGGGTGAACGAGATCTCCGAGGAGAGCAGGTACCCGTCCGAGGCGAACGGGTTGTCGACGCCGCTCTTCTGCGAGACGTTGATGCGGTAGGTGGTGTTCACCTCGCCCAGCCCGCGCGTGCCCATGAAGCCCGGCACGTAGCCGCGCTGCGCGGAGGAGAAGCCGATATTCCAGGAATCGCCGCCCGACCGGCTTAGCGGGTCGTCGTCCTGGATGGTCAGCACGTCGAGATTATAGGTGCTGGCGTTGGTGTCGGCCTCGATGAACATGCCGTAAAGGCCCGGCGAATTCACGCGGCGATGGTTGAAGGGCGTGCCGCGGTCGATCAAGTCGAGCGCGAACATGCCGGCGATGCGGATGTTCGCGAAGCCCGGCGCATGGATGTTGTTGCGCACGATCGACACGCCGTCGACGATGTCGCTGATCATGATGCCCGCCTGGTAGCTCGCCTGCTGGCGGCCGACCGCGAAGCCGTAATCGATGAGGTGCGTGCCCTGGGTGTCGAGGCTGGGGAACAGCGAGCCGAAGTCGCCCTCGCAGAACGCGGTGCGCAGGTAGAGGCCGAGCTCGGGCCGGCCGCCCTCCATGCCGGTGTTCGATTCGAAGCTGTATCGGGTGAAGCGGAAGAACGAGTTGTTGTCGAGCGGCGCGACGCCGACGACGCACTTCTCGGTCTCGCTAAGCTGCAGGTTGGCGAACAAATCGAGCCGGGTGGCGATTTCCGTATTACGGCCGGACGGACCGATCAACTCGTAGGTCTGGAACGCCGTCCGGAAGGTGCCGAACACCCAGAGGCAGGGGTTCCACACCGCGCCGGTGGGCAGCTCGAACCCGGCCGGGATCTCGCCGTTGCCGAGGAACTTGCAACCCAGCTCGAGGGGCAGGGCCGGCCGCGGCGGCACCTTGGCGAAAGGCACCGGCTCGTCGGACAGGCGCGGCACATCTTCGGTCGCGCCCAGCGGGAACAGACCCATGTTGTCGGCCAGCGCCGGTGTCGCCGCGCCGGCGAGCAGCGCCGCCGTCAAGGTCGCGGCCACGGTCAACGAAAGCTGGTGCCCCAGCCCTCGGCGGTTTTCGCCCATATCCCCTCCAAACGCCCTGGGTCCGGATCGCGGCCCGCGCGAGGCGGGCCGTTCGTCCGGCCGCGCGCTACTTCACGTTGAACGTCACTTCCTTCTTGGCGATCACCTCGCGCCCGGCGACCACGGCGTCGGCCGCGGCGCGCGGGCTGATGCCGTAGTCGAACCCGACGACCTGGATGGTGGTGAGCAGGTTGATCGGGATCATCTGGCCCATCAGCTCGATGGTCGCGCGATAGGGGCCGTGCCCGGTCAGCGCGCTGCCGTCGATCTCGTACGGCGCCGTGCGGTCGCCCAGCGGCTCGATGCCCTTGCGGTGGTTGCGCTCCACCACCGACCGGCCCAGCACGATCAGCGGCCGAACGGTCGGGCGCAGGAAGGGCAGGGCGGTGGTCGAGTACGGGATGGTCACCGTGCGCTCGCGCTCGCTGCCGCGGATATTGCGGACCAGGAAGCGCGACTGCAGGGTGAAGAGCTGCTCGTCCAGCGGGATCTTCCCGGTGTGGACATAGGCCGAACTCGTCGTCGAGCACGTCGCCGTTCGGATCGGTTTGGCCCGAGCGGAACACCACCTTGCCGTCGGCGTCCATCACCGTCACGCGCAGCCACACCAGGCGCTCGCCCGTGAAGCCGGTCGGCGTGTTGTGGCCCTCGGTGATGTTCTTGACCTGGACGTTGAAGGCGATGCCTTCGTTGTTGGCCTCCTCGGTCACGACGTTGCCGATGGCGTAGCCGTTGCGCAGCACCTGAAGCCGCTTCTGGCGGACGGCGGCGAGACGCTTGAACTGCTCGTTCAGGATGTCGCGCGCGTCATAGCGGGCGTCGACCGAATCCCACGGCTTGGGGAATGTGTAGCCCTTGGGGATGTTGTTCTCGAACTTGTCGGTGCCCCAGCCCGCCTTGTAGTCGAACGTCAGCCACTCCGCGATCGTCGCCAGCTCCTGCGCCCGGGCGTTGTGCGGGAAGATGCCGGGATGGACGATCGGATAGTCGGGGCCGGCGAAGGTGTGGTCGGTCAGCTTGCGCGGCTTGGTCGGCACGCCGCCGACGACCGCGGCCGGGCCGAAGTCGTAGCCCGAGGGCTTGCCCTGGATCTTGCCCATGTGGCAGTCCTGGCAGGTGACGCCCTTCGCCGCCGCCGGCGAGTCGCGATACTCCGAGAACGCCTCCTCCAGCCGGAAGCCGTTGAGCAGCGTCACGTCGTGGCACTGGCCGCAGAAGGTGGAGCTTTCCAGGAACGTGGTCTTGAACACGTCGCCGTGGATCTTGCGGCCCACCTCCTTCGGGTTGGCGGTCACGCGATAGGTCTCGGGATTGGCGAGAACGCGCTTGAGGCTCCGCGTCGCCCGTCGGCCCGTTGACCGGCGCGGTCAGGTCGCCCGTCATCAGGGCCACGCGGCCCGACGCCTTGTTGTAGTTCATCGCCATGCGGTGGCAGACCACGCAGGTGATGCCCTCGCGCGAGGACTGCGGCCGCTCCAGGTTGGAGATGCCGGTCGCCTCCTCCTGGGTCATGCCGATCTGGTTGTGGCAGCGGATGCAGAAATCGCCGTTGGTGCCGTTGACGTTGGCGTTGATGAAGTTCTGCAGCGCCATGAAGGGCGGGCTGAGCTGGGCGTAGGAATGCTGCGAGACGGACCACTGCGCAGAACTCGCGCGGGTGGCAGGTGCCGCACGAGGTGGCGTTGGGATAGCGGCTCTCGGTCAGGAGCGCGGCGTGCTCCTTCGCGGCCAGCTTCTCCGCCTCCTCCTTCGACATGGTCGGCTGCTCGGCCTTGGGCGCGGCCTTCTGCGGCTGCTGCGGCTGCGCGCCGAAGACCGGGGCGCCCTTCTCGGGCGGCGGCCCCTGCAGCAGCCCGCCGCCGAGCTGCGCCACCAGGAATGGCGAGTGCGCGGCTTGGGCGGGCTTGCCGTCGGCGCGGGCGGCGCCCGCTGCCAGGATCAGGCCGAATGCGATCCCAAGGACCGCAAGCGCGGTCGAGGTATGATGGTGCCGGCGCACTTTGCCCTCCTCAACGTCGAGGCTCCGGCGCGCCCCCACGGCGCCGACCGGGCCAGAATACGATCTTACCGGGTCGTCCCCCGCGGGTCGCCCTTACTGTCGGGGCAAAAGCCGGCGCACGGCATCAGGCCGCGCCGCCATCCGGCGCCACGTCCCGCGTTGTCCGTGAGTTCCGATTGTTGCGTCAACCAAGCCCCCGCTCCGGCCACCTTCAGGCGCCGGGCCCCCAACCAGGATCGTCGCCGACCCGGTTCCGCACGCCCGACATATGAACCATTCTTCGCGAAACCGGTCAAGCGGTTAGCGGAGAATTCTCTTGACCTGAATGGGTGACAATTTGGTGAATGGCCGCCGCCGCGGCGCCGGGCTCACCGCTGGCGGCGCGATCCGGTGATCAGGGTCCATTCCACCACCCGCTTGAGCGTCTTGCCCAGGGCGCCGTCGAAGGCGTGCACCACGTCGTCGAGATCGACGCTCCGCGCCTGGACCAGCTCCTCGGCGTCGGTTGCGCCGATGATGGTGCGCTCCGGAATTTTGACCAGCTTGGCGCTGATTCGCACGTGGGCGCTGGGCGGGCCCTTGCCGCGATACTCGGCCTGGAATTCCCGCAAGTCGCAGATCAGCAGGAAATCGGGGCGCAGATTGACCGATTGGCGGGCGACGGCGACGATCTTATGGGTGGATTCGAAGCTTTCGACCAGGAGGCGCTGAACCAGCAGCGGCGCGCGGTCGACCCATTCGGCATGGGCGTAGAACTCCATCGTCACCGGGTCGTGGCTCAGGGCGATGCGGGCGGTATTGAGCCCCGCCTCGGTCAGGGGCACGTCGACGGCGAGCTGCCAGTCGGCGCGCGGCAGGCTTGACGGATAGGTGGTCTTCGGCGTCAGCGTGTATATCCGCGGCGGCTCGCCCGTTCCGGGCAGAATCCCCCCGCACCCGCCCAGCGTCAGCGCGACGGCCAGGGCGCCCAGGGCGGCGGCGTGGCGGCCGTATCGGGAAATGGCGAATGGGGTCATTTCGGCTCGTAGCCCTTCTGGGTGTCCCCGAAGAAGAAACGCGCGGGATCGCGCTGAATCTGCTGGATCAGGGTATTAAAATTCGCCACCAGCCCGCGCGCCTCGGTGAGGAACTGCGACAGCTCGTACAGCCCGTTGGCGGAGAAGTCCTTGAGCGGGCGGCGGTTCTCGCCGATCACCGCGCGTATCGCGTCGGAGGTTTCGGTCATCGAGCGGGCGGACTTGCGGAACTCGGCGAGGGCGCGCCGCGCATCGGCGCCGAGCGGCCCCGCCTCCTTGCCGAGCTGGGACGCCATCCGGTCCATCGAAGCGGCGGTCCGGCGCAGCGTCGCGACCGTCTGGGTCGCCTCGGCCAGCAGCGTGTCGATGTCGCCGCTGTGCGCGGCCAGCGTGCCGGTCAGCTGGCGGACGTTGGCCAGCGTCCCGGCGATGTTGTCGGCGTTCTCGGCGCTCAGCACGCCGCTCAGCCGCTGCAGCAGCTCGACCGCCTGCTCGGACAGTTTCGGCAGGTTCTCCAGCACCGTCTCGAGCTGGGACCGCCGGGACGGGATCACCGGATAGCGCTGGCCCGGCTTGGCGGCCAGCGGCGGGCTCGACTGCGTTCCGCCCGAGAGCGACAGGTAGGCGACGCCGGTCACGCCCTGGAGGCCGAGCGAGGCCTCCGTGTCCTCCTTGATCGGGGTGTTCGGGTCGATCGTGGCCAGCACCTGGATCTCGCCCACGTCGCCTGGATTGAGGCGGATCGACGAGACCGAGCCGACCGGCACGCCGCGATAGCGCACGCGGCTGCCCACCTCCAGCCCGGTCACCGAGCCGTGGAAGTCGACCTCGTAGACCTTGCCGGTGGGCTGGAACTGGCCGCGCGCGAAGAACAGGACGAAGCCGAGCGCGACCGCCGTCAGCGCCAGCACGAACGCGCCCACCAGCATGTAGCTCGCCCGGGTCTCCATCTCAGCCCTCCGCCGCCGCCACCGCGGCGCGCGCGCGCGGCCCGTGGAAATAGTCGCGAATCCAGGGGTGGTCGTAGGCTTCCAGCTCGTCGAGCGTGCCTGCGATCACCCGCTTGTCCACCAGGACGGCGACCCGGTCGCAGATCGCGTAGAGCGTGTCGAGGTCGTGCGTCACCATCACCACCGTCAAGTCCAGCGCCTCGCGCAGCGTTCCGATCAGCGCGTCGAACGCGGCGGCGCCGATCGGGTCGAGCCCGGCCGTCGGCTCGTCCAGGAACAATATCTCAGGATCGAGCGCAAGCGCGCGGGCCAGCGCGGCGCGCTTGCGCATCCCGCCCGACAGCTCGGACGGGTACTTGCCGGCCGCGTCGGGCTCGAGCCCGACCATGGCGACCTTGACCGCCGCGATCTCGTGGATCAGCGCCGGCGGAAGGGCCGTGTGCTCCTTCAGCGGCACCTCGACGTTCTGGCCCACCGTCAGCGACGAGAACAGCGCGCCCTGCTGGAACAGCACGCCATAGCGCCGCTCGAGGGCGCGCCAGGCCTCGTCGCCCAGCCCGGCCGTTTCCTGGCCCAGCATCTCGACGCTGCCTGCCGCCTGGCGGTTGAGCCGCAGGATGGTGCGCAAAAGGACCGACTTGCCGCTGCCCGACCCGCCGACGATGGCGAACACCTCGCCCCGCCGCACGTCGAGGTCGACCCCGTCATGCACGGTCGTGCGGCCGAACCGCGTCACCAGCCCGCGCACGCGAATCGCCATGCCCTCCCCCCGGGCCGGTCCGCTCATACGTGCACCGCGGAGAAGACGATGGAAAAGACGGCGTCGGCCACGATGACCAGGAAGATCGAGAACACCACCGAACGCGTCGTGTGCAGCCCGACGCTTTCCGCGCTGCCCGAGACCTTGAGCCCCTCGCGGCAGCCGATCAGGGCGATCAGCAGGCCGAACACCGGCGCCTTGATCAGACCCACCCAGAACGACCAGATCGGCACCACGATTGTTCAGCCGTTCGAAGAACTGCACGGTCGAAATGTCGAGCGCCGCCCAGGCCATGAGCTGGCCGCCGATGATGCCCGTCAGGTCGCCCCACACCGTGAGCAGCGGCAGCACGATGACCAGCGCCCAGACGCGCGGCAGCACCAGCACCTCGATCGGGTCGAGGCCCATGGTGCGCATCGCGTCGACCTCCTCGTTCACCTGCATGGTGCCGATCTGGGCGGTGAAGGCGCTGCCCGAGCGGCCGGCGACCATGATCGCGGCCAGCAGCACGCCCATCTCGCGCAGCATCGAGACGCCGACGAGGTTGATGGTGAAGATCTCGGCGCCGAAGCGGCGGAGCTGGTCCGCGCCCTGATAGGCGGTCACGACCCCGATCAGGAAGGCGAGGAGCCCGACGATCGGCATGGCGTCGAGCCCGGTGCGCTCGATCTGGCTGAACAGCGCGATCAGCCGGATGCGGCCCGGGTGCCTCCAGGCGCGGGCCTGCACGATCGCGGCAAGGCCGAGGAAGGAAAGCAGCCCGCCGAACTCCACGAGCCCCGCGACCAGCGCCCGGCCCGTGCGGTCGAGCAGCGAGACCAGCGCCCCCGGCGGGGCGCGCCGCGGCGGCGCCCCCCGGTCCGCCCGCGCGACCCGCTCGATCAGCGCCTGGTGGGCGGGCCGGGCGCCGACGATCTCGGCGGCGATCCCCCGCGCGCGCAGATCGCGCACCGTGCGGTACAGGACCCAGGCGCCGGCCGTGTCCAGGCTCTCCACCCCGGCCACGTCGATCCGGGCGCCGCGCGGCCCGTCGGCGGCCACCTGGCGCAGCCCGGCGTCGATCGCGGCGAGGGATTCGGTCTCCCACGCGCCGCCCGCGACCACCCGCACGGTGCCGTCGGTCGCCTCCGTCCTCAGCCAGCCCTGCGGCTCCGCCATAGGAAATTCCGCCTCGCCAATGACTTGCGGGACAATATAGGGCCATAAATGGCAATGCCGAGCCGGAAAAGCGCCGCAGGACGGCGCGACGCCGCGAGGCGGCGGCGCCCGTCCGGCGGCGGCGGCGGGGTGCGGCTACTTGGTTCCCTTGGGCAGCTCGTCTGCGAAGGCGTTGTCGGGCAGAGAGTCGAGATAGGCCATGGTCTTCTCGACCGACACTACATCGGCGTATTTGGCGTTCATGTCGGCCAGATTGACCGCGTGCGAGGCCTGCGAGCGGTCGAAGCAGCCTTCCTCGACCACCTGGATGCGGTAGTTGTGGCTGAACGCGTCGATCACCGAGCCGCGCACGCAGCCCGAGGTGGTCGTGCCGGTGACGATGACCGAATTCGGCCTTGAGCCGGGTGAGATAGCCCATCAGGCCGGTGCCGAAGAAGGCCGACGGCTTCTCCTTGCGGATGACGATGTCCTTCGGGCCGGGCGCGATCTCGTCCATGATGTCGTTGCCGTCGCGGTTCGACCGCTCGGGCTTGGCGAGATGCTCGTCGGTGCGCTTGTTCTTATAGGCCCAGGCGCCCGCGTCCCAGCCGTCGGCGCGGCGCGTCGTGCCGGTGGTGTAGATCACCGGGACGCCCTTGGCGCGGCACTTGTCGATCAGCTTGCGGATCACGGGCAGGGCGTCCCACGCCTCCTCGCCGCACGAGGTGTGCCAGCGCTTGATCGATTCCAGGATCGGCTCGCGCTGCTCGCCGCAGAAATTGTAGTTCACGTCGATGATCAGCAGGACGGGGCGCTTGCCCATGTCCAGCTCGGCGCCGAACCCGCCGGCGGCGAACACCTGCTTGTCGCGCTCGGTGAGAAACTTGTCCCAGACCCGTTCTGCCATCTCTTGCCTCCGATCGCCGGAATCGCCACTATCAGTGCAGCGGAATGGTACGTCCGCCCGCGCGGCCGCGCAATGGCCGCGTCGGGGCGCGGCGAGGCCGGAAAGGAGCTCCCATGACCATCTCGTGCCTGCACCACATCAACATCCGGACCACCAAGCTCGAGGAGACGCGCGACTTCTACGAGCGGGTGCTCGGGCTCTACGTGGGCGCGCGGCCGGCCTTTCCCGAGGACGGCTACTGGCTGTTCGTGCCCGGCACCGACCATCCGATCGTGCATCTGTCGCAGGGCGAGCCGGACGGGCCGGAGGAGACGCTGGACGCCGGCAACCGGCTCGACCACGTGGCGTTCTTCGGCTTCAAGATGGACGAGACGCTCGCCCATCTCGACAAGCTGGGCATCTCCTATACCAAGCACCCGGACCGGCTGTACCTCAACGAGAAGATGGTCCAGGTCTTCATGAAGGATCCCAACGGCATCAATGTCGAGCTTGGCTTCTTCCCCTATCGCGAGGGGCTGTTCGACCAGTCCATGGCCGAGCAGCAGGCCAAAGCGCGCGAGCGCGACAAGAAGCTCGGCATCGGCAAGGCGAAAGCGAAGCGCGAGAAGGTGACGGCGTAGCCGCCGATACCCGTTTGTCGTCATTGCGAGCGAAGCGAAGCAATCCGGCAGATGTCTGGATTGCTTCGTCGCTCTGCTCCTCGCAATGACGCGAGGAGCGAACGCCCATGCGCTACTGGATCGGCGTCGCCTCGCGCGATCATGTGAAGATCGGCGAGGCCGGCGGATTCTGCCAGCTAAACCACGGCAAGGCCGGGCCGGTGCGCCGACTGCAGCCGGGCGACAGGATCGTCTACTACTCGCCGCGTACCACGATGAAGGGCGGCGACGCGCTGCAATCCTTCACCGCCATCGGCGAGATCGCGCCGGGCGAGCCCTACGCGTTCGACATGGGCGGCGGGTTCGTGCCGACCCGGCGCGACGTCCGCTTCTTTCCGTCGCGCGAGGCGCCGATACGTCCGCTCCTCGACACGCTCGCCATCACGCGCGGCCGCAAATCGTGGGGCGCCGCCTTCCGCTACGGCATGGTCGAGATCATGGCAGAGGACTACGCGGTGATCGCCGCGGCGATGGGCGTCGCGGACGCGTGACCGGCGGGCGCGACGATTCCGAGCGCTACGTGCGGGGCATCCTCGCCGCCATCGCCGAGGCGCGCACCGCCGGGGCCGCGACCGACGCCGAGATCGCTGCGGCGCTCGACCGGCGGGGCCTTACCAGCCGCAAGGGGCGGCGCTGGACCGCGGATGCCGTCGCCAAGTTCCTGGCGAGCCCTGGCGCGAAACGGCGCGCGGTTGGAGGCGGGGCGGAACCCGGCTAAGCTCCCTCCGGCATCGAGGGGGAGGCCAATGGACAGATCGGCCGCGTTGATCGAGGCCGCCAAGGGCGCCTAGGAAGAATGCGAACTCGGGCGCGCCGCCCTCGGCGAGTTGCGCCATGCCGCCGGTCACGGGCCACGCCGTCGGGCTCGAGCCGTAGGGCCTCACCCGCCGATCAGATGCGGCGCCATCGCCACGACGTAGATGCTCGCCGTCACCAGGACGACGAGGCCGAAAAGAACTCCGCGCAGGGACTTTCTCACGCCCACTCTCCTTCTGGTTGACGGCGCGCCAGGGGCGCGGCGGAGCCAACCACTCCGCCGCGCCCGGCGCGCCTTCGCCATCCATGTGGCGTTCAGGTAGCACGTAGTTAACCGTCCAGGCGTGTGACGAGTGCCACAACATGGCGCAAAATCCTCGAAGGCGACGAAAATGCCGCACATATGCCACCGGCTTGGCGGGTGCTATCGTTCGGACGACCAGGCGGGGAGGCGGGACGTGGCCAGCGAAGGCGAGGCGCTTATCGGGCGGGCGCGCGAGATCGGCCAGGAGGTGCGGGCCCGGGCGGCGGGCTGCGAGGCCGGGCGCTGCGTGCCGCCCGAGACGGTGCGCGCGCTGGACGAGGCGGGGCTGTTCCGGATCTTCCAGCCGGCCCGCTTCGGCGGCGCCGAGCGGGGCTACGAGACCTTCGTGCCGGCCGCCGTCGAGATCGGCAAGCAGTGCGGCTCGACCGGCTGGGTGTACAGCGTGTTCGCCACCCATGCCTGGCAGGCATCGCTGTTCCCGCCCGCCGCGCACGACGATCTGTGGCGCGAGGAGCCGCGAACGCTGCTCTGCTCCGCCTTCGCGCCGACCGGCACCGCGACCGAGACGAGGGGCGGATATGCGTTCGCCGGGCGCTGGTCGTTCGTCTCCGGGTGCGACCACGCGCAATGGTGCATCGCCTGCGCCCGCATCGTGCGGAAGGCGGGCGAGGGGACGCCGCCCGAGCTGGGCTTCTTCCTGGTGCCGCGCGCGGAATGGCGCATCGAGGACGACTGGAACGTGGTCGGGCTCGCCGGGTCGGGCTCCAAGTCCATCGTGGTCGACGGCGCGCACGTGCCGGCGCATCGCTGCCTGACCGTCGCCCAGTGCCGCACGACCGCCCCGCCCGGCACGGCGGCGAACGCCGCGGCGCTCTACCGGGTCAACTTCTTCATCGGCACCGCGTACGGGCTGGCCACGCCGGTCCTCGCCATCGCCCAGGGCGCGTGGGAGGACTACGTCGGCGAGGTCTCGGGCCGGGCGAGCCACGGCGGCCTCGCGGGGGCGCCCAAGCGCATGGCGGAATACGCCCACGTGCAGATGCGTGTCGCGGAGTCCGGCGCCGCGATCGACGCGGCGCTCGCGCTCGCCGAGCGCGACGGGCGCGCGGTGCTGGCCGAGGCGGCGGCGGGGCGGCCCTATGACGCGCTGCGCCAGCGCACGCTGCGCGACCTCGCCTGGGGCGCGCGCGCCGCCACGCGGGCCATCGACCGCCTGTTCGAGTCGGAGGGCGGGCACGGCATCTACGCCCAAAGCCGCATCCAACGCGCGTGGCGCGACGCCCACGCCGCCTCGATGCATGTCGGAACCAACTGGGACCGCGCCGGCTCCGCCTACGGCCGCTACGCGCTGGGGCTGGAGGGGTAGGCGACCGGTCTGATCGCTTTTGCCTTTCGGCCCGACCGCGCTAGCTTACCGGCCAAGCGCCGCGGGCGCGATCCAGACGGGGACCATGCGATGATCGACCTCTATTCCTGGCCCACGCCGAATGGCCACAAGATCCACATCATGCTCGAGGAGTGCGGCCTCGAATACAAGGTGCACCCGATCAATATCGGCGAGGGCGACCAGTTCAAGCCCGACTTCCTGAAGATCAGCCCGAACAACAAGATACCGGCGATGGTCGACCATGACGGGCCGGGCGGCGGCGACTACGCCATGGCCGAGACGGGCGCGATGCTGTGCTACCTCGCCTGGAAGACCGGCAAGTTCCTAGCCAAGGCGGATGCCGACCCGCGCGCCCATTTCGACGTGATGCAGTGGCTCGCCTTCCAGCTCGCCCATGTGGGGCCGATGCTGGGCCAGGTGCACCACTTCAAGAACTACGCGCCGCAGCGCGTCGAGATCGACAAGGTGCAGTACGGCATCGACCGCTACGTCAACGAGTCCAACCGCCTGTTCGGGGTGATGGACCGCCGCCTTGCCGACACCGCCTATCTCGCCGGGGCGGACTACACCATCGCCGACATCGCCACCTGGCCATGGGTGCGCAACCCGGCCAACGAGGGCGTCGACATCGCGGCCTATCCGCACGTCAAGCGCTGGATCGAACAGGTTGGCGAGCGCCCGGCCGTGCAGCGCGGCATGGAGGTGCTGAAGGAGCATCGCCGGGTGCCCGGCAAGCCCTACCACAACGACAAGAGCTGGGAGATCCTCTACGGCAAGACCCAGGTCCAGGGCGGGCCGGCCCAGCCGGGGCGCTAGCCCCGCCGCGGCCCGGCGCTCAGGAGCGGGTGGCGGCGCTGGCGATGGCGCGGGCGGAATGCATCTGCTTGCGCTCCTGCTCCATCCGTTGCCGCGCGAGGGCGGTGAGGGGGGCGGCGTCGCCGCCCCGCGCGTACTCCTTCTCCAGCGCGAGCTGCAGCGAATGGCTGCGCACCGACATGTCGGCATAGAGCAGGTCGAACTTGCGCTCGCTTTCGGCGCGCTCCAGCCGGTGCAGCAGCTTCAGGTGGCTGGCGTCGAGCGTGCGCGGCGGCGGCGCCCGGTGCGCCTCCTTCGCCGCGCGGCGCAGCGCCGCCAGCGCATCGCGGTGGTCGGCGACGGCGTGCTTGGCGAAGCCACGCACCTCCGCGTCGCGCGACCGCTTGAGGGCGAGACTGCCCGCCTCGATCTGGAACAGGTCGTACACCGCGCTCGCCCGGATGTAGTGCTCGGTCGAGGTGCGCGGCGCCGCCTGCTGGTGCAGGGCGCCGGACATGTCGCGGCGCGGCACCTGCGCCGGCGGCTGGGCGAGGGCCGCGGGTGCGATGGCGAGCAGGGCTGCCGCGACGGCGGCGGCTGCACGGCGCGGAAGGACGGCGCATGGGTTCGCTCCCCGGTGGGCTACGCAGTCCGGGAACGAGGGGCGCGCGCCGAAAGTTCCCCGCGCCTCAGGCGCGGCCCAGCGTGCGCAGCCGGTAGCCGACCCCCGGCTCGGTGACCAGGATCGCCGGCCGCGCCGGGTCGGGCTCGATCTTCTGGCGCAGCCGGCCGACGAAGACGCGGAGATACTGCGTCTCGCGCGCCTGGGCCGGCCCCCACACGGCGGACAGCACCGTCTCGTGCGTCACCAGCCGGTCGGCATGCAGCACGAAATAGCGCAGCAACTCGTACTCCTTGCGCGACAGGCGCACCGGCTCGCCCGCCTTGCGCACCTCGCGCCGCGGCAGGTCGACCTCGAGCGCGCCCGAGCGCCACACCGGCTCGACTCCGGCGCGGCGCAGCCCGTGGCGCAGCGCGGCGCGGATGCGCGCCAGCAGCTCGGCCATCGAGAACGGCTTGGTGACGTAGTCGTCGGCGCCCTGGTCGAGCGCCGCGATCTTGTCGGACTCGTCGGTGCGGCTCGACACGACGATGATCGGGATCTGCGACCATTGCCTGACCTGCGCGACCACCTCGGTGCCGTCGAGGTCGGGGAGGCCGAGATCGAGCAGCACGGCGTCGAGCTTCTCGGTCGTGATCAGCCCCAGCGCCTGGCGTCCGCCCTCGGCCTCGATGGCGACATAGCCGTGCGCGCCCAGGCTGGTGCAGAGGAAGCGGCGAAGCTGCGGGTCGTCCTCGACCACCAGGATGCGCCCCAGCGTCTCAGTCATCGGCGAGCTCGGCGGCGAGGCGGCGCGCGGCGGCGCTCACCGGGAAGCTGACGGAGAAGGTGATGGTCCCGGCGGCCGGCCGCGCCACGATGGTGCCGCCGTTCGCCTCCACCAGCCCCTTGCAGATCGAAAGCCCCAGCCCGGTGCCCTCGGTGCCCGGGCGTACGTCGGGGCGGTAGAACCGCTCGAACAGGTGCGACAGGTCCGGCGGCGGGTCTAGCGTGGCGTTGGTCACCTCCAGCGCCACGCGGTCGGCGTCCTCGCGCGCCGCGACACGTATCGGCGTCGCCGGCGGCGAATACTTCACCGCGTTGTCGAGGAGGTTGAGCACGACCTGCTCGATCAGCACGTTGTCGACATGCACCAGCGGCAGGCCGGGCGCGATGTCGAGGACGACGCGAGCGCGCGAAGCGGCGGGCGCCAGATGGCCCAGCGCGGTGCCGGCGAGGTCGCCGAGGTCGAGCCAGTCGCGGTTGAGGGCGAGGGCGCCGGCGTCGAGCCGGCTGACGCTCAGCAGGTTGACCACGTAGCGGAACAGGCGCTCGCCCAATTCCTGGATGGTGCGCAGCAGCTCCTCGCGCCCCTCGGCGGTGAAGCTCGCCCGCTCGTCCCGCAGGCTGGAGGCGGCGCCGATGATGGTGGTCAGCGGCGTCCGGAAATCGTGCGACACCGACGACAGCAGCGCGGCGTGCAGCTTCGCCGCCCGGTCGAGCGCGCGCGCCCGCTCGCGCGCCTCGACATGGCGGGCGCGCTCGATGGCACGGGCGATCTCCTCGGCCAGGGCGCCCGGCATGCCCTCGGTCCAGCCCGGCTCGGGCACGAGGCGAAGCGTGCCGACCTCGGCCCCTTCCGCCAGCACCGGCAGGGCGACACTCCCGGGCGCGGGGGCCGGCGCGTTCTCGCCGGCGAGGGTCAGCGTCACAGCGCGCTCCGGCCCCAGCTCGGCCGCCGCGGCGCGGGCGATGTCGGCCGGTTCGGTAAGGCCGGTGACGCGCGCGTTGATGCGGTACAGCAGCTCCGTCTCGCGCTCGCGCCGCCGCGCCTCGTCGGCCTGGCGGCGCAGCACCTCGGCGTGGCGGTGCGCCTTGCCGGTCCAGTAGGACAGGGTGACGGCGGTCACCACGAACACGACCAGGGTCAGCAGGTCGTGAACGTCGGCGAAGCCCAGCCCGAAATAGGGCCGGGTGAAGAAGAAATTGCACGAGAACGCCGCGACCACCGACGTCGCGATCGAGGGGAACATGCCGAACCGCACCGCCGACAGCAGGATCGGCAGGAGGTGCAGCATCGAGGCGTCGGCCACGGTCAGGGTCGGGCCGATCGCGACCACGATGCCGCTGGTCAGCCCGACCGACAGCACGCCCAGGAGGTAGGGCCATGGCCCGCGCTCGTCCTCCGGCACGGCGCCGACCGCCCGCACGATATCGCGGAATAACGACACGGCTCGATCCCGACGCGGGCCTGGCGCCCGCGCCGGAAATCTACACCCGGCGCCGGCCGGCTTCCTACAGCTTGAACAGCTTCTCCGCGTTGCCGCCGAGCACGGCCGCCGTCTCGCGGGCGCCCAGCTCGCGGGCGTTCGCCAGGATTGCCGGGATGTCGGTCTGGTGCGGATAGTCGGTGCCGAACAGCACCTGGCCCGCCCCGCCCATGTTGACGCACTCGTGGAACGACTTCGGACTTGTAGAGGATCGCGTCGTAATAGATGCGCTCCAGATACTCGCCGGGCTTGTGCGCCAGCACCTGCTCGCGCTCGGGCAGCGAGCCGTAAAACAGCTCGATCCGTCCGGCGAGATAGGGCAACGCCCCGCCGCCATGCGCCGCGATCAGCTTCACGCCGGGATACCGGTCGAAGAAACCGTCGAACACCAGCCGCGCGAAGGCCAGCGTGGTGTCGAACGTGAAGCCCACCGTCGGCAGGATCGCCCGGGTGAGGCCGGTGCCGAGCTGCAGCGCCTCGTGCCCGGGCGGGTTCGACGGGTGGACGAAGACCGGGAGGGCCCTTCGGTCGATCTCGGCCCAGACCGGCGCGAACAGCGGGTCGGTCAGGTGCTTGCCGCGCACATTGGCGAGCGCGACTACGCCCACCGCGCCCGCTTGCAGCGCCCGGTCGAGCTCGGCGAGCGCCAGCTCGGGATGCTGCCAGGGGATCGCGGCCATCCAGCGGAACCGGCCGGGATGGGCGGTTTCGGCCGCGCGCATGCCGTCGTTGGCGAGGCGCGCGGTCTCGGCCGAGACCTCGGGCGCGCCCCAGAACACGTTGGGCGAGGTGAGCGACAGCACGCCGACGTCGATGCGATGCTCGTCCATCGCCTTCACATGCAGGTCGAAGTCGAACTTCTTGCGCTCCAGCGTCATGGTCATGGTGCCGCCCTCGATCAGGCAGTCCGTGCCGTCCGAGCGCTGGCCGACACTGAAATCGGGCGGGCCGTACTTCTTGATCTGGTCCACCCAGCTTTGGGTCAAAAGGTGCATGTGCATGTCGACGACGGTCACGTGGTACTCCTGTCGCTATCGTGATCGGGCGGCGCGTAACGCGCGGTCGCGGCACACGGTGATTGTTCGTCATTGCGAGGAGCGGAGCGACGAAGCAATCCAGACGAAGCTGGATCGGTCGGCCGTGCTCGCAACGGCGGTCGCGCACCTTCGCGGGGCACGCCGCTCAGCGGCCGATCGGCGACCAGCCCTCGGGGGCGATCTCGAACTTCGCGAAATCGAAGCCGGGCGTGACGGTGCAGCCGACCAGCACCCAGCCGCCCAGGGGGCGGGCCATCTGCCACGCGCCGGCCGGCACGACGAGTTGCGGCCGGGCGCCGACCGACAGGTCGGGGCCGAGGATGTGGCGCCGGACGCGCCCGTCCTCGGCGATCGACAGCTCCAGCGGCTCGCCCGCGTAGAAGTGCCACACCTCCACCGCGTCGATGCGGTGCCAGCGCGATTCCTCGCTCGACTTGAGCAGGTAGTAGACGGCGGTGCCGGTCGCCCGCCCGTCGGGGCCGGCCGGGCCGCGCCACGTCTCGCGGTAATGGCCGCCCTCCGGATGGGGGGCGAGGCCGAGCGCCGCGATCACCCGCTCGGCGTCGGCTGGGTGGCGCGGCGTGCGCGGATCAGACGACATCGCAGGGGTGCACCGGTCGGGTGGCCACCATCGCCGGGCGCTCGCGGAAGGCCGCGAACCAGGCGGCGAGCTCGGGATGGGCGGGACGCCAGTCGTAGTCGGTGAAGTGCATCTCGACGAAGTCGAGAGCGACGCCGACAGTGATGGCGCCGATATCGGGCGGGCCCTTGGGATCGGCGAGCAAGCGAGCCTCCTTTTCCAGCGCGTCGACCGCGCGGGCGACCGCCGCGCGGTTATGGGCGATATAGCCCTTGGATTGCCGCTCGGGCTTGCGCAGGGATTCGACGAAGCTCAACACCACGGCGTCGAGGATGCCGTCCGCCAGCGCCTGACGCCTGAGCGCATCCCACCGCGCGGAGCCCGAAGCGGGGATCAGCTTGGGGCCGTCGTGCAGCGTGTCGAGATATTCGACGATCACCGGCGAGTCGTAAAGCGTCATCCCGTCGTCGGTCTCGAGGCACGGCACCTTGCCCAGCGGGTTGGGCGAGCCGGCCACATCCTCGCGTTTCATCGGGTTGGTCGGGACGCGCTCGATCCGGGCGTCGAGGCCGGTCTCGGCCGCCGCCACCGCCACCTTGCGCACGAAGGGCGAGGAGGGGGAATAGCGCAGCTTCATGCCGGCTTCGCCTCCGGCGCGGTCTGCCTCATCGAGGGGCGCGTCGCGAAATCGTCGTACCAGGCGGCGATGCCCGGCCGCGTCTTGCGCCAGTCCAGATCGGCGAGGCGGAGGTCGACCCAGCCGAGCGCGCAGGCGAGCGCGATCTGGCCCAGCGTCACCGGCGGGACCAGCAGCTCGCCCGCCTGGTGCTCGATCCGGTCGAGCGACGCGCTCGAACTTGTCGCGCTGGCGCGTCTCCCACTGGGACCAGCGCATGCCGTCCGGCCGGCCGCGTTCGCGCGCGACGTTGATCGCCGCCTCGCACAGCCCGTCCGCCAGCGCCTGGAGCTGCAGCACCTCGAGCCGGGCGTCGCCCTCGGACGGGATCAGCTTGGGCCGGTCGTGCAGCCCGTCGAGATAGGCGCAGATCAGGCCCGGATTCGACCAGCACCCGCCCGTCATCGAGGACCAGCGCCGGCACCTTGCCCAGCGGGTTGTGCGCCGACAGGTCCGAGGCCGGGTCGTTGATGTCGGTCGCGACCTTCTCGATGCGGTCGGCGACCCCGGCCTCGATGGCGGTGACCATCACCTTGCGCACGAAGGGCGAGTTGCGGGCATAGCGGAGCTTCATGAAGTGTGCGCCCCGAACATGGCACGCGGCGTCCGCGCCATCGCCTCACCCTGTCCTTCTCCCGCCGGGAGACGGGACCCGGAACGTGAAGTCTGTCGCGTGCTCCAGGACCCGGGACCGCACAGGTTCAAGGACAGGCCGCCGCAACGTTCCCTCTCCCTTGGGAGAGGGACAGGGTGAGGGGTCGGTACTGTCGGGGAGGTGGTTCCCTCCAGAAGCATCAGAAATTGTCCTTGCGGGTGCGGACGGCCGCGAACACCTCGGCCGGGCTCGCGCTCGCCATGCCGACGGCGGCGCGGAACTCGGGCAGCTTCGGCCGCAGGAAGGGGTTGGTCGCGCGCTCCTCGCCCATCAGCGACGGCACGGTCGACTTGCCCTCGGCGCGCATCCGGTCGATCGCGGCCGAACGCGCCTTGAGCGCCTCGTTGCCGGGCTCGACGGTCAGGGCGAAGCGGGCGTTGGCCTGGGTGTATTCGTGGGCGCAGAACACGCGCGTGTCGTCGGGGACCGCGTCGAACTTCGAGAGCGAGGTCCACATCTGGTCCATCGTGCCCTCGAACACCCGCCCGCAGCCCAGGGCGAACAGCGTGTCGCCGCAGAACAGCGCTTTCGAGGCGGGAAACCAGTAGGCGATGTGGCCGCGCGTGTGGCCCGGCGTGTCGAACACCCGCGCCTCGGCCGCGCCGAACCGGTAGGTGTCGCCGTCGCCCACCTCGACGTCGATGTTGGGGATGCGGTCGCGGTCGGCGCGCGGGCCGACCACCTTGCAGCCATACTTGTCCTTCAGGTCGGGCACGCCGCCGACATGGTCGTTGTGGTGGTGGGTGGCCAAGACCTCGTCCAGCTTCCAGCCGAGCGCGTCGAGCTTGGCGATCACCGGGTCGGCGTCGGACGGGTCGACCGCCGCGACCTTGCCGGTCTCCGGCTCGCGCAGCAGGTAGACGTAATTGTCGCGACGGGTGGGAATCTGGTGGATCTCGAGCGACGCCATCCACTCCTCTCCAGTCCTGGTCCGGGGCACGCCGGGCGCGTGCCGGGGCGAGACTAGCAAATCCGCGCCGGGCGCGCACGGTGATCGTGTCCCGCGGCGGGGATCGTGATAGGGTCCGGCCGTTTCAGAATTCGGTCACTTTTCCGGGGATATAGGGGGAACATGGCGGATCGATCGACCGTTCTCGTGACCGGCGGAGCCGGCTATATCGGGTCGCACGCCGTGCTGGCGCTGCGCGCGGCCGGGCGCGACGTGGTGGTGCTCGACGACCTGTCGACGGGCGTGCGCGCGGCGGTGCCGGACGACGTGCCGCTGATCGAGGGCGACGTGGGCGACGGGGCGCTGCTCGACCGGCTGTTCGCCGCCCGGAAGATCGGCGCGGTGATGCATTTCGCGGGCTCGATCGTGGTGCCGGAACTCGGTGGCCGACCCGCTCGCCTACTATTTCAACAACACGGTGAAGAGCCACGGGCTGATCCGCGCCGCCGTCGCGGCGGGGTTCGGGCCGGACCGCGGCGCCTTCCTGTTCTCCTCGACCGCCGCGGTATACGGCACGCCGGAAAGGCTGCCGGTCACGGAGGATTCGCCGACCGGGCCGATCAACCCCTACGGCACGTCGAAGCTGATGACCGAATGGATGCTGCGCGATGCCGGCGCGGCGCACGGGCTGCGCTACGGCATATTGCGCTACTTCAACGTCGCCGGTGCCGACCCGGATGGGCGGGTGGGCCAGTCGACCCCGGCGGCCACCCACCTGATCAAGGTGGCGTGTCAGGCGGTGCTCGGCGCGCGGAAGCGGATCGAGATCTTCGGCACGGACTACCCGACGCCGGACGGCACCGGCGTGCGCGACTACATCCACGTCGCCGACTTGGCCGAGGCCCACGTGCTGGCGCTCGCGCGGCTGGAGGGGCGCGCGGCGTCCCTGCTGCTCAATTGCGGCTACGGGCACGGTTACTCGGTGCGCGAGGTGATCGACGCCGTCGGGCGCGCCCATGGCGCGCCTGTTCCCGTTGCTGAGTCGGGGCGCCGCGCGGGCGATCCCGCGGCGCTGGTCGCAGGCGCCGACCGCATCCGAGAGGTGCTCGGCTGGCGGCCGCGCTATGACGATCTGGACGTGATTGTCCGCTCGGCGCTGGCCTGGGAAAAGCGGCAGGCGGGCAGGCGGGCCGAGACGTAGCCCTCTTCGTCGCACGTTGTGTCGCGCGCGAATTCCGGCGAGACTGGCCCGATGCCGGAGGCTGTTCCCGAAGACCACGTCGCGCTGGCGGCGGCGCTCGCCGACGCGGCGGGGGAGGTCGTGCGCCGCTATTTCCGCACCCCCTTCGCGGTCGACGCCAAGCCCGACGCCACGCCGGTCACCATCGCCGACCGCGAGGCCGAGCGCGCCATGCGCGCGCTGCTCGCCACGCACGTGCCCGACCACGGCATCGTCGGCGAGGAGGAGGGGCGCGAGAACGACGCCGCCGAGTATGTCTGGGTGCTCGACCCGATCGACGGCACCAAGTCGTTCATCTCGGGCAAGCCGATCTTCGGCACTCTGGTCGCGCTGGTCAGGGACGGCGTGCCGGTGATCGGGATCATCGACCAGCCGGTGCTGGGCGAGCGCTGGGTGGGCGTGGCCGGCCGGCCCGCCACCTTCAACGGCGCGCCCTGCCGGACCCGGCCCTGCGCCGCCCTTTCGGCGGCGATCCTGAACGCCACCACGCCCGACATGTTCCCGCCCGGCGACGCGGACCGCTATGCCCGGCTCGCCGGCACGGTGCGCCACGCGCTGTGGGGCGGCGACTGCTACGCCTACGGGCTGCTGGCGGCGGGCCATATCGACCTGGTGGTCGAGGCCGGCCTCAAGCCATACGATTTCTGCGCGCTCGTCCCCATCGTGGAGGGCGCGGGCGGGCGCATGACCGACTGGACGGGACACGCCCCTCACCCTTACATCCGACGGGCGGGTGATCGCGGCGGGCGATGCGCGCCTGGTCGCGCCGGCCATGGCGGCGCTCGCATGATCCGCCACGGCGAGGCCACATTCCGCCTCTCCACTGGCCGCGTGAGAGGTTCCATGCGCTTCCCCCTCGTCCTGTTCACGGTCGCCGCGCTCGCCCTCGCCGCGCCGGTGCGCGCCGCGGCGCCGGATGGCGCCGAAGGCGCCGCGCCGCACGTGACCACGACCTACGGGCTCACGCTCGGCGACAAGCTGCACTATCCCGAGGGCTTCACCCATTTCGACTACGCCAATCCTGACGCGCCCAAGGGCGGCACGGTGAAGCTGCATGCGGTCGGCGGGTTCGACACGTTCAACCCGTTCATCATCAAGGGCAACCCGCCCGTCGGCATCGGGATGCTGTTCGAGACGCTGATGGTCGGGCCCGAGGACGATCCGCTGGGCGAGTACGGGCTGATCGCGAAGTCGGTCGAGGTGCCGGACGACCTGTCCTGGGTGATCTACAACCTGCGCCCGGAAGCCAAATTCTCCGACGGCACGCCGATCACCGCCGACGACGTGATCTGGTCGCTCGACACGCTGAAGAAGGAGGGTGCGCCGCAATACCGCTTCTATTACAAGAACATCGAGAAGGCGGAGAAGCTGGGTCCGCACAAGGTGAAGTTCGTCTTCTCCGGCCCGCGCAACCGCGAGCTGCCCCAGATCACCGGCGAGCTGCCGGTGCTGTCCAAGGCCTACTGGACCAAGCACGGCTTCGACAAGACATCGCTCGACCCGCCGGTCTCCAGCGGGCCGTACAAGATCGCCGCCTACGAGCCCAACCGCTACGTCGTCTACAAGCGCGACCCGAACTACTGGGGCAAGGACCTGCCGGTCCGGCGCGGGCTCTACAATTTCGACGAGGTCCGCTACGACTTCTATCGCGACGAGACGGTGGGGCTCGAGGCGTTCAAGGCCGGGCTCTACGACTACCGCTTCGAGAACTCGTCGAAGACATGGGCCACCGGATACAGCTTTCCCGCCCTCTCCCAGGGCGCGGTGATCAAGGAGGAAGTGCCGAACAGCCTGCCGACCGGCATGCAGGGCTTCGCGCTCAACCTGCGCCGGGCGAAGTTCCAGAACATCGCGCTGCGCGAGGCGATGGACCTCGCCTTCGACTTCCAGTGGTCGAACAAGCATCTGTTCTACGGCCAGTATGTCCGCACCGAGAGCTACTTCTCCAACACCGAGCTGGCCGCCAAGGGGCTGCCCTCGGCGGCGGAGCGCAAGCTGCTCGATCCGCTGCGCGGCCAGATCCCGGACCAGGTCTTCACCGAGGCGTACAAGGAGCCGGTCACCGACGGCACCGGCGTGCCGCGCCAGAACCTGCGCAAGGCGGCCGCGCTGCTGCACCAGGCCGGCTACACGGTGCAGAACGGCCGGCTGGTCGACCCCAAGACGCACCAGCCGATCGAGATCGAGTTCCTGCTGGCCGAACCCGCCTTCGAGCGGATCGTGACGCCCTATTTGCAGAACCTGAAGCGGCTCGGCATTGTCGGGCGCATCCGCACCATCGACCCCGCCGCCTACCAGAACCGGGTGCGCGATTTCGATTTCGACGCAATCGTTCAGACCTTCCCGCAGTCGCTGTCGCCCGGTAACGAGCAGCGCGACATGTGGACGTCCGAGGCCGCCGGCCGGCCGGGCTCGGGCAACGTGATGGGCATCAAGAACAAGGCGATCGACCGGCTGGTCGCCGACCTGATCGCCGCGTCCGACCGCGATGCGCTGGTCACCGCCACCCATGCGCTCGACCGCGTGCTGCTGTGGCACCACTTCCTGGTGCCCAACTGGCATATTTCGAGCTTCCGCGAGGCGTACTGGAACCGGTTCGGCATCCCCGAGAAGCGGCCAGCCTACGGCACCGGCTTCTTCGCGTGGTGGATCGACAAGGCCAAGGACGCCGCCCTCGCCAAGACCGGACTCAGGCAGAGATGAGGGCGGTACGGCTCGGACCCGCGGTGCAACCGATGCCGCAGCCTTTGCCCCTCACCCTGTCCCTCTCCCAAAGGGAGGGAGAACCCTGGTGCGACAGCCGTTGCGCCGATCGAGGCCGCGCCGATGCCGCGAAGCTGAGACCGGTCGGCGCAACGTGCCTTCTCCCTTGGGGAGAGGGACAGGGTGAGGGGCCCGACAGTGGGTCCCGAAGCGATAGGCGGGCGTCCGCATGAGGCGCCTCGCGCTTCTCGCGGCCGCCATGATGGTCGCGGCCCTGCCGGCGCTGGCCGGCACCGAGACCCGCCACGGCGTCTCGGTGTTCGGCGACCTCAAATACGGCCCGGACTTCACGCATTTCGACTACGCCAATCCGGACGCGCCCAAGGGCGGCACGCTGCGCCTGATGGGGCTCGACACGTTCGACAACCTCAACCCCTTCATCCTGAAGGGCGTGACGCCCGACGTGATCGACCGCACGTTCGACACGCTGATGACGCGCGACTATGACGAGCCCGACGCGCTCTACGGGCTGGTCGCGAAGTCGGTCGAGATGCCCGAAGACCGGTCCTGGATCGCCTTCCATCTGCGGCCCGAGGCGCGGTTCCATGACGGCACGCCGATCACCGCCGCCGACGTGGTGTTCACCTACGAGACGCTGATCGCCAAGGGCCACCCGCGCTTCCGCATCCTCTATGACGGCGTCGCCAGGGCGACCGCCCCGGACGCCCACACCGTCCGGTTCGACTTCACCCCCGGCCGCCATCGCGACCTGCCGGTGCAGCTCGCCGAGATGCCGGTGCTGTCCAAGGCGTACTGGCAGGGCCGCGACTTCGCCAGGACGACGCTCGATGCGCCGCTCGGCTCGGGTCCCTACGAGGTGGCGGCGGTCGAGCCCGGGCGCTGGATCGAGTTCAAGCGCGTCAAGGACTATTGGGCGAAGGATCTGCCGGTCAATGTCGGCCGGAACAACTTCGACATCATACGCATCGAGTTCTTCCGCGACCGCGACGTGGCGCTGGAGGCGTTCTTCGGCGGCGCCTATGACTGGCGCGAGGAGTTCACCTCGCGCGACTGGGCGACGAAGTACAAGGACAAGCCGCAGGTCGCCTCGGGCCGGGTCGTCACCCAATCGCTCCCCGACCACACGCCGTCGGGCGTGCAGGCCTGGTTCTACAATTTGCGCCGGGCGAAGTTCCGCGACGTGCGGGTGCGCGAGGCGCTCGACCTCGCCTTCGACTTCCAGTGGACCAACCGCTCGCTGTTCTACGGCATGTACAAGCGCACCACCTCGATGTTCGAGAACTCGCCGCTCGCCGCGCACGATCCGCCGTCGAAGGCCGAGCTCGCGCTATTGGAGCCGCTGAAGGGCAAGGTGCCGCCCGAGGTGTTCGAGAAGCCGTTCACTGCGCCCGAGGCCGGCACCCCCGCGAAGCTGCGCCACAATCTGCGCGAGGCGGCGAAGCGGCTTTCCGATGCCGGCTGGACCATCCGGAATGGCCATCGAGAGAACGCGAAGGGCGAGCCCCTGACCATCGAGTTCCTGATCTTCGAGCCGACGATGGGGCGGATCATCAACCCCTATATCCGCAATCTCGAGCGGCTGGGCATCGCCGCCCATATCCGGGTGGTCGACGTCGCCAACTTCATCAACCGCGAGCAGAATTACGACTACGACGTGGTGATCGAGCGCTATGTCCAGTACCTGACGCCGGGCATCGAGCAGCGCAACTACTGGGGCTCCAAGGCGGCCGACACGCCCGGGTCGCGCAACCTGGCGGGCATCAAGGACCCCGCGGTCGATACGCTGATCGGCGAGGTGCTGACGGCGGACAGCCGTCCGGCCCTGGCCGCCGCCGTCGGCGCGCTCGACCGGGTGCTGATGTGGAACCATTACTGCGTGCCGCAATGGTACAATTCCAGCCACAACATCGCCTATTGGAACAAGTTCTCGCGCCCCGCCACCCCGCCGCGCTACGACGCGTCGCTGGGCGTGGTCGATACCTGGTGGGTCGACGCGGCCAAGGCCGCGAAGCTCGCCGCGGCGGGCGGCAAGTAGGGTCGTCCCGGTGGCCGACGGCCCCGCCCCGACATTGAAGCCCCAGCGTTTTGGCCGTACAAGGCCGTGGTGACGAGGCTGCGCCAACAGGGCCGGATGATTGAACCACGCGTGTCCGGGCGATCCGGGGACGACAGGCGGCACCAACGCCCCTCACCCTGTCCCTCTCCCGAGGGGAGAGGGAACGTTGCGTTGGTCTTCCTTTCCTCCGCGGGACAATCACGGCCTCGATCGGCGCCCGGCCAGTCGCACCAGGGTCCCCTCTCCCGTGGGGAGAGGGACAGGGTGAGGGGGCCGGCCGTGCCGGCTTCACATGCCCTCGCGGCGGTTGGCTAGGCGGGCAGGACCCCATGCTCGCCTATATCATCCGCCGCCTGCTGCTGATCATCCCGACCTTGTTCGGGATCATGGTCATCAACTTCGTCATCGTGCAGTTCGCCCCCGGGGGGCCCGTGGAGCAGGTGATCGCCCAGCTCACCGGCGTCGGCGGCGGCGCGATCTCGCGCATCGGCGGGGGCGGGGGCGGCGAGGTCGGCGGCGGCACGGCGCCGCGCCCCGGCCAGGGCGCGTCGGAGGGCGCCAGCAAGTATCGCGGCGCGCAGGGGCTCGATCCCGAGTTCATCAAGCAGATCGAGAAGCAGTTCGGCTTCGACAAGCCGATGGGCGAGCGCTTCGTGCTGATGATGGAGCACTACGTCCAGTTCGATTTCGGCTCGAGCTATTTCCGCGACGAGCGGGTGGTCGATCTGGTGATCGAGAAGATGCCGGTCTCCATCTCGCTCGGGCTGTGGACCACCTTGTTCACCTACCTGATCTCGATCCCGCTGGGCATCCGGAAGGCGGTGCTCGACGGCTCGCGGTTCGACATCTGGACCAGCGGCGTGATCGTGGTCGGCTACGCCGTGCCCAGCTTCCTGTTCGCCATCCTGCTGATCGTGCTGTTCGCGGGGGGCAGCTTCCTCGACTGGTTCCCGCTGCGCGGGCTCGTCTCCGAGAACTGGTCGAGCCTGCCCTGGCCGCAGCAGATCGGCGACTATCTGTGGCACATGGTGCTGCCGATCCTGTCGCTCACCATCGGCTCGTTCGCGACGCTGACACTTCTGACCAAGAACTCGTTCCTCGACCAGATCAGCCAGCAATACGTGCTGACCGCGCGGGCCAAGGGGCTGACCCAGAACCGCGTGCTCTACGGCCACGTGTTCCGCAACGCCATGCTGATCGTGATCGCGGGCTTCCCCAGCGCCTTCATCGGCATCTTGTTCACCGGCGCGCTTCTTACCGAGATCATCTTCTCGCTCGACGGGCTCGGGCTGCTGGGCTTCGAGGCGGTCATCAAGCGCGACTACCCGATCATGTTCGGCACGCTCTATTTCTTCAGCCTGCTGGGGCTGCTCATGAACCTGGTGGGCGACCTCACCTACACGGTGGTCGATCCGCGCATCGATTTCGAGGCGCGCAATGTCTGAGGCGCCGCGCCCGCGCGTGCTCGGCGTGCCGGTGACGGCGATCACCGCGCGGCGCTTCGCCAACTTCAAGGCGAACCGGCGCGGCTACATCTCGTTCTGGATCTTCCTGTTCCTGTTCGTCGTCACCCTGTTCGCCGAGTTCCTGGCCAACGACAAGCCGCTCGTCGTGGAATATGACGGCGGCGTCTACCTTCCCATCTTCCGCGCCTATCCGGAGACCACGTTCGGCGGGTTCTTCCAGACCGAGGCGGATTATCGCGACCCCGAGGTGGTCAAGCTGATCCACGACAAGGGCGGCTGGCTGCTGTGGCCGCTGATCCCCTACAGCTACAACACGGTCGATCTGAAGCTGAACCGCCCGGCGCCGTCGCCGCCCAGCTGGCGCAACCCGCTCGGCACCGACGACCAGGCGCGCGACGTGCTGGCGCGGGTGATCTACGGCTTCCGGCTGTCGGTGCTGTTCGGCCTCACTTTGACCTTGTTCTCGTCGGTCATCGGCGTCGCGGCGGGGGCCGTGCAGGGCTATTTCGGCGGCTGGACGGACCTGTTGTTCCAGCGCTTCATCGAGATCTGGTCCGGACTGCCGACCTTGTTCCTTCTAATTATTCTCTCGAGCGTCGTGCAGCCTAATTTCTGGTGGCTGCTTGGCATCTTGCTCGCCTTCTCGTGGATGGCGCTGGTGGGCGTGGTGCGGGCCGAGTTCCTGCGCGCCCGAAATTTCGACTATGTGCGCGCGGCGCGTGCGCTCGGCGTCGGCAACTTCACCATCATCCGCCGCCACGTGCTGCCCAATGCGGTGGTGGCGACGCTCACCTTCCTGCCGTTCACGCTGAACGGCTCGATCACCGCCCTCACCTCGCTCGACTTCCTGGGGTTCGGCCTGCCGCCCGGCTCGCCGTCGCTGGGCGAGCTGCTGGCCCAGGGCAAGGCGAATTTGCAGGCGCCGTGGCTCGGCATCACGGGCTTCATGGTGCTCGCCATCATGCTGTCGCTGCTGATCTTCGTCGGCGAGGCGGTGCGCGACGCCTTCGACCCGCGCAAGGTATTCCGGTGAGCGAAGCGCCGCCCCTGGTCGACATCCGCGACCTCGCGATCTCGTTCGGCCGGGGCGAGCGCGAGACGAAGGCTGTGCGCGGCATCTCGTTCTCGATCGGCAAGGGCGAGACGGTGGCGCTGGTCGGCGAATCCGGCTCGGGCAAGTCGATCACCGCACTTGCGATCCTCCAGCTGCTGCCCTATCCGCTCGCCTGGCACCCGACCGGCTCGATCAAGTTCGAGGGGGAGGAGCTGGTCGGCGCGCCCGAGCGCACAATGCGAAAGCTCCGCGGCGACCGCATCGCCATGGTCTTCCAGGAGCCGATGACCTCGCTCAACCCGCTTCACACCATCGAGAAGCAGGTGGGCGAGGTGCTGAGCCTCCATCGCGGGCTCAAGCCGATGGCGGCGCGCGCCCGCGTGCTCGAGTTGCTGAACCTGGTCGGGCTGCCCGACGCCGAAAGCCGCCTCGGCGCCTACCCGCACCAGCTGTCCGGCGGCCAGCGCCAGCGCGTGATGATCGCCATGGCGCTCGCCAACGAGCCGGACCTGCTGATCGCCGACGAGCCGACCACCGCGCTCGACGTCACCATCCAGGCGCAGATATTGGAGCTTCTGGCCGACCTCAAGGACCGGCTGGGCATGTCGCTCCTGCTGATCACCCACGACCTCGGCATCGTGCGGCGCATGGCCGACCGCGTCTGCGTGATGACGCAGGGCGAGATCGTCGAGCAGGGCGAGACCGAGCGCATCTTCACCGCGCCGCGCCACGACTACACCCGTCACCTGCTGGCCGCCGAGCCGAAGGGCGCGCCGCTGCATGCCGAGGCGGCCGCGCCGGTGGTGATGGAGGCGGAGAATTTGCGCGTCTGGTTCCCGATCAAGCGCGGCGTGCTGCGCCGGGTGGTGGGCCACATCAAGGCCGTCGACGGCGTCTCGGTCACGGTGCGCGCGGGCCACACGGTCGGGATCGTCGGCGAATCGGGTTCGGGGAAGACCACGCTCGCCCTCGGCATGCTGCGGCTCGAGCGTTCCGAGGGGCCGATCCGGTTCGACGGCCGGCCCATCGACAGGCTCAGCTGGAACGAGCTCAGGCCCCTGCGCGGCCAGATGCAGATGGTGTTCCAGGACCCGTACTCGTCGCTGTCGCCGCGCCTCACCATCGGCCAGATCGTCGAGGAGGGGCTCAAGGTCCACGGGCTCGGCGGCTCGCGCGCCGAACGCCGCTCGCTGATCAGCCAGACGCTGCGCGAGGTCGGGCTCGACCCCGACACGCAGGACCGCTACCCGCACGAATTCTCCGGCGGCCAGCGCCAGCGCGTCGCCATCGCCCGCGCCATGGTGCTGAAGCCGCGCTTCGTGGTGCTGGACGAGCCGACCTCGGCGCTCGACATGAGCGTGCAGGCACAGATCGTCGATCTCCTGCGCGAGCTGCAGGAACGCCACGGTCTCGCCTACATGTTCATCAGCCACGATCTGCGCGTGGTGAAGGCGCTGGCCGACGAGGTGATCGTCATGCGCGCCGGCAAGGTGGTGGAGCAGGGCCCCGCCATCCAGATTTTCGACTCCCCGCGCGAGCCCTACACCCGCGCCCTGATGGCCGCCGCCTTCGACCTCCGCGCCGTCGCCGACGCCACGATCAGCACGTGACGAAGCTTGAACCCCGTCCTTCGACAAGCTCAGGATGAGGTTCACAAAAGGGTCCCCGTCCTGAGCCTGTCGAAGGACGCGGCCATGCGAGGGAGGAAGGCCCATGGCACCGCCTTTTCACGCCGACCATGTCGGAAGCCTGCTGCGCCCCGCCGCGATCAAGGCCGCGCGGGAGAAGCGCGCCAGGGGCGAGATCGATGCCGCCGCGCTCGCCGCCATCGAGGATCGCGAGATCGCGCGCTGCATCGCCAACCAGGAGGAAATCGGGCTCCGCGCCGTCACCGACGGCGAGTATCGCCGCTATGCCTGGCAGACGGATTTCCTGGCGCGCCTCGACGGCGCCGTAGAGGTCGAAACGAAGCTGCCGGTCACGGCCGGCGCCACCGATACCGCCACGATGAAGATCGCGCGCGTCACCGGGAAGCTAGGCTTCTCCGGCCACCCGATGCTCGATCATTTCCGCTTCCTCGCCGCCCACACCAAGGTGACGCCGAAAATTTCCATCCCGTCGCCCTCGATGCTGATCTCGATCATGCGCGACTGGCGCGAGGGCGTGGCCGAAGCGGCCTATCCCAGCCTCGAGGAATTCCGCCGCGACATCGGCGCGACCTATCGCGCGGCGCTGCGCGCCTTCGCCGATGCCGGCTGCACCTATCTGCAGATCGATGACTGCAACCTCGCCTATCTGTGCGATCCCGCCCAGATCGAGCGCATCAAGGGACGCGGGCTCGATGCCGGCCAGGTGCTCGACGGGTTCGTCGAGATGATCAACGCGGCCGTCGCCGACCGCCCCAAGGGCATGACCGTGGCGATCCATGTCTGCCGCGGCAATTTCCGCTCCACCTGGTTCAGCCAGGGCGGCTACGAGCCGGTGGCCGACACGCTGTTCAACCGCATCGGCGTCGACGCCTATTTCCTCGAATACAACTCCGAGCGGGCGGGCGGGTTCGAGCCGCTGCGCTTCGTGCCGGCGAGCAAGACGGTCGTGCTCGGGCTCGTCACCTCGAAGACGCCCGAGCTCGAGCCGAAGGACGCGATCAAGCGGCGCATCGACGAGGCGGCCAAGTTCGTGCCGCTGGAGCGGCTGGCGCTCTCGCCGCAATGCGGCTTCGCCTCGACCGAGCACGGCAACGTGCTAACCGAGGACCAGCAATGGGCCAAGCTCGCCCATGTCGTCGCCATCGCCCGCGACGTCTGGGGCGAGGTGTAGGGCAAAGCGAGCGATGCTTGCCCGTTCGCCCCGATACATTCACAAGCTCGGAGTGCCCGCGCAGCGGAATCAGGCGAGACTCGCGCGGAGCTACCGCGTGACGCGCTGCCACCAGCCGCGGCGGGTGGGCTTCGGCTCGGCCGGCTCGCGCAACTCCTCGGCGTGGGCCGGCTCGGGCTCGCGCTCAGGCTCCGCCTCGGCATGCGCGGGCTCCGGCTCCGGCTCCGGTTCCGGCTCGGGTTCCGGTGCGGGCTGGGCGGCGCGTTCCGCCTCGGCGGCGGGCTCGGTCTCGGGCACCGGCTCGGCCGCCCCGGTCGACCAGGCGAGCTCGTCGGGCGTCGGGCGCTCGGGCTCCGGCGCGGGTTCGGGGACCGGTTCCGGCGTCGGCTCGGGCGCGCCGGTGGACCAGGCGATCTCGTCGGCCGAGGGCGCGGCGGCCTTCCGCGATTGGTCGCTTTCCTCCGTCTCGTCGGGCGAGTCGAACCCGAAGCCGGGCTGGTCCGCCGCGGTGCCCCAGGGCGCGTCGTGGCCCGGCCCCTTGAGGGCGAAGTTGGGCGTCTCCGGCTCGGCCTGTGGAGTCGGCGGAGCTTCCTCGGGAGGCTGCAATTCGCCGCCCTCGGCGCCCTCGGCGCCTTCGCCGCTCTCGGTGCCCTCGGCGCGCCGTCCGCGGCGGCGCCCGCCGCGCCGCCCGCGCCGTCGCCGGCGCGAGTCCCCATCGCCGCCCTGGTCGGGGCGCGATTCCGTCGTGTCACCGGACTCGCCTTCGGATTCGGGTTCGGCCTCGGTCGCGGACGCCTCGGCACCGGCCTCCGCCCACTGCGCCTCGGCCGGCCGGGCCTCGGCCGGCTGGGCTTCGGCCGGCTGGGCTTCGGCCGGCGATGCGGCGCCATCGCTGCCGCCGCGCCGTCCGCGCCGGCGGCGCCGGCGCCGTCCGCGCCCTTCGCCGTCGGCGGAACGCGCCTCGGCGGGGGCCGGGGCAGGGGCCTCGGCCTCCGCCTCTTCCTCGTCGGCGAGCTCGGCCGAGGCGTCCTCCTCGGCGAGCTCCTCCGGCTCCTCGATCTCGGGCAAAGGCTGGCCGCCGCCGACCGAGGCCGGCACGGGCCCTTCGCCCGGCGCGCGCGCCTTCACCCGCTCCAGCTTGAAATCGGGCGGGATCAGCTCGTCGTCGCGCTCGATGTCGACGGCGAAGCCGTAGCGCGCCTCGATGCCGTTCAGCACCCCGCGCTTCTGGTTGAGGATGTAGAGCGCCACCTCGGTCGGCACGAACACCTTGATGCGCTCCGAGCGGTGGCGGATGCCCTCCTCCTCGATGGCGCGCAGCACGTGGACGGCGGTCGACTCGGTCGAGCGCACATGGCCCGCCCCGCGGCAATAGGGGCAGATCTGGGTCGACGCCTCCAGCAGGCTCGGGCGCAGGCGCTGGCGCGACAGCTCGAGCAGGCCGAACGGGCTGATCCGCCCGACCTGCAGCCGCGCGCGGTCGATCTTCATCGCCTCCTTGATGCGGCGCTCGACGGCGCGCTGGTTGCGGCCCTCCTCCATGTCGATGAAGTCGATGACGACCAGCCCGGCGAGGTCGCGCAGGCGAAGCTGGCGGGCGATCTCGTCGGCCGCCTCCAGGTTGGTCTTGGTCGCCGTCTCCTCGATGTTGCGCTCGCGCGTGGCGCGGCCCGAGTTGACGTCGATGGCGACCAGCGCCTCGGTCGGGTTGATGACGATGTAGCCGCCCGACTTGAGCTGCACGACGGGCGAATGCATCTGGGCGAGCTGGCCCTCCACCTGGAAGCGGTGGAACAGCGGGATCTCGCCGCGATAGAGCTGCACCTTCTTGGCGTGCGACGGCATCAACAGCCGCATGAAGGTCTTGGCGGTCTGGTAGGACTCGGCGCCCTCGACCAGCACCTCGTCGATCTCCTTGACGTAGAGGTCGCGGATCGCGCGCTTGATGAGGTTGCCTTCCTCGTAGACCAGGCACGGCGCGGTGGAATTCAGCGTGAGCTCGCGCACCGTGTCCCAGGCCCGCAGCAGGAAATCGAGGTCGCGCTTGATCTCCGCCTTGGAGCGCTCGACCCCGGCGGTGCGCATGATCACGCCCATATGCTCGGGGATTTCCAGCTCGCTCAGCACCTTGCGCAGCTTGCGCCGGTCGGTGGGGTTGGAAATCTTGCGGCTGATGCCGCCGCCGCGCGCGGTGTTGGGCATCAGCACCGCGTAGCGCCCGGCCAGCGAAAGGTACGTCGTCAGGGCGGCGCCCTTGTTGCCGCGCTCCTCCTTGACGACCTGGACCAGCAGGATCTGGCGGCGCTTGATGACCTCCTGGATCTTGTAGTGGCGGTGCGGCCGCACACGGCGGCGCTCCACCTCCTCGGTCTCGTCGCCGCCGACCGTCTCGACGCCGCGCGAGGACGGCCGCTCGCCCGCGTTCCCGGATGCCGCGGCCTCGCCGTCGCCATCGCCGTCGTTCTGCCCGTCCCCATCGTCGGCGAGGGGATGCGCGATTGTGTCGGACGCGCCCTCGACCAGCGCCGGCTGGGCCGGCCCGTCGCCGAGGTCGAGCGGCTCGGGCGCGGCGTCGGCGTCGTCGCGGGCGCCGCCGGCCCCGCCTGCCGCCTCGGTGTCGTGATCGGAGTCACCGTCGCCGTCGGGCTCGGGCGCGTCGTCGTCGCCCGCCTCGGCCTCGGCCTCGGCGCGCCTTGGCTTGCAGCCGCGCCTCCTCGGCCAGCAGGGCTTCGCGGTCGGCCACCGGGATCTGGTAGTAGTCAGGGTGGATTTCCGAGAAGGCGAGGAAGCCGTGCCGGTTGCCGCCGTAATCGATGAAGGCGGCCTGCAGCGACGGCTCCACCCGCGTCACCTTCGCGAGGTAGATGTTGCCCTTGAGCTGGGTCTTGGTCGAGGTCTCGAAATCGAACTCTTCGAGACGGTTGCCGTTCAGAACCACCACCCGGGTCTCTTCCGGATGGGTGCCGTCGATCAGCATGCGATATGACATGAAATCTTGCTCCGGCCCGAAGCCGCGGACTCCGCGCGAACAAGCGGAGACGGTCGGGCTCTTGTGATCGAGGCCGCCGGCGCCATGGGTGGGGTCCGTCCTGCGGGCGCTTGCGGCGATCCCTCGCCTTGCGCCGTCACGGAGCCTTCAAGGCGGCCGTCGCCCGCCATGCGGGACCGGCCTCATTGTCCTAACCTTGTGCCGCGGACCCTACCGGCGCCGCCTCCGAACCTCGCGCCGCCGGCTTATCGTGTCGCCCGGGCGGGTCCGGCGCCGCACCGGCCCGCCTCGATGGGGCGGGAAACGGTTCCGTGGCGCGTTCGCCCGAGTAACATAATCCTCGGCTTCGGCCGCGACAATGAATAAAGCGTGGCCCTCGCGGGGCGAAAATCGGTAGAATCCAGCGCCTTGCGCCGGAATCGGACCGATTCGCGTTGCCGCGACGCAGCCGGCGCGGCTATATGTGGGGGAAGGAGAGAGGCGATCCACAGCATCTGGGGAGCTCGGCGGAGGGCGGCCGCCGCCCTGCTGGCCGTGGCGCTGGCCCTGGCGGGGACGGCGCCGCCGGCGCGGGCGGCCGGCGGCGCGCGGCCGGTGGTGACCGACGCGCGGCTCGGCGTGCACGGCACGACGACGCGCTTCGTGCTCGCCTTGACCGCGCCGGTGCCCTACCGCGTCTTCCTGCTGGCCGACCCCTACCGCGCGGTGGTCGATCTGCCCGACGTGGACTGGCGCCTGCCCGCCGCCTCCGACGACGGGCGGGGCCTGGTCACCGCCCAGCGCTACGGGCTGTTCAAGCCCGGCATATCGCGCGTCGTGCTCGACCTCGCCGGGCCGGTCGCCATCGCCAAATCCTTCGCTCTGCCGCCGATCGGCGGGGCGAAGGACCGCATCGTAATCGATCTGAAGCCGACCAGCCGCGCCGCCTTCCTGGCCGCGGTGCACGGCGCGCTGGTGCCGCCGCCGCGAGCGCAGCAGCCGGCGCCCGGCCCCGTCCCGCCACCGCCCAGGCGCCGGCCGGGCGACCGGCGCCTGGTGGCCATCGATCCCGGCCATGGCGGCATCGATCCGGGAACCATCGGGGCCGGCCGGGTGTTCGAGAAGGACGTCACCCTGGCCATGGCCCGGGTGCTGCAGAAGGCGCTGCGTGAGACGGGGCGGTACGAGGCGATGCTGACGCGCAACAAGGACGTGTTCATCGAGTTGCGCGATCGCATCAAGATCGCGCAGCAGGCCGGGGCGGACGTGTTCGTGTCGCTGCACGCGGACTCGATCGCCGACCGCAGCGTGCGCGGGGCCTCGGTCTACACTCTGTCCGAGACATCGTCCGACGCCGAGGCGGCGGCGCTGGCCGCCAAGGAGAACCGCGCCGACGCGCTGGGCGGGGTCGATCTCTCGGCCCATTCCCAGCCGGTCGCCCAGATTCTGATCGAGCTGACCCAGCGCGTCACGATGAACGCCTCGGCGGTGCTCGCCCGCGACCTGGTGGAGGAGCTGCACGGGGTCGGGCGGACGCTGCCCAAGGCGCACCGCTATGCCGGGTTCGCGGTGCTGAAATCGCCCGAAATCCCGTCCGTCCTGATCGAGATGGGGTACCTGTCCAACCGAACCGACGAGCGCGAGCTGAAGAATCCGCGCTTCCGGCGCAGGTTCACCGGCGCCGTGGCGCACGCGCTCGACCGGTTCTTCGCCCGGCAGGAGGCATTGAACCGGCCATAGCACGGCCACATTTTGCCGGCACGGTTCGTCGGCCGGAAAAGGAAGCCGCGCGTTCGTCGTGGCCGGGTGCGAGGGAAGGGAAGAATGGTACGGGTCGCCGTCTGGCTGGTCCTGGGTCTGGTCGTAAGCGCCGCGGTGGCGGCGGGCGGGGCGTTCGCGCTGTTCTACCATTACGGGCGCGGCCTGCCGGACTACAAGCAGCTCGCCGACTACAACCCGCCGATGGTGACCCGCGTCTATGCCGGCGACGGCCGGCTGCTTGCCGAGTACGCGCGGGAGAAGCGCGTCTTCGTGCCGATCGCGGCGATCCCCAAGCGGGTGATCAAGGCGTTCATCGCGGCCGAGGACCGCAACTTCTACAGCCATCCCGGCGTCGATTTCCTGGGCACGGCGCGCGCCGCCTTCACCGACCTGACGCGGCTGGGCAGCGACCGCCGGCCGGTGGGCGCGTCGACCATCACCCAGCAGGTGGCGAAGAACTTCCTGCTGACCAACGAGGTCTCGCTCGAGCGCAAGATCAAGGAGGCGATCCTCGCCTTCCGCATCGAGCAGACCTTCTCCAAGAACCGCATCCTCGAGCTCTATCTGAACGAGATCTATCTCGGCCAGGGCTCGTACGGCGTGGCCGCCGCGTCGCTCAACTACTTCAACAAGGCGCTGGACGATTTGACCGTGGCCGAGGCGGCCTTCCTCGCCGGCCTGCCGAAGGCGCCCAACAACTACAGCCCGCAGCGCCACCCGGAGGCTGCGCGGGCGCGGCGCGACTACGTTGTCCGCCGCATGCTCGAGGATGGCTACATCTCGCCCGCCGTGGCCAAGCAGGCGCTGGCGACGCCGCTCGAGGTGCGCTCGCGCGACGAGACCGAGCTGGTGAACGCCGATTTCTTCGCCGAGGACGTCAGGCGCGAGCTGGTGGCGCGCTATGGCGACGGCAAGCTCTACGCCGGCGGCCTGTCGGTGCGCACCACCCTCGACCCCAAGCTGCAGCGCTACGCGCGCCACGCATTGCGCGACGGGCTGATCGCCTATGACCGGCGGCATGGCTGGCGCGGGCCGCTGGCGCATATCCCGCTCGACGCCAACTGGCAGGTGCGGCTGAACGAGATGGAGCGGCCGGCGGCGCTGGGCGCCTGGCGCATCGCCGTGGTCACCAAGCTCGACAAGGAGGCCGCCTGGATTCGGCTGTCCGACGGGACCGAGGGGTTCATCACGATGGACAACCTCGCCTGGGCGCGCAAGACGCTGCCCGACCAGCATTACGGCGCGCGCCCGCACGCGCCGTCGGACGTGCTGGCCAAGGGCGACGTGGTGGCGGTCGCGCCGGCGCCGGAGAAGGACGGCAAGGCGGCGCCTGCCGGCTCCTATGCGCTCGAGCAGATCCCGGCGGTCGACGGCGCCATTGTCGCGCTCGACCCGCATACGGGACGCGTCCTCGCCATGGTCGGCGGGTTCGACTATGCGCGCAGCCAGTTCAACCGGGCGACCCAGGCCTATCGCCAGCCCGGCTCGGCGTTCAAGCCGTTCGTCTATCTCGCCGCGCTGGAGGACGGGTTCGCGCCCAACCGCATCGTGCTCGACGCGCCCTTCGTCGCCGACCAGGGGCCAGGCCTGCCGAAATGGCGGCCCAGCAACTACGAGCACAAGTTCTACGGGCCGAGCCCGATGCGCGTCGGGCTGGAGGAGTTGCGCAACCTGATGACCGTGCGCATCGCCCAGGCGGTCGGCATGGACCGGGTGGCCGAGGTGGCCCAGAAGTTCGGCGTGGTCGACGACCTGCCGCACGTGCTGTCGATGGCGCTGGGGGCGGGCGAGACCACGCTGCTGCGGCTCACCACCGCCTACGGCATCTTCGTCAATGGCGGCAAGCGCATCCACGCCACGCTGGTCGACCGCATCCAGGACCGCGACGGCCGCACCATCTTCAAGAACGACAACCGGCCCTGCCCGGACTGCCAGAACGTCGCCTGGCACGACCAGGACCCGCCCGAAATTCCCGACACGCGCAAGCGCCTGGCGGACGCGCAATCGAGCTACCAGCTCGTCTCCATGCTGCAGGGCGTGGTGCAGCGCGGCACCGGCCGGCGGGTGGCGGCGATCGGCAAGCCGCTCGGCGGCAAGACCGGCACCACCAACGACAGCGAGGACACCTGGTTCATCGGCTTCTCGCCCGACATGGTGGCCGGCGTGTTCGTCGGATTCGACACGCCGCGCACGCTCGGCCGGCACGAGACCGGCTCGTCGGTCTCGTCGCCGATCTTCAAGGAGTTCATGGAGAACGCGCTGAAGGGCAAGCCGGGCATCCCGTTCCGCATCCCGCCGGGCATCCGGCTGGTGCGCGTCAACGAGAAGAACGGCCATCTGGCGCGGCCCGGCGACCGCGGCGTGATCCTCGAGGCGTTCAAGCCCGGCAGCGAGCCCGGCGCCGATTCCGATACCGGCACGGCCGACGTGCTCGATGGCTCGGGCAGCCAGTCCGGCCCCGCCGTCATGCCGGTCGGCGACGTCCGCGGGCTGTATTAGAGCCGAACCCGCTCGAACCGACCCTCCCGTCATCGTGACCCCCGGGCCTGGCCCGAGGGGAAGCGATCCAGCGCGGCCTGGATTGCTTCGGCGCTGCGCGCCTCGCCACGACATGGGACAACGGAGCGTCCCGAAAGCGGAAAGATAGGCCCCGGATCGGCGCGACGCGCCGTCCGGGGTGACTATCCTGGCGTGCGGGCGACGGCCCTCAGCTCTTCGGGCCGATCTTGGTCGGGGTGTAGTTGATCTCCTTCAAGGCCGATTCCAGCATCGAGCGCGCCAGCCACTGTTCCGGATCGGGCAGGGGCTTGTCCTTCGGCCAGGCGTGCGCGCGGATCATCGTCTTGCGGCGCGATTCGAACACCGCATGGAACAGCTTCGCCGGCATCTCCGCGCCGAACGCGTCGTGCAGCTGGTCCCACACGATGCCGGCGGTCTGGTCGTCCTTGAAGCCGAGATACTTCTTCAGGATCGGGATCGAGCCCTCCTTGTTCGAGCGGAAGTACTCGACCGCCTCGGCGATCGACTTGATGAAGCCCTTCACCGTTTCCGGGTGGCTGTCGAAGAACTTCTGGGTCACCCAGAAGCAGCCGCCGACGCGCGGCAGGTAGTCGCCGGTGCGCAGCAGCACGTGGTAGTTGCCCGTCTTGAGCGCCTCGGCCGCGTGCGGCACGGACAGGAGCGCCGCCTTCACGTCGCCGTTGATCAGCGCGGCGAGCTCGCCCGTCTCGGACTGGAACGAGATGACCTTGTATTCCTTGCCCGGGCGCATGTTGAAGGCGCGCGCGAGCACGGCCGCCCCCTCGTCGTAGTTGGCGCCGCCCTCCTGGCCGTAGGCCACGGTCTGGCCCTTGAGCTGCTCGGGCTTGGTGATCGCGTTGGGCGTCACGATCTCCCACTGCGAGCGCAGCGACTCGTTGACGATGTATTTCATCTTGGCGCCGCGCAGCGCGGCCTGGGCACCGCCCGAGGGGATGGGGATGGTGTCGACGTTGCCGGCGAGCGCGGCGGTGATCAGCGCGCGGCCGTTCATCTCCACCCAGCTCGCGTCGATGCCGTTCTTCTTGTACAGGCCACGCGCCATGGCGACGTAGCTGGGGATGTGGAAGCCGTTGCCGCCGATCACCATGCCGATGCGCAGCTTGTGGTCGTCGGCGCGGGCCGCTTGCGGCGCGAGAAGGGCGGAGGCCGCGACGGCGGCAAGGAACGCGAACGCAATTCGTGAGGTGCGCATGACGCTCTCCTTTCTTGTGGCCTTGTTGCTGCCAGCTTGTCGGATGGGAACGCTCCCCCGTCAGTCCTGGGCGAGTTGCTGCGGCCGCCAGCGGCTCAGCCGCTTCTCCAGAAGGCGGACCAGCGCGGTCATGGCGAGCGAAAGCAGGGCGAAGATGATCACCCCCGCGAACACGACGTCGACGTGATAGCGCCCGGCGGCGCGGACCATGATGACGCCGAGCCCCTCGGACGAGCCGAAGAACTCCGACACCACGACGCCGAGGATCGCGCGCCCGATGGCCAGGCGCAGCCCGGCCACGATGTAGGGCAGCGCGTTGGGCACCACCACCATCTTCGCGATCTGCCATTCGTTGGCGCCGAAGGCGCGCACCACGTTGACCAGCAGCCGGTCGGTGTTGCGCACGCCCTCGTAGGTGTTGATCAGCATGGGCAGCAGCGCGCCAAGGAAGACGATCGCCACCTTGGACCACAGCCCGAGCCCCAGCCACAGCAGCAGCAGCGGCAGGAAGACGAGGCGCGGCGTCGCGTTGAGCGCGGTGATGAACGGATCGAACATCGCGTTCAGCACCTGCGACCGGCCGATCAGCACGCCCAGCGGCAGCCCGACCGCGACGGCGAGGCCGAGCCCGATGGCGAAGCCCGATCGCGCTGACGCCCAGCGGTCCCCACACGCTGCCGGACACGAACATGTCCCACAGCGTGCCGACCACCTGGCTCGGGGTCGCGAAGAACAGCTTGGTCCCTGGCGACATCGGCACGACGTTGGGCAGGATCTCCCACAGCAGCAGGACGACGAGGATGGTGCCGAAGCCCAGCACGCCGGATTCCGACCGTCGCCACGCGCCTGCGCACCGGCGGCATCGGGATCGGCACCGAGGGCGGCGGGGTCGGGCAGGGTGCGCGCCAATGTCAGCTTCCCACCCGCCACGGGAAGGCCGCGCGCTCGGCCCAGCGGATGCCCTCGGTCAGCAGCACCGCGATCACCATGATGATCACGATGGCGCCGAACATGCGGTCGATCGCGAACAGGTTGCCGAAGCGCTCGATGGCGTAGCCGATGCCCTCGGACGCGGCGAAGAACTCGCCGATCAGGATGCCGATCAGGGCGCGGCCGACCGCGATGCGCGCCGCCGCCACCAAATAGGGCAGCACGCTGGGCACGATCACCTTCCAGTAGAGGTCGCGCTCCCTGCCGCCCATCGAGCGGACAACGTTGATCAGCAGCGGATCGACCGCGTGCACGCCGGCATAGGCGTTGAACACGAACGGGAACAGGGCCAGCACGAAGATGATCAGCGTCTTGCGACACGACGCCGACGCCGAAGAACACGACGAACAGCGGCGCCAGCGCGATCAGCGGGCTGGCGTAGAGCAGCGTCATCAGCGGATCGAGCGCGTAGCCGACCCGCGTGCGCCAGCCCATGACGATGCCGAGCGCGACGCCGCAGATCGCCGCGGCGCGACGAAGCCGTACAGGAACGGCACGCCCGACACGGCGAGATCGTGGGCCAGGTCGCCCTCGCTGCGCCATGTCGACCAGCGCCTGCGAAGATCAGGCTCGGCTTGGTGATGAACAGCGGGTCGAACGGCACCACCAGGAAGATCGCCTGCCACGCGGCGAGGAACAGCACCACCGACAGCGCGCCGAGCAGCGGCTTGCGGTAGCGCTGCAGAAAGGTCTGGCGCGGCGCGTCGTCTGCGTCGTCTGCGGGGCCCGCGGTCGCGCCTGTGACGGTGGTCGGCCATCGTCTACACCGTGATTTCGTCCTTGAGGGCGTTCCAGATTTCTAGCTTCATCTCGTTGAATTCGGGCGTGACCCGCATCTCGTAGTCGCGCGGGCGCGGCAGATCGATGTCGAAGATCTTCTTGGCGCGGCCCGGCCGCTTGGTCATCACCATCACCCGGTCGGACAGATAGATCGCCTCGTCGATCTGGTGGGTGACGAACAGCACGGTCTTCTGCGCCTCGCTGCCAGATGCGCAGCAGCTCGGCCTGCATCAGGTCGCGCGTCTGCGCGTCGAGCGCGGCGAACGGCTCGTCCATCAGCAGCACGTCGGGGTCGGTCGCCAGCGCGCGGGCGAGGCCGACGCGCTGCTTCATCCCGCCCGACAGCTCGTGCGGGTAATGGCCCTCGAAGCCGGTCAGCCCGACCATCTCGATGAAGCGGCCGGCGATACCTCGCGCCGCGGCCGCGGTCGGCACGCCCTTGAGCTGGAGGCCCAGCTCGACGTTCGACTGCACCGTGCGCCAGGGCAGCAGGCCGAATTCCTGGAACACCATGGCGCGGTCGGTGCCGGGGCCGGCGATGGCTCGCCCGCGCATGCGCGAGCGTCGCCGGAGTCCGGGCGGATCAGCCCCAGAAGCACGTTCAGGAACGTCGACTTGCCGCAGCCCGACGGGCCGACGATCGACAGGAACTCGGATTCGCGCACGTCGATGTCAAAGCCGGACAGCGCCCTGACCGCGGCGCGGTTCGGCGGGCGGAACGTCAGGTTGACGTCGCGTCCCTCAATGAATCCGTCCATCGGCGCGGTCCGCTCCCAGACATTCGTCGTTTATCGTTCTCGAACGCGCACCTCAGCGTAGCCCATAAATCGCCCCCGTCAAACCGCGTTTAGCCGGCCCGGCGGAGGGTGGAGCCGGCCTGGCCGCGCCACAGCCCGGCGAGGGTCTCGGAGTCGGTGACCGTGCCGTAATACATGCGCACGTTCTTCAGCGTGGCGTCGTGCAGGTCGCGGTGCGACGAGCCGACGGCATCCTCCGGCACCACGATGTAGTAGCCGCGGAAGAACCCCGCCCGCAGCGTGGACTCGACGCAGACGTTGGTGACCACGCCGGTGGTGACCAGAGTCCGGATGCCGTTGTGGCGCAATATGTCGTCGAGCGCCGTGCCGAGGAACGCGTCGTAGCGGTGCTTCTCGACGAAGAACTCGCCGTCGCGCGGCGTCATGCGCCAGAAATCGTAGCCCCACGTGCCGCCGGCGCAGCACACGGCGTTGGTCGGGTCGCGGCCCGCGTTGCGCACCTTCATCGGGTCGGCCAGATAGCGCGGCTCATAGTTCGCCCGGATCCAGACGATGGAGACGCCCGCCGTCCGCGCCGCGTCGACCAGCCCGTTGATCGCCGTGGCGACGCCCTCGCAGCCCGACAGGTCGGCCTTCACCACCTTGTCGATATAGCCGCCCTCGGCGCAGAAATCGTTCTGCATGTCGATGACCAGCAGCGCGGTGTGCGCCGGCGCCACCTGGTCTTCCATGCGCGTCAGAAGCTCGGCCATAGTGCTCTCCCGCTTGTTCACCTGGTTGCGCGAAGTCTACGACGGGCGGACGGGCGGGTCAGCCGCTTTTCGCTTCAGGATCTCGAGGCGGACTGGACGCCGAACCCTTCCCAGCCGATCGGCGCGCGCACCTTGGCGGCGGCCTCCGCCGGCGGCAGGGCGGTGTCCCACAGCCGGCCGACGAAGCGCGACCCCGTCACCCCGTCAGAGCCGTCGGAGCACAGCCACACCACGGGCGCGGCCATCACCTCGGGCCGCACCAGCTTCGCGCGGTCCTGGCCCGGCCGCACCGGCACGAAGGGCGTGTCGGCCGCGCCGCCCGGCACCAGGATGTTCACCGCGACGCCGGTGCCCTTCAGGTCCTTGGCCCAGATCGCGCTCTGCGCCTCCAGCGCGGCTTTGGCGGGGCCGTAGGGCGAGAATCCCTCCTCCAGCATGGTGTCGAAGCTGGTCGTCACGTTGACGATCCGCCCCCAGCCCTGGCGCGTCAGGTGGGGCACCACGGCGCAGGCGGTGAGGAACGGCCCCTTGACGTTGACGTCGAACAGGCGCTGCCAGTCGGCCGGCTTCGCCTCCCAGAATTTCACCTTGCGGCGCGCGAAATCGGCGACCACGTGCTGCGGGCCGAGCCCGGCATTGTTGACCAGCGCGTGCAGCCCGCCGAACCGCTCGACCGTGCCGGCGACCATCGCCGCGATCGCGGCCTCGTCGCGCACGTCGCACGCGACGGTGTGGCACCGGTCCGCCGCGCCCGCCTCCGCCGCCTCGGCGGCGAAGCTTTCCAGCCCGCGCCGCATTCTGGTCGACCGCCGCCACGCAGGCGCCCGCCTCCAGCAGCGCCCGCGCCATGATCCGCCCCATGCCGCTCGCCCCGCCGGTGACGATGGCGATCTTGCCGTCCAGCACGCCCATGCTTCCCTCCCGCGTCGGGGGGCAAGTCTAGCCATCGCGCGCGGCGTTGTCGCGCCGGCGGCGCGCCATTATGATCGGCCGCGTTTCGGGAGAGAGCATGAGCGCATTGGAGACCGTCGCCGGCCACGTCGCCACTGCGCGCGCGGCCGACCTCAGCCAGTCCGACCGCGAGATCCTGCGCCGCCACGTGATCGACACGATGGGCGCGCTGGCCGCCGGGCTCGCCACGCCGGAAGGCCGCGCCCTCGCGCGGCTGCTCGAACGACGACGCGGTGGCACGGCGCACCGCCGTCACCCGACTGACCGAGATCGACGACATCCATCTCGCCTCGTCGACCACGCCGGGCGCGGTGGTGGTGCCGACGGCGCTGAGCCTCGCCGGGACCGCGGCCGCCTTCGCCGACGCGGCCTCGGTCGCCTACGAGGCGATGACGCGCTACGGCCTCGCCATCGAAGGGCCCAAGGTGCTTTACCGCGGCATCTGGCCGACCTGCTTCACGGCGCCGCTGGGCGCCGCCGCGGCCGCTTCGCGCGCCGCAGGGCTCGATGCGGGCGCGACGACCCATGCCCTCGCCATCGCCGCGTCGCTCGCGACGCCCGGGCCCGGCCGGCCGCCCCCGCCGCTGCCGGCGCGCTGGCTGGTGATGGCCCAGGGCGCGGCCGCCGGCGCGCGCGCCGCCCGGGCGGCGGCCGAGGGCTTTACCGGCGATGCCACCCTGCTGGACGGGCCGTGGCTCAAGGGCGCGCACGGCATCGAGGGCAACCCGGCCGCGTTTGCCGAGGGCTTGCGCAACGGCGCGGCGCTCGCGCGGCTTTCGCTCAAGCCGTTCTGCTCGGCGAAGCAGGCGGTGGGCGCGGTGGCCGGGCTCAAGGCCATCCTGGCGCGCGGCATTGCGGTCGACGCGATCAAGGCGGTGCGGGTCTTCGTGCCCGACGCCTACCGGGCGATGATCTCGACCCAACCGCGAAGGGCAATCGCACCACCTCGATCGTCAGCGCCGCGTACCAGCTCGGCCTCGCCGCGCATGATCCGGACGGGCTGTACGACGTGCGCGCGCGAGCGCATCGCCGATACGGGCCCGGTCGCCGAATTCGCCGCCAAGGTCACCGTCGCGGCCGACGATGCGCTGGCCGCGCACTATCCCGCGCGCTGGCCCGCCCGCATCGAGGTCGAGCTCGAATCCGGCTCGGCGTCGGAGGAAGTGCTGGACGCGCCGGGCGATCCCGGCAGCCGGCTCGACGCCGAGGCGGTGCGCGACAAGTTCCACCGCGTGGTCGACCGCATGCTGGGCGCCGCGGACGCCGACGCGCTCTACGACGCCGCCAGCCGCGCCATCGACGACGACGGCGCGCTCGCCGACCTCGCCGGCCGCATCGCCGCGCTGGAGGCGAAGGCGGCGGGGTAGGGCGCGCTTTCTCCGTCATTGCGAGGAGCGGAGCGACGAAGCAATCCAGCGGGCGGAGGAGCATTTTGGATTGCTTCGCTTCGCTCGCAATGACCACGGAGCGTTTCTGCCATGCCCGAGCTGCCCGACATCGAGGTCTATATCGACTGCCTGCGGCCGCGCATCCTGGGCGCGACGCTGGAGCGCGTGCGCGTGGCGAGCCCGTTCCTGGTGCGCACGTTCGACCCGCCGCATCGCGGCGGCGTCGGGTCGCAAGGTCGTCGCGCTGCGCCGCATCGGCAAGCGCATCGCCATCGGGCTCGAGGGCGACATTTGTGGCTGGTGCTGCATCTGATGATCGCCGGGCGGCTGCATTGGCGCGAGAAGGACGCGAAGCTCGCCGGCAAGTACACGCTGGCCGCGTTCGACTTTGCCGACGGCGCGCTGGTGCTGACCGAGGCCGGTGCCAAGCGGCGCGCCGTCGCTGCACGTGGTGGCGGGCGAGGCGGGGCTGGCGGCGCTCGACCCGGGCGGGATCGAGCCGCTGGACTGCGGCGAGGACGCGTTCGTCGCCGCGATCCTCGCCTCGGGCCACACGCTGAAGCGCGCGCTCGCCGACCCGCACGTCTTCTCGCGGCATCGGCAATGCCTACTCGGACGAGATCCTGCATCGCGGCGAAGCTGTCGCCGGTGCGCCTCGCCCGCACCCTGTCGGCGGAGGAGGCGGCGATGCTCCACCGCGCCACGTTGCGACGTGCTCGCGGAATGGACGGCAACGGCTGCGCGACGAGGCGGGGGAGGGGTTTCCCGAGAAGGTCACGGCCTTCCGCAAGGGCTTCGCCGTGCACGGGCGCTATCGCGAGCCCTGCCCGCGCTGCGGCGCGCCGGTGCAGCGCATCGTGCATGGCGACAACGAGACCAACTACTGCGCGAACTGCCAGACCGGCGGGCGGCTCCTGATGGACCGGGCGCTCTCGGCGCTCCTGAAGAAGGACTGGCCGCGCACGCTCGAGGAGATGGAGGCGCTGCGCGGCCGCGCCGCCGCCGGCGCGCGAATCCCGTTGCCGCCTCCCGCGCCGATGTGCCACCGTCGGCGCCGCGGGGTCGGGCGCGGCGGGAAGGGACGATGAGCGGAGGGTCGAACGTCGAGGCGGTGCTGAAGGCGGAGGTGGCGACTGCACGCGCCTCCTCAATGCCGAGGGCATTCTCGGCTATTCCGGCCACGTCTCGGCGCGCCTGCCGGGGCGCGACGCCTTCCTGATCCAGGGCTTCGACGACAGCCGCGCGACCTTGGCGCCCGACGATCTGCTGACCGTCGATTTCGCAGGCAACGTGCTCGGCGGGCCGAACAACAAGAAGCCGCCCGTCCGAGCTCTACATCCATGCCGAGATTTTGCGCCGCCGGGCGGACGTTAACGCCGTCGCGCATTTTCATCCCGAGACGGCGACCTTGTTCACCCTGGTCGACGAGCCGAAGCTCGCCCCGGTCAAGAACGCGGCGGCGCGCTGGGCGGGCGGCATCCCGATCCATCCCGTGCCCGGCCATATCGATTCCCCGGCGCGCGGCGCCGACCTCGCCGCCACGCTGGGTGCGCGCCACGCCGCCCTGATCCGCGCCCACGGCGTGGTGGTCGTCGCCGAGACGGTCAAGTCGCTGATGGCCGACTGCGTCCATTTCGAAGAGAATGCCGAGGCGATGTACCGCGCCGCGGCGCTGGGCGCGGTGCGTCCGCTCGACGCCGCCGAGATGGCGGACTACACCGACCGCTTCGACCGCGCCCGCCACGCCGAGAAGCTCTGGATCTACTACACCAGCCGCGCCGCCGATGGTGGCCGTGGCTGAACCATGAATCCTTTTCCGTCATCTCGAACGCTTCGGCGCTTCGCGCCTCGCGGTGACGGCCCGAAGGAATAACGGAGGACACGTCATGGACCTGACCCTTCCCAACCCGGCGCGCCAGCGCATGGAGCGAGACGAGCCCGCCTTGGGCGCCGGCATCCGCCATTCGCGCCATCCCGAGATTGCCGGGCTGATGCGCGCGGCCGGGTTCGACTTCCTGTTCATCGACCTCGAGCATTCCACCATGTCGCCCGACGTGGCGGTGCAGATCGCGGCCGCCGCGCGCTCGTGCGGCATCTCGCCGATCGTGCGCGTGCCCGAATACGACCACAACATGGCGAGCCGGGTGCTCGACGGCGGCGCGCTGGGCATCGTCATGCCGCACGTCGAATCGGCCGCCCAGGCCAGCGAGATCGTCGACCGGCAGAAATTCTCGCCGCTCGGCCACCGCTCGACCTCGGGGCCGATCGCGCAGTTCGACTATGCCCAGAGCGTGAACGCGCGCGACGGCGCGGCGGCGGTCAACGCGTCGCTGCTGGTGGTGGTCATGGTCGAGACCGAGAACGCCATTTCGCGCGCCGACGAGATCGCCGCGGTCGAGGGCGTCGACGTGGTGATGATCGGCACCGGCGACCTCACCTCGTCGCTCGGGCTGCAGGGCCAGTTCGAGCACCAGCGCATCCTCGCCGCCTACGAGACGGTCCTCGCCGCGTGCAAGAAGCACGGCAAGTGGGCCGGCATGGGCGGCATCGGCGCCGAGGACGCGATGTGCCGCTATATCGACAAGGGCGTGCGATTTGTGCTGGCGGGCAACGACACCAACTTCATCGCCGCCGGCGCCGCGCGGCGGGCGGGTGCGCTGCGCGCCGGCACACGCTGAGAGCATGTGCGTTTTCGACGGTGCCCGGTTCGCCCCGATATATTCACACGGTCTGAGCCTGGCGGGCGGCCCGTCGCGGTGCTTGGAAAGGGGCCCCGAGTCTGCCAAAGTGATGCTGATCCGGGCGGGGGCGCCCGGGCGACAAGACGATCGACCCAAAAGAACAAGACGGTGACAGGGACCGGGCGAGGGCCCGGGCAAAGGGCGAAGTCGCATGAACGGAGGCGGTCCCGCGGGCGCACGCCCGGGCGTCGTGGCGCGCTGGCTTCTGGCCGTGCCCAAGCTGGTCATCGGTGTCCTCATCCTGGCCTCGATCGGGCTGAACTTCGCCAACGTCGTCGCGCGTTACGTCTTCCTGGCGCCCATCCCGTGGGCCGAGGAGATCATGATCTTCATCATGATCTGGTGCGTGTTCGTCGGCGTCATCCTGGTGGCCTGGGACGGCGCCCATCTGCGCATGGACCTTCTGTCCTCGACCCTGCCGAGCCCGTGGAAGGAGATCGTCAACTTCGTCACCTGGGCGGCGTCAGTGGGAATTTGCGCCTTCGTGGCGGTGCATTCGTGGCGCGCGACGGCCCTGTTCGAACGGATGGGCGCGAAAAGCGTGATCGCCGGGGTGCCGATGGTCGTGCCGCACGCGGCCATCACGCTGGGCTTCGTGGCGCTGACCGTGGTGTTCGTGGTGCGGGTGCGCCAATATCTCAGCGGCCGGTTCGACGCCCAGGCGGGCGCGCGCGCCGAGACGGACCTGTCGGCGGAGTGAGCGCCGCGCCACACAGGGGAGCGTCCGCATGATCTGGGCCATGGCGGTCCTGCCGATCGCCCTTCTCATCCTCGGCTTTCCGATCTTCGTGATCCTGCTGATCTCGTCGGCGGTGGTGCTGACCATGTTCATGCACGTGCCGCTGACGCAGATGCACCTGCAGATGTTCGGCAACGTCGACAAGTTCGCGCTGATCTCGGTGCCGTTCTTCATCTTCGCGGGCGAGCTGATGGGCCGCGGCGGCATGGCGCGCCGGCTGGTCGACTGGGTGCTGGCGATCATCGGCGGCGTGCGCGGCTCGCTGCCGCTGACGGTGGTGGGGGCGAACACGGTGTTCGGCTCGATCTCCGGGTCGAGCGCGGCGGCGGTGGCGGCGATTGGCCAGATCCTCTATCCGCGCATGATGGAGACCGGCTACAACGAGCGCTTCTCGTCGGGGCTGCTCGCCTCGGCCGGCTCGATCGGGCTGATAATCCCGCCCTCGATCATCATGATTCTGTACGGCTATTCGGCGGAGCAGTCGATCGCTCTGCTGTTCGTCGCCGGCATCCTGCCGGGCCTGCTGATCGCCGGGCTGCTCGCGGTCTACTTGATGATCTACGCCAAGCGCAAGGGCATCCGCGAGCGGGCGCGCTTCGACTGGCACGAGTTCGTCCTCGCCTCACGCGCCGGCTCGTGGGCGATCGGCATGCCGGTGATCATCCTCGGCGGCATCTATGCCGGCATCTTCTCGCCGACCGAGGCGGCGGGCGTCGCCTGCGTCTACGCCATGCTGGTCACGCGCTACATCTATCGCGACGTGAACTGGAAGGACATCTGGGACGTCGCGGTCAGCTCGATGTATTTGACCGCGCAGGTGCTGATCATCGTCGCCGCGTCGGGCGTGTTCGCCTGGCTGCTGACGGTCTCGGGCGTGCCCCAGGCGCTCACCCAGATGATTTCGGACCTCAACGCCTCGCCCTGGCAGGTGCTGCTGACGATCAACGTCCTGCTGCTCGCGGTGGGCTGCCTGCTGGACCCGGGCTCGGCGATCCTGGTGCTGACGCCGCTCCTCGCCCCCGTCGCGCGCCATATCGGCGTCGACCTGGTGCATTTCGGCATCATCATGACGGTGAATCTGGCCATCGGCATGTTCACCCCGCCCTTCGGGATCAACATTTTCGTCGCCCAGGCGGTGTTCAAGACGCCGCTGTCGAGCCTCTATCCGGGCCTCGTACCGTTCATTATTATCAACATCGTGGCCCTGATGGTGATCACCTACGTCCCGGGCCTGTCGCTGATCCTGACCCACTACATCCAGTAGTCTGACCCCGCACCGCATCAGATGTCAGTCCCGCTGAACCGGCTCCAGGCCCGCCTGGGGCGCGACCTTTACCTTCCCATGGCCTTCCGCGTCGCGCTGGGCTGGGCCGAGCTGTCCTGGGAGCAAGCCCTCGCCGACCCGGCCGCCGCAGCCGGCGCGCTGCGCCGCTTCCAGCGCCACATCCAGGCCGACGGCGTGCTCTCCTGGTTCGACGGCTGGCTCGAGGCCGAGGCCGCCGGCGCGCGGGCCGCGCGCGATGCCGAGGGCCGGGTGGTCGGCACCCCGGCCCCGCCGCGCCGCTTGCCCTCTGCCGCCAGCCTTGCCGAGGCGCCGCAGATCCGCGCGGTGCTGGAGATCACCCGCGCGCTGTGCGCGGAGACGCGCGAGCAATCGACCGTGCTGGGCTGCGTCACGGGCGTGCGGACGCTGGCCGCCCGCCTGATCGGCCACCGGCCCGCCCCGGGGGCGACGGTCGAGCCGGAGGCGACCGAGATCGCCTGCGCGCTGGCCCGTTCCTTCTGCGAAGCCGGGGTCGGTGCGCTGGTAATGATCGCCGAGGAGCCGATGTCGGAGACGGCGGACGCCGGTAATTTCCGGCCGACCGCCGCCATCGCGCAGGAGTTCGCGGTGCCGACCCTCCTGTTGTCGCGCCATCCCCTGTCGGCCGCGCTCGAGGCGGCGCTGCACGCGGCCGGGGTCGACCACATCTCGGCGCCGGGCGGTCGCGATCCGGTCTGCGCCCTTCCCAGCGCGATGCTGCGCGGGGCGCCCGAGGCGGCGGACGGCTGGTTCACCCTGCAGCGCGGCGCCAAGCCGGGCCCCCGCCTGTTCGTCAGCGAGTGGGAGGTGCCGTCCGACGCGCGCGTGCCGACGATGGTCGCGCTGCGCCATAAGGTGGCCGGCTGACGCACGGCTGACATATTGAGCTTCGGCCCGCCATCCTCTAGGTTGCGGCCATCTTCACAGTGGGACTGGGCATGTTGGGAAGCGGATACGGCACACTCCCCGCGCGGGGGTCGAGGTGAACGGCGAGCGTCCCGCCGCACTGGTCACGGGCGGCGGCACGGGCATCGGCCGGGCGGCGGCGCTGGCGCTGGCCGGTGCCGGCTACGACGTGGCCGTCAACTATTCACGGTCGTCCGACGCGGCCAAGGAGGTCGTGCGAGAAGCCGAGGCCAAGGGCGCCAGGGCGATTGCCATCCAGGCCGACGTGGGCGACGACACCTCGGTGCGGCGCATGCTGGCCGAGGTGGAAAAGACGTTCGGCCGGCTCGATGCGCTGGTGAACAATGCCGGCACCACGATGGAGACCGAGCCCAAGGACCTTGAGGGCGTCGACGTCGAGCAGTGGAAAAAGGTGTTCGATACCAACGTGCTGGGGCTGTTTCTTGTGACGCGGGCTGCGGCTCCGCTGTTGAAGAAGGCGCACGGCGCGATCGTCAACACCTGCTCGATCGCGGGCCTCCGTCCCGGTCCGCAGCCGCTGGTCTACGCCGCCTCCAAGGCTGCCGTCGCCAACCTGACCCGCACGCTCGCCGGCGCGCTCGGCCCCGAGATCCGTGTCAATGGCGTCGCCCCCGGCTGGATGGAGGGCGACTGGATGAAGCGGACGCTGGCGGAGAACTACGAGGGGCTGATGGCCCGGCGCGCCCGCTACACGCCGCTGAAGCGCAACGTCACCGCCGAAGACGTGGCCGAGACGATGGTCAACATGATCGTCTCGAACAAGTTCGTCACCGGCGAGATCATCATCATCGATGGCGGCTTCGCCAACTCGACCTAGCGGTTGATGTCGCAAAACCATGACGCATAATCCTTCTGTCATCCCGGCCAAGCCACGAATCTGGTTCGTGGCGCGAGCCGGGACCTATATGGACGCGGCGCGGCGCCTTTGAGACGCGCCCCGGATCGGCGCGATGCGCCGTCCGGGGTGACAGTCGTGGAGCGCCTCAGGTACCAAGGAGACGACGAATGCTGGAAGGGGTTGTCAAATTCCCGCCGGAGTTCGCCCAGCGCTACCGCGATAAGGGCTATTGGGAAGATCGCACGATCGCCCATCAGTTCGCGGACATCTTCAAGAAATACGCGACAAAGACCGCCATCGTCTCGGCGGGCCGCACCTGGACCTACAAGGCGCTCGACGAGGATTCCACCCGCCTCGCGCTCAACCTGGTCGATCTCGGCCTCAAGCCGCTCGACCGCGTCGTCGTCCAGCTTCCGAACGTCGCCGAGTTCGCGCTGCTCTATTTCGCCCTGCAGAAGATCGGCGCCATCCCCATCATGGCGCTCGCCACCCACCGCTATCGCGAGCTGACCCAGTTCGTGCAGCTTTCGGGCGCGGTCGCCTGCGTCGCGATGGACGCCACCAAAGACTACGATTACCGCGCGCTGCTCGCCCGGGTGATGCGCGAGAACGACGTCGTGAAGCATGGCATCGTTCTGGGCGACGCGGCGGATGGGCTGCACTCGCTCGCCGAGCTGATCGCGCGCCAGCCGACCGCGACCGCCGACAGGCTCGACGGGCTGCACAACCGCGTCGACCCGACCGACCCGGCCGTGTTCCAGCTTTCCGGCGGCACCACCGGCATCCCCAAGCTGATCCCGCGCACCCACAACGACTACATCTACAACTCCAAGACCGCGGGCACGGTGACGGGCGTCGCCGAGGGCAAGGTGCTGCTCGACATTCTGCCGCTCGCCCACAATCTGCCGCTCGCCTGTCCCGGCATGCAGGGCTTCCTCATTCGCGGCGGCACGGTGGTGCTGCACACCTCGACCCGCGGCGAGGAGGTGTTCCGCCTGGTGCAGGAGCACGGCGTGACGCACATCCACGTCGTGCCGGCGCTGCTGATCCGCTGGATCAACGATCCGGCCATCACGAAGTACGATCTCACCAGCCTCGAGTTCATCCAGTCGGGCGGCCAGCGCCTGCAACCCGAGGTGCGCAAGCGCACCAAGGAGCTGATCCCCTCGGTTTTCGTGCAGGAGAATTTCGGCATGGCCGAGGGCATGCTGATGTTCGTCCGCAAGGACGATCCCGAGGACGTGCGGATGGAGACGGTCGGCCTGCCGATCAGCCCGGACGACGAGGTGCGCATCCTCGACGACGACGACAACATCGTGACGTTCGGCGAGGTCGGCGAGTTCTGCTGCCGCGGCCCCTACACGCTGCGCGGCTATTACGGCACGCCCGAGCACAACGCGCGCGCCTTCACGTCCGACGGGTTCTACCGCTCGGGCGACCTGATGCGCCAGCACCCTTCCGGCCGCTATATGGTCGAGGGGCGCAAGAAGGACCTGATCAACCGCGGCGGCGAGAAGATCTCGGCCGAGGAGATCGAGAACCTGATCCTCACCCACCCGGCGGTGCAGAACGTCGCCTGCATCCCCTATCCGGACGACGTGCTGGGCGAGCGCATGTGCGCCTGCATCATCCCCAAGGAAGGGCAGGCGGTCACCTTCGATTCCCTCATCGAACATCTTCAGAAGGAGGAGATGGCCAAGCACAAGCTGCCCGAGCGGCTGGAGGTGATGGACGACTTCCCGCTGTCGGCTTTCGGCAAGGTGTCGAAGAAGCAGCTCGTCGAGGACATCGCCAAGAAGGTCGCGGCCGAGAAGACGGCGGCGGAGTGAGGCGCCGCAATTCGAACATCCCGTTCGCCCTGAGTAGGCCGCGAAGCGGCCATATCGAAGGGCGAAGTCCCAAGATCGTGCCGCATTCGCCCTTCGATACGCGCCGTCGGCGCTACTCAGGGCGAACGGCCTAGGTTGAGGCGAAACCGGTCATGCGCAGAATCGACCTGCACTGCTACCCGAACACCCAGCCCTGGATCACCGCGCAGGGGCCGTATGTCGAGGCGCTGGAGAAGTACTGGAACCGTCCCTGGAAGGCGAAGGAGGAGGCGGACGTCATCGCCGAGTTCAAGGCCGCGGGCGTCGAGCCGGTGCTGGTCGCGTTCGACATCGAGACCGCCGTCGCGACGGAGCCCTGCACCAACGAGTATGTCGCCGCCATGCGCGACCGGCATAAGGACGTGGTGCTCCAGGCCTGGGGTGCGGTCGATCCGTTCAAGGGCGAGATCGCCATCCGCCAGGCCGAGACCGCGATCCGCGACCTCAAGATGCTGGGCTTCCACTTCCACCCGATCATGGGCCATTTCGCCGTGTCGGACCGGCGCTTCTACCCGCTGTTCGAGACGATCAGCGCGCTCAAGGTGCCGGTGATGATCGATGTCGGCACCACCGGCATGGGGGCGGGCCTGCCCGGCGGGCTCGGCGCGCGCATCCGCCACGCCCACCCGTCGCATATCGACGATCTCGCCGCCGACTTCCCCGACCTGACCATCATCGCCGCGCATCCCGGCTGGCCGTGGTCCGAGGAGATGACGGCGGTCGCGCTGCACAAGGGCAACGTCTACTGGGAGCTGTCGGGCTGGGCGCCGAAATACTTCCCGGACTCGGTCAAGCGCGACGCGCGCTCGCGGCTGGTCGACAAGATCATGTTCGGCTCCGACTACCCCTCGATCCCCTACGAGCGGCTGATGCGCGAATGGGACGAGCTCGGCTACAAGCCCGAGGTGATGGAGAAGATCTTCCACGGAAACGCCGAGCGGGTGCTGGGGCTGTAGGGCGGGCCGGTCGGGGACCGGCCACTACACAAGTTTAGCCAGCCGTCGTAGGGGCGGGTTTCCGACCCGCCCTTTGTGATCCCGCGCGATCTCGGGCAGTATCGCCGCGCGCGCAAAACCAGAGGGACGTCATGGCGGAGGGGTACGACACCATCATCGTGGGGGCGGGCTCGGCGGGCTGCGTGCTGGCGGCGCGGCTTTCCGAGGACGAGGGGCGGCGCGTGCTGGTGCTCGAGGCCGGCGGCGAGGATAAGAACCCGCTGATCCACATCCCGCTGGGCGTCGGCAAGATCTGGTCGAACCCGCGCTACAACTGGAACTACCAGGGCGAGCCCGAGCCCAACGTCGACAACCGCTCGATTTTCCACCCGCGCGGCAAGGTGGTGGGCGGCTCGTCCTCGATCAACATCATGGCCTATGTCCGCTGCAACCCGAACGATTTCGACCGGCTGCCGCAGCTCGGCCTCAAGGGCTGGTCCTATGCGGACGTGCTGCCCTACTTCAAGCGCGCCGAATGCTTCGACGGCGGAGCCAACGAATGGCGGGGTGGCGGCGGGCCGCTGAAGACGCGGCGCAACCCGGCCGCCGACGTGGTGTACGACCGGTTCGTCGAGGCCGCCCCGGCGCTCGGCTACAAGGCCAACGACGACTATAACGGCCCCGTCCAGGACGGCTTCTCCAAGATGCAGCACACGATCGGCGACGGCTGGCGCTGCTCGGCCGCGGTCGCCTATTTGTGGCCGGCGGTGAAGCACCGCAAGAACCTGCATCTGGTCACGCGCGCCCATGCGACGCGCCTGCTGTTCGACGGGCCGCGCGCCACCGGCATCGAGTACGTCAAGGACGGCCGCACCGAGGTGGCGCACGCGGCGGAGATCGTCCTGTCGGGGGGCGCCTATAACTCGCCGCAGCTCCTGATGCTGTCGGGGATCGGGCCGGCCGACGAGCTGAAGGCGCTCGGCATCACCCCGCGCGTCGACCTCGCGGGCGTCGGCCGCAACCTGTGGGACCATCCGAGCCTCACCAGCCTCTATGCCCGCAAGGACAAGTCGCCCTTCATCGAGGGGCTGCGCATGGACCGGCTGGCGTTCGCGATGGCGCGGGCCTGGATGTTCCGTTCCGGCTTCGGCACGCTGCTGCCGGCCTCGGGCACGGCCTTCATCCGCTCGACGCCCGACGTCGAGGTGCCGGACATCCAGGCCTATTGCGGGTCGGGCGGCTTCCTCACCCGCGAATGGTTCCCCGGCTGGCGCAAGCGCAGCCCCGACGTGATCTCGCTGCTGTTCTGCCACGTGCGCGAGGAGAGCCGCGGCACGGTGACGCTGAAATCCACGGACCCGATGGAGAAGGTGCGCATCTTCAACAACTTCCTGTCGACCGAGTACGACCGGCGCGCGATGCGCGAGGGCTTCCGATTCTGCGCCGCCGTCGCCGAGACCGAGCCGTTCAAGGAGCTGATCGGGCCGCGCTTCCTGCCCGGGCCGGAGGTCAAGACCGACGCCGAGATCGACGCCTTCGTGCGCGCCAACATGATCACGATCTATCACCCGGCGGGCACCTGCAAGGCGGGGACGGACGCCGAGGCGGTGGTCGATCCCTCCTTCCGCGTGCGCGGCACCGAGGGGCTGCGCGTGGTCGACGCCTCGGTCTGGCCGCTGCCGCTCGGCGGCAACATCAACGCGCCGACCATCATGCTGGCCGAGAAGGCGTCCGACCTGATCCGCGGCAAGCCGGCGCTCGCCCCGGCGGATATCTAGGAGCCCCTTCACCGCGGGGCCGAGGATCGCTAAAGTTCGCGCGCAGTCCGCGCATGACGCGCGGCTGCCAAGGAGCCACTGTCCATGCCCGTTTCTCTCTACAAGGTGTCGGCGCCGATCTTCGTGCAGCACCTGACCGCGCTGTCGGCCGTGCTCGACAAGGCCGAGGCCCACGCCAAGGAAAAGAAGCTCGACGAGGCGTATCTGCTCAACACGCGCTTCTATCCCGACATGTTCCCGCTGGTCCGCCAGGTGCGCCAGGCCTGCGCGCATGCGGTCAACGCGGTCGGCCAATGCGCCGGCGTCGACGTGCCGAAGTTCGAGGACAACGAGACGAGCTTCGCCCAACTCAAGGCGCGCATCGCGAAGGCGGTCGACTTCGTCAAGTCGATCAAGCCCGCCCAGGTCGACGGCCAGGAGGACAAGCAGATCACGATGCAGTTCCCGTCGGGCGAGCGCAAGTTCACCGGGCAGGGGCTGGTGCTGAACTTCTGCCTGCCCAACTTCTACTTCCACTGCACCACCGCCTACGACCTGCTGCGCCACAACGGCCTCGAACTCGGCAAGCGCGACTTCATGGGCGTGCCGCCGCAGATGTGAGAACCGGGGCCCGGCCGCGCCGCGCGCGCCGGGCCCTTCTCAGCCCCGCACGCCGATCGAGGGCGGGGGCGAGACGATCCGCGCCTTCGGCAGCAGGGTACGCAGCACGAAGCCGGTGATGTCGCGCGCGACCTCGCAAAAGGCCTCGCGGATCGCCCCCGCGTCGGCCGCCTTGCCGAACACCGAATGGGTCAGGGTGATGCGCGCGCCGGCGGCGACGGTCAGGATCGCGTCGCCGGCGAAGGTGACCTGGAACGGGCCGTCGCGCCCGGCCTGGAGCGTGTCGCCGACGTGAAGCTGCGCGCCCGCCGCCAGCACCGTGCGCCGCCACCCCTCGACGACGAAGGCGTGGCCGGCGACCTGGCGGACCAGCCCGGTCGCCGCGTCCGTCATCGCCATCCCGCCGCCGAACGCCCACAGCAGCATCGCCGCAGACATGGCCACGGCCACCAGGGCCGTTGCACTTCGCAAGCTTCCCGTTCCCCCATTTTGCCGCCGGACGTAGACGACGGTTCCCGCCCTTTAATCGGGCTTCGCAATCGCTGGGATGTGGGGGATCAGTAGAAATACGGATAAGTATTTATACGGATTGAAGTGGGGGGCTCGTCCAGTGGCCAAGGTGTGACCGATGCCACAATTCGGTATCACTGCCACATTCGGCTGGCCAATTCGCGGCCGGCGCGGCCCGGAGTCAGTCCCCCTCCAGGGGCCAGCCATCGGTGTTGGGCATCCAGGAGCCGGGGGTCAGCGGCCAGTCGATGTCGGCGACCGGCGCGGCGACCGGCGCGATCTCGGGTGCGTCGGGGATGACGGGCAGGGTGAGGTGCGAGGGGTGGGCCGGGTCGTGGCGGATCGCGTTCTCCACCGGCCAGGGCAGGATTTGCACGTCGATCTGGCGCTGGAAGTTGTTGTAGGCGATGTCCTCGCTGGCGAGGCGCAGCTCCAGCCGGTGGCCCCGGCGGATGGTGTGGAAGATCGGGCGCAGCTCGATGCGGAACTCGTAGGTCCGGCCGGGCTCCAGCAGCTCCATCTTTTCGAACGGGTGGAAGGGCTGGCCGGGGCCCGAGCGCGCCTCGTCGACCGCGCGGAACGAGGCCTTGAGGATGCCGCGCGACAGCGGCCGCGTCGCGCCGTCCGGCGCCACGTCGTTCACGTAGGCGTAGAACGCCGTGTCGGGCTGCGACGATGACGCGAAAAGGGTGAGCGACAGCGGCCCCCACAGCCGAAGGTCGGCGTCCGCGGGCGGGGTCGCGAAGGCGATGACCGGTTCGCCCTTGGTGAGCCGGGCATAGGAGTCGGGCATGCGGTACGTGTCGGGCGCCTCGTCGGTCGCCGGCGGCTCGGTGGCGAGCGTGCCGTAGGGCGGGGCGGTGGCGGGGCCGTCGGCGCCGGCGCGCAGGTAGTAGCTGGTCCAGCGCGTGCGGGCGAGCGGATACTCGGCCTCGTGGCGCCAGGCGCGCGTCGCCGAATCGAAGATGGCGACCGGCGGCTCGTCCATGATGCCGTTCTGGATCCCCTTCAGCCAGTAATCGTACCAGCGCAGCATCTGGCGGTTGAGCGCGCGGTTTGTCAAATAGCGTACATGTGACCAGAAGCCGGTGGGCGGCACGACCAGCAGCTTCTTCGGCGCCTGGATTCGGGGCCACGCCCAGAGCTGGCCGCGGAAATGCAGCGCGCCGCCCTGGGGGGCGATGTGCATCGATGGCACCTTGATGCGGTCGAGCTTCGTCCACGCCGAGCGGTCGCGATACCACTTTCCGTCGAACGGGTGCGAGATCACCTCGTAATGCAGATTCATCGAGGGCTTCTTGCCCTCGACCGGGCCGGGCCAGGCGGTCTGTGCCGCCACGTACTGCGCCCAGTTGCCGAGGAACTGGAAATCGAAGATGCCGCCCTGGAAGCACACGTCGCGGTACAGGTCGGACGAGGAATCGCACTGGCACACGCAGGCCAGGTGCGGCGGCTGGGCGATGGCGGCGTGGTACTGCACCCACGACCAATAGGAATCGCCGATCATGCCCACCTTGCCGGTGCACCAGTCCTGGGCCGCGACCCATTCGACCAGGTCGTAGCCGTCGGTGCGCTCGGCCTCGTCGAACCAGCGCCACTCGCCCTGGCTGCGCCCGCCGCCGCGCCCCTGCGCGATGACGTGCACGTAGCCCTTGGGCACATAGAACGAGGTGGCGCCCGATTCGATCGCGTGCGACCAGTGCGGCGGCTGGCGCTGGATGTCCTGCATGTAGGGCGAGAGGGATAGCAGGGCAGGGTACGTCCCGGGCGCGTCGGGCAGGTAGACATCGACGCAGAGCTTCACCCCGTCGCGCATCGCGACGTAGAGGCCCTCGATCTTGCGGCAGCCGGCGGGCGGTTGCGCGCCCTTCACCAGCGCGCGCGGATAGGTGTAGTCGATCTTCGGCGTGTCTGCCGGCATGCGCGTCTTCCCTTTTCCGCAAAGTGCCGTGCGGAGGCGCGAAGGGCAAGCGTCGTGGGTGCGGCGCGTTCGCCCGTCCCCGTCGTCATCCCGGCCAAGCCGCGCAGCGGCGCGAAACGGGACTCATGCTGCAACGAACGATACGCGGGAAGATGGGCCCGGCTCGGCGCGCGGGCGCGCTGTCCGGGGTGACAATTTGAATGCGTGCGGCTACGCCATCCCGAGCTTGAAGTAGGAATCGGCGTTCTTCCAGAACACTTTTTCCTCGTCGGCCGGGGAGAGGCCCATCTGCTTCACGATGTCGACATGCTCCTTGGGGTCGAGCGGCACGGGCCCGTAATCGGTGCCGAACATCACGTTGTCGGGACCGAACACCTCCAGCGCCTCGCGCACGTGCGGCGCCCACACGCCCATCGTGTCGACCATCAGATGCTTTTTCAGGTAGGTGTCGGGCCGCTCCTTGCACTTGATCTTGGCGCGCTCGGGCATGCCCTCGCAGCCGAGCTCCCAGCCGAAATTGAGCCGGCCCATCACCGGCAGCAGCCCGCCGCCCATATGCGCCACCACGACGCGCAGGCTGGTGAACCGGTCGAACAGGCCCGACAGGATCATCCGGGCGAGGCACATGGCGGTGTCGAACGGCCGGCCGATCAACTCGTCGAGCTTGTACTGGTCCATCTGCTGGTCGTGGCCGATGGGGGTGCGCACCGGGTGGAGGAAGATCGGCGTCGCCGTATCCTCCGCCCACTCCCAGAACGGATAGGCCGCCTCGTCGTCGAGGAACGTGCCGTGCCACGAGGTGGTGCACAACAGCCCCTTGTAGCCCAGGGGGCCCATGCAGCGCTCGGCCTCCTTGATGTGATCCTTCTCCAGCGGGTTGACCGTGCCGAGCCCCCACAGCCGGTCGGGCTTGCGCGCGACGGTCTTGGCGGTGGCGTCGTTCACCGCGGCAACGACGTCGATCGAGGGCCTGGTGGTCAGCGCCGACATCATTTCGGCGCCGAACGGGCTCGACATCAGCCGCTTGTCGATGCCGGCCTTCTCGTTCACCTCGATCTGCTTGTCGAACTGGCCGAACTCGCGCATCTGCGAGGACGGCAGCACCGTGTAGCCCGGCCCCGGGTTGCGCATGTCGATGCCGAACTTCTCGGCGACGCCGGGCTCGTTGAAATGGGTGTGGATGTCGACGATCATCTGCATGTCCCCTAGTTCAGCCCGAGCCCGAAGAACGCGTTGGCGTTCTTCCAGAAGATCTTTTCCTTGTCGGCGTCTGACAGCGCCAGCCCGTTGACGATGTCGACATGGGCCTTCGGATCGACCGGCACGGGGCCGTAATCGGTGCCGAACATCACCCGGTCGGCGCCGAAGACCTCGACCGCCTCGTTCACGTGCGGCGCCCACACCCCCATGATGTCGACGTGCAGGTTCTTGCGGAGATAGCTCGACGGCATCTCCTTGCACTTGATCGCGGCGTCCTCGGGCATGCCCTCGCAGCCGAGCCTGTAGCCGAAATCGAGCCGGCCCATGCAGGGGAGCAGCGCGCCGCCCATGTGCGCGACGCAGATCTGCAGCTTCGGGAAGCGGTCGAACAGGCCGGACAGGATCATCCGCGCCACCGACATGGCGGTGTCGAACGGGCGTCCGACCAGCTCCTCCAGCTTGTACTGGTCCATCTTCTGGTCGTGCCCGACCGGGATGCGCGGCGGGTGCAGGAAGATCGGGACGGCGCGGTCCTCGGCCCATTCCCAGAAAGGCCACGCCTCCTCGGTATCGAGATACTTGCCGTGCCACGACGTCACGATCTGCAGCCCCTTGAAGCCGGCGGCGAGGCAGCGCTCGGCCTCCGCGATCTGGGAGGCATCGAGCGGATTGACGGTGGCGAGCCCGGCCGCGTCGCCGACGCCGTCGACCAGCTCGGCGATCTCGTCATTGCAATGCTTCACCACGTCGCCTGCCGGCTTCTGCGAGACGTTGGTCAGCACCTCGGACGAGAACGGGTTCGACATCAGGCGGAAATCGATGCCGGCCTTGTGGCTCACCTCCTGCTGCGCGGCGAAATCCTGCAGCGGCCAGTAGGCGATCATCGGGATGCCGCCATAGTCCGAATAGAGGTTCTTGCCCACCATCTTGCCGCGCATCGCGCCGGCGACGCCCAGCGGATCGCCCTTCGGCGGCGCCGAGCAGTGGGTGTGGATGTCGATGATGTGGGCCATGGACGTTTCCTCTGGGACGTTTCCCGGTTCTCGTTGGGCAAAATCCTACACCGGTGGATAGCCGGGCGGGTAGGGGAACCGAGGCGGCAGCTTCTCGACTGTCATCCCGGGCGCGGTGCAGCGCATAGCGGTGCACCGCAGACCCGAGACCCATTATCGGTTGTCCGTGGAGCACGGAGATGGGCCCCGGCTCTCGCCGCCACGGGCGGCTCGGCCGGGGTGACAAATCGGTGTGGCTACGCCATCCCTAGTTTGAAATAGGCGTCGGCGTTCCGCCAGAACACCTTCTCCTCGTCAGCGGGGGCGAGGCCCATCGCCTTCACGATGTCGATATGCTCGCGCGGGTCGAGCGGCACCGGCCCGTAATCGGTGCCGAACATCACCCGGTCCGGCCCGAACACGTCGAGCGCCTCCTTCACGTGCGGCGCCCAGAACCCCATCGTGTCGACGAACAGGTGCTTCTTCAGGTAGCTCGACGGCGGCTCGACGCAGCTTGATCCTGGCGTTCTCGGGCATGCCGTCCGAGCCGAGCCGCCAGCCGAAATCGAGCCTCCCCATCACCGGCAGCAGACCGCCCCCCATGTGCGCGACGCAGACCTGCAGGCGCGGGAAGCGGTCGAACAGGCCGGACAGGATCATGCGCGCGAGGCACATGGCGGTGTCGAACGGCCGGCCGACCAGCTCGTCCAGCTTGTACTGTCCCATCTGGGTGGCGTGGCCGATCGGCACGCGCGGCGGATGCAGGAAGATCGGCGCCTGGCGGTCCTCGGCCCACTCCCAGAAGGGATACGCCTCCGGGTTGTCGAGGAAGCGGTCGTGCCAGCTCGTGGACGCGCACAGCCCCTTGAAGCCGAGCGGCCCCAAGCAGCGCTCGGCCTCGGCCACGTTATCGGCGTCGAGCGGGTTGACGATGCCGATGCCCCACAGCCGGTCGGGCGCGCGCGCGACGACCGCCGCCATCTCGTCGTTCACCACTTCGCAGATCTCGCGCGACGGCTTGGCGGTCTCGTGGCTCAGCGTCTCGGCGGTGAAGCCGGTGGACAGCAGCCGTTTGGTGACGCCCGCCTTCTCGTTCACCTCCATGTGGGTGTCGAACTCGCCCATCTCGGCATAGCCGACCGCGGGAAGGCCGCGATAGTTGGTGACCGTGTTGCGCCCGGCCTTCACCGGGTTGAGGAATTTGGGATCGATGCCGAGCTTGGGCGCGACGCCCGCCAGGCGCGAAATGGGTGTGGACGTCGACGATGTGCGGCATGGACAGGCTCCTCGCTGGCGTTCTTATTGCGGCGATCATGCCATGAACGCGCGGGCGAGGGGAGGCAGAGAAGCATCCGGGTTGTCATCTCGGCCAAGCCGCGCAGCGGCGAGAGCCGGGACCCGTTTACCCGCTTGCTCGACTCGGCGAGATGGACCCGTTGGTGCCGCCGAACATGCCACTGGCATGTTCGGGCCCTGCGTCCGGTGGACGCCGGGCAGGCGTCAACCGGCGCTTCGCGCCGTCCGGGGTGACAGTCTGTCCTTTACGCCGCGAACCCGAGGCGGTGACGGGCCCAGACCTGGGTGAGGGCGTCGACCAGCCGGTCCATGTCGGCGTCGGTGTGGAACGGCGTCGGGGTGAAGCGCAGCCGCTCGGTGCCCGCGCGGCACGGTCGGGTAGTTGATCGGCTGGACGTAGATCGCGTAGCTCGTCCATCAGCTCGTCGGAAAGCTGCTTGCACAGCGCCGCGATCGCCGACCATCACCGGCACGATGTGCGAGACCGACGGCATGACCGGCAGGCCGGCCTCGCGGAAGCCGGCGCTTGAGGCGTCGCCGCGCGCTCCTGGTGGCGGATGCGCACGTCGTTGTTCGCCTTGAGGTGGCGCACGCTGGCCAGCGCGCCGGCGGCGATCGCCGGCGGCAGGGCGGTGGTGAAGATGAAGCCGGTGGCGAAGGAGCGCACGAAATCGACCAGCTCGGCGGACCCGGCGATGTAGCCGCCGACCACGCCGAACGCCTTGGCGAGCGTGCCCTGGATGACGGTGAGCCGGTCCATCACGCCGTCGCGCTCGGCGACGCCGGCGCCGCGCGCGCCGTACATGCCGACCGCGTGGACCTCGTCGAGATAGGTCATGGCGCCGTGGCGGTCGGCGACGTCGCAGATCTCGCCGATGGGGGCGATGTCGCCGTCCATCGAGTAGACCGATTCGAAGGCCACGAGCTTCGGCCGGTCGCGATCGAGCTCGGCGAGGAGCTGGTCGAGATGGGCCGGGTCGTTGTGGCGGAAGATCCGCTTCTCGGCCCGCGAGTGGCGGATGCCCTCGATCATCGAGGCGTGGTTGAGCGGGTCCGACAGGATCACGCAGCCGGGCAGGCGCGTCGCCAGCGTGTTGAGCGCGCCCTCGTTGGCGATGTAGCCGGAGGTGAACAGCAGCGCCGCTTCCTTGCGGTGCAGGTCGGCGAGCTCGCGCTCCAGCAGCACGTGCTAGTGGTTGGTGCCCGAGATGTTGCGGGTGCCGCCGGCGCCGGCGCCCGATTGCTCGATCGCGCGGATCATGGCGGCGAGCACCTCAGGGTGCTGGCCCATGCCGAGATAGTCGTTGGAGCACCACACCGTGACCTCGCGCACGGCCCCTTCGGCGTGGTTCCTGGCGGAGCGGGAAGGCGCCGGCCTTGCGCTCCAGATCGGCGAACACGCGGTAGCGCCCCTCGCGCCGGAGCCCCGCCAGCGCATCGGAAAAGAACTTGTCGTAATCCATCTTGCCCTACCGCCCCCTCGCTTGCCGCGTTCCAGATTTTATGTCGCAAGCGCCCTTGCGGGAAGTGCCTCAAATCGTCGCGCGCCCGCCCGCCACCCAGCCCTCGAAGTCCTCCAGCGCCTGGCCGAACCGGTCGAACAGCGTCTCGATCTCGGCCCGCGAGGTGATCAGGGGCGGGCAGAAGGCGACCCGGTCGCCCAGGGCGCGAAGGATCAGCCCGTGCTCCTGCGCCCGGCCGACCAGCCAAGCTCCCGCTTTCAGCGCGGGGTCGAACGGGGTGCCCGCCGCCGGGTCGGCCAGCAGTTCGACCACGCCCAGAAGCCCGATCCCCGCCACCTCGCCTACGTGCGGCCGGCCGCGGAAGGCGGCGAGCCGTTCCTGGAAGCGCGGCGCCAGGTCGCGCACCCGCCCGACCAGGTCCATCTCCTCGTAGATCTTCAGCGTCTCGACCGCGACGGCGGCCGCGACGGGGTGGCCGGAATAGGTGAAGCCGTGGCCGAACGTGCCGATCTCGTGGGTCTGGCCGGCGACGGCCCGGTAGACCGGCTCGGACACCATCACGGCCGAGATCGGCAGCGTCGCGGCCGACAGCGCCTTGGCGCAGGTCACCATGTCCGGGCGGAGCTCGTAGGTCTCGGACGCCCACATGTTCCCGGTGCGGCCGAACCCGGAGATCACCTCGTCCGCCACGAACAGCACGTCGTGGGCGCGCAGCACCTTCTGGACCTTCTCGAAATAGGTCCTGGGCGGGAACATCACCCCGCCCGCGCCCATGACCGGCTCGGCGAAGAAGGCGGCGACCGTGTCCGCCCCCTCGCCCCGGATCAGCGCGTCGAGATGGTCGGCGAGGCGGGTGGCGAAGTCCTCCTCGCTCTCGCCCGGCCGCGCGCCCGACGGGTAATGCGCCGCCTCGACATGCAGAAAGCCGGGCAAGGGCAGGTCGAAGCCCCGGTGGTTGTGCGGCACGCCGGTCACGCTCGCCGCCGCCGCGGTGACGCCGTGATAGCCGCGCGCCCGCCCGATGATCTTGCGCTTCTCGGGCTTGCCGCGCGCGATGTTGTAGTACCAGGCGATCTTGATCGCGCTGTCGACCGCCTCCGATCCGGAGTTGGCGAAGAAGGCGCGCGCCATGCCCGGCGGCGCGATTGCGAGCAGCCGCTCGGCCAGCTCGATCTGCGGCGGATGGCTCTTGCGGTTGAAGCCGTGATAGAAGCTGAGCCGCCTGATCTGGTCGGCGGCGACGGCGGCGAGGCGCTCGTTGCCGAAGCCCAGCGAGGCGCACCACAGGCCGGACATGCCCTCCAGGTACTGCCGCCCCGTCTCGTCCCAGACATGCACGCCCTCGCCGCGCACGACGACCAGCGGTCCCTCGCGCTCGTTCTCCTCGGCGTCGGTGTAGGGGTGCAGCAGCACGGCCGCATCGCGCGCGGCCAGCGAGTTCGGAGCGGCGGTCATGGCAGTTGCATTCGGTACGCGCCTTCGGCGCAGTTCAGAGCTCGTGACACAGTCGATGACGTGACGCCGGTCTTACCCCCTCACCCTGCCTTTCTCCCGATGGGAGGGGGGCAGGGTGAGGGGGCAGCTCGCAAGTTTTACACGCTACTCAGGACGAACGGAAAAAGCCACGCGAGTCTCCGTCAACCGCCGGTCACGCTCATGTGGCGGGCGACGGCCGGCGCGCGGCGGCGCCGGTCGATGACGAAATCGTGCCCCTTGGGCTTGCGCGAGATCGCCTCGTCGATGGCCGCCATCAGCAGCCCGTCGTCCTCGGAGGCGCGCAGCGCCGCGCGCAGATCGGCGGCGTCGGCCTGGCCCAGGCACATATAGAGCGTGCCGGTACAGGTCAGCCGCACCCGGTTGCAGGATTCGCAGAAATTGTGCGTCAGCGGCGTGATGAAGCCGATCCGGCCGCCGGTTTCGGCGCAGCGGGCGTAGCGGGCGGGCCCGCCGGTCTGCTCGTCGGTGTCGGTCAGGGTGAATTTCTCGGCGAGCTTCGCGCGCACCATCGAGAGCGGCATGTACTGCTCGAGCCGCGCGCCTTCGCCGAGCTCGCCCATCGGCATCACCTCGATGAAGGTGATGTCGTGCCCCTCGTCGCCGCACCACTGGACGAGCTTCACGAACTCCTCGTCGTTGACGCCGCGCAGCGCCACCGTGTTGATCTTGATGCGGATGCCGGCGCGCTTCGCGGCGTCGATCCCGGCCATCACCTTGTCGAGCTTGCCCCAGCGCGTGATCGCCTCGAACCGCGCCGGATCCAGCGTGTCCAGCGAGACATTGATGCGCCGTACCCCGACGGAAGCGAGCTCGTCGGCGTACTTGGCGAGCTGGCTCGCGTTGGTGGTAACGGTCAGCTCGTCGAGCGTGCCGGCGTCGAGATGGCGGGCGAGGCGGCGGAAAAGCCACATGATGTTGCGGCGCACCAGCGGCTCGCCGCCGGTCAGCCGCAGCTTGCGCACCCCGCGCGCGACGAAGGCCGAGCACAGCCGGTCGAGCTCCTCCAGCGACAGCACGTCCGCCTTGGGCAGGAACGTCATCGCCTCCGACATGCAGTAGACGCAGCGGAAGTCGCACCGGTCGGTCACCGACACGCGGAGATAGGTGATCGACCGGCCGAACGGGTCGATGATGGGCGGCGTCTGGGGAACGGTCAGGTCCATCCTGATCCTCGGCGGCAGGGCGAGCGTTGGTTACCGTCGAATATAGCGCGTTTGGCCGGCGAGGGAAGGGGGTGCGGCTTCGGGCTGACCCGCGACGCGTGCCGACCGGCCGGCCGCGCTACTCCGACTTGTGCAGGGTCACGGTGAAGCGCGAGCCCTGGCCGGGGGTGGAGTCGACGGTGATGTCGCCGCCCATCATGCGAGCGAGCTGGCGCGACACCGATAGCCCCAGCCCGGTGCCTTCGCGCGGCGCGGTCATCAGGTCCGAGCCGACCTGGTGGAAGCTCTCGAAGATCGATTCGTGCTGATCCGCGGGGATGCCGAGCCCGGTGTCCCACACCGTGATGGCGACGGTGCCGTCCGGCGCGTCCTCGACCGCGACGCCGACCTTGCCGTCCCGCTCGGTGAACTTCACCGCGTTGTTCAGCAGGTTCACCAGCATCTGGCGCAGCCGGCCGGCATCGGCCACCACCGTCCAGCGCGCGTCGGCGACGACGGCGCCGAGATCGACCCCGTCCTGCTCGGCGCGCACGGAGACCAGCGCCTTCGCCTCGTCGAGAACGGTCGCGAGCGAGACCGGCGCGATGTCGAGATGCACCGCGCGCGCTTCCAGGCTGACCGCGTCCAGGATGTCGTTGATGATGGTGAGCAGGTGATAGGCCGCGTTGCGGATGTCGCGGAAATAGGACAGGTAGTGATCGCCCAGCGGGCCGAACGCCTGCTGCACGGCGATCTCGGAAAACCCGATCACCGCGTTCAGCGGCGTGCGCAGCTCGTGGCTCATCTTGCCGAGGAAGTCGGTCTTGGCGCGCGCCGCCTCCTGGGCTCGGCTCAGCGCCTCGTCGAGCTGGCCGTTGCGCTCCTGAAGCTGGGCGAGGCTTTCCTGCAGCCGGCGCTGGTAGTCGCGCATGCCCTCTTCGGCGCGGTGGTGCACGGTGACGTCGGTGCCGGTGCCGCGATAGCCGGCGAAGGCGCCGGTGGCCTGATCGAACACGGGGACGCCGGAAAGCTGGATGCGCCGCGTCTCGCCGGCGGCGTCTTGCATCAGGAAGATCTGGCCGCGGAACGGCTGGAAGTCGCGCAGCAGCCGCTCCTGCATGGGCGCTGCGCCCGGCGGCTCGTCGAACGTGCCGAGGGCGAGGAGGCTGCGCCCCACCAGCTCGCGCGGCAGCCGTTCCAGCGTGTCGATGATGCGCTCCGACACGTAGGTCAGGTTGAGGCCCGAATCCGCCTCCCAGACCCAGTCGGAGGTCGAGCGGATTACGTCCTGGAAGCGCGATTCGAGCGCGGCCGAGACGTCGACCGCCTCGGCCTCGCCGGTGACGTCGGTGAAGGTGCCGCCGAAGCCGGTGACCTTGCCGTCCCGCGACACCAGGAAGTGGTGCGCGCGCAGGTGGCGCGTCACGCCGTCGACCGTCGCGGTGTGGCGCTCGACCAGCTCGGGATGGGCGCCGTCGAGCCGCTGGAAGATGGTGAGCAGGTCGAGCATGCCGGCGCCGCCGGCGGTGGCGATGGCAGGAGCCAGCGCGTCGAAGGCCGCGTTCGAGTAAACGATGTGCGCGTCCCGGTCCGCCATGTACATGGCCGGCCCACGTTCCAGGAACGCCGCCGGCAGCGTGACGTCCCCGCCGGTGGGGAAGGTCACCGCGGTGGCGGTCAGGTGTTCGGCGCGGACTACGCGATCCTGTGCTTCCTTAGCCACGATTCATGACTACCGGTTCAGTCCTTCGCACGCCCCCGGCAGTATAGCCGCGAACGCAACGGGCCACCTAACGGAAATTCTATTGTTTTCAGGGATGTCGGCCATTGTGTCGTCGTATTTGGTTAACGAAACGTGACACCGCGCACTTATGGCGACAGGACGGCGATTAAGCAGGTCCGGCGCGGTTGCCGGGGGCGGCGGCGCGGGCCATATTCGGGACATGACGGACGTGCTGGTCCATCCCGATCCCCTTGATCCGCGACTCACCCGGCGGGTCGCGGGCATCGACCAGGACGGACGCCCGGTCGAGACCGCCGTGACGGTCGAGAGGCCGCTCACCCTGTACCTCAACGGGCAGGAGATCGTGACGCTGATGACGGTCGGCGACTATCCCGACTGTCTCGCTCTCGGCTATCTGATCAACCAGAACATGCTGGCGCCGGACGAGCCGATCGCCGGCATCGATTTCGACGAGGAGACCGAGACCGTCGTCGTGCGCACCGCGCGCGCCACGAACTTCGAGGAGAAGCTGAAGAAGAAGACGCGCACCTCGGGCTGCGCGGTGGGCACGGTGTTCGGCGACGTGATGGAGAAGTTCGAGCGGGTGACGCTCGATCCAGGCGCGGTGGTGCGCACCTCGTGGCTGTACGCGCTCGCCAGGAAGATCAACACCACGCCGTCGCTCTACCTCGCGGCGGGCGCGATCCACGGCTGCGTGCTGTGCGAAGAGGACCGGCCGCTGATCTACATGGAAGACGTCGGGCGTCACAACGCGGTCGACAAGATCGCGGGCTACATGGCGCTGAACGGGATCGGGCCGGTCGGCAAGATGTTCTACACCACCGGCCGGCTGACCTCCGAGATGGTGATCAAGACGGTGCAGATGGGCATCCCGGTGCTGGTCTCGCGCTCGGGCTTCACCGCCTGGGGCGTCGAGCTCGCGCGCCGCGCCGATTTGACCCTGATCGGGCGCGCGAAGGGCAAGCGCTTCGTCGCGCTCGCCGGCGAGCACCGGATCGTGTTCGATTCCGACCCCGCCGCCGTCGCCGACGAGCCCCGCTCCGCTAGCCGCAAGGCCAGCGTCGAAGAAGATGCCTGAGCGCGTCGCAGCGGTGCTGCTCGCCGGCGGGCAGGCGCGGCGGATGGGCGGCGGCGACAAGTGCCTGGTCGAGGTGGCGGGCGAAACCCTGCTCGCGCGCATCGTTGCCCGGCTACGTGCGCAGGTGGGCCCGATGGTGCTGAACGCCAACGGCGATCCCGCACGGTTCGACGGGTACGGGCTGGCGGTCGCGAACGACGTGGTCGAGGGCAATCTCGGCCCGCTCGCGGGCGTGCTGACCGGACTGGAATGGGCGCGGATCAACGCGCCCGATTGCGACTACGTGGCCAGCGTGCCGTGCGACGCACCCTTCGTGCCGCGCGACCTGGTGACGCGGCTGGGCGCGGCGATGGCGGCGGCGGGGGCGGAGATGGCCTGCGCCGCCTCGGGCGGCCGCGACCATCCCGTCTTCGGGCTGTGGCCGGTGGCGCGCGCGGCCGAGCTGCGCCGCGCCATCGTCGCCGAGGAACTCCGCAAGGTCGACGTCTGGACGGCGCGCTATCGCCTGGCGCGCGCGGAATTCGCCGTCGTGCCGGTCGATCCGTTCTTCAACGTCAACACGCCCGACGACGTCGCGGCGGCCGAGCGCCTCGCCGCCGCCGAAACTTGACAGGGGCAGCCCCCGCGCCCTTGATGGCGCGATGAACGAGCCGTCGGGCAAGCGGCCGCGCCTGCGGATCCTGCTGGGCGAGGCGATCGCGATGGGGCCCGGCAAGGCCGATCTCCTTGACGCTATCGTCGCCACGGGCTCGATCTCGGCTGCGGCGCGCCGCATGGGCATGTCCTACCGCCGCGCCTGGGTGCTGGTCGACGAGATGAACCGGGCCTTCCGCGAGCCGCTGGTGGTCGCCTCGGCCGGCGGGGCGAAGGGCGGCGGGGCCGAGGTGACCGCGGCCGGGCGCGATGCGCTGGCGCGCTATCGCGAGATGGAGACCAAGGCCGCGCGCGGCATCGCCGACGAAATCGCGCGGTTTTCCGAGCTGCTGGTGCCGGAAGCGCGCGGCTGACGCCGGTGCCCGGTCAGGACGGGTCGGTGGCGGGCGCGTCGACCGCCCAGGTGTCGCCGAGCTGGGCGCCGATCACGCCGAGAAGCTGGCGCGGCGAGAACGGCTTGGCGAGCACGGCGTCGGCCCCCAGCCGGTCGGCCAGCTCGAGAATGTCGGTGTAGCGGTTCCGCCCGCCGCCCGAGACGGCGATGATGCGCAGGCCGGGGCATTCGACGCGCAGCCGGCGGATCGTTTCCAGCCCGTCGAGCCGGGGCATCACCAGGTCGATCACCGCCACGTCGGGGCGGCGCTCGATGCACAGCCGCAGCGCCTCGGCGCCGTCGGCGGCCTCGATCACCTCCGCCGCCGCCCGCAATATGTCGGACAGCGTGCGGCGCAGCAGCGGATCGTCATCGGCGATCAGGATCGTCGCGGCCATGCGCCACCTTGCGCCCCGGCGGTTAACGCACCGCTAAAGCCGCGTGCCTTAACCTCCTGTTAATCGAGCCGGCGCAGGCTCCGGCGGAGATGAAGATCACCGGCACAACGCCGCTCCGCACCTCTCCTGCCCGCCGCAAGGACGCCGCGACGCGTGGTGGGGCGGGCGGCTTCGCCGCCGAGCTGGGCGGTGGCCCGGCCGCATCCAGCGGCGCCGCCGGCGGCGCGCCCGCCGCGGCGGTCCAGGCGCTCCTCGCCGTTCAGGAAGTGCCCGATTCGACCGATCCGGCCAAGCGGGCGGCGCGTCGCGGCAAGGATCTGCTCGACCGGCTGGAGGATCTGCAGCAGGCGCTGCTGGCCGGCGCCCTGCCGCACGACCGGCTGGCCGGCCTGGCCCAGCTGGTCCGCACCCAGCGCGAACACGTGTCCGACCCCCGCCTCGCCGAGGTGCTCGACGAGATCGAGCTGCGCTGCCGGGTCGAGCTCGCCAAGCTGGCCGCTGCCGGCGGCTGAGCCGCAAAGCCCGCGAAACCTCCCGAAATCAGCCTCTTGGCACCTGCAGCTATGTATTGAACAGGCAGGGGCCGATTCATATACTTCGCGCCGCTTTCGCGCGGGACAGACGCGCGGCGAACGACAACAGAGTTCAAACATGGTGACCAGGCTGCCGTCCAATTATCGCCCGAGTGACGACGAACCGTTTATGAATGCGAAACAGAAGGAATATTTCCGGCGCAAGCTGATGGCATGGAAGGACGAGCTCCTTCGCGAATCCACGGAAACGCTGCGCAGCCTCCAGAACGACAGCCTGCAGGCGCCCGATATCGCCGACCGCGCCTCGGCCGAGACGGACCGGTCGGTGGAGCTGCGCACCCGCGACCGCGAGCGCAAGCTGATCTCCAAGATCGACGAGGCGCTGCAGCGGCTCGAGGAGGGCACCTACGGCTATTGCGAGGAGACCAACGAGCCGATCAGCCTGCGCCGTCTCGAGGCCCGCCCCATCGCCACCCTGTCCATCGAGGCGCAGGAGCGCCACGAGCGGCTGGAGCGCACCTTCCGCGACGACTGACGCGACGACTGAAGCGGGCGGCGACTACACCGCTTCGAACACGTCGGCCCAGTCCTCGAGCATCTCGGGCTGGGCGTGGCGGATCTGCACCACGAAATTCTCGAACCCGGCATCGCGCAGGCTGCGGACGCGCTCGACCAGCTCGGGCTTGGTCGCGGTCCATGAGAAGGTGCGGATGAGGTCGGCGGTGCACACCTCCTCGTCCGCCGGCTTCATGAACATCAGATGGCCGCGATGGTTGGCGATGTAGCGCGCGTCGGCGGGCGTGAATTTCTCGTAATGCGCGCGGTATTTCTCCAGCGGCCCGGCAAGCGGGGCAGGGATCGGCCCGTGCGTCGCGCCGAACTGGTCGCGCTCGACGAAATCGTGCAGCAGCATCACGGCCGACGGTCCTGCCTGGGCGCGGGCGCGCGGGCTGTCATAGGGCTCGCCCTCGCGCAGCACGCAGCCGCCGACCTCGGCCGAGGCGCGGAAGGCGGCGGGCTCGCGCCCCGCCTCCGCCCACAGCGTCTTCATGTCGCCGATCGCCGCGACGGTGGCCTGGCCCGACGAGGCCGGGCAGATCCAGCCGGCGCCGATCTCGGCCACCAGCTTCTTCGCGCGCGGCCCGATCGCCGACACCCATAGCGGGACCGGGTCGTCGATGTTGACCGCGCCGATCTCGGGGTTGAGGAAGGCCATCTTGCGGCGCTTTCCCTCGAACTCCCATTCCACGGTGTCGCCGCCCAGAAGCCCCTGGACCACGCGGATATATTCCTTCATGTCGGCGAGCTTCACCCGCCCGACCCCCATCGTGCGCCGCCCCGTGAAGCCGGTCGAAACGCCGAAATCGATCCGCCCCGGCGCCAGCTTGTTGAGCGATGCGAGCGCGCTCGCCGCCACCGGCGCGATCCGGTTGGTCGGGATCAACACGCCGGTACCCAGCCGGATCTTCGAGGTGACCATCGCCGCCGCCGCCATGCCGACGAACAGCTCGGCGTTCAGCAGATGCGTGTCGAAGAACCAGGCGCGCGCGAAGCCAAGCTCCTCGGCGCGCCTGACGACCTTGTACGACTCGGCGTGGGTGGCGAGCGCGATCCCGTAATCCATGCGGTTCCTCCCGGTCTGCGGCACCACGTTAGAGCATCTTCCGCACGCGCGAAATCGCGGGGGCAGCAGGGGCGCGTTCCGCGCAAGCCGGCCTTGCGACGGTTTGACGCGCGCCGCCAGCGGACAAGCCCATATCTATTCCGAAGAGCGGGTGGCGATAGTCCTTGCAAATGCGAATGACTTGCATTAGCTACCTGCTGTTCCGGACGCCCGGGCGCTCCCGCGCGTGCGAAACCAGGAGGAAGCATGACACGACGCCTTGTTCTCGCGCGCCCTGGCCGCCATGGCCCTCGCCCTGCCGGTGTTTGCCGCCGGCTCCGCGCGCGCCGACGAGCCGGAGCGGACGATCGTCATCAAGGCGCACAAGTTCGAGCCCGCCTTGGTCGAGGTGCCGGCCGGCGTGCGGGTCAAGCTGATCATCCACAACCAGGACGCGACGCCCGAGGAATTCGAGAGCCACGATCTGCGGCGCGAGAAGCTGGTGACCGGCGGCGGCAAGGCGATCGTCTGGGTCGGGCCGCTGCCCAAGGGAGAATACGCGTTCTTCGGCGACTTCCATCAGACGACCGCCCAGGGCAAGCTGGTCGCGAAGTGAGGCGTAATGAGGTGCATGCTCGGTTCCGCCGTCATCGTGTTCCGCGAGGTCCTGGAGGCCGCGCTGATCGTCGCCATCGTGCTGGGCGCGACCCGCGGCGTCGTCGGGCGCGGCCGCTGGGTCGGCGGCGGGATCGCCGCCGGTGTCGTCGGCGCGATGGTCGTCGCGGCCTTCGCCGGCGCCATCGCCGACGCCGTACAGGGGCGCGGGCAGGAGCTGTTCAATGCCGCCGTGCTGCTGGTGGCGGTCGTCATGCTGGCCTGGCACAACGCCTGGATGACCGCGCACGGGCGCGAGATCGCCGCACGAGATGCGCCGCGTCGGCCATGACGTCAGCGTCGGCGCGCGGCCGCTCGCCGCGCTGGCGCTGGTCACCTGCCTCGCCGTGCTGCGCGAGGGCTCGGAAACGGTGCTGTTCCTCTACGGCCTGACCGCGTCGCGGCGCCGGCATGCGGCGGCTGCTCGCTGGCGGCGCGCTCGGCCTCGCCGGCGGCGCCGCGGTCGGCTGGCTGCTCTATCGCGGCCTGCTCGCCATTCCGCTCGACCGGTTCTTCGACCGTGGTGGCCTGGATGGTGCTGCTGCTGGCCGCCGGCCTTGCCGCGAATGCCGCGGCGTTTCTCAACCAGGCGGGGCTGGTGCCGGCGCTCGGGCATGCAGTTGTGGGACACCTCCGGCATTCTCGCCCAGGACAGCCTGGTCGGCATGCTGCTGCACATCCTGGTCGGCTACACCGACCGGCCGATGGGAATCCAGATCGTGTTCTACGTCGTCACGCTGGTCGACCATCCTGGTGCTGATGCGCCTGGTCGATGGCGGCCGCACGCGGGCGCGCCGGGCGGCGGACGACCGCGGCCCGCGCCATGACCGCCCGCGCTGCTTCCCCCAGGCGGCGCCGTTCGGCGCCGCGGTTGGTGCGCCGCATCGAGCGGTGCGCCGTCGCGCGTCCGGCCCTACTCTGATGTACGTCCACGCGGCGATGTTCGTGGGCTTCGCGGTGCTGATCGTCGGGCCGGTGGTGCTGCCGCGCGAGCGACACGTGCGCGCCGAGCTGGCCGAGCGCGGCGCGACTGGCTGATCTGGACGCTGTGGTTCCCGCTGGTGTTCCTGTCGGTGCTGGTCACCGGGCGCAGCTGGTGCGGCGTGCTGTGCCCGATGGGCGCGGCGTCGGAATGGATGAACGGGATCGGCCTCAAGCGGCCGGTGCCGGGCTGGCTGCGCTGGGAAGGCACGCCGATCGTCAGCTTCCTGATCGTCACCATCCTCGGCCAGACCGTCGGCGTGCGCGACTACCCGTCCGCCATCCTCGAGGTGTTCGGCGGGACCCTGCTCGCCGCGCTGGTCATCGGCTACTTCTACGGCCAGGGCCAGAAGAAGCGCGCCTGGTGCCGCCACGCCTGCCCGATCGGGCTGCTGCTCGGCGTGTTCTCGCGGCTCGGCGCCGTCGATCTGGTGCCCAAGCGGCCCGAGGCGGGCGGCGACGCCTATGACCGGCGCGGCCTGTGCCCGACCATGATCGACCTCAAGCCGCAAGACCGAGAGCCGCCACTGCGTGATGTGCGTGCGCTGCGTGCGCGCCGGACCGGCCGGGCGCGCTGGCGGTGCGGCTGCGCGCGCCGGGGGCGGAGGTCGCCGACATCCAGCGCCACCATCCGGCGGCGTCGGAGGTCTGGTTCCTGTTCCTCGGCACCGGCGTCTCGCTCGGCGGGTTCCTGTGGCTGGTGCTGCCGCAGTACCAGGGGCTGCGCCTGGCGCTCGGTCGCCTGGGCGATCGAGCACGGCTATACCTGGCTCGGCGAGCCCGGCCCGTCCTGGCTGATGGTCGTCCATCCCGAGGCGCGCGAGGTGTTCGTGTGGCTCGACTTCTTCCTGATCGTCGGCTGGATGATCGGGGTGATGCTGGCGCTGACCGGCGTGCTGGCGGCGCTGCAGGCGGCGCGGGGCCTGGCTCGCCGGCCGGCTCGGCGCGGCGGGCACGCTTCCGCGACCGGTTCGTCGCGCTCAGCTACCAGGTGGCGCCGGCGGCGATGATTTCGCTGCTGCTCGGGCTCGGCGATCGACCTGTTCAAGCTGGTGCCGGCCGGCGCCGCGATGCCGGTGAAGGTTGCCGCGCTCGCCGTCGCGGTGGTGTGGGGCGTGTGCTCGGCCGGCGCATCCTGGGCGGTATGGGCGTTGCCGGCGCGCGCGCGCGCCGTGGCGCTGGTGCCCGGCCTCGCCGGCGGCCTCGTGGTCGCGGCGGCGTGGTGGCCGGCCGTGGTCGGCTGATCTTTTTTTGCGTGGTATGTGCGAGTGAGACGCAATTGCATGAAACAGGAGGGAGAACATGACGACACGGTGTACAAGATGGCGGCCCTGGCCGCCGGGCTGTCGCTGGCGGCGCTGGGCGTGCGCGCGGGCGGCCGAGGTGCCGATCGGCAAGGCGGTCGAGAAGAACGGCATGGAGATCGGCGCGGTCTATCTCCAGCCGGTGATGATGGAGCCGATGCTGCCCGGCATGCACGGCATGGCGGCCGACGTCCATCTCGAAGCCGACATCCATGCGATGAAGGGCAACACGAACGGGTTCGGCCCGGGCGACTGGGTGCCCTATCTCGGCATCACCTACCGCATCACGAAGCAGGGCTCGTCCTGGATCGGGTCCGGCGCGTTCATGCCGATGGTCGCCAACGACGGCCCGCATTACGGCGCCAACGTCAAGCTCGACGGGCCCGGCAAGTACAAGCTGAGCTATCACATCCTGCCGCCGCCCTATCAGGGCTTCTACCGCCACACCGACAAGGAGACCGGAGTCGCCGAATGGTGGGCGCCGTTCGACGTGCAGTGGGAATTCGTCTTCGCCGGCACCGGCAAGAAGGGCGCCTACTGACATGGCGGGGAAAGGGGTGGGGACCCGAGACGGCGACGGTTCCGCGCCGGCGCGGCCGGACGCGGTGCCGACGCGGCTCGACACGTCGTGCCTGTTCCGTCCCGGCGAGACCGAGATCCGGATCGACCACGAGGGCATGGAGTACCGCCTCCGCATCACCCGGAGCAACAAGCTGATCCTCTTCCGCTAGACTGCGACGCAAGCCAGCCACCGGCCCGTTCGGAAGCCAGCCAGCGCCTGACCCATGACAACGAAACGGGGGCACAAGGTGGCTACCAATCCGATACCAACGATCTTCGCGCCCGTCGCGGCCTTCGCCGTGGCGGCATGTCTCGGCGCGGGCACGCCCCGCGCGGCCGAGCCGGTCGAAGCCAACCCGCCGGCAGCGCCAGCGCCGCCCCGAGACGCTGGGCGGCGATCTCGGCGGCATCCGCACCGCCTTCGCCGAGGCGGGGCTCGAGCTCGGCATCTCCTATGTCGGCGAAACGCTGGGCGTGGTCGCGGGCGGGGTGAAGCGCAAATTCGTCTACGACGGGCAATTCGCGCTGTCGCTCGATGCGGACCTGGAGAAGCTGGTCGGCTGGCACGGCGCCACGGCGCACGCCAGCGGCTTTGGAATACATGGGCGCGGCCCATCGGCCGATTTGCTGGGCGGCAATTTGATGGACATCAGCAACATCGAGGCGCGCCCGGGAGCGCGGCTCGATACGCTGTGGCTCGAGCAGTCGCTGTTCGACGATCGGCTGACGATTCGGGCGGGCCAGATCCTCGCCGATGGCGTGTTTGCGGCAAGCGATACCGCCGCGGGATTGATCAACGGCACATTTGGCTGGCCGACCTTCACCGGGGCAAATGTCACGCAGGGCGGGCCGGCCTATCCGCTGTCGGCGCCAGGCGTCCGGGTGCGGGCGAATCCGCGGCCCGACCTCACCGTGCTCGCCGGCCTGTTCGCCGCCAATCCCGGCGGCGCCGGCTGCGGCGGCGATCCGCAGATCTGCAACAAGCACGGCACGACCTTCAGCCTGTCGGGCGGCGCGCTGTGGATCGCCGAGCTGCAATACGCGGCGAATGCCGGCAAGGCGGCGACGGGGCTTCCCGGCAGCTACAAGCTCGGCGCCTGGCGCGAGACCGGCAGCTTCCCCGACCAGCTCACCGGCGCCACCGACAAGCATGGCGATTACGGCATCTATGCCATCGCCGACCAGATGGTGTGGCGCCGCCCCGGCACCGAGGACCAGGGGCTGAGCCTGTTCCTGCGCGCGGGCTGGGCGCCGGAGGACCGCAATTTCGTGTCGTGGTATGTCGATGGCGGTGTCGGCTTCAAGGGCCCGATCGCCAGCCGGCCCGACGACGTGGTGACGCTGGGCGTCGCCTATGGGATCGATCAGCGGCGACGCCGCACGCGCGGCGCGGCTCGCCGGGCCGCCGACGCCCGTACCCGACCACGAGGCGGTGATCGAGCTCAGCTACATCGCGACGCTGACGCGGTGGTGGACGCTGCAGCCCGACCTGCAATACGTCATCCATCCCGGCGGCAACGCACCCAACCCACTGGGACCGGGGACGATCGACGACGCGCTGGTGCTCGGGCTGCGGACGTCAATCGCGTTCTGACCGGCGTCGCCCGGCGCGACTGCGCCGGGCCCGTCGCCCGGATTTTTCTCCTGAATTCCGCGGGAATCCGGTCTGGCGGAGCCGGATGCCCGCCGCTACATTGCGCCCGCGTGCCGGGGTCCACGGATATCCGGCGCCAGAAAAACCACGGAACAGGAGACGTCAGATGATTCCCAACCGAACGCGTGCCCTGGCCATTGCCGCGGCCCCTGTGGTGCTGCTGGCCCTGGGCACCGGTCCGGCTGCGGCTCAAGCCATGAAGATGACCCCCGAGCTCGCCAAGGTGATCGAGGCGGCGAAGGCGGAGAAGGTGCTCGACATCTCGTCGGGCGACCTGGTGAACGGCGGCCGGCAGGCGAAGCCCGAGATCGAGGCCGGCTTCAAGAAGTATTTCGGCATCGACGTCGACTTCGAGTTCACGCCCGGCGGCCCGATGGGCGAGATCGGCAACAAGGTGGCGACCGAGTTCCGCGCCGGCCAGAAATCCTCGACCGACGCCTGGACCGGCGCCGCCGCGCAGGTCGTGCCGCTGCTCAAGCTCGACATGTTCCACAAGGTCGACTGGGTGAAGCTCTATCCCGATCGCATCAAGCCCGAGTTCGTCGAGGCGGATACGCGTGCGCTGCGCGTGGCGACCGGCATGCCGGGCATCCTGTACAACAAGAACAAGGCGCCCGAGTTCGGCAAGATCGCGACGATGGCCGACATCCTGAAGCCCGCCTACAAGGGGAAGTTCGGCACGACGATTTACGGCGCGGGCTTCGACGTGCTGCTCGCCGATTCGGTGTGGGGCCCGGAAAAGACGCTCGACTACTACAAGAAGTTCGTGAAGCAGGCGCAGGGCATCCTGAATTGCGGCGGGGAGGACCGCGTCGCCTCGGGCGAGTTCCTGGCGATGATCTTCGACTGCGCCGGCGGTTCGCAGCACTACCCGAAATACTCGAGCATCCTGGCGCTGCACGTGGTGCCCGAAATGGCGCAGCGCCGGCCCTATTACCTGATGATCCCGAAGAATGCCGCCCATCCGAACATGGGCATCCTGTACGCCCTGTTCATGTCGACGCCCGAGGGCCAGAAGGTGCAGGAGGCGTCGTGGGGCATCCCGCTCTATGGCTATCCGGAGACGCGGCGCCACAAGGAGATCGCGGCGATGGAGGCCAAGGGGGTGAAGTTCCTCGAGGTCGATATCGACTGGTGGCAGAAGCACCCGGAGATCGTCAAGAACAGCCGCAAGATGTTCGGCATCGTGCGCGCCGCAACGAAGTAGGCGGAACCGGCGTGCACAACACGGCACGCGGCGGGGTGGGTCCCCGCCGCGAAGCCGGCTGAAACGGACAGAGTATGGCTGCGATTGGAACCGCGCTGACGCGCACGGGCCCGCGTCGGCAGTGGAACGGCTGGGCGGCGACGATGGTCGGCATCGCGCTGGTCACCAGCCTGCTGATCCTCGTGCTGCTGGCGATCGTCCTTTGGCTCAGCGTGCTCGATGGCGCGCCGATCGATCCCGGCGTCGGCTACACGCTCGACAACTATGTCGAGGTCTTCTCCGACGCGTTCACCTATACGGTGATCTACAACACGGCGGTGTTCTCGCTGATCACGCTGCTGGTCGCCATGGCGTTCGGCGTGCCGCTCGCCTGGCTGGTGGAACGCACGAACCTTCCCGCCAAGCCGACCGTGTTCGCCATGATGACGGTCGGGCTGATCCTGCCCGGCTTTGCGACCGCGATCGGTTGGCAGTTCCTGTTCCATCCCCGCATCGGCATGGTCAACCTCTGGCTCAAGTCGCTGCTGGGCCTCGACCATGCGCCGTTCGATATCGGCACGCTGTTCGGCATGGGCTGGGTGCAGGGGCTCGGGCTCGCCGCCGTGGCGTTCGTGATGACCTCGGTGGTGTTCCGCTCGATGGACCCCTCGCTCGAGGAGGCGTCGCACACGAGTGGCGCCGGCGTGCTCCAGACGCTCGTCCGCGTCACCGTGCCGCTCGCCTGGCCCGGCGTGCTGGCGGCGGCGATCTACATCTTCATGATCGGGTTTGCGGCGTTCGACATCCCGGCGATCATCGGGCTTGCCGCCAACATCTTCACCTTCTCCACCTACGCCTATGACCAGGTGAAGCCGACCGGTCAGCTTCCCGAGTACGGGCTGGTCTCGGCGATGGGCATGATCATGGTGGCGATCGGGCTCGCTCTGTCGTGGTGGTATTCCAAGGTGCAGGGCCGCGCGCCGCGCTACGCGGTGATCACCGGCAAGTCGTACCGGCCGCGGATCATCGATCTCGGCCGCGCCAAGTGGATCGCCGTCGCGTTCGTCGTCCTCTACATGCTGCTCGCCCAGGTCCTGCCGCTTCTTGTGGTGGTGTGGACCTCGCTGCTGCCGTTCCCGCAGCCGCCGACCGCCGCGGCGTTCGCCGCGCTCTCGTGGGAGAACTACCTCAACATGCCGACCGGCATGGTGTGGCGCGGCGTCAAGAACACCGCCGCCCTGATGGTGCTGACGCCGACCATCACGCTGGTGGTGAGCTTCGCCTTCTCCTGGGTGGTGCTGCGCTCCCGCGTGAAGGGGCGCGAGCTGTTCGATTTTGCGGCCTTCATGCCGCACGCCGTCCCGTCCATCGTGTTTTCGATGGCGGCGCTGCTGCTGGCGCTGTTCGTGTTGCAGAAGGCGGTGCCGATCTATGGCACGATCTGGATCCTGGTGCTGGTCTACGTGGTCTCGCGCGTCGCCTATGGCACGCGCATCACCAACAGCGCGCTGATCCAGATCCATCATGAGCTCGAGGAGGCGGCCCAGGTGAGCGGCGCTGGACCCGGCGGCACGGCGCGCTCGGTCTTGGCGCCGCTGCTCAAGCCGGCCATGATGTATGCGTTTATCTGGATCGCGCTGCTGACCTATCGCGAGCTGACCCTGCCGGTGCTGCTGTCGTCGAACGACAACCTGCCGCTCTCGGTGGTGGTCTGGAACCTGTGGCTCGGCGCGCAGTTCGGCGAGGCGTCCGGCATCGCCGTACTCATGCTTGTCCTGATGATGCCGCTGGTCGGGCTCGGCTGGTGGCTTACCCGGCGCGCCGGCATCGTCGCGCAAGGCCATTGATCGTATCGGAGGCGAAGTTCATGGCAGCCCAGACCAACATCTCCAACCGCTCCGCGCCCGATCCGGTGGTGACCGAGATCGTGCGCAACGGCGTGATCGCCGTGACGGAGGAGATGAAGACCAACCTGATGCGCACGGCCTACAACACCATCATCTACGAAGCACTGGACTTCACGACCGGCCTGTTCACGGCCGACGGGCGGACGGTGTCGATCGGGCTGGGCCTGCCCACCTTCATCCGCGGAATGGCGGAGACCATCAAGGCCAAGATCGCCCATTTCGGGGTCGAGAACATCGCCCCGGGCGACATCCTGATCACCAACGATTTCTACATCACCGGCTCGCATTTGAACCACGTCACCCTGTCGCTGCCGATCTTCCACGAGGGCGAGCTGGTGGCGTGGGCGTGCTGCATGGCGCACTGGCTCGATATCGGCGGCGTGCTCGGCGGCATGACCACCGACATCTTCTCCGAAGGGCTGCAGATCCCGATCCTGAAGCTGCAGAGGGCGGGGAAGATGAACCAGGACCTGGTCGACATCATCCGCATGAACGTCCGGGTCGAGGAGCGGGCGAACGGCGATCTGCGCGCCCAGCTCACCGCGGTGCGGACGGGCGAGCGCGGCTTCACGGGGCTGCTGGCGCGCTATGGCCGCGACGCCGTCCTCGGCGCCATCGAGGAGGTGATGGACGTCTCCGAGCGCGCGGCGCGGGCGCGCACGCTGTCCATTCCCGACGGGGTCTACGAGGCGGAATCGTTCCTCGACGACGACGGCATCGAGATCGGCAAGGACGTGCCGATCCGCGTCAAGGTGACCGTCGCGGGCGAGAAGATGACGATCGACCTGAGTGAAGTGTCGCGCCAGGTGCGCGGCTTCTACAACTCCGGCACGACGACGGCCTTCGGCTGCTCGCAGGTCGCCTACAAGTGCCTCACCTCGCCCACCGACTATCCGGTGAACGACGGCTCGTTCCGCTCGCTCGAAGTGATCATCCCGCCCGGGCGCATCGTCAGCGCCCAGCGCCCGGCGCCGATGCGCTGGTGGATGACCTATCCCATGACCATCATCGACACGGTGATCAAGGCGCTGGCGCCTGCGATTCCGGAGCGTGTGGCGGCCGGCCACCACGCCGACCTGATCCTCGCCTCGATGTACGGCATCGACCGCGGCCGGTTCGTCTATGCCGGCATCAGCCATGTCGGCGGCGGCTGGGGCGCCAAGTACAACGAGGACGGCGTCAACTGCACCATCGCCATGAATGACGGCGACACGCATAACGGCCCGGTCGAGCTGACCGAGAACAAGTCGCCCCTGGTGATCGAAAGCTACCGGCTGGTGCCGGACTCGGGCGGGGCGGGCAAGTATCGCGGCGGGCTGGGCGCCGAGCGCGTGGTGCGCCCGCGCGTGCCGCTGGCGCTGACCACGCACATGGACCGCACGCGCTGCAAGCCCTGGGGACTTCAGGGCGGGCTCGAGGGCTACGCCAACAAGGTGGCGCTCGAGATCGACGGCAAGCTCCATGACGACCTGCCCAACGCCAAGATCATGAACCGGCCGCTGAAGCCGACCGACAAGCTGGTCGCGCGCGGCGGCGGGGGCGGCGGGTTCGGCCCGCCCGCCGAGCGCCCGGCCGCGCGCGTGGCCGAGGACGTGCGCCAGGGCTACGTCTCGGTCGCGGCGGCGCGCGAACTCTATGGCGTCGTGATCGACCCTGATACGATGGCGCTGGACGCGGCGGCGACCGATGCTCGCCGCGCCGCGATGCGGGACGGCGCCGCGCAGGCGGGCGCCGCCGAATAGGGAGGACGACATGGCCGACGACGCGCGCCTGGAGGCGATGCTCGACGAGCTGGAGATCAAGCGGGCGCGCTGCGAGTGGGCCTTTGCCCGCGACCTCGGCGAGTACGACCGGATGAAGACCTTCTTCCACGATGATGCGACGGTCGCGGTGTCGTGGTTCGCCGGCTCGTTCCAGGAGTTCTGGGAGCGCACCAAGTCGCTGCGCGGCAACCTCAAGCCCACGGAGCGGTCGAAGCACTGGATCGGCAATCAGCGGGTCGAGCTCAATGGCGACCGGGCGGTGATGGAGATCGGACGTGCTGCTCTATGCGCGCGACGAGATCGACGGCGTGCTGTTCGATTATACCGCCTGGATGCGCTTCCACGACCGCGCGGAGCGGCGCGACGGGGTCTGGCGGATCGCAAAATGGGTGGCGATGTACGACCGCGACCGGTTCGACCCGGTGGTCCCAGGCTCGGTCCCCACCGAATTCTTCACCGGCGTCGATTTCTCGGGCGGGCGCGACGCGGTGGCGTTCATGAAGCTCCGCCAGGCGAAGCTCGGCCGTAAGATGCCGCCCGACCTGGTGATCGGCGGGTCGGACGCCGAGGCGCGCCTCAAGGCCGAGGGCGCCGAGTGGCTCGCGGCCGGCGGCCGGCGCAAGGCCTCCTGACCGCCATGGCCGCTTCCCGCCGCGCGCTCGACGAGCTCGACCGGCAGCAGATCCAGCGGGTGCGGGCCGACTGGGCCCATTCGCGCGACCATGCCGACTGGGCGCTGCTGTCGGCCTGCTTCCATCCCGACGCGACGGCCTGCCTCGCCTGGTACAACGGACCCGCCGAGGGCTTCGTCGAGGGCTCGAAGCGCATGCTCAACCCCAACCGGGATTTCTCCGCCTCGCACATCTTCGGCAACCAGCGCATCGCGCTGAACGGCGACCGGGCGATCCTGGAATCGGACGTCACCTATTTCATGCGCGACAGGACGGCGGGGTATCTCAACGACGTCGCCATGCAGATGCTGTTCTACGACCAGATGGAAAAGCGCGACGGCGCCTGGCGCATCTGGAAGTGGACCGCGTTCTACACGACCGACCGGATCGACCCGGCCGTGCCGGGCTCGGCGCCCGCCGGCTGGTACGAGGGCGTGGAATTCGACCCGGCGACCAACGGCATCGCCCTGATGCGCCAGCGCGGCCGCAAGCAGGGCCGCGAGATGAATGACTGGATCGTCGTCGCCGGCACGGCGAAGGAGCGGGCCGTCCGCGAGGCGGGCGAACGCTGGCTCGCCGGCGCCGATCATCCGTGAGGTTTCGCAGCGGAAGCTGCTATAGTAGCGCGGCGCGGCGCAAACGACCCTCAACGGCCGGGCGCTGCACGCGAATGGGAGGCGACACGTGATCCGGATCACCAACCTGAAGATGACCTATCGGTCCGCCAACACCGAGCACCAGGCGGTGCGCGGGGTGTCGCTCGAGGTCGGGCAGGGGCAGTTTTACACCCTGCTCGGCCCGTCGGGCTGCGGCAAGACCACGACGCTGCGCTGCGTCGCGGGGCTGGAGCGGCCGGATTCGGGGCAGATCGTCATCGGCGACGAGCTGGTTTGCGATCCCTCCGCCGGGGTGTGGGTGGCCCCCAACAACCGCAATATCGGCATGGTGTTCCAGTCCTACGCGATCTGGCCGCACATGACCGTGTTCGACAACGTGGCCTTCCCGCTGCGCTACCGTAAGCCGAAGCCGTCCAGGGCCGAGATGCGCGAGAAGGTCCATGCCGCGCTCGAGCTCGTCCAGCTCGGCGGGCTGCACGACCGGCCGGCGCCGTTCCTGTCGGGCGGCCAGCAGCAGCGCCTCGCGCTGGCGCGTGCGCTGGTCGCCGAGCCGCGCGTGCTGCTGCTCGACGAGCCGCTGTCGAACCTCGACGCCAAGCTGCGCGAGGAGATGCGGCTCGAGGTGCGCGAGCTGGTGAAGCGCCTCAACGTCACGACCCTGTTCGTCACCCACGAGCAGATCGAGGCGCTGACCATGTCCGACACGATCGCGGTGATGAAGGACGGGCTGATCGTGCAGGAGGGCAAGCCCTCCGAGATCTACGGCGAGCCCGGCGGCACGTTCGTCGCCGACTTCATCGGCAAGTCGAACTTCCTGAAGGCGCGCATCCTGGTCGGGGGGTCGGCCACCGACGGGCGCGTCGCCCAGGTCGAGACGCCGATCGGCACGTTCGCCTGCCGCGTGGCCGGTGACGCGCGCCAGGGCGACAGCGTCACCATCGCCGTCCGGCCCGAGAATGTGGCGCTCTCGCTCGGCGCCAACGGCGCGTCGGACAACGCGGCGACGGGCGAAGTGGACGCGCTCGTCTATCTCGGCAACATGCTCGACTGCGTGGTGCGCGTGGGCGAGGAGCGCATCCGGGTGCAGCTCCACCCGTCCCACTCCCTCGCGCGCGGCGACAAGGTGACGCTCAGCTTCCCGTCCGAGCATTGCCTTGTCCTCCCGGGGTGACGGCGCGGCCGATCACGACGATTACATTCGAATTCGCATGAATTTGGAAATACTCGGCAGGGTCATCTGCCAAAATCCGTGCGGATTTGCAGCAATCCCGAAGTATTTCTTAATTCTCCGTTGACGGCGCGCCGCTAGTCTTGCCCCATCGCAAAAGCGAGGGGCAGGGACATGCAACGCATGGCGCAAAGGCTGCGCGCTCAGGCGGCGCGCTTCGCCCGCGACCGGCGCGGGTCGGTCGCGGTGCTGGTGGGGATCGGAATCGTTTCGTTCGTCGGGTTCGTCGGGCTCGCGACCGACGCGGCGCGCGGCTACATGGTCAAGGCGAAGCTCTCCCAGGCGCTCGACGCCGCCGGGCTCGCCGGCGGCAAGGCGTTCAATTCGCCCAACCGAGACGCCGACATCCAGCAGTTCTTCGACGTCAACTTCCCGCCGAACTACATGGGCGCCACCGTGTCGGGGCCGATCGCCACCATCGACAGCGCCGATCAGAAGGTGACGCTGACCGCCAGCGCGACGATCGATACTACCTTCATGCGCGTGCTGGGCTTCCACAACCTCACCGTCTCGTCCGCGACCGAGGTGACGCGGCAGCAGAATGCACTCGACATCGTGCTGGTGATGGACATGTCGGGATCGATGAACGACTACGTCAGCGGCCAGACGAAGATCCGCGCCGCGCGCAACGCGGCGACGGAGCTGGTGAACATCCTGTTCGGCAACAACGACGCGTCGGCCCAGCTGAATATCGGCATCGTGCCGTTCAACTCCAAGGTCAACGTCACCTACGACGGCGTCGCCTACAATTCCAGCCTGACGAGCGCGCGGGGCGTGACGAACTTCGTCAACCCGCTGACCCACGCCGCGCAGTCGACGCTGTACTACGCCAACAACTCGCCGGTGCCGCTGCTGAACCCGCCGGACTCGCATTGGAAGGGATGCGTCTACTCCCGCTTCCTCAACGACGGCATCGCCGATGACGCCGACATACTGCTCGGCGGCCTCACCACGCTGTACGGCTCGTGGGCCGGCTGGCAGCCGATCGGCCCGGAGGGCGAGCCGACCTCGTCCTACTACACGCGCTGCGCCGGCGCGGTGCACGGCCAGGAATGCACGGCGTGCCTGTCCGTCGGCGTCACGCGCTTGAGGAACGTCAAGGCTGACGTGCTCAACGCGATCGCCCAGCTCACCCGGCCCGACGGCGGCACGAACATCCCGCAGGGGCTCGGCTGGGGTTGGCGCGTGCTCGACCAGTCGGCGCCGTTCGACGAGGCGAGCAACGACGACCCCGACGTGCCGCGCACCCGGGCGATCGTCGTCATGACCGACGGCGAGAATTGCGGCGCCTCGGGCGACGGCTACAAGGCGACATTCGGGCTCTGCCTCGACGCCCAGCCGGCGATGAACGCCCGGCTGCGCCTGCTCGCCACCAACATCAAGAACGCCGGCATCTATCTCTACACCATCCAGTTCGGCAACGCCGGCACGGCTCAGCAGCAATTGATGCAGGACATCGCCTCGGGCTCCGACGCGCCGTACTACCACTACGCGCCGACGGCGGCAGAGCTGTCGGCCGCCTTCCAGGAGATCGGCAACAACCTGTCGCAGCTTCGCGTCTCGCGGTAGATGGGGGCGTTGCCGCGCGGCCGGGCCGAGGCGTAGACTCCTCCGGTCCGGCGCCGCGACGGCGTTCGGGCTCCAGCCCCGGGGAGGCCGACATGCCCAAGATCCGACACCTCGCGATCATGACGCTCAACCCGTCGAAGCTCGCCGAGTTCTACGAGAAGGTGTTCGACATGAAGGTCGTCCACCGTGCGCCCGACGGCAACGCCGTGTTCATGACCGACGGCTACTTCAACGTGGCGCTGCTGCCGAACAAGGGCCAGGACACGCCGAGCGGCATCAACCATTTCGGTTTCCACGTCGAGGATACCGAGGAGATCGCCCGGCGGATCGCCGAGTTCGGCCTTGCCGAGCCGACCAAGCGGCCCTCCACCCGGCCCTATGCCGAGCACCGCGCGACCGATCCGGACGGCAACCTGTTCGATTTGTCCGAGCACGGCTTCCAGGAAGTCGAGACCGACGAGGACCGCGCGAAGACGGCACCGGCGCGCGAGAAGGTGACGGCCTGACGACGGGCTGACGGGGAGACGCGGCCGCGCCTCAGCGCGTGGCCGCGCGCTTCATCCCGGCGAAGGTGGCGAGCGCGACGATGGTGGTCGCCGCAGAGATCCAGAACACCAGCCGCGGATCGCCCGCGTCCATCGCCCAGCCGAAGGCGAGCGGCACCACCGCGCCGCCGATGTTCGCGCCGGAAGAAACGAACGCGAACACCTTGCCGTGCTGGCCGTCGGGCGTGACGGAATGGACCAGCAGGTCGCGCGTCGCCTGCAGCGCGCCGCGCAGCAGCCCCGCCGCCGCCAGCGCGACGACGACGCCGAGGACGGGCAGCGACACGCTCGCGATCAGCATGTAGAGCGCGGCGCACGAGACCAGCGACACCACGCCGGTGATGATGCGCGGCCCCAGCCGGTCGGCGAGCCAGCCGCCGATCAGCATGCCGCCCGCGGTCGCCAGCATGAAGCCGGTCAGCGCGGCGTTGGCGGTGGCGAGCTGCATCGACTGGATGTCGACCAGCGCCGAGACGGCAAAGGTGCGGATGCCGTTCGTGCCCGCCACCACGATCACGTAGAACAGGAAGGCGAGCAGGATCGGCGTCGACGCCAGCAGCGCCAGGCTCTCGCGCGGGCCGGCGCGCGCGGTCTTCTTCGCGCGCAGCTCGTGCGAATTGCCGAGCACGCTGCCCTGGCCGATCAAGGCGAGCGCCATCGCCATCCCCACTCCGCCGACCAGCAGGAACGCCGCACGCCAGCCCCAGAACGCCGTCGCCGCCACCATCACGGCGGGCGAGATGGCCGATCCGACATTGCCCAGGAAGGAATGGATCGAGAAGGCGCGCCCGAGCCGCGCCTTCGGAACGGTCGCCGACATGATGGCGTAGTCGGCCGGGTGATAGACGGTGTGGGCCAGCCCGGCGAGAAACGCGCAGCCGAGCACGAAGTCGTAGCCCGGCGCGAGCCCGATGGCGCCGATCGCCGCCGACTGCACGATTAGCCCAAATGCCAGCACGGCGCGGCTGCCCACCCGGTCCACCAGGAACCCGACCGGTGTCTGGCCGACCCCCGCCGTCACGTTGAACACGGTCATCAACAGGCCGAGCTCGGTGTAGCTGACGTGAAGCTGGTCCTTCAGGATGGGGAACAGCGGCGGCAGCGCCATGTAGTAGATGTGCGACAGGCCGTGGGCGGCGCCCACCAGCCCGACGACGCGCACGTCGCGCCGTGCCGCGACGACCGTCGCCATCAGGACGCTTCCGTCACGCCGAGGCGGGGGCGCCCGCGGCGCGCTGCGCCAGCCGCCCCTTCACGCCCGTGAAGGTGAACATGGCGGCGACCACGAACAGGGCGGCGGTCCAGAAGATGAGCTTCGGATCGCCCTGGTCCATGATCCAGCCGAACACCAGCGGCATGATGCCGCCGGCGAGGTTCATGCCGGACGAGACGAACCCCATCACCTTGCCCAAATCGCCGTTGGGCGTCACAGAGCGGACGGTCAGGTCGCGGATCGGGTTGTAGACGCCCTGGGTGAAGCCCGCGACCGCCATCACCGCGACCAGCACGATGGCCGGCAGGGCGATCACGCCGACCATCGCCACGATGGCGCCGGCGATGGCCAGGCTGACGATCACCACCGAAAGCCGCGCGCCCATCCGGTCGGCGATCCAGCCGCCGGCGAGGATGCCGATGGCGCTGCCCAGCATCATCGCGGACAAAGCGGTGTTGGCGACGGTCAGCGGCACCTGGTGCGCGGCGCCCGCGGCGGCGACGAAAAAGGTGCGCAGCCCGCCGAACCCCACCCCCTGCAGCACGTAGAAGGCGAAGCACATCATGATCGGGGCGGACAGAAGGAAGGCCAGCCCCTCGCGCGTCGTCGGGCGTGCCGCCTTCTTGGCGGACGGGGCGGCGCCCGCCGCCGATCGCCGGTCGCGGTCGACGTCGTTGGCGACCAGCACGCGTTGCCACAGCAGCACCGGCACGGCGGCAAGGCCGAGCGCGCCGATGGCGATGAAGGCGGCCCGCCAGCCCCACAGGTTGGCGACCGCGATCATGAATACGGGCGTGATCGCCCAGCCGAGATTGCCGCCGAACGAGTGGATGCCGATGGCGCGGCCGAGGCGCGCCTTGTCGACCTGGGCGGCGAGGATGGCATAGTCGGCCGGGTGGTATACGGAGTTGGCGATGCCGGCCATCGTGTAGAGCACCAAAAGCTGCCAGTACGCGTCGGCGAAGCCCATCGCCAGCACTGCGCCCGCCTCGATCACGATGCCGGCGAGCAGCACCGGCCGGGCGCCGATCCGGTCGACCAGGAAGCCGACCGGCGTCTGGCACAGGCCGGAGGCGACGCCGAACGCGGTCATCAGCGCGCCAAGCTCCGCGTAGCTCACCCCGAACTGCGCCTTGAGAACGGGAAACAAAGGCGGCAGGACCAGGAAGTAGATATGGCTGAACATGTGCGGATAGCTGACCAGCCCTGTCACCGCCCAGTCCCGGGTCGCCAGCGAGCCCTGCCGCGCCATCGTGAACTCCCCGCCCCGAAGGAAGACCGCCCCGGCCGGAGCGGTCGCGAATCCGTCGCAACAGGATAAGGCCGCCTCCCGGCGAAGAAAACGGGAATCGCCGCGATCACTCTTGCGCCGGGTGCAACGCTGTGGTGCCTTTGCGCCCGGTGGGACGCAAGCCAGGAATCGGATCTTTCCATGCTTTTCTCGGTGTTCAATGGGATGCCCTACGGGCAGGTGCGCCGGCCGACCGCGAGCTGGCCGGTGCCGAACGAGCTGTTCGATCCGGCCCAGGCGGTCGCCGCGGCGAACCGCACGCTCGACGAGGTCGAGTGGGAGGACGAGCTCGGCTATGACTGGATCGCCTGCGCCGAGCACCATTATTCGCCGATCAGCCTGGTCTCCAATGTCAGCGTGATCGCCTCGGCCTTCACCCAGCGCGTCAAGCGGGCGAAGATCGCCATCCTCGGCGCGCTGATCCCGCTCACCGGCAACCCGGTGCGCGTCGCCGAGGAGTTCGCGATGATCGACGCGCTGTCGGGCGGCCGGCTGGTTGCCGGACTGCTGCGCGGCGCGCCCTACGAATATCTCGTCTACAACGTGAACCCGGCCGAATCGCGCGGCCGGTTCGAGGAGGCGTGGGAGCTGATCCACCGCGCCTGGACCGACACGCGCCCGTTCGGTTGGGAGGGCGAGTTCTACCGCTACCGCAACGTGTCGATCTGGCCGCGCCCGATCCAGCAGCCCGAGCCGCCGATCTTCATTTCGGGATCGAGCCAGGATTCCGGCGAGTTCGCGGCGCGCCACCGCACGGGGCTGGGCCTCGCCTTCACCAATCTGGACCTCGCGCGCGACGCGGCCAGGTTCTACCGCGACAAGGCGGCCGAGTTCGGGCTGGACGCCCAAGCCCGAGCAGATCGTCTACCAGCTTCCGGTCCACGTCGCCGACACCGACGAGAAGGCGTTCGCCAACACCCGCCCGATCATCGAGGGCCACGCGGCCTCGGGCGGCATGGCCGACGCGAACCGCCTCGTCGTCTCCGCCGGCTTTTTCCGCCAGCGCGACGCGAAGCTCACCAAGCGGTTCCAGAACCTCGGCGCCGAGCGCGTCCAGACCCTCGAGGGCGCGATCGAGAACGGCGTCATCATGTGCGGCGGGCCCGCCACCGTGGCCAAGCAGGTGAAGCGTCTGCGTGAGGAGATCGGCTGCGGCGTGCTGAACCTGATCTTCGACCGCGCCGGGCCGCCCGACCAGAAGCGCCGGGCGATCGAGCTGTTCGCCAAGGAAGTCATGCCGATGGTGCGGGAGCTGTGAGCGCCGCCGTGGTTGTTGCTCTCGCTTCGTCCGTTCGCCCTGAGGAGCTTGCGAAGCGAGTGTCTCGAAGGGCGAACACGGCGGAGTCGCGCGGCTTCGTCCTTCGGGACGCGCCCTGTCGGGCACTCCTCAGGACGAACGGCAAAGGTCTGGAGCACGGGGTATGAGCGTGAGCGTCGCGGACAAGACGGTCGAGATCGAGGGCGTCGCGATTCCCTATCGCGAGGCGGGGGAGGGCCCGCCCATCGTCTTCCTGCATGGCGCCGGCGGCGCGCCGCCGCGGGGCGCGAACTTCGTCGAGATGCTCGCCCGGAACCATCGCGTGCTGGTGCCGTCGCGCCCCGGCTATGACGGCGCGCCGCTCGGGCGGTTCGAGACGGTGAAAAGCTCGGCCGAGGCGATGGCCGCGTTCGTCGCGAAGGTGGTCGGCGGGCCGGCGCATCTCGTCGCCCAGTCGGCCGGCGGCGCGATCGGATGCTGGGTGGCGGTCGAGCGTCCCGAGCTCGTGTCCTCGCTGGTGCTGTCGGCGCCGGCTGCCTTCGCGCCCGCCCATCGCGCCGTCGGCGGCACGCCGCCGAGTCCCGAGGAGTTGGAAGCGCGGCTCTACGGTGCCACGCCCGCCTGGAGCGCGCCGCCGACGGAGGAGGAGCGCGCGCGCATCCGCAAGAACGCGCAATCCAACATGGCGCGCGTCCGTCCCGCGGACGGCAACGCGGCGCTGCTCGATCGGCTGGCGGAGATCAAGGCGCCCGTCCTGGTGCTCGAGGCGGGTGCCGACCGGCTGATCCCGACCGAGGCGATGCGCCCCTACCAGGACCGGATCGCGACCTGCTACCGCATCGTCGTCCATGGCGCGGCGCATGAGCTTCCCATCTCGGCCGCGCCGCGCTGGGTCTCGCTGGTCACCGACTTCATCGACCGCGGCGAGTTCTTCGTCGTCAATACCGGCCACCAGGGCCCGGTCGGGTAGGGGGCCACCCAAATTCTCACCCCGGGCGCGGCGCAGCATGAAGTGGTGCGCCGCAGACCCGGGGCCCATTCGCGAATTCTTACGGCTCCCGGCATGGGCCCCGGCTCACGCCGCTACTCAGAGCGTGCGAACCTTTCGGCGTCTGCCCCTCACCCTGTCCCTCTCCCAAGGGAGAGGGGACCCAGAGCGTCACCTCGGCCATTCCCGAAGGACGGAAAGTCCGACAGAGTAAGGAAGAACGACCGGCGTTCCCTCTCCCTCGGGAGAGGGACAGGGTGAGGGGTAATGACGGTGCGGAGTTCGCACCGATAATTCGAGCTCTCAGGTCGAAAGGGCGGGGGTGCGCCGGAGCCGCCTACTCCTCGTCCTTCATGTGGCGAATGTCGGCGTTCATCGGTACGTCCGACCGGCGGCGCTGGGCGATGATCTTGCCGGTCTCGGCGGACTCGCCCTTGACCGCGAGCTGGGCGGCGCGCTCGAACTCCTCCGACCAGTCGCCGAGCGAATAGCCGAACCACGGGCGTCTCGGGCTTGAGGGCGGGCAGGCCCAGCTCCTCCCAGATCGCCTTGGCGCGCTCCATGAATTCGCGCTTGGGCAGCGAGATCGGCGGGAAGTCCTCCTTCAGCGTCGCGTCGCACAGCACCGCCGCGTCGTTGCCGCCATGAAGCTGCGAGTGCGGGCCGTGCCCCTGGTCGCGATGCTGCAGCACCTGCATGTCGTGCGCCGGGTTGCAGCGATAGGCCATCGCCCAGAGCAGCGCGTCGGCATTGTCGGGGTCGATGTCCTCGTTGACCGCGATGACGTACTTGCCCCAGGCGCGCAGGTAGGGCGGCGGCGCCGTAGAGCGCGCGCCAGATCTCGGTCGTCGGCGTGTCGCGTCGCGACCTGGATGACGATCCATCTTGCGCAGGTTGGTCAGCGGCTCGTGCAGCACGACCTTCTTCACGCCGCGCATGCCGACGCGTCTTCTGCAGATGCTTGAGGAACATCGGCTCGTAGGCGACGCGCTTGATGCAGGCTCGACTCCGACGGCGTCACCTGGCTGATGATCGAGGTCAGGATCGCGTCGGCGCGGCGGGTGATGCAGGTCACGTCCATGAAGGCGTTGTATTCCTGCAGATTCACGTGGCCGTGCGACTCGCCGAACGGCGCCTCGGGCTCGAGGTACTCGGTGTCGATGTAGCCCTCGACCACGATCTCGGCCTCGGCCGGCACCAGCAGGTCGACGGTGCGGCAGCGCACGACGTTGATCGGCGCGCCGGCGAGCGCGCCGGCGACGTGCAGCTCGTCGACGCTCTCGGGCAGCTTCTGCACCGAGCAGAAGGTGACGCCGGGCGGCGCGCCGAGCACCAGCGCAGCCGGCAGCTTCTCGCCGCGTTCGCGCGCATCTTCTCCCAGTGCGTGTAGATGCCCGGGCGCAGCTCCAGCGACGGGTTCATGCCGAGGCGGCGCGGCGCCTTCACCATGGCCGCGGTAGTTGCCCATGTTCTGCGCGCCGGTGTCGGGGTCCTTGGTGACGTATTGCGAGAGCGGTCACGTAGGGCGCGACGTCCCAGCCCGGCGTCGAGATCGGGATCGGCATGCCCGTCGAGCGCCGCGCCCGGCTTGTCGAGCTCGTCGCCCTCGATCACGATCTCCTGGCAGGGCGCGTCGGTCGACGACGTTGCGGCGCGACCGGGTTGCGCCATGGCGCGCTGCCAGCGTCTTCGATGTCCTCGAGCGCGCAGCCCATGCCGATGCGGTAGATGTCGCGGTTCGCCGCCAGCACGCCGACCGCGACCGGGATGTCGTAATTGCTTGCCCTTGGCGTCGTGCACGTTGGTGAACAGGAAGGCCTTGCGGTCCTCCTCCTGGATGCCGCCGCGGAACTGCCAGCGCACCAGCGGGTGCATCTCGGTGTCCTTGTTGATCGGCCGATCGACGGTGACCAGCAGCCCCGCCTCGTCGAGCGCGCGCAGATGGTCGTGCAGATCGGGATAGCCGCGCTTCGGCGCGGCCCGGCGCTTCTCCTTGGGAAGGGTGGTCGCCATGGGGTCCTCCCGCTTGTCCGGGCGCGATCCTAGACCAGCCGGCCCGGCCCGTCGCCCCCGACTTCGCCGCTGGATTTCGGGACCGGGCCGTCCCATACTCGTGCGATCATGGTTCCGCCAGGAGGTGCGCCATGGCCATCGAGCTCGACCACACCATCGTTCCCGCCCACGACCACGAGGGATCGGCGCGCTTCTTCGCGCGCATATTCGGGCTGAGCTATGACGGGCCGCACTACCACTTTGCCCCGGTCAAGGTGAACGACCGGCTCACGCTCGATTTCGACCAGGATGACGAGTTCGAGCACCACCACCTCGCCTTCCGGGTGAGCGAGGCGGAGTTCGACGCCATCTTCGGCCGCATCCAGGCCGAGGGGGTGGCCTACGGCTCCGGCCCGATGTCGCTGGACGACATGCAGATCAACCGGCGGCGCGGCGGGCGCGGCTGCTATTTCCGCGACCCGAACGGCCACACGCTCGAGATCATGACGCGCTAGGACGTTTTCGGGTCCGGCGCGCTTCCCGCCTAGTACGCCTCGAGAATGGCGGGGCGGAGCGTGCGGTGGTCGATCACGCGCTTGACGCCGGGTATGGCGCTGGCGGCGATCTGCCAGGCGCGCCGTTCCGCCTCGGACCCGGCGAATCCCCACAGATCGACCACCCCGTCGGCGACGGTCACGCTGGTCCAGCGCAGGTCGGGCCAGTCCTCCCGCGCCACCTCCGCCAGGAGCCTGGCGCGCAGATCGGCGTCGAGGGCGGGCCGCTCCGGGGCGGGCTGGGGATGGGAGAGCCCCATGACCATGGTCAGCAGCCCGTCGCGGATGCCGGCGTCGGACGGGGCGCGGTGCGCCGCGCCGCGCAGCGCCGCCAGCGCCTGGACCAGGTTGGCGCGGCTGACGATGCCGACCACCTTGCCGTCGCGCACCACCGGCACGCGCTTGATGTGGCGGGTCTCCAGCATTTCGGCCAGCTCGGCGAGGGGGGTGTCTTCCGCGACCGTCACGACCGGGGCGGTCATCACGTCGGCGGCGGTCAGCCCGTGCGACTTGACGTAGTCGGCGGCGGCGGTCTCGCCGGTGGCGACGAGGCCGAGCCACCACGACCGGTGCGGGGCGGTGCCGGTCTCGGGCCGGCGGATCAAATCGCCCTCGCTGACGATGCCGACCAGCCGCCCGTCCGCATGCACCACCGGCACGGCGCTGATCCGGTGCGACACCAGGGTTTCCGCGATCTCGGCGACCGGCGTTTCCGGCCCCACTGTGATCACGCGCGCGGTCATCACGTCCTTGGCAATCATGCGCTCCTCCTCGGTCACGGGCGGGGTCCTGCCCCGCGCCGTCAGCCTAGGCGCTTCGGGCGGAAGCCCCTTGATCTACGTCATGGCACTGCGGAATCTGCGGCGACCGGCCGGTTGTGCGGGCGGCCCGACTGCGCTATAGGACCGGCCCAAACAATCGCTAAGGTCGATAATCCTTTTTAAAGGCGTGCGCATAAATCTGCGCAAAACGATCCGGCCGCGGCCGCAGGCCCGCCGGGCGATGTAGGGGTGAGAGAGATGTCGATGCAATTCGCCTGCCGGCTGAAAATGCCGTTGCTGACACTTGTCCTGTGCGCCGGGATGACGGCCGGCGCCGCCGCTGCGCCCTCGCAGCAGCCCGAGCAGTTCATCACCCATCTCAGCCGGGACGCGATCTCCTCGCTGACCCAGCCCGACATCACGGCCCCCCAGCGCGAGGAGCGCTTCCGCCAGCTTTTCACCAGCAATTTCGACGTGCCCGCCATCGCCCGGTTCGTGCTCGGGCTGTACTGGCGCCGCGCCACGCCGCAACAGCGCGATGAGTTCGTCAAGCTGTTCGAGGACTTCATCGTGAAGTCGTACGCAAAGCAGTTCGGTGCCTATTCGGGCGACGCGCTGAAGGTGAAGCAGACGGTCAAGCTCTCGCCGACCGAACTCGCTGGTGATGTCGACCCTGAAGCCCAACGACGCGCCCCAGCCGGTGCGTGTCGACTGGCGGGTCCATGACATCGATAGCTCCTACAAGATCCGCGACGTGCTGGTCGAAGGTATCAGCATGAGCGTCACTCACCGCGACGAGTTCTCGGCTGTGATCCGCAATCACGGCGGCAATGTTGATGGGCTTTTGGACGCGCTGCGCGGCAAGGTGCACTGAGCCGGCAGGGCGCACGCCTTGCCATGGGCGCGGCGCACGACCATATGTTGGCGAGGCCGCCGTATCTGGCCGGGTTGGGAGAGTAACGTGTTCTGTAGACGTTTCGTCGCCGTCGCGCTCGCGATCGGCGCACTCGCCGGCGCCCCGGTGGGCGCGATGGCCGCGGCGCCGGCCGACGATCGCGCGCCGGCGCAGCAGGTGATCCAGTCGTTCGACCAGGCGTTGATCTCGGTCATGAAGGACGCGAAGTCGCTGGGCTATCGCGGCCGGTACGAGAAGCTGGCCCCGGTCGTGGAGAACAACTTCAACATGCCAGTGATGGCGCGCGTCGCCGTCGGCCCGTACTGGGACAAGTTCACGCCGGCCCAGCGCAAGCAGCTGGTCGGCGGCGTTCACCCGCCTGTCCATCGCCAACTACGCCTCGCGCTTCGACGGCTATTCGGGCGAGACCATCCGCGTGACCGGTGAGAGCCGGACGCGCGGCGATGGGGTCGTGGTCGACACCCAGATCGTGTCGCCGGGCGACGCGCCGGTCGTGGTGCGCTACATCATGCGGCCGTTCGAGGATGGCTGGAAAATCGTCGACGTGCTGCTCAAGGGCTCGATCAGCGAGCTCGCCACGAAGCGGTCGGAATATGCGTCGATCCTGGCGCGCGGCGGGTTCGACGCGCTGATCTCGGCCATCGACCGCAAGGTGAAGGCGCTGGCCGCCGGCTGACCGCCCCCCCGGCACCCGGCACCCCCGGACAAAAATCAGCATAGGGACGATCGGAAGGACGCTCGTCCTGTCCCATTGAAGCGGCGCGCGGCTTTGGCTAGCTTGGTCTCCTCATGCCAGCGAGGGAGGCAAGCATGGCGTCCAATAACGAGAAGACGACGAAGTCCATCAATCCCGGCCCCGATCGTGGCCGGCGCCGCGCGCTGCGCGCTCTGGCGCTTGGCGGGGCGGGCGCGCTCGCCGCGCCGGCGATTCTGATGCGCCCGGCCCAAGCCGCGGGGCGCACCATCAAGATCGGTATGATCAGCCCGGCCACCGGGCCGATCGCCGCGTTCGGCGAGGCCGACCAGTTCGTGCTCGGCGGCGTGCGCAAGGCGCTGGCGGGCGGCATCCAGGTCGCCGGCGAGAAGCATCCCGTCGAGATCATCTACAAGGACAGCCAGTCGAACCCCAACCGCGCCTCCGAGGTGGCGGCGCAGCTCATCAACAACGACCGCATCGACTTCATGGTGGCGTCGTCCACCTCGGACACGACCAACCCGGTGTCCGACCAGTGCGAGCTCAACGGCGTGCCCTGCGTCACGTCGGACGACCCGTGGCAGTCCTGGTTCTTCGGGCGGCGCGGCAACCCGGCGAAGGGGTTCGAGTGGACCTACCACTTCTTCTGGGGCTTCGACCAGGTGGGCAACACGTTCGCCGACATGTGGTTGACGCTGCCCACCAACAAGAAGCTCGGCACCATGTTCACCAACGATCCCGACGGGATCGCGGCGAACGACGACAAGCACGGCCTGCCGGCGCTGTTCAAGCTCCAAAGGGTTCGACGTCCATAATCTGGGGCTCTACCCGCCGCTGTCGGACGACTTCACCGCGCAGATCGCCGAGCTGAAGAAGGCGGATTGCGAGGTGTGCTGCGGCATCTTCAACCCGCCGCAATTCGCGATCTTCTGGACCCAGTGCGCCCAGCAGGGCTATCGGCCGAAGATCGTGACGCCGCCCAAGGCGCTGCTGTTCCCGACCGCGGTCGAGGCGCTGGGCGATCGCGGCGCGGGCATGTCGACCGAGGTTTGGTGGTCGCATCACCACCCGTTCAAGTCGAACCTCACCGGCCAGACCGCGCAGCAGTTCTGCGACGCCTACGAGGCCGCGACCGGCAAGCAGTGGACCCAGCCGATCGGCTTCAAGCACGCCAACCTCGAGGTCGCGATCGACTGCCTGAAGCGGGCCAAGTCGCTGAAGCCCGAGGCGATCCGCGACGCCATCGCCGCGACCGACTACCACTCGCTGGTCGGGCCGATCACCTGGAAGGCTGGCGGTGCCAAGAACCCGGTGAAGAACGTGTGCACGACGCCGCTGGTCGGCGGCCAGTGGAAGAAGGGCACAGAAGCACAAGTACGAGCTGAACATCGTGTTCAACAAGTCGGCGCCCGAAATCCCGCTCGACAGCCCGTTCATCCCGATCCCGTACAACTCCTAGCCGCCGCAACGCCGCCGCCCTTCGGGGCGGCGGCGCCGCGTGAGGGTGCCGATGGCGGTGCTGCTCGAACTCGACCGGGTGTCGAAATCCTACGGTGCGCTCAAGGCCGTGGATGCGCTGTCGCTCGCCGTCGCCGAGGGCGAGGCGGTCGGCGTGATCGGGCCGAACGGCGCCGGCAAGTCGTCGATGTTCAACCTGATCACCGGCGACGTGGCGCCCGATTCCGGCCGCGTCATGTTCGCCGGAGACGAGGTGACCCGGATGAGGCCGCACGCGCGCTCGCGCCGCGGCATCGGCCGCTCCTACCAGATCCCCCATCCGTTCGCGAACATGAGCGTGTTCGAGAACCTGCTGGTCGGCGCCATCTTCGGCGGCGGTGCCGGCGAGCACGAGAGCTACGACCGCTGCGCCGAGGTGCTGCGCGTCACCGGCCTGCTGGACAAGGCGAACGTGCCGGCGCGCTCGCTGACCCTGCTGCAGCGCAAGCGGCTCGAGCTCGCCCGCGCGCTGGCGCTGCAGCCCAAGCTGCTGCTGCTCGACGAGATCGCCGGCGGGCTCACCGAGCACGAATGCCGCGAGCTGATCGAGACCATGCGCGCCATCCACGCGCGCGGCACGACCATCGTGTGGATCGAGCACATCGTCCATGCGCTGGTCTCGGTGGCGAGCCGGCTGGTGGTGATGAATTCCGGCCAGATGCTGGCCGAGGGCGATCCGCACGCCGTCATGGCCGACGCGCGGGTGAAGGAGGTCTATATGGGCATCCCCGCCCAATGAGCCTCCTCGAAACGCGGTCCCTGCGGGCGTTCTACGGCGACTTCCAGGCGCTCTACGACATCGACGTGACGGTGGAGGAGGGCGAGACCGTCGCCATCATCGGCGCGAACGGGGCGGGCAAGACCACCTTCCTGCGCGCGGTGGCGGGGGCGCTCGAAACGGCGCCCGAGATGGTGTCGTTCGACGGCCAGCCCATCGGCCACCGCACCCCGCACGAGATCGTGCGGCTCGGCATCGCCATGGTGCCGGAGGGGCGCAAGCTGTTCCAGAGCCTGACGGTGGAGGAAAATCTCCGGCTCGGCGGCCATTGCCGGCGGCCCGGTCCTTGGACGCTGGCGCGCGTCTACGAGCTGTTCCCGATGCTGTGGGAGCGGCGCCGCATCGCCGCCCCGGCGCTGTCGGGCGGGCAGCAGCAGATGTGCGCCATCGGCCGCGCGCTGATGGCGAACCCGCGCCTTCTGCTGTGCGACGAATTGTCGCTCGGCCTCGCGCCGGTGGTGATCCGCGACATCTATGCCCGCCTCGCCGCGGTGGCGGAGGAGGGGACGACCCTGGTGGTGGTCGAGCAGGACATCAACCGCGCGCTCGACGCGGCGGCACGGTTCTACTGCTTCCAGGAAGGGCGCGTGGCGCTGACCGCGCCGACCACGGGCTTCGATCGCGGCCGGATCACGGCCGCCTATTTCGGGGTGTAGGGGCAGGACCGAACGATGGATTGGGGCGGGATCATCGTGCAGGGAAGCCTCCTCGGCGGGCTCTATGCGCTGTTCGCCATCGGGCTTTCGCTGTCGTTCGGCATCATGCGGCTGGTCAACATCGCGCATGGCGACCTGATCGTGCTGTGCGCCTACGTGGCGATGATGGTGATCGCGGCGACAGGGCTCGACCCGTTCGCGAGCCTCGTTATCGTCGTCCCGGTGATGTTCGCGGTCGGCTACGCGCTGCAGCGGGGACTTTTCAACTTCACCCTGACCGGCGGGCTGCTGCCGCCGCTGCTGGTCACGTTCGGCATCTCGGTGATCATCCAGAACGCGCTGCTGATCGCGTTCGGCGCCTATACGAGGCGGCTGCACCAGGGCGCGATCGAGACCGCCAGCATCCTGCTCCCGGGCGGCATCGCGGTGGGCGTGTTCCCGCTCCTGGTATTCGCGGTCGCCATCGTCAGCATCGCCGGGCTGCAGCTTCTGTTCTACCGCACCGGGCTCGGCCGCGCGTTCCGCGCCGCGTCCGACGATCCCGCCACCGCCGAGCTGATGGGCATCGACAACCGCCATCTCTACGCGCTGGCGATGGCGATCGCGATGAGCTTCACCGCGCTCGCCGGGGTGCTGTTCGCGATCCGCACCACGTTCGATCCGGCGGCGGGACCCATCCGGCTGATCTTCGCATTCGAGGCGGTGATCATCGGCGGGCTGGGAAGCCTGTGGGGCACGCTGATCGGCGGCATGGTGCTGGGCATCGCCCAGTCGCTCGGGGCGGCGCTGTCGCCGACCTGGCAGATCCTGGCGGGCCACATCGCCTTCCTGGTCATCCTGGTCGTCGGCCGAGCGGGCTGTTCCCGCGCACGAGGGAATGATGACGGTCCGGGTGGAACGCACGACGCGGGCGAGCCGGACCTTCGCGTGGTTCGGGGTGGCGGCGCTCGCCGCGCTTGCGGCGCTGCCCTGGTGGGGCGGGCCGGGCGACATGCGGCTGGTCGCCGAGATGGCCTACTACCTGGCGCTCGCCCAGCTGTGGAACCTGCTCGCCGGCTATGCCGGGCTGGTCTCGGTCGGCCAGCAGGCCTTCGTCGGGATCGGCGCCTACGTGTTCTTCTACCTGGCCGGCACGCAGGGGATGAACGCCTGGGTCGGCGATCGCGCTGGCCGGGCCGGTGGCCGGGGTGATCTCGATTCCGGTCGCGCTGATCGTGTTCCGGTTGCGCGGCGCGTATTTCGCCGTCGGCACCTGGGTGGTGGCCGAGATCTTCGCTCTCTCGGCGAGCCTGATCCAGGAGCTCGGCGCCGGGTCGGGCATGTCGCTGACGCCGGCCATCGTGCGCCAGATCGGCGCGACGCGCGACGCGCGCGACATGGCGGAATACTGGCTGTCGCTCGGCGCGTTCGCGGTCGTGTTCGTCATCGTCTATGCGCTGCTGCGCTCGCGCCACGGGCTCGCGCTCACCGCGATCCGCGAATTCCGAGCCGGCCTCGGCGAGCCTCGGCGTCGACACGTTCCGCACCAAGCTGATCATCTACGTCGTGACCGCGGCCTGCACCGGCCTCGTCGGCGCGGTGATCTTCCTGCAGAAGCTCCGCATCTCGCCCGAGGCGGCGTTCAGCGTGAACGACTGGACGGTCGTGGTGATCTTCATGGTGGTGATCGGCGGGATCGGCACGCTGGAAGGCCCGTTCATCGGCATGCTGATCTATTTCGTCCTGCGCGAGATGCTGGCCGATTACGGCACCTGGTACCTGATCCTGCTCGGCGTCGTCGCCGTCGTCATCATGCTGACCGCGCAGGAGGGGCTGTGGGGCCTGGTCGCCCGCCGCTTCGACCTGCATCTGTTCTCGGTGCGCCGGCACCTGGCGGACACCGAGCCCTAGCGGAACAGCCCCGCCAGCGCGCCGCGCACGCCGCACGCGACGAAGTCGGTTTTGCCGAGCGCCACCCGCGCGGCCAGCGGGTCGCCGCGCTTCAGAAGCTCCGACAGGCGCAAGGCGAGCCTGACGATCACCGCCGACTCCATGGCGAGCCCGCGGCTGTGCAGCCGGTGCGGCAGGGTTCTGGCGGTGACCAGCAGCTCGTCAGTGCCAGCGATCAGCCGGTCGAGCACGCGCCGCAGCCCCGGCGAGCAGGCGGGGCGGGCGAGCGCCTGTACCGTCTCGCCCTCTTCGGCGAGCCACTTCTCGGGCAGGTAGACGCGGTCGAGCGCGCGGTAGTCGTCGGCGCAATCCTGCAGATGGTTGAGCACCTGCAGCGCGTTGCACAGCGCGTCGGAGGCGGGCCAGCCCGCCTGCGATTCCCCGTGCAGATCGAGGAGGTAGCGCCCGACCGGCGCGGCCGACAGGTTGCAGTACGCCATCAAATCGTCCCAGTCGGCGTAGCGCAGCTTGGTCGCGTCGCGCTTGAACGCGGCGATCAGGTCGCGGCAATGCTCCAGCGGCACGCCGGTCGCGAGGCAGCTTTCGCGCACCCGCGTCGCCTTCTCGACGCCCGGCCGGCCCGCCTCGCCGTAAAGCGCGTCCTCCATCGCGTCGAGCCGCGCCACCTTGTCGGCCGCGGCCAGGGCCGGGTTGTCGGCGATGTCGTCGATCGCCCGCGCGAAGGCGTAGAACGTCGCGACGTGCGCCGCGCAGGCGCGGCGCGATCAGGAACGAGCCGACGGGAAAGTTCTCGTCGCCCGCGCCCTTGCCTGACGGTGTTTCGACCGGCTGGTCCATCGCCTGCCCTATGCGGGGCGGTGCGTCCGCCCCTTCCACGCCCCGCCCGCGCCCTGCCAGTGGCGGCGCGCGGAATCGAAGGTCATCGCCATGTATAGCAGCGCGGCGAGCGGCAGCAACAGCCCGGCCCAGCGCGGCTGGCGGTAGAGTGCGAGCGTCGGCGCCTCGGCCACCGCCATGGCGAGCCAGCCGAGCGCGCCGATCAGGTCGGCGGGCCACGGCGCGAAGAGCGCGGCGAGTACCGGCACCAGGAAGACCAGGGCGAGGCCCAGCAGCGTGCCGGCCAGCGCGCCCGCGGAATAGCCGAGCTGGTGGTAGGCCGAGCGCGCGACCATCGCCCAGATCCCGCCGAGCCCGTCATAGGGCCTGAGGCTGGTGTCGGCGGCGGAAAGCCCGACCCAGACATGGCCGTCGGTGCGCTTGATCGCGCGGGCGAGCGCGCAATCGTCGATCAGCGCGTCCCGGATCGCGGCGAGGCCGCCGATCCGTTTGAGCGCGACGCGGCGCACCAGCATCGAGCCGCCGGCCGCGGCGGCATCGCGCCGGCGCATCGGGTCGTTCGCCCAGCGGAACGGGTAGAGCATCTGGAAGAAGAACACGAAGGCGGGGATCAGCAAACGCTCCCACAGCGTGCGGCATTGCAGCCGCACCATCAGGGAGACGAGGTCGCGCCCGCCGGTCTCGGCCTGCGCGACGAGCCGGGCGAGCGTCTCGGGCGCGTGCGTCACGTCGGCGTCGGCGAACCACACGAACCGCGCGTCGGGCGCATGCGCATCAGCCGCGCGCAGCCCCTCCGCCATCGCCCACACCTTGCCGGCCCAGCCGTCCGGGCGCGGGCCCGCCGCGACGACCGCCAGCCGCTCGCCCTGGCCCGGCCGCGCGCCGGCGCGCGCCGCCTCGGCCGTGCCGTCCTCGCTCCCGTCATCCACCACGATGACGCGGAACCGGCCGCGGTAATGCTGCGCCAGCAGTGAGGCGACGGCGCGCCCGACATGCGCCGCCTCGTCGCGCGCCGGCACGACCGCCACCACCTCGGGCCAGTCCTCGAGCCGCGCGGCCGGCGGCAGGCGAATATCGGCGCGCCAGAACCCGCCGCGCAAGCAGAGGAGCCAGAGCCAGGCGGCGAGGGCGGCCGCGGCGAGCAGCGTCCACATCACGGCGCCGTCACGCGTCGCCCCAGACCTTCCGGGCGACGTCGACGACCAGCCCGAGCTTCGCCTTCTCGTCCTCGACGGTCAGCCGGTTGCCGAGCTTCGTCGACGCGAAGCCGCATTGCGGCGACAGGCAGAGCTGGTCGAGCGGCAGCACCTTGGCCGCTTCGTCGATGCGCCGGCGCACCGCGTCGGCGTCCTCGAGCTGGGCCCGCTTGGTCGTGACCAGCCCGAGCACGACCTTCTTGCCCTTGGGCACGAAGCGCAGCGGCTGAAAGTCGCCGGCGCGCGGCGAATCGTATTCGAGGAAGAACCCGTCGACGTCGAGCTCGTTGAACAACGCCTCCGCGACCGGCTCGTAGCCGCCGTCCGCCACCCACGAGCTTTCGTGGTTGCCGCGGCAGAGATGGACGCACACGCTCATTTTCGGGCGCAGCCCGGCGATCGAATCGTTGACCAGCTTGGCGTAGGTGTGCGGCAGCGCATCCGGGTCCTCGCCCAGCTTGCGCACGTTGTCGCGCAGCGCCGGGTCGCACAGGAAGGCGAAGTTGGTGTCGTCGATCTGCAGGTAGTTGCAGCCGAGCGCGGCCAGCGCCTGGAACTCCTCGTTATAGACGCGCGCGAGATCGGCGAAGAACGGGCCCATTTCGGGATAGGCGTCGCGGCTCACCGCGCTGCGCCCGCCGCGGAAATGGACGATGGTGGGCGAGGGGACGCACTGCTTGGCGGTGCCGCCGGTCGCCGCCTTCAGGAACTTGAAGTCGTCGGTCGAGATGCCGTTGGGGCGCGACAGCCTCGCCGTCACCTCGGCGCGGGGCGGGGCATATTCGATGTCGCCGCCCTCGTTGTGGAACTTCACCGGCAGCCCCCCGGCGATCTTCACCCCGCCGATCGCGGAGACGAAGTCGACCCACCAATGGTCGCGCCGGTAATCGCCGTCGGTAACGGATTTGAGGCCGATGCCCTCCTGCAGCGCCACCACCTCGCGCACCGCCGCGTCCTCGACCCGGGTGAGCTCGTCGCGGGCGAGCGCGCCCGCCTTCCACTTCTCGCGCGCGTCGAGCAGCGCGTGCGGGCGCAGCAGGCTTCCCACATGGTCGGCGCGAAACGGCGGTTTGTCGTCAGGCATGCTGTTCTCCCTGGTTCTTCTCGGCCAGCACCTGGCCGGCGATGATCAGCTTCTGAATCTCGGTCGTGCCCTCATAGATGCGGAGCGCGCGGATTTCGCGGTAAAGCCGCTCGACCGTCGCGCCCGCCATCACGCCCTGCGCGCCGAACACCTGCACCGCCTGGTCGATCACGGCCTGCGCCGCCTCGGTCGCGTGCAGCTTCGCCATCGCCGCCTCGCGCGTGACGCGCCCGCCGATCGTGTCGCGGGTCCACGCCGCGCGATAGACCAGCAGGGCGGCGGCGTCGACGGCAAGCGCCATGTCGGCGATCTTCTCCTGGATGAGCTGGAACTCGGCGAGCTTCTTGCCGAACGCCTGGCGCGCCTGCGACCGCGCGACCGCCTCGTCCATCGCGCGCCGGGCGAAGCCGAGCGCGGCCGCGCCGACCGACGGGCGGAACACGTCGAGCGTCGCCATCGCCACCTTGAATCCCTCGCCCGGCGCGCCGATCACGTTGGCCGCCGGCACGCGGCAATTCTCGAAGCGCAGCGTGCCCAGCGGGTGCGGCGCGATCACCTTGAATCGCTCGGCAACCGAAAGGCCCTTGGCGTCCCCATCGACCACGAAGCCGGTGATGCCGCGCGAGCCGGGCTGCTCGCCGGTGCGGGCGAACACGACGTAGTGATCGGCAAGGCCGGCGTTGGAGATCCAGGTCTTCGTGCCGTCGAGCACGTAGTCCGCCCCGTCGCGCCGCGCCGCGCAGGACATGGCCGCCACGTCCGACCCCGCTTCCGGCTCCGACAGGGCGAAGGCGGCGATGCGCGTGCCGTCCGCCACGCCAGGCAAATAGCGCCCTTTCAGCTCGTCGCTGCCGTACAGCGTGATCGAGCCCGAGCCGAGCCCCTGCATGACGAAGGCGAAATCGGCGATGCCGGATTCGTAGGCCAGCGCCTCGCGGATCAGCGCGACCGCGCGCACGTCCAGCGGGTCGCACGTGCCGCCATACGCTTTCGGCACGCACCAGCCGAGGAAGCCCGCCTTGCCCAGCCGCGCCACCACGTCGCGGCAGAGCGCGTCGAGCGTCGCGTCGTCCTCCGGCTCGTCGGCCGCGAGGGGCGCGATCTCGCGCGCGGCCCAGGCCGCGATCTCGCCGGCCAGCGCGCGGTGCCGGTCCGCGAAGAACGGCCAGCCCAGCGTCTCGGCGGGGGTCATGGTGGACCCCCTATTGTCATCCCGGCCAAGCCGCGGAGCGGCGCGAGCCGGGATCCATTTCGCCGCGCCACAGACGCTGCTCGATGGGCCCCGGATCGGCTCGCTGCGCTTGCCGTCCGGGGTGACAGCCTATAAGTCCCAGCGCCCATCAATCCCCCTCGAAGACGGGGCGCTGCTTCGCCACGAAGGCGTGGTAGGCGCGGGCGAAGTCCTTCTTCGTCATCAGCGCGGCCTGGGCCTCCGCCTCGGCGTCGATGGCCGCGTCGAGCGCCATGTCCCACTCGGCGTTCAGCATGCGCTTGGTGACGGCATGCGCGCCGGTCGGGCCGTGCGCCAGCGTGTGGGCGAGCTTCGCCGCCTCGCCAGCCAGCTCGTCGGGCGCGACCAGACGGTTGTGGAACCCCCAGCCCAGCGCCTCGTCGGCGGCCATCGCCCGGCCGGTATAGAGGAGCTCGGCCGCGCGGCCCTGGCCGACGATGCGCGGCAGCATGGCGCACGCCCCCATGTCGCAGCCGGCGAGGCCGACCCGCACGAACAGGAAGGCGACGGTCGCGCGCGGCGTGGCGAGGCGGATGTCCGCGGCCATGGCGAGGCACGCCCCGGCGCCGGCGCAGACCCCGTCGATGGCGGCGACGATGGGCTGCGGGCAGGCGCGCATCGCCTTCACCACGTCGCCGGTCATCTGCGTGAACGCGCGCAGCTCGGGCGCCTCCATGGCGACCAGCGGTCCGATGATCTCGTGCACGTCGCCGCCCGAGCAGAAATTCCCGCCGGCGCCGGTCAGCACCACGGCGCGCACGTCGGTTTCGTCGCCCAGCGCGCGGAACGTGTCGCGCAGCTCGGCGTAGCTCTCGAAGGTCAGCGGGTTCTTCTTCTCCGGCCGGTCGAGCGTGACGGTCGCCACGCGGTCGGCGACGCGCCAACCGAAATGCTTGGGATCCAGGGTCACATCAGCTCCCCCCGGCGACGGCAATCGACTGGCCGGTGACCGAGCCGGACGAATCGAGGCACAGCCACGCCACGGTCTCGGCCACCTCCGCCGGCGCGATGAGCCGGCCCTGCGGGTTGTGCGCGGCGAGCTGGGCGCGCGCGTCCTCCTCGGACCGGCCGGTCTTGGCGGCGATGTTGGCCACCGTCTCGCGCACCACGTCGGTGTCGGTGTAGCCGGGGCAGACGGCGTTGACGGTGACGCCCTTCTTCGCCGTCTCGATGGCGAGCGCGCGAGTGAGCCCGACCAGCGCATGCTTCGCCGCGCAATAGGCGGTGACGTAGGCGAACCCGGTGATGCCGGCGGTCGAGGCGATGTTGACGATGCGCCCGTGGCCGGCCTCCAGCATCGCCGGCAGGACGGCGCGGGTGCAGTGGATCGCGCCCCACAGGTTCACGTCGAGCATCTCGCGCCACAGCGCGTCGTCGGTGCGGTGGAAGGGCGCGCTCCGCGCCGCGCCGGCGTTGTTGACCATGATCGAGACCGGCCCCGCCTGGGCGAAGGCGGCGGCCACGGATGCTGCGTCGGCGACGTCGCAGGCAAACGGTGTCGCGCGCCGTCCGTGGCGGGCGGCAAGCGCGTCCGCCGCCGATTGCAGCGTCTCGGCATGGCGGCCGAGCAGCACGATGTCGGCGCCGAGCCGGGCGAGCGTGTCGGCAATGGCCGCGCCGATGCCGCGCGCCGCGCCGGTGACCGCGGCGACGCGTCCGGCCAGGGGCGTGCCGCCCATCATCGCGGCGGGCGCCTGTGGTGCGGATTCGGCCACGGTCCCTCCTTTCGCCGGCCCTGCGCTTAGAATAGAAGGGAGGCGGATGCAAGTCCCGCCGGATCGGCGGCGGCGGCGGAACGCGTGGAGGGAAGATGCAGCGCTACACGAGGTCGATCCCGGAGATCTGGACGCACTGGGAGGACCGCATCATGGCCGCCCAGCATCCCTTCACCTACACCACGCCCGAGGACAACAAGGCGGTGTTTGCCCAGCTTACCTCGCTCGACCGCGACCAGTGGGCCAAGGCCTACAGCGACCGGGCGAAGCCCTACGAGGAGGCGGCACGCGCCGCCGAGGCCAAGGGCGACGGCAAGGCGGCGTGCGAGAACTACCTGCACGCCTACGGGCTCTACCGCATGGGGCGCTATCCCGCGCCCAACTCCGAGGGCAAGCGGGCGGCCTACCGCAAGTCGCAGGAGATGCTGCTCGCCTCGTGGAAATACATGCCCTACGACGCCGAGCGGGTGGAGATGCCGTTCCACGGCCGGCCGGGCGAGGGCAGCGCCGCCATCGGCTACCTGTTCCGGCCCAAGGGCGCCGGCACGCTGCCGGTGGTCGCCATCTGGGGCGGGATCGACACGTTCAAGGAGGACCGCTACGACCTGGGCGAGGCGCTGATCGCCCAGGGGATGGCGGCGCTGCTGATCGACATGCCGGGGGTGGGCGATGCCCCGATCCCGGGCTCGGAGGACGCCGAGCGGATGTGGGACGCCGTGTTCGACTGGGTCGCCACCCGGGCGGACCTCGATTCGCGCCGGGTCGGCATCTGGGGCGGGTCGACCGGCGGGTACTGGGGCGGCAAGGTGGCGCACACCCATGCCGACCGGCTGGCGGCGGCGGTCAACCACGGCGGCTGCGCGCACTACGCCTTCGAGCCCGCCTGGATCGAGAAGGCGCAGCACGGCTCCTATGCGTTCGAGCTGGCCGAGACGCTGGCCAGCGCGTTCGGCCGGTCGAGTTTCGAGGAGTGGGTCGAATACTGCCCCAAACTGTCGCTTCTGGATCAGGGCGTCCTCGACCGCCCCTGCGCGCCGCTATTTCTGGTCAATGGCGTCAAGGACTCGATTTTCCCGATCGAGGACATGTACCTGATGCTGCAGCACGGCGAACCCAAGACCGCCCGGTTCTACCCCTCCGGCCACATGGGCCACTCGCCGACCACGATCCCGACCATCGTCGGATGGCTGAAGGCGCGGCTGGGGGCGTGACCGGATGCCGCGGGCAGGAACGCCTGCGAGCCGCAACCATTGCCGAATCGGCAGGGCAGACCAGCTTCCGTGGGCATTGCGCGCCCGCCCCGGCATTGGTATGACCCGCCGGTGGCGTGGGGGTGTCCGGACATATTCCTGGCCAAACGGCGGCCAGGACACCATCTAGGAAGCCGTACCCGATCAACCAAGAAGGGGCTCTCGTGGCCATTCCCCTGATCCAGCAGCTGCGCGTCGGCGCCTACGTCATGGGCAAGCGCCTGAAGGGCGAGACGCGCTATCCGCTCGTGCTCATGCTCGAGCCGTTGTTCCGCTGCAACCTGGCCTGCGCCGGGTGCGGCAAGATCGACTATCCCGATCCCATCCTCAACAAGCGGCTGAGCGCGGCCGAATGCGTCGCCGCCGTCGAGGAATGCGGCGCGCCGATCGTCTCCATCGCGGGCGGCGAGCCGCTGCTGCACAAGGAGATCGGCGAGATGGTGCGCACCATGGTGGCGCGCAAGCGGTTCGTCTATCTCTGCACCAACGCCCTGCTGCTCGAAAAGCGGCTCGACATGTTCACGCCGAGCCCGTACCTGACCTTCTCGATCCATCTCGACGGCGACCGCGAGACGCACGACAAGTCGGTCTGCCAGGAGGGGGTGTTCGACAAGGCGGTCGACGCGATCCGCAAGGCGCGCGCCAAGGGCTTCCGGGTCAACGTCAACTGCACCCTGTTCGACGGCATCGCGCCCGAGCGCGCGGCGGCCTTCTTCGACGAGGCGCAGGCGCTCGGCATCGACGGCATCACCGTCTCGCCCGGCTATGCCTACGAGCGCGCGCCCGACCAGGCGCACTTCCTCAACCGCAAGAAGACCAAGACGCTGTTCCGCCAGATCTTCGCCCTGGGCAAGGGCAAGAAATGGGCGTTCAGCCATTCCAGCCTCTATCTCGACTTCCTGGCGGGCAACCAGGAATACCACTGTGCGCCCTGGGGCAACCCGACGCGCAACGTGTTCGGCTGGCAGCGCCCGTGCTACCTCCTGGGCGAGGGGTACGTCTCGACCTTCCGCGAGCTCATGGAGGGCACCGACTGGGACAAGTACGGTACCGGCAACTATGAGAAGTGCGCCGACTGCATGGCCCATTGCGGCTACGAGGCGACGGCGGTGGCCGACGCCATCAAGAAGCCGTGGAAGGCACTGTCTGTCGCGCTGCGCGGCCCGCGGACCAGCGGCGACATGGCGCCCGAGATCGCGCTCGAGAATGCGCGTCCGGCCGAGTACGTGTTCGCCAAGATCGTCGAGGGCGAAGTCGAGCGGCTACGCGATCCCAAGCCCGCCGGCGACACGGAGCGCCACGTCGCGTAGCCGGCGCTCCGCCCGGTGATAATCGCCGGCCAGCCGCACCAGCCTGACCACCTCCTGCGGGTGCGATGCGACGGCGCGCACGACCGCCGTCGCGTCGATCGTCCCGTCCGAGCGTAGCCCGGCGAGCGCCGCCGGCGGGATCGCGCGGCAGGCCGGATCGGCGACCGCGCGCAGCGCGAGGAACGGAACGCCCGCCGCCCGCGCCACCTCGGCGACCGCGGCGCTTTCCATGTCCACCGCCGCCGCGCCGGTCGCGGCGAACAGGCGCCGCTTCTCGTCCACCTCGGTGATCGGGGCGTCGGCGGCGGCGAGGTCGCCGCTCATCGCCCCCTGCGAGCCGCCCCGCGAGGCGCGCCCGCCAGGCGCTGTCGGTGGGAAGGCGCGTGCCGTCAGCGAGCACTACGGCGTCGGCGACGATCAATGTGGCCGGGCGCGAGGGCGGGGTCGAGCCCGCCGGCGAGCCCGAAGCTCATCAGCGCCGTTGCGCCCTCGGCCACGGCGCCTTCCGCCGCGCGCCGCGCCGCATCCGGCCCCGGCCCCTCGCAGCGGACGAGCAGGGAGTCCGCGGCGGCGAGCAGCGCCGCCTCGCTCGACATGCCGGTGACGACGGCGAGACGCATTATTTATCCAATGCGCCGTCATTGCGAGGCGCGCAGCGACGAGGCGGTCCAGGGCATTGTATGGATCGCTTCGCTTCGCTCGCAATGACGAGATTCGGTTCTACGGTCGCCTCCAGGACGGCGAGGCCGAACGAGCAGGGGTCCGCCCTCAAATCCCCAGCGTCACGCGGGTGCGGCCGGATCCGCGCAGGTTGCGGTAGCGCGCCAGCGCCCAGAGCGGGAAATAGGCCGCATAGCCGTGATACTTGAGGTAGAACACCCGCGGGAACCCGACGGCGTTATACATCTCCTCCGACCACGAGCCGTCGGCGCCGCGGCTGGCCTCGAGATAGGCGACGCCCCGCGCGACCGCCTCGCTCTCGACCTCGCCCGCCGCCATCAGGGCGAGCAGCGCCCAGGCGGTCTGCGACGGCGTCGATTCCTTGGCTTCGTAGCGCCGCTCCTCCCAATAGGTGCCGCAATCCTCGCCCCACCCGCCATCGTCGCGCTGGCGGTCCTTCAGCCAGGCGACGGCCTTGGCGCACGCGGGGCGAATCGTGCGGCTCGCCGGTCGCGTTCAGCGCCGACAGCACCGACCAGGTGCCGTAGATGTAGTTGGTGCCCCAGCGCCCGTACCATGAGCCGTCACTGCTCCTGCTCGGCATGGAGGAAGGCGAGGCCTCGCGCGACGGCGGGATGGTCGCGCCCGAAGCCGCACTCGGCCAGCATGCCGACGCAGCGCGCGGTCACGTCCGAGGTCGGCGGGTCGAGCAGCGCGCCGTGATCGGCGAACGGGATGTGGTTCAGCCCGTAATGGGTGTTGTCGGCGTCGAACGCGCCCCACCCGCCATTCTCCGACTGCATCCCGAGGATCCACTCGATGCCGATGCGGATCGCCTCGTCGCTCTCCGGTCGTGCCGGCGCGGGCGAGCGCCATCAGCACGGCGGCCGAATCGTCGGCGTCGGGATAGTAGTCGTTGCGGTACTGGAAGGCCCAGCCGCCCGGCGTCGCGTCGGGCCGCACCACCGCCCAGTCGCCCTTCACGTCGGTCACCTGGCGCTCGACCAGCCAGCGCGCCGCCTTGTCGACGACCGGGCCGGTCTCGCCCGATTCGATCAGGGCGAGCAGCGCCAGCGCCGTGTCCCAGACCGGCGACAGGCAGGGCTGGCACATCGCCTCGCCATTATTGACCAGCAGCAGCTTGCGGATCGCCCGCCGCACGGTGGCGAAATCGGGGGCGTTGCGCGAGGTGCCGAGCGCGTCCAGCAGCATGGCGTGGTTCGCCATCGCCGGGAAGATGCCGCCCAGCCCGTCCTCGCCGTTCAGCCGCTGGCGGCAGAAGCCGAGCGCCTTGTCCATGGCGCGCTGGCGGGCCGCCATCGGCAAGTGCGGTTCGATCCGGCGCAGCACGCGGTCGAGCTGGAGCAGCGCCGCGCCCCAGGGCGAGCCGGTGGGGTTCTTCAGCCAGTCGCGCTTCTTGAACGGGTCCTCGGCGAACAGCTCGTCGATCGAGACGCCGCGCGGGTTGCGCGCGCAGGGCTTGAGGGCCGCCAGCGCCACCAGCGGCACCATCACGGTGCGCGACCAGTACGACACCTTGGAGAGGTGGAACGGGAACCAGCGCGGCAGGTGTATCAGTTCGACCGGCATGGTCGGCACCGCGCGCCACGGCACCTGGCCGTACAGCGCCAGGGTGAAGCGGGTGAAGACATTGGCCTCGGCGGCCCCGCCCCGGGCCAGCACCGCGTCGCGCGCGCGGCGCATATGCGGTGCGTCGGGGTCGTCGCCCACCAGCTTGAGGGCGAAATAGGCCTTCACCGTCGCGCTGATGTCCATGTCGCCGGCGTGGAACAGCGGCCAGCCCCCGTCCGCGCCCTGGGTGCGGCGCAGATAGTTGGCGAGGCGGCGCTCGATATCGTCGTCGATCTCGTCGAGGTAATGCTCGAGCAGGATGTACTCGGCGGGGATCGTCGCGTCGGCCTCGAGCGGGAAGATCCAGTGCCCGTCCTCTTCCTGGCTCGCCACCAGCGCATCCCGCGCCGCGACGACGACCGCGCCCACGTCCTCGGGCCAGCGCGACTGGTACGCGGGTGCGGCCGTTACGGCGCCCGGCGTCGCGTCGCGGTCCAGCCACGCACCGTTCCGATCATTGGTCACGCCGCAACCCCCACTCGCGCGCGATCCCGCCCGCGTCCGCGTCCGCGGGCCTGTTCCGGAAGCGTCCTGCACATTGGTACGCCAAACGCCCCCGTATGCCGTTCGTTCCCTTGCCCGCCACTCCCCCCGCGGCGGCTGAGACCATCGTGCGACGCAATATGGTAGGGCGGCGCGGGCCGGTCTACCCAGCGAACTTGCAAAGCTGCGTTGGCGAATTTCTAGAGGAATCCGTAGCGGAAAGCGATCCACAGCTTCTCGGGCCGCGACAGCGCGACCCTGTGACGCGGGTCGCGCCAACCGCCGCGCCGCATGCGTGTGAGCAGGCGGTGGTAGACCTGCATCATCACCACGGCAGGTCTCAGCGGTCCTGAAGATCGTCCGGCAAGCGACTGTTTTGCCTCGGAAAACCGAGCTTCTGCATAATCGGCGAAAGCGGCTGCAGACCTGCGGCAGGGCAGGATGGGCGAGCACCGCGTCGGGATCGGTGCTGTCCGATTTCGGCGGCCTCGAGCATCTCGCGCGGCAGATAGAGCCGGCCAAGCACCGCGTCCTCGGCCAGGTCGCGCAGGATGTTCGTGCATTGCAGGGCGCGGCCGAGGGCCAGGGCGAAGTCGCGGTCGCCCGGCTGATTCGCGCCGAACACCCGAATCGACAGCAGCCCGACCGCGCCGGCCACCCGGTCGCAATAGGTTTCGAGCGTGGCAAGGGTGGGCGCGCGCATCCGGCCCTCCACGTCCATCTCCATCCCCTCGACGATGGCGAGGAGGTCTTCGCGGGCGAGGTCGTAGGTGGCGACCGCGGGCGCCAGCGCCCGGGCGGTGGGGTGGCGGGCAGCGCCGTCATACAGGCGGCGGACCTCCTCGCGCCATTCGGCGAGGCGCGCCTTCTTGTCGGCGACGGGGGCAGCCTCGTCGGCCACGTCGTCCACCTCGCGGCAGAAGGCGTAGATGGCGTACATCGCCTCGCGCCGCGGCCGTGCCAGAAGCCGCATGGCGGCGAGGAAGGACGAGCCGGAATCCCGCGTCACCTGCGCGACATGGGCCAGGGCTTCGGGATCTGCAGGGGCGGGCGGCGGCGCGGCGCCAGCGGGTTCGGAGACCACGGCTTCGTATCGTTCGGCGGAGCGGCGCCGCGAAGAAGGGAGCGCGCTCGCGCTCGGTGAGGACCGGACCCTCGCTAACACACTTCGCCGCGAGGCGGAAGGGAAAGGCGGATTGAAAATCGTCGCGGGATCGTGCGTTGATCGCCGCGTCACAACGGAGGGGAAGATGGCCACATCGCCGGCGAAGCGCGCGTTGAAGCTCGATCAGCGCATGATCGACATCGTGGAGGCGGACTACCCGCGCTTCTCGGACACCGAGATGACGCGCCGGCGCCTGGCCATGGCCGAGGCGATGGGCGAGGCCGGGGTGGACCACCTGCTGGCCTTCGGGTCGGGCTTCCGCGGCGGGCCGGTGACCTGGCTGTCGCAATGGCTTTCCACCACCGAGGCGCAGCTCGTCCACACCCCGCATGAGCAGGACGCGCTGTTCGTCCAGTACTTCAACCACCTGCCGCTGGCGACGAAGCTCGCCGCCGAGGCCGAGGTGGGCTGGGGCGGGGCGTCGACCATCCGCACCGCCATCGCCGAGCTGGAGCGGCGCGGCGCGAAGCCGGGCCGCGTCGGGCTCGCCGGCAACATGCCGTTCGGCGCGTATCGCCAGCTCGCCGACAAGTTCGGCGATATCGTCGACATGAACCGCGCCTATTTTCGCCTGCGGCTGATCAAGTCGGCCGAGGAGCTCGACTGGCACCGCATCGGCGCGCGCCTGTCCGACCTGTCGATCGACGCGCTGGTCAAGGGCATCAAGCCCGGCCTCACCGAGCGCGAGCTCGGCCAGATCACCGAGTCCGCCTACCAAAAATGGGGCGGGGTGAACGTCATCCACTTCTTCGCGGTCAACGCGATGGACGCGCCCGAATACGGCGTGCCGCGCCAGTACCCCTCGACCCGGAAGGTCCAGGCCGGCGACGTCATCTCGACCGAGATCACGTCGAGCTTCTGGGACTATGGCGGACAGGTGCTGCGCACCTTCTCGGTGGGCGAGGAGCTCAACCCGCTGTTCCGCGACCTGCACGCGGCGGCCGACGCCGCGTTCGATTCCATCCTCAAGGTCCTCAAGCCCGGCGCGCACGCCTCCGAGATCGTCGAGGCCGCCCGGCCGATCGAGGACGCGGGCTTCACCACCTATGACGACCTGGTGCACGGCTCGGGCGGCGGCTACCTGCCGCCGATCGTCGGCTCGCCCAGCCGGCAGAACGAGCCGGTCCCCGACATGCGCCTGCAGGCCGGCATGATGATGGTGGTGCAGCCCAACGTGGTCACCAAGGACGCGCGCGCCGGCATCCAGATGGGCGAATGCGTGCTGGTCACCGACGAAGGCGCGGTCTCGATCCACACGGCGCCGCGCGGCCCGTTCGTGGTGGGCCGCACGAAGTGAATCTCGGGCCGGTCGCGCTCGATTCGATCGCGATCATCTTCTTCGCGATCCTGGCGGGCGGGCTCGCCAAGGGCGTCACCGGCTTCGGCCTGCCGCTGATCGCGGTGCCGGTGCTGGCGAGCTTCCTCGGCGTCGAGCGCGCCGTGGTGGTGATGGTGATCCCCGGCTTCGTCTCCAACGTCGCGCTGATGTGGGAGCATCGGCGCAAGGCCGGGGAAGCGCGCGGCATCGCGCCGTTCCTCGCGGCCGGCATCGTCGGCGCGGTCGGCGGCACCTGGGTGCTCAAGGTTCTGAGCGCTCAGCTCCTGGCGCTGGTGCTGGCCGGCTGGATCGGGCTCTACCTCGTCACCCGGCTCGCCCATCCGGACTTCCGGGTAAGCCCCGGCATCCAGCGTCCGCTCGCACCGCTGATCGGCTTTCTCGCCGGCTGCTCGCAGGGCGCGACCGGCGCCTCGGGCCAGGTGGTCGGCACCTGGTTCCATGCGCTCCGGCTCGAGCCCTCGATCTACGTGTTCTCGGTCTGCTCGATATTCGCCACCTTCTCGGTGACTCAGATGGTCTCGATGGCGAGCTTCGACCTGTTCACGCGGGAGCGCCTGCTGGAAAGCGTCATCGCCGTGGTGCCGACGATGATCGGCGTGCCGCTCGGCGTCCGGCTCGGGCGCCTCGTTGCGCGCAAGACGTTCGACAAGATCATCCTGGGCGTGTTGCTGGTCCTCGAAGTCCGGCTGATCTGGCAGGGGATCGCCGGATAGGACGCCTCACACGTCACGCTTGACGAAGGCGTGGATCTCCTCGGCGCGCCACACGCCGGCCTTGTGCAGCGGGTCGTTGACGTTGAACGCCTTCGCGCGCTCGATGGAATCGGCCTCGACCACGAACAGCGAGCCGACCGTCGTCTTGCCGTCGGGCGTGCGCAGCGGCCCGCACAGCACGATGTCGATCGGCTTGGAGGCGAGGTAGGCGGCGTGCGCCTCGAGGTTCCGGGCGCGCAGTTCGGCCGCGTCGGTCTTGTCGATGCAGTAGATGGCGAACAGCATGGGCACCTCCTGGTCGCTCGGCTGGTGAACGCTCCGGCGCGCGCTACGCTCCCTGGCCGGCGCCGACCCCGATCAGCGCGTCGAGCCGCGCCGGGTCGGCCTGGAGCTCCGCGCTCGGCCCGTCATGGACGATGCGGCCGCGGTCCATCACCAGCGCGCGCGGCGAGAAATCGAGCGCGATGCGCGTGTGCTGCTCGACCAGCACGATCGCGAAGCCCTCGTCGGCGCGCAGCTTGCGCATGGCGCGCACCAGATCCTCGACGATGACCGGAGCGAGCCCCTCGGTCGGCTCGTCCATCAGCAGCACGGTCGGGTTGCCGACCAGCGCGCGGGCGATGGCCAGCATCTGCTGCTCGCCGCCCGAAAGCTGGCTGCCCATGTTGGCCTGGCGCTCGGCGAGGGCGGGGAACAGCTCGAACGTGGCCGCGACGGTCCAACGGCCCGGGCGCTGGGCGATCTCGATGTTCTCGCGCACGGTGAGCGACGGGAAGATCTCGCGTTCCTGCGGCACGTAGCCGAGCCCGGCCGCGGCGCGCCGGTGGATCGGCAGGGCGGATATGTCGACGCCGCCGACCGCGATCCGCCCGGCGTGGCGTCGCGTGTGGCCCATGATGGTGGCAAGCAGCGTGGTCTTGCCGACGCCGTTGCGCCCGATCACGCTGACGCTCTCGCCCGCCTTCAGGGCGAACGAGATGTTCTCGATCACCACCGTCTCGCCGTAGCCGGCCGAGACGCCGTCCAGCGTCAGCGCGTCGCCCGCCTCAGCCATGCTCGCCCTCGCCCAGATAGACGGCGCGCACGCGCGGGTCGGCGGCGATCTCCGCCGGCGCGCCCTCGCACAGCACCTCGCCCGCGACCAGCACGGTGATGCGCCGGGCGAAGCGGAACACCACGTCCATGTCGTGCTCGATGATGAGGATGGCGATGTCGTCGGGCAGGCTCTCGATCGTCTCGATCAGCACGCCCGACTTCGCTCGACGGCACGCCGGCGGCCGGCTCGTCGAGCAGCAGCACGCGCGGCGCGAGGCCCAGCGCGATGGCGATCTCCACCAGGCGCTGGCGGCCGTAGGCGAGCTCGCGCACCGGCGTCTCGGCGGCGTCGATCAGGCGCAGCTTCTCCAGCAGCGCGCAGGATTCGTCGATCACGTCGCGCCGCCCGGCCATCGGGCGCAGGAACTGGCGCCGCGCGCCCAGCCGCTCGCTCACCGACATGCACACGTTCTCGAGGACGGTGAGCCCGCGGAACAGCTGGTTGATCTGGAAAGTGCGGGCGAGGCCGCGCTTCACGCGCTGCGCCTGGCCGAGCCGCGTCACGTCCTCGCCCGCGAGCAGCACGCGCCCGCGCGACGGTGCGAGCGCGCCGGTGATCAGGTTGACGAAGGTGGTCTTGCCGGCGCCGTTCGGCCCGATCAGGGCGTGGCGCGCGCCCGGCGCCAGCGTGAAGTCGATGTCGCGTGCGACCTCGAGCGCGCCGAACGACTTGCAGAGCCCGATCGGTCTGCAGCGCCGCGGTCATCGTTGCGCCGCCCGATGCGGCGCCACGCGCTCCTCGCACAGCCCGAGAGCCCGTCGCGGGCGAACAGCACCACCAGCACCAGCATCAGCCCGAGCCCGAACAGCCAGTAGGTCGGCGACTTGCTTGGCGAGCTGGTCCTGCAGGACCATGTAGACGACGCTGCCCAGGAACGCGCCGTAGAGCCGGCCGGTGCCGCCCAGGATCAGGATCACCAGCACGTCGCCCGACCGCTCGAAGCTCAAGGTCTGCAGCGCGACGAACTCGGTGGTCTGGGCGAGCAGGGCGCCCGCCACGCCGGCCATCGCCGCCGAGACGGTGTAGATGGCGAGGAGCTGGCGCGGCACCGGCGCGCCGATCGCCGGCATGCGAAGCTGGTTCTCGCGGATGCCGCGCAGCGAATGGCCGAACGGCGAGTGGATCAGCGCCCGCGCGAACAGGAACAGCACGAACAGGACGGCGAGGCTGTAGAGAAACGCAGTCTGGCCGTACAGGTCGAAATCGAACTGGCCGAGGATCGGGTCGATGGAGATGTTCTGCAGCCCGTTGTCGCCGCCGGTCACGCTCTCCCACTCGTTGGCGATCTCCTTCAGCATGATGGTGGTGGCGAGGGTCAGCATCAGCAGGGTCAGGCCGCGCGTGCGCAGGATGAACCAGCCTGAGATCGCGCCGCCGAGCGCGGCCACGGCGGCGGCGGCGACCAGGCCGGTGATCGGCTCGTTCCAGCCCAGCTTGCGCCGAGAGGATCCCGGCCGTGTAGGCGCCGAGCCCGAAGAACGCCGCGTGGCCGAGCGACACGATCCCCGCATAGCCCAGGATCAGGTCGAGCGACAGGGCGAACAGGATCATGATCACGATCTGCGAGCCGAGCGTCAGGTAGTCGTGGAACAGCCAGACGCAGGCGATGGCGAGGAGCCAGGGCAGGGCCTCGACCGGCTGGAACCGGTGCCGGGTCAGCAGCGTGTGGCTTTCGATGCGGGTGGCGGGGGGCGCTTGGTCGACGGTCGCCATCGCTCAGGCCCTGCCGAACAGCCCTTGCGGGCGCCACAGGAGCACGACGATCGTCACGACGAAGATGAAGAACGCGCCGAAATGCGGCAGGTAGTACTTGCCCGCCGTGTCGATCATGCCGATCAGCAGCGCCGCGGCGAACGCGCCGCGCAGGCTTCCCATCCCGCCGACCGAGACCACCACCAGGAAGTAGACCAGGTATTCCAGCGCGTAGTTGGGCGTCATGCCAGAGATGTCGGTGCCCAGCGCGCCGCCGATCGCGGCGAGGCCGGAGCCGAGCGCGAAGGTCAGGGTGAACAGCCGGTCGACATTGATGCCGATCGACTGGGCCATGCGGCGGTTATCGACCGCGGCGCGAATCTGCGCACCGATGCGGGTGCGCTCGAGCCCGTACCACAGCGCCACGATGATTACGAACGAAACCCCGATCACGAAGGTGCGGTAGGTCGGAAACTCGCGGAAGCCGAGATCGATCTGCCCCTTCAGGTAGTCCGGCAGGTGGATCTGCACGTTCACCGGTCCCCAGAGGAAGGTGCAGGCCGCGATGAACATGAACACGAGCCCGATCGTCAGAAGCACCTGGTCGAGCTCCGAGGCGCGGTAGAACCGGGCGTAGAGGTAGCGCTCGAACGGGATCGAGATCGCGCCGACAGCGAAGAACACCAGCACCACGCCGAGGAGGAACGGCACGCCCAGATCGTTGGCCAGCGACATGCAGATATAGCCTCCCAGCATGGCGAACGCGCCGTGCGCCAGGTTGGCGAAGCCCATCAGCCCCATCGTCACCGACATGCCGACCGAGATGACGAACAGGATCATGCCGAACGACAGCCCGTCGAACGCGACGCTCACCAGGCTGGTCAGAAGGTCGCCCATCAGCCCGGCAATCTGGCGAGGGTCGCCGGCACGGCGCAGCTGCTATCGCCCCTCACCCTGTCCCTCTCCCCGTGGGAGAGGGGACGCTGCGGAGACGGTTCGACCGGCCTTCCGAACATCGGACTTTCGACCAGGAAAATGGCCGCATCCATAGGGTTCCCTCTCCCACGGGGAGAGGGGCAGGGTGAGGGGACGGCAGCCGGGTGTGTCGTGACCATGGCACGTATGTCGCGCGCGCGCCGAACGACACCGCCGCCGGGAAGCCGGCGGCGGCGCGTCGCCCGGGGCTCAGCCGCGTTCTACTTCTTCTGCATCGATTTGAACGGGTCCTTGACCATCGGGACGGTCGTCATCTCGACGTTCGCGAGGTGCCCGTCGACCTTCTCGACCTTGCGGAGATACTGGTTGTCGACGATGTCGCGCGTCTTGGGGTCGATCTCGATCGGACCGCGCGGGCTCTCGTGCTTCCAGCCCTTCAGCGCCTTCATCGCGGCGGGGCCGGTCACCTTGCCGTTGGTCTTCTCGACGATGTGATAGATCGCCGCCATCCCGTCCCAGCCGCCGACGCCGACGAAGTTGGGGGTCGTGTCGTCGCCGTACGCCTTCTTCCAGGCCGCGACGAACGCCTCGTTCTCCTTGCTCTTATGCGCGGCCGAGTAGTGATGCATGGTGATCACGCCGAGCGGCACGTCGCCCATGTTCGGCAGCTCGCGGTCGTCGGTGATGTCGCCCGGCCCGATCAGCTTGACGCCCGACTTCTCCATGCCCAGCTCGCCGAAGCTCTTCATCAGCGCGGTCGCCCACTTGCCGGCCGGGATGAAGGCATAGACGGCGTCGGGATGCGCGTCCTTCGCGCGCTGCATGAAGGGCGTCATGTCCGGGCATGTTCGGGAAGGGCAGCGGGATTTCGGCGACGATCTTGCCGCCCGCGGCCTTGAAGCTCTTCTCGAAGCCGGCGACGCTGTCCTTGCCGGGCGCGTAGTTGGCGTAGACGACGGCGGCGGTCTTGATGCCCATCTTGTCGTGCGCGTACTTGCCCAGCGGATAGGCCGCCTGCCACATGGTGAAGGACACGCGCGCGTCGTAGGGGCAGCCCTGGGTGATCGAGGCGGTGCCGGCATTCATGATGATGAACGGCACCTTCGCCTTCTTGCAGATGTCGTTGATGGCGAAGGCGTTCGGCGAATAAATCACGCCGGTCAGGATCTGCACGTGGTCGCGCGTCACCAGCTCGGTGGCCAGACGCTTGGCGACGTCGGGCGCGGGGCCGGTGGAATCGCGCTTGATCAGCTCGATCTTGTGGCCGCCGGGGATGGTCGGGTGCTCCTTCATGTAGAGCTCGACGCCGCGCGCGAGCGCCTCGCCGTTTCCGGCCTCGGGTCCGGAAAAGGGCGCAATCAAGCCCACCTTCACGGTCGCGGCGCCGGCGGCGCCCGAGGCGACCAGCGCCGCCGCGGCGCCGGCAAGCAGTGTCCTAGCGAATCGCATGGCAGTACCTCCCGGGTTTTTGCCAGTTCTTGGGGAATTGTTGGCACGCAAACTATAGCATGCGCCCCCGTGCTCGCAACCGGCCGCGGGGCGCCGCTCAGTCGGCGTAGAGCTCGATGTGCCAGGACATTTCCTGGGCGGTGAGGGGATAGTCGATGCCGCCGCGGGCATAGAGCCTTGCCATCGGCGGGATGCCGGCCAGGCGGCCCTGCAGCTCGATGGCGAAGCGCATCGGGAAGTGCCCCTTCCAGGCGAGCGCCGTCATCGCCTTGGCGCTTTTCGACAGCACGATCCGCCGGCCGACCCCCGGGTCGAGCCCGGCGCGCAGGGCGAGCGCCGCTGTCACGAACTCGCGCTCGCCCGACGCGAGGGCGAGCGAGATCACCTCGTCGTTGAGCTGGCCGGCCCGCATCAGCCGCTCGGCCCGAGCCTCCGGCCCGTCCGAGCCCGTGCCGCGCGGGCCGCTCTTCGTTTCCTTGCGCGACGGGCGGCGCGGACGCGGATCCGCGCCGCGCGCCGCGATCTCGGCATCGAGCGCCGTCGCGGTCTCGGCGTCCAGGGTCTGCGTCTTGCGCAGCACGCTCGAGCAGCGGTCCGGCGACGAAGCGCACCAGCCCGCGCACCGCCGTTGCCGGCAGGCGGGGCCGGCGCACCAGCGGCGCGTGCCACCGTTCCATTTCGGGCGCGCGGGCGACGATGCGGGTCAGCGTGTCGTCGCCGATCCGGGCGCCGCTGTTTTCGATCAGCACCTGCATGGCATCGGCATCGTCGTGGCGGGCAATGGCGTCGGCGAGGTCGGGCGAGACGTCGGCACGGCCGGCGATGGCGGCCTGCGCCCAGTCCGGCACGCCGCCATCGACGATCTCGATCAGTTCGGCGTCGCTGAGCACCGGCGAGTGGGCCAGGATCGGCTTCGCCACCTCGCGCTCGCGGTCGCGTGCCAGCCCGGCGACGATCTTGTGCGGCGCTTCGCGGTCGAACTGGAAGGCGTGCGCCAGGATGCGGCGGACCCGCATCACCTGGTCGGTGGCCAGCGTCTCGAGCAGGGTGAAGGTCATGCGCCACAGCCGCCGGCGCTCCGCATCGGGCAGCCCGTCCCCGACCAGCTTGTGGGCGAGCGCGCAGCGCACGCCGTAATCGGCGTCGCGCGCCAGCAGCAGGTCGGCCTGGGGCGGCGTCGCCCGGTTGGCCGCGACCTTCTGGCGCACCTCGGTGGCGGGGTCCTAGGCCAGGAAATAGAGCAGCTCGGGCGGTGTCGCGGACGACCCGGCCAGCCCGGAGCGCACCGCCGGATCGGGATCCCGCGCGTTCCGCTTCGCCGCCTCGTAGCCCGGATTGGGCGCGTCCATCGTGCCTCCGCCGGCCTCCCACACCAGCCTAGCCGCGCGACCGTTAATGGAAGTTTTCCGGCCCCGGCCCGGGAAGCCGGGGACACGGATCAATTGGTGCGGCCACAGTCGAACCCGCGCGCCGCGCTTGACAGGGGGGGCGCCGCCCGCCACGTTAGCGGCGTGACCTGGGGTGTCCGGCGCCGGCCGGACTGAGATGAGACCCAACGAACCTGAACTGGGTGATTCCAGCGTAGGGAGCCGTCACACACCGATCCCCCAGGCGGATGGCGTGTAGCGGCTCCGGAAGGGCAGCCGTGAGCGGTTCCGCGTCCCCCATCGCCATTATCGGCGCCGGCGTCTGCGGCCTCGGCATCGGCTGGCGGCTGGCCCAGGCCGGCCGCGCCGTCACGGTGGTCGACCGCGCCAAGGCAGGGCAGGGGGCGAGCTGGGCCGCCGCCGGCATGCTGGCGCCGCAGGTCGAGGCCGAGCCGGGCGAGGAGGCGCTGCTGCCGCTTCTGCTCGAGAGCCGCGACATGTGGGAAGGGTTCGCCGCCGAGCTCGAGCGCGCCGCCGGCATCGAGGTCGGCTATCGCGACGAGGGGACGCTGGTCGTGGCGCTCGACCGCGACGACCGCGAGAAGCTGAAGTTCCGCTACGACTATCTGATGGGCCTCGGCGGGCTGTCGCTCGAATGGCTGACGGGCGCCGAGGCGCGAAGGCGCGAGCCGCACCTCGCGCGCGGCATCACCGGCGCCATCGCGAGCCCGCTCGACCACCAGGTCGACAACCGCAAGGTGGTCGACGCGCTGCGCGCGGCCTTCCTCATAGCGGGCGGCACGCTGGTCGAGGACTGCCCGGTCGAGGAGCTGGTCCATGACGGGCGGCGCGTCACCGGCCTGCGCCTTGCCGAGCGCACGATTCCGGCCGAGACGGTGGTGCTCGCGGCCGGCGCCTGGTCGCGCAACATCGCCGGCGTGCCCGAGGCGGCGCGTCCGCCGGTGCGCCCGGTGAAGGGCCAGATGCTGGCGCTGCAGATGGACGCGCGCGCGCCGCTGACCGACCACGTGATCTGGGGGCCGGACTGCTACCTGGTGCCGCGCGGCGACGGGCGGCTGGTGGTCGGCGCCACGGTCGAGGAGATGGGGTTCGACACGCGGCTTACCGGCGGCGGCATGTTCGAGCTGCTGCGCGCCGCGTGGGAGACGCTGCCCGGCATCTACGACCTGCCGCTGGTGGAAAGCTGGGCCGGGCTGCGCCCGGCCTCGCGCGACGACGCGCCGATCCTGGGGACGACCGCGCTCGACGGGCTGGTGCTCGCCACCGGCCACCACCGCAACGGCATCCTGCTGACGCCGATCACCGCCGACGCCATTTCGCGTCTGGTGCTGGACGGCACCGTTTCGCCGGCGATCCGGCCGTTTTCACTGGATCGCTTCGCCCGCGGGCGCGATGATCGGTCGGCGGCATGACCGGGCAGATCACCGTCAACGGCAAGGCCCAGCGGCTGGCGCGACGTCACGGTGCGCGAGCTTCTGGCCGAAAGCGGCATCGAGCCGGGCAAGGGCGGGCTCGCCATTGCCGTCAACGCCGCGGTGGTGCCGCGCGGCGCGTGGGACGACACCCGCATCCGGCCGGACGACCGGATCGAGATCGTGCAGATCGTGCGCGGAGGCTGAGGACATGGACGCGAAGCCCGCCGCTTCGGGCCTCGCCATCGCCGGCAAGAGCTTCGGCTCGCGGCTGATGATCGGCTCGTCGCGCTACCCGAACCAGCAGGTCATGCTGGACGCGATCGAGGCCTCGGGCGCCGAGATCGTCACCGTCGCCGTCCGCCGCGTCTCGCGTGGAAGGCGGCGGCGAGGGGCTGTACGACGTGCTGGGCGGGCGATACCACCTGCTGCCCAACACCGCCGGCTGCTTCACCGCGCGCGACGCGGTGCTGACCGCCCAGCTCGCGCGCGAGGCGCTGGGCACCAACTGGATCAAGCTCGAGGTCATCGGCGACGACGAGACCTTGTTCCCCGACGCGGTCGAGCTGCTGCGCGCGGCCGAGGATCTGGTGCGCGACGGGTTCATCGTGCTGCCCTACTGCAACGACGACCCGATCACCTGCCGCAAGCTGGAGGATCTCGGCTGCGCCGCGGTCATGCCGCTCGCCGCGCCGATCGGCTCGGGCATGGGAATCCGCAACCCCTACAACCTGCGCATCATCCGCGAGGTGGTCAGCGTGCCGGTGATCGTCGATGCCGGCGTCGGCACCGCGTCGGACGCGGCGATCGCGCTCGAGCTGGGCTGCGACGGAATCCTGCTCGAACACCGCCGTCGCCGGCGCGCGCGACCCGGTGAAGATGGCCCGCGCCATGCGGCACGGCATCGAGGCCGGCCGCCTCGCCTTCGAGGCCGGCCGCATCCCGCGCCGCCTCTACGCGAACGCCTCGACCCCCGAGGAAGGCACCATCGAGGTGTAGGTCACCGATCTATGACCCCTCTCCCTGTCCCTCTCCCTCAAGGGGAGAGGGGACCTTGGTGCAAGAGCCTTACTTCTACCCATAGATTGCGATCTCGACGTAGGGCGCACCGGTGGTGGTGTTCGCCCCCTCCCCCCTTGAGGGGGAGGGCCGGGAAGGGGGGTCCGCTCGCATGATCCTCCCCACCCCGCCGCTGCTCGTCATCACCGACCGCGACTCGGCGCAGGGTCGTGACGTGATCGGTATCCTTCGCGCCGGGTTCGCCGCGGGGCTGCGCTGGGCGATGGTGCGCGACAAGGCGGCCGGCCACGCGGCGCTCACCGCGCTCGCGAAGCGGGCGGTGGCGGCGGCTGAACCCTACGGAGCGACAATCCTGGTCAATGGCGATGCCGAGGCCGCGGCCGAGGCGGGGGCGGCCGGGGTCCACCTGCCGCGCGACGGCTCGGTGGAAGCGGCGCGACGGCTCGCGGGCGCGACGGCGCTGGTGGGCATCTCGGCCCATGACCTGGCCGAAGCGCTGGCGGCGCGCGGCGGCGGGCGCCGACTACGTGACGCTGAGCCCGATCTTCCTCACCGGGTCCAAGCCCGGCTACGGCCCGGCCCTGGGCCCGGCGGCCCTCGCGCGGATCGCGCGGAGGGTCGGTTTGCCGGTCCTCGCGCTGGGCGGGGTAGGGCCGGAGAACGCGCGCGCGTGCCTTTCCGCCGGGGCGGCCGGCGTCGCCGTCATGGGCGGGGTGATGCGTGCCGCCGATCCGGGCGCGGCCGTCCGGGAGCTACTCGCCGCGCTCGATCCGCTCGACCGGCGGGCGCGGATTGGCTAAGGTCTCGCCACACCATTCCGGGAGGCAACACATGGCGACCCAGACCCGCGCGAAGCCCGCGCTCGACATGGAGAAGTTCCGGCTGCGCCGCTTCGTCGACCGGCTGGTCGAGATGGGCGAGGTCGAGGTGCATGACGAGCCCGTCGCGCTCACCGACCTCGGCCGGATGATCGAGGGCACCGACAAGGCCGTGCTGTTCCGCAAGGCCGGGCCGCGACCAGGTCGAGCTGGTCGCCAAGACCGCCGGCAGCCGGCGCCGCCTGGCCGTCGCCTTCGACACGTCGATCGAGAACCTCTACGACGAGTATTTCAAGCGCCTCGCCAACCCGCAGACCGTGCAGGAGGTGCCGTCCGCCGACGCGCCGGTCCACCAGGTGGTGATCCAGGGCAAGGACGTCGATCTGACCAAGCTGCCCTTCTATCCGCACCACGCCTTTGACGGCAGCGCGTACCTGTCGTCGGCCATCGATTACGTGATCGACCCGGCGACCGGGCGGCGCAATGTCGGCTGCCGGCGCCTCAGCCTGCGCAACCGCTACGAGACCGGCACCAACGTCACCGCGCCGTCCGACCTGAAGCGCATCTACACCGCCTGCGTGAAGCGCGGCGAAAAGCTGCCGGTCACCTTCACGGTCGGCACGCACCCGCTCGACTTCGTCGCGGCGACCATGCGCCAGCCGACCGACGAGCTCAATTTCTGCGCCACACTGCGCGGCGAGACGGCGCCGGTGGTCAAAAGCCTGACCAACGACATCCTGATCCCGGCCGACGCCGAGATGACCCTCGAGGGCTATCTCGACGAGCGCGGCTATGTCGAGCCGGAGGGCCCGTATGGCGAGTACATGGGCTATTACGGCGCGATCCACATGGACCCGGTGTTCCACTGCACCGCCATCACCATGCGCAAGGACGTGCTGCACCACACGCTGCTGCACGGCTCGGCCTTCGTGCTCGACCAGACCGACTCGTCCAACATCACCGCCATGCGCACCGAGGCCGAGGCGATCCGCGCGCTGAAGCAGGCCGGGCGCGAACCGGTCGCGGCCTACATGAAGTCGGTCGCGGGCGGGTCGAACACGCTGCGCATCGCGCTGCGCCAGCGCACGGTGGGCGAGGCGAAGGCCGCCATCGCCACGCTGTTCGGCGCCATCATGCGCCTCAAGCACGTCTACATCTTCGACGAGGACATCGACGTGCGCGACGAGCGCCAGGTGGAATGGGCGATGGGCACCCGCTTCCAGGCCGACAAGGACCTGGTGGTGATGCAGGGTCTCGTCGGCATGACGATGGACCCCTCGCTGGAGGGAAAGCGAACCGGCGCCAAGGCCGGGTTCGACTGCACCCGCCCGGTGGGCCGCGACAGCGAGATCATCCTGACCCGGTCGGCCGCCAAGGTGTTCCGTCCCGGCGCGAGGTTCCAGACCGTCGAGCAGGCGCTGGAATCGGGCCCGATGTACTACGCCGACGTGGTCGAGTCGGTGGGCAGCCAGGACGGGCGCGAGATCGCCTGCGCGCTGGACGAGCTGCGCCAGGCGGGCAAGCTCGGCCGCGACCGCGACGGGCGCTACCATCTGGTCGCCTCGCAGCCCGGCACCACCGGCATCGTCGGCGCGCTCTATCACGACCCGAACGAAGGCACCTGATCCTCCGTTCGGCGGGAAACGGAAAACCCCCTCTCCGCGCCGCGCGGAGAGGGGGTTTTTCGTTCCGCCCGCCGGGGCGGCGCGTATCACACCGGAGGCCGGTACATCGACCGCGCGTGCGGCGCGCTAGTGTCCGAATCCGACGGTTCGATTCATCCTGGGTCATACGCCGTACGAACTTCGGATTCGACAAGGGCACTAGAAAATCGTTGAATCCACCACACTAGCAAAACTCTCGAGAACGGCCCCCTCACCCTGTCCCTCTCCCCGAGGGGAGAGGGGACCCGAACCGTCAGCCTTGGCCTTTGTCGACGAATCGAGGGCACCCAAGAGGTATGGAAGATCGACCAGCGTTCCCTCTCCCTGGGGAGAGGGACAGGGTGAGGGGGATTGGCGCTCCTGTTTCCGGCTCGTCATTGCGACGGGCGCAGCGACGAAGCAATCCAGGCACCCAAGATCACTTCGAATCAAACGCTCCGGATAAACGGAGCCTGTGTCCTGTTGCTCTCACTTCACCAGGACGAGCGCGATCTCGGGGAACGCCGTCACCAGCGCCAGCACGAGCACCATCGTCAGCGCGAACGGCGCCGCGCCGGCGAAGATGTCGTTCAGCGTGATCTCCGTGTCTCGCAAGTTGTTTTGAATCACGAAGCACGCGATGCCGAGCGGCGGCGTGAGCAGCCCGATCTCGACGCCGATGATCGTGATGATCCCGAGCCAGATCAGGTCGACGCCGAAATTGGCCAGCGCCGGCACGATGATCGGCACGGTGATCAGCATGATCGAGCCCGAATCCAGGATCGTGCCCAGCACCACGATCACCGCCAGGTAGATCGCGATGATGCCGTAGAACCCGAGCCCGAGGCTGTTGATCGCCGACTTCCATCTCGTTCGGGATGCCGGTCAGCGTCACCATGCGGGAATAGATATTGGCCGAGATCAGCAGGAAGCTGATGGCCGCGGTCACGTGGCCGGTCTCCACCAGCACGTGCCAGAAGCTCGTCAGGGTAAGCTTGCGCCGCAGCACGGTGAGGATCAGCGCGCCCAGCGCGCCGACGCCGCCCGCCTCGGTGGCGGTGAACACCCCGCCATAGATGCCGCCCAGCACGATCACGATGAGCAGGATGATCGGCGTGCCCTTGGTGAAGACCTGATAGGGCGTGAGAAGGCTCTCGGTCTTTGCCCGCTCCATCCGCTCGGCCATGCCCGGCTGCACGTAGTCGGGCCAGTAGCGGGCCATGATCCAGATCAGCCCGGCATAGGCCGCGGCCAGCAGCACGCCCGGCACGATGCCGGCGATGAACAGGTCGCCGATCGAGGTCTCGGCCAGGATGCCGAACAGGATCAGCAGCAGGCTGGGCGGGATCAGCATGCCGAGCACGGACGAGCCGGCCACCACGCCGACGGCAAAGCGCGGCTTGTAGCCGAGCCGGAGCATCTCGGGCACGGCCACCTTGGTGAACACCGAGGCGGAGGCGATCGAGGTGCCGGTCACCGCCGCGAACACCGCGTTGGCCGCGACCGTCGCGGTGCCGAGCCCCGCCCGCACTCTTCGGAAGACGTGATTCATCACGTCGTACGTGTCTCGCCCGATGTCCGAGATGCTGACGAACAGCCCCATCAGCACGAATAGCGGGATCACGCCGAACTCGTAGCGCTGCAGGCTTTCCGCCGCGGCGAGGGCGAGCAGCTTGCCGGCGATCGCCATGTCGTCGCGGATCAGCCAGACGCAGCCGAACGACAGCAGCGACAGCGCGACGCCGATATGGACGCCGATATAGACCAGCACCAGGACGCCGGCGACCGAGAGGATTCCGATTTCGAGATCGCTCACTGGAAGGTGCCTCCCGCTTCGTCGGCCTCGGTCGTGGTGTGCTGGCCGCGAAGGAATTGGATGTCGTGCCAGGTGTGGCGGGCGTACTGGATGCCGCAGGCGGCCGAGCCGATCAGCACCATCAGCAGCATGGGCCACATCGGCACGGTGAAGTCGCCCTCGTTGCCGGCATAGGTGTTCTCGGCCCAGTCCTTGGAGAAGAAGGGCCATGTGTACCAGCACAGGATGATCATCAGCACGATGCCGGCGATGTTGTAGATCATCTGCAGCGTGTGGCCGATCACCGGCTTATGCACCAGCAGCCGCGCGATCAGCACGTCGGACCGGGTGAACCGGCCATGGCGCAGCGCGTCGGGCATCTGCAGGAAGACGATGGCGATGATCGACAGGCTGATGATCAGCGGCACGCCGCGCACCGGCGCGTTGAACAGGAAGCGCATGAACACATCGGTGTTCAGCAGCACCATGATCACGAAGATCCAGATCGTGCCGACCGCGTTGGTCGCGGCGATCAGCAGGTCGAAGGCGCGGGCGAACACGTTCGGCCGGGCCGCGTCCGGCCGTGGCGGGCTAGTCGCCATGGGACCGGTCCCCCCGGGGTTCGGATAGCGCATCGCGCGCCGCGCGCTCTTGGGCGCCGGGCCACCAGCCCATCAAAGCCTCCTGCCACGTACTTGGCGTTTTTCGTGACGCTTTCGTGAATCCTAGCATAGTTCCGAAGACGGTGGCGGGCAAAATGCCGCATCGCCAGCGCGAATGCTCAGCGCGTGGCGTCGAGCAGGATCTTGCCCGAGACCGCGCGCGCCTCGACCAGCCGGTGCGCCTCGGCCGCCTGGCTGAGCGGCACGATGCGGTCGACGATGGGCGGCTTGATCCGCCCGCTCGCGGCGGCCGTCAGCGACCATTCGATATCGGGGAAGTCGCAGCCCGGGTTGGCGATGATCGACAGCCGGTTGAGGTAGAGGTGGCGCAGATCGACCGGCGCGGTGACGCCGGCATGCGCGCCGGCCGTGACCAGCCGCCCGCCCTTGGCCAGGCATTTGAGGGCCACCGGGAACAGCTCCGGGTCGCCCACATTGTCGGCCACCACGTTCACCCCCGCTCCGCCGGCGAGGCGGCGCACCTCGTCGTCCCAGCCGGGGGTGCGGTAGTTGACCCCGTGGTCGGCGCCGAACTCGAGGCCCTTCTGCACCCGGTCGTCGGCGCCGGCCGCGCCGATCACCTTGGCCCCCATGCGCTTCGCCACCTGGATCACGCAGCTCGCCAGACCGCCGGCGGCGCCCATCACCAGCACCCATTCGCCGCGCTTGAGCCGGGCGAGCGCGTGGAGCTGGTGCCGAGCGGTCGGCATGTGCCGCATGATCACGCAGGCGTCCTCGTCCGACAGGTTGTCGGGCAGGGCGAAGGCGTTGATCGACGGCACCGCGACGTATTCGGCGTAGCCGCCCCAGCGATGGATGCCGATCATCACGTCCGGCGCGGGATCGTCCAATTCGTGGCCCGGCTTCTGCCGGCCGCTCGGGATCGAGGTGTGCACGAACACCCGGTCGCCGACGCGCGCGTGCGGCACGCCCTCGCCGACGGCGGTGATCGTGCCGACCGGGTCGCACCCCAGCACGTGCGGCAAGGGCGGCTTTCGCGCGTAGATGCCCTTGCGCAGGATGATGTCGAGCGTGATGTTGACCGAGACGTAGTGCACCTTGATCAGCACCTCGCCCGGCGCCGGCGCGGGGGTCGCGATATCCTCGTATCGCAGCACCTCGGGCCCGCCATAGTCGCGGAACAGCATGGCCTTCATGGCGCGCTCACTTCCCCGCGGCGACGCGGTTGTGCAGCGTGCCGAGCTTCTCGATGGTGATGGTCACCGTGTCGCCCGCCTTCAGGTACTTGCCCTTGGGCCGGCCGCACCCCGCGCCGGTGCCGGTGGTGATGATGTCGCCGGGTACCAGTGTCTGCTGCTTCGACAGCGCCTCGATCTGCTCGGCGACGCTGAACACCATCTGGTCGGTGTTGGTGTCCTGCTCGTACGACTTGCCGACCCAGAGGTCGATCTTCAGCTTCTGCGGGTTTTTGATCTCCGAGGCCGGCGTGATCCACGGTCCCATCGGGCAGCACGTGTCGAACGATTTCTGGCGCAGCCAGTCGAACTTGAACACCCAGTCGTCGCGCGTGCCGCGGTCGCGCGCCGACAGGTCGTTGAGGATCGTGTAGCCGGCGACGTAGCGCAGGGCGTCCTTCTTCTTCACGTTGCGCGCCGGCCGGCCGATGATGACGGCCAGCTCCGCCTCCCAGTCGATCTGCTTGGAGAAGGCGGGCAGGCGGATCGTGTCGCCCTCGCCGATCACCGCGGCCGGGCCGCCCGACTTGATGAAGAAGAACGGCTCGACCTTCGACTTGTTCATCTCGTGGCCGGTCATCTCGCGCACGTGGTCGTAGTAGTTTGCGCCGGCGCACCAGATCATCCCGGCCTCCGGGATCGGGGCGCGCAGCTTGACCGACTTGAGGGGCATGCCGCGCCCCGCGCCGCCCGCCTTGGCGATGGCGTTGAGGATCGGCGATGCCTTCGACCAGCTGCGCAGGATCGACATCGTCGAGGACGCGTCGAACGGCACCGTCTTCTTCATCTTGCGCGCCTGGGCGGCGATCGCCGCGGCGCCGTCATAGACCTTGTCGCCGACCAGGATGCCGGCACGCACCTCGCCGCCTTTTGCGGCGTAGGACAGAAGTCGATAGCTGGCCATGAGTTCCCCCTCGGGAAATGAATGTCGAAAATTGTAGGGGCGGGTCCCCGACCCGCCCCATTCATTGTGTCGGACCACTCGCGGGCGGGTCGGGGACCCGCCCTGCACGGTTTCCGTTAGGCCTCTTAGCCGAGCGGGCCGAGCAGCGTCTCGCCGTCGAACGTGTCCTCCATCGGCTTCACCGCGTCGGGCCACTTGTCGTTGTTCACCTTGCGGCGCTTCGACTTCGGCCGGACCTTACCGTCCCAGCCGATCTGCTCCATGTAGTAGTAGAGCTGGATCGTGTGGCCATCCGGGTCCACCGCGAACGCCGTGTAGTCCATGCCGGGGAACAGCTCGGGCGGCAGGTACTTGATGGTCACGCCGTTCGCCTTCAGGAAGTCGACCGCGTTGCGGAGCTGGCCATAGTCGCCCACCTGGTTGCCGAAGCTCATGCACGACGTGTGCGGGCTCAGGCCCAGCTTCTCGCGCAGCTCGACCGGGTAGAGCGCCAGCGAGTGGTGCTCGGTGTTGCAGCGCAGGAACACGCAGTGGTGGCCCTCATAGTCCACCTCCTCGGTGATGCGCAGCCCCATCACCTTGGTGTAGAAATCGAGCGCCTTCTGCATGTCGCGGATGAACAGCCGCACCGGCCCGATCCTGATCACCTTGAACGGGCGCGCCAGCATCACCCCGCCGACGTCGTAGTTGAACGGCCCCTTCTCGACGTGGCGATAGCCGGAGGAGAGGTCCATCCCCTCCTGCTTGAACATTTCGAGCTCCTGGTACTCGCACATCTGCGGCAGGTCGGGCTTGTCGTGGAAGCCCCGCCGTCGCACGCCCGGCGGCTTCGACTGCAGGTTCCAGCCGATCTGCTCGATGCCGTAATAGATCTCGTTGGTGTGGCCCTCGGGGTCGGGCGGATAGCTGTGCCAGTTCGAGCCCGGCACGTCGCGCCCGACGCGGCCCGGGTTGACGCCGATCGAGCGGAAATAGTCGATGCCGTCGCCGACCTCGCGCAGCGTGCCGACCTGCCAGGTGATCTGGTTGGTCGTCACGTCGGGATTGGTCACATGCCCGCCGGCCGAGCCGCGCCCCATCTTGTCGAACGCCGCCTTGGGGAAGATCACGTGGCTGTGGTGGTCGGTGCCGTGGGTCATGAAGTAGCCGACCGACGGCACGCCCTCCAGGATCTTCGGATCGGGCAGGACGCGGGCGAAGTCGAGCGTGTCGGTTATCCGGAAGCCCAACAGGTCCCGGTAGAAATGCATCGCCTCGTCCATCTTGTAGACGTTGTAGCCGAAATGGCCGAGGCGCCTGATCTTGAACGGGCGGTCGAGCAGCACGCCGCCTACGTTGAACTTGCCGTCGATCCGTGCGGTGCCTTCCATTCTCTTCCTCCTCGGGTGGGCGAACGCTCGGGGTGTTCTTGCCGTTGTCGGAGGGTTCGCGATCGGTACGCTGAGCGAATCATGTCGAACGCCCGGAAGGCTGTCAATCGCGCGTCCCGCGCTTGTCGAAGGGCGAGGGCCGTGGCACCCTTCGGCCGGACCAGCGGGAGATGTTCCATGACCAGCGACGCGCCACGCATGCGGTTCGGACATGTCGGGCTGATGGTGAAGGATTTCGAGCGCATGAAGGACTTCTACGTCCGGGTGGTCGGCTTCACCCCGACCGACGAGGGGCCGGCCGGTCCGCACCGCATGGTCTTCCTGTGCACCGAGCCGCGCGACCACCACCAGATCTTCCTGTGCAGCGGCAAGGCGGAGGGGGCCGGACCCGCTCAGATCCACCACATCGCCCTCAAGCTCGAATTCGATCGGCGATCTGCGCCGGATGGCCCGGCGCCTCGATGGCGAGGTGGCGGAGGTCGAGCCGGCCAATCACGGCATCGCCTGGTCGCTCTACACCACCGACCCGGAGGGCAACCATCTGGAGTTCTTCGTCGAGACGCCCTGGTTCATCCACCAGCCGATGAAGCAGCCGCTCGACTTCACCCTTTCCGACGACGAGATCGTGCGCCAGACCGAGGCATTCTGCCGGACCCAGCCCGGGTTCCAGCCGCATCCCGACTGGTACCGCAAGCTCGCCGACCGGATGGAAAGCGCGGCGCCCGGCGCCTAGACTGACACCAACAAGACAGGCCGCCGTCCGGCGGCGCTCAGGGGAGAGACGCCCATGGCGATGAGTGCGAAGGCCGAAAACCGCGTGCGCCGCTGGAAGGAGCAGCGCTGGATCCTGGACGCCGTGGTGGCGACCATCGGGGTCGAGTTCGACCAGGCGCGCGTGGCCTACACCGCCGGTCCGGCCGGCCCGGAGGCGCTGGCCGAGTTCCGCGCCGCCGCTGCGCGCATCAAGAAGATCGCCGACATCGACCGGGAGTTCGCCCGCGCCGCCCAGCGCCGCGAGGCCAAGGCCCGCGCCTTCGAGGAGCAGGGCCGCGACGTCTCGGCGCGCGAAAGCTATCTGATCGCGGCGCTTCTCTGGTCGCTCGCCCGCTGGCCGATCTTCGAGATGAACGCCGAACTCGAGCATCTCGAAGACAAGATGAACGAGTGCTACGCGAAGTATATGGAGTACGCGGCGCACCCGATCGAGAAGATCGAGGTTCCCTTCGGAAACAAGACCTTGCCGGGCTATCTTCATCTTCCGCGCAAGCCCGCCCAGGGCGAGAAATTTCCCTGCGTGCTGGCCATCCCCGGCATGGATGGCACCAAGGAAAACGGCGTCGCCATGTATGGCGACAAGCTGCTCAGCCGCGGCATCGCCATCTTCGCGGTCGACGGGCCGGGCCAGGGCGAGTGCTTCGCCCGGCGCATCAACGTCACCTATGAATCGCCGATGGACGCGGCCGAGGCGAACTTCAACTACCTCGTTTCGCGGCCCGAGATCGACAAGGACAAGATCTTCCTGCGCGGCTCCAGCTTCGGCACGTTCTTCGGCACGCTGGCCGCCTCGCGGCTCGGCGACAAGGTGAAGGGCATGACCCAGTCGGCGGTCTGCCACGAGCCCGGCTTCAACACGATCTTCAACATGGCCGCGCCCAGCTTCAAGATGCGGTTCATGTACATGGCGGGCTTCGAGGACGAGGACGCGTTCGACAAGTGGGTGCAGAAGCTCGATCTGCGCCCGGTCGCCAAGGACGTGAAATGCCCGGTCCAGATCCTCTGCGGCGAGGACGAGCAGCTCTCGCCGCTCGAATACACCCGCGAGCTGGTGAGCCTGCTCAACGTGCCGAAGCAGCTCGTCATCTACGAGGGCGCGAACCACGGTATCGCCGGGTCGAGCCCGTCCGCCGCCCTGGGCGAGGCGCCGCCGACCCTGCAGGCCGACTGGCTGCTCGACCGCATCGCGGGCAAGCCGATGAAATCGGAAGAGATATTCATCGACATGACCGGCCGCTCGAACGTCACGCCGCTGTAGGCCGTACGTGTCCTCGTGCTTCCGTTCGCCCTGAGTGCCGGCCGAAGGCCGGCGTATCGAAGGGCGAACGCCGTTCGTGCTTCGATGCGCCCGCTGCGCGGGCACTCAGCACGAACGGTCAATGTGAGACGAGAGGGGAAACGCCGATGGACCCGCGCCCGACCGGCGAGCACTGGAGCCGGAACGTCGACATCGCCGGCTATTGCGCGCTCGACGGCAAGCCGGCCTTCAAGCTGCAGGTGCAGGAGCGGAACGGCCGCTGGTACCTCTACGTTGCGCATCTGTGGCATTACGGCTGGTCGATCGTCGACGTGACCGACCCGGCCAACGTGCGCCCGGTGCGGTTCATCCCGGGGCCGGAGAACACCTGGACCATCCAGCTCCAGGTGGCGGACAACAAGATGATCTGCGGGCTGGAGCGGATCGGCGAGCAGGGCTGGGGCGGCGATCCCGCCAAGCCCAATGCCGAGGGCATCTACATCTTCGACCTGACCGACCCGGAGAACCCGGAGCAGGTCGGCCATTTCGCGACGGGCGGGCAGGGCACCCACCGCAACTATTACGACGGCGGGCGCTACGTGCATCTGACGGCGGCGGCCGAGGGCTATTCCGGGCGCATCTACCGCATCGTCGATATCGCGGACCCGTCGAACCCGACCGAGGTCGGGCGCTGGTGGGTGCCGGGCCAGTGGACCGCCGGCGGCGAGACTGGCGCGGCGCCCGACGCGTCATTGCATGGCGGGCCGTACGTCGCCGGCGACCGTGCCTATCTGCCCTACCGCTCGGCCGGCATCGTGATCGTCGACATCTCGGACTACGCCAGGCCGCAATTCGTCAGCCAGCTCACCGTCTCGCCGCCCTTCATGCGGCTGTTCGGCATCCACACCGCCATGCCGATCCCCGACCGCAAGATCGTCGTGGCGAACTCCGAGGCGATCCGCGAGGATTGCGACGAGCCCCTGTGCTTCGCCGGCATCGTCGACGTGTCGAACGAGGCCGAGCCGCGACTGGTCTCGCTGCTGCCGACGCCGGCGCCGCCCGACAATTTCCCGCACAAGAATTTCTGCGAGTTCGGCGGGAGGTTCGGCCCGCACAACCAGCACCAGTGGCAGAACCAGAAATCGCTCTACCGCAACGACGATTTGCTGTTCATGACCTGGTTCAATGCGGGGCTCCGCATCTTCGACATTTCCGACCACCTGCTGCCGCGCGAGGTGGGCTTCTTCGTGCCGCCGGTGCCGACCGAGCGGCGCGGCCTGCTGCCCAAGAAGCTCGTGCCCCAATCCGAGGACGTGGTGGTCGATGCGCGCGGCTATATCTACGTCTCCGACAAGAACCATGGCGTCTACATATTGCGCGCGTCGGACGCGGTGATGCAGGGCCGCGCATGAGGGCGGTCGCCATCATCGTCAACGTGTTCCTGCCGGGGGTGGGCACGCTGATCGCCGGCAAGGTCTTCGTCGGGATCGTGCAGATCCTGCTCTACATGCTGGCGCACGCGCTGATCTGGACGGCGATCCTCGCCATCGTCGGCATCCCCCTCGCCTTCATCGTGTGGGTCTGGGCGCTGGTCAGCGCCGCAACCGCGCCTATGCCGCCGCCGCGGCAGCCTGTGTGACATCCCCTGTGGTCATCGCGAGCCCCCGGAGGGGGCGTGGCGATCCAGACTGCGCTGGATTGCTTCGTCGGCCATTCGGCCTCCTCGCAATGACGTCTTGAGCTCAGTCCGGTATCGCCAGCAGTTTCGCCATTGAGCAGCACTTCGCGCTCAACCGGCGTGGGCTGGACAATCGCCTGCATGACGAAGCAGCCGCGCTCGGCATTGGCGATGCACGTCGCCACCCGGTCGGGCGGGAAGTCCGAATTCGACCTCGAACCTCACCTGGAACCCAACCGGCTTCGCCTGGACCGTGCCCTTCAGCACCGAGCCGTCGGTGCGGAAGCGCGACTTGACGGTGACCTTGGCGTTGCGCAGGTCGACCTTCATCATGTCGCCGTAGCGGTGAAGCTGCGTCAGCGCGCAGAACCCGACCGACAGCAGGAAGTAGGTGATCGGCCGTGGCGCCGAATCCTCGCCGCCGAGATGGGTTCCCTCGTCGCAGACCACCTCGAACTGCGAGGTCTCGGCCGGCTCGACGATGATGCCCTTCTTGCGCATCCCGGTCGAGGCGACGGTCACCACCTCCTGGCCGAACTCGCGCCCCTGCCAGGAATACTCCTTCGCTTGGGTCTCGGTCTCGGCCATGGCGGCCTCCCTTTGTTGTCGCTCGCGTCGACGCAAATAACCACGTCGTCATCGCGACCCGCGGGCTTCGGCCCGCGGGGAAGCGATCCAGAGCCGCCCGCAAGGCGCTGGATTGCTTCGTCGCTACGCTCCTCGCAATGACGACACTCGGCTACTACAGCCCGATGATGCGCTTGGCGTTCTCGGTGTAGAGCTTGTCGCGCTCGGCCTTCGAGACGTCGAGCCCGTCGAGCACCTTGATCGTCTCGCGGATGTAGAGCGGCCCGCCCTCGGGATCGAACGGGCAGTCCGACGCGAACATCGACCGGTCGACCCCGAAGAAGTCGATGCCGCAGCGCGTGCCCGACGCCGAGCCGAACAGGGCCGTGTCGACGTAGAACTTCCGGAAGTATTCCACCGGCCGCATCTTCATCTTGGCCAGCAGCTCCTCGTAGCCGGCGTTCGCCGTGCGCGAGCCGAACTGGTCCTGGCCGTAGCCGAACCGGCCCTCGAAGAACGGCACCATCGCGCCCATGTGGTGGCAGATGATCTTGATGTCGGGCAGCTTGTCGAAAATGCCCGAGAAGACGAGGCGCATCATCGCGGCCGAGGTCTCGTAGGGCCAGCCGATGGTCCACCAGATCTCGTAGATCGACTTCTCCTCGGTCGCGTAATCCGGGAAGTTCGCCGAGCGCGCCGGGTGCAGCCAGATCGGCTTGTTGAGCTGCGCCATGCGCTCGAACATCGGGTAGAACTCGGGCAGGTCCAGCGGCTTGCCGTTGACGTTCGAGAAGATCTGGATGCCGCAGGCGTTCAGCTCCTTGATCGACCGGTCGATCTCCTTCATCGCCTCCGGCATGTTGTTGAGCGGCAGCGAGGCGATGAAGCTGGGGAACCGGTCGGGGTGCTTCTTGCAGAGATCCGCCATCCCGTCATTGGCGAGCCGCGCGAGCTCGGGCGAGATGTCCGGCCCGGCAGATGTACTCGATCGGCGGCATCGAGAGCGACAGGATCTGCGCGTACTCGCCGAACGTTTCCATGATTCGCAGCCGCGCATCGACGTCGTACAGCATCGGGATGTTGAGCCAGCGCTTGATCGGCCCCTTGTCCTTCATCACCTCCTCCATCCGGCGGAAGAAGGGCACGGGGAAGACGTGGTTGTAGATGTCGAGCTTCATTCGGGGGTCCTTTTCGTTTGGTGCGGGCTGGCCACGCGCCGGTCAGGTGAGTGTCGGGTCGAGGATGATCTTGCCTAGCGCGTCGCCCTTGGCAAGGGCGATGTGCGCCGCGACCGCCTCCTTCAGCGGCATGATGCGGTCGATCGGCACGCGGATGCGGCCTTCGGCGGCGGCCTTGAGCGAGGCGTCGAAATCCTCGCGCCGCTGGCCCGAGCCGCCCTGGATGCGGATCGCGTTGAGATAGAGGTGGTTGACGTCGAGCTCCACCTTGCCGCCGCCATGCGCGCCGGTGGTGACGAGCCGTCCCTCGCGGGCCAGGCTGTAGAACGCGCCGGGCCACAAGGTCGGATCGGCGATGTTCTCCGACACCACGTTGACGCCCTTGCCGTCGGTGATGCGCATCACCTCTTCGCGCAAATCCTGGGTGCGGTAGTTCACCCCGTAATCGGCGCCGAGCTCGAGGGCGAGCTTCACCCGCTCGTCGGCGCCGGCGCCCGCGATGACGTGCGCGCCCATCAGCTTGGCCGCCTGCACGCAGCACGCGCCCAGCCCGCCGGCCGCGCCCATCACCAGCACCCATTCGCCCTCCTTGAGGCCCGCGCGCTCGCGCAGCTGGTAGAAGGCGGTCGGGAAGTGACGGGCGACGACGCAGGCCTCGGGGAAGCCCAGCCCGTCGGGGATGTGGAAGCAGCTTCCGGCCGGCAGGGTGACGTACTCGGCATAGCCGCCCCAGCGGCTGATGCCCAGCACGCCGCTATTGCGGTTCTGCGCGCCGATGGCCGAGCCGGCGGTGATGCGGTCGCCCGGCCTGGGGTCGGTGACGCCGTCGCCGACCGAGACCACCTCGCCCACCGGGTCCACGCCCAGCACGTGGGGCAAGGCGGGCTTGCGCGCATAGGTGCCGGCGCGCACGGCGAGGTCGAGCGTGCGGTTGACCGAGACGGCGTGCACCTTCATCAGCACCTCGCCCGGCGCGGGGGCGGGCGTCGGCACCTCCTCGTAGCGCATCGCCTCCGGCCCGCCGAAGGCGCGGATGATCATTGCCTTCATGGGAGGTCCGCCGGCTCGATCAAACCGAGATTGTCACCCCGGACGGCGAGCGGAGCGAGCCGATCCGGGGCCCATCGCGCCGGGTCTCGGACGTGCGGAAATGGGTCCCGGGTCTGCGGTGCACCGCTTCGCGCTGCACCGCGCCCGGGATGACAATCGGGATTGAAACGGCTCACTTCCACGCGACGCACTTGTTCTCCAGCGTGCCGATGCCGCTGATGGTGATCTTCACGGTATCGCCGGGCTTGAGGTAGCGGTTCTTGTCGACACCACGGCCGACGCCCGGCGTCGTGCCGGTCGCCATCAAATCGCCCGGGCGCATGGTGAGGCGCGCGGAGATGTACTCGATCTGGTCCTCGATGTTGAAGATCATGTTGCCGGCGATCTCGTCCTGCTCGTGCCGGTCATTGACCCAGAGGTCGATCTTGCACTTGTAGGGATCGGGGATCTGCTTGGCCGGCACGATCCAGGGACCGTGCGGCGCCGAGTTCTCGAACGACTTGGCGGTGAACCAGTCGGTGCGGAAGTTCGGCCAGTCCTGGCGCTGGCGGTCGCGGATCGACAGGTCGTTGAACACGGTGTAGCCGGCGACGATGGCGCGCGCATCCTGGAGCGTGCGCTTGACGCCGCGCCGCCCGATCACGACGCCGAGCTCGGCCTCCCAATCGACGGCCTCGCTGACGTCCGGCGTCGGCAGGTGGATCTCGTCGCCCGTCCCGATGGTGCAGTGGATCGGCGCCTTGAGGAAGATGTAGGGCTTCATCTTCTTCTTCTGCTCGGGCGAGATCGGCTCGTTGCCCATCTCGGCGCGGTGGCCGGGATAGTTGGCGCCGGCGTTGTAGATGATGTTGGGGTAGAGCAGCGGCGCGCGCAGCTTGACCGAGGACAGCGCCACCGACTTCACCTTGTCTCCGGCGGCGGCGTCGGCGATCTCCTCCAGCACCGGCTCGGCCGCATCCCAGTTCTGCAGCATCGCCACGACCGACGCGGTCGAGAACTTGACCGACTTGCCCTGGCAGGCCTCGGCCAGATCGATCACCCGGTCGCCGACCGCGATGCCGGGCTTCGCCGACGCGTCGTCGGGGCCATAGCTCAGGATTCGATAGTCCGCCATTCCTGTTTCCTTCCCAAGGGGTTATTGGCTGATTTTAGAGTTCAAGCTCATGAACGCGGCGCGGCGCCCGAAGGCGCCGCGCGTCAGGTTCGGGCGCGTTCTCGCTAGGCGAACGGCCCCATGTAGGTCTCGCCCATGTAGCTGTCGCTCATCGCATCGAGCGCGTCCGGCCAGTTGTCGTTGTCGATCTTGCGCCGCTGCGCCGCCGGGCGCGGGCGGCCGTCCCAGCCGACCTGCTCCATGTAGGAGTAGAGCTGGATGGCGTGGCCGTCGGGGTCGAAGCAGAACGCGGTGTAGTCCATGCCGGGGAACAGCTCGGGCGGCAGGGTGCGCACCTCGACCTTCTTCTCCTTCAGGAACTGAACGGCGTCCTTCAACTGCTTGTAATCGTTAAGGCGCACGCCGAACGACATCATCGTCGAGTGCTCGGTGAGGCCGAGCTCCTTGCGCAGCGCCTTCGGGTACAGCGCGATCGTGTGATGCTCGGTGTTGCAGCGCAGGAAGTGGCACTTGTGGCCGTTATAGACGACCTCCTCGGTGTGGATCAGCCCCATCTTGCGCTGGTAGAAGTCGAGCACGCGCTGCATGTCTTCGACGAACAGCCGCACCGGCCCGATCGCGGTGATCTTGAACGGCCGCGGCAGCAGGATGCCGCCGACGTCGTACGGCGCCTCGCGCAGATCGGTCTGGCGGTGGCCGGACAGGATGTCGACACCGGCCTCCTCGGCGCGCAGCACCTCCTCGTACTCCGAGATCTGCGGCAGGTCCGGCGTCTCGTGGAAGCCGCGATTGTACATGGCGCGCGGCTTGGAGCGCTGGGTCCAGCCGACCTGCTCCATCCCGTAATAGAGCTCGTTGATATGGCCCTCGGGGTCGAACGGGTAGACGTGCCAGTTCGACCCGGGCGTGTCGCGCCCGGTGCGGTTGACGCGCACCGCGCCCGAGCCGCGGAACCATTCGACGGCGCTCACCACCTCGCGCAGGCTCGCCACCTGCCAGGTGATCTGGTTGATGGTGACGCCGGGGACCATCGTCTTGCCCTTGTCCATCGCCTCGCGCGCCTTGCGCGGGAACAGCACGAAGGCGTGGTGGTCGGTGCCGTAGCGGGTGAAGGCGCCCCAGGTGGGCCCGACGCCCTCCTTCTCCTCGGGCTTCATGCGCGGGCCGAAATCGAGGTAGTCGGAGACCCAGAAGCCGAGGATGTCGGTATAGAACTTCAGGTTCTTCTCGATGTCGTCGACATAGAGTCCGAAATGGCCGAGCCGGCGGATCTTGAAGGGCTGGTCGAGCAGCACCCCGCCGACGTCGAACTTGGTCTGAACCTGGGCATCCATGGCATCCTCCGAGGTGCAGCGGCGGTGGCCGTAGGGCCCCGTCCGCCGCGTTCGGGCAAATCATACAAGGGCGCGTGGGGGAGTCCAAGCGCACGAACGCCGAGCGCGGTCTGGCGCGGCGTGTTCTCGAAAGCCCGGCGGACCGTCTTTCGGAGGGGCGAGCCTATCTCTCCTGCGGGTGGGACATGGGCATCGCGCCGCCGCCCTGCATGCCGCCCTTCCCCGGCATGCCACCCATATGGCCCGTTTGGCCGGTGGCGGGGCCGGCCGCGCCTATCGGCATGACCGTGACCTCGATTGTGCGCTCGCCCGCCTTGGCGAAGCGCAGGGTCAGCGGGAAGGTCTCGCCCGCCTTCAGCGGCGATTTCAGGCGCATCAGCATGACGTGGTAGCCGCCGGGCGCCAGCCGGACCGTCTTTCCGGCGGGCAGCGCGAGACCATTATCCAGCCGGCGCATATGCATCACGTTGCGCGAATCCATGCTCATCTCGTGCAGGTCGGCCATCTTGGCCTCCGGAGTCGAGACGGCGACTAGCCGGTCGTCGGACGGGCCGCGATTGACCAAGGTGAGATAGGCCGCGCCCGACTGGGTCATCCCGCCCGTGGCGCGCGCCCATGCCTGGTCCACCTCGATCCCCGCCGGCTCGGCGGCGGTCGCCTGCGCCGCGGCGAGGAGCAGCGCGGCGCAAAGGAGGGGCAGTGCTCGGGTCATCATCGGCTCCCTTCGCTCTGTCTTCGGCGATCATAGCAGCCCGACGCGCGGCCTTGGTCTTGCGGCAAAACACCGCTATATCAGACGGCGTTTTCCCTCAACGGCAAAGGCGGTTCCATGTCCGAAGCCTTCATCTGCGACGCCATCCGCACGCCGATCGGCCGCTATGCCGGCGCGCTCTCCTCGGTGCGCCCGGACGACCTCGGCACGGTGCCGGTCAAGGCGCTGATGGCGCGCAACGGCTCGGCCGACTGGTCGCGGCTCGACGACGTGTATTACGGCTGCGTGATCCAGGCGGGCGAGGATTGCCGCAACGTCTCGCGCAACGTGGCGCTGCTCTCGGGCCTGCCGGTGAACGTCTCCGGGGTCACCGTCAACCGCCTGTGCGGGTCGGGCATGGATGCGACGGCGCAGGCGGCCCGTGCGCTGCGCACCGGCGAGGCCTCGTTCCTGATCTCGGGCGGGGTCGAGTCGATGTCGCGCGCGCCCTTCGTCATGGCCAAGGCCGAGACGCCGTTCTCGCGCAAGGCGGAGATCTACGATTCCACCCTGGGCTGGCGCTTCCCGAACCCGAAGATGAAGGAGCTGTACGGGCTCGACGACATGGGCGTCACCGCAGAGAACCTGGCCGTCGAGCGCCAGATCGCGCGCGAGGACCAGGACCGCTTCGCACTGGCCAGCCAGGAGAAGACCAAGGCGGCCCAGGCGGCCGGCCGGCTCGCCGCCGAGATCGTGCCCGTCGCGGTGCCGCAGCGCCGGGGCGATCCGATCGAGGTCGCCGTCGACGAGCATCCGCGACCGGAAACCACCTACGAGGCGCTGGCGCGGCTGCGCCCCGCCTTCGCCAAGGACGGCACAGTGACCGCCGGCAACTCGTCGGGCGTCAACGATGGCGCCTGCGCGCTGGTGCTGGCGACCGAGGAGGCGGCGAAGCGCGAGGGGCTGACCCCGCGCGCCCGCATCGTCGCCGCCGCCGCCGCGGGCGTGCCGCCGCGCATCATGGGGATCGGGCCGGTGCCGGCGACGCGCAAGGTGCTGGAGCGCACCGGGCTGTCGATCGACGACATGGATGTGATCGAGCTGAACGAGGCGTTCGCCGCCCAGTCCCTCGCCGTCACGCGCGAGCTCGGTCTCGCCGACGACGATCCGCGCGTCAACCCGAACGGCGGCGCCATCGCGCTCGGCCATCCGCTCGGCATGTCGGGCGCGCGGCTGGTGACCACGGCGCTCTACGAGCTCGAGCGCAAGGGCGGGCGCTATGCGCTTTGCACCATGTGCATCGGCATCGGCCAGGGCATTGCCATGATCGTCGAGCGGGTCTAGCGACCCTCCATGACGCGGGTGCTTATGGACGCTGGCGGCGCTGGTCTCCGCCTTCGCGTGGAACGGCGCGTTCGAGCGCATGATCTATGCGGCGGGGGTGCCGATCCAGGCCGCCAGCACCATCGGGCTGGGCATGTTCGTCATCCATTGCGCGTCGGTCTGGTTCGCGCTGCGCATGCGGCGCAATCTGCGCGCCACGGGGTCGGGCAAGACCCGCGCGCGCTTGGACCGGCCGGGCACGCTGATCGCCTACCGCCTGGTCGGCGCGCTCGCCCTGGCGCTCAGCATCGCCGCGCCCATGCTGATCGTCGCGTGGATCGTCAACCCCGTGGGAACGGCGTCGGGCGCGGGGTAGCTCAGCCGCGATTGCCGACGAAGGCGGCGGCGGAGCGCCCGGCACGCCGGCCGCTCGTCAGCGACCAGCCGAGGAACCCGCCATAGTGCCGGCCATAGACGCCGCCGGCATCGACCCCCGCGGCATAGAGCCCGGGCAGCGGGCTGCGCGCGTGGTCGAGCACGCGGAGGTCGGGATCGACCGCGATGCCGCCGGCGGTGGCGGTGATGCCGGGCACGCAGCGGACCGCGCGGAACGGTGGATGCTCCAGCGCCCAGCGATGCTGGACGCGCGCGGGGCGCAGCGCGTCGGCCGCACTTTCCCCGGCGCGCATGGCGCGGTTGTAGCGGTCGAGCTCGTCGCCGAGCGCGCCGGCCGGCAGCCCGTCCTGCGCCAGCTCGGCCACCAGCCCGTCGAGCGTGTCCGCCGTCCATAGCGGCGGGGCGAAGGGAGCGATCATCTCCAGCCAGTCGCCCGCCGGCGTGCGCGCCGAGACCCCGCCCTGGCCCTGGTCGATCTCGTACATGCGCCGGTCGAAGATCACGTAGAACACGCCGCCCGGCTCGCGGCAGGCGGCCTGGGCGTTGCCCTCCTCGATGAAGGTCTCGGATTCGTCGACGAAGCGGCGCCCGTCGCGGTTCACCAGCACGGCGGCGCGCGCGAAGTAGGGGGTGAGCTTCTGGAACTGCGACGGCGGCAGCGGGCAGTCGATCATCGAGTGGCCGTAGAACGCCGCCATGTTGCGCGACGGCGCCGCCCCGGCCCCCAGCGCGAGGGATAGCCCGTCGCCCGTCGCCTCGGGCCGCGAGCGCAGCCGCAAGGTCGCGGCCGCGTCGGGTCCGATATAGCGGGCGATCAGCGCGCGGTTCGCCTGGAAGCCGCCGGTCGCCAGCACCACGGCGCGCGCCTCGATCGAGCGGCGCACGCCGCCGCCCTCGGCCGTCACCGCGATCACCCGGCCGGTGCGGGCGAGGCCGGTCAGCGCGGCCTCGCAGACGATCTCCGCGCCCGCCGCGCGCGCCTTGTCGGCCAGCGCCGCCAGGAAGGGCAGGCGGTTTCCCGGCTCGCCCAGCCCCATCGGCCGGCTCACCCGGAACGCGTTGTGCGCGACCGGCCCCTCGACCGGAAGTCCGTGCGCTTCCAGCCAGTCGATCGCCTCGAACGCCTCGGTGCACAGCATGCGCTGCAGCGCGGCGTCGCCCTCGGGGATGTAATCGCGCAGTGCGGCATAGTCGTCGGTGCCCAGCAGCATCCCGGCCGAGATCGCGGCATTGCCACCCGGCGCCGCCGTCTTCTCCAGCACCGCCACCCGGACGCCGCGCTCGGCGGCGGCCAGCGCGGCGGCAAGGCCGCCCATCCCGGCGCCCGCCACCACCACGTCCACCGCGTCCTGCCGTTCGATCATGGGAGCTGCATCAAAATGTGCCGTTCGCGCTGAGGAGCGCCCGCAGGGCGCGTCTCGAAGCGCGGTCCGCCGTTCGCCCTTCGAGGCGCCCGCTTCGCGGGCTCCTCAGGACGAACGGCATTTGCGCGGAAATTCCTACTTCCCCGCCTCGTGGGCGCGGATCGGGATGTCGAACTCGCCGACGCCCTGCATGACGAAATGCATGGTATCGCCCGGCACCACGCGCCCGACGCCCGAGGGCGTGCCGGTCATCAGCACGTCGCCCGGCCACAGCGTGTAGAACCGCGTCGCCCAGGCGATCTGGTTGGCGCAGTCCATGATCATGTTCTTGGTGTTGTTGTCCTGGCGCATCTCGCCGTTCACCGTCAGGTGGAACTTGATGTCGTCCGGGTCGGGGAACTCGTCCTTGGTGACCAGCCACGGGCCGAGCAGCGAATAGGTGTCGATCGACTTGCGGAAGCTGCGGTCCTCGGAGCCGCGCACCACCATGTCGAGCGCCATCGAATATCCGGCGACGCAGTCGAACGCCTTCTCGGGCGTGGTGTCGGAGCACTGCTTGCCGAAGACGATGCCGAGCTCGGCCTCGTGGTCGGTGCGCCGGTCGGGGAAGCGCACGGCCACGCCTTCCGACATGCCGACGAGCGAGGAGTTGGCCTTGAGGAACAGGCCCGCCTGCTCCAGGCTGCCGAAATCGCGCAGCGGCGTGGTCTGGCGCAAATTCTGCATCTCGGCGATGTGGTCGCGGTAGTTGGTCGGCGTGCCGATCACCTTGGTCGGGTTGGCGACAGGCGGCAGGAAGCGGCATTCCGCCACCTTCTTGGGCTTCGCCTTGTCGGCCAGGCTTTCCATCTTGGGGCGCAGCCGGTCGAGGTTCGCGATCAGCGCGTCGCCCTTCGGGTAGGGGTAGCGCACCGTGGGCAGCTCCTCGACGATGGCGCTCACGTCGTACACGCCGTCGTCGCGCACCACGCCGATCCGGTTGTCGTCATAGCGGCAGATCTTCACGCTGTCCTCCCTCAGGTTGCGGCCGGCGGCCGCGTGGCGCCGGCGCCAGTATCGGGGCCGGCCCGGTGGGCGTCAACGTCCGTGGGCGCGCGCGCGGGGCCGCGACGGGACGAGCTCTACCGCTCGCGGAAGGCGTCGTGCTGCAGCTTGATCACCGGGCCGATCAGATATTGCAGCACCGTCTTGGTGCCGGTCTTGATGTCCACCGTCGCCTGCATGCCGGGCGTGATGGGGTAGAGGCCGGGCGTCTCGCCGACATAGGACTGGTGGGTGTGCACCACGACCCGGTAGTAGGGCCGGCCGTCGCGGTCCTGGGTGGTGTCGGCCGCCACGTTGGCGACGCGCCCCTCGATCCCGCCATAGGTCTCGAAGTCGTAGGTGGAGATCTTCACCGTCGCGGGCTCGCCGACGCTGACATAGCCGACGTCCGCCGGGTTGAGCCGCGCCTCGATGATCAGCTCGTCGTGGGTCGGCACGATCTCCATGATCGGGTCGCCCGCGCGGACGACGCCGCCGATCGTGTGGAAGCGCAGGTTCTTCACCACCCCGTCGATCGGGCTGCGGATGATCGTGCGGTGCTCCTGGTCGTTGGCGCGCGTGAGCTTCTGCCGGTTGCGCGCGATTTCCAGGTCGACCTGGCCGAGGTCCTCGATGGCGGCGCGGCGAAACTTGAGGCCGGCCTCGTGCTGGCGCTCGCGCGCCTCGTCCAGCGCCGCCTTCGCCTTGGGCAGGTTCGACTTCGCCTGGTTGAGCTCGCCCTGCAGCTCCTCGACCTGGGCCTCCAGCTCCAGATGGTCCATCTTGGAGACGAGGTCGCTCTTCGCCAGCTCGCTCGACATGTGCAGCCGCTCGCGCCCGAGGCGCAGGTTGGTCGTCAGCGCCTTCGTCTTGGCCTCGAGCGCCGCCACCTCGTGCACGCGCTGCTGCACCTGGCTCTTGAACACGGCGAGGTCGGATTCGAACTGGCGCTTGCGGCTCTCATAGGCCTCGCGCTCCGAGTCCAGCACGTCCTTGAGGCGCGGCGCGACGGTCGCGGGCAGGTTGAGCGGGCGGTTGTAGGCCTCCGCCTCGAGCCGGGCGCGGCGCAGCTCGAGTCCGGCGATGGTCACTTCGAGCTCGCCGCGGTTGACGGACTCGGCGCCGAGCTTGAGCTGCATCAGCTCGGCGCCCTTCGCCACCTTGTCGCCTTCCTCGACCTTGATCGCCTCGACGATGCCGCCTTCGAGGTGCTGGATCACCCGCACCTGGCCCTGCGGCGTCACCTCGCCCGGCGCCGAGGCCACCTCGTCGAGCCGGGCGAAGCTCGCCCAGCCCAGCGCGACGGCAACCACCGCGGCCGCGGTCCAGGCAGCGCGCCGCCAGCCGGAGACCGGGTGCTGCGCGACGAGGGCGTCGAGCCGGTTCACGCCTTGCGCTCGAGCGGCGGGCCGACGGTGTGGCGGAACAGCTTGGGCATCACCTCGTGCGCCGGGCCGGCCAGCGCCACCCGCCCGTGGTCGAGCGCGATGATGTTGTGGCAGCCGGCGAGCACGATCGGGTTGTGGGTCACCACCACCACGTTGCGGGTCTGGGCGAGCTCGGCCAGCAGGTTGCGGAGGCCTTCCTCCGACGGGCGGTCGAGCCCGGCCGCCGGCTCGTCGAGCAGCAGCACCGGCGGGTCGCCCACCAGCATGCGGGCGATGGCGATGCGCTTGCGCTCGCCCACCGAAAGCCGCGCGCCCGGCCTCGCCGATATCGGAGGCGTAGCCGTCCGGCAGGTCGACGACGAAGGCGTGCGCGCCGGCGCGCTTCGCCGCCTCGACGATCTGCTCGTCGGTCACGTCGTCGCGCCCGGCGACCAGGTTGTCGCGCACCGAGCCGCGGAACAGGAACGTCTCCTGCGGGACGTAGCCGATCCAGCGCGCCAGCTCGCGCCGGGTGAACTGCTCGAGGTCGGCGCCGTCGAGCAGCACGCGCCCGTCCTCCGGCCGGTAAAGCCCCTGCATCAGCTTCAGAAGCGTCGTCTTGCCGCTGCCGTTATGGCCGACGATGCCGTGCAGCCCGCCGGGCTTCAGGGTGAAGCGGACGTTCTCGACCGCCGCCCGCTTGGCGCCCTCGAAGCGGAAGGTGATGCCCTCGAGCGTCAGCACGCCCTGGGGCCGGGCCAGCTCCACCTCGTTCGTCCGGCGGTCCTCGTCGAGGGCGAACGCCTCGGACAGGCGCGTCACCGACTGGCGGTAGACGGCGAGGTTGCGCCAGGCGGCGACGAGCTGGTTCAGCGGGTTGATGATCCGCGCGCTCAGCATGTTGGCGGCGATCAGCGCGCCGATGGTCATCTGGTGGTCGAGGATGGCCAGCGCGCCGACGCTGGTCATGCAGACCGTGGTCATCATCGTCAGGCCGGAGCTCATGTTGCCGAACGAATCGGCCCGCCCGCCGCGCACGATGGCGCGCTCGATCGTGTCGGCGTGGCGCTCCTCCCAGCGCGGGCGCAGCGCGTCGTCGAGCGCCAGCGCCTTCATCGTGGTGCGCCCGGCGACCATCTCGGCCACCAGCGCGTCGCGGTTGAGCCCGCTCTCGCGCTCGGTGCGGCTCGCGCGCTGCACCACCAGCGACGAGATCCACGCCACCGTGAAGAAGGCCAGCAGCACCAGCCCCAGCACCCAGACCAGCGGCGAGGCGATGATGAAGATCAGCGTGATCGCCAGCACCACGAAGGGCAGGTCGACCAGCAGCACGGCGTTCGGGCCCGAGACCATGTTGCGCACCTGCTCGGCGTCGCGGAACAGGGTCTGCCAGTAGGCCGCCGGCCGGGTCTCGAGCACGCGCAGCGAGACGCCGGTGATCTTGTCGTACAGCGCGCGGCCGAGCGCCGCGTCGATCTTGAGGGCGACGCGCTGCATCAGGCGCGACCGGCCCTGGCGCAGCGAGAAATCGAAGATCACCACCAGCACCATGCCGACGGCCAGCCCCTCCAGCGTGGACAGCCCGGCATGGAACACCACCCGGTCGTAGACCTGGAGGGTGAAGATCGGCGTGCACAGCGCCAACAGTGTTGATGAACAGCGAGAACAGGATCGAGCTCGCGCAGATGCGGCGTCAGCGGGCGGATCAGCGGCCACAGCCAGGAGCGGACGGAGCGGGCCGGGGGAGGGGCGGAAGAACGCGGGTTCGACATGTCGAAAGCGCCTCTATTTCAGGCGTTTAGCGCTTATCACGGAGATTCGCAGCCAATCTCTCCGGCGCCGCGGGCCGTCCGGCGGCCCGGCGCCACGCAGATCAATATACTCCCCATCCGCCGTACCCGTCGAACTGACAATGCCGGCGGGTCAGCCCGATACCAGCGCGTGCACATCGGAGGCGAGAAGGTGCGCGTCGCTTATCGACGTGCCTGGGGCGAAGCCCTGGAAGCTCGCCACGACCGAATAGCCCGGCTGGCTGCCATCCTGGTCGTAATAGAGCGTCTGGTCGACGGTCGAATAGATGAGACCGCCATACCCGTCGGCGACGCTCGCATTCATCCCGAAATTGTCGCCATGATAGGCCTCGAGGATCGTCGAGAAATTTGTGCCTTCGGCCAGTACGTTGTCGCCCCCGCTGAGAAAGGCGATGTTGAAGCCCGAGGCGCCGACATCGATCTGGATCTTGTCGGTTCCCGACTGGAAGTCGGCAATGATGTCGCCGGGACGCGACGGACCGCGCAGCTCGTTCGCGGAGATGTCCAGGGTCGGATTGAAATATTCGAACGTGTCGGCGCCGCCGCCGCCTTCGAGCATGTCCGAGCCGTCGCCGCCGAAGATCAAATCGTTGCCGTCGCCGCCGCGCAGCACGTCATCGCCCGTGGTGCCGGAGAGCGTGTCGTCGAAGCCCGACCCGACCACCCATTCGATCGAGGTGAGCGTGTCCGTCGAGACAATGTTCGAACCGCCCGCGTCGTATTCGTCGGCTGTCGCAAAGGCGAGCTGCACGTCGACGGGTCCGCTCGCATTCGCGTAGTTCGCCTCGTCGAACCCGTTGCCGCCGTTCAGCACGTCGTTGCCGCCGCCGCCGACAAGGATGTCGTTGCCATCGCCGCCCGACAGCGTGTCGTCGCCGCCGAGCCCGATCAGCACGTCGTCGCCCGCGTTGCCGGTCAGCAAGTTGTTGGCGCTGTCGCCCGTGAGGCTGTCGTTGTTCGCCGAGCCGATGACGTTCTGGATATGGGTCAGGCTGTCCTGGAACCCGTACCCGTCGTCGGATGCCAGATTGGCCGACAGGTCGACCACCACCCGGCTCGGCGCGTCGAAGTAGTCGGCCGAGTTCGTCCCCGCGCCGCCGTCGATCGTATCCGCGCCGCCCCGGCCACCGAAAATCTCGTCGGCCGAACTGCCCAGGAACATGTCGCCGGCGTTGGAGCCGCGCACGCCGATGACGCCGGAGTCGAACATGTCGGTGCCGACCGAGAAGTCGCCCGAGGCGGTCCCCATCGCGCCGGGCATCGAGCTGTCGAGCGGCGTGAAATCGACCCTGACGCCCGAACTCGCGTCGAAATAGTCGAGGCGCGTCGAGCCGCTGCCCATGATCGTGTCGTCGCCGCCGCGGCCTTCGAACTCGTCGAACCCGACGCTGTTGTTGGGGCCGAAGCCGGAGCTTGCGTCGTAGATGTCGTTCCCGCCGGTGCCGACGATTTTCTCGATCGAGTCGAGCCTGCTTGTGGCCGCGAGTGAGCCCTGGTCGTCGAACTGGAAGACGAGGCCGCCGTAGCCGTCGAACTCGATATGGCCGGGCTGCCCGTCGAAGACGGCGACGTCGAACCCGGTGCCGCCGATCAGCGTGTCGGAGCCGCCGCCGCCGACCAGCGTGTCCACACCGTCGGTGCCGTCGGGCTGGCGCGGCGACGAGCCGTCGAGGATGTTGTCGCCGCCGTCGCCCATCAGCAGGTCGCCGTAGCCGGAGCCCTGCACGATCTGGATTCCGGTGAAGTGGTCGGTGTTGCCGAACCCGTCCTGGGCCGTGCCGGCCACGAGGTCGACCGTCACGCCCGCCGGCGAGTTGTGATAGGTGATCTCGTTGCCCGAACCGACGCCGATAAACGAGTCGTTGCCCGAAAGGTAGGCGAAGGAATTGCCCGACCCCTGGCCGGTGAACGTGTCGTCGCCGGCGAGCCCGAAGAACTGGGTGTTGCCGTCAGCCAGGCCGGTGATCGCGTCGGCAAAATCCGATGCCGATCACGCCGTCGATGTTGATGAGCATGTCGTTGTTCCGACGGAGCGAATCGCCCGTCGCGGTACCGTTCGTGCCGTTTCCGAGGTTGACGACGATCCCGGCGGTCGCGTTGGCATAATCGACCTGGTCGTGCGTGCCGGGCGTATGGCCGCGCGCCGTCGATCGTGTCGTCGCCGCCGTTGCCGCGGATGCGGTTGGCGTTCCGTTGCCGGTCAGCACATCGTCGAAATCGGTGCCCTGCAGGCCGTAAAGCGAGTCGGCGCCCATGATCGTGTCCTGGCCGCCGTACTGGTCGGTGACCACGAGCCCGCCATAGCCATCGACGCGCCGTCAGGTCGATGTTCACGCCGCGTGAACATTGGATCGATCATGGGCGCAAAGGTGCTCACCTCCTGGTAGGACACCGTCATCTGCGTCGCGCTGGAGTTGTTGAAAATGTCGCTGCCCGGCCCGCCGATGAAGAATTGCCGTGCGCCGAGCTCGCCGTCGAGCGTGGCGCCGCCGCTGAAGGTGTCGTTCTGCGCGGTCGCCGATGACCTTCTCGATGCTGTCGAGCGTGTCGTGGAACGCGCCGCCATAGCCGTCGACGGAATTGACGTTATCGGAGAAGTCGACGCTGATCGGGTTGGCGCATTCCGGCATAGCTGGCGACGTCGAACCCGGTCGCCGCCGAAGATCGTGTCGTTGCCGCCGCGCGCGACGATCAGGTCGTCGCCGCCGTTGCCGAAGATCTTGTTGTCGTCCGTCTGGACCGCCGACGCAGCGTGTCGTCGTGGTTCGAGCCGCATAAATGTCCTGGATGTCCGTTCAGAACGTGTCGGTGTAGCCGAACGCCGTCCTGGCGCGGGTTCCGGGCGCGACCGATGTTGTCGGCCCGTGACAGGTTGACGGTCACGCTGCCGGGCGAGGTGATGTAGCTGACCTGGTTCTCGCCGCCGGAGCGGCCGAGATCGTGTCGTCGCCGGCGTTGCCCTGGAACTCGTTGAAGCCGGTCGCGCTGCCGTATCAGCGTGTCGTCGAACGCCGAGCCGCGCGCGCCGACCACGTTGAGCAGCGTGTCGGTGCCGATACCGTCGCTGGGGCCGGCGTCGCGTCGCGGTGGCGACGCCGGTGTCGAGATCGACCGGTGACGGCAGCCGCGTGGCGCGGTCGTACCCGGCGAACGTGCCGACAAGCCGCTCGTTGCCGGGGAACTGCGCGCCGATGCCGTAGATCGTGTCGTTGCCGCCTTCGCCCTCGAAGACGTGGGTATTGTAGCTCGCTGTTGCCCGGGCCGGGAGGCGCGTCGAAGAACGTGTCGGCCTGCCCCGAGCCGTAGAACCGCTCGACGCCGCGCACCACGTCCTGCTCGGCGCCGCCGGCGTCGGAATAGAACACGCTGACGTCGGGCACCCCGTTGGCGACGAACACGCCCAGCATGTCGACCGTGATTCCGCCCGACGTGACGAACAAGTAGTCCACCGTGTCGAACCCGTCGCCGCCGTAAAGCGAATCGCTGCCGCCGTTGCCGTTAAGGAAAGTCGTTGCCGCCGAGCCCGACCAGCTTGTTCGCGCCGGCGTTCCCGTTGAGGTGGTCGGTGAAGCCGGTGCCGACCAGGTTCTCGATCCCGAAAAGCGTATCGGTGTCGGAGCCGACCTGTGCCGCACCGTCGCCGTTCGCGTCGAACGCGACGATGGTGACGCCGGTACCGGCGAGGGCCCAGCTCGCCGTGTCGATGCCGCTGCCGCCGTCCAGCGTGTCGCTGCCGCGCCCGCCGCCGAGCAAATCGTCGCCGAGCCCGCCGGAGAGCGAATCGTTGCCGTCGCTCGCCCAGCAGGCGGTCGTTGCCGTCGCCGCCGATCAGCGTGTCGTTGCCCGCGCCGCCGGCGAGCCAGTCGTCGCCCGCGCCGCCGTCGAGCGAGTCGGCGCCCGAGCCGGTGCGCAGCGTGTCGGAGCCGTCACCGCCGGTCGCGGCGATCGACTGGTCGGAGAGGCGCCCGTCCACCGCGTCGGCGCCGGCCGCGCCGGTCGAAGAACAGGCCGGTCGCCGAAAGGCCCGACCCCGTCAGGTCGCCGAAGATCACCGAGCTGCCGCCCGAGCCGGCGTCGATCTCCGCCGCCTCGATGGCCGTCAGGTTGACCGTCGCGACCAGCGCCGCGATGGTGATCTCCACCGCGAGCTGGCCGGAGAAGCTCGAGCGCAGCACGAAATCCGAGCGCTGGGCGCTGCCGGTGAAGATCGCGGTGTCGTTGCCGCTGCCACCGTCGACCTCGTCGATCGCCGTCGCCTGCCAGCCCAGACGACGGTGTCGTCGCCGCCAGCGCCATGAATCTCGTCGTCACCGGTGCCGCCCGAGATCGTGTCGGCGCCGTCGCCGCCATAGATCAGGTCGCGCGAAGCGCCGCCGTCGAGCGAGTCGCCGGCAGAGTTCGCCGACGATCAGGTCGTTGCCGTCGCCGCCGCGCCAACCCCTGCTGCACGGTGTAGGTGATGTCCATCTGCGGGTCGAAACCGAACTCGATTTCGTTGCCCGTCCCGGCGAACTGGTTCTGCACGACGATCGAACCGCCGTCCGACAGGGTGAGGGTGAGGTCCGCCCCATTCGTGCCGGTCCGCGCGACCAGGTCGACGCTGCCGCCCATGTCGTCGACCGACAGGGTATCGTTGCCCGCGGAATTGAAAATCGTGTCGTTGCCGTCGCCGAGCACGTAGCTGTAGAGTCGTTGCCGTCGCCGCCGAAGAGCGTGTCGTTGCCGGTGCCGCCGATCAGCGTGTCGTCGGGGTCGCCGAAGATCAGGTCGTTGCCCGCGCCGCCCGACAGCATCCGGTTTGACGCGTCGCCGACGATCAGGTCGTTGCCCGCCGTGCCGGTCAAGCCCTGCGCGATGGCGTAGGTGATGCCGTCGGTGACGTCGACCAGGGACTCGACCGCGCCGCCCATCCCGTCGAACTGGCTGACGATGTCGACCGAGTTCGACGCGTCGAAGGTGAGGGTGAGGTCGAGCCCGTTCGTGCCGGTGCGCGCCGCGCTCATCCCCGCGAAGTCCGGGACGGTGATCAGGAGCCGGTCGGTGCCCGAGGAATCGCCGATCTGGTCGTTGCCGTCGCCCAGGCCGAACACGTAGGTGTCGTTGCCGTCGCCGCCCGACAGCGCGTCGTTGCCGCCTCCGCCGGCCAGCACGTTGTTGCCGCCGTTGCCGATGATCAGGTTGTTGGCGGAGTTGCCAGTGCCGTCGATGTTGCCGTTGCCGCCAAGCTGCAGCACCTCGACGTTGGCGGGCAGGACGAGGCTGATCGAGAAGTGATCTGGTCCTGCGTGCCCTCGCCGGGATTCTCGATCACCACGTCGCCGGGGTCGTCGACCGTGTAGCCGTCGTCTCCCGTGCCGCCCGCCATCGTGTCGGCGCCGGTGCCGCCGTCGAGCAGGTCGTTCCCCGCCCCCCCGACGAGGGAGTCGTTGCCGGCATCGCCATGCAGGGTGTCGTTGCCGTCGCCGCCCGACAGCGTGTCGGCGCCGGCGTCGCCGGACAGCACGTTGTTGCCGCCGTTGCCGATGATCATGTCGTCGGCGGTGTTTCCGGTGCCATCGATGTCGCCGTTGCCGCCGAGCTGCAGGATCTCGACGTTGGCGGGCAGCGTTAAGCTGATCGAGGTGGTGATCTGGTCCTGCGTGCCCTCGCCGGGATTCTCGCTCACCACGTCGCCCGGGTCGTCGACCGTGTAGCTGTCGTCCCCCGTGCCGCCCGCCATCGTGTCGGCGCCGGTGCCGCCGTCGAGCATGTCGTTGCCCGCGCCGCCGAAGAGTAAGTCGTCGCCCGCCCCGCCCAGCACCGTGTCGTTGCCGTCGCCGCCCGACAGCGTGTCGTTGCCGGTGCCGCCGCAGAAGCGAATCGTCGCCACCCAGCCCGAACAGGGTCTGGTTGCCGTCGACCGAGCGGATTTGGAACAGATACTGGCCCGACAGCCCGTCATTGGTGTTGGAGATCAGCGGCATCGTGCCGTTGTTGAGGAACGAGCCCGTGACGAGCGAGCCGGGCACTCGAAGAACGTGCCGATGTCGCCGGTGCCGGCCGAGAAGCCGGCCTCCGCGGTGTTGCTGCCGCCGGTGCCGCTGCCGCTGTTCTCCCACTCGATGTCGCCGTAGTTGAAATAGATGTCGAAATCGCCGGCGCCGACGTCGGAGCGGTCGACCAGGATGACCTGGAACGTGTTCAGCAGGTCGGTGCCTTGGCTGAAATAGCCGACGCCCGTCCAGGTGACGCCGAACGCGGCGTGGTCGGCGTAGCTTCCCTGTGCCGTAGGTCAGGGTGCCGGCGCCGCGCGTATCGACGTCGGCGAAGAACGGCGCGATGATCGGCGGCCGGTTGACATAGTCGGCGCCCAGCGACTGCGGCGAGAAGCCGATGTTGGTGCCCGCGCCATTGTCGAGGGTGATGTAGCCGTTATTGTCGACGGTGGCCTGGGTGTAGAGCTGGCCGAAGAAATCGACGGTGAAGCCGAGCGCCGCGGGCTGGTCGCCGAGTCGTCGTTGGGGCCGAGGAAATTGCCGCTGAATCCCGGCGCGATCACGCCGTTGAGCCCGCCCGGCGCCGGGACCGCCGTGCCGCCGCCGGTCGCGAAGAAACCCGCCCCGGCGACCATGATGGTGTTGTTCGGCTCGTTGCCCGTACCGGTCAGGTTGCCTGAGCCCGCGAGCGTCAGGTTCTCGACGTTGGCGCGGGCAGCAGGTCGTAGCTGACGCTGCTGATGACGGTGTCGGTGCCCTCGCTTGCGTTCTCGCGCACCACGTCGCATGGCATTGTCGACGACGAAGGTGTCGTTGCCGGTGCCGCCGACCATCGTGTCGTTGCCCGCGCCGCCGTCGAGCGTGTCGTTTCCGGCCCCGCCGGTAAGCGAGTCGGCGCCGCCATTGCCGGAGATGGTGTCGTCGCCGGTGCCGCCGGAAAGCTGGTCGCCGCGGCTGCCGCCGGACAGCAAATCGTTGCCGGCGCCGCCGTCGGCAACGATTCGGGTGACGCTCCCGCACCGTTGACCGTGTCGTTGCCGCCGTTGCCGTCGGCGAAGATCGTGTCCTGCGACACGCCCGTGCCGGTGAGGTTGCTGACAGTCACGCTGTCATTGCCGCCGCCGCCGACGAACGAGACCTCCTCGATGCCTGAGATATCGATCGTGCCCTGGCCGTTGAGCGGGCTGAAGACGTTGATTGTCGCGTGGCCGGCGGTCGCGCTCGCGGAGATGGTGGCGCTATCGCCGAACGTGTCGCCGGAGATTGTGAGGCGGTCGGTGCCGCTGCCGCCGACGAACGTCGCATTGCCCTGGCCGGGCGCGTACGCGAAGCCCTGGCTGCCACCCGCCGGCTGCTGCATCTGCTGTTGTTGCTGCTGCTGCTGCGCCGACGAGTTCGTGGTCGTCGTTTCGCCTGTGCCGGTGCCGCCCATGCCGGTCGTGCCGCCGGTGGTGGTCGGAGCGGACGGCGGCGCGGGCGGTGGCGGAGGTGGCGGCGGCGGCGGGGGAGGGGGTGGCGGCGGAGGCGGCGGCGGCGCGGCGTCCTGGGTCGGCTGGTTGGTGTCGCCACCGTCGCCGTTCTGGCCGCCTTCGCCGGGCTGGCCGTCGCCATTGCCCTGGCCCTGCTGGCCCTCCTTGCCTTCGTTGCCCTGGTTCTGCTGCTGCTCCTGGCCCTGGCCCTGCTCGGGCCGGCCCTGGTTCACGCTGAACGGCGCGAGCTGGTGCGACAACGCCTGCGCCGCGCCGAACAGGGTCTGCTGCTGCGTCGGCGGCAGGATGAAGGGCTGCGACGGCGTGCTGCCCAGCCCGGTCGAGGTGGTCGACAGGCCCGGCGCGTTCAGCAGAACCGAGCCCACCGACGTCGTCACCGCGATCGCGCCCGAGATCAGCGTGAAGGTCGAACTCGCCGCCCGCGTTCGAGATGTTGCAGGCGAATTCCGTGCCGCGGATGCCGATCGAGGCGACCGGCGTGTTGATGTGGACCGAATCGTGGTTCGCCTTGCCGATCTCGCCGGTCACCGCCACGAACACGCCCTGCAGCAGCGAAAACGTCGCCGTGCCGGAATGGGTGTTCGGGATTGTAGATCAGCTCGTCCAGCACCATCCGCGCATGGTCGGCCAGCGCGAAGGTCGACTTGTCGACGAACACGATGCCGACCTTGGCGCCGTCGCCGGTCTGCAGCACGTCGCCCTGGAAGACCGGCGCGTTCTGCGACAAGGGTCGTGGTGGTGCCGTCGGTATGGCGCGCCGTCACCTGGCCGGTGATCGACTGGACGTGGCCGATCGGCTGGGCGCCGCGCCCCGGCGGGGCCGGCCTGGGCTACTGGCCGGGCGCGATCGGCCCGGCGAGACGGACCGCCAGAGCGCCCGGGATGACTGCGCGCCCTCGCCCGAGACGAGGGCCGGCGGATGATCGGTGTCGAAGAAGCCGCGGACGACGACCTCGCGCCCGCCGGCGGTCAGGACCAGGTCGTGGCCGACCCGCGAATATTCGGCCTGGACGATGAAATCATGGCCGGGCACCACGACCTGGGAGTGGCCGTGCGCCTCGACCACCTCGACCCGGCCGGCCACATTGGCCGCGCCGGACCCCGCGTCCCCTCGAACCGCAACGCCATCGCCTCTCCACCCGGCGCCGTCCCGCCGTTCCCGGCGGCGCACCTTTCAGGCGACGTAACCGCTCGAACACCCGCCGACGGTTGACCGTCGCACTCGTTCCGTCCGCGCTGCCCTAGCTTCTCATCGAATTATCGACCGGCTTGCGCAGGACTGTCGAAGCCGTGGCTTCCACCCCGGAATAAAGGAATCCCACCCGATTCCACCACTTCGCTCGACCATAAATCTATATTCCGGCACCGTTTGGGCGTCAATCGGATTCGCCGTGACGGTCGTCACATAATCCACGGGAAATCAAAACGTTAACCGCAATTCGCCACGCTTTGCATCAGGTGGCTGGAGAGCGCCGGCCTGCCGCGCGGGCGTGCCCGCCGCCCAGCCCGCAGCGAGGCCATCACGGTGTCGCCCGCATCGTTCCTCACCGGCTTTTCCCATGACGGCCTGCACGTTAGTCGTTAATGTCCGCGCCGGTAATCTCATCAGCGGGGGCCGTTCGGCCGTGCCGCGCGGGGGAGGCGCCAAGGGAGGTGATGGGCAGGCTGTCGCAGGCGCTGCGTTGGGGGCGCCGCTGGTCGGCGGGCGTGCGCGGCCTCGCCTTCATCCTGTTGGCCGCCCTCCTGGCGCTGCGGGTTTGGGACCCGGCACCGGTCCAGCTTGTCCGGCTGCAATCGTTCGACCTGTACCAGCGCATCTCGCCGCGCGTGCCGGAGAATTTCCCGGTCCTCGTCGTCGACATCGACGAAAAGAGCCTCGCCGAGCTCGGCCAATGGCCCTGGCCGCGCACCCTGATCGCCCGGCTGGTCGACAAGCTGCACGCATCGGGCGTCGCCGCGATCGGGTTCGACGCCGTCTTCGCCGAGCGCGACCGCATGTCGCCCGAGAACCTGGAGGATGCGTTCGAGGGCATGACGGCCGACACCGTGGCCGCGTTGAAGAAGCTGCCGGCCAACGACGCGATCTTCGCCCGCTCGCTCGCCAAGGCGCGCACCGTGCTCGGCCGCGCCGCGCTGGCCGAGGGCGAGGAGGGCGCCGAGAAGGCGCTGCCGAAGAACTCGCCGGTCGCGCTGCTGGGCGGCGACCCCAGGCCCTACATGCTGCATTACGGCGGGCTGGTCTCGAACCTCCCGATCCTGGAAAAGGCGGCGCCGGGCGCCGGGATATTCACCCTGGGCTACGAGCGCGACACGGTGGTGCGCCGCGTGCCGGTGGCCATGGTGGTGAAGGACAAGATCTTCCCGTCGCTCGACACGGAGCTCCTGCGCATCGCGACCGGCGGGCAGGCCTACGCGATCCGCTCGAACGCGGCGGGGGTGGACAGCGTCGTGGTCGGCGGGGTGCGCGTGCCGACCGACGCGCAGGGGCGCGTCTGGGTGCACTACACCCTGCCCGATCCGCGCCGCTACGTCTCGGCCTCGGACGTCCTCGCCGGCCGGGTGCCGCCCGCGCGGCTGCAAGGCCGCCTCGCCATATTGGGCACGTCCGCCTCGGGGCTGCGCGACATCAAGGCGACGCCGGTCGGCACCATGCCGGGGGTCGAGGTCCACGCCCAGCTTCTCGAGACCATCCTTACGGGCAAGTACTTGTCGCGGCCCAACTACGCGCTGGGCGAGGAGCTGTCGCTCACCGCGCTGGCCGGGCTGGTCGTCATCATCCTGGTGCCCATGGTGGGGGCCTGGTGGGCGATGGCGGTCGCGCTTGCCGGCATCGGCATCCTGATCGGCGTGGCGTGGAACCTGTTCACCGTCAACGGCGTGCTGCTCGGCGTGATGTACCCGTCCTTCGCGACCGTCGCGCTCTACGGTCTCCTGACCTTCCTCGGCTACGTCCGCGAGGAGGCGGAGCGGCGGCGCATCCGCACCGCGTTCTCGCGCTACCTGTCGCCGCACATGGTGGCCCGCGTCGCCGAGGACCCGTCGCACCTCAAGCTCGGCGGCGAGGACCGCGAGATGACGCTGATGTTCACCGACGTGATGGGCTTCACCCGGATCGCCGAGAACTACGACGCCGTCGGGCTCACCCACCTCATCAACACCATGCTGACGCCGCTCACCAACGCCATCATCGACACCGAGGGAACGGTGGACAAGTACATGGGCGACGCGATCATGGCGTTCTGGAACGCGCCGCTCGACGATCCGGACCACGCGCGCAACGCCTGCCGCGCGGCGCTCGAAATCCAGCGCCGCATGGGGCCGGTCAACGAGGTGGTGAAGGCCGATTGCGAGGCGACGCGGCCGCAACTACATGAAGCTGGGCGTCGGCGTCGGGCTCAACACCGGCATGTGCTGCGTCGGCAACATGGGCTCCGACCTGCGCTTCGACTATTCGGCGCTGGGCGACACGGTGAACACCGCCTCGCGCCTCGAAGGCCAGACGCGGCTTTACGGGGTGAAGATCGTGGTCGGCGAATTCGACCTACGAAAAGGCGGAGGACTTCGCCTATCTCGAGCTCGACCTGATCCGGGTCATCGGCAAGGAGAAGCCGGTGCGCATCTACGCGCTCCTGGGCGATCCCGAGCTTCGCCGCGCTCGCCCGAGTTCCAGGCCCTGGCCCAGGCGCACGCCGAGATGCTCAATGCCTACCGGGCGCAGGACTGGGCGCGCACCGGCGCGCTGCTCGCGCGCTGCCGCGAGCTCGACCCGGGCCTCGAGCTCGGCAAGCTCTACGACCTGTTCGCCGAGCGCATCAGCCGAGTTCGCCGCCGATCCGCCGCCGGCGGACTGGGACAACGTCTACGTGGCGACGTCGAAGCACTGAGGCGGCCGAGCCTCACCCGCCGTCTCTCGCCGTTCGCACTTCGATACGCGGCCTCGCGCCGCTCGGCCGCACTCAGCGCGAACGGCAATGCGGGCTTGGCCAGCCGAGGCGAAGGCGTCGAAACATGCCCTTCTCCTTCGACAACTCAGGATAGGGAGTTCCCGGCGCGGCCGACTCTTCCTTGATCGTCATTGCGAGGCGCGCAGCGACGAAGCAATCCAGTGATACGGCCCTGGATCGCTTCCCCGCGGATCAAGCCCGCGGGTCGCGATGACGGCGTGGGGTCGGCCGTCTAAAGCCCCAGGTTGTTCGGCCCCAGCATGCCCATCTGGAACAGCACCTGGAACAAAGCGAGCTGGGCGTCGTACTGCGCGGCGACGAAGTTCTCGCGCGCCTCGAACACGCGCGACTGCGCGTCGAGCACGTTGATCGCCGTCTCGCGGCCGGCCTGGCGCAGACGGCCGCGGGCGTTGAACGTCTCCTCGGCCAGCGCGACCGCGTTCTGCAGCAGGTCGGTGCGCTCGCGCGCGTTCATCAGCTTTTCCCACGCGATCTCGAGGTCCTCGCCGACCTTGCGGCGCGAGTAGTTGTAGCTGGCGAGCGACTGCGAGTGCTCCAGCGTCGCCTGGGCGACGTTCGCCTGCACCGCGAAGCCCGAGAACAGCTCCCACGTCAGGCGCACCAGCACCGACCAGTCGCGCCGGACGCCGGCGACCGAGTCGATGTTGTCCTCCCAGTTGCCCTGGCCGACCAGATCGATCTGGGGATAGAGGTCGGCCTCGGCGACGCCGCGATTATACTCGGTGACCTCGATCTTCTTGTCCTCGGCGATCAGGGACGGGTTGTTCTTGATGGCGGTCTTGGTGGCGTCCTCCAGGCTCCCGGGCAGCGGCTGCAGCTGCAGGACCGGCGGCTCCAGAGCGGCGATGTCGGGCGCGTGCCCGAACACCTGCTGGTAGCGCGCCGCCACCTCGCGCAGCGCGCCCTCGATCTGCACCCGGCGCTCGATGGCGAGCTGCAGCCGGGTCTTCGATTCCAGCACGTCGAGCGAGGTGCCCGAGCCGCGCCGGACGCGCTCGTCCTCGAGGGCGGCCTGCTGCTTGATGGTCCCCACGTTCGAGGCGGCGATGTCGACCAGCTTGGCCTGGCGCAGCACGCTGTAATAGGCGGTGATGCCGTCGAGGAGCAGCGACTGGCGCGTCGCCGCGAGCGTGTTGTCGGCGACGTCGCTGCGGGCTTCGGCGGCCTGGTAGCCCTGCGTGGTGCGAAACCCGTCGAACAGATGTTGCGTCACCGTCAGGGTGATCTTCTTGCGCGTGCGGCTGGACACCTCGGTCGCCGAGGCGCGGGTGATCGGGCTGTCGATGGTCTCGTGCCCGGTGTCGCCGGTCAGGTCGACGCGGGGCAGGAATCCGGCGAAGGCCTGGCGCACCTGGGCCCGGGCGGCGCCGGCTGCGAACCGGTCTGCCTGGATGCGCGGGTGGTTCTGCAGCAGCCCGGCCAGCTCCTCGCGCAGCGTCACCGCCCGCACGGCACCCGGCCATGCGGCAACGGCCCCGGCCAATGCCAATCCGAAGGTGAAATAGACCCCGACGCGCGAGGCCTCGCGACGCGCCCGCACTATGTCCGTCCCCCCGTCCACACGCAGGCCGACCTTTGCCGGCGGGCGGAGTCTCAACGGTCGGGAAGGGTTTTGCAAGTCAAAAAATGGCGGGGCGCAAGGCAATCCAAGCGTCTATGCTCCGTTCGCACGCCCCGTGCCGACGTCGCGCCAGGGAGACGAGGATGCTCACGCTGTATCATTACTGGAGTTCGGTTTGTTCGCAGAAGGCCCGTATCTGCCTCGCGGAAAAGGGGCTGGAATGGCAGAGCCGCCACGTCGACCTGTTCACCTTCGCGAATTGGGATCCGGACTACGTGGCCCTCAACCCCAAGGGGGTGGTGCCGACGCTCGACCATGACGGGCGGATCGTGATCGAATCGAACCTGATCATCGAATATCTGGAGGAGGCGTTCCCCGACGCGCCGTCCTTCCGCCCCGCCGACCCCCATGCCCGCGGCCCGCATGCGGCTGTGGATCTACGATTCCGAGGAGATCGCGCACGCCAACGTCAACATGCTGTCCTACAACGCGCGCCACCGGCCGCGCATGGCGAAGTTCTCGCGTGCCGAGCTCGAGCGCCAGGCGGCGCGCTGCCCCAACCCGGTGACGGGACGGCGCTTCCTGCGCCGGCTGGAGATCGGCGTGTCCGAGGCGGAGGAGGCCGACGCCTATGCCACGCTCGACCACCTGCTCGACCGGATGGAGGCGGCGCTCACCGATGGCCCGTGGCTGCTCGGCAAGGACTACTCGCTGGCGGACATGGCGATGGCGCCCTACATCAACCGGGTCGAGGTGCTGCCGCGGCCCGACATGGTGAGCGCCGGCCGCCGGCCGCGCGTCGCCGCGTGGTGGGCGCGCATGCAGGCGCGTCCCGCCGTCGCCGAAGCCTTTGCCTTCAAGAACCCGGACCCGAACGACCCGGTGAAGCGCTGAGCCGTCGCTACCAGCGCCAGAAGCGCGGCATCACCAGCACGTAGACCGTGAACAGCTCGAGCCGGCCGAGCAGCATGGCGAAGGCGAGCGCCCACTTCGCCGCGTCGGGCACGGTGGCGAAATTGCCGGCGGGTCCGATGAGCTGGCCCAGGCCCGGGCCCGCATTCGCCATGGCCTGGGCCACGCCGCTTGCGCTGGTCAGGAAGTCGAGCCCGGTGAGGGTCAGGAACAGGGTCAGGCCGGCGAAGGTCAGCACATAGACGAAGAAGAAGTTGCGCACGTCGTCGCGGACGTCCGCCTCGATCGGGCGCCCGCCGAAGCGCGCGACGAACACGCCGCTGGGCTGCAGCATGCGACGCAGCTGCAGGCGCGTGCAGGCCAGCAGGATGCGCCAGCGGAAGGTCTTGATGCCGCCTGCGGTCGAGCCGGCGCAGCCGCCCGAGGAAAAAGAACAGGAAGAACAGCCCCACGGCGAACGTGCCCCAGGCGCCGAAATCGGTGGACGCGAAACCGGTGTCGCTGATGATCGAGGTCACGTTGAAGGCCGACAGCGTCACGGCGCGGTCGAACGGCATGCCCAGCCCGAAGCCACGTCCACAGGGTCATGACCGCGATCGCCACCGCGACGACGGCCAGGAACCAGCGGACCTGGCCATCCTCGCGGATCGCGCGGCGGCCCTGCGTGACGAGCCGGACGAAGAACACCAGGGGAAGGGCGCCCGCGGTCATGAACACCACGTCGATCCACTGGATGGCGGCGGACTGGAAGAACCCGAACGAGGCGTCGTGGGTGGAGAAGCCGCCGGTCGAAAGGGTGGCCATGGCGTGGTTGATGGCGTCGAACGGGCTCATGCCGCCGAGATAGAGCGCGACAGCGCATGCGACGGACAAAGCGAGGTAGGCGAAGGCGGTGGCCGCGACGACCTTGGACGTGCGCGACATCGGCTTGTCCGACCGGTCCGACGATTCGGTGTGGAAGAGCTGCATCCCGCCGATCCGCAGGAAGGGCAGGATGACGATGGCCATGACGATGATGCCGATCCCGCCCAGCCACTGGGTCAGCGAGCGCCACAGCAGGATGCCTTCCGGAAGCTTGTCGAGCCCGACGATGACGGTCGAGCCGGTCGTGGTCAGGCCCGACATCGATTCGAAGAACGCGTCGGTGAAGTTCAGGTGGGTCGAGCCCGTCATGTAGGGCAGGGCGCTCACCACCCCGATCAGAACCCAGCTCAGCGCCGTCAGCAGATAGCCCCGCCGCGCGGGGAGGTGGAAGTCCGGCGAGCGGTTGGTCAGCCACATCATGCCGCCGACGAAGATCGACGTGCCGCCCGCCGCGACGAAGCCGTGCCATTCCGTGGAGGCGCCGGCGAGGTCGACGAGGGCCGGCACCATCATCACGGCGCCCACCAGCATCAGCAGGATGCCGATGACGTAGAGCGTGACGTTGATCGGAAGGTGATGGCCAGGCGGGCGCCCGGCCATGTAGCGTTGCGTCCCGAGGACGGTCATCTGTGTCGCCTGTCATGGATGCCGGGCGCCGCCCGGCACGGGGTTCAGCCGGCCTGGCGCAGCTCGAAGCCGCCGGCTGGCCGGCGCGGCACCTCGTCGGTGTCGAGCGCGTAGACCTTCTTCACCGCGTCGCGCGCGAACATGCGCGCGTGCCATCGGGCAACGGCGGGGACGGCCTCGACCATCTCCGGCCGCAGCTCCTTGATGCGGTCGACGATGGCGAGGACGGATATGTCGGCGAGCGAGAACACCTCGCCGCAGATCCACGGCCCGTCGCCGATGTCCTTGGCGAGCCGGTCGAAGAAGAACGCGATCCGCTCGAAGCGATGCGGCGATCTCCGCCTCCGAGAATCCCTTGTCCGCCACCGTCGCCAGCCGCTCGCGCCGCTCGGGTACCGGCATCTTCGCCAGCACCTTGTCCAGCGTGGCGCGGTCCATCGCCTGGGCGCGCTTGCGCATCTGGGCGTTGTAGGTGGCGTCGGCCATCGCCGGGTGCACCTCGTCGGCGAGCCAGCCCCACAGCCGGCTCTTGGCGCGCAGCACCGGGTCGGCCGGGCGCAGCGGTCGCGCCGGGAAGGCGTCCTCGACATACTCCAGGATGCAGAACGAGTTGACGATCGGCACCCCGTCATGGACCAGAGTGGGCACCACGCCGAACGGGTTGAGCTTGAGGTAGTCGGGGTCGAGGTTCTCGTAGCGCCACAGCTCGACATAGCGGCTCTCGTAGGCGAGCGCCTTCTCGGTCAGGCAGTGGCGCACCTGCTTGGAGCAGGTGGTGTGGCCGGAATGGTAGAGCTCGAGCATGACGCCTCCGATTCCCGCGGTCCCCAGCGATCCCAGACGGGCGAGGGCGGCATTGTCCGCCCGGCCCGCGCCCCGATCAAGCGCCGCGGCGACGCGCGCATGCCGCACCTAAGCGGGCGCCGTTAAGCCCGCGTTAACTGATTTGCCTCACATTTTACTGGTGTCCGGTCCTACGGGAGCATGACGATGCTGCACCAGACCTCCACCTGGTCGTCCCGCCGCCAGCTTGTGGCGCTTCTCGCCTGCGCGGCCGCGCCCTGGCTCGTGATCGCCGCCGCCGCGACCTTCCTTGCCTGACAACCTCAGAACGTGATGACCAGGCGGCCGCGCACGCCGCCGGCTTCGAGCCGGCGGTGTGCGTCTCCGGCCCGCTCCGGCGCGAACGTGTCGGCGACGCGCAGCGTGACCTTGCCGTCCTCGACGAGCTGGCGCAGCCGGTCGAGCTTTTCGTATTCGTTCTCGTAGTCGCGCACCATCGTGGCGGTGAAGCGGATGTCGCGCTCCCCCGTGCCCTTGAAGCCGCGCACCGATGTGAAGGCGCCGCCGTCGCGCACGGCCGGGATCGCCCGCTCGTTGAGGACCGCCCCGTCGGCCAGCCCGTCGACGCCCCCCGGCACCGCCGCGCGGATGCGCTCGGCCACGTCGTCGCCGCGGCGGACCACGATGTCGGCGCCGAGCCGGCGGACCAGCGCCTCGTCCTTTTCGGCGGCGTCGGCCACCACGCGCAGCCCGTCCGCCTTGGCGAGCTGGATGACATAGCCGCCATAGGCCCCGGCGGCGCCGGTGACGGCGATCGTCTGGCCGGGCCGGAGCGCCAGCAAATCGAGCGAACGGCGCGCGGTGAGCCCGTTCATCGGCAGGGTCGCCGCCTCGACGTGCGAGACGCCGGCGGGCGCGCGCACGACGGCGCGCTGGTCGAGCACGATCTGCTCGCGATAGGCGCCGTGGCTCCCCTTCGGCACGACCATTGCCATGACGGCGTCGCCCGCCTTCAGGCCGGTGGCGACGCCCGTGCCCACCTCGTCGACGATCCCCGCCACGTCCATGCCCGGCACGTAAGGCGGCGGGTCGGCCTTCTGCTGGGCGGCGCGCGAGCCGTTGCGTGTCGAGAGGTCGGTCGGGTTGACGGTCGCCGCGTGCACCCGGATTCGCACCTGGCCCGGACCCGCATGGACTTCCGGAAGATCGACGAGCTGGAGAACCTCCGGCCCGCCATGGGTCATAAGTCCGACGCCGCGCATCGCTGCCGCCTTTCGTTCCTGCTGCTGCCACCGGCGCGCCGCCGCGCCAAGCCTCCCAAGACTGGTGCCGGCTGAGGGGCTCGAACCCCCGACCCCCTGATTACAAATCAGGTGCTCTACCGACTGAGCTAAGCCGGCCGCGACGCGCGCCACGACCATATCCCCGCCTCGCCGCGCCGGCAACGGCGCGAACTTTTGTCGCGCCGGCGCGTTCGTGAATGCGGACGGGAAAGGAATACATCCATGACCCTGGGGACGCTTCTCCTCATCCTCTTCATCGTGCTGCTGATCGCGGCGATCCCCACCTGGCCGTACAGCCGGGGATGGGGCTACTACCCGACCGGCGGGTTGGGGCTGGTGGTGGTCATCCTGATCCTGCTCCTGCTGTTCGGCAGGCTCTGACCGCCCGCCCGCGCGGAGTGACAGAGGGCGCCGGCGGGCCTAGGATCGTTCCCCGCAACACCGCATAACGGGGGAACGTCCGTGGCCGCCAGCGCAAAGAAGCCGCGCATCGTCGCGCTCGAAGAGCACTATCTCGACCCCGAGCTGAAGGCGCTGCATGGCGGCGCCGGGCGGCGCGGCAATCCCGAGGTGGCGCGCCGCCTCGACGACCTCACCGGGCTCCGCGTCAAGGAGATGGACGAGGCCGGCATCGACGTGCAGGTGCTGTCCCATTCGGGCCACGGCACCCAGACGCTGGACGCCGCGACCGCCGTCGCCGTCGCGCCGCGCGTCAACGACCGGCTGTACGAGACCGTCCGCGCCCACCCCGACCGGTTCGCCGCCTTCGCCGTGCTGCCGACGCCCGATCCCAAGGCGTCGGCGGCCGAGCTCGACCGCGTGGTCACCAAATACGGCTTCAAGGGCGCGATGATCCACGGCCTGACCAATGGCGAGTTCCTGGACCTGCCGAAATACTGGCCGATCTTCGAGCGCGCCGCCGCGCTGGACGTGCCGATCTATCTGCACCCCGCCATGCCCGACAAGCGCGTCGCCGAAATCTACTACAAGGACTATGCCGACAAGTATCCCGGCATCATGACCGCGCCCTGCGGCTACACGATGGAGACCATGACCCAGGGCGTGCGGATGGTGCTGTCCGGCGTGTTCGACAAGTACCCGAACCTCAAGATCATCCTGGGCCACATGGGCGAGGGCATCCCGTTCCTGCTGTGGCGCATCAACCACACGTTCCATGTCACTGGAAACACTGAGTTCGAGTTCCGCGACATCTTCGCCGAGCATTTCTGGATCACCACCTCGGGCTTCTTCTCCGACCCGGCGCTGATCTGCTCGATGCTGGAGATGGGCGCCGACCGCATCCTGTTCTCGGTCGACTGGCCGTGGGCGAACAACGTCGAGGGGGTGGACTGGCTCGACCGCATGTCGATCTCGGCCGAGGACAAGGCCAAGATCTTCGGCGGCAACGCCGAGCGGCTGCTCCACATGTCGCGCAACTGAGATATCCGCTCACGCGGGAATCGCACCGGCCCCCCCTCCCGGCCACCCATACCAGCATATTGTCGTTGGGTGGCCGGGCGGGGAGCGGGCCGGGACCGCGAGAACCGAAGACAACCATAGGGAAACGTCCATGGCCACCGCCGCCGCGCACTCCAGGACCAGGCACCGCGTCATCGCCATCGAGGAGCATTTCACCGATCCCGCCATTCCGTTCGGCGGCGGCCGGCCCGGCGAAATCACCGACCGGCTCAAGGATCTTGGCGAGTGGCGCATCCGCGAGATGGACGAGGCGGGCATCGACGTGCAGGTGCTGTCGATGGCGGGGAAGGCGCTCTACCAGATGCCGCCCGCCGAGGCGGTGCCGCTGGCCCGCCAGATCAACGACCGGCTGGCCGAGGCGGTGAGCGCGCACCCGGACCGGTTCGCGGCCTTCGCCGCCCTGCCCGTGACCGACGCCCACGCCGCCGCCGACGAGCTCGAGCGCGTCGTCACGAAGTACGGCTTCAAGGGGGCGATGACGCACGGGCTCAGCCAGGGGCTGTTCCTCGACGACAAGCGCTTCTGGCCGATGTGGGAGCGCGCGGCCGCCCTCGACGTGCCGATCTACATGCACCCGTCCGAGCCGCACCAGACGGTGGTCGACGTCTACTACAAGGACTACCTGGAGACCTTCCCGGGCATCATCTCGGCGCCGCTCGGCTACACGGTCGAGACCGCGGTGCAGGGCGTGCGCATGGTGCTCTCCGGCCTGTTCGAGGCCTATCCCAATCTCAAGATCATCCTGGGCCACATGGGCGAGGGGCTGCCCTTCCTGCTCTGGCGCATCGACCATACGCTGAAGCACGCCGGCAACGCGCCGATCGAGTTCCGCGAGATCTTCTGCAAGCATTTCTGGATCACCACCTCGGGCTTCTTCTCCGACCCGGCGCTGATCTGCTCGCTGCTCGAGATGGGGGCGGACCGCATCATCTTCTCGGTCGACTGGCCGTGGGGCAACAACAAGCAGGCGACCGAGTGGCTCGACCACATGTCGCTCTGCGACGAGGACAAGGCCAAGATCTACCACGGCAACGTCGAGAACCTGCTGCGCATGGGCCGCAACGCGTAGGGGCGCCGTTCCGGATCGTTCCGGTCGTCATCGCGCGGTGCGGCCTCGGACGCGCCCGCCCTCTTCCTGAGCCTGTCGAAATCCTGATACAGGCCTCGATGATCTGAACCTATGCCGTCATTGCGACCCGCGGGCTTGTCCCGCGGGGAAGCAATCCAGGGCTGTGCCAAGGCTTCTGGATTGCTTCGTCGCTGCGCTCCTCGCAATGACAGTTTCAAGCAAGTCCCGATCATCGAGATCGGGTATGAGCCTGTCGAAGGACGAGGGCGGCCGGCCGCTCGTGAGGGAAACTTTGCAGGACCGCCCTTCCGTCTCCCGTTCGCCCTGAGGAGCCCGCGCAGCGGGCGTCTCGAAGGGCGGGGGCGGCACGATCGCGCGGCTCGGTCCTTCGAGAGTCGCCTCGGCTTCACGTGCCGTTAGGGTCCGCGTGCCATGCTGGTCCCACGGAGGGTGACCCCATGCACGTCGCGTTGCGCCATGCCGGGACCGGCGACCTCAAGCTGATCGATACCGGCTGGAGCTGGTCGCTGTTTCTCGGCGCGAGCTTTCTCGGCGTGCCGCTGTTCTTCCGCGGGCTCGCGGCTTGGGGCACGCTGATGCTGGTGCTGTGGGCGGTGCAGCTTGCGCTGCCGTTCGCTGCAAACGGCGGCACGGGTTCGCTGGAATCGTTGGTCAACCTGCTGACCGTCGGCGTTTGTATCTATTTGGGCTTCCGCGGCAATGCGCTCGCGGCTCGGCATTTCATCGCCTGCGGCTACGAGCTGGCCGAGCCCGACAGCCCCGTAGCCCGCGACGCCGCCGAGCGCTGGGGCGTTTGAATCTCGGCCAGCGTCGGCGTGACGCCCGTGCCCTTGACATAAGGAATAAAATCCGGTACAGGCCCGTGTGCGCGCGGCCCGTCGCCTTGTCGCCGCAACGGGCTTTTCCGGCCGCTTCGGGCGCTATCCGTTTTGGATCAATTTGTTACGAGGCGTGCTTCGCGTCGTTTATAGGTTCCTTGAGGTTCCTTGAGGTTCCTTCGGGTTCGCTTGAGGTTCGTTGAGGGTCGGTCGGGCGCGGCGCGCCAAATTCGCCTTGCGCGGCGGGGCCCCCCAAGAGAAGGTGCGCGGCCCTCGGTCCCCAACGGAGCGACAGATGATCGACCTCTATACCTGGAACACGTCGAACGGAAAGAAGCCGCAGATCATGCTGGAGGAGCTGGGGGTGCCCTACAACACCCATCCGGTGAACCTCCAGAAGGACGAGCAGTTCACGCCCGAGTTCATCCGCATCAACCCGAACTCCAAGATCCCGGCGATGGTCGATTCCGAGGGGCCGGACGGCAAGAAGCTGACCCTGTTCGAATCGGGCGCGATGCTGATGTATCTGGGCGAGAAGTTCGGCAGGTTCTTCCCGCAGGAGCCGCGCAAGAAGTGGGAAACCATCCAGTGGCTGATGTTCCAGATGGGCGGCATCGGCCCGATGTTCGGCCAGGCGCATCATTTCCGCCGCGCGGCCAAGGAGAAGATCCCCTACGGGATCGAGCGCTACACCACCGAGACGCGGCGCCTGTGGGGCGTGCTCGACGCGCGGCTGAAGGACAATGAATGGATCGCCGCCGGCGAGTACACCATCGTCGACATCGCCGTCTTTCCGTGGTGCCAGCGCCACGAGTGGCAGGGGGTGAGCCTCGACGAGTTCCCCAACGCCAAGCGCTGGTACCAGGCGGTCGAGTCGCGCCCGGCGGTGAGCCGCGGCGTCAACCCGCCCTACGCCAAGGCGGCGTAGGCGCGGCGGGGGCGGGAGGTCAGACGGGAGCGGCGGGCGCGGGCGCCTCGGCGACGGGGCGGCGGGGCAGGCGGGCGGCGATGGCCTGCTGCAGCTCCAGCAGCTCGGCCCGGGCCGTTTCCAGCGCCTTGCGCTCGCGCGCGTCCTCGCGATCGGTCACCTCGATCTGCGCGAGCTTGATCTCGACCAGGTCGAGCAGCGTTTCGATGGTGCGCCGGGAGAACTTCATGGATGTCACCCCTTCGAGGCTCAATACGACAGGGGGACGGTTAACGTTTGGTGAAGCCAGGGAAAGGATTTGGGAATGAGCCGCATATCGCCGGTCGACGTGTCGAAGCCGGAGGCGCTCGCGGCCGAGCAGCGCCGCGTGTACGACGAGATGATGGCGGGCCCGCGCGGCCACGTCACCGGGCCGTTCCCCTATCTCCTGAACAACCCGGCGATCTGCGACCACGTGCAGAAGCTGGGCGCCTATTGCCGCTTCGGCTCGTCGCTGCCGCGCAAGGTGATGGAGCTCACGGTGCTGGTCACGGCGCGCCACTGGAACGCCTATTACGAATGGGGCGCGCATGCCCCGCTCGCCCGCAAGGAGGGCGCGTCCGACGCCACGGTGGATGCCATCGCGAACCGCCGCCGGCCCGAGGGCGACGCCGACGCGGCGCTGGTGTGGGACCTGGTGACCACGCTGATCGACAAGCGCGGGCTCGACGATGCGCTCTATGCCAAGGGAAAGGAACGGTTCGGCGAAGGCGGCCTGATGGACCTGGCCACCACCGTCGGCTATTACGGGCTGCTCGCCCAGGTGTTCAACATCTTCGCCATCGGCGCGCCTGCGACGGCGGAGAAGCTGCCGGATTAGGTCAGCCGGCGCGGCTCGCCGCGAGCCGTGCCGCCGTCTCGGCCTTGTAGCTCTCCATCGGCTTCAGCGTCGGCTTGTCGCGGATCAGCGCCTCGGTCTGGCGCACGATCTCGTCCTCGGGCAGCGCCAGGTCGATCGGCACGCCGAACGGCTGCGCCACGTGCCACGGCGTGTCGCAATAGATTTCCGAGCGGTTGCCCTCGGGGTCGCGGAAATAGACGCTCCACGCGTTGCCGTGGGTGATGCCCTGGATGTCGGTGACCGGCTCGGGCTGCAGCGCCGCATGATAGGCGCGCACGCTGGCGAGCGAGTCGGTCTTGAACGAGATCTGCTGCAGGATGTTGAAGTCGATCTCCTTGGGCCGGCCCTCCTGCATCACGAGCTGGTGGTGCGAGCCGGCATCGAGCGTGAGGAACGCGATGCGCGAGCCGCGCGCCTCGCCGCGATCCGAGACGAGGAAGCCGTAGAGCCCGGTGTAGAACGCGACCATCCGGTCGAGGTCGTGCACCCAGAGCCCCATATGGGTCAACTTCACCTGCGGAAGCTTCGGCATGTCGCCCTCCCTCGCTGATCGCGCGAGGCTAGGGCAGGACCGCGCCCGAATCCAGCGCGGCGCTCACACCACGAGCACGACCGAGCCCGTGGTCCTGCGCGCGGCGAGGTCTTCGTGCGCCCGCGCGGCCTCGGCGAGCGGGTAGGCATGGTTCACCGCGATCTTCACCGTGCCGTCGGCGACCGCGGCGAACAGCGCGCCGGCGGTCTCCGCGAACTCGTCCGGCGTGGCCGTGTAGTGCGGCAGGCTGGGATGGGTGAGGAAGATCGAGCCCAGCTGGCCGAGACGGCGCGGCGGGACCGGGTCGGGATCGCCCGAGGCTTCGCCGAACGAGGCGAGGATGCCGCGCCGTGCCACGCAGGCGAGCGAGGCCTCGAAGGTTGCCCGCCCGACCGAATCGTAGACCACGGGACAGCCCGCGCCCGCCGTGACCTCCTTCACCTTGGCGACGACATCGTCGCGCCCCAGCACCAGCGGGTGATGGCAGCCATGGGCGCGCGCGATTTCGGCCTTCGCCTCGGAGCCGACCGTGCCGATCACCGTCGCGCCCAGCCGCGCCGCCCACTGGCAGAGGATCAGCCCCACCCCGCCGGCGGCGGCGTGCACCAGGATCGCGTCGCCCCGCTTCACCCGGCAGGTCTCGAACAGCAGGTAGCGCGCCGTCATGCCGCGCACCATCATCGAGGCGGCGGTGCGGTCGTCGATCGCGTCGGGCAAAGCGGCCACGCGCCAGGCCGGCGCGATGCGGTGGGTGGCGTAGGCGTTGTCCGCCCCGCCGCAGGACGCGACGCGCTGGCCCACCTCGAGGTGGGCGACGTCGGGCCCGACTGCCTCGACGATGCCCGCCCCCTCGATGCCAAGCCCCATGGGCAGGTTTGCCGCGTGCTGGCCGCGGCGCACCAGTATGTCGCGGAAATTCACGGCGACCGCCGACTGGCGGATCAGCACCTCGCCCGGCCCGGGCGCGGGCGGCTCGAACGATTCCCAGCGCAGCGCTTCCGGCCCGCCGGTCTCGTAGATGCGGAATTCTCTGGCCCATGCGCGCCTCCCCGAACGTCACCGCATTGTTGCCGCGGCGCGCGCGCGGGGCAAGCGAGCGTCAGGCGGGCGCGCGCTCTCGAACGCGCCGCCGGCGCAGCGCCCCCGCGGCGACGAGCCCGACACCGAGCAGGGCCAGCGTCGCCGGCTCCGGGAACGGGGGCGAAGGAGACAAGAGCGAAGCTGCTGCTGTCACCGGTATTGAAGGTGAACCGTCCCGTTCCCCCAGGAAAGGGCCCGGGCAACGTGACGTTGGGGTCGGCCTGGAAAAAGTTGAAGTCCCCATCGGCGTCGGGGCCCATGGAGCCCCACACGCCGCTCGCCGTGGTCTGCCCCACCAGCTCGCGCGTCAGATCGAGTGTGTTCGACCCGCCGTCCCCTGTGTCCCACGAGTAGTACGAGAAATCGCCAATGCTGTAATTGAACGTGGAGGACGTCGACGGGTCGAAAATGGTCAGGTCGAACGACGTGATGACGCCGCTCGACATCAGCGTCGTTGTGTCCGAGAGGAAGAAGCCATGGCTTGGCAGATCGCCGCTCAGGGTCGCCGTCGCGTACCAGCTGCCCGTCCCCAGCCACTTCAAACTGTAATCCATTGGGACGGCACTGGCAGGCGGTGCGCCCGCCACGAAAATCACCGCGCCCGCGATGGCCGCGACCGCGCCAGTACGCTTACGCATCTGCTACTCCCCCTCCACACCCTTTATGCACGCCAATTTAATATTAACACGGCCGGCTGCCTTTGTCCGAATCATAGCGTTTGACGCTCCGCCGCCGCGCTTCGCATACTTCGGCCGAAGTGGGAGAACGCGCATGGCGACCAAGGAGCGGACGAAGCTGGGCACGTCGGCGATGCTGACCACGCCCGCCGACACCAGGATGGACGAGGACGAGCTGCCGATGGGGCGGTCGGATTTGCGCGACCGCATCCCGGTGCTGGGGCTGCGCGAATACTGGTACCCCGCGATCCGCGAGAGCAAGGTCGGCCGGAAGAAGCCGGTCATGGTCAAGATGCTGGGCGACGATATCTGCCTGTTCCGCGGCACGTCGGGCAGGGTGGTGGCGCTCAACAACGCCTGCCCGCATCGCGGCGCCATGCTGTCGCGCGGCAATTGCGAGTTCCGCGGCCACGTCGCCTGCTTCTATCACGGCTTCGTCTTCGACGAGACCGGCGAGTGCGTGGCGGCGCTGGGGGAGGGGCCGAACTCGCCCATGCCGGGCAAGATCCGCGCGCGCACCTACCCCACCGCGACGCTGAAAGGCGTGGTGTTCGTGTGGATGGGCGAAAGCGAGCCCGTGGCGCTCGAGGAGAACATCCCGGAGGAGTTCTTCCAGGACGAGAAGATCGTGCTCGACTGGGCGACCGTGTGGCACCAGAACTGGCGGCCCTGCTTCGAGAACTCGTTCGACAGCCACGTGCGGTACCTGCACCGCAACTCGGCGCTCCTGCTGATGAAGACGATCTTCCCGCCGCACTTCCCGCCGGGCCGGCCGAAGCGCATCGGCAAGCACCGCCTCGTGCCGACGCGCCCGCTGCACGACCTGTCGCCGATCGACCAGGAGTACTTCCCGGGCCTCAAGGCCAAGTGGCCGCGCACGCGCTACCGGCGGTACTGGACCTGGCTGTTCGACCTGGCGCGCAAGCCGTTCGCGCGCTTCCCGGTCTACACGCCGTAGGAGGAGTGGGACACCGGCCAGCATCTGCCCTGCATGGTGCGGATCAACTACCAGACCCACCTGTGGACGCGCTGGGCCGTGCCGGTCGACGAGAAGACGACGCGGATGTTCTATTTCCACATGGCGAAGCGCACGACGTGGTGGGGCCGCGCCTACGAATGGTGCGCCTATCATTTCTACCATCACTGGGTGATGGACCGGAATTTCTCGGCCCAGGACCGGCCGGCGGCGGTGTACGCCTATTACGACCGGCCGGAATATCTGGCGCCGACCGACGCCCAGCTCGTCCAGTGGCGGCGGTTCCTCCTGGGCGCGCGCGGCATGCCCGACGCGAAGCCCGCGGCCGACCCCAAGCCCACGGCCGCGAGCCGGCCCGCGTCCGAGCACGCGGCCGAATAGGGACCGGCACGCGGTGGGGCCGGCGCGCCGGCCCGCCGGCCCGCGTCGTTGACACCCCCCGCCGCCGCCCGCTAGAACGGCCGCGACCCCGCGGAGAGGTGGCCGAGCGGCTGAAGGCGGCGGTTTGCTAAACCGTGAAACGGGCGTCCCAAGCGGTCACAGCGCGTGTCGGTTAGTGAGCGTTTTCGCGGCTTTCCGACCGGCGCGACGTACTGCCTAAGACGCGTTGGGACGGCCTGATACAGAATTTGGGTGCCAATCCCGGTGCCAATTTTCGGTGGCACCGCTCGCCAACTGGTGGGGCTCCGTTTGTGGGAATCACCTGCCGACGTTAGGCTGCTGCCTGCTATGGCAGAGGTGATTGACCCAACAGAAATAGGCCGGACCGGCCATTCCGTCGACTTACTACGCCTGCGTCTCGAGCTGTATCGCTTGGCGACGGCGATACTGGCGACCAGGCCGGTCGCGCAGTTGATCTATGACGAGTTGGTAGATCGTTTCTCGCATGAGCTTCACTGGGCGCATGAACTGGGGGCGATGTTCTGCCGGGACGAGGTATCCCGAATTCTGACCGCAACCGCAATTCAAGGCCGGATATTCGCGGGGATGTGGGACGGGGCACCCCCCGGCGCGTGGAGCAATACCTGCAGGGAAATCGAAGAAGGGTCCAAAGGCGCTAGCAAACCGCTTGGCCGTGGCCCACTGGGCGGCATGGTCAAGCCACTGGGCTTGCGCGAGGCTTTCAACAAAATCATTCACTGCGAGATTATCAACCCGGACATCGAGCCAGTTGACGATTTAGGCTTCTTCTCACCCCAGCTAATCAACCCGACAATGTATCTATACGGTAGACAGACCGACGGCCGGCCGTGGCGCGTAACCCTGAACCTATTGGAGTATGTCCGTTCGCTGCACATGGCGCTGCCGCGTTCCAGCTACTGAGCTGCCCGTCGGTCACGGCGTACTTGGCAGGTCCGCCGGCTTCTCCGCCCTCTCCACTTTCCAGCCGCACAGCCTTAGGTGCCGCAGCACTTCGGCCGCTGCCATTTGCCGGGCCTCGTCAGCATCGCCCGGCCGCTTGGAGCGAATATGCCCGCGCAGCGCGAAGGCGATGTCGCGGCGGATGTCGTCATCGGTCATGGGCCTGGGCCATCCTGAAAGTTCCACAGCGGCCAGCGCGGCGGCGTGAGAACATTATAGGAACCTACTGCGGCTTGAAGTCGAGGGCGCGGCGTTCGGCTTGATCGCTGCGGGCGTGCTGGCCAAGCAATACCGAATACATTTGCAGCGGCGGGGGCCCCTTCGCCCCCGGCACCGCTGGCCTCGCGCCCGAGTAGTTTGCCAGGCGGCGCCCGATCGGCAGGCCGAGGCCTAGTCAGACGACCTAAGTGTCGGAAATTTTTACAACTCTACGCCGCCAGTTTTGCACGGCCATTGAATTTCCGTGCCAATTCGCGTTGGCACGAATTTTGCATCACTCGAGTTGCGATCCCGGATTGATCTGTGGAGGGAGCCATGCGGTTCGGATTTAGGGAGATTGCGACTGTGGCGACGCTCGCCGCGACGACGGGGCTAATCGCCCCTGCCAGCGCCGGCGTCATCACCAGCACGTTCGTGAACGGCAACGACATTCTCAGCGTAATGGGGACGCAAGCCACGATCGGGTTCGCCTACGCCGGGGACAAGTTCATCGGCTCGGTGCAGCGGGACGGCACGAATGTCCTATTCCAAACAAACCTGACGGGCGGCAGCGTCGCACAGTTCGCCCCAACGGTGAGCCTCTTGGGCACCGCCTCGTCGGAGCATTTCGTTACTGCGTCTCTCGGGCTAGGAGGATTCCCCAACCGGGATATATACGTCGCGAGTGGCAGCGGCATCGTCCACATCACGCACGACGGCACATCGTCAGATAATTTTGTCACCGGCTTGAACGGCACGGTGCGCGGAAATCCTTTTCGATGCAGTCGGAACATTTGGCCACCAGATGCTAATCACTACGACGTCGGGAAGTATCTATCAGGTGAACAGCGCGGGTGCAGCAACGCTGATCGCATCGACCGGAGAGGACGCCGAGGACTCGATATTGCTGTTTCAGGTCCCCATTCCGGTTCGCTGATCGTCGCGTCAGAAGGTAGCGGCAATATCCGCGCAATCGATCCAACGACCCACGCCGTGACGATCATTGCCAACGTGCCCTCCGCCGAAGAGTTGACGTTCATCCCTCTGGACCTGAATATCTCTGATCCGGTCGAGGGCTTTTACGGCGCCAACTATGCCGTCGACATCCAAAAGGGCGACGCATCACTGTTCACCAGCAACCTCGGCGACATCATCGTCACGGGTGAAACCACCCATAACGTAAACCTTTTGCACTACAATCCCGCAACGATGATATACGAGACGACAGTTCTCGGCACATTTCCAAACCAGCCTGAAGACGGCATCTTCGTTACCAGCGCGATCGTGCGAGGCGCGGACGTCCCTGAACCCGCTACTCTGGCGGTCTTCGGTTTCGGCATCCTCGGCGCCGGCTATCTTAGGCGGCGCAAGCGGGTGGTCTGATCCCGGCACCGTATGTGCAGGTGCGGCGGCCAGTTTCCCCATCCCCGGCCGCCGCACTACTCTGCGCCCTCCAATTCAATTTGCATCTCGGCGACCTGGCGGTTGGTGACGGTCGCAAGCGCGAAGTCGGCGGACGAAGGGAAAGGCAGGTTCGACTGCGCGAGACGGTCGCACACGATGCGGGTCGCCGGCCATCACCTTGAACGTCTACGCGCACTGCTTCGCCCGCAAGGATGGCGCCGCGGCCGATGCGATCGAAGCCGCGTTGAGGGGCGGGGGCGGAAAATGACGCCCCGGTGCCAATCCGGTGCCAATTTCGGGTTTTGTTCGCCGGGGCGATCTGCTAAGTCCTTGCCCCGCTTCGCGGAGAGGTGGCCGAGCGGCTGAAGGCGGCGGTTTGCTAAACCGTTAAACGGGCTTAAACCTGTTTCGGGGGTTCGAATCCCCCCCTCTCCGCCATTCTTGTTGGCGCGCAGCCACCACACCAGCGGTGCGCGCGTCGCTCCGGGTCCGAACTTCGTCCCGAACCCTCCGCCAATTCTTCCCGATAACGCATTGGACGCTGCGCAGGTCGGTGTAGCCGCGCCGTCGCAGGATGCCGACCCGGGGCTGGCGCGGTTTGCCACGCAAATGCGGAGGATCTCCACCCATTTGCGATAGGGACATGGACGAAGCCGGTTCATCGGCCCGCAACAACCATTTGCGGGGAAAGGTGGAATAGATAAATCTATCGAAACAGGATAAATCACAGAAAATCATGTTGGCAAAGTTCGATCTTGTCGTCGAAAGTCGATTTTTTTTCCGGGTCGTGCTTCCTCGGATCGAAGTTACTCGGAATGGATTGGATAGCATGAGCGAACTGATCGTTTGGACCTATGATTGGGTGCCCGAAGGCCCTCGTGGTTTTGTGCGCGACATTCGGCTGAGGTGGGCGTGCGAGGAAGCCGGGCTTGCCTATTCCGTGCGAACAGTCCCTTTCAACGATCGCGGGCCCGACCATTTGGCGCGTCAACCATTCGGCCAGGTTCCGTTCCTGAGCGATGGCGAGCTCGAAATATTCGAAAGCGGCGCGGGGCTGCTGCATCTCGCCCGAAAAAGCGAAAAGTTGATGCCGCGCGATCCGGTCGGAGAAGCTCACACGCTGCAATGGACGATCGCCGCGCTCAATTCGATCGAGATGGTTGCAGTTCCCTGGTGGGTCTTGGAAGTGACCGGCGCAAAGGACAATCATCTTACCGGGTGGTTGAAAAGCCGCCTCGACCACATGGAGAGCGTCCTGAAGGAGCGGGAATGGCTGGCCGCCGACCGCTTCACTGCCGCAGATCTGCTGATGGCCGATGTCCTCCGCGTCACAAGAGTTCGCTCTTTCGGAGATCGTCCTGCGACCGAGTCCTATGTGGCGCGCATCACGGAGCGTTCTTCATTCAAGAAGGCCTACGCCGATCAGATGGCGCACTTCGCCGCAGCCGATGAGATGCGCTCGTAACCCTTTGTGGGGCAGTCATGGAGGAATTCGAGCGGTTGCCATCTACGCATGGCGCGTTCAGGCGGCTGCGCTATGGTTGGTCCCCATATAGCAAACCGCTGAATGCCATCGTCAGCGATGAGGAACTCAAACTTAAAGGAGAGCCTTGGCGTAAACGTAGTGATCATCACTATCGGTCGTGGCCCGCCAATTTTTCCCGGTAACCCATTGGACGTTGCGCAGGTCGGCGTGCCCGCGCCGTCGCAGGATGCCGACGCCCGGGCTGGCGCCGTTTGCCACGCTGCACGCGACCACCGGCAGGCGCGCGCGACGGCGGCGAGGAGCGCGGGCGTAGCAACCCCGCCCGCATAATTCTTGTGGGCGGCGGCGCGTAGTGCGAGATTGTCGCATCGCTTCGGGAGGAAGCCATGCGTCTTCGCATGTCGGCGGTCATGTTCGCGCTCGGAATTCTTGCCGCGGGCCTCGCCCCTCCCGCCCGCGCGCTGGTTATCGTCGCGACGCCACTGCGGGTCGGATCGTTCGATCCCAGTTTCAGCCGATTGGTGCTCGGAGCGCCGGCTGACGGGTTCGGCGGCGGAACGCTCGACCAGGTCATGGCCGCCGCCGCCGCCTACTGGGAAAGCATGATCGCCGACAACTACACCGTTCGGATCACTTACGGCTGGGAGGCCGGACTCGGCTCCAGCGTGCTTGGCAAAACGGTCGGCAGCAGCACCGTCAACAACCACCTTTCAGACATAGCGTTCGCAGCGGATGGGATCGCCTGGTTCATCGACCACACTCCGCCGAGCTTCGGCGAGCCCTCGGGCAACCTGGAGTTCCAGCCGGTCGAGACTTTTCAGCAGGATCTCGGCGGCGGCCCCATCAACACCGGCGTCGCCTACACCGCAACCAGCGGCGAGCCCGCAGCGCGGTTCGACCTGTTCTCAGTGGCGCTGCATGAAATCGGGCACGCCCTCGGCGTGGCCAATCTTACTGGCCTGGTGGACATCGGCGTCCGCTTCCAAAAGGGACTCCTCATCAGGGACCCCCTTCCTGGCGCGGGCAGCGTCATTCCGTTGTTCTCCGACGACCTCTTCTCGGACATTTCCTTTTCCCACCTCGCCCTGCCCGCCTCCGTGATGTTCCCAGCTCGCGATTTCGGCACCCGGAATCTGGTGAGCGACGCCGACCTCCTCGCTCTCGCACAAGTCGCCCACCTGTCGGACCTGACTCTCAACCCGGCGACGGAGATGCCGGAACCGGTCGGCACCGGCGCACTTCTCGTCACCGCGTTCCTCGCACGTCGCGTGCGGCGGGTTGTCGGGCACGGCGCCCCGGCCTGACCGGCGACGACGGCCAGCGCCGATAGCTAATATGGAGACAGAAGTTATTAGGACTGTGAAGAATAATAGAGCGATAGAGAGATGCTTGTGATCGACTGTTGATGGAGCAAAATATCACCTGTTAACCGAGCGTTCGAAATGCCGGTAACGAGGTACGGCTCGTCCCGAATTAGTTGAATTGAGCGGACGTGCACCGGCCCTCGGCCCGCCTCACCCCTCACGCGCGATAGGCGCAGTCGGCGAGGGTGGTGCCGTCGAGGGCGCTCAGGAACGCCTCCTCGGCCGCTGCCAGATGGCGCTTCAGCCGGCAGCGCGGCGTCAGCACGCAGGCGCCGCCGTCGGCGCGGAAGCATTCGACCAGGGCTTGGCGTGCCTCCAGCCGGCGGACGATCTCGCCCAGGGTGATCGTCTCCGCCGGCCGTGCCAGGCGAAACCCTCCACGCGCGCCGCGCTGGGTGGCCACCAGGCCCGCATGCGCCAGCTCGCCCACCACCTTGGTCAGATGGTGGCGTGAAATGGCGAACTCCTCCGCCATCTCGTCGGTGGTGAAGCTGCGCTCCGGCTCGCCGGCGAGGCGCATCATCGCGCGGAGCCCGAAATCGGTGAAGGAGGTGAGCCGCATGGGCTGTTTTGTCACTCCCGCAAATCGGCGTTTGAAATTTCGATTATAGGTGCTATTTCGGTATTTGAAATACGGATTTGGAGCGGCGCATGGCGGACGCGGCGGAACGGAGGGCGGAGATCGTGGCGAGCCTGGTCCACGCCACCGGGATCGACGAGGCGATGATCGAGCGGCTGGTCCGCGGGTTCTACGCCAAGGTGCGCACCGACCCGCTGCTCGGGCCCGTCTTCGCCGCGCGGATCGCCGACTGGGAACCGCATCTCGACCGCATGTGCGCGTTCTGGTCGTCGGTCATGCTGATGTCCGGGCGCTATCACGGCCAGCCGATGGCGAAGCACGAGCCGCTGCCCGTGTCGGCGGAGCATTTCGACCGCTGGCTCGCTTTGTTCGAGGAGACGGCGCGCGAGCTGTGCCCCGCCGCCGCCGCCGACCATTTCGCGGACCGCGCCCGCCGGATCGCGGAAAGCCTGGAGCTTGGCATCGCCAACGGCCGCGGCATGATGCTGCGCCGGGGCGAGCGGCTGGGCGCGCCGTCGCCATGAGCGGTGCCGACGACGACGCGCCGGGCGGCTACGCCTCGCCGCCGTGCTTCATGCACGAGCTCGACGCGGCGACATTGGGCTTCGTTCCCGAGCCCGACGCCGAGACCCGTCGCGACGTCATGCGATGGCGCAAGGCGACGCGGGCGCGGCTGATCGCGGAGCGGGCGGCGCTGGCTCCGGCCGCCCGGCAGGCCCTGGCCGCGCGCATCGCCGACGGGCTCGACGCCCTGATCGGCGACGTCGCCGGGCGCACAATCGGCGTGTACTGGCCGATCCGGGGGGAGCCCGATCTGCGCCCGTGGATGGAGCGTGTGCGCGCCCGCGGCGGGACCTGCGCCCTCCCGGTTGTCGTGCGGCCCCAGGCGCCGGTCGAATTCCGCGTGTGGCGGCCCGGCGATCCGCTGGCGCGCGGCGTGTGGGACATTCCGGTGCCGGCGGAGGGGCCGGCGGTCGCCCCCGACGAGATCGTCGCGCCGGTCGTGGGGTTTGATGCGGCGTGCTTCCGGCTCGGCCATGGCGGCGGGTATTACGATCGCACCCTGGCGGCGCTGGTGCCGCGACCGCGCGCCATCGGGGTCGGCGCGGCCAGCGCGGCGCTGGCGACGATCTATCCCCTGCCGCACGACATCCCGATGGATGCGATCGTCACCGAGACCGGCACGATCCGGCGCCCGGGCGGCCGCGCATGCTGACCGACGGCGAGCGGGCGCGGCTCGGTCGCGCGCTTATGGAGGACCTGCCGGACGCGGTGATCTATGCCGACCGCGACGGGCGGATCCGCCACTGGAACGCGGGCGCCGCAAGGATCTTCGGCTACGACGCTTCCGAGGCGGAGGGCCAGTCGCTCGACCTCATCATCCCCCAACGGCTGCGCGCGCGCCATTGGGAAGGGTTCGGTCGCGTCATGGAGACGGGCCGGTCGCGCTACGGCGCGTCGGACCTGCTGTCGGTGCCGGCCGAAACCAAATCGGGCGCGGCGCTTTCCATCCAGTTCACCGTGGCGCTGGTGCACGACGAGGACGGGACGGCGACTGGCATCGTCGCGGTGCTGCGCGACGTGACGCGCGACTTTCTCGAGATGAAGCGGCTGCGCGCGCGTCCGGCCGGGTCGTAGCCGATGGCCGCGCCCGGTCCCCGAACGTCGCGGTCAATAGAGCTCGTCCGGCATGCGTGCGGCATAGGCGGCATCGAACGCCGCCTTGTCGGTGGCCGGCTCGCGGGCGACGGCGAAGTCGCCGATGGTCGGCGCGGCTTCGGGCCGCGCGCCGGCGCCAGACCGCCACAGCGCCGAGCGGACCAGCGCCTTCGGGCAGTGGTGGAATGCCTGCTCGACCGCCACGACGATGACGGCGGTCGGCTCGCGCCCGTTCACGGCAAAGCGCCGCTTGAGGGCGGGGTCGACGCTGATCCGCGCCCGCCCGTTGACGCGGTAGGTCTCGTTCGCGCCGGGGATGAAGAAGATCAGCCCGATCTGCGGGTTGTCGATCAGGTTGCGCAGCCCGTCGAGCCGGTTGTTGCCGCGCCGGTCCGGGATCATCAGCGCGTGCCCGTCGGCGTCCACCGCGACGAAGCCCGGCGCGTCGCCCTTGGGCGAGCAATCCAGTCCCCGACCGGTTCCGGTCGCCATCACCACGAACGGCGAGGCGGCGATGAAGGCGCGGCCGACCGCGTCGACATGGTCGATCTCCTTCTGCAGCACGCGTGCGGCCGGCGCCGAATAAAGATGCGCCAGCTCGTCGACGGTGGTCACCGTATAGCTGTCGTGGGAGTCCATGGTCCACGTCCTTTCGTCGTGCCTCGCCGGGATGCCATCCTAGCACTTCGGGCGCATCGCGTTGACCTCGCATGGTCCGGCCGAAGGGGACGGGTGCGATGAACGGCGCGCCGCCGGACGGGGGCAGGTCCGGCCCCGCGATCCTGTCGGCCGGATTCCGCCCGTTCTTCCTGGGGGCGGCGATCTGGGCCGCCGTCGCGGTGCCCGTGTGGATCGGCGCCTATGCCGGCGGGCTGGCCGTGCCGACCAGGCTCGCCCCACCGATCTGGCACGCGCACGAGATGGTGTACGGCTACGCCGCGGCGACGGTTTCCGGGTTCCTGCTCACCGCGATCCCGAACTGGACCGGGCGATTGCCCCTGAAAGGCGCGGCCCTGGCGGCGCTCGTCGCGCTCTGGGCGGCGGGGCGCGTGGCCGTGCTGTTCTCCGGCGCGCTCGGCGCGCCCGTGGCGGCGGCCGTCGATCTCGCCTTTCCGGCTGTATTCCTGGCCGTCGTCGCGCGCGAGATCGCCGCCGGGCGCAACTGGCGCAACGCGCCGATGGTCGTGACGCTCGCCCTGCTGCTCGCCGGCAATGTGCTGGTCCATCTCGAGGCGATGGGGCTTGCCGAGACCGCGCCGCTCGGCAACCGGATCGGAATCGCCACGCTGCTGATGCTCATCGCGCTGGTCGGCGGGCGCATCGTGCCCAGCTTCACGCGCAACTGGCTCGCCCGCGCCCGGCCGCACGTCGCCCCGCCGGCACAGGCGGGGCCGTTCGACGTCGCGGTGCTTGCGCTCGTGGCGCTGGCGCTTGCGATGTGGGCGGTGGTGCCCGAGATGCCCGCGACGGCATGGGCGGCGATCGCCGCCGGCGCAGCGACGGCGATGCGCCTCGCCCGGTGGCGCGGACAGCACTCGGTGCGCGAGCCGCTCCTGGCGATCCTCCATCTCGGCTATGGCTGGCTGGCCGGCGGGCTCATCCTCCTCGGGCTGGACGAAGCCTATGGGCTGCTGCCGGGGGGCGGGGCGCTTCATGTGTTGACCGTCGGCGCGGTCGGGACGATGACCCTTGCCGTCATGACGCGCGCCTCGCTCGGCCATGCAGGCCGGCCGCTGGCGGCAGGGCCGGGCACCGTCGCGATCTACGCGCTGGTGACGCTCGCCGCCTTGCTGCGCGTGCTTGCGCCGTTCGCCGGGGTGCACTACGCGCTCGCGCTGTGGCTGGCCGGTGCGGCGTGGAGCGCGGCCTTCGGGCTGTTCGCGATCCTGTACGGCCGGGTGCTGGCGCGCCCGCGCCTCCCCGAAGGCGTGGCGCGGCCGATCTGAGGCCGGCGGCGTCCATTGCGCGCGCCCCGCCGTCAGGGGCAGTATCGTGCCGTCCGCCGCAAGGGCCGCCGCCGCGCGCGGCCGGGAGAGACGATGCGATTCGGAATCTGGACGCCGCTGCCGCACACCATCCCGGCCGAGCCGGCGATGGACGAGGCGATCCGCGACCTGCGCACGCGCGGCGCGGGGGCCGTCCCCGACCGGTCGTTCCAATTCGCCGTCGACGTGGTCAATCGCGGCGTCGCGTGCGGGTTCGAGACCACGCTGATCGCCGAGCGTTTCCTCGGCCCCGATCTCGAAGCCTGGATCATGTCGGCGGCGCTCGCCACCCAGACGGCCGATATCGAGCTGATGGTCGCGGTCCATCCGGGCATCGTCGCCCCGCAGGTGGTCGCCAAGATGGGCGCCACGCTCGACCGCATCAGCGGCGGACGCTTCGCGGTCAACGTCGTCAATGGCTGGTGGCCGCAGGAGTTCGACCTGTTCGGCAACGGCGCCTGGCTCGGCGACATGGAGCGGCGCTACCGTCGCATGGACGAGTTCATCCGGGTGATGAAGGGGCTGTGGACCGAGGAGTCGTTCTCGTTCGCGGGCGAGTTCTACCGCTTCGAGAACGGGACGCTGCCGATCCGGACCGTGCGCACGCCCTACCCGCGAATTTACGCGGCGAGCCGCACCGGCCCGGGCATGGAGATCGTGGCGCGCGAATGCGATGTCTGGTTCGTGCATTACGAGCTGCCCTTCCGCCGCTATGAGGAGAATTTCCGCGTCATCGAGAGCGGCATCCGCAGCATGTCGGCGCGGGCGCGCGAACTCGGACGCGAGCTCGCCTTCGGGATCAGCGCGCACGTGATCTGCGAGCCGACGCTGGCGGAAGCCGAGGCGAGGGCCGATGCGCTGGAGGAGTACGGCAAGCGCGACCCGGTCTCCAAGATCGCGGCGAAGGCGCTCGGTCCTGGCCTGGTCGGCCCGCCCGCGCTGATCGCCGAGCGGCTGCGCCGCTACGAGGAGATCGGGATGGAGTGCGTGATGATCCATTTCCATCCGATGATGGAAGGGCTCGACCGCTTCTCCGGCGAGGTGATGCCGCTTCTCTCCCGCCCGGAACCGGCCCGCGCTGCGTCGCGCCGCGGCTGATACCGGCCAAGTACCCTTGCCGTTCGCCCCTCGATACGCGCCTCTTCGCGGCGCGCTCAGGCCGAACGGGACGGAGGCGTGGCGCCCTGGTTGCTCCGTCGCGAGGTCCAGGCACGCGCCATGATGGGAAAGGGGCCCGGCGAGGTGATAGCGTAGCGGCGTGACGCAACGCCAGCACGGGCCGCGGCGCAGCCCGCCCGCCCAAGGGGGACACATGCTTCCTGACGACATCGACCCGGAGTCGCGCTGCCGGCTTCCACTGCCGCGCCGCGAGGAGATGGACGAAGACGGGCGCCGTCTATACGACGAAGTCGCCACGCCGACCGGAGTGAACATCCGCGGCCTGGCCGGGCCGGCGGGCATCCAGCTCCACAGCCCCCGGCTCGCCCGGGTCGCGCGGCCGGCGAACCGGTACCTGCGGACCGAGGCGAGCTTCGATGCACGCACGCGCGAGCTGGTCATCCTCACCACGGCGCGCGAATGCGACAGCCAGTTCGAATGGGCGGCGCACGAGCCGGAGGCGCTGCGCCAGGGCGTGTCGGCCGAGATCGTCGAGATCATCAAGCACCGCCGCGCCACCGACGGGCTCGACGCGGCGGACGCGGCGCTCATCGAGCTGGGGCGCGAGGTGTTCGCGACCCACAAGGTGGCCCCCGCGACCTACGCCCGCGCGCGTAAGCACTATGCACCGGCGGCGCTGGTCGAGATCGTGGCGCTGATGGGCAACTATGCCGGCACGGCGATCCTTCTCGCCGTGTTCGACATGCAGCTCGACGACGGGCAGGCGCCCCTCCTGCCGCCGCGATAGGGGCCGACGCAGCCGTTTCGGCCGGACCCGGCGCATCCTATAATCGCCCATCGAGGCCAGCCGAAGGAGGGCGCCATGACCACGGCGCACGAGAACGAGCTTCTGACCCGGGTCGGGCCGGGCACGCCCATGGGCGCGGTGATGCGCGAGTACTGGATGCCGGTCGCCAAGTCCGCCGAGCTCGATGCCGGCGGGCCGGCGATGCGCCTTGCGGCGCTGGGCGAGAAGCTGATCGCCTTCCGCGACCAGGCCGGCCGGGTTGGCATCATGGACCATCGCTGCCCGCACCGCTGCGCCTCGCTGTTTTACGGCAAGCCGGAAGAAGGCGGCATACGCTGCATCTATCACGGCTGGAAGTTCGACACCGAGGGCAACTGCCTCGACATGCCGAACCTGCCGCCGCACCAGGATTTCAGGCACAAGGTGAAGGCCAAGGCGTACAAGGTCGTCGAGCGCTACGGCGTCATCTGGCTCTACATGGGCGAACGCGAAGCGGCACCTCCTTTCCCCGATTTCGAGCTCAACGATCTCGCCGACGACGAGATCATGGTCACGTTCCTGCAGCAGGAATACAACTGGCTGCAGGGGCTGGAGAACGACCTCGACACGTCGCATTTCGGGTTCCTGCATCTCGGCGGCGTCGACCCCGCGACGCTCGATCCCGCCGACACGTTCTTCTATTTGTCTTCGGACCGTGCGCCGCAATTCCACATCGAGGAGACGCCGCTCGGGCTGATGTACGGCGCGTACCGGCCCGCCGATGCCGACAACACCCATTGGCGGCTCGCCCATTTCATCACGCCGTTCTGGTGCATCCCGCCGGCCGGCATGCTGGCCGACACGATCGTCATGAAGGGCTACATCCCGATGGATGACACCCACACGATGGTCATCACGCTGGCGCGCGCGGCGATCCGCCCGCCGGGCTACCGCTCGGCGCAGGGCGGGGCGGTGCCCGGGCTCGATCGGCGGTTCCCGGGACCCGACGAGTTCCTGCCCCATACCACCGACTGGCTGGGGCGCTACCGGGTGAAGAACAACCCGGACAACGACTATTTGATGGACCGCGAGGCGCAGCGCGACGGCAACGTGTTCAGCGGCATCCATGGCCTCGCCATGCAGGACAACGCCGTCGCCGGCACGATGGGGCCGATCACCGACCGCACGTTCGAGCATCTGTCGCCGTCGGACGAGATGATCGCCCGCATGCGGCGCAAGCAGCTCCGCCTGATCCAGGCCTACGGGAAGGACAAGTCCACCCCGCTTCCCGGCGTGGACGATCCGTCGGTCTGGCGCCCCAACCGGGCGGGCAACTTCATCGCGCCCAAGTCGCGGCCGTTCCGCGACGCCTATGAGGAGTTGATCAACCGCCATTGCCGGGTCGCGCCAAGCTGGGCGGCGGAGTAGTGCCGTCATGGTCGATCTGATCGAGGACGGCGCGGTCGGCGCCTTCGCCGATTTCGACAACCGATACCTCAAGTCGGACGGGGGCCATGGCGTGACCCGCGCCGCGCGCGCCGCCCTGCCGATGATCGACGTCGCGCCCTTCGTCGCCGGCGGGACGGACGATGCGCGCAGGCGGGTGGCGGAGGAGATCCGAGCGGCCTGCGTCGATATCGGCTTCTTCTACATCACGGGCCACGGCATCCCCCAGGCCGAGATGGACGCGTTCGAGGACCGGGTGCGCGCCTTCTTCGAGCTGCCGCTTGCCGAGAAGATGAAGATCGAGTGCCGGCTGAGCCCGAAGGAGCAGGGTTTCATGCGCGCCGGCGGGCTGGACCCCGACGCCAACCCGGACAAGGCCGGCGACGTCAAGGAGCGGCTGTTCCTCCCGCGCGACGTGCTGCCGGGCGAGCCGGAGGAGGGGCGCTACGCCCATGGTTGGGCGCAGTATCCCGACGAGGAAGCGGTGCCCGGCTTCCGCGCCTGCGTGACCGAGCAGGTCGCCAGGCGCACGCGGCTCGCGCAAAGCCTCGCCCGCGCGCTGGCGCTCAGTCTCGGGCTCGCCGAGGACGAGCTCGACGCGCACTACGCCTATCCGGGCGCGACCATGGCGCTCAACTGGTACCCGCCGGTCCGGCCCGAGGACCTCAAGGACAACCAGTGGAGCTTCTCGCCGCACACCGATTACGGCTCGTTCACCATCCTGCAGCAGGACGCGACCGGCGGGCTCGAAGTGCGCAACGCGAAGGGCGAATGGATCGACGTGCCTCCCGTACCCGGCACCTTCGTGGTCAATATCGGCGATCTGTTCGCCATGTCGACGAACGACCTGTACACCTCGAACCTGCACCGCGCGGTGAACTTCTCGGGGCGCGGGCGCGTCTCGGCGGCTTATTTCATCGCGCCGCAGGGCGCGGCCGAGATCGGCTGCCTGCGCACCTGCCACGGGCCGGCCAACCCGCCGCGCCACGCGCCGGTGATCGCCGAGCCCTACCAGCGCGCGCTGGTCGCCCAGGCGCACCGCACCGGCCGGCCCGGCATCGCCCTCCGCACCGCGAAGCGCTTCGGCACGCGGTGATGGTGCGGACGCCCAAGCCCGTCCTCTCACCCTGTCCCTCTCCGGCCGGGAGAGGGCCCGTGCGGCAGCGGCCATGCGTCACTTTCGGGTCACTCCTCGTCGGGGCGGGTGACGGGCGGTCCAGAGGGTTCCCCCTGCCCCTGGGAGCGAGGCAGGGTGAGGGGTGGGACAGCCGAAAGAAAGTTCCGTCCGGAGGACAGCGCCGATGGATGACTCGAATCTTGCGCCGGCGCACGACCCGCTCGCCGTCAAGCTGTTCTGCTGGCACTTCATGGCCTATCCGTATCTGCCGGCGGATTTCGAGGAGCGTTACGAGACCGGCTGGGTGAAGCCGCCGAACGCGCTGTGGGACCGCGAGCGCGCCGGCGGCCTCTATCAGGAATATGTCGACCAGCTCGTCTATGCCGACGAGCTCGGCTTCGACGGCGTCACGATCAACGAGCATCACCAGACGATCTACGGGCTGATGCCGTCGCCCAATTTGATCGCCGCCGCGCTCGCCCAGGCGACGAAGAACGTGAAGATCGCGGTGATCGGCAACCTCCTGCCGCTGCGGCTCAGCCCGATGCGCGTGGCCGAGGAGTACGCCATGCTCGACTGCATGTCGGGCGGGCGGATGATCTGCGGCTTCGCGGTCGGGGCAGGGCAGGAGGCGTTCAACTACGACGTGCCGCAGCCGCAGGCGCGCGCGCAGTTCTGGGAGGGGATCGACCTGATCGCCCGCGCCTGGACCGAGCCCGGCCCGTTCGCCCACGAGGGCCGCCACTACGCCCTGCGCTACGCCAATTGCTGGCCGCTGCCGGTTCAGCGCCCGCACCCGCCGATCTGGATCCCCGGCGGGTCGAGCCGCGAGACCATCGTGGAGACCGCGCGGCGCGGCTATGCCTACTTCCTGTCGTCGCGCGCCCACGGGGCGGCGACGCGCCAGACGGTCGAGCGCTTCGCCGCGGCGATCGAGGAGGCCGGCGGCACCTACCACCCGTTCCGCTTCGGCGTGCTGATCTCGGTCCATGTCGGCGAGACTGACGAGGCCGCGCGCGCCGAATCGCAGGAGGGCATCTGGTACTTCCTGCAGAAGTGCCTGCACGGGCACCTTCGCAAGAAGGGGCGTTTCCTCACCGCCGGGCCCGGCGCGCCGTCGGTCTCGACCGCATCCTACGAGGCGGCGGTCGGACGGTTCGGCGCGGGCGACGGGCGCATGCTGGGCGACGTTGCCGACTGGGACGAGCTCGAGCAATGGAACTCGATCATCGTCGGCAGCCCGAAGACGGTGCGCGACAAGCTGTGGGCGCTGATCGAGCAGGCGGGCGTCGGCAACTTCCTGGTGCAGTTCCATTTCGGCAACATGCCCGACGCGGTGGTGCGCAACTCGATGCGGCTGTTCGCGACCGAGGTGGCGCCCCATCTGCGCGCCGAGTTCGGCGAAGCTGTTCGCCCGCCAATATCCCGCTTTGGCCGAGACCGCGCCGGCATGACCCTCCGGTTCCTGACGGCGCCGGGCGGCCGCAAGGTCGCGCTGGCCGAGGCCGGCGCCGGCGCGCCCGTGCTCTACCTGCACGACTTCATCGACGTGCACGGCGCGACCGGCGAGTGGATGGCGTTCCACGAGCGTCTGGCCGCGCGCCACCGGCTGATCGCGCCGGCCCATGCGGGGTGCAACGGTTCGGACGAGGACGAGGACGCGACCGCCATCGACGACGCCGTGTTCCATCTGCGCGAGACGATCGACCTTCTGGCGCTCGACCGCGTGTCGGTGGTCGGCACCGGCATCGGCGGCTGGCTGGCGGCCGAGCTCGCGGTGCGCTGCCCGGCGCTGGTCGACCGGCTGGTGCTGATCGGGGCGTGCGGGCTCTACCTCCCGGGCGCGCCCATCGCCGACCTGTTCTTCGAGGTGCAGCCGGTGGACGGCGAGCATACCGACGCCTATCGCCGCATGCTGTTCGCCGCGCCGGATTCGCCCGAAGCCCTCGAATGGGCGCCGCGCGGCCGGCTCGCGCCCGAGCGCGACGTGCTGCGCTACCGCATGTTCCGCTTCGCCCACCGGTTCGGGTTCCGCCCGCCCTACCTGCACAACCGGATGCTGCGGCGCCGCCTGCCGCTCTACAAGGGCCCGGCGCTGGTGACGTGGGGCGAGGAAGACGGGCTGGTGCCGCAATCGCACGGCCGCGCCTACGCCGAAGGCCTGCCCGGTGCGCGGGTGCGGTCCTTCGCCGGAGCGGGCCATTGCCTGCATATCGAGCGGCCGGCCGAGCTGGCGGACGAAATCCTCGCCTTCCTCGCCGAGGGAACGGGTTAGACTCCGCCTGGGTGGCGAGGGCGGCCGGTACCTCCCAGCCTTCAGCGGCCGGCCTTCGGCCAGCGCCGCCAGCGCGCGCCGGGCCATCGTGCTTGCGGCGGCGCCAATTCTTCGCCAAGATTTCACCAATCGCCTGGTCGCGAGAGCCAGCCCGCGACGATGTGCCGATAAACACCACGAACACGGGGAGACGCGCATCATGACCTTCGTCCGCTCGATTACCGTCGCCGCCGCCCTCGCCGGGCTGGTCGCGGCGACCGCCGCCACCACCACCGCCACGGGGCAGGCGCGCGAGCTGGTCTACGGCTCGCAGCTCGGCCCGCGCCACGGCTTCATCCGCTACGCCATCCCGCCCTTCTTCGACGCGGTGAAGAAGGCGACGAACGGCGACATCCAGTGGAAGCACGTGGGCGGCGGCGCCATCGTGAACTTCAAGTCGGCGGTGGCCGGGGTGAAGAACGGGCTGGTCGATGCCGGCTTCGGCATCGCGGTCTACGTGCCGGCGGTGCTGCCCTCGACGGCGCTGATCCACACCATGTTCTTCCCGGGCAACGATGCGGTCGGGATGACCGGCGCGGCACTCGAGACGGTGCTGCTGCACTGCCCGTCCTGCCAGAAGGAGTTCCGCGCCAACAACTCGCTGTTCCTGGCGGGCTACGACACGACGGCCTACGAGTATATCTGCCGCGAGAACGTGAAGACCGTCGCCGACCTCAAGGGCCTCAAGATCCGCAGCTCGGGCGGCGGCGTCACGCTGTGCCAAGATGGCCGGCGCCACCCCGGTGGCGATGAGCCCGGCCGAGGCCACCACGGCCCTGCAGCGCGGCACGCTCGACTGCGTGCACGGCTCGGTGTCGTGGCTGCGCTCCTACGGCTACCAGGACGTGGCGAAGTCGGTGCTCGACTACCCGATGGGCGTCAGCGGCCCGACCCTCAGCTTCCTGGTCAACCGCGACACCTGGAAGAGCTTCTCCAAGGCAGAGAAGCAGGCGCATGTCGACGCCGCCCCGATCCTGGGCGCCGATGGTCGCGGTGAACGGCCTATCTCGAGGACGACGCCAAGGTCGCCGCTGCTGCCAAGAAGAAGGGCGTCAAGTTCAACCCGGCGGGCAGGACATGAAGGATCTGTTCGAGCGGTTCTACAAGGCCGAGCGCACGCGGGTGATCGACGAGTACACCAACAAGTTCCACATCCCGGCGGCCGAAATTCTCGAGAACCTCGAGAAGGCCCAGGCGAAGTGGTCCAAGATCTCCGCCGAGGCCGGCACCGACATCCCGAAGATCGAGGCCGCCCTCAAGCGCGAGGTCTATTCCAAGCTCGACGTCGACAACATGTAGCGCGGCGCGCGTCGCCGCCGGCGGCGCGGGAGGGCGATCGTGGGCCGCGATCTGACACGGTGGACTCGACCGCGCCGTCGACGCCACGGTGTGGATCTCGTGCATCGTCGGCTTCGCGATGATGGCGCACGTCACGGCGGATGTGATCGCGCGGGTCGTGTTCGACGCCCCGCTGGGGGCGACGACCGAGATCGTCTCCGGCTACTACATGGTCGCGGTCTCGCCTTCCTGCCGCTCGCCTGGATCGCGCGGGACGACGCCCACATCGTGGTCGAGCTGTTCACCCGCGGCCTCTCGCCGCGCGCGCTGCTGCGCCTCACGGTCAGCGTCACGACGTTCACCGTGCTCTACATGGGCGGTGTTCACCTGGCGCACGACGGTCTCGGCGATCGAGGAGACCGCGATCGGGCGAGCAGTTCCGCGAAAGCGCGATCGGTTTCGTCCCGGCCTGGCCGAGCCGGTGGATCCTGCCGGTCGCGGGCCTTTTGATGACGCTCGTGCTGATCCTCCGCACCGTCCGCGACGTGCGGCGCATCCTAGCGAGAGCGGCCGAACGAGGCCGGCGTGAGCTCGCTCGAATCGGCTTCTGGAGCCTTCCGGTCATCCTGGTGCTGATCGCGGCGCGGGTGCCGATCGGCGTCGCGCTCGGCGGTGTCGCGCTGGTCGGCATCGCCATCGTGCGCAACGCCGACACCGCGCTTACCCTGCTGCAGATCGACGCCGTTCGAGTTCGGCTCGAACTGGAGCCTGTCGGCGATCCCGATGTTCCTGCTGATGGGCGTCGATCGCGCACAATTCGGGCATCAGCCACGCCCTGTTCCGCGCCGCGCGGCTGTGGCTCGCGCGGCCTGCCCGGCGGGCTCGCGGTCGCCACCAACCTCGCCTGCGCCGGCTTCGCCGCGGCGTCGGGCTCGAGCGTCGCGACCGCCGCCGCGATGGGCCGCATCGCGATCCCCGAGATGCTGGCGCACGGCTACGACAAGGGGCTGGCGACCGGGGTGGTCGCGAGCGCGGGCACGCTCGGCTCGCTGATCCCGCCCATCGATCCTGTTCGTGCTCTACGGCATCTTCGCCGAGGTCTCGATCGTCAAGCTGCTGATCGCCGGCATCCTGCCCGGCCTGCTGACGGCCGCGGTCTACACCGTCGATGATCGTCATGCGCTGCAAGCTGCAATCCGGAGATCGCGCCCGCGCATCTCCGGCGACGAGCTCGGCGACGCTCAAGACCGAGCGCTGGGTCGGCGCTGTCGCAGGTCTGGCCGGTGGTGCTGCTGATCGCCGGCGTCATCGGCGGCCTCTACGGCGGCATCGTCACCCCGACCGAGGCGGGCGCGGCCGGCGCGGCGCTCGCCTTCGTCATCGCCAGTGCTGCAGGGCCGGCTGACCCGCGCGGCGCTGCGTGGGCAGCCTGAAGGATGCGGTCGGCACCACGGCGCAGATCTTCTTCATCGGCATGGGCGCGGTGATGTACACCAAGCTCCTCGCGCTCACCGGCATGGCGTTCTTCCTCGCCAACTCGATCGGCCAGTGGGCGCTCGACCCGCTGACCTGCTGGTGATCGCGGCGTCGCTGATCTACCTGGTGCTCGGGATGTTCCTCGACCCGCTCGGCATCCTGCTGCTCACCTGCCGGTGCTGCTGCCGATGTTCGAGGCGCTCAACCTCGACCTGATCTGGTTCGGCGTGCTGGTGGTCAAGTATCTCGAGATCGGCCTGCTGACGCCGCCGGTCGGGCTTCAACGTCTACGTCATCAAGAGCGTGGTCGGCGACGAGATCCCGCTGGAGACGATCTTCCGCGGCGTCGGCTGGTTCCTCGCTCTGCGAGGTGGTCGTCATGACGCTGCTGATCGCCTTCCCCGAGATCTCGCTCTACCTGCCGAACACGATGGATTAGGGAACGCGCCGCACCCGCCATCCCGCCGCCGCGCGAACCGCCCCGGGGCTGCGGCTTGACGGGGGCGCGGCCCCCGGCCATCTTGCCGCGCATGGCCGACGACCTCGCCAAGCTCGCCGAAACCGCCCGCGCCTGGCCCTTCGAGGAGGCGCGGAAGGTGCTGGCGCGCGTCAAGGGCGCCGTGCCGGAGAAGGGCTACGTGCTGTTCGAGACCGGCTACGGTCCGTCCGGCCTGCCCCATATCGGCACGTTCGGCGAGGTGGCGCGGACGAGCTGGGTGCGCAACGCCTTCGCGGCCTTGACCGGCGGCGCGATCCCGACGCGCCTGTTCGCCTTCTCCGACGACATGGACGGGCTGCGCAAGGTGCCCGACAACGTGCCCAACGGCGAGATGGTGCGTGCCCATCTCGGCAAGCCGCTGACCGCCATCCCCGACCCGTTCGGCACGCATGAAAGCTTCGGCGCGCACAACAACGCGCGGCTGCGCGGCTTCCTCGACGCGTTCGGGTTCGAGTACGAGTTCCAGTCCTCGACCGAATGCTATCGCGCCGGGCGGTTCGACGCGGCGCTCCTGGCCGTGCTCGCCCAGTACGACGCGGTGATGCGCGTGATCCTGCCGACCTTGGGGCCGGAGCGGCGCGCGACCTATTCGCCCTTCCTGCCGATCAGCCCGACGACCGGGCGAGTCCTGCAGGTGCCGATCCTCGCGCGCGATGCCGACGCCGGCACGGTGGTGTTCGAGGACGAGGACGGCACCAGGATCGAGACGCCGGTCACGGGCGGGCGCTGCAAGCTGCAATGGAAGGCCGACTGGGCCATGCGCTGGTATGCGCTCGGCGTCGATTACGAGATGGCGGGCAAGGACCTGATCGACTCGGTGAAGCTGTCGGGCCAGATCTGCCGCATCCTGGGCGCGCCGCCGCCCGAGGGGTTCATCTACGAGATGTTCCTGGACGAACAGGGCGCCAAGATCTCCAAGTCCAAGGGCAACGGGCTCGCCGTCGAGGACTGGCTGCGCTACGCGCCGGCGGAATCGCTCGCCTTGTTCATGTACAACGCGCCGAAGAAGGCCAAGCGCCTCTATTTCGATGCGATCCCCCGGGCGGTGGACGATTATCTCGCCCATCTCGAGATCCTATGTCGGCCAGGACGCGGCGCAGCGCGTCGAAAATCCGGTCTGGCACATCCACACCGGCAATCCGCCGGCGCCGGAGCGCCACGTCTCGTTCGGCCTGCTGCTCAACCTCGCCAGCGTCTGCAACACCGACGATCCAGAAGTGCTGTGGAAATTCATCTCGCGATATGCGCCGGGGGCGAGCCCCGGGACCGCCCCTTTCCTCGACCGGCTGGTCGGGCACGCGGCGCAGTATTTCCGCGACTTCGTGCGCCCGTCCAAGGCCTACCGCGCGCCGACCGAGCAGGAGGCGGCGGCGCTCGCCGACCTCGCCGACACGATCGAGGCCATGCCCGCCGACGCCACGCCCGAAGCGATCCAGAACGAGGTCTATGAGGTCGGCAAGCGCCACGGCTTCGCCAATTTGCGCGACTGGTTCGGCGCGCTCTACGAGACGCTGCTGGGCCAGAGCCAGGGGCCGCGCATGGGCTCGTTCATCGCGCTCTATGGCCGGGGCGAGACCGTCGCGCTGATCCGCCGCGTGCTGGCTGGCGAAAGCCTCGCAGTCGCCTAGGCCCCGCTCGCCCCTCGAGACGCCCGCTGCGCGGTCTCCGCGGGACGAGCAGAATTTGACTCAGCGGAATTGGACCGTTGAGACCGGACGGGCACCCTGCGCCGGGGCAGACACGCGCCCCCGGAACGTCGTATGCTTCGCCCCGACGGCGGGTCGCGACCCGGTGACGGAGGAGTGCGGACGATGAAAATATTCATGTTCCACCTGATGCCCTACGCCGAGGCGGACCTCGACGTGATCAAGCGGGTGGGCACGTCGTGGCTGACCGTGCCGAACACCGAGTACGACCCGGTGAAGGGCTCGGCGCTGTATCACCGCTTCCTCGACGAGCTGGAATATGCCGACACGCTCGGCTTCGACGGGGTGTGCGTCAACGAGCACCACCAGACCGCCTACGGCATGATGCCCGCGCCCTCGATCTTCGCCGGCTCGCTGGCGCGCTCGGTGAAGCGCGCGAAGGTGGCGGTGCTCGGCCGGGCGCTCCCGCTGTTGAACAACCCGATGGTGGTGGCCGAGGAGTACGCCATCCTCGACAATCTGACGCGCGGCCGCTTCATCGCCGGCTTCGTGCGCGGCATCGGCACCGAATACCATGCCTCGGGCACCAATCCCGGCTTTTCGCTCGAGCGCTTCCACGAGGCGCACGACCTGATCATCCGCGCCTGGACCGAGCCCGGCCCCTTCGAGCATCACGGCAAGCATTACGACTTCACCTACGTGAACCCGTGGCCGCGGCCCTACCAGAACCCGCACCCGCCGGTGTGGATCCCGTCCTCGGGCTCGACCGAGACCATCAAGTGGGCGGCCAAGATGCGCTACGTCTATGCCCAGACGCTGGCGCCGATCGCCCAGGTCGCCCAGGTCTTCCAGCGCTACCGCGAGGAGGCCGACCGGCTGGGCTACCAGGCCGGGCCGGACCAGCTCGCCTGGTCGAACTCGATCTACATCGCCGAGACCGACGAGAAGGCGCTGCGCGAGGCCAAGCCGCACCTCGAAGCCTACGCCAACCGCTTCGTCTACCAGCCGATCGACATGCTGCTGCCGCCCGGCTACACCTCGATGGAATCGATGAAGCGCATCCGCAAGGTGCGCACGGTCTCGGCCGAGCAGTCGGCCGAGGACCTGATCAAGAACGGCGTGGTCATCGTCGGCAGCCCCAAGACGGTGCGCGAGAAGCTGGCCCAGTACCAGGACATGGCCGGGTTCGGCACATCGCTGACCAAGTGCCAGTTCGGCACTCTGCCGGCGGACATGACCAAGGCGAACATGGAGGCGGTCGCCGAGGAGGTGCTGCCCTACTTCCGCGAGCGCCTGCCCAACCTGACGGCCCAGCGCGCCGCCGCGGAGTAGGCGGGCGCGACGATCAGCGTTGTGACGGTCTGGCGCGGCCGTCGTTCGATGCGATAGTATTTTCAGTCCAGGCAAGCAATGCCCCGCAGTCGATGGGGCAGTGGGGAGATCAGCATGGGTCAGTACGAGGTGGGCCGGCCGGAGCTGCGCGAGGAGGATATCGCGCTCGTCCAGGGGGCCGGCCGCTATGTCGATGACGTGAACCTGCCGGCAACGGCGCACGCCTACGTTTTACGGTCGCCCTACGCGCACGCGCGCATCCGCTCGATCGACACGACGGCGGCGAAGGCGGCGCCCGGCGTGCTGTGCGTGCTGACAGGCGGCGATCCCGAAATCGCCGACCTTGCCCTGCAGTCGCCCCGCATGCCGCGCAAGCGGCGCGACGGCAGCCCGCAATTCATCTGCCCGCAGCCGCATCTGGCGAAGGACCGGGTGCGCTATGTCGGCGACTACGTCGCCTTCGTCGTGGCCGAGACGCTGGCCCAGGCCAAGGACGCGGCCGAGCTGGTCGAGGTCGATTACGAGCCGCTGCCGGCCGTCACCTCGACCGAGGGGGCCATTGCCGACGGCGCGCCGGCGGTGTGGGACGAGCTGGCCGACAACCAGGCCTATTTCCATACCGAGGGCGACAAGGCCAAGGTGGACGCGCTGTTCGCCAAGGCCGACCACGTGGTGAAGCACCGGCTGGTGATCAACCGCATCACCGCCAACACGATGGAGCCGCGCGGCGCGCTGTGCCACTACGATTTGCGCGAGGGGCGCTACGTCATGCGCCTCACCCTGCAATCGCCGCACCGCGCGCGCAACGCCATCGCCCAGATCTTCAAGCTGCCCGAGATGAAGTTCCACGTCATCGCCGAGAACGTGGGCGGCGGGTTCGGCATGAAGGGCGGGGTCTATCCCGAATACGTCCTGGCTGCCGTCGCGGCGAAGAAGATCGGTCGGCCGGTGAAGTGGATCGGCGAGCGGTCGGAGTCGCATCTCTCCGACGAGCAGGCGCGCGACAACGTGACCGATGCCGAGCTCGCGCTCGACAAGGACGGAAAGTTCCTGGCGCTGCGCACCCGCACGCTGGCCGCGACCGGGGCCTACAACAACACCGACCGCAACTCGGCGCCGTCGATCGGCAATCTCGGCGGGCTCGCCGGCACCTACACCACGCCCGCGATCTATTGCGAGGTGATCGGCGTCATCACCAACACGATGCTGACCGCGCATTACCGTGGCGCCGGCCGGCCCGAGGCGTCGTACGTGATCGAGACGATGATCGACCTGGCGGCGCGCGAGCTGAAGAAGGACCCGGTGGAGCTGCGCCGCATCAACACGATCCCGTCCGACGCGCTGCCCTACAAGACGGGCCTCACCTTCACCTACGATTCCGGCGATTTCGACAAGAACCTCACGGATGCGGTCAAGCTCGCCGATTACGAGGGGTTCGAGGCGCGGCGCGAGGAGTCGCGGAAACGCGGCAAGCTGCGCGGCATCGCCGTCACCAACACGATCGAGCAGACCGCCGGCGGCATGCTGGAGCACGCCGAGATCCGCTTCGACATGACCGGCGCGGTGACGCTGCTCGCCGGGGTACACGACCATGGCCAGGGCCACGCCACCACCTTCAAGCAGGTGCTGTCGCAGACGCTGGGCCTCGACGCGGATTTGATCCGCTACCGCTACGGCGACACCGACGAGGTGATGACCGGCACCGGCACGTTCGGCTCGCGCTCGGCCGCGACCTGCTCGGCGGCCATCGACATCGCGGCGAAGAAGATCGTCGCCAAGGGCACCAAGATCGCCGCCCACATGCTGGAGGCGGCCGAGGCCGACATCACGTTCGAGAAGGGCAAGTTCACCGTCGCCGGCACCGACCGGTCGGTCGGCATCTCCGACGTGGCGCGCGCCTCGTTCATGCCGCCGCGCCTGCCGCGCGGGATGGAGCCCGGCCTGTACGACACCGGCACGTCGGCCGCGCCCGCGACCTACCCCAACGGCTGCCACGTCTGCGAGGTGGAGGTCGATCCCGCCACCGGCACGGTCGAGATCGTCCGCTACGTGGTGGTCGACGACGTGGGGCGGGTGATCAACCCCCTCCTGGTGCACGGCCAGGTGCATGGCGGCATCGCTCAGGGGCTGGGCCAGGCGCTGGTCGAGGACATGCGCTACGACGACGAGTTGGGCCAGCTCCTCACCGGATCGTTCATGGATTACGGCATGCCGCGCGCCGACGACATGTGCATGATCGAGATCCGCTCCAACGAGGTGCCGACCAAGACCAACCCGCTGGGCGTCAAGGGCGCGGGTGAGGCGGGCACGGTCGGCGCGCTGCCCGCCGTGATGAACGCCATCAACGACGCGATCGCCGGCGAGGGCGCGCCGTACGTGCAAATGCCGGCGACGCCGGAAAAAATATGGCGTGCGCTTCAGGCTGGCCGGCGGGGATAAGCCGCCGGTCCGCGACTTCACAAGGGAGGTAATAATGACGAACGCGAAAATGAGCCTGCTGTTCGGGGCGGTCGGTGCCGCCCTGATGCTGACCGCCCAGCTCGCGGCGGCGAAGGACTACACCTACGGGGCCGGAATCCCGGCGAAGTCGGAAGAGGTTGCGATCGGCGTGCAGAGCTACGCCGACGACCTGACCAAGGCGACCAATGGCTCGGTGCACCTCCGGGTGCTCGCCGGCGGCCAGGTGGTCAGCCTGGAGAACACGCTGCAGAACCTGCGTGACGGCACGATCGACGCCGGGTTCGTGGTGCCGGTCTTCACCCGCAAGGAGCTGAAGAACACCAACGTGATCTACGACACCGAGGTGTATGGCGACGACCCGGCCGCGATCACGGGCGCGGCGAACGAGACCATGCTGTTCGACTGCAAGCCCTGCATGGACGAATTCAAGCATAGCGGAGCGCTCTACCTCGCCTCGTTCGGCAACAACAACAAGGGCCTGATCTGCCGCACCAAGGTGGCCACGGTCGCCGACGTGAAGGGGCTGAAGATCCGCGCGGTCGGCGCGACCCGCGGGCTGATCCAGGCGCTGGGCGGCATCCCGGTGTCGATGAGCCCGCCCGACGCCACCACGGCGCTCGAGCGTGGCGCGCTCGACTGCGTGCACGGCGTCGAGACCTGGCTGCAGAATTTCGGCTACTGGGACGTGGCCAAGTACGACCTGGAAACGCCGCTCGGCAGCCCGCGGACGATCAGCTCGGTCGTCTGGTCCAGGCGCACCTGGGACAAGCTGTCGGCCGCCGAGAAGCAGGCCGCGGTCGACGCCTGCCCGATGCACCTCGCCCGCATGGTCTATGACGTGAACGTCGAGGCCGATGCGCGGATCAAGAAGATCGCCATCGAGAAGCACAACATCAACTTCATCGAGGGCGGCAAGGACTTCGAGGAGGTGATGGCCAAGTGGCAGAAGCACGAGATGACGGCGCTGCCCGAGATGTGGAAGAAGACCCTCGGCACGAGCCATCCCGAAAAGATCTTCCAGGCGTTCCTCAAGAACCTCGACAAGTGGGAGAAGCTGGCGAAGTCCAACAACATGAAGAACGACCGGGATCTGATGGCCAAGATCTACAAGGAGCGGATCTACTCGCGGCTCGACGCGAGCAAGCTGTAGCGCCGCCCACCGGCGCGTGCGACGGGCCCGCCTCGGCGGGCCCGTTTCGTTTGACGGGCCCTATCCGCCCATCAGGTTGGGCAGGTAGAGCGAGATTTCCGGGAAGGCGATCAGCAGCACCATGATGATCACCTCGCAGCCGAGGAACCAGGCGACGCCCCTGAAGATCGTCTCCAGCGGGATCGTGTCGCCCACCACCGTCTTGATGACGTAGACGTTGAAGCCTACCGGCGGGGTCAGCAGCCCGATCTCCAGGTACTTCACCACGATCACGCCGAGCCACACCAGATCGAGGTGCAGCCGCTCGAACATCGGCAGCAGGATCGGCAGGGTGATCAGCAGGATGCCCAGCGGGTCGAGGAACATGCCGAGGACGAGGTAGATGATCGAGGTGCCGATCACCAGAAGCACCGGGTCGAGCGCCCAGGAGCCCATGAGGTTGCCGACATAGAAGGGCAGGCCCGATAGCGCCATGAACTTGGTGAGCAGGATCGCTCCCACCCCGACGAACAGCAGTCGCGAGGTCGAAACGATCCCTTCGGTCACCGCCCCCTTGAACACGGTCCACGTCAGTCGGCCCTGGATGAAGGCGATGACGAAGGCGAGGAAGGCGCCGAACGCGCCCGCCTCGGTCGGGGTGACGACGCCGCCCATCAGCCCGCCGATGATCCCCAGCACCAGGAGCAGGATCGGCCAGACGTCCATCAGCGCCCGCCATTTCTCGCCCGGATAGGCCGCATCGGCGGCCGCCTTGGGGGCGAGCTCGGGATTGGCGATGCAGCGCGCGGCGATCATCGTGGCGTAGACCGCGGCGGTCAGAAGGCCGGGCAGGATGCCCGCGATCAGGAGCTTGGTGATCGAGGCCTGGGCGAAAATCCCGTACAGCACGAACAGGATCGACGGCGGGATGAGCGAGCCGATGGTGCCTGCCGCCGCGACCGTGCCGGTCGCCAGCGCCTTGTCGTAGCCGTGCTTCAGCATCTCCGGGATGGCGATGGCGCCCATCGCCGCCGACGTGGCGACGCTCGATCCCGAGGCCGCGGCGAAGCCCGCGCAGGCGAAGTTGGTGGCGATGGCGAGCCCGCCGGGCAGGCGCCCGAGCCACAGCCGGGCGGCATTGAACAGCGCCGACGAGATGCCCGAATGGTGCGCCACCGCGCCCATCAGGATGAACATCGGGATCGCCGACAGCTCCCAGCTCGCCATGAAGTCGTACGGCGCCGAGCGCAGCATCGACACGGCGACGTCGAGGCCGCGTATCTCGGCGATGCCCACGATCGACACCGCGCCGAGCACGATGCCGATCGGCACGCGGATGGCCAGCAGGATCAGGACGGCGACGAGCGACCAGGCGCCCAGTTCGACCGGCGACATGTCTCAGCCCCCCCGTGCCCGGCTCATTTGCTGGTCGCCTTGCGGATGTCGCCGATGATCTTGATCAGGACCGCGAGGGCCATGATGCCGGCGCCGATGGGGACGAACCAGCGCGTCGGCCATTGGATGATGACGGAATCGCCGGACTCGCGCACCTCGCCCAGCGCCGTCTTGTTCACCGCCTCGATGCCGCTCATCCAGGTCATCAGCCCGAGAAAGAGCAAAGTCACCATGCCCACGGCCGCGTCCAGCGCGGCGAGGCGTCGCGGCGCCAAGTGCTGGGTGAACAGGGCGACGATGATCTGGCCGTCGGTCCGCGTGACGTAAGCGAACGGCAGAACGACCACCATCACCATGTAGTAGATCTGCACCGTCTCCAGCGTGCCCTCGATCGGGCTGTTGAAGACGTAGCGGCCGATCACGTCGACGAAGACGTGCACCATCATCAGGACAAGCGCCGCCGCCGCCGCCAGCGCGGCGAGGTTCGCCAGCCAGCCGGCAACCCGGTCGGCCAGGCTCAACGCCTTCATGATCGATCCATTTTCTGCCGTCCCCGCATCGCCGCATTGCGCCGTGGAAGCGCAGCGGCCGTCTTGTTGCGACCGAGCCTAGCCCAATCGCGGGCTCGGTGCAAAGGCGGCGGGACGGGCCGGGAGCCTCCTATTCCCCCGCGACACAGTCAGCGTACGGAGCGGTTTCGGCGCCCGGCGCGGGGCCGGACGCTCCGGTGATTCGGGCGAGGCGCTGCGCCGCCGCGATCAGGTCGCCCCGTCCGTCGGCCTCCACCATCCACTCGGCGACGATGCGGGCCAGCGGCCAGTTTTTGTCGCGGCAGGCCCGAGCAGAGCGGCGAATCGGCGTTCGTCCGACGACAGGCAGGGGCAGCAGGGCTGGTGATAGGCGAAGGACCGCCGGTTGAGTTGCAGTCTCAATTCGGTCGGGAGAATGGTCGTCCTCGGGTCGCGTTCACGCCGCTGTCACGCGCCTCTGCTAGGGAAGTGCGTGCGCCGCTGCGTTTGCATCCAACACTCGCCCGCGGCGCGTCCGGAGAGTCCCGAACCTCGGCCGTCCCTCTCCCGCGGAGGGGCGGCTTCATTTTTTTCACGCCGTAACCGTAAAGACTCAAAGCTGAAACCTCCGAGTCGCCGGGCTGTCATCCCCCCCGCCTAGCTTCCGGCCGTCCGTGCTTCCGGGCGGACGCTCAATTCAAGGGGGATCGCATGACACGAAAGAATTGGAACGGGCGCGGGGGCTACGCCGCGCTCGCGGGTGCGGCGCTGACGCTCGCCGCCGGGTTGCCGAACCAGGCTGCGGCGCAGTCGGGCCAGATGCTGCAGGGCAAGATCGAGCAGATGGAGCGCGAGCTGCAGGCCATGAAGGCCCAGATGCAGGAGATGCAGAAGGAGCGCGAGCGTACCATCCCGGAATCGCATGCGGCCCAGGAAACGCGGCCCAAAGACATGGCGCATTCCGGCAATGACAATATCAGCCTCAAGATATACGGCCAGGTCAACCGCGAGGTGATGTACGGCGACGACGGCAATACCTCCGACGTGCTGTTCACCGACAACAACGTCTCGTCCAGCCGCTTCGGGTTCGAGGGCAAGGGCAAGGTCAGCTCGACCTTTGGCGTCGGCGCCAAGATCGAGGCGGAGGTCGAATCGAACGCCAGCGACAAGATCATGCTGGACCGCACAGAGACCTTCGCGGGCGACGTGAACGTGGCCATCCGCAAGGTCGAGTTCTGGATCGAGGACTCGAATCTCGGCCGGCTGACGCTGGGGCAGGGCTCGGTCGCGACCGATGACGTGGCGCTGGTGGATCTCTCGGGCACCGAACTCGCGGTGTTCAACGAGCAGGAGGATTTTGGCGGCGCCTTCGCCTTCCGCAACAGCGTGACCGGGGCAGGCGGCCCGAACGTCAAGACCGTGTTCACCGACCTCGACGGCAGCCGCGACGACCGCATCCGCTACGATACGCCCAAGATCGGGGGCTTCGTCGGCTCGGTGGCGCTGCAATCGAACGATCGGCCGACCTTCGCCCTCACCTGGGGCGGCGCGTTCCCCGACTTCAAGGCCGCGGCTGCCATCGGCTACGCCCACAACCCGTCAAGCGCGACGGGGACCGGCGTGCGCGGGGTGGACGACGTGGTGGGCTCGGTGTCGTTCCTGCACAGCTCGGGCCTGAACGCTACGTTCGGGGCGGGCGTGCGCGACAAGGGCGTCACCGGTTTGAACGACTTCACCTACTGGTACGGCAAGCTCGGCTACCTGTTCCAGGGCTTCAGCTTCGGCAGGACGGCCATCGCCATCGACTACACGTCGAGCTCCGACGCCGCGGTCAACGGCGACGACGGCGAGGGGTTCGGGCTCGGCATCGTCCAGAAGGTCGACGCGGCTGCCCTAGAGCTTTATGCCAGCGTGCACTTCATGTCCTACGATCAGCCGGCGGCCAACTTCCGTGACATCACGGTCGCCACCACCGGCGGCCGGGTGAAGTTCTAGGGGGTGGCCATGCGCGCCATGCTGCTTATCGGGTTGGCGCTGGGTCTCGCCGCGTGCGGGGAGATGCAGCCGTTCACACCGCACAAGGCGACGGAGATCCCGTCGGGGCCGGGCCTGTTCACCGGTTCCGACGGGGCGTTCTACCTGCTGCGGGCGAAGGAAGACACGCCGGCGCCCGACGGGCGGTAACGACCCGCGCGGGCATCTCCCTCCTCCACGGTGTTTCGCGCGGCGGAAGCCCGGGCCTCGGCCCGGGCTCTTCGCGCGTCACGCGCAGTGCGGCCGGCGGTCGGCGAGGCTGGCGGCGGCGACGGCGGCGGGAATGTCGGACGGGTTGACCGGCGCCATCAAATGCGCGCCGGCGACGCCCGGGATCTGCACCAGCTCCTCCAGCAGCTCGGCGCAGATGCGGATGCCCTCGGCGCGGGGGTCGGCGGCGCCGTCCAGCCGGGCGACGATCTCGTCGGGCATGACGACGCCGAACAGATTGTCGCGCATCCAGCGGGCCGAGCGGGCGGAGGCGAGGGGGCCGATCCCGACCAGCACGAACAGCCGGTCGGTCAGCCCATCCTCGCGCAGCCGGCCGATATAGCGCCGCACCAGCCCGATATCGTAGCAGAGCTGGGTCTGGACGAACTGCGCGCCGAGGTCGGCCTTGGCGGCCAGCGCCTTGGGCGTCCATCCGGGCTTGGGCTCGGTCGGGATGTCGGCGCAGCCGACGAACAGCCGGGGCGGGGCGTCGATCTCGCGCCCTGACGCGACGATGCCCTTCTCGCGCATCTCGACCGCCATGCGGATCAGGTCGCTCGAGGACAGGTCGAACACCGGCTTGGCGTCGGGCTGGTCGCCCTGCTTCGGATCGTCACCCGTCAGCATCAGCACGTTGTGGATGCCGAGCGCGGCGGCGCCGACCAGGTCGCACTGCAGCGCGATGCGGTTGCGGTCGCGGCAGGTGCATTGCAGCACCGGCTCGATCCCGTGCCGCGCCAGGATGGCGGCGGCGGCGAGGCTCGACATCGCGACCCGGGCGCTCGCCGCATCGGTGACGTTGACGGCGTCGACCGCGTCGCCGATCGGCCGGGCGCGCTTCAGCAGGACGTCGGGGCTGCCTGCCAGCGGGGGCGCGACCTCCGCGGTCAGGGCGAACTGGCCGTCCAGCAGGCGGCGGACCAGCGCGCTTTCGACCGGCGTGGTCGGCGCGCCCCTCACGTCAGCTCCGCCGGCGCGAGACGACGTAGGATTCGTCGTAGAACCACAGCCCGCCATGCTCCTTCAGCACCTCGCGCGTGGCCTCGAGGTAGGAGCCGTCGGCGATCACGTCCTCCAGCCGCTCGTCCTCGATCTGGGCGACATAGATGGCGGCGTTCCAGGCGGCGAGCAGGGTGGAGGTGCCGATGGTCTCGCCGCCGATCTCCGACGGGAGCGTGTGCATGTCGTAGCGGAAGATCGCCCGCTTGTCGGCGTAGGTGTTGTAGGCGAGGTCGCGGTTGGTGCGGCCCAGCGTGCGCTTCAGCGCCTTCAAGAGGTCGTGGCGGTTGGTCTGGAACGGGTTCTCGCCCGGCCAGACGCGCTGCACGACGTCGAGCCCGGGATCGTGGCCGAACGAGTGGATGCCGATCAGCCTCCCGCCGGGCGCCAGCGCGCGGGCGAGGGGGGCCAGCACCTTCTCCGCCTTGAACTCCACCGACATGCGCGCGCGATAGGGCTGCGACGCGATGATCAGGTCGTACCCGTCGGGCGCGCGGCCCGGATGCGGGACGATCTGGTCGAGCAGGAACTTGTGATCCTCGCGGTACAGCACCAGCACCGAGGGGCGCACATACAGCGGATTGCCCGTCTTGGGGCTCGGCTTCATGCGCCACCCGTCGGCGAGGGTCGGCTGCAGCGCCTTGATCTGCTCGTGGAACTCGTGCGCCGTGGTGCCCTTGAGGGGCATGTCGATCCAGTTGAGCGAGGCCGCCGCCTGCAGCGAGCGCGGCATCAGCATCGGCGCTTCGGTGTAATACATGTTGGTCACGACCAGCACCGTCGCCGGGTGCTCGAAGAACCGGTCGGACATCTTCTCGAGGCTGAGGCGCACGTCCTCGAGGCTGATCTCCTTGCCGACGATGTAGAACGGCACCGCCGGGAAGCGCGCGTGCATCTGGCGCATCACCCCGGTGACCACCGAGCCGTCGCCCATGCCCGCGTCGAACAGCTTCATCGCCGGCGGCTGCGGCTGGATGTGCTGCAGCTCCATGCCGACGCGTTCGGCGACCACCCACTTCTCCGAGCAGGTGTTGACGAACATCAGGTATTTCTGGCGGTTGTCGTAGAAGCGGAAGGCGGTCTTGCCGTCCTCGCCGGTGGCGGCGCCGGCCGGCGCGCCGCTTGCGCGCGGCGCCGGGCGCGGCGTCGACGCGGTGGATGGGGGGGAGCGGCGGCGGCGCGCTCGTCGAGATAGCGCCTGACCCGAGAGACGGTGGCGGTGGTCACCCGCCGCCCTTCGCGCAGGCGGCCGACGAACTTGCCGTCGTTCACGACCAGCTTTCCGAAGGTCAACTCCGCCACGCCGTGATGGCGACAATAGCTTTCTATCTCGCCGATCAGCTCCGCGTGCTCGTTCACGATCAGCTCCGCGTGCTCGTTCATGCGGCAAATTGAAGTCCCCTGCACAAGGACAAGTCAAGCAAAATGTCCCAAAAAGAATCTCGTTGGGCAGAAATGGGACATTGCCCACAACCACGCCTGACGGGTCTTGGGTCACTGCCCATCCGGGGGCGCGGTTGACGGGCCGGGGGCGCGGCCGGGATACTTGCTCGGAACAGGGGAGAAGAGCATGCCGCGCACCGTAACGCTGGCGACCGCCGACGGCCCGATGGGGCTCTATCTCGACGCGCCGGAGAAGCCCGGCCGGCACCCCGCCATGCTCGTCATGTTCCATCGCGGCGGGATCGACAACTTCACCCGATCGGTGGCGGCGCGCCTCGCGGGCCATGGCTTCATGGCGGCCGTGCCGGACCTGTATCACCGCCGGCCGGACGGCGAGGACACCGGCGAATCCCTCAAGCAGGTGAAGGACGCCGAGATCCTTGCCGATATCGACGCGACCCTGGCGGCGCTGGAGGCAATGGACACCGTCGACGCGGCGCGGATCGGGGTGATCGGCCATTGCTTCGGCGGGCGCAACTCGTTCCTCGTCGCGGCCTCGCGCCCGGCCGCGATCAAGGCCTGCGCCGTTTTCTATGGCGGCAACATGGCCGTGGCGCGCGGGCCGGGCAAGGCGCCGCTCGAGCTCGCCGGCGACGTCGCCTGCCCGGTGCGGGGCTTCTTCGGCAACGACGACCAGAACCCGTCGCCCGCCGACGTCGACGCGCTCTCCGCGGCGCTCAAGGCGCACGGCAAGGCGCATGAGTTCCACCGCTATGACGGGGCGGGCCACGCCTTCCAGAACTTCACCGACAAGAGCCGCTACCGCGAGAAGCAGGCCGAGGATGCCTGGTCGAAGCTGATCCCGTTCCTCGCCAGGACGCTGGGCGTCACGTCCCCCGCTCCGGCGAAGTAGCGCCCGACCGGTGACGCGCGGTCCCGCCCTCGCGCTCGTCGCCGCCGCCCTGTTCGGGCTTGCGACCCCGGCCGCCAAAATCCTGGTCGGCCGAGTTGACCCGTTCCTGCTCGCCGGGCTGTTCTATGCCGGCTCGGGCGTCGGGCTCGCGGCGCTGCGGGCGGTGCTGATGCGCCGCGGCGCATGGTCCGAGGCGCCGCTGGTGCGCGCCGACCTGCCGTGGCTTGCCGGGGCGGTGGCGTTCGGCGGCATCGCCGGGCCGGTGCTGTTGATGATCGGGCTCGCCCGTACCGAGGCCTCGACGGCCGCTTTGCTGCTCACCGTCGAAGGGGTGGCGACGGCGCTGATCGCGTGGTTCGCCTTCCGCGAGAATTTCGACCGGCGCATCGCGCTGGGGATGGGGCTGATCGTCGCCGGCGCGGCGGTGCTCGCCTGGCAGGGCCGGCCGGGGCTCGAAACTCTGGCCGGGCCGGCCTGCATCGTCGGCGCCTGCCTCGCCTGGGGGCTCGACAACAACCTGACCCGCAAGGTCTCGGCCGCCGACCCCATGCAGATCGCCATGATCAAGGGGCTGGCCGCCGGCCCGGTGACGCTGGCGCTCGCCTTCGCCGTCGGGGCGCGCCTGCCGGGGCCGGGCACCGCGCTCGCCGCGGCCGGGGTCGGACTGATCGGCTATGGGGTGAGCCTCGCGCTCTACGTTCTCGCGCTGCGCCATCTCGGCACGGCGCGCACCGGCGCCTATTTCTCGGCCGCGCCGTTCGTCGGCGCCGCTGCCGCCGTGCCCCTGCTGGGCGAGCCGCTGACGGCGCGGCTCGGCGCCGCCGGGGCGTTGATCGCGGCGGGGGTCTGGCTGCATCTGACCGAGCGGCACGAGCACGAGCATTTGCACCAGACGATGACCCACAGCCATCGCCACGCGCATGACAGCCATCACCGCCACGCCCATGCGCCGGGCGACCCGCCGGGCGAGCCGCACACCCACCCGCACCGCCACGATCGGATGCGCCATTCGCACCCGCACGTGCCCGACCTGCACCATACCCACGCGCATTGAGCCGGGCCGGCCCCGCCTGTGCTACAGTCGCGCCATGGAGATTGAGGCGCTGAGGAACCGGGCGAAGGCGGCGCTCGACGGCGTGACGCGGCCGGTCGCGCGCGGCCTGATGCGGGCAGGCGTCACCCCCAACCAGGTGACCGTCGCGGGGGTTGCGGTGAACGTCGTGGCGGCCGCGCTGGTGATCGAGGACCGGCTGTTCGCGGCCGGCATCGTCTATCTGGCCGCCGGCACGCTCGACATGCTCGACGGCGCGCTCGCGCGCGTCTCCGGCCGGGCCTCGGCGGGCGGAGCGTTCCTCGATTCCACCTTCGACCGCATCTCGGAGGGGGTGGTGTTCGCCGCCGTCGCCTGGCGGTTCGCGGCCGAGGCGCGCCCCGAGGCCGCCGCACTGACCGTCCTCGCCCTTCTCGGCTCGCTCCTTGTCAGCTATACCCGCGCTCGGGCGGAGGCGCTCGGCTCGCGCTGCGATGTCGGTATCATGACGCGGACGGAGCGCGTGGTGGTGCTGGGGGCGGGGCTGCTCACCGGGGCGCTCGCTATCGCCATCACCCTGCTGTTCGTGCTCGGCTTCGTGACCGTCGCCCAGCGAATCGTCCACACCATGAAGGAGCTCGGCGCCGACACAAATCGCCGGGATGCGTGACATGAGGATCGCCATCAACGGCGGGGGGCCGGCCGGGCTCTACTTCGCCCTGCTGATGAAGAAGCAGGACCCGCGCCACGACATCGTCATCTACGAGCGCAACCGCCCCAACGACACGTTCGGGTTCGGCGTGGTGTTCTCGGACGAGACGCTCAGCCACTTCATGGGGCACGACGAGGAGGTGTTCCAGGAGATCGCCCGGAACTTCGCCTACTGGGACGATATCGAGGTGCGCTATCGCGACGCGCGCATTCGCTCGAGCGGGCACGGGTTCTGCGGCATCGCGCGGGTGAAGCTGCTCGACATCCTTCAGCGGCGCTGCGCCGCGCTCGGCGTCGACATACGATACGAGGTGGAGATCGCCGACATGGCGCCGTTCGCGGGCGCCGACCTGATCGTCGGCGCCGACGGGGTGAACAGCTTCATCCGCGAACAGTTCAAGGAACGGTTCAAGCCCAACATCGACCTGCGCAAGACCAAGTTCGTCTGGCTCGGCACCACCAAGTCGTTCGGTCCGTTCACCTTCATCTTCCGCCCCAACGAGGACGGCTGGTTCTACGTCCACGCCTACCGCTACGCCGAGGGCCAGACCACCTGGATCGTCGAGACGCACGAGGAGACGTGGCGCCGCGCCGGGCTCGATAGTGCCACCGAGGCGGACACGCTCGCCTATCTCGAGAAGCTGTACGCGCCAGAGCTGGAAGGTCATCGGCTGCTCGCCAACCGCTCGATCTGGCGCAACTTCCCCGTCGTGACCAACGTCTCGTTCCACCACGACAACGTTGTGATCCTGGGCGACGCGGCGCACACCGCGCAGTTCTCCATCGGCTCGGGCACCAAGATCGCGATGGAGGATGCGGCGGCGCTGGCCGAGGCGTTCCGCACCGAGCGCACCGTGCCCGCCGCGCTGGGCGCCTACGAGGCGGCGCGCCAGCCCGAGGTCGGCCGGCTGCAGGCCTCGGCGCTGGTCAGCCTGCAATGGTACGAGAACGCGCTGCGCTATAACGTGATGGAGCCCGAGCAGTTCGCCTTCTCGTTCTTCAGCCGCACCAAGGGCGTAACCTACGAGAATTTGAGGCTGCGCGATGCCGACTACATCGCCGGCGTCGACCGCTGGTGGGCGGACAAGATTCGCGCCCAGGGCTTCGAGGTCTCGTCCAACGACCCGCCGCCGCCGATGTTCACGCCGTTCCGCCTGCGCGACATGGTGGTGGCCAACCGCGTGGTCGTCTCGCCCATGTGCCAGTATTCGTCCGAGGATGGCATGCCGAACGACTGGCACATGGTGCATCTCGGCGGGTTCGCCGTGGGCGGGGCGGGGCTGGTCTATACCGAGATGACCGACGTCTCGCGCGAGGGGCGCATCACGCCGGGCTGCGCCGGCATGTACAAGGACGATCACGTTGCGGCCTGGAAGCGCATCGTCGATTTCGTTCACGCCAACTCGCGCGCCCGGATCTGCATGCAGCTCGCCCACGCCGGCCGCAAGGGCGCGACCTGCATCCCATGGCAGGGCGGCGCCGACGAGCCGCTGGAGGAGGGCGCCTGGCCCCTCCTCTCGGCCTCGGCGATCCCCTTTCTGCCGCACAGCCAGGTGCCGAAGGCGATGGACCGCGCGGACATGGACAAGGTGCGCGACGATTTCGCCGCCGCCGCGAGGCGCGCCGAGGCCGCCGGGTTCGACATGATCGAGATCCACGCCGCGCACGGCTACCTGCTGTCGTCATTCATCTCGCCCTTGTCGAACGAGCGCGACGACGAATATGGCGGCAGCCTCGAGAACCGCATGCGCTTCCCGCTCGAGGTGCTCGACGCGGTGCGCGCGGTGTGGCCGGACCGCAAGCCGCTGTCGGTGCGCATCTCGGCCACCGACTGGGTGGGCGACGAGGGCATCACCGGCGACGACGCGGTCGAGATCGCGAAGATGCTGAAGGCGCATGGCTGCGACATCGTCGACGTCTCGGCCGGCCAGACCTCGACCCGCGCAAAGCCGGTCTATGGCCGCATGTTCCAGACGCCGTTCTCCGAGCAGGTGCGGCTGGAGGCCGACATTCCGACCATCGCCGTCGGCAACATCACCACGCCCGATCAGGTGAACACGATCGTCGCAGCCGGGCGTGCCGATCTGTGCGCGCTCGCCCGGCCGCACCTCGCCGACCCGCACTTCACCCTGCAAGCCGCGGCGCATTACGGCTATGAGGAGCAGGCCTGGCCGGACCAGTACCTTACCGCCAAGGCGCAGACGATGCGGCTCGGCGCCGCGCGGGCCGCCGAGTACGCCGAGCTGCGCGCGGCCGCCAAGGCGCGCCCGGTGGAAGCGCTCAAGGACGCGGCGGAGTGAGCGAAGGAATATCATACCGGCCGAGCCGCGAATATCGTGAGCGGCGCGAGCCGGGACCCGTCTTTCAGCAACTGAAATGCACGACGATAGGCCCCGGGTCTGCGCGCCATCGCTCCGTGCTGCGCCGCGCCCGGGGTGACAGTTGTGGAGTCGCGGTAGCATGACAGACGCCCCTGTCGTTTGTACGACTGACCGGCGCGGCGTCGCGACGGTCACGCTCAACCGGCCGGCGGTCGGCAACGCCTTCGACGGCGCGATGCTGGCGGCGCTCGCCGCTTCGTTCGGGCGCTTCGCGACCGACGATGGCGTGCGCTGCGTGGTGCTGCGCGGTGCCGGCCGGCACTTCTCGTCGGGGGCCGATATGCGCGCGGCGCAGGCGGGCGAGGCGCCGGAGCCGATGGCGGTGCTGCGCGCCATCGACAACCTGCCCAAGCCGACGATCGCGCTGGTGCATGGCGCGTGCGTCGGCGGCGGGGTGGCCTGGGCGGCCGCCTGCGACATCGCCATCGCTGACGAGACGGCATTCTTCTCGATCCCGGAGGTACGGCTCGGCATGGCGGCGCAGCCGATGCTGCCGCTGTTCGTCCGGGCGCTGGGCGCGCGGGGGCTGCGCCGCTACGCGCTTACCGGCGAGCGGTTCGGCGCCGACACTGCGCTGCGCCTCGGGCTGGTGCACGAGCTGTGTCCCGCAGGCGGGCTCGACGACGCGGCGGCGCCGGTGATCGACGCGCTGCTGCAGGGCGCGCCGGGCGCGGGCGCCGAGATCAAGCGGGTCATCGCCGACTGCGTCGCGGGCGAGGCCGACACGGCCGCGCTGGAGGCCGGTTTCGCCGCGATGCGCGACGGGGACGAGGCGCGCGAGGGCCGGGCCGCCTTCCTAGAGAAGCGCAAGCCGGTCTGGTACAGGGACTGAAGGGCGGGGGAGGGGCCGTGTCGAGCCAGACGCCGATCCGCACGATTGCCGACATCGAGGCGCTGGAGCGCGTGCCGCTCGCCGAGCGCGTCCAGAGCTGGGACGTCTACGAGCTGATCCGCCGCGGCGCGGCGCGCAACCCGGACAAGGTCGCGCTGATCTATCTCGAGGACGCCGAGCTCGACCGGCCGCCGGTGAAGCTGACCTTCCGCGCGCTGATGGGCCGGATCAACCAGGCGGCGAACCTGTTCCACCGGCTGGGCGTCGGGCCCGGTGACGCCGTCTGCACGTTGCTGCCGACCGTGCCCGCACTGTTCTTCGCCCAGTCGGGCGGGATCGCCGCCGGCATATCGTGCTGCGTCAACTGGATGCTGGAGCCCGACAAGCTCGCCGAGATACTGGGCGCCGCGCGCTGCAAGGTGCTGGTCGCGCTGGGGCCGGAGGATGCCGCCGGCATCTGGGCCAAGGTCCAGGCGATCCGCGACAGGCTGCCCGAGGATTGCACCGTGCTTTCGGTCGCGGCGCTCGGGGCGGATCGCCTTCCCGACAGCGACTTCGAGTCGCTGCTCGACCGCGAGCCCGCCGAGCGGCTCGCCTTCGATCGCGTGCGCGGGCCCGACGATGTCGCCGCCTACGTTCATTCCGGCGGCACCACCGGCACGCCCAAGCTCGCCAAGATCGCCCATCGCGGCCTCGCCTTCAAAAGCTGGGCCAACGCGGTGATCGGCGGGCACGAGCCCGACCAGACCACGTTCTGCGACTATCCGCTGTTCCACATCGCGGGCTATTTCGGCAAGACGCTGCTGCCGTTGATGCACGGCGCCACCATCCTGGTGCCGAGCGCGATGGGAGCGCGGTCGAAGCGCTTCATCGCCAATTACTGGAAGCTGGTGGAGCGCTACCGCATCGCCTTTTTGTCGGGCGTGCCGACGACGCTGTCGGTGCTGGTCGCCAACCCGCCGGCGGACGGCGAGGACATCTCGTCGCTGCGCCCCTACGCGACCACCGGATCGGCGCCCCTGCCGGCCGAGGTGGCGCGCCAGATCGAGGAGAGGCTCGGCGTCCGCATGCTCGCCACCTACGGCGCCACCGAGTACACGCAGAACTGCACGATGGTGCCGAAGGACGGCGATCCGCGCTACGGATCGACCGGTATCCGCGTGCCCTACGTGCAGGTGAAGACCGCGATGCTCGACGGCAAGGGCGGCATCGCGCGCGACTGCAAGACCGACGAGATCGGGGTGATCCTGGTCAAGGGACCGAGCACCATCCCCGGCTATGTCGATTCCGCACTCGATGCGCAGCTTTTCGTAGGCGACGGCTGGGTCAACTCGGGCGATCTCGGCCGCATCGACGCCGACGGCTATCTCTGGGTCACCGGGCGAGCGAAGGATTTGATCATCCGCGGCGGGCACAATATCGAGCCCTCGATCATCGAGGAGGCGCTGCTTGCCCACGAGGCGGTGCAGCTCGCCGCCGCCGTCGGCAAGCCCGATGCCTATGCCGGAGAACTGCCGGCCGCCTACGTCCAGCTCCGCCCCGGCGCGCATGTGGATGGGGAGGCGCTGCGGGAGTTCGCGCGCCCGCGCATTTCCGAGCGCGCCGCCGTGCCGGTCGAAGTGCACGTTCTCGACCGCATGCCGCTCTCCGATATCGGCAAGCCGCTGAAGACCGAGCTGCGCTTCGATGCGGCCAGGCGTGCCTTTGCCGCCGCCCTCGCGCCGCTCGCGGAGGAGGGCGTCCAGGCCGCGGTCGCGGTCGGGCCGCACCCGGCGCACGGCACGCTGGCGACGGTCACGCTCGCCGCCGAGAGCGGGCGCCGCCGAAGCGGGCGCCGACCGCGCCGCCATCGAGGAAGCGGCGCATCGCATCCTCGACGCCTTCGCCATCCGGCACGAGCTCGCCTGGCGCGGGGCGTGACGTCCCGGCGCCAGGCGGCGCGCCGGGATCACTCCTCCTTCAGCGCCTTTTCGTACTCGGCCTCGTAGGCGGAGAGCACGGCGGCCCCGTTCGGCGTCGCCTTGATCCACCTTTCGACGATCGGCTGCGCCTTCCGCTTCCACTCGGCCGCTTCGTCCGCGGCCAGGGTGAAGAAGTGATGGCCCTTCATCTCCTCGACGCGCTTCTTGCCCTCGGCGTCCATCTTGTCGGTGGTCTCGCCCATGTGGGCGGAGAGCTTCTCGCCGCCCAACGAATCGAACGCGTGCTTGGCCTTGGCCGGAAGCCGTGCATAGGACCGCTTGTTCATGATCACGAAGGAGGGCGTGCCGCCGAACGCGCCCTCGATGTGGTACTTGGTCACCTCCTGCAGCTTGAAGGGGTAGAAGGCGGGCCAGCCGATCGCCACCCCGTCGACCACGCCGCGCTGGCCGGCCTGGTACATGTCGGACGGCTGCATCGTCACCGACGCGGCGCCGGCGACCCTGACGAGCTCGGCGATGACACGCACGGACACGCCGATCTTCAGCCCCTTGAAATCGGCGAGGCCCTTGATCGGCTTGTTCGAGTGGAAGCTGGCGGGCGGGAAGTTGAACAGCCCCAGCACCTTGAACTTGTCCCAGTCGTCCTTGATCACGCCGCGTTCGTGCAGCCGCCAGATGGCGATGCTGGACGCCTTCGCCTGCGGCGCGACGAACGGCAGCGAGGCGACGGAGGTCTGCGGGAACTGGTCGGTATAGGGGCCCAGTATGCCCCATGAGATGTCGGTTACGCCGGCCAGCGTGCGGTCGACGACCTGGTTGAAATTGCCCAGGACGGCGCCGAGGAACGACTGGACCCGGATCGTGCCGTCCGACGCCTTGGCGACGTCCTCGAGCCACGGCCCGACGCCCCACACCGTGATCAGCGATTGGGGCGGCGCCGGCGAGCCGTATTTCAGCGTGACCGGTTCGTCCGCCAGGGCGGGGGTCGCGATCAGCGCGGCGGCGCAAAGCGCAAGGAGCTTCGTTCGGTACATTTTGTTCTCCGTGATATTGCGGGACGCGGTCGGGCGAACTTGTGGCACAGGCGGGTACACTGCGTCCAGGCGCGGCACGTGCGGCGCGCGAGGGGCGCATTTAGGCGCGGGGGCTATTTGGCGGAGAGCTTCGCCACCTCGGAGCGGAAGGCGGCCAGCACATGGGCGCCATCGGGCGTCGACTTCACCCATGCGGCGATCGAAGGCTGCACCTTGGCCTTCAAGCGCGCGGCGGAGAAGCCCGAGAGCCCGCGATAGATCGCGCCGACGGGCGGTCCCGGGCTCGCGAACTTGAGCGCCATGGGCGCGGCCGCGCGGCCGGCGACGGGGAGGGCGAGTGCCGCGGCGAGCGCGGCGGCGAGGGCGAGGGTTCTCATCGCAGCGCTCCGGAGCCTACTTCTTTGCGAGCTTTTCGAGCTCGGCCTTGTAGGCGGCGAGGATCGCCGCGCCGTCGGGCGTCGCCTTCACCCAGTTCGCCTCGGCCGGGGCGAGGCGCTGGTGCCACGTCTCGGCCTGGTCGGGCGGCAGGCGGTAGATCGTATGGCCCGGCATCTTGCCCACCACCGTGGCGCCCAACTCGTTCTGCCGGTCGGTGGTGTGGCCCATGCGCCGCGAGAACGGCTCGCCCGAATATTCGTCCATCACCTTCTTCACGTCGGCGGGAAGGCCGGCATAGGCCCCCTTGTTCATGAACACGAAGGCCGGCGCCTGGCCGAGCGCGAGCTGGAGGTGGAAGTTCACCACCTCCTGCAGCTTGAAGGGCAGCACGGCCGACCAGCCGACCATGATCGACTGCACCAGCCCGCGCTGGGTCGCCTGATAGGCTTCGGACGGCGTCATGGTGACGGGGGTGGCGCCGAGCAGCTCGGAGTATTCGGCCGAGGAGCGGGCGAACACCGCCATCTTGAGGCCCTTGAGATCGTCGAGCGACTTGACGCGCGAATGGGTGTGGATGCCCGAGCCCGGGAACACGAACAGCGCCAGCGGGTGGACCCGCTCATAGGCCTTGTCGAGAATTCCCTTTTCGTAGAGCCGCCACAGCGCGACGCTGGCATCCTCGTCGCTTTCCGACAGGAACGGGATCTCCGCCACGTTCGACTTGACGAACAGGTTGGCGTAGGGGCCTTCGACGCCGAACGCGATCTGGGCCACATTGTTGGTGACCCGGTCGAGCGCATTGCCGAACGTGGCCAGCGAAGGCCCGGGGAAGAACTTGATCTCCAGCGCGCCGCCGGCCGCCTTCTCCACGTCCTTGATCCACGGCCCGATACCCCACGTGTAGACCTGGGATTGCGGCGGCGCCGGAAAGGCGAGCTTGAGGGTGACCTTGGCGCGGGCGCCGGCGGCGGGCGCGGCGGCGAGGACGAGCCCGGCCAGCGCGGCGAGACAAAAGCGGTTCATCATCGCTCCCTTGACGTTTCCTCCGGTGGGCCGGGGCCCGTGTTTTGGGGACCATTATGGGCCGGCGCGCCACGCCCCGGCAAGGCGCGAAAACGAAACGGCCCGCGCCGGGGGCACGGGCCGTTCGCTCAGGCGGGCACGGCGGCTACTTGCCGGCGCGGATGTCCTCAAGGGCCTGGCGGAAGGCGGCCAGCACCTTCGCCCCGTCGGGGGTGCGCTTCGCCCAGTCCTGCACGATCGGCTCCGCGATCTTTTTCCACTTCGCCTTCTGCTCGGGCGACAGGCTCGACACGACGTGGCCCTTCTTGGCCTCGGTGATCTCCTGGCCGACCTTGTCCATGCGGTCCGTCACCTCGCCCATCCGCTTGAAGTACGGGTCGCCGGAATACTTGTCGATGGCGGCCTTGGCCTTCTGGGGCAGGCGGGCATAGGCCTTCTTGTTCATGAACATGAAGGCGGGGGCGTAGCCGGCGCTGGTGTTGAGGTGGTACTTGGTCACGTCGTCGATCTTGAAGGTGGTGATGGCGGACCAGCCGACGAACACGCCGTCCACCACGCCGCGCGCCGCGGCCTGGTAGAACTCGGGCGGGCCGAGCGTGACGGGAGCGCCGCCGAGCGCCGTGATGAGGTCGGCGAGCACGCGCGAGGCGACCGCGAACTTCATGCCCTTGATGTCGTCGGCGGTCTTGATCGGCTTGTTCGTGTTGATGACCGGCGCCGGGAAGGTGAACAGCGACAGCACCTTCACCTTGTCGAACGCCTTGTCCAGCAGCCCCTTGTCGAACAGCCGGGCCAGCGCGATGCTGGCTTCGGTGTCGTTCTCGGCCTCGAACGGCACCTCGGTCACATTCACCTTCTGGAACACGCCCTGCAGCGGGCCGAAGATGCCGAACGTGATGTCGGACACGCCGACGACCGTGCGGTCGTAGGTGGTCTGCACGTTGACGATCGAGTTGCCGGGGAACAGCTTGATGTCGAGCGTGCCGTCGGCCGCCTTCATCACGTCCTGGGACCACGGGCCTGAACCCCAGACATTGACTTTGGACTGCGGCGGGGCCGGGAACCCGAACCGCAGCGTGACCGGCGTGTCCGCGCGGGCGAGCGCGGGCAGCACCACGCACGCTCCTGCCACGGCGATGGCGACGACGCGTCTCAACATCGAAGTTTTCTCCCTCTCTTTTGCCGCCGGCTCAACTGCCGGAACGGATATCATCGAGCGCCTTGCGGAAAGCCGCCAGGATTGCCGGGCCGTTCTCGGTGTCGTGCTCCCACCGCTTCACGATCGGCACGGCGAGCTTCTTCCACTTCGCCTTCTCGGCGGGCGCGATGGCGGTGACGACGTGGCCCTTGCGGGCCTGGACCAGCTTGCGCCCGACCTCGTCCATGCGGTCGGTCACCTTGCCCATCCGCTCGAAATAGGGCTCGCCCGAATAGCGGTCGATCGCGTCCTTGGCCTTCTGCGGCAGGCGGGCATAGGACTGCTTGTTCATCAGCATAAAGGCCGGGGCGAAGCCCGCGCCCGTGTCCATGTGGTAGCGCGTCACGTCGGCGAGCTTGAAGGTGGTGACGGCGGACCAGCCGACGAAGACGCCGTCGACCACCCCGCGCTGCGCCGCCTGGTAGTATTCGGGCGGGCCGAGCGTGACGGGCGAGCCGCCGAGGGCGCTGATCAGCTCGGCCAGGATGCGGCCCGAGACGGCGAATTTCAGGCCCTGTATGTCGGCCGCCGTCTTGACCGGCTTGTGGGTGTGCAGCCCGGGCGACGGGAAGGTGAACAGCGACAGCACCTTCACCTTCGCGAATTCGTCGTTGATCAGGTTCTGCTTCCACAGGCGCCACAGCGCCCGGCTGGACTCGGTGTCGCTTTCCGCCTCGAATGGCAGCTCGGTCACCGTGACCTTCTGGAACAGGCCCTGCAGCGGGCCGAAGATGCCGAACGTGATGTCGGACACGCCCGAGACCGTGCGGTCGTAGGTGGTGCGCGTGCTGACGATGGCGTTGCCGGCGAACAGCTTGATGTCCAGCGTGCCGTCGGCGGCCTTCATCACGTCCTTCGACCACGGGCCCGAGCCCCAGACGTTGACCTTGGACTGGGGCGGGGCGGGGAAGCCGAAGCGCAGCGTCACCGGCTCGGCGGCGCGAACGAGGGCGGGGGCGAGGATCGCCGCGGCGAGGGCCGCGACGGCGACGGCGGTGCGTCGGGTCATGTCGGCCTCCCCTCAGCTTCCGGCGCGGATCGCGGCGATCTCCTTGCGGAAGGCTTCGAGCACCTTCTCGCCGTCCGGCGTGCTCTTCACCCAGTTCGCGATGACCGGCTGGATGCGCTTCTTCCAAGTCGCTGTCTGGTCGGCGGTCAGCTTGTGGATTTCCTGGTCCTTCATGTTCTCGGTGGCGCCGATGTTCTGCGTCTCGGTATCGTCGATCACCTTGTTGAACCAGTTCGTGTAGCCGGTGCCGATATGGTCGTCGATCGCCTTCTTGGCCTGGCCCGAGAGCTTGGCGTAGGTGTTGTTGTTCATGATCATGATCGCGGTCGCGCCGCCCAGCGAGGCGCGCACGTGGTGGCGCACGATGTCGGTCAGCTTGAACGCCACGGTCGCCGGCCAGCCGATGGCCGCGCCCTCGATCGTGCCGCGCTGCAGGGCGGAATAGACCTCGTTGATCGGCAGCGAAATCGGCGTGCCGCCGAGCGCCTCCAGCGTCTGCCCGGCAATGCGGCCCTGCACGCTGATCTTGAGGCCCTTGAGGTTGTCCAGCGTGTCGATGCGCGGCACGGTGTGGTAGGTGAGGTTGGCGAACACGCCGAACGCGATCGGCTTCACCCGCTGCCACTCGTCCGCGATGATTCCCTTGTCGTACAGGCGCTGCAGCGCGAGGCCGGCCTCGTGCGCGCTCTCGGCCTCGAAGGGCAGGGTGGCGACCTGCGTCTTGGGGAACTGCGACGAGATGGGCCCGAGGATGCAGAAGGCGAGGTCGGCGACGCCGTTCGACACGCGGTCCATCGTGTTCCGCATGTTGACCAGCGAGTAGCCGACATAGACCTTGATGTCGAGCGCGCCGCCCAACTCCTTGGCCACCTGCTTCGACCATGGCGCGATCAGGTCGGTGTGGATCGAGGCGTTGGGCGGGCCCGGATCGCCGTATTTCAGCACCAGCGGGTCGGCGGCGAAGGCGGCGGCCGACGCGGCAGTGATCGCAAAGGCGGCGGCGAGCGCCGGCAGAGCTCTGGAGGTCATGCGAGGTCTCCCGTGTGGTGGGGGCCCGCAAGGGCGCGGGCCTGGAGGCGCCTGGCCGTTTCCGGCCTTGGTGGCGCGAAGCATTCCCTTGACCTTTCTAGCTATCGGGTTCGGCTGGACCTGTCAAACGCCCCGGGGCCGCGGGGGCGGAGGACGCCGCCGGCCGCCCGCGCCCTGGGGCGCCGATGGCTACGTGCCGGAGCGGATCGATGCGACCTCCTTGCGGAACGCGTCGAGCACGCGCTGTCCGTCCGGCGTGTGCTGGATGTAGTTGTCGATCACGGGGGCGATGCGCTCCTTCCACCGCGCGCGCTCGGCGTCGGTGAGGCGGTGCATCTCCTGGCCCTTCATCTTGCTGTCGACCTTCTCGACGTTCTCGTGCTCGGTGTCGTCGATGGTCTTGTTGAACCAGTTGGTGAACACGGTGCCGATATTGGCGTCGATCACCTCCTTCGCCTTGCCCGACAGCTTCTCATAGGACTTGTTGTTCATGATGATCATCGCCGACGCCCCGCCCAGCGACTCGTGCAGGTGGTGGTGGACGATGTCGGTCAGCTTGAAGTCCACCGTGGCCGGCCAGCCGATGGCCGCGCCCTGGATCGTCGAGCGCTGCAGCGCCTGGTACACCTCGTGTGATGGGCAGCGAGATCGGCGTGCCGCCGAGCCGCTCGAGCGTCTGGCCGGCGATGCGGCCCTGCACGCTGATCTTGAGGCCCTTGAGGTCCTCGAGCTTATCGACGCGCGGGACGGTGTGGTAGGTCAGGTTGGCGAACACGCCGAACGCGATCGGCTTCACCCGCTTCCACTCGTCCGAGATGATGCCCTTGTCGTACATGTGCTGCAGCGCGAGGCCGGCCTCGTGCGCGCTCTCGGCCTCGAAGGGCAGGGTGGCGACCTGCGTCTTGGGGAATTGCGACGACACCGGTCCCAGGATGCAGAAGGCGATGTCGGCCACGCCGTTCAGGATGCGGTCGTAGGTGTTGCGCATGTTGACCAGCGTGCCGCCGATATAGTCCTTCACGGCGAGCGCGCCGTGCGACTGCTCGTTCACCTGCGCCGTCCACGGCTTGATCATGTGGACGTAGATCGAGGCGGTGGGCGGGCCGGGGTCGCCGAACTTGAGCTGGACGGGCTCGGCGGCGAAGGCGGCCGCGGACACGGCCGTGATCGCCACCACGGCAGCGGCGGCCGGCAGGGCGCAACGGATCATTACAGTCTCCCTGATTTGGTTTTGCCTCTGGTCATGCGTAGCGGGTCGCGAAAGGCGCTGTCAAACCACGGCCCGCAGCCGTTATTTCCCGGTGCGGACGGCTTCGATCTCCTTGCGGAAGGCGGCGAGCACTTGCGGCCCGTTCGGGGTCTTCTTCTCCCATGCGGCGATGACGGCGTCGGTCGCTTTGCGCCAGCGCTTCTCCTCCTCCGGCGACAGCGTGGTGATGGTCTGGTGGAGCTTCTTGGTCTGGGCGAGCCCACGCTCGTCTTCCGAGGCGACCGTGCGTGCCATGCGCTCGCTGAACGGCAGCCCGGCCAGCTTGTCGATCGCCTTCCGGCCCGCCTCGGGCAGGCGCGCGTAGCTCTGCTTGTTCATGAAGTTCAGCCCGCCTTCGGCCGACAGCGACGCCTGCAGGTGGAACTTCGTCACCTCGTACAGCTTGAACGGCATGATGCCGGGCCAGCCGATGCCGGCCGCGTCAACCGTGCCGCGCTTCAGGCTCTGGTAGAATTCGCCCGGCGGCATCGTGATGGGTGTGCCGCCGAGTTCGCGGATCACCTCGCTGAGCGTCCGGCTCATCGTCGCCACCTTCATGCCGCGGAGGTCGGCCAGGGTGTGCACCGGCTTGTGCGTGTGCACCGACATGTTGGTGAAGGCGAACAGTGCGATCGGCTTGATCTTGGACAGCTCGTCGCCGAACAGCCCCTTCTCGTAGACGCGCCACATGGCGACGGCGGCTTCGTGCGGGTTGCTGGCCGCGTAGGGCAGCATGGCCACCGTCGCCCTCGGGAATTGCTGCGGGTAGAGCCCGAGCAGGAGAAACCCGAAATCGGCCACGCCGTTGATCACCCGGTCGTACACGTTGAACGGAGAGGCGAGCGCCATGCCGGGGAACAGCTTGATCTCCACGGCGCCGCCGGAGGCCTTCTCCACCTCCTTCGCCCACGGCACGATGCCGTTCGAATAGATCTCCGCCTGGGGTGCGCCCGGATACGCATATTTGAGCTGCACCGGATCGGCGGCCGCAGGACGGGCGGCCGGAAGCGCCAAGGCGGCGGCCGCAAGGGCCGCCGCAAGCACACGTATGTTCATCAAGCTCCTCGTGAATGGATTGCGCGGCGCATGCCTTGTGGGCGCCGCTACTTCTTCATCAGCTTGTCGGTTTCTTCCCGGTATGCGGACAGCACCTGGGCGCCGTCGGGGGTGCGCTTGGTCCAGGCGGCCACCACGGGCTCGACCCGGGCCTTCCACTTCGCCTCTTCGGCGGGCGGCAGATGCGCCACGGTCTGGCCCTTCTCGTGCGCCACCTTCTCGCTCTCCTCGTCGTCGGCCTCGTCCAGGATCTTGCCGATCGCCTTCGCCCACGGCGCGCCGGAGGCGGCGTCGACGATGGCGCGGCCCTTCTCGGGCAGCTTCTGATAGCTCTTGTTGTTCATCATGACGAACGTCACCTCGCCGCCCAGCGGCACTTCGAGATGGTAGTGGGTGACGTCGGCCAGCTTGTAGCTCTTGGTGGCCGGCCAGCCGATGACCGAACCTTCGACCACGCCGCGGCTGAGGCTCTGGTACAGGTCGGTGACGGCCAGCGTGATCGGTGCGGCCTCGAGCCGCTCGATCGTGTCGGCCATCAGCCGGCTCTGCACCGAAAGCTTCATGCCCTTGATGTCGGCGAGCGACCGGATCGTCTTGTTGGTGTGGATGACGACGTTGGGGAACACCATCAGGGTCAGCGGCTTCACCTCCTTCCACTCCGAGGCGAGCAGGCCGCGCTCATAGACGTTCCACAGCGCCACCGTGCCGGTCGAGGCGTCATGCGTCTCGAACGGCAGCGAGGCGACCGACGTCTTGGGGAACTGGCGCGAGATCGGGCCCAGAAGGCCGAACGCGATGTCGGCGACGCCGTTCAGCACGCGGTCGTAGATCTGCGGGAAATGGCCGAGCGCCGGTCCGGAGAAGAGCTGGACCCGCAGCATCCCGTTCGCCTCGTCGTTCACCTTCTTCACCCAGGGCTTGATGATGAAGTTGGAGACGTGGCCGTTGGGCGAGCCGGGATTGCCGAACTTGAGGGTGATCGGCTCGGCGGCGCGGCCGGCGAGCGGCGCGGCCGCGAGCGGGCCGGCAACAAGCCCGGCGAGGGGGCGGTGGTTCATCGATGCATTCTCCCTTCTTTGGGGCGGCTGGCCGCGCCGCCCGGATATGCCGAGGGGCGGCGCCACATGCCGCCCCTGTCCGCGCTATTAAGCTTTGTCGCGGGCGGTCTTGTCAACGCGCGCCGGCCCGCGCGCGGGCACGGCCATTACGAACCCTGGCGGATCTTCTTGATTTCCGCCCGGAATGCGTTGAGCACGTGGGCGCCGTCGGGGGTGCGCTTCACCCATTCCGCGGTGATCGGCGCCAGCGTCTTGTCCCAGCGGGCGAGCTCGGCATCGCGACAGCTCGACCACCTCGTGGCCCTTCATCTTCTTGAAATCGGCGATGGTCTTGTCGTTCGAGGCGTCGAGCCCGACCCCGAAGCGGTGCGAGAACGCCTCGCCCGAGTACTTGTCGATCGCCGCCTTGACCTTCGCGGGCAGGCGGTTGTAGCTGTTCGTGTTCATCACGACGAAGGCCGGGAACAGGCCGAACGGCGTCGACATGTGGAACTTCGTCACGTCCTCGAGCTTGAACGCGGTCGCACCGGGCCACGAGATCAGCGCGCCGTCGATCACGCCCGCGGTTCAGCGCCTCGAAGAAGTCGGCCGGCGTGATGGTCACCGGCGCTGCGCCCATCAGCTTCAGGTCGTCGGCCATCACCTTGCCCGAGGCGGCGATCTTCAGCCCCGCCATGTCCTCCAGCTTCCGCACCGGCTTGGTCGACTGCATGCTGGCGCCGGTGAAGCAGAACAGCGCCACCGGGTGGACGCGCTTGTACTCGGCGGAGGTGACGCCCGACGCGTTGAGCCGCCACAGCGCCGTCGAGCATTCGGTCGAGTTGCTTGCAGGAGAAGGGCAGCTCGACGACGAAGGTCTGCGGGAAGGTGCGCGAATACGGCCCGAAGATGCCGAACCCGATGTCGGCGACGCCGTTCTCCACCCGGTCGAGCACGTTGGTTGTCTTGGCGATCTGCGCGCCGGGATAGACCTGCACCTTCAACAGCCCGCCGGCCGCCTTGACGATGTCGTCCTTCCAGCCCAGCCCGATATCCGAGGAGTCGGTGCCCACCGGGGCCGGCCAGGCGAATTTCAGCGTGATCGGCTCGGCCGCCCGCGGCGCGGCGGGCAGAGCGAGCAGGGCGGCCACAGCCGCGAGGCGGAGCCAGTTCGCCTGTCTCATCGTCGTCTCCCTTCGCAGTGGCGCGACGACGGCCGGGATCAGGACCCCGACCGGATCTTCTTCAGCTCTCCGCGGAACTTGGACAGCACCTCGGCGCCGTCGGGCGTGTGCTTCTCCCAGTCCTGCGTGACGGGCTCGAGCATCTCGTCCCACCGCTTCAGCTCGGCGTCCGAGAGGGTGACGCACCTCGTGGCCCTCGAGCTTCTTGAACATTGCGATGGTCGCATCGTTCGACTTGTCGAGCCCGACGCCGATGCGCTTGGACAGCGTCTCGCCCGACAGATTGTCGATGGCGGATTTGGCGTCGCCGCTGAGCTTGGCATACGAGGCCTTGTTCATCGCGATGAAGGCCGGGAACAGGCCGAACGGCGTCGACATGTGGTACTTCGCGACGTCCTGCAGCTTGAACGACTCGGCGCCGGGCCAGGAGATCAGCACCCCCGCCGCCAGGCCGCGGTTCAGCGCCTCGAAGAAATCGCCCGGGTTGATGGTGATCGCCGCCGCGCCCATCAGCTTCAAATCGTCGGCCATCACCTTGCCCGAGGCGGCGATCTTCAGCCCCTTGATGTCGTCGGCGGTGTGCACCGGCTTGGTCGATTGCAGGCTGGCGCCGGTGAAGCAGAACAGGGCCAGCGGATGGATGGCCGAGTACTCGTTGGACGTGACGCCCGTGCTCGTGCAGCCGCCACAGCCCGGTCGAGCACTCGGTCGAGTTGTCGGTGACGAAGGGAAGCTCGACCACGAAGGTCTGCGGATGCGAGCGCGAGAACGGCCCGAAGATGCCGAAGGCGAGATCGACCACTCCGTTCTGGATGCGGTCGAGCACGTTGGCGAACTTCGCCACCGAGGCGCCGGGGAACATCTGCAGCTTCAGCGCGCCGTTCGACGCCTTCTCGACGTCGGCTTTCCACGCCATCGCGATATGCGCGCGAAGTCGCTGTCCAGCGCTCGCCGGCAAGCCGAATTTGAGCGTCACGGGCTCGGCCGCGCGCGGCGCGGCCGGCAGGGCGAGAAGGGCCGCCGCGGCGGCGAGGGCGAGAAGCGGTTTCTTGCGGATCACGTGCGTCTCCCTTTGCGATGTCGGATGCGGCGGCCGTTTACGATCCGCCGCGGATTTTCTTTACCTCGGCGCGGAACGCGGCCAGGACGTGCGCCCCGTCCGGCGTGCTCTTCACCCAGTCGGCGGTGATCGGATCGAGCGTCTCGTGCCACTTCTCGAGCTGTTCGGAGGTGAGCGCGTTGACGTGCTGGCCGTCCATCTTCTTCAACTTGTCGATGGCCTCCACGTTGGTCGCGTCGAGCTGCTCGGCGATCTGGCGGGAGAAGATCTCGCCGGAATACTTGTCGACCGTGGCGCGGCCGATGCCGGGCAGGCGTTCGTATGCCTTCGTGTTCATGATGACGAAGGCCGGGAACTGCCCGAACGGCACGGTCATGTGGTAGCGCGCGACGTCCTGCAGCTTGAAGGTCAGCGCGCCGTCCCACGAGATCAGCACGCCCTGCGCCAGATTGCGGTTGAGCAATTCGTAGAACTCGGTCGGGTTGATGGTGATGGGCGCCGCGCCCATCAGCGACAGGTCGTCGGCCATCACCTTGCCCGAGGCCGCGACCTTCAGCCCCTTGATGTCGGCGGCGCTCGTCACAGGCCGCGTCGAATGCAGGCTGGTGCCGGTGAAGCAGAACAGCGCCAGCGGGTGATAGGCCTTGTATTCCTCGGCCGTGACGCCTGCCTCCTTGAGGCGCCACAGCCCGACCGAGCCCTCGACCGAGGTGTCGGACTCGAAGGGCAGCTCGACGACGAAGGTCTTCGGCACCTGGCGCGAATAGGGCCCGTAGATGCCGAACCCGAGATCGACCACGCCGTTCTGGATGCGGTCGAGCACGTTGCCGAAATTGGCGACCGCGGTGCCGACGAACATCTTCACCTTCACGGCGCCCTTGGTGTCCTTCTCGACATTGTCCTTCCAGGCGAACATCGCCTTCGAGAACGGGCTCAGCGGCGCAGGGAAGACGAACTTCAGCGTCACCGGCTCGGCGGCCCGGCCGGCCAGGGGAACGGCCAGCAGCGCGGCGCCGGCAAGGGCGGAAAGAACTCGGGTGCGGGTCACGTAGCTCTCCTGGTGTGAGAATGGGACGGGCGCGGGTCTATCACGAGCCGCCGCGAATCTTCTTGATCTCGGCGCGGTAGGCGGCCAGCACCTCGGCGCCGTCGGGCGTCGCCTTCGCCCAGTCCTCGGCCACCGGGGCGAGGCGCGCGCGCCAGCGCTCGGCCTCGTCCGGCGCCAGCTTGACCATCACCGCGCCGGGGCGCTGGGCGATGACGGCGTGCGCCTTGAGGTCCTGGGCGTGCGCCTCCTCCGCCATGAAGTCGGCCATCGGCGTGCCCGAGGCCGCGTCGATCGCGTGCTGCGCGGTGGCGGGCAGCCGGGAATAGGCGGCCTTGTTCATGAAAAACCCGCCGGCCGAGCAGCCGAGCGGCAGGTTCAGGTGGTAGTGCGTCACCTCCTGCAGCTTGAATACCACCAGCCCGGCGTCGGACAGCATCGTGCCGGCGGCGACGCCGCGATTGAGCGCCGCGTAGGATTGCGGGTTGGTCAGCGACACGACGGTGGCGCCCAGCCGCTCGACCACCTCGCCGTTGATGCGGGTGGCGGAGATGATCTTCATGCCCTTGAGGTCGTCCAGCGTGCGCACCTCCTTCGCCACGGTGTGCAGCCCGCTGGGCGGCAGGCAGAACGCCGTGATCGGGTGGAGGCGCGCGAAATCCTGGTCGAACGTCCCGGCCTGCAGCATCCGCCACAGCGCCTTCGACGCCTCGACCATGTTGTCGGCCTCGAAGGGCAGGGCGGTGACCTCGGTGCGGGGCATCTGGTCGCTGATCTCGCCGAACGGGCCATAGCCGAAATCGACCACCCCGTTCAGCACGCGGTCATAGACGTTGCGTTGGTTCACCACCGAGCCGCCGGCGAACACCTTGATGTGCACCGTGTCGTTCGACGCGATGGCGATGTTCTTGGCCCAGTTGCCGATGCCGATCGTGTTGATCCACGCCGTCGGCGGGTTCGGGAAGCCGAACTTCAGCTCGATCGACCCCGCGGCATCGGCGCGGCCCGCGGCGGCGAGGGCGGCGGCGAGCGTCAGGACGGCAATCAGCGACTTCATCTAAGCCTCTCCGTGGATGGTTCAGAACCCTTCCTTGCGGGCCTTGGCGACCTCGGCGCGGTAGGCGGCGAGCACGCGCGCCCCGTCCGGCGTCTCCTTGACCCATTGCGCGGCGATCGGCTCGAGCACCTTCTTCCAGCGCGCCGATTCCGCCGCGGTCAGCTTGGTGAATTCCTGGCCCGGCTTCTTCTTCAGCATGCCGAGGATGTGCGCGTCGGCCTTCTCGCCGCCGATGCCCAGCCGGCGCGCGAAGGGCTCGCCCGAATACTTGTCGATCGCGGCGCGCGCCTTCTGCGGCAGCTTGGCGTAGGCGGTCTTGTTCATGATGACGTAGCCGCCGGCCAGCCCGAACGGCACGTTGATCAGGTGGTTCTTCGCCACTTCGAACGTCTTGAACACCAGAACGCCGGGCCAGGACAGGGTGGAGCCCTGGATCAGCCCGCGATTGATCGCCTGGTAGTATTCGGCGGGCGTCATGGTGATCGGCACCGCGCCCAGCAGGTTGAGCGTGTCGGCGCCGATGCGTCCGCCGCCGGCGAGCTTCATGCCCTGCAGGTCCTCCATCCTGTTGATCGGCTTCTGGGTGTGCAGGTTGGAGCTCGAGAAGGTGAACAGCCCCAGCGGCACGACCTTCTCGTAGTCGCTGGCGGTGACGCCCGAGGCATACATGCGCCACTCGGCGAGGCTCGCCTCGACGCTGTTCTCGGCCTCGAAGGGCAGCGAGCTGACGTTCGACTTCTCGAACAGCCCGGCGACCGAGCCCATGGTCGAGAACGCCATCTCGATCACGCCGTTGACCACGCGATCATAGGCGTTGTGGAAGTTCGCCACGGTTCCACCCGGGAAGAGCTTGATGTCGATCGTCCCGCCGGCCGCCTTCTCCACATCCTTCTTCCACGGCGTCACGCCCAGCGTGTTGACGTAGGACTGCGGCGGGGCGGGGAAGCCGAGCCGCAGCACCAGGGGCTCGGCTGCGCGCACGGCCAGCGGCGCGGCCGCGATCAGGGCGGCCGCGAGGGCGGCGGGGGCAAATCGGGTCATGAAGGATCCTCCCTTTTCTCGTTTCTCACAGCCGCGTTCGGGCGCGGCGGTTGGCCGATCACATGCCGGAGCGGACCTTTGTCATCTCGGCCTCGAACGCGCCGAGCACATGAGCGCCGTCCGGGGTCGCCGGTGCACCGGCTTGGTCGATGGCTGCATCGGTCTTCGAGCGTCGACACGGCCTTGAACAGGCTCGCTCACGTGCGACCTTGGCATAGTCGCTGGCGGCGCTGGATGGCCGTGTCGGCGTAGAGCCGCCACAGCGCGACCGACGCGGCCAGCGAATCCTCGTCGACGAAGGGCAGGTTCGAACACCATCGACTTCGGGAAAGCAGGTCAGGGGATAACGATGGCGCCAGTAGCGCCAGCTCGATCACCCCGTTCACGGTGCGGTCGTAGACGTCTCAAGGTTCGTTGGCGAGCTGCGGGCCGGGAAACAGCTTGATGTCGACGGCGCCGCCCGATTCCGCCGTCACGGCCTTGGACCAGGGCACGACGCCCGCCGTGTAGACGTAAGATTTCGGCCCCTGGGGAAAGGCGAAGCGCATGGTTGCGGGACCGTCGGCGCGCGCCGCGGCGGGAAGGGCGATCAGCGCGGCCAGCGCCGCGGCGAGAACGGTCTTCATGTCGGCCTTCCCCTCGATCACTTCATCTGGCGCCGTCCGGCACCGAGGCCGGGCAGGTATCGAGGGGGATTGGCTTGGCAGGGCGCAAGGCCGGCGGCCGTGCGATGGCGCTCACCATCGCGAGCACAAAGGCGGCGCGAGGAATCATCTTTCCCTCCCGGGCGCGGTGCGCGCGTTTCTTCCCCTGGGCGCGCGGGCCGGTTTTCCGCTATCCGTGCGCCCTGCGGGCGTCCTTGTTGGGACGTCCCAATTGACCGATAGTAAGCCGCGCTCGCCGCGAAATTGTCAACCGTCACGGGGGCCAGGGAAGCTTCATGTCCGCCGACGCCGACGTCTTTTCATTCACTTCGGACAGCGCGGAGGAGGCCGCGTTCCGCGCCGAGGTGCGCGCCTGGATCGACGCCAACGCGCCGCGCGAGCTGTGCCACCGCGCCCATCGCGTCGAGCCGGCCGAGCTGCGCCCCTGGCATCGCAAGCTCTACGAGCGCGGATGGATCGCGCCGCACTGGCCGAAGGAGGCTGGCGGCATGGGCGCGACGCTCGCCCAGCAGGTGATCCTGCTCGAGGAGATGGTGCGCATCGGCGCGCCGACGCCCTATCCGCACGGGCTCAACTTCATCGGCCCGACCCTGATCGAGGTCGGCACGCCCGAGCAGAAGGCGCGCCACCTGCCGGGCATCCTCACCGGCGACGTGACCTGGTGCCAGGGCTATTCCGAGCCCGGCGCCGGATCGGACCTGGCGAGCCTGCGCACCCGCGCCGTGTTGGACGGCGACCATTTCGTGGTGAACGGCCACAAATGCTGGACCACCAACGGCCACTATGCCGATTGGATGTTCGCCCTGGTGCGCACCGACCCCGACGCGCCGAAGAAGCAGCAGGGCCTGTCCATGCTGCTGATCGACCTTCGCACGCCCGGAATCACGATCCGGCCGATCCGCACCATCGTCGGCGATTCCGAGTTCGCCGAGGAGTTCTTCGACGATGTCCGCGTACCGCGCGAAAACCTGCTCGGCCCGCTCCACGAAGGTTGGAAGGTCGCCAACCTGGTGCTCGGCAACGAGCGCTTCGCCACTGGCACGCCGCGCATGGCGGCCGACCTGATCGAGCAGGCGAAGCGGCTCGGCCGCGCGACCGGGCGCGATGGACGATCCCGCCTTCCGCGACCGGCTCGCCGCGCTCGCCATCGACCATATGGCGTTCGCCGCCTATTACCGGCACGGCGCGCAGCTTCACGGCGCCGGGCGCACCGCGCCGCAGGCGAGTTCGGTGATGAAAGTGACGGGCGGCGAGCTTGCGCAGCGCGCGGCGGCGCTCCTCGCCGAGGCGGCCGGCGGGCATGGCGCGCTCGACGCCCCGCTCGACACAGCGGACGGGCCTGTCCACCCGACGGCGCAGACCTTCGAGTCGCGTCGCATGTCGGTCGGCAGCGGCACGTCGGAGATTCAACGTCACATCCTCGCCCGCCGCGTGCTCGGCCTGCCGGGATGAGGGCGCTTGAACTCGATGGGGCGAAGCCTATCCTCCGCATGTCATCCGGAGTGTAAAATGAAGATTAAGGTCGTCATTCATCAAGCTGAGGAAGGGGGCTACTGGGCCGAAGTCCCGGCGATTCCCGGTTGCGCTACCGAAGGCGAAACCATGGAGGAATTGCTTCGGAACTTGCACGAGGCAATTGAGGGGTGTCTTTCCGTGGACGTGGCCCAACCCACGCCCGGTGGCAGCGAGCAGATTATTGAAATCGCCGTATGAGAGCCATTTCCGGGCGCGAGTTCGCTCGGTTGGTCGAGCGGCGAGGCTGGCAATTGCTCCGGGTCAATGGAAGCCATCATATCTACGGCAAGGTTGGCAGCGTGGTGCGCCTTTCGATACCCATTCATCGCAACCGCGCGCTTAAGACGGGCCTGTTGCGCCATCTGGCGAAGCAGGCCGACATACCGGACGACGAATTGACCTGAGCCCATGGATCCGCTGCTGACAGAGGAGCAGGCGCTGCTGCGCAACTCGGCCGCGAAGCTGATGGCGCGTGCGGCGGGGCCGGCGAGGCTGCGCGCCGTGCGTGCCGGCGAGACGGGCCACGACGCGGCGCTGTGGCGCGCGCTCGCGGGCGCCGGCTGGCTCGCCCTCGGCGTGCCGGAGGCGCAGGGTGGGCTCGGCCTCGGCGCGACCGCGCTCTGCGTGGTGATGGAGGAGGCGGGCAGGGGGCTTTCCACCGCGCCTCTCGCCCAGGCCGTCGCCGCCTGCACGGCGCTCGCCGCAAGCGAGCGGGGCCGATCTCTGGCCCCGGTGCTGGCGGGCGAGCGGATCGTCGTGCCGGCGCTCGCCGAACGCGTCTTCGATGCCGGTCCGCTGTCGCTCGCGACGCGGGCGGAAGGCGACGGCGACGCGCTGCGCCTCACCGGCCGCAAGGCGGCGGTCGCCGGGGCGGCGGATGCGTTCGTCGTCGCGGCGCGCGGGGCGGCGGGGCCGGTGCTCGCCCTCGTCGAGCGCGGCGCGCCGGGCGTATCGCTGGACCTCGCCCCCGCCGTCGATGGCGGGAGGCTCGGAACGCTCACCCTCGACGGCGCGCCGGCCGAGGCGCTCCTCGGTGGCAACGCGGCCGAGGCGGCGATCGAGCGGATGGTGGACCTCGCCGCCCTGCTGCTGGCATCCGAGCTGGTCGGCGTGATGGACCGCGCCTTCGCGATCGCCCTCGACTACCTCAAGACGCGCGAGCAGTTCGGCAAGCCGATCGGCAGCTTCCAGGCGCTGCAGCACCGCGCCGCCGACAATTTCATCGAAATCGAGCTGACGCGCTCGCTCGCCTACCAGGTGGCTGCCGCGATGGATCGCGGCCAGCCGGCGGGCGCGATGGCGGCGGCGGTGAAGGCCAAGGCCTCGGCGGCGGCCTTGGCGGTCTGCAAGGGCGCTCTGCAGTTCCACGGCGCGATGGGCTACACCGACGAGCACGATATCGGGCTCTACCTCAAGCGCGCCATGGCGCTCGCCGCCGAGGGCGGCAACGAGTCGGCGAGCCGGCGCCGTTTCGCCCGCCTCGCCGGCATCGAGGCCGGCTAGCTCGCGACCGCGACGCAATCTCAGCGTTCGGATCCGCGCGCGCCATATTCCCCCGCCCAGCCTCTGTGCTATGGTCCCGGCGCGCAACAATTCGGCCTTGGGCAGCGTCCCGCGGCCGGCCGGAGGATGGACGAATGGACACTGGAGTCGAGCGCGCCCGCGAACTGCCCGTGAAGGAGTTCGGCCGCTCCACCGACACGCGCGACACGCTGGCCCGCGCCAAGCTGCAGCGCAAGAAGTACAATCTCGACGACTACTTCATCGTCGACGTCGACGCGCATCATTTCGAGACCCAGTCCTGGTCCGAGGTGGTCGAGCGCATCCCCGATCCGGTCATCAAGGACATCGCGTCGAACTTCAAGGTCAAGGGCAACCTGACGCCGGGCATCCTCAACACCTCGGCCTGGCCGGCCCACCAGAACGTGGGCGGGCGCATCCCGCACGATCCGGGCCTCGAGGAATCGACCCAGAACGACGAGGGGCTGCCGCGCGACGTGGTGCTGGTGCGCCGCGCGCTGGACACGATGGGCATCGACCGCCAGGTCACCTTCCCGACGCCGATGCTCGGGCTCGGCATGCATCCCGAGCTCGACGTCGAGATCAACATCTCGTTCGCCTATAACCGCTGGCTGACCGAGCGCGTGCTGCCGCACGACGACCGGATCATGGCGCTGATCTACCTGCCGTTCTCCGACCCGGACGCCTGCATCAAGACGGTCGAGGAGTTCGGCGACAAGAAGGGCGTGCGCGGCTTCACCGTCACGTCGGTGCGCTACAAGCCGGTGCACCACAACTCCTACATGCGACTCTATCGCATGCTGGAGGAGCGCGGCCTGCCGCTCGCCTTCCATGCCGGCCCGTTCTGGGGCCAGTCCGAAGGGTTCGTGCGCCAGCTCAACCGCTTCCTCAGCGTGCACGCCATCTCGTTCAGCCTGTGCAACATGGTTCATCTGGCGAACTGGGTGATGAACGGGCTGCCCGAGAAGTTCCCCAAGCTGAAGGTGATCTGGATCGAATCCGGCGTCACCTGGCTCGCCTTCATGACCACGCGCTTCGATAACGAGTACCTGATGCGCGTCTCCGAGGCGCCGGCGCTGAAGCGCATGCCGAGCGAGTACATGAAGGAAATGTACTTCACCACGCAGCCGATGGAGCGCACCAACCTCGAGATGCTGGAGGCGACCTTCAACGCGATCGACGGCAAGAACAGCCTGCTCTACGCGTCGGACTGGCCGCACTGGGACTTCGACCTGCCCTCGACCATCCTCGACCTGCCGTTCCTCGACGAGCAGGGCAAGCGCAACATCCTCGGGCTCAACGCCCAGAAGGTGTTCGGGCTGTAGGGCGCAGCTTCGCAGCGGATGTAGGGGCGGGTCTCCGACCCGCCCCTCCCGCCACCTCCAAGAGGGCCGGGGGACCGGCCCCCGCATCCTTTTCACCGACCTTCCGCCCATGACCCTCGAATTCGGAATCTTCGACCATCTCGACCGGCCGGGGCCGGACCTCGCCGCGCACTACGCCGACCGGCTGGCGCTGGTCGCGGCGGCGGATGCGGCCGGGTTCTACGGCTATCATGTGGCCGAGCATCACGGCACGCCGATCGGCATGGCGCCGTCACCGGGCGTCTGGCTCTCCGCCGTCGCGGCGCGCACGACCCGGCTCCGCTTCGGGCCGCTGGTGTACCTCCTGCCGTTCTACAATCCGCTCAGGCTCGTCGAGGAGATCTGCATGCTCGACAATCTGTCGGGCGGGCGGTTCCAGCTCGGGGTCGGGCGCGGCGTCTCGCCCTTCGAGGGCGGGTTCTTCGGCATCGACAATGCCGAATCGCCCTACCGCTTCGCCGAGGCGCTGGAGGCGGTGCTCAAGGGGCTCACTTCCGAGCGGCTGGTCCACCGCGGAGAGTTCTATAAAATCAACAATGTGCCGATGGAGCTTAAACCGCACCAGAAGCCCCATCCGCCGCTCTGGTACGGGCTCGGCTCGGAGCGTTCGGTGGGCCTTCCGGCGCGCCACGGGATGAACGTGGTGATGCTCGGCCCGACCGACCGGCTGGGGCGGGTCGCCGCCCGCTATCGCGCCGCCTGGGACGAGCATGCCGGTGCGCCGGAGCGGGCGGACTGCCCGGTGAAGACCGCCGCTGGTCGGCGCGTCGCGCCATGTGGTGATCGCCGAGACCGCGGCCGAGGCGGAGCGCCTGGCGCGCGCGGCCTATGCCCGTTGGTACGCCAGCCTCACGCAGCTTTCGACGGGATTCGGCTACCGCCAGCTCACCTCGATCGGGGACTTCGACGAGGCGAAACGGGCCGGGGTGCTGGTCTGCGGCACGCCGGCCCAGGTGCGTGCCGAGCTTGAGAAACAGCTTGAAGTCATCGGGGCCAACTATCTGGTTTTCCAGCTTGCGTTCGGCGATCTCGACCCCGCCGCCGCGCATGCCACCCTGGACGCCGCGGCCACCGAGATCATGCCCGCCCTGCCGCGGCCAGCGTCTAGGCGTCCCGCCGCCTTTCCGGCATAATGCGCGGCCATCGGCCACGGCCCTCACGGGCACGCGGCCCAACACGCTACGAAAGGGACGGGGCGATGGCGAGGAAGGTTGCGGGGCGAAGCTCCGCCGCGACGCGAAGGACGGGTGCCAAGCCGCGCGCCCGCAAGAAATTCATCATCGACATGCACACCCATGTCCGGCTGCAGGCGCTGCTGGACTACGTCAAGCAGAACCCGATCAAGTCGAGCGGGCCGGGCACCGAGGACTGGTTCGCCGAGGGCTCGATCTCCGGGCTCGCCGGGCGCGACCAGCAGATGTGGCCGCTGCTGACCGATCCCAAGGCCCGCATCGCCGAGATGGACAAGCAGGGCGTCGACGTGCAGGCGATCTCCACCAACTTCCCGATCACCTGCTACTGGATGGAGCCGCGCAAGGGGCTGGAGGCGGCGCGCGTCACCAACGACACGATCGCCGAGTTCTGCGCGACCAAGCCCGACCGGTTCGTCGGGATCGGCTCGGTGCCGCTGCAGGACCCGGCGCGCGCGGCGCGCGAGCTCGAGCGCTGCGTCAAGGAATTGGGGCTGCGCGGTGCCTGGATCGCCTCCAACGTCCGCGCGAAGGATCTGGGCGAGGCCGAGTTCCGGCCGTTCTGGGCGAAGGCCGAGAGCCTCGGCTGCCCGATCTTCGTCCATCCGCTCGGCACCACCGACGTTTCGCGCCTCAAGAAATATTTCATGTGGAACACGATCGGCCAGCCTTACGAGGAGGCGCTGGCCATGATGTCGCTCGTCCACGAGGGCATCATGGACGACTATCCCAAGCTCAAGATCTGCATCTGCCACGGCGGCGGCTATATCCCGTACTACGCCGGCCGCGCCGACCACGCCTGGGAGCGCAACCGCGCCGGGCAGCAGGAACACGCGAAGAAGCGCCCCAGCACCTATCTCAAGCGGTTCTTCTACGACACGGTGATCTTCGACCCCGACATGCTGCCTTATCTGGTCAAGAAGGCGGGGGCGAGCCAGGTGATGCTCGGCTCCGACTGGCCGCTGGTGAAGACCGACGCGGTGGGCTACGTGCGCAACTCACGCGCCATCCCGCAGGCGGCCAAGGACCGCATATTGTGGAAGAACGCCGCCGAACTGCTGAACATCACGGTGTAGGGCCGGCGCAGACCGAAATACCCGCCCTTAGCTGCTACGGGTCGCCCAGGCGGCGGCGGAAATCGTACTCGCCCGCGTCGCAGGAGGGGCCCTCGGGCTCGGCGACGCGGATGATCCGCGCCGGCGGGGCGCGGTCCGAGATCTCAAGGATCAGCTTGCGGCGGATCGCGTTGGCGAAGGACTGGAAGTCCTTGGCGACGACATAGAGCGCGCCCGTCCCGCCGATCACGCAGTTGCGGTAATAGAGGTCGAGGTCGGGCATCGGCCGGCCGAAGAAGTTGGGCCGGTCGTTCACGATGGGAAGCCCGTTGATGGTGATGCCCTGCGCGACCGCCTGGTCCCGCGCCTCGGTCACCGGTCGGCCGCGGTTGTTCGGCCCGTCGCCCGAAATGTCGATCGCGCGTCGGATAGTGTGGACGTGCGCCTCCTGGAACATGGGCACGGCATAGTCGATGGCGCCGCTGATCGAGGTGAAGCGCCCGCGCCCGGGCGGGCGCGCGCCCAGATCGGCGACGAAACGCTGCGCCGCGGCCTTCCCGTCGATCACCTGCCAGTCGACCACCGTCATCTGCTGGCCGATGCCGGACCATTCGACATAGGCGAGCGCGATGCGCCCGTTCACTCCTTGGCGGATCGCGTCGATCACCTCGGGGGCGACGATGGCGTGGGCATAGCCGTCGCGCTGGAGCTGCGCCTCCTCCTCGTCGATCGAGCCCGACACGTCGACGGCCAGCACCAGCGCGAGGTCGACTTCGGTCTCGGCGGCGCGCACCGGCTGGCCGAGAGCGAGCGCGCCGGCCAGGGCGCCGGCAAGCAGGATCGGGGCGAAGCGCGACACGGTCGGCACGGAGCGCATCTCTTTCGCCGCGGCGCGGTTGCCGCGATGAGCCAGATGCTATCACGATCCGCGCCGGCAAGGGAGGGAAAGGCAGTGCCCAGGGGGGTGTGGCACCGGCCCGACACGGACGCCCGGAGGCTTAGGAGTGCAGCCCGCGCAGGATTTCGACGTAGTCGGGGTGGTCGGGCGCGATGAAGCCGTGGCGCACGAAGAAGTCGATATTGACCAGGTTGCAGTTGAACTTGAACTCGCGGGTCGAGGCGATGACATGCATCGTCTTGTCGACCGTCCAGAGATAGAACTCCACCACCTCGCCGTCGGTATTGACCGGCTGGAAGTCGGCCGGAAGCTCCAGGTCGTAGCAGAACAGCACGTCGGGGCGCAGCCCTTCCGCGATCTCCTGGCAATAGCTGACGCAGCCCGCGGGGCGGGCCCGGGCGATCAGTTCGGGCGGGATCGAGGCTTCCTCGCGCGCCTCCTTCGCCAGGTTCTCCGAGAGCGAGATGCCGACCGGCTGGCCGCCCGCCACCAGATTGTCGAGCTGCCCGGGAAAGGCGTGCTTGTCGGGATCGCGCAGCCCGACCCACACGCTGGTTTCCCCGTCGGGGCCGCGGACATAGCCGGTGAGGTGCACGCCATAGGCCCGCACGCCGAAATGCGCCGCCGCGGCGCGCTCCATGATCAGCAGCGGCGCCGCCCCGAACGAGGTCGAGACCGGATACATCTCGCCGCGCAGGCCGGTGACCACCCCGTCCGCGGCCAGCGCGTCCACGACCTCGGCCATGGCCGCCGTCCGCGCCTCCGGCTCGGTCAGTTCGGCCGCCATCTCCACGGCGTCCGTCGACACGGCGAAAGCGTCGAATCCGGACAGCCGGCGGGCGAACGGCTTCTTGACCCATCCCACCCGCGCGCCCTCCACGTAGAACGGCAGGAAGTTGGTCAGGTCGTGGGCGTTGCACTCGCGGATGCGGTCGAGAAGGCTCATGGGCCCACTCTACCCCCAACGCCGCGCCCTGGCGAGGCGTGATGCACCGCACAATACTTCGCGGTTGCGAATGTGATTCCCGTCCGCTGCGGCGGACTGTATGATCGGCCGAATGGACTCGGTGTTTTCCGTTCTGATCCCGATCGCGCTGGTCGCGACGCTCGCCATCCTGATCGTGGGCGTCGTGGCGATGCTCCGCGGCGGGGCCTTCAATGCCAAATATTCCAATAAGTTGATGCGGATGCGCGTGGTCGCGCAGCTGATCGCCATCCTGCTGATCGGTGCCTTCTTCGTCCTCTCGCGCCACTGACCGTCCGCACCGCGCCGGGGCCCCCGCGCCCGTCACGCGCGAATTGACTCCGGCGACTCCTCTGCCTAGTGTGCGGTGCGAAAAGAACCGGCGTCGGGCGCGGCGCGTTGACAGAGGTGTCGCCGTCCCATAACTGTTCGCGCCGTCCCACAAAGCGGCCCACTGTCCCAGGACTTGCATGAAGATTCTCGTCGCCGTGAAGCGAGTGGTCGATGCCAACGTCAAGGTACGCGTGAAGTCGGACCGGACCGGCGTCGAGACGGCGAATCTCAAAATGGCGATGAACCCGTTCGACGAGATCGCCGTGGAAGAGGCGATCCGCCTGCGCGAGCGTGGCCTCGACGCCGAGATCGTCGCCGTCACCATCGGCCCGGCGCAATGCCAGGAGACGCTGCGCACCGCCCTCGCCATGGGGGCGGACCGCGCCATCCACGTGAAGACCGACGCCGAGATCCAGCCGCTCGCCGCCGCCAAGATCCTCGCCGCCCTCGTGGGGCGCGAAGAGCCCCGGCTCTGCATCCTCGGCAAGCAGGCGATCGACGACGATTCCAACCAGACCGGCCAGATGCTGGCGGCGCTGACGGGCTGGGCCCAGGGCACCTTCGCCTCCAAGCTGGAGATCGAGGGCGAGACCGCCAAGGTCACGCGCGAGGTCGATGGCGGGCTCGAGCGGCTTGACGCTCAGGATGCCGGCCGTGATCACCACCGATCTGCGCCTCAACGAGCCGCGCTATGCCACGCTGCCCAACATCATGAAGGCGCGCCAGAAGCAGATCGTCGCCATGACGACCGACGAGCTGGGCGTCGATGTCGCGCCTCGCCTCGCCACGCTGAAGGTCGACGAGCCGCCGAAGCGCCAGGGCGGGCGCAAGGTCGAGACGGTCGAGGCGCTGGTCACGGCGCTCAAGACCGAGGCGGGGGTGATCTGATGGCCGCTCTCGTCCTCGCCGACCACGACAACGCGCAGCTCGCCCCGGCGACGCGCCACGTGGTGAGGCGGCGGCGGCGTTGGGCGGAGAGGTGGCGGTGCTGGTGGCGGGCGAGGGTTGCGGCGCGGTCGCCGACGAGGCCGCCAAGCTCGCGGGCGTCGCCAAGGTGCTGGTCTGCGACGACGCGCGCTACGCCCATGGCACGGCCGAGAACCTGGCGGCGCTCGTCGGTCGGGCTCGCCGGCGATTACGGCTACGTGCTCGCCTCCAACTCGACCTACGGCAAGAACGTCGCGCCGCGGATCGCCGCTTTGCTCGACGTCGCGCAGATCTCCGAGATCGTGGAGGTGATCGACGCCGACACGTTCGTCCGGCCGATCTATGCGGGCAATGCGCTCGCCACGGTGAAGTCCGCCGACGCGACCAAGGTGCTGACGGTGCGCACCACCGCCTTCGATCCGGCGCCCGACGGCGACGCGGCGGCGCCGGTCGAGCAGGCGGCGCCGGCCGACGATACCGGGCTCGCCACGTTCGAGGGCCAGGAGCTCACGCGCTCGCGAGCGGCCCGAGCTCACCGGCGCGCGCGTCGTGATCTCGGGCGGGCGCGGCATGCAGTCGGGCGACAATTTCACGCTGATCGAGCCGATCGCCGACAAGCTCGGCGCGGCCATCGGCGCGTCGCGCGCGGCGGTCGATTCCGGCTTCGTGTCGAACGATTTCCAGGTCGGCCAGACCGGCAAGGTGGTCGCGCCCGAGCTCTATATCGCCGTCGGCATCTCCGGCGCCATCCAGCATCTTGCCGGGATGAAGGACTCCAAGGTCATCGTCGCCATCAACAAGGACGAGGATGCCCCGATCTTCCAGGTCGCCGATTACGGGCTCGTCGCCGACCTGTTCCAGGCCCTGCCCGAGCTCGCCGCCGAACTCGACCGCCAAGGCGTGAAGCCGCGTTAGGCGGCCGCGCGTACCCGAGGAACTGTAGATGATCCAGAGCTCCACCGCCGCAAAGACCGCCCCCGATGCCGAGCCCGTCGCCCGCCCGCGCCCGATCCGCAAGGTGGGCGTGATCGGCGCCGGCCAGATGGGCACGGGCATCGCCCACGTCTCGGCGCTGGCCGGGCTCGAGGTGGTCGTGGTCGACATCGACCAGCAGCAGATCGACCGCGGCATGAACACCATCGAGCGCAACCTCGAGCGCCAGGTCGCGCGCGGCCGCGTATCCGACGAGGACCGCAAGGCGGCGCTCGGGCGCATCGGCAGCGGGGTCGAGTACAGCTTGCTGGGCGATTGCGACCTCGTGGTCGAGGCGGCGACCGAGAACGAGGCGGTCAAGCGCAAGGTGTTCGAGCAGCTCATCCCGCATCTGAAGGCGGATGCGATGATCGCCACCAACACCTCGTCGATCTCGATCACCCGCCTCGCCGCGGCGACCGACCGGCCCGGCAAGTTCATCGGGCTTCATTTCATGAACCCGGTGCCGCTGATGCAGCTCGTCGAGATCATCCCGGGCATCGCGACCGAGCCCGGCACCTTCCAGACCGTCGAGGAGATGGCGCGGAAGCTGGGCAAGACGCCGGTGGTGTCGGAGGACTACCCCGCCTTCATCGTCAACCGCATCCTGCTGCCGATGATCAACGAGGCGGTCTATACGCTGTACGAGGGCGTGGCCTCGATCTCCGCCATCGACACGGCGATGAAGCTCGGCGCGAACCATCCGATGGGGCCGCTGGAGCTCGCCGACTTCGTCGGGCTCGACACCTGCCTCTCTGTCATGCAGGTGCTGTACGAGGGGCTGGCCGATTCCAAGTACCGGCCCTGTCCGCTCATGGTGAAGTACGTCGAGGCGGGCTGGCTCGGCAAGAAGACCGGCCGCGGCTTCTACGACTATACCGGCGACACGCCGGTCCCCACGCGGTAGGCCCTCCGGCGTTCGCCCTTTGAGACCCCGCTTCGCGGGGCTCCTCAGGGCGATCGGAAATCAGTTCGAGACACCAGAAGCCGTTCATGCTGAGGAGGCGCCGAAGGTGCCGTCTCGAAGCGCGAACGGTCTCACATGCCGATCAGAACCGGTCGAGCAGCCGCTCGATATAATCGAGCTCGAGGTTCGGACGGTTGCGCTGGCCGGCGCGGCGGCGCAGCTCCTCGACGATGTGCTTGGCGCGCTGCACGTCGGACTCGCTCGGGATCTTGACGTCCGAGGCGTCGAAGCCGTGCTGCTGCTCGGGCAGGGGCCGGCCCAGCGGGTCGCGCATTCCGTGCAGCCGCTGGTTCGGGTTCATCATGTCCGGCCCGTACGGCCCGTAGCCGGGGCCGTACCCCATCTGGCTCATCATCTGCTGCATCATGCCGCGCCCGGCCTGCTGCAGCGCCTGGAGCGCCTGGGTCTGCGGTCCGATGGCGCCGGTCGGGTCGCCGCGCCCGAGCGAGCCGGCGGCGTCGCCCATCGCCTCGCCGGCCTTGCCTAGCTGCTCGCCGGCCTTGCCCGGCATCCCCTGGCCCATCTTGCCGAGCTGCTCGCGCAGCTTCTGCAGCGCCTGGCGCAGCGCCTGCTGCTGCTCCGCCGACATCTGCATCTCGCCCGGCTTGGCGCCCTGGCGCTGCGCCTGGAAGCTCTTGTTCAAAAGCTCGTTCTGGCGCCGGATCATGTCCTGGAGCTGGCGCATCGCCTGGCCGGCGGGGCCCTGCTGCATCATCTGCTGCATGCTCATCATGCGGCCGTTCTGCAGGTTCTCCAGGATGTTGCGGAGCTGGGAGAGCATCTCGCGCGCCGCGTCGCGCGCGCCCATGCGCATCAGCTCCTGCGCGCGCTGCAGCATGCGCATCAGGTCCTGGCCCTCGATGAACCGCGTGTTCGGGTCCATCTGGGTCATCTGGTTCTGGTCCGGCCGGTTCTTCATCATCTGCTCGGCCAGCGCCTGCATGAAGCGCGACAGCGCCTGCTGCAGCTCGTTCATCAGCCGCTGGATCTCGGCGTCGGGCGCGTTGCGCGCCAGCGCGTCCATCAGCTTCTTCTCGATCTCGCGCATGTCGCGCTCGCTGATCGAGAGCTTGCCGTCCTCCAGCCGCAGCGCCGTGTCCCACAGCAGCTTCTCGACCGATTCGAGCCCCTTCTTGTCGCGATCATAGCCCAGCCGCGAGCGGGCGGAGATCAGCGCCAGGAACACCACCGGGTCGCCGTCATACGTGCCGGGGCGGGCCGCGATGTCCTCGAGCCCGCCGATCACCTCGTCGCGCGCCGCGTCGCCGCGCAGCGCCAGCTTCTTGCGCTCGGCGATGATGCGCTTCGCCACCGGGTTGTGGAACACGCGCTCGGGGATGGTGAACTTCACCGCCTCGCTTTCGCCGGTTTGGCCGGCCGTGTCGGTGGCGGCGAAGCGGACGATGGCCGGCAGCCCCGCCCACGGGTTGGTGGTGAGGTCGTGATAGCTGACGTCGGCCAAAGACGGCGCGTTGAGCTTGGGCAGCGGCAGGTCGAGCGTCATCGCCTTGGTCTCGTCGGCGCTGCCGTCCGGGCGCTGCAGGTGGATCGTCGCGTTGACCTTGGCGACGCCGTAATCGTCCTTGGCCTTGTAGGCGAGGCGCAGCGTCCCGCGCTCGGTGGCCGAGGGCGGCGGGTCGGCGATGATCGAGGGCGGCGCGTCCGGCACGATGGCGAGGCGCCAGTTCCCCAGCGTCCTGCCGCCCTGGCGGACTGCCAGCGTCTTGCCCTCGGTCAGGGTCGCGCCCGTCTTGTAGACGCCGTCGTCGATGCGCTTGAAATCGGTGCGGGAATCGTCGATGGCGAGCTCGGGCTGGCCGAAGCCGCCCTGCACCTGGGCGGTCAGCACGCTGCCCGCGGGGACGGTGAGCAGGGCCGGCGGCGCGTCCGCCTCGGCCGCGCCGGGCGTGGCGGGCTTGGCCTCGCTCGGGAACAGAGGCGGCTTGCCGGTATATTCGGGCGGGGTGATCCACAGGCGCAACGTGGCGACGCGCGCCGCTTCCATGCCGAGTTCGGGCGAGAGCGCGCGCCCGACGCGGTCGACCAGCCCGGGCCAGCCGGTGACGGCGGCCACGACCAGCACCACGATCAGCGCGGCGCGCAATGCGATCGGGTCGCGCCGGGCGAGGCCGGGGCGCGGCCGGCCGACGCGCAGCTTGCGGATCGATTCCGCCATGCGCTGGCGGTGCAGGTCGAACAGCGCGGCGGCGTAGGGGTCGCTGGCGCCTGCCGCCAGCCGGTCCTTGACCGCGGTCAGCGGCCGGTGGGCGAGGGCACTGGCGGTTTCCAGCCGGCGCTGGGCGTCGTGGCTGGCCGGCGCGCGGAAGCGCGCGACGGCGTGGCCGAGCGTCCACAGCAGCGCGCCGGCGAAGCAGGCCAGCACGGCGAGGTGCGCCCAGCCCGGCAGCAGGGGCAGCACGTCGAACCATGCGACGGCCAGGAACAGCCCGGCGACGCCCACCGCCGGCCATAGGGCAGGCCAGGCCCGCTCCCAGGCAAGGACGGCACGCGCGAGCCACAGGCGGAGCGCCAGGCGCGGCCTCCGGCCCGAACCGTTCGCAACGCCCGACATCCGGACCTCCTTCAGGCCGCCCCGCGGGACCGCGCCTTGCGCGTCTCCATCAGCCACGGCGGCAAAGTCTCGCGCTTCAACCGCTCTTCGATGCCGGGACGGGCACGGGTCACCGCGAAATGTCCGTCACGGACCATCACCTCGGGCGCGAGAGGACGGCTATTATACTCCGAGCCCATGGCCGCGCCATAGGCCCCCGCCATCGTGATCGCGACAAGATCACCGGCGGCGAGCGGCGGCAGGTCCCGCGCTTTCGCCAGCACGTCGCCGGATTCGCAGACCGGCCCCACCAGGTCCGCCTCGGCGCGCGGGGCGTCGGGCCCGGGCTCGCTCACCGGCACCACCGGATGACGTGCCTCGTACAACGCCGGCCGGATCAGGTCGTTCATCGCCGCGTCGACGATGACGAAGCGCTTGGCCGGCGTGTCCTTGACGTAGAGCACCCGGGCGATCAGCGCGCCGGCCTCGGCCACCAGGAAGCGGCCTGGCTCGAACACCAGCTCGCCGGCGAAGCCCGCCGTCGCCTCGGCCACCAGCCGCGCATACGCCACCGGATCGGCCGCCCGGCTGCCCTCATAGGCGACGCCCAGCCCGCCGCCGAGATCTAGCCGGCGGATGGCGTGGCCGCCCGCGATCAACTCGGCGGCCAGCGCGGCGGCGCGGGCGAACGCGGCGCGGAACGGGTCGAGCGCGACGATCTGCGAGCCGATATGCACGGCAACGCCGACGATCTCGATCCCGGGCAGGCGTGCGGCGTGGGCGTAGACCTCGGGCGCGCGGTCGATGGCGATGCCGAACTTGTCGAGCTTGCGGCCGGTGGTGATCTTGTCGTGCCCGCCGGAATCGACGTCGGGATTGACGCGCAGCGCGACGGGCGCGCGCACGCCGCGCCCGGCCGCCACTTCGGAGAGCGCGGCGAGCTCGGGCTCGGACTCGACGTTGAACTGGCCGATCCCGGCCGCCAGCGCCTGGGCCATCTCGTCCCGCGTCTTGCCGACGCCGGAGAACACGATGCGCGCGGCCGGAATGCCGGCGGCCAGCGCGACCGCCAGCTCACCGCCCGACACCACGTCGGCCCCGGCGCCCAGCCCGGCGAGGGTGCGCACGACGGCGAGGCTCGGATTGGCCTTGAGCGCGTAGCACACGCCGGCGTTCAGCCCGGCCAGGGCGGACGCAAAGGCGCGGTATGCCGCCTCGATCGTCGCCGACGAATAGACGTAGCACGGCGTGCCGACCACCCGCGCGATCTCGGCGAGGCGGACTCCGTCGGCGGCGAGCGCGCCGTCCTGATAGGCGAAGCCGGTCACTGCGGGTATTTCCGCGGATAGTCGGTCTGCTCGCCCGGGGGCGGCTTCAGCGGGCCCTTCTTGCCGCACGAGGCGAGCGGGCTCGCCAGCGCGACGGCGACGAGGACAAGTGCAACTCCCGCCCGCCGTCTCCCGTCATTGCGGGCAGCGGAGCGACGAAGCAATTCCCGAACCGCCTGGATCGCTTCGCTGCGCTCGCGATGACGGAAACGCGCTTTCACAGGAACCGCTTCCGGGCCTGGGCGGCGGCGCGGCGCACGTTGCGGGGCGCGGTGCCGCCGAGGCTTTCGCGCGAGGCGACGGCGTTGTCGGCGCCCAGCACCTTGTAGAGGTCGGGCGTGATGCGGGGCTCGACCGAGCGCATCTCGTCCAGCGTCAGCTTGTCGAGCGGCTTCCCCGCCTCGTCGGCCAGCCGGACGATGCGGCCGGTCACGCGGTGCGCCTCGCGAAACGGCATGTCGAGCACCCGGACCAGCCAGTCGGCGATGTCGGTGGCCGCGGAGTGGCCGGCCATCGCCGCCTCGCGCATGCGGGCGGGCTGGAACGAGATGTCGGCCATCATGCCGGCGGTCGCGGCGAGCGACAGCTCGATCGTGTCGGAAGCGTCGAACACCGCCTCCTTGTCCTCCTGCATGTCCTTGGCGTAGGCGAGCGGCAGCGCCTTCAGCACCGTGAACAGGGCGGTCAGCGCGCCGAACACCCGGCCGGTCTTGGCGCGCACCAGCTCGGCCGCGTCGGGGTTGCGCTTCTGCGGCATCATCGACGAGCCGGTGGAGAACGCGTCGGACAGGCGGGCGAAGCCGAACTGGGCCGAGGACCACAGCACGATCTCCTCCGCCAGGCGCGACAAATGCATGGCGAGGATCGCCGCCGCCGACAGGAACTCGACCGCGAAGTCGCGATCCGACACGGCGTCGAGCGAGTTCGCCATGGGCCGCGCGAAGCCCAGCGCGCGCGCCGTCGCCTCGCGGTCGATCGGGAAGGACGTGCCGGCCAGCGCGCCGGCGCCCAGCGGGCATTCGTTGAGGCGCTCGCGCGCGTCGGCGAAGCGGCCGCGGTCGCGCCCCAGCATCTCGACATAGGCGAGCATGTGGTGGCCCAGCGTCACCGGCTGAGCCGATTGCAGGTGGGTAAAGCCGGGCATGATCGTCTCGGCGTGGCGCTCGGCGAGGTCGATCAGCACCGCCTGCAGCGCCTTGATCCCGTCATTGGTGCTGTCGATGGCGTCGCGCACCCACATGCGGAAGTCGGTCGCCACCTGGTCGTTGCGCGAGCGCGCGGTGTGCAGCCGGCCGGCCGGGGCGCCGATGCGCTCGGCCAGGCGCGCCTCGATGTTGAGATGGATGTCCTCCAGCTCCTCCTTGAACGCGAAGTCGCCACGCTCGATCTCGCCCTTCACCGCGTCGAGCCCGGCGAGGATCGCGCGCCCGTCGGCGGCGGACACGATGCCGCGGCTCATCAGCATCGAGCAGTGCGCCTTTGACGCCGCGATATCCTGGGCATATAGCCGCTTGTCAAACTCGATGGAGGCGTTGATCTTTTCCATCAGCCGCGCCGGGCCGGCGCCGAAGCGCCCGCCCCACAGGGCATTCGCGGCGGGTTCGCCGGCTGCGCCCGGGGCGGGAGCGCCCGGCGCGGCAGCGCGTTGCTTCGGCTTCGTGCTCATGCCCGCGCCACCCCGGGAGCTCGCGTGAAGAAATACGGTCTCATCGTCGTCCTGATCGCCACACTCGCGGCCGCGTCCGGCGCGATATGGCACTTTGTTGCCGAGAATCAAACCGCCTCGCGCCCGACGGCCGGGCAGGAATTTACCGCCTCGCAGCCGGCCTCGCCAGCGCAGACCACGCCGTTCTACGCCGAAGACGGCAGCGCCAAGACGCTGGCGGCATTCGCCGGCCGGCCCGTGCTGGTCAATTTCTGGGCCACATGGTGCGGGCCGTGCAAGGAGGAGATGCCGTCGCTCGACCGGCTGGCCCGGCGGATGGCGCCCGACCTCGCCGTCGTCGCGCTGTCGCAGGACGTCAATGGCTGGTCGAAGGTGAAGCCCTACCTCGCCCGGGTGAAGCTCGACGCGCTGGGGGTCTATGTCGACCGCAACGGCGCCCTTGGCAGGCGGCTCAAGGTCGAGGCCCTGCCGACCACCTGGCTGTTCGACGCCGACGGCAAGCCGGTCGGCCGGTTCGTCGGCGCGGTCGACTGGGACTTGCCCAAGGCCGAGGCGATGCTGCGCAAATACGCCTTTGCCAAGGAGTAGTACCAGCGGCGCCTACAGCGCCTTTGCCGCCGCCAGCACCTCGTCGACGTGGCCGGGAACCTTGACCTTGCGCCAGACCTTGCGGATCTTGCCGGCGCCGTCGATCAGGAAGGTGGCGCGCTCGATCCCCATGTATTTGCGGCCGTACATGGATTTCTCGACCCAGGTGCCGTAGGCCTCGCAGATTTTGCCGTCTTCGTCGGCGGCCAGGGTAAAGTTGAGCCCGTGCTTCGCCTTGAACTTGTCGTGGCTCTTCACCGAATCGCGCGACACGCCGATCACCGCGGCCTCGAGGCGCGAGAAGTCGGGCAGGGCGTCGCGGAAGCCGCACGCCTCCTTGGTGCAGCCCGACGTGTCGTCTTTCGGGTAAAAGTAAAGAACGACCGGCTTCCCCTTGAAATTCTTTAGGGATACGGTTCCCTCGCCATCGGCCGGCAGCGTAAAGTCCGGCGCCTTCGCCCCCTCCGCAACGCTCATCGATTCGTCTCCTTCGCGTCTTCCGTCTTGAACTTCTCCGCGACCGACGCGGCCGGACGTTCGACCAGCGCGGTGAACAGCGCGCGCACCCGCGCCGCCGTCGCATCGAGACGCGGCCGGACCGAGGCAAACGACGCCTCGCCTACGGCGCGGGCAATCGCCGCCTTCAGCCCCTCGGACGCGTCGGCCTCGACGAACGCGCCGCCGGTGGTCAGCCGCAAGATGCCTTGCAGGTTGTGCCACAGCCGGAGCGCCCCAGCCAGGGTGCGCGCGTCGCCGGCGGCGAGGCAGCCGGCCGCCGCCAGCCCCTCGAGGGCACGGGCGGTGTTGACCTCCAGCAGCTCGGGCCGGTCGGGGGCGTGGCGCAGCTGCAGGTACTGGACGATGAACTCGACATCGACCAGCCCGCCGCGCAGATGCTTCACCTCCCACGGGTCGGGCCTGGTCAGCTCGCGCTCCATCCGGGCGCGCATGTCGGCCACGTCCCACACCAGGCGGTCGGGGTCGCGCGGCCGGGCCAGCGTGGCGCGGATGGCCTCGGCGAGCCGCGCGGCGAGGTCGGCCGGGCCGGCTGATCACCCGCGCGCGAGTCAGCGCCATGTGCTCCCAGGTCCAGGCCGCCTCCGTCCTGGTAGCGCACGAAGGCGGCGAGCGAGGTGGCGAGCGGCCCGGCATTGCCCGACGGGCGCAGCCGCATGTCGACCTGCGTAGAGCTTGCCCTCGGCGGTCGGCGCCTCGATGCGCGCCGATGAAGCGCTGGCCGAGCCGCGCGAAATACTGGCTGGCGACCAGAGGCTGGGCGCCGTCCGAGGGCGCATCGAGCATCGGCGCGTCGTAGACGAACATCAGGTCGAGGTCGGAGCCGAAGGTGAGCTCGCGCCCGCCGAGCTTGCCGAGCGCCACCACCGCCATGCCGGCGCCCGGCACGCGCCCGTGCCGCTCGGCGAACTCGTCGTCGACGCGCGGGTAGAGCGCGCTGAGCGCGGTCTCGGCGACGGCGGTCAGCGCCGGGCCGGCGCCGTCGGCGTCGACTGCGTTGCGCAGCACCTGCAGCCCGACGCCGAACACCCGGTCGCTCGACCAGCGGCGCGCAATGTCGAGCGCGTCCTCGAACACCCGCGCCTGGCCCAGCGCGTCCTCCAGCTCGGCGGCGAGCGGCGCGGTGTCGTCGGGCAGTTCGCCCGTCTCGCCGGTCAGCACCCCCTCCAGCAGGTCGGGCTTGCGGGCCAGCGCGTCGGCGAGCTGCGGCGCCGAGCCCATGATCTCGGCCACCAGCCCGAGAAGCTCCGGGTTGGAATAGAACAGCGAGAACAGCTGCGACGCCGGCCGGCAGGGCGGCGAGGAACCCGTCGAACTTGAGCAGCGCGTCGTCGGGATGGGCGGTCTTGGCCAGCGCCTCCAGCAGGGCGGGCATCAGCTCGGTGAGCAGCTCGCGCGCCCGCGCGCTGCGCGTCGCGCGATAGCGGCCGCGGTGCCAGGCGCGCACGATCTCGCACACCCTGGCCGGCTCGCGATAGCCCATGCGGGCCAGCGTCTCGATCGTGTCCGGATCGTCCTCGGTGCCGGTGAACACCAGGTTGCCCGGCCCGCCGAGCGCCGGCGCCTCCTCGAACAGGTGGGCGTAATGCTCCTCGACCGATGCGCAGCACGGCGACCAGCGCGGCGGCGAAGGTCGCCCGGTCGGGATAGCCCATGAAGGCGGCGATCCCGTCCATCCCCGCGTCGTCCTTGGGCAGCGCGTGGGTCTGCTGGTCGTTGACCATCTGCAGCCGGTGCTCGAGCTTGCGCAGGAAGGCGTAGCAGCGCGTCAGGTCGTTCGCCGTCGGCGAGCTCGATATGGCCGAGCGCGGCCAGCGCGCCGAGCGCCTCGCAGGTCGGGCGGCGGCGCAGCGCCGGCTCGCGCCCGCCCCAGATGAGCTGCTGGGTCTGGGCGAAGAACTCGATCTCGCGAATGCCGCCGCGGCCGAGCTTGACGTTGTGGCCGGCGACCGCGATGTGGCGCGCCGCCGCGATGGGCGTTGATCTGGCGCTTGATCGAGTGGATGTCCTGGATGGCGGCGAAGTCGAGATTCTTGCGCCAGACGAACGGGCGCAGCGTGTCGAGGAAGCGCGGCGCCGGCCGCCGGATCGCCGGCCACCGGGCGCGCCTTGATCATCGCCGCGCGCTCCCAGTTCTGGCCCGGCGCTCTCGTAATAGATCTCGGCGGCCAGGGTCGAGATCGCGGGCGGGGTCGAGCCCGGGTCGGGGCGCAGCCGCAGATCGGTGCGGAAGGCGTAGCCGTCGGCCGTGCGCTCCTCCATCATCCCGACCAGGTTGCGGGTGAGGCGCACGAAGAACGGGCCGGGCTCGTCGCGCCCGACATAGCGCACGATGTCGGGGTCGTAGAGCACGATCAGGTCGATGTCGCTCGAATAGTTGAGCTCGCGCCCGCCGAGCTTGCCCATGCCGAGCACGATATAGCCGGAGCCCTGCGCCGGATCGGCGGGGTCGGGAAGGGCGATCTCGCCCGCCGCCGCCCCGGCCGCCAGCAGGTGGCCGACGGCGGCGCCGAGCGTCGCCTCGGCCGCATCGGTCAGCGCCCCGGTGACCCGGTCGAGCGCCCAGGCGCCGGCGATGTCGGCCAGCGCGACGGCGAGCGCGATCCGCCCCTTGGCGAGGCGCATCCGGCGCATGCAGGCGGCGCGGCTCTCGCCCTCGGGCGCGCCGCCCGCGAGGCTGGCGAGGGCGGCGGCCACAGCCGCCTCCGGCCCGTCCTCCAGGATCGCGCGGGTGGCGGCGGGGTCGCGCAGCAAGGCGGCGGCGAGATAGGGGCTGTTGCCGGCGGCCGCGTCGATCAGCGCCCGGGCGCAGGGATCGTCCGCGCTGGCGGCGACGAAGGCGGCGAGTTCCGGATCGTCCGCGCGCCCCGCCGCTTCGCGCCAGCCGGCCAGCGTGCGGGCGGCACGCTCGGGGTCGGCGGGGCGCGGCAGGGCGCCGGAATCTTGACACAGGGCTGCCGCTAACACCATGAACTCGACCGTTCCCTGCCGCGGACGATTGGCGCAGACTGCGGCAACCGCCGAAGGCGGTCAAGGCGCGGGTCATCGACAAGCGCGGGACGATGTTTCACGACCGGCCCCTTGGGCCGCGCGCGGCGCGGCGGGCGGGCGAATTGAACCGGCCAGGGCGCGAGGGACGTTGCTCACCCGCACCACCCATATCGCGATCGAGGTGCTGGGCGCGCTCGCGCTCGGGCTTGCCGTGGTCGTGGCCGGACTCGGCTGGCGGTTGAGCCAGGGGCCGGTCTCGCTCGCCTTCCTCAAGCCCTATCTCGAGCAGGCGCTCGACGATTCCCGGAGCCAGTTCCGCCTGACGGTGGGCGAGCCCAAGCTCATCTGGTCGCGCTGGAACCGGCTGATCGACCTGCGCACCACCGACGTGAAGCTGCTCGACCGGGCCGGCAAGGTTCTGGCGACGGCGCCGCAGATGTCGCTGAAGCTGAGCGTTCGGGCGCTGGCGCGCGGCATGCTGGCGCCGACCTCGATCGAACTCCTGGGCGCGCGCGCGACGGTGATCCGCACGGCGGCCGGCGGCTACCGCCTGGCGCTGGGCCCGCCCGGCGCGGGCAACGGCGACATGCTGGAGAGGATCGTCGAGGTGCTGCTCGCCGCGCCCGACCGGAGCCGCACGCTGGGCTATCTGCGCCGGGTCAGCATCGTCGGCGCCCAGCTCGACGTCGAGGACCGCCAGCTGGGCCTCGCCTGGACCGCGCCGCGCGCCGACGTCATCTTCGCGCGCGACCGCAACGGCATCCGCGTCGACGGCGAGCTCGCGATGACGTTCGGCGGCAGCAAGCCGCATTTGTCCGCCACCGCGATCTACCGGCGGGCCGACGGCACCGTCCGGGCGGAGGCGCATTTCTCCGACGTGCGGCCGGCAAGCCTGGCCGCGCGCTTCCCCCAGCTCGCCGCGCTGGCGCCGGTCGAGCTGCCGCTTGCCGGCAGGCTCGACGCCACCTTCGACAGCGATGGCGCGCTGGTCGGGGGCGGGTTCGACGTGACCGCCGGCGCGGGCGAGGTGGTGGCGCCGTCGCTGTGGGCCGCCCCGCTCGACGTGTCCGAAGCCCATCTGCGGGGGACACTGGCGCGCGGGCCGGACCGGCTGACGGTCGAGGCGGCGACGGTGCGGCTCGGCGGCGGGCCGCGCCTCGGCTTCGCGGGCACGGCGAAGCGCCGGGCGGGCGCGACCGAGGCCCAGGCGAAGCTTACCCTGGCCGACCTGCCGTTCGACTCCCTCGAGCGCTACTGGCCGCAGGGCGTCGCCCACGGCGCGCGCAAATGGATGATCGCCAATATGGAGGGCGGGAGCCTGGCCGAAGGCCACGCCGACCTCGCGCTGCACTTCGCCGGGCCCGAGGGGGGCGTCGCGCTCGAATCGATGTCCGGCGGGTTCCGCATCGCCCGAACCGCGGTGCATTTCCTGCGCCCGCTGCCGCCGGTGACGCAGATCGACGCGGCCGGCACGTTCGACACGAACAGCGTGACGATCTCGGGCACGTCGGGACGGCTCGGCGGGCTCAGCATCGACGAGGCGAAGGTCCAGTTCGCCCACATCGAGCGCAAGGTCGCGGACGCCAGCGTCGAGCTCGTGGTGCGCGGGCCGCTGCGCGAGGCCCTGGCGCTGCTCGACCATCCGCGGTTCCGCTACATGAAGAAGCTGGGGATCGACCCGAAGGGCGTCGACGGCGCCACCGCCGCGCGCCTCGTCGTCACCTTTCCCACCGCGGTCGCCCTCAAGTTCGGCGACGTCGGCATCCGCGCGGCCGCCAATCTGCGCGGCGTCGCCATCCGCAAGGCGGTGCTGGGGCGCGACCTGACGGAGGGCGACCTGGTGCTGCGGCTCGATCGCGACGGCATGGACGTGTCGGGCACCGCACGCGTCGCGGACGTCCCGTCCGACATCGTCTGGGTGGAGAATTTCGATCCCAAGGCGCGCATCGCCCGGCGTTACCGTCTGACCGCCACCGTGACCGATGCCGACCGCCAGCGTCTCGGGGTCTCCACCGCGCCGCTCGCAGCCGGCCCGATGGCGGCCGACCTGGCGCTGGTGCAGCCGGCGAGCGGCCCCTCCGAGCTGCAGCTCCGGCTGGGGCTCGACCGGACGCGGCTCGCCTTGCCGGCGCTCGGCTGGTCCAAGCCCGCCGGCGTGGCCGGCACGGCGAGCCTGATCGCGACGATGGCCGGCGGCCGGGTGGCCGACATCTCCCACTTCAACGTCGAGGCGGGCGGGCTCGCCGCCTATGGACGGCTCGCGCTCGGCGCCGACGGCGCCACCGTCGCCCGCGCCGAAATCCAGCGCTTCCGGCTCGGCGGCACCGATTTGCACGGCACGATCGAGCACCGGCCGGACGGCGGGTACGATGCGCGCCTCGCCGGGCCCTCGCTCGACGCCGTTCCGCTGGTCCGGCGCTTCCGCGAGGCCGGCGACGCCACGACCCTGCCGCCGCTCGACATCACGCTGCGGGTCGACCGGCTCGCCCTGCTGGCCAGCGCGCCACTCACCGCCGTCACGGGCGCGATCGCCTATGACGGGACGCGCTGGGGCCGCGTCACCCTCGACGGCGCGATGCCCGGCGGCCACCGCATCGCGTTGCGCTACGGCCCGGTTTCGGGCGGCAGCCGGGCGACGCTCGACACCGACGACGCGGGCGCGGCGCTGCGCGCGCTCGGCGTCTACGACAACATCCAGGGCGGCCGGCTGCGGCTCGAGGGCCAGCGGCCGGCGGCGAAAGGCGCCGCCTGGACCGGAACGCTCCACATCGACGATTTCCGCGCGCAGCGGGCGCCGACGCTCGCCAAGGCGCTCACCGTCGCTTCGCTCACTGGGATCGGAAATCTGCTGTCGGGCAAGGGGATCTCGTTCGCGCGGCTGGTGATGCCCTTCACCTTCCGCGACGGACGGCTGGTAATCGACAAGGCACGCGCGGCGGGGTCCGAGCTCGGGCTGACCGCCGCGGGGACGCTCGATCTCGACCGCAACACGGTGAAGGTCAGCGGCACGATCGTGCCGGCCTACACGCTGAACAGCGTGCTGGGGAAGATTCCGTTGCTGGGCACGCTGCTGACCGGCGGCGAGGAGGGATCGGGCGTGTTCGCCGCGACCTACCATCTCGACGGCCGGCTCGACGATCCGGCGGTGAAAGTGAACCCGCTGGCCGCGCTCGCGCCCGGCTTCCTGCGCGAGCTGGTGGACGGGCTGATCCCGGGCAGCGGCACCAACGTGCCCATGCCGATGCCGGAGAACATTCCGTAGCGGCTTGCCGCCGGTGTCAGACCGGCCGGACCAGCGCGTGGCGCTTGCGCCCGGCCGACAGCTTGATGATCCCGTCCGGATTTAGGTCGCCGAGCGTGATGGCGGCGGTCTCCGACGCGGCCGGCGCGTCATTCACTCGCGCCCCGCCGCCCTTGATGAGGCGGCGCGCCTCGCCCCCCGAGGCGGCGAGCCCGGCGCGGCGGAACAGCTCGAAAGCGGCAATGCCGGCGGCGAGGTCGGCCCTCGGCACGTCGACGGTCGGCAGCGCATCGCCCACGCCGCCCTCCTCGAAGGTGCGGCGCGCCGTCTCGGCGGCGTCGCGGGCCGCGGCGTCGCCATGGGCAAGGGCGGTGGCCGCGTCGGCCAGCACCTTCTTCGCGTCATTGATCGCGGCGTCGTCGCGCGCGGCGAGGCGCGTCGATCTCGGCCTCGTCCAACTCGGTGAACAGGCTCAGGAAGCGCGCCACGTCGGCGTCGGGCGTGTTGCGCCAGAACTGCCAGTATTCGTAGGGCGAGACGCGGGCGGGGTCGAGCCACACCGCGCCGCGCGCGGTCTTGCCCATCTTCTCGCCGGTCGCGGTGGTGATCAGAGGGGCGGTGAGGCCGTAGAGCGCGACGATCGTCCATCCGCCGCCCGAGCTCGACGCCCGAGACGATGTTGCCCCACTGGTCCGATCCGCCCATCTGCAGCCGGCAGCCCGCGCGCCGCGCGAGCTCGAGGAAGTCATAGGCCTGCAGCACCATGTAGTTGAACTCGAGGAAGGTGAGCGGCTGCTCGCGCTCGAGCCGCAGCTTCACGGAATCGAAGCCCGAGCATGCGGTTGACCGAGAAGTGCCGGCCCACGTCGCGCAGGAAGGCGATGTAGCCGAGCGCGTCGAGCCAGTCGGCGTTGTTCATCATCACGGCGTCGGTCGGCCCGTCGCCGAACGTCAGGAACCGCTCGAACACCCGGCGGATGCCCGCCATGTTGGCGGCGATCTGCTCGTCGGTGAGCAGCTGGCGCGACTCGTCCTTGCCCGACGGGTCGCCCACCTTGGTGGTGCCGCCGCCCAGCAGCACGATCGGCTTGTGGCCGCACTTCTGGTACCAGCGCAGCAGCATGATCGGCATCAGCGAGCCGACATGCAGCGAATCCGCCGTGCAGTCGAAGCCGATATAGGCCGGTACGGGCTGGCCCGCCGCGAGCAGCGCGTCGAGCGCGGCGGCGTCCGTGCACTGGTGCACGAAGCCGCGCCGCGCGACCGTTTCCAGGAACTCGGAGCGGTACGGGACCATGGGAGGCGTCGTTTAGCACGGGACGCGGGGCGGTGCCAGATTTCGGCGCCCGCGGGTGGGATTGACCGGCGCCGCCGCGGCGGGGAAACTTCGCGCGCAACATCGAGGGGACCATCAATGGAACCGCGCCGCACCGGACCGTTCAAGTACACGCCGATCAACCGCCGGCCGAAGATCGAGTGGCCGGACGGCGCCCGCGTCGCGCTGCTGGGTGATCCCGAACATCGAAACATGGCCGCTCGACGAGCCCGTACCGGGCGGGCAGGCGGCGCGCGCGCCCGACGTGCACGCCTGGGCGCAGCGCGACTATGGCGCGCGCATCGGCATCTTCCGCATCATCGACGTGCTGGAGCGCCACGGCGTGCCGGGCTCGGCGACGCTCAACAGCGACGTGTGCGACGACTATCCCGAGATCATCGAGGAATGGACCCGGCGCGGGTGGGAGTTCCTCGGCCACAACAACACCAATGCCCGGCTGTTGAACGCCATCCCGCCCGACAAGGAGCGCGATGTGGTGCTGTCGACCTTCGACCGCATCGAGAAGGCGACCGGCACGCGGCCGAAGGGCTGGCTCGGCTCCGGGCTGCAGGAGACCTGGAACACGCTCGACTACCTTCTCGAGGCCGGGTGCGAGTATGTCTGCGACTGGTGCAACGACGACCAGCCCTACCTGATGAATGTCGGCGGCAAGCGGCTCGTCTCGCTGCCCTATTCGCTGGAGATCAACGATCTGCCCTTCGTCATGCGCGGCCGCGGCTCGCCCGACGAGTGGCTCGCCGCCGTGCGCCGGACGTTCGACGTGCTCTATCGCGAAGGCGCCCAGTCCGGCCGGGTGATGGCGATCCCGCTGCACCCGTTCATCACCGGCGTGCCGCACCGCATCGACGCGTTCGACGCGGCGTTGCGCTATATCTGCGGTCACGAGGGCGTGTGGCGCGCCAAGGGCTCGGAGATCGTCGCGCATTACCTCAAGGCCGGGAAGACGTTCTGATGGCGCTATCGATACACGTTTGGCCCGTTGGTCCTGAGTGCGCCCCACACGGGCGCGTATCGAAGGACGAACGGGATCGAGCCACCGTTCCTACTTCGATACGCCGCCTCAGTTCGTTCGGCGCTACTCAGCACGAACGGGGGAAGTGAAAGGCGGCACGATGACCGCCTTTCCCCCCGTCCGCGCCATCGGGCTGATGAGCGGCACGTCGCTCGACGGGATCGATGCGGCACTCATCGAGACCGATGGCGAAACGGTGGCCGCGTTCGGCCCGTCGCTGACCGTGCCCTACCCCGACCCGCTGCGGGAGAGGCTGCGCGCTGTGCTGGGGCGGCGCGCGGCGCCCGACGACCTCGTCCGCGACCTGACCGAAGCGCATGCGGCGGCGGTCGCGGCGCTGCTTGCCGAGGCGGGGCGCGGCGCGGCGGAGATCGGCGTGGTCGGGTTCCACGGCCACACCATCTGGCACCGGCCGCGCGAGGGCGTGACGGTGCAGATCGGCGACGGCGCGCATCTCGCCCGGCTGACCGGGATCGAGGTGGTGAGCGATTTTCGCGCGGCCGACGTGGCGGCGGGGGGCGAGGGGGCGCCCTTCGTGCCGCTCTACCACCGCGCGCTCTGCGCCGGGCTTGATCGGCCGGTCGCGGTGCTCAACCTCGGTGGCGTCGCGAACCTCACCTGGATCGGGGCGGACGGCGCCCTGATGGCCTTCGACACGGGGCCGGGCAACGCGCCGATCGACGACTGGGTCCAGGCGCGGACCGGGCGGCGCTACGATGCGGAGGGCGCGCTCGCGGCGTCGGGGACGGCCGACCCGGCGATGCTGGCGCGCCTGATGGACCATCCCTATTTCGCGCGCCGCCCGCCCAAGTCGCTCGACCGGCTGGAATTCGGCACCGACGCGGTCGCCGGCCTGTCGACGGCGGACGGGGCGGCGACGCTGACGGAATTCGCCGCCGCCGCCGTCGCGCTTGGTGCGGCGCATTTCCCCGCGCCGGCGAGGCGGGTCCTCGTGACCGGCGGCGGGCGGCGCAACAAGACGCTGATGGCGGCGCTGGAAGCGGCGCTGGCGGTGCCGGTCGCGCCGGTCGAGGCGGCGGGCTGGGACGGCGACGCGCTGGAGGCGCAGGCCTTCGCCTTCCTCGCGGTGCGCAGCCTGCGCGGCCTCGCCCTTTCGCTGCCGGAGACCACGGGCTGCGCCGGCCCGACTCCGGGCGGGCGGCGCCACCGCCCATAAAGGCGGCGCCTCGATCAGCGGTGGGAGGCGGTCCGGCTGGAGATGTGGCGCTGGGCGAGCTCGGCGCGCAGCGCGGCGATCGAGCGGTCGAGCTCCATCGCGATCCGGAGGTCGAACGTCGAGGGCTGCGCCGGGGCCAGCGCCGCCTGCCGCAGCGTGTCGAACTTGCGCAGCGTCGCCTGCGCGTCGCCGGGTACCGGGCTGAAATCGAACGGCACATGGCCGGCCACCGCGTAGCGGTTGCCGAGCGGGCCGATGACGAACCAGTATTCCGGCACGGCGGTGTAGGGCCGGCCGGTGTAGTAGTGCGCCAGCTCGTGCGCGCGCACCTCGCGGTCGGTGCGGCGCAGGTCGAGCAGCAGCATCTGCTCGCGCGGCGTCAGGCCCTTCGCATCGACCTGCGCCCCGCGCTGCTTGGCAAGCTGTTCCTCATCGAGGATGCGGGCGATCTCGCTCTGGCGCTGGTGCGCGAGTGCGGCGAGGTGCTGGTCCTCGGGCTCGAAGCTGGGCCACGGCGCCGGGGCCACCCGCACCGGCGGGGCCGGGCGGGGCAGGGTCGACGGCGCCGAACTCGTACGGATTCCGTTTCCGGCGCCGGGCGGTGGTCGGGCACGATCCGCCCGGCCGGGTCGCGATGGACGCGCCCGACGGTAAAGGGAAGATGGGCAGGCGAGGCGGCGTGCGCTCCGGAAGCGGTCTCCTGCGCGACGGCGGGCGCGCCCTGCGCGAGGCAGCCGAGGGCAACGGCAAAGGCCAACGCCACCAGCGCCGGGCGGACAACAGGACGGATCGGGCGAATATCTGACGTGCCGGTCATTGCTCACGCAGCCGCGACGTACAGCGGTATCATCCTAGCACGATTCGGCGCGACCGCGACAACGGCGCGGGCGAATTGGTCAGGATCCGTTCGAGGTGTTAACGCTTTCGGGGACGGGAATGTCCTCGGCCAGCCGGTCGACCACGGAATGATAGGCGTCCCACGGCGCCTCGCGGGCATTCTGGCTGCGCACGATGGTCGAGGTGCCGGCATAGAATCTCTCGTAAAGCTGGTGGCGGCCGGCGAACTCCGATCCGGTCAGGTCCCAGCCGAGCTTGAGGATCTTCCAGCGCCGCACCGGGTCCATGTAGGGCGTGCCGTAGTCGGCATCGAACTGCGCCCGCAGCGCCGGGTCATCGAGCAGCGAGGCGTCGGCCGGCATCGTCATCGGGTTGGCGCCCATCAGCCCGCGAAGCTGGTCGATCAGCTCGGAATGGTGCTCCTGGCACCAGTTGAGCGTGGCGTACATCATGCGCCGGTTGAAGCGTGACGTAGCCGTCGCCCGGCCAGTCCTCCATCGCCTCGATCTGGCCGGCGACCATGCCGGCGATGGCGCCCTCCATCGCCGCGAGCCGGCCGAGCTGCTCGCGCACCGCCCCGATCGCGTCGATGCCCGACCCCTGGGCGATGCGGCTGGCCAGCCCGACGATCAGCGACATCTTCGACCAGAAGCGCACGTTGGACTGGTGGTTGGAGAAGCAGTTGGCGGGCGTGCGGATGTAGCAGTTGCGCGAGAGCTCGGCGTCGCCATGGACGAACACGCGCTCCCACGGGATCTTCACCTCGCGGCACACCACAACGCAGTCGGATTCGTCGAACCGGCGCGACAGCGGGTAGTCGAGCGCGTGGCCGGCGCCCAGCGCGTAGGGCCGGCGCGACCACAGCGTCAGCCCGTCCGCCGCGCACGGGATGACGGCGGTGATGGCGTAGTCCTTGAACTCGGGGGCGAGCGGGGTGAGGTTGCCGATCAAGATTTCGTTGGCATAGATCGCGCCCGTCGCCAGCATCTTCATGCCGCTGACCACGACGCCGTCGTCGGTCTCGCGCACCACGCGAAGCCCCGGGTTGGCGCGCCGCTCCTCGGAATGGATGTCGGGGTCGCGCGTGCCGGGCGGCGGCACGACGGCGAAGGCGGCGTAGGTATCCTCGCGGCGCATCCGGTCCCACTGGGCGAGCAGGTTGTCGGCGAACCGGCCCAGCACGTCCGGCTTCATGGCGAGCCCGGTGATCAGCCCCGCGACGTGGTCGGGCGAGCGGCCGAACAGCCCCGAGGTGAAGTCGGCGATCAGCTTGTGGGTGCGCGAGCGCTGGCGCAGCCCGTCGCGGTCGCGCGGGCGCAGCCAGTAGGCGGCGAAGCGTTCGCCGTCCTCCTCGTAGGATGCGACCGCCAGGTTCTCCGGCGCGCGCTTCATGTCGTACATGCCGGCGACGGTGGCCGCCCCGTCGCGGAAGGCGGGATGGGCGGTCACGTCGCGCACCCGCTCGGCGCCGATCAGCACCGTGCGCCCGTCGCGCAGCGATTCCAGGTGCTCGGCGCCGGTCTTCAGCATCGCGCGTGTCCCCGGGGCCGGCGGCTAGGCCTTGCCGGCGGCCAGCGCGGCGCGCCCGGCCTTGAGGATACGGGTCCAGTCGGCGAGGTTGGCGAGGTGCTGCTTGACGAGGCCGCGCGTCGTCTCGTCGGCGAGGTTCAACTGCTGGTCGAACTTCTGGGTGGCCTGGACCAGGATCACCTCGGGCTTGTTGATCGGAAACATGTCGTTGAACACGAACACCTGGCGCAAGTGATACTGCGCCCGCGCGCCGCCCAGGATGGAGGGCGAGGCGCTCATCACCCCGCACGGCTTGCCGATCAGCGGCGGCTCGGGCGGGCGCGAGGCCCAGTCGATCGCGTTCTTCAGCACGCCCGGGATCGAATAGTTGTATTCCGGCGTGACGAACAGCAGCGCGTCCGCCGCGGCGATGGCGGCGCGGAACTTCGCCGCCGGCTCCGGGTAGCCGCTGCCCAGCCGCACGTCGTCGTTGTATTCCGGAATTCCGGTGAGGTCGTAGACGTCGAGGCTCGTGCCGGGCGGCAGACAGCTCGCTGCAGGCGCGCAGCAGCGCGCGGTTGAGCGAGTCCTTGCGCAGGCTTCCGGCGAAGCCCAGCAGCTTGATCGGATCGGCCATGGCGTGATCTCCATTTGGCGGCGCGACTGGCGCGCCTTGTCTATCGGAAATCCCGGCGCCGCGCAAAATGCCTCGCAACGATGTGGAATACGGCCGGTGTATAGTCTGGCGTGGAGCGATACCAACGGGAGGGGACGATGGCGGACGGTCTGGAGGCGCTTGAAGGACTATGTCGGGCGCAAGGAGACGGCGACCGACGTCGTGACGGCGTCGCAGATCGGCAAGCTCGCCGTCACGCTGGACGTCGAACATCCGGCACCGAACAAGGGCGACGCGGTGCCGCTCGGCTGGCATGGCGGATTCTGTCCCGGGCTTTATCGCAAGGCGCAGATGCGGGCCGACGGCCAGGCGGCCGGGGTGGGCGTCGCGCCCGCCGTGCCGCTGCCGCGCCGGCGGCTGATCGAGACCGTGTCGACCTTCCACGACCCGCTGCGCATCGGCGACGACGTCACCAAGACCACCGAGGTCGCCGCGGTCGAGATCGCCGATCACGGCGCCGGGCCCGACGGTGAAGGTGACGATGCGCGAAAGCTACGCGACCTCGCGCGGCCTCGCCGCGGTGGACGCGCGCAGCGTGCTCTATTTCGGCGAGAAGGGGCCGGGCAAGCTCCCGCAGCCGCCGGCGCCGCCCGCGAGCCCGGCTTGGTCGCAGATTTTCGAGGCCGACCCGGTGATGATCTGGCGGCTTTGCGCCCAGCGCTTCAACAGCCACCGCATCCATTTCGACCGCGACTACACGACCAAGACCGAGGGCTATGCGGGCGTCGTGGTGCCGGTAACGCTGATCTCGCAGATCATGATGGAAATGTGCCGCCAGCGCCATAAGCGGCCGCTCAAATCGTTCACCTACCGCTCGATCGAGATCGTCGTCGATACCGGCCCGTTCACCATCGTCGGCGGAGCGTCGGCGGACGGCGCGGCGGCGAGCCTGTGGTGCCTGAATGCCGAAGGGCGGAACGCCCTGGCCGCAGAAGCGACTTTTTCTTAAGGGCTTATTCACCGTTTCTTCACGTTCCGGCGCAACGCTCGATGGTTCAACCCTCGTGCGGGGGCCGGCCATGAAGCGGTTCGTGAAGCTTGCCGGGCTCCTGCTCCTCGTCGTCGTCATCGGCGGGTTCGGAATCTGGCGCTACATGCAGGCGGGCGACCAGGGGCGCGCGGCCGAAGTCGCGGCCGATGCCGTTGTGAGCGCCGCGAATGCCGCGGCGAAATGGGCGAGCGACCGCTCCACCCACCAGATCTCGGTGGTCAACTTGATGGGCACGGCGCGCGGGGCGGGCATCGACGGGCCCGGTCGTGGTCGAGGCGCGCATCGCGGTGAAGGGGGGCGCCAACCTGTCCGAGCTGTGCGCCGCGCTGCCCCGCGTGCATGACGCCATGAACGCGGTTCTGGCCGACCAGATGGGCGCGGTTCTACGCCGTGCCGGGCGCGCTCGAAGCCGACAGCTTCGCGCCGCTCGCGGGCCGGCTGCGCGACCGGCTGAACCGCGATGTTGCCGCCGGGACGGTGACCGATGTCGAGGTGGTCGTGCGCAGCGCCCGCGACATGAGCGAGCGCGGCTGCACCGACCTCAAGCCGGCACGGACCGAGGCCGCCCGGAACTGACGACGAGAGTTCCGGCCACCCATCAGAACGGGAACAGGATGTCGAGCACCTGGTCGCCATAGGGCGGCTGCTGGACGTCGCTGATCTGGCCGCGCCCGCCATAGGCGATGCGGGCCTCGGCGATCTTGTCGTAGGAGATGTCGTTGGTGGACGAGATGTCCTCCGGCCGGATGATGCCGGCGATCAGGAGCTCGCGCACCTCGTAGTTCACCCGCACCTCCTGCCGGCCATGCACGACCATGTTGCCGTTGGGCAGAACCTGGCTGATCACCGCCGCGATCTTCAGGTTGATCTGTTCCTTGCGGTCGACCGAGCCCTTGCCGTCGTTCGCCGAGTTGGAGCTGAGCGACAGCAGGTTGCCGGGGTCGATCGATTGCGGCAGCACCTGGTTGAGCTTGGTCTCATAGCCGAGGATGGCGGGCGCGTCGGCCGCCGTCGAATTGTCGCGGCTGCGCGTCGTCTCGTTCGAGATGTTGGCCTTGTCGTCGATGGTGATCAGCACGGTCACCAGGTCGCCCACGCGGCTCGCCCGCTGGTCGCGGAAGAAGGCGCGGCTGCCCGTGCGCCACAGCGAGCTGGGCGCGCGCGCCTCGGTGACCGGCGCCGGCATCGGCATCGAGACCGGACGGTAGCCCGGCTGCGCCTCGGGGTTCTCGATGCGGGTGAGCTTGGGCACCTCGCCGACCTCGCCGAGGCGGGTGACGGCGCTGCAGCCGCTGCACAAGGCCGTGGTGGCGAGCAGGGCCGCGAGGGCGAGGCGGCGGGAGGCGGTGGCGGTCATCGGACGCTCCTGGACGCTAGCGAAGGGCGAGGCTGGGCAGGTTGACCGCGACGCGGCCGGCGCCGGTGACGACGCCCTCGACCGTCACGTGGCTGCGCGTGTTCTGGACACGGATCGCTTCGCCGAGGGAGCCGTTCTCCAGCGCCTTGCCCTTGACGGTGAGGGCGAGGGTGGGCGTGGTCAGGGTGACGATGACCAGCGTGTTCTTGGCGACGACGACCGGGGCGACGAAGTCGCGGCGCCGGAGCGCCATGCCGGCGCGCACCGCGCTGCGCGGCGTCTTGCCGAGGATCGCGTCGGCGTCGACCACGATCGACGGGTCGAGCGCGTCGGCCCGCATCGCGGCGAAGGCGATGTCGTCCTGGCGCACGACCTGGCCGTGGCGCAGGTTGCGCGCCAGCACCGGCGCCTGGATCACACGGAACACGCTGCCCCGCACCTCCACCGGCCGGGCGCCGCCGGTGCCGGAGGCGAGCCGCACCGTCGCCACCACCGAGCCGTCGTGGCGGTCGTAGCGGACGGCACCCAGCGCGAAGGGCGCGCCCGGCCCGGTCGCGGCGTCCAGCGAAAGGCGGCGATTGGCGAGCTCGACCTTCATGTCGGGGCCGAGGCCCTGGGCGCGCAGCGCGGCGAGCACCGTCTTCTCGATGTCGTCGGCGGTCACGGTGCGGGCGGCGCGGGTGACGACCGCCCGGTCGAACCGGCTCAGCGGCGACCAGGCGAGGCCCGCGGCGCGGGCGAGGCCGGCGAGCGATTCCGCGGTGAAGACGGTGGTCCGGCCGGGCGCGGGGGCGGCCGCGACGGTGCGGCCGGCGAGCGCGGGGGGCGCGCCTGCGAACAGGTCGCCCAGTTTCACCGCCGGCCCGTCCACCGTCACCTGGGGACGCAGCGTCTCGGCTGAGGCACCGAGCGGCGCAATGAAGGCGAGAAGCAGCACCAGAGCGGAGAGAGCGAACCGGCCCCTCCATGTGCGCGTGTCGCGCGCGCTGCATGTGGACAGGCTGAAGGGTTGCACCAGGGTCCCCTCCCCCCTTGAGAGGGAGGGACAGGGAGAGGGGTCAGAGCGACGCGAGTGCGTCGATGGAAGGAGGCGTTTCATCGCGGGCCCTAGCGCATGTTGGTGAGGGTCTGGAGCATCTGGTCCGACGTCTCGATCACCTTGGAGTTCATCTCGTAGGCGCGCTGGGCGGTGATCAGGTTGGTGATCTCCTGCACCACGTTGACGTTCGAGGTCTCGAGGAAGCCCTGCAGCACCGTGCCGACGCCCGGCGAGCCGGCGGCAGCCGTGGCCGCATTGCCGGACGCGGGGGTCTCCAGGTAGAGCGTTGTCGCCCTTGGCCTCGAGCCCCGCCTCGTTGGGGAAGGTGGCGAGCTCGAGCTGGCCCACGTTCTGCGGCGTCACCTGGCCGTCGAGCTTGGCCTGCACCTCGCCCGAGGCGTTGATGGTGACGCTCACCGCGTCGGGCGGGATGGTGATGCCGGGATCGACCGCATAGCCCTGGGTGGTGACGATCTGGCCGGAGGGCGAAAGCTGGAACGAGCCGGCCCGCGTATAGGCCGTGTCGCCCGACGGCAGCCGGACCTTGAAGAAGCCGCGCCCCTGGATCGGCCAGGTCGTAGGTGTTGTCCGGTCGCCACCAGGTTGCCCTGCTCGCCGATGCGGTAGACCGCACCGGTCTTCACCCCCAGCCCGAGCTGAATGCCGGAGGGGATGATCGTGCCGGTATCGGACGAGGTGGAGCCGACGCGCTCCTCGTCCTGGTACAGCAGATCCTGGAACTCCGCCCGCTGGCGCTTGAAGCCGGTGGTGTTCAGGTTGGCGATGTTGTTGGAGATGACCTCGACGTTGAGCTGCTGGGCGAGCATGCCGGTCGCGGCGATATTGAGAGACCTCATGGGCGGGACCTTTCGGGACGCATGTGGGACTAGGCCGTCGTGGTCGGGTCGGTAAGCGTGTTGATCGCCTGGAGCTGGGACTGATGCTCCTGCTCGATGATCTGCTGGGCCGCCTGGAACTGGCGCAGCGCGGAGATCATGTTGGTGATCTCGACGATCGGCTGCGTGTTCGATTCCTCGACCATCCCCTGCACCACGCGCGCGTTCGAGGCGGGTAGGGTGGGCGCCGAGGTGGCGTACAGGCTGTCGCCTTCGGGCTTGAGGAGCTGCTCGTTGTCGAACGCGACGAGCTTGAGCCTGCCGACCGGCTGGCGATCGGCCGAGACCGTGCCGTCGGCGGCGATGACGATGTGGCCCGCCTGCGGTGGCAGGGTGATCGGCCGGTCGTTCTCGTCCAGCACCGGGTCGCCGGCCGACGTGACCAGCATGTTCTGCGCGTTCATGGTCATGTGGCCGTTGCGCGTGTAGCGGAAGCCGTTCGGCGTATCGACCACCAGCCAGCCCGAGCCCGAGATGGCGACGTCCAGCGGGTTGGACGTCTTGGAGAAGGCGCCTTCGCGATAGTCGCGCGCGACGCCGATGTCCTGGACGAACGACACGTCGTCGGCGTGGATCGCCTGCGACAAATATTCCGCGAACAGCATCTGCTGGTTCTTGAAGCCCGGCGTCGTCACGTTCGCCAGGTTGTTGGCGATCGTGTCCATCTGGTTCTGCAGGGCGGACTGGTAGGACACCGCGATGTAGAGCGAGTTTTCCATGCGCCTTCCGTCGGGGCCGGAGCGGAATCGGCCGTCGGCATCGCCCATGCACGATCCGTGCCAGGAAGGTCATGCAGGAATTTCAATAGGTTGGCCGCGCGCCGCCAGGGCAGCGGCGTTCGTCGCGGAAGGCTTTGCCCGGCAGAATCTGCCACGGGGCGGTGTGCCTCAACCTCTTGTTAACGTCGTTCGCCTAGCTTCCCTGCAACCCGTCGAAGAGATGCGGAAGGGAGCGCGCGAGGCAAGTGGCCAACCCGGCGATTGCAGAAGACGACGTGCCCGATGCGGCACTGGCCGACTCCGCCGCGGGGCGCGCGGGGTGGAGCGGCAAGAAGCTGGTCCTGATGGTCGTGCTGCCGGCCGTGCTGGCGATCGGCGCTGGCGGCCTCGCGTTCTCCGGCATGCTCGATTCCCTGTTCGAGTCCAAGCCGGCGCAGAGCGAGGCGGGCAAGAAGGCGCCCGGCGCGCCTGCCGTGTTCTTCGACCTGCCCGAAATGCTGGTCAACCTGAACAGCCAGGGCTCGCGCGCGTCGTTCCTGAAGATCACCGTCAGCCTGGAGATCGGCCGGCCCGAAGACATTCCGCGCATCCGCGAGGTGCTGCCGCGCATCATGGACAATTTCCAGGTCTATCTGCGCGAGCTGCGCCTCGACGACCTGCGCGGCTCGGCCGGCATGTATCGCTTGCGCGAGGAGCTGCTCGCGCGGGTGAACGAGGCGGTCGCGCCGGTCAAGGTGCATGACGTGCTGTTCAAGGAAATGCTGGTCCAGTAGGCGTAGGGGGTTTCATGGCGGATTTGCCCGAGGACGAATCCGGGCCCGCGGCAGCGCCCGCTGCGGCGGCTGCGGACTGGGAGGCTGCGCTCGGCGACGGTGCCAGCGATTCGACCCAGCGCGTGCTCAACCAGGACGAGATCGATTCGCTTCTCGGCCTGTCCGAGGAAGGCGAAACCGACGGGGCGCGCTCCGGCATCCAGGCCATCGTCAACTCGGCGCTGGTGTCCTACGAGCGCCTGCCGATGCTCGAGGTGGTGTTCGACCGCCTCGTGCGCATGCTGACCACCAGCCTCCGCAACTTCACCTCGGACAATGTCGAGGTCTCGCTCGACGGGATCACCTCGATCCGCTTCGGCGACTATCTGAACTCGATTCCGCTGCCCGCCATCCTCAGCGTCTTCAAGGCCGAGGAGTGGGACAATTACGGGCTGCTGACCGTCGACTCGCCGATGATCTACTCGATCGTCGACGTGCTGCTCGGCGGGCGGCGCGGCACCGCGCAGATGCGCATCGAGGGCCGGCCCTACACCACCATCGAGCGCACGCTGGTCGAGCGCATGGTGCAGGTGGTGCTCAACGACCTCTGCGCCGCGTTCGATCCGCTGTCGCCCGTCACGTTCCGCTACGAGCGGCTGGAGACCAACCCGCGCTTCGCCACCATCGCGCGCGCCGCCAACGCGGCAATCCTCGCCAAGCTGCGCATCGACATGGAGGATCGCGGCGGCCGGCTGGAGCTCTGCCTGCCCTACGCGACCTTGGAGCCGGTGCGCGAGCTTCTCCTCCAGATGTTCATGGGCGAGAAGTTCGGCCGCGACTCGATCTGGGAGGTCCACCTGGCGCAGGAGCTGTGGAAGACCGGCGTCGAGATCGAGGCGGTGCTCGACCAGATCACCCTGCCGCTCACCGAGGTCCTGAACCTCAAGGTCGGCAGCAGGGTCATGCTGAACGCGACGCCCGAATCCGACATCGAGCTGCGCTGCGGCGAGGTGCCGCTGTTCTCCGGCGCGATGGGACGCAAGGGCGCGAACATCTCGGTGCGGGTCGAGGATCGCGCGCAACGCCGGAGGCCGCTATGACCACCCCGATCGTCTCCATCGCGCTCGATGCGCTGGTCGCCTGCCTGCTCGCCGCGGTGATCGTCTATGCGTGGCGGCTCAACCGCATGCTCGTCGGGCTGCGCGACGGCAAGGCGGAGCTCGCCGCGACCATCGCCAAGTTCGACGAGGCCGCCGCCCATGCCGAGCGCGCGGTCGCCCAGATGGGGCAGGCGGCCGACCAGGCGGGCGAGGGGCTGCGCGCCGCGATGGGCGAGGCGACGGCGCTGCGTGACGAGCTTGTCTTTTTGACGGAGCGCGGCGACGGTATCGCCGCCCGCCTCGCCGGCGTCAGCGCACCCAAGCCGGCGCCGGGCAAGCCGCGCCCGCGCCCGACCGTGGTCTCCGATACCGGGAAGCCCGCGCCCCAGCCGGGCGCCGAGCCGGCGGCCAGCGCCGGCGGCGGGGATGTCGTCGGCGGCCGAGCGCGAGCTTCTGCAGGCGATGCAGAAGGCGCGCGCCGCCGGCTGACGGGACCGTCCATGAAACTTCTTCCGCGTCCCCGCCTTCCGCGTCCCCGGCTGCTGCCGGCCGTCATGTTCGCCGCCGCTGCGCTGCTCACCGTGCGGGTCGGCGATCTGTGGCACGACGTCTCGCTCGCCGTCGGCGCGCCCGGCGAGGCGCAGTCGACCGGCGCGGCCGCGCCCTCCGCCCCGGCCAACTCAGCCGACAAGATGGCCGACAAGATGGCGGCGCCGCCCGCCGGCCAATCGACAATCGAGCCGCAGCGCTTCGGCTCCGAGGGGCCGGCGCTTACCGAGCAGGAGATCGCCGTTCTCGAGAAGCTCGCCAAGCGGCGCGAGGCGCTCGACGCGCGCGAGCGCGAGATCGACCTGCGTGCCAACCTGCTTGCCGCGACCGAGAAGCGCATCGGGGCCAAGCTCGCCGATCTGAAGGCGATCCAGGGCAAGATCGCCGCGCTGCTGAAGGAGCACGATTCGGAGCAGCGCGCAAAGCTCGGGAACCTGGTGAAGATCTACGAGAACATGAAGCCGAAGGACGCCGCGGCGATCTTCGAGAAGCTCGACCTGCCGATCGTGCTCGACGTGATCGAGGGCATGCGGGTGCAGAAGTCGGGCGCGATCCTCGCCCAGATGAACCCGTCCCGCGCCGAGAAGGTCACCGCCGCCATCGCCGATCGGCGCAAGCTTCCCCAGATGCCGTAACGCCCCTCGATCGGCGGCAAAAGCTGCCGCTCAACCCTCCACCCTTACGACATAGTCCCGCCCCTCCCACTCGCCGGTGGCGCGGTCGCGCAGGGTGAAGACGAGCGTGGTGCCGGACGGCAGGCGCTGCGCCGGAATCTGCGCCAGGTGCAGCGCGAAGCCGGACGAGTGGGTCTCGGTATCCTCGACCGTCGTCCAGCCGTCGGTCGACCAGTGCAGGGTCGCCGGCGCGTCGACCAGGACGCGGAGGCCGCACCCGGCCGGCATGCGGCCGACGCGTGCCCGCCGCGACCAGTGCGCCCACCGCGGCGCGGGCGCAGCGGCGTAGCGCTGGGCGACCACCGCCAGCCGGTCGACCGGCACGCCGGCCTCGCGCGACGCCGCCAGCTTGACGAACTCGGCGTGCGCCCAGACGAGCGGCATGGCCGAGCCGGTCGGCTGGCCGGGGAACAGGTACTTCGCCGGCAGCGCGTCGCGTGTCCCACACCTGCTCGGGGATCAGCTTGCCGCGTCCCGACATGCGGTTCATCGCCTCGAGATAGGGCAGGGCGTCCTCGCCCGCGCATAGCGCGTAGTGCCCCCGCTCGCCGGTCAGCAGCGGCCAGGGCCGGCCGATCCCCACCCCCAGGAAGGCGCTGCCGTCGGCCCGCTCGCCATAGCCGTCCTCGTTGTAGCGGTGCCAAGCGGGGCCGTTCGGCGTGTCGACCTTCAGCACCCCGTCGATCACGGCGATGGTGTCGCGCACCACGTCATGGCCGGCCGGGCGGATCCCGAACCGCACGAGCTGCAGGAAGTCCGTCGAGACCAGCGCCGACGCGGCAATCGTGCGGTCCGGTCCGATATTGCGCAGCTCGATCGCGTCGCCCATCGCCGCCGGGTCCTCCAGCACGCGGACGGGGGCGGTGCGCACATAGTGGCGTGCGACGGCGAACCGGGCGGCCAGCGTGCCGCCTGCCGCCGCGGTCCAGTCCTCGACGTGCGCGGCCCAGTCGTCGGCCACGTCGCGCGCCAGCCCGTCGAGGGGCGTCGCCAGCATCTCCGCGCCCGCGGCCAGCGCCGCAATGCACACGGCCAGGGTGAAGGGGTTGATGCCGGCGATCTCCTCCCACCGGTCCTGGTCGGTGGCGGGACCGTTGCGAACGATGAAGCCGAGGGCGCGCCGCACCATGTCGGCGGCCTCGATGTCGCCCAGCGCGTCGCGCTCGGCGAGCGCCGCCGCCAGGATCACCGGCCAGCCGACCTCGTCGAGCTGGACGCCATGCCAATTGGGCGTGCCGCCGAGCCATTGGTTCTGCTGCCATCGCCCGTCGATGAGCTGGGTGGCGATCAGATAGCGCAGGATGTCGCGTGCGTCCTCGAGCGCCCCGAGGGTGACAAGCGCCAGCGCGCTTTCCACCAGGTCGCGCGGCCAGACCAGGTGATAGCCGCCGATATCGTCCTTGGCGTTGCCCCACGGGATCGACAGGCTGGCCACCATCGCGCCGGGGTAGGTTTTGTCCTGGTGGGCGCGCAGCACCATCGCCGACAGGCGGAGCTGATCGCGCAGTGCGGCGGACAAGGAGGCGCCGATGTCCGGCGCCGGGTGCCAGCCACGCCACAGCGCCACATGGTCGTTCCAGACCGTGTCGAAATCCTGGATCAGCGCCGAGATGGCGAGCGTCGCGGCCGACGAGGTGCTGCCCGCGAACGCCAGGGCCAGCGTGGCGCGGCGGGGCAGCGCACCCATCAGCGCCACATTGCCCGGCCCCGCGTTGCGCCAGCGCCATGTCATCGCGCCGTTGGCGTGGAAATCCTGCCAGCCGTCGCTCGACCCGACATGGCCGGCGCTGGCCGCCAGCCACGCGTCCGACTGGCTCTCGTCGGCGGCGGCGAGGGCGAGGCCGAACGGGCCCTGCTCCGCGCCCAGCACGGTGCGGCCGCGCTCGGTATAGACCAGCGCGCGATTGTCGTGGCCCGATCCTCCGAGATGCGGGGAGATCAGCGCGTAGGGGGCAAGCGCCTCGTCGCCCTCGAGCGCCACCTCGATCAGCAGCACGTCGCGCTCCGGGTCGGGCGCTATGCGCTGGACCAGCCGGAACCGCTCGTGCGTGTGGGTGATCTCGACTGCGGGAATGCCAGGTTCCGGGGTGGTCATCACATGGGTGCCGAGCCGCTTGACCTCGCACCAGAACCCTTGCCCGTCCGCCACGATGAAGCCCAGGTCGCGAATCTGCGGAAGGTCGACGCGCGGGAAGTAGACCTCGTTGACGATCCCGTACCCGACCGTGAACCACAGCCGCGCCGGGCCGAGCCCCGTGCCGATCATGTCTTTCGCGCTCGACGACCAGGTCGGCAGGATGCCCGGCGCACCCGGGGCGGTGTCGCTATCGTCCTGTGACATCTTTGAAATCTAACCTCGTTCGGCCCCCTTTGCCGGCCAGGAACGAACGCAAAGGTCTCGGCGTTGACCCCTCGCAAGCCGGCCAAACGGAAGGAGCGTACCATGACCTACAAGACGATGCTGGCGCTTGCCAGCGCGGTCCTGCTGTCGGCCTCGGGGGCGGCGATCGCAGCAGAGAATCATGCGATGGGCAACGGCCATACCAGCGTGAACGGGCAGGTGACCCCGCGCGTGAACGCCGAGCACCCGGTCGACCAGACGGACCGGATGCAGCAGGAGAGCACGCCCATGACCGAGTTGCAGGCTCTTCCTGACAATACCTACCTGAAGGGCATTCGAAACGGCGAGATGGTGCCGAACGACCGTGCGCTGCTCGACGCACCCGTCCTCAGCGCGACCGGCCAGCAGATCGGCGAAGTCACGCGCATCACGCCCGACGGCGTGGTGATCACGGTCGGGCATGAAATGGGCATCGGCGGTCACCAGGTGATGCTGAAGCCGGAAGATCTGACCGCCACCCGCCAGAATGGCAAGCTGGCGGTGATCTCCAGCCTCAACTCCGGGCAGCTCGACAAGATGCCCGCGTACCGTCCGGGCGGAGCGGAAGCCGCGCCGGGGCGTTAACCGGATGAAGGGCGCGGGCCTTCGGCCCGCGCCTCTCCGCCGTAACAGTTGAGGGGGCGGAAAGGAGTAGCACAATGCGTTACAAGCTTTTGATCGCGGTCGCGGGCGCGGCCCTGATGGCCAGTTCGAGCGCCGGAATCGCGGCGTATAAGGGCGACCACTACACCGGCGGCGCGTCGACCAGCGTGAACGGCGAGGTTACGCCGCGCGTGAATGCGACGCATCCGATCGACAAGACGGACCAGACGCTGCAGGAGACGTCGCCGCTCACCATGCAGGACTACAAGAACGGCAACGGTGAGAACGGCCCGTACCTCAGCAACGAGGAGGGCAACGGCAGTTCCTCGAACTTGGGCGACCGGAACGAGGCCAGCGAGGGCACGAACTTCAATGGCGAGGGCAATGGCAGCTTCGACGCCAACCGCAACGGCAATGCGAACATGTCGGGCCAGAATATGTCCGGCCAGAACATGGGCCATATGAGCCGCGCGCAGCGCATGTCCGCGCTGATCGGCCGGCCGGTAATCGACTCGCAGGGCGAGCAGATCGGCAACGTGGTGCGCGCCCTGGATGACGGCTTGGTCATCTCGACCGGTCAGTTCCTCGGCATGGGCCAGCAGGAGGTGATGCTGCGCTCCGGCCACGTCCGGCTCAACCGCATTAGCGGCGTGCTCGTGATCGCAACGGACCTGACCCGCGACCAGATCTCCCAGCTGCCGACCTACGACGCTCAGCCGAGCCGCAATCCGAATGCGCTCTACAACGTACCGGAGAACGAGGGCCTCGGGCGCCGCCGGGCGGTCGAACGCAATGGGCAGCGGCTTGGGCCACTGACCCTGCGACCTGCGCCCGTGGCGGGCGGGGAATGCACGAATACGGCGCGGCGCGGGGTCATCCCGCGCCGCGTTTTCTTGATCAGCGGATATAGGCTTCGGAGGCGTAGCGGCGCATCATGCGCTGGCTGTTGAAGTAGCTGGCGATCTTGCTGATGCCCTGCTTCATCATCCAGGTCCAGCGCGCCCGGTCGGTGGCGTAGAGCGGCAGCACCACCGTCTCCAGCTTGTCGTAGAGCGAGGCCGCGTCGGCCTCGCTCGTCGCGCCCACCCCGTCGGCGCCGATCGACCAGCCGGTCACCCCCTCGATCCAGGCCTCGACCCACCACCCGTCCAGTACGCTGACGTTGAGGACGCCGTTGAGTGCGGCCTTCATGCCGCTGGTGCCCGACGCCTCCATCGGCGGCTGCGGCGTGTTGAGCCAGATGTCGGCGCCCGCGACCAGCACCCGGGCGATGTCGAGGTCGTAGCCCGGCAGGAACGCCGCCGGCAGCACCCTGCCAAGCGTCCCCATCCGGCGCTCGATTTCGCCGATCAGCCGCTTGCCCTCCTGGTCGCGCGGGTGCGCCTTGCCCGACATGACGAGCTGGAACGGGCGCTTGCGCGCCAGCGCGGCCAGCCGGTCGAGGTCGGTGAACAGCAGGTCGGGTCGCTTGTAGCTGGTCATGCGCCGAGCGAAGGCGAGGATCGGCTTGTCGGGATCGAGGGCGACGCCGCGCATCTCCTGGACCAGGGCGATCAGCTCGCGCTTGGCCTCGGTGTGAGCCTGCCACACCGCGGCGTCGTCGAGCTGGTCGGCGCGCACCAGAAGCTCCGGCTCGTGCGACCAGTTGGGCAGCAGCGCGTTGTAGAGCTTCGCGAAGCTCGGGTGCGTCCAGCTGGGCGCATGCACGCCGTTGGTGATCGCGCGGATGTGGTAGCCGGGATACATGTGCGCCGCTGTCTCGGCATGGCGGCGCGCGACGCCGTTGACGTAGCCCGCCAGGGCGAGGGCGAGGGAGGTCATGTTCATCCGGTCGGTGCCGGCCAGCGCCTTCAGCTCGCCCAGCTCGACCATCTCCTCCATCACCGCTCCGACGGTCTCGTAGCTGAACCGGTCCGTCGCCGCCGCCACGGGGGTGTGGGTGGTGAAGATGCACATCTCGCGCACGCGCGAGACGTCGTAGGCCGATTCGCCGGCCACCGGGCCCACCGGATGGCGGAAGCGGCGCAGCAGCTCGAGCGCGAGCAGCGCGGCGTGGCCCTCGTTCAGGTGATAGGTGTGGATGGCGAAGCCCAGCGCCTGGAGCATGCGCACGCCGCCGATGCCGAGCACGATCTCCTGCTTCAGCCGGTAGATTTCGCCGTCGCCGTACAGATGGTCGGTGATGTCGCGATCGCGCGGGTCGTTCTCGGCGAAGTCGGTGTCGAGCAACAGCACCGGCACGTCCCTGCCATGCGGCGCCGAATGGATGTAGAGCCAGGCCTTCACCCAGACCGGCCGGCGCTCGATCTCGACGGCGATCATCGCGGGCAGGGGCGTCGCCCAGGCTGCCGGGTCCCAGGGATCGTCGCGCTCCACCTGCTCGCCGTCCGGGCCGATCTCCTGACGGAAATAGCCGGCCCGGCTGACCAGCGTGACGAACACCACCGGGATCTCGAGGTCGGCGCAGCTCCGCACGATATCGCCCGCCAGGACGCCGAGCCCGCCGCTATAAGTGTGGAGCTCGCTGCGCAGCGCGATCTCCATCGAGAAGTAGGCGATGCGGGTCGAGTTCAGGAACGGGTGGATCGGCATGCGGCACCTGTGCGAGCGCGGCGGGGGGACGACGGCGACGGTTATGCCCGACTTCGGCGTTCGGCGCGATGACTTCGATCAATCGGCCCTCGCCGAACCGCCGGTTGCTTACCATATGGATCGATGCGCGTCCGCTTCTAGGGGCGGCGGACGGGCGGTGCGCAGGCAGGGGAGAGGACGGATGGGTGGCGATCGAGCCGAGATTCAGCGTCGAGCGTACGAGATTTGGGAGCGCGAGGGGCGGCCGGCCGGCCGCGACTTCGAGCATTGGGTGGCCGCCGAGGCCGAGCTTGCGGCGGTGGCGGACCAGCCAAGTGCTCCCGCCGCCGCGCCCGAGGCGCCGGTGCGGAAGCCCCGCGCCGCGAAGGCGACCGAATCCACGGCCGGCGCCGCTCCGCCCGTGCCTGACCCCGACTCTCCGGCATCGAAGCGCGCGCCCCGCGCCCGCAAGCCGAAATCGACCTGATCCTCTGGCCGGCGGGCGCCTCGCGGCAATCGCCAGGGCCCGGCTCATCGCGTAGCATCGCGCCCGCAACGGCGCGGAGCGTGCGATGGCGGAGACGGAGCGGCTGGACAGCTCGGTCCTGGTGGTCGGTGGCGGGCCGGTGGGGCTGGTCGTCGCCATCGAGCTGGGCCGGCGCGGCATTCCCTGCGTGGTGCTGAACGAGCCGGCCGAGACGGCGCGCCACCCCAAGGCCAACGCCATCGGCGCACGAACGATGGAGCATTTCCGCCGTATCGGCGTCGCCGCGCCGATCCGCGCCGCCGGGCTCGGCGACGACCACCCGACCGACGTCGCCTACTTCACCTCGCTCACCGGCCTCGAGCTCGCCCGGCTCCGCATGCCCTGCCGCACCGAGGCGCTGGCGATGGCGCGGGCGGGGGAGGGGCCGTGGCCGACGGCCGAGCCGCCCCACCGCTGCTCGCAGATTTTCCTCGAGCGCGCGCTGTACGCGCGGGCGGCGGGTCTCGCGTCGGTCGATCTCCGCTTCGGCTGGCGGTTTCTCGGCTTCCGCGAGGAGGCGGACCACGTCGTCGGCACGGCGGAGGAGGTGGCGACCGGGCGTCGCCTGGAGATTCGCGCGCGCTATCTCGCCGGGTGCGACGGCGGCAGCTCGACGGTGCGCCGCCAGCTCGCGCATCGAATACCAGGGCGAGCGCGGCGTGGTGCGCCCGATGATGGGCGGGTCGATGAACTCGTGCTTCTTCCGGGTCAAGCCCGACCCGCGCTGGCTCTCGGTCGGGCGGTCCTGGCAGTACTGGGTGGTGCGGCCGGACATCCGCGCGCTGCTGATCCACGTCGACAGCCATGACCAGTGGCTTACCCAGATCCGCGTGCCGGACGAGATCGACCGCAAGGCCGCCGACCCGCGCGAGCTGGTGAGCCGCGCGGCGCGCGTTCCCGTGCCGATCGAGGTGATCTCGACGGTGCCGTGGCTCGCCGGCCATTCTCTGGTCGCGCCGTCCTATGGCGGCGGGCGGGTATGGCTCGCCGGCGATTCCTGCCATCTGTTCACCCCGACGGGCGGGCTCGGGATGAACACCGGCGTGGACGACGCCGTGAACCTGGCCTGGAAGCTGGCGGCGCGGTGCGCCGGGTGGGGCGGCGACCGTCTGCTCGACAGCTACGCCCAGGAGCGGCGCCCGATCGGCATCCGCAACGTCGAGTATGCCCGCTCCATGGCCGAATCGATCGGCCATGCCCCGGTGACCGACGCCATCGACGCCGACACGGCGGCGGGCCGCGCCGAGCGGGCGAGCCTCGGCGCGCGCCTCGCCGACCACGCCTTCCGCGAATTCATCATCCCGGGAATCCAGCTCGGGCTGCGCTACGATTCCTCGCCCGCCATCGTGCCGGACGGGGCACCCTATCCGCCCGACACGGCGACCGAAGTGACCCAGGCGGCGAATCCCGGCATGCGCGCGCCGCACCTCTGGCTCGGCGAAACGCCGATCCATGACCGGTTCGGACCGGAACTCACCCTGCTCCGGCTCGGCCGGGCCGACCCGGCGCCGATCGAGGAGGCGGCGCGCGAGCGCGGCGTGCCCGTCGCTTTGGTCGAAGCTTCCGACCCCCGTGCCCGGGACCTCTATGGCGCGGACCTGGTGCTCGTCCGGCCCGACCAGCACGTCGCCTGGCGGGGCAACGCCGCGCCCGCGGATCCGCTCCGCCTGATCGACATGGTCAGGGGCGGGTAGGGCGACACGGGCCACCGGTTACCGCCGCCGCCATTCTGGCGGACGCAATAGCGGCGGAGTGATTGGTCAGACAGCCCATGCCCGCTCGCGGGCGATGCTGCGCGTCTCGAATCGCTCGATGGTGATGCGGTCGGACCAATAGTCCGCCGGCAGGCCGGACTTGTGCTTGAGGTGGCGCACGAAGTCGGCGGCGTCTTCGACCGAGTCCCAGACCGCGGGCAGGAACAGGCCGCGATTCGCGCCTTCGGCCAGGATCAGCCCATCCCGGCCGGGCACCAGCGCGGCGACCAGCGCCGCCTCGGAGGCGACCGGAAACGGCTCGGGCGCGCCGAGGAGCGAGATGTCGAGGTCGAGCCCGTCGAGCTCGGCCGCGCGCAGCGACGGAAAGCGCGGGTCGTTAAAGGCCGAGCCGTAGGCGTTGTCGGCCACGTCGGCGGCGAGGGCGCGCCACGCCCGCGCGCTGCCGATGCAGCCGCGCAGCTCGCCGTGGCTGTGCAAGGTGACGAACGACGCGCCGGCGGCCTCCAGGGCGGGCGGCAGGCCGTCTGGCGCAAGGGGCTGGCCGCGCTCCAGCCCGTGCCGCACCGATGAGACGGCGAGGTCGAGCAGCGCGTCGCCGTGCGCGCAGATCAGCGAATCGAGGGGCGTGGCGAGGGCGGCCCCGCTCACCCGACCACCCAGGCGCCGTACCCCACCACCTCGCCCTTCGGGCCGGCCGTATCGCCCGAGTTGCGGAGGTCGACCGTCTCGGCGCGCAGCCCGCGCGCGCGGGCGACCTGTAGGAGCCCGGCGATCGGCGTGCGGCCGCACGCGTCGTCGTAGTCCAGCCGCTCGCCGGCCAGCGCCTCGATGGCGCGGGCGGTGTCGGCGTCGCGCCGGCGCGCCGTCTCGTAGTCGTGATAGTGGCTGAGGTCCGAGCTGATGACCGGCAGCGTGTCGGGGCCGGTCCACAACAGCTCGAGCAGGTCGGCCACGTCCTTCCCCCCGGCCTGGCCGGCGATCAGCGGGATCAGCGAGAACTCGCCCAGCACCGTCTGCAGGAAGGGCAGATGCACCTCCAGGCAGTGCTCGCCGGCGAAGGCGGCGTCGTTCTCGGCGACGTTAGGCTGGGCGACGAGGCGCGCGATCGCCTCGCGGTCCACCGGGATCGTGCCCAGCGGCGTCTCGAACGTTTCAGCGCTTGGCGCGGCGATGCCATGGAAAAAGAGCCGGTGTGCCGGGCCGATCAGCACGACGCGCCGGACGGTGCCCTTGAGCGGCGCGAGCCGGGCATAGGCGCGGGCCGCGACCGGTCCCGAATAGACGTAGCCAGCGTGCGGGGCGATGATCGCCGCCGGTGCCGGCCCCTCCGCATGCGCCTCCTGCAGTAGCGCGGCCACCGTGTGCGCGAGCTTGTCCGCCTCGCCGGGATAGAACATGCCCGCCACCGCGGCCGGCTGGACGACCGTCATATTGAGGTCCCTTCGCAACAGCAACCTACATCTTGTTGAATCTGTGGTGTCACCCGCCTATCTGCAAGGGTGAGGGAACACTCCATGACACGCATCCTGACACGACCCGTGGCCCGGCCCGCGCCTGCGCCCGCCCGGGGCCGCCATTTCCGCGGCCTGCCCGACGGCCGAATCGAGTGCGAGATCTGCCCGCGCCGCTGCCGCCTCGCCGACGGCCAGCGCGGCCTCTGCTTCGTGCGCTCGCGCGCGGGCGACGCGATCATGCTCGACACGTATGGCCGCTCGTCGGGCTACTGCGTCGATCCGATCGAGAAGAAGCCGCTCAACCACTTCCTGCCGGGCACGCCGGTGCTGTCGTTCGGCACCGCGGGCTGCAACCTGGCCTGCAAGTTCTGCCAGAACTGGGACATCTCGAAGTCGCGCGAGATGGACACGCTGGCCGACGAGGCACAGCCGGAGACCATCGCGCGCGCCGCCGCCGCGCTCGGTTGCCGGTCGGTCGCCTTCACCTACAACGACCCGGTGATCTTCCACGAATACGCCATCGACGTGGCCGATTCCTGCCGCGCCCAAGGGGTGCGCACGGTGGCGGTGACGGCGGGCTACCATTCCCCCGCCGCGCGCGCCGAGTTCTACGCCCACATGGATGCGGCCAACGTCGATCTGAAGGCGTTCACCGAGGAGTTCTACCGCAAGGTCTGCGGCGGCGCGCTGGCGCCGGTCCTGGAGACGCTGGAATATCTCCGCCACGAGACCGGGGTCTGGTTCGAAATCACCACGCTGCTGATCCCGGGCGAGAACGATTCGCCTGCCGAGCTCGCGGCGATGTGCGGCTGGATCGCCGATCGGCTGGGCCCCGACGTGCCGCTGCACTTCACCGCCTTCCACCCCGACTGGAAGATGACAGGCAAGGCGGCCACGCCAGCCGCGACGCTCAGCCGGGCGCGGGCGATCGCGCGGGCCGCCGGGCTGCGCTTCGTCTATACCGGGAACGTCCACGATTCCCAAGGCGGCAGCACATGGTGCCCCGGCTGCGGCGGACTGCTGATCGAGCGCGACTGGTACGCGCTGGGGACGTGGAATCTGGATCCCTCCGGGCGCTGCGCTGCGTGCGGCACGGCCCTGCCCGGCGTGTTCGAGGCCCGCCCGGGCGACTGGGGCCCGCGCCGCCGGCCGGTGCGCCTCGCCGATTTCGCCGGCTGAGGCGGCCGCTTTGACGGGGCGGCGCGCCAGCCGCTATAACGGCCGGATAGGCTGGACTGCCGACGGCGGGGCGGGCGTGGCTTGGCGACACGCGAGAGCGCGGAACCGAATCGGGCGGCCGATGAGGCAGATCGTTCCAGATTGCCGGGCATTGTCCCGCCTATGAAGATCCTGATCGTTTCGTGGTACTTCCCGCCGGTCAACCTGGTCGGGGCGCTCCGGGTCGGCAGGTTCGCGCGCTACCTGACGGAGCGCGGCCATCAGGTCGGCGTGGTCGCGGGCAGCGGCTGGGGCATGCCCGAGACGCTGCCGCTGGGCGTCGAGCTCGACCGGCTGGCCTATGCGAGATGTCGCGACGTGAACGCGCCCGTCCGGCTGGGGAGCGGGCTTTGGACACGGCTCACCGGCCGGGAATCGACGCGGGCGGCCGCGGCGGGGGCCCAGGTCGCGGCGCCTGAGCCGGGGCAGGGGGACGCCGGCGGATCGCGGCCGGCGCTGCTGCGACGCCTGTCGGATGCCTATACCAACCTGCTCAACGTTCCGGACCAGCGCATCGGCTGGTATCCCGACGCGGTGCGCCAGGTGATGCGCCTCGCGCGCGGCTGGTGCCCCGACGTGCTCTATGCCAGCGGCCCCTCCTTCACCGCGTTCGCCGCCTGCGCCCGGGCCAGCAAGCGGCTGGGCGTGCCCTGGATCGCCGAATTCCGCGACCGCTGGGCCGATGATCCGTACGACTTGGTGCCGGCGTGGCGCGCGCGGCTGGACCATTGGGTCGAGCGGCGGGTGCTCGCCAGCGCGGCGGGGGTGGTCACCGTCAGCGAGCCGTGGGCGGAATTCTACCGCACCAAATATGATAAGCCGGTCGAGCTGGTCTATAACGGCTACGATCCGGACGATTTCCCCGGCGATCCGGATGCGCCCGTGCAGAGCGGAACGGAGGCGGTGCGCATCCTGTATACCGGAGGCATCTATCCCGGGCGGCGCGATCCCACCCCGCTGTTCGAGGCGCTGCGCCTCCTCGGCACCGAGGCGGAGAAGGTGGTGGTCGAGTTCTATGGCAGCGCGCCGGAGCTGGTCTGGCCGCTGGCCGAGCGCAGCGGGGTGAGCCACCTTGTGCGTGTGAACCCCTCGGTGCCGCATCGCGAATCCCTGCGGCTGCAATGGAACGCGGACGTGCTGCTGCTAATGCAATGGAACGACCCGCGGGAGCAGGGCAACTGTCCGGCGAAGCTGTTCGAATATCTGGCGAGCCTGCGCCCGATTTTGGTGCTGGGCTACGACCAGGGGGTGCCGGCTTCCTTCGTGCGCGGGCGGGCGGCGGGGGCGGTTTCGACCGACCCTGCGACCATCGCCGGGCACCTGCGTGGCTGGATCCGGGACAAGGCCGCGCACGGTGCGGTTCCGCGCCTGCCGGCAGCGGTGCGCGACGGGCTCGCGCGAGACCGCCAGTTCGCGCGCGCCGAGGCGTTCATCGCGCGCCTCGCCGGCGCCGCGCCCGGGCCGACATGAATGGATAGCGCGGCAAACGGCCCCGCGGGGGGCACCGGCCCCGCCGGGGCGCCGGAGCCGGCACCGCGCGGGCTCGGCCGCGAAATGGCGAAGGGCACGGCCTGGACGGTGAGCGCCCGCCTCGCCGTGCAGGGGATCGGGGTGCTCAGCACCGTGATCCTCGCGCGCCTCCTCATCCCCGCCGATTTCGGCCTCGTCGCGCTCGCCACCACCTTTTCCGCCGCGCTGCAGGCGCTGACCGAGTTCAGCCTCGACACCGTCCTGATCCAGAACCAGAAGGCGACGCGGCGCCATTACGACACGGCATGGACGCTCGGCATCTGCCGCAACGCCCTCCTGGCGGTGGCGCTGGCCGCGGCGGCGGGGTCGGTGGCGGCGATGTTCGGCGACGCGCGCCTCGAGCCTATCGTCTACGTCCTGGCGGCGACGACCCTGATCGACGGGTTCCAGAACATCGGGCTGGTCGACATCCGCAAGCAGCTCAATTTCCGCCGCGACTTCGCCTACATGGTCCTGTCCAAGCTCGGCGGCTTCGTCGTCACAGTGCCGCTCGCCTTCGCGTGGCGCAGCTACTGGGCGCTGGTGGTGGGGATCGTGGCGATCTCGCTGATGCGGCTGGCGCTGAGCTACGCGATGCAGCCGATGCGCCCGCGCCTCACGCTGATCCACGGGCGCGAGATCATGCGCTTCTCCAAATGGCTGATCGCGATGAATATCGGCGCGTTCTTCTACAACCGCAGCGACACGTTCGTGATTGGCAAGCTCGCCGGCGCGCAGGCGCTGGGTGTGTACACCGTCGCTTTCGAGATCGCGAACATGGCGACCGCCAATTTGATCGCGCCGCTGCGCCGGGCGATCTTTCCGGCCTACTCCAAGCTATCCAACGACGAGGAGGGGCTGCGCAACGCCTTCGTCGACGTGTGCGCAATGGTGGCGCTGATCGCCATGCCGGCGGCGGTCGGGCTGGGCGTCGTGGCCGAGCCGCTGGTGCACGTCATGCTCGGGCCGAAATGGCTGGCTGCGATCCCACTGATGCAGGTGCTGGCCGTGTGCGGCCTGGTCGATTCGCTCGCGGCGACCAACGGCCCGATCTTCCTCGCGCGCGGGCGGCCGCAATATTCGGTGTGGCTGGTCCTGGTCGCGGCGGTCGTCGTCATCCCGCTGATCTTCGTGGGCGTGCGGGAGGCCGGCGCCTTCGGCGCCGCCTGCGCCGTCGGCGTCGGCGCGCTGACGCGGGGCGTGGCGGGAATGGCCCTGGTCACGCGCTTTCTCGCCCTGCCGCCGCGCCGGCTGATGGCGGTGGCGTATCGCCCGGTGCTCGCCTGCGCGGCGATGGGAGTGGCCGTGCTGGAGGCCCAGCGGCTCGTCCCGGCGCCGGCCGGCCCGCTGGACTGGACCGTCCTGCTGCTGATCGCCGTCGGGACCGGCATTGTGGTCTATCCCGCGGCCGTGGCGGCGCTCTGGCTGGCCGCCGGCCGGCCCGACGGGGCGGAATCGAAGATCCTGCTGAGCCTGCGCTATATGCGCGGGCGTCTCCCTGGGCGGGGCCTCGCGGCGCGCCGCCAGGCGCGCTAGGCGCGAAGCGGGCAGCATGGTCGATCGCGGCGCACCCCTGCGGGACCTGCTGCGATCGCTGGCGGAACGGCCCTTCGTGTTCGTCCGCCCCGGCGGCAATTGGGGCGACCGGCTCATCTATCACGGCGCTGAGCATCTGGCGGCGGCGCTGGGGCTGCGCTGGCGGGCGGCCGCGTTCGGCGACCTCGCGCCCGACGCGGTGGCGGCGGACGAAATCGTCTATCTGCATGGCGGCGGCGGGTTCACCGAGCTCGCGAGCGGCAAGGCGCCCGCTTTGTTGCGCGCGGCGCTGGGCATACCCGGGGCGACGGTGATCCAGGGGCCGTGCACGCTGGCCGGACCGGAGGCGCTGGAGGCCGTGGCGCCTGACATTGCGACGATGCGTGCCGCGCGGCTCCATTTTTTCGCCCGCGAGCGCCGGTCCTTCTCCATCTGCGACGCGGCCCTGCCTCCCGCGGTCGAGCGGTTCCTCAACGAAGACACCGCGTTCTATCTCGATCGCGCGGCCCTGCTTGGCGCGGCGGGGCCGGTGCGGCAGCGCATGCAACTGGTGGCGGTGCGCGAGGACACCGAGGCGGTCGCGACGTTCGGCCGCGACGACTGGAAGCTCGCCGTGCTCGACCCCGCCACCTACGCCTCCTCCTATATGCACTGGCTGCGCATCCATGGCGCGGCGCGTTCGATCCTGACCAACCGGACACATTCGGCGATTTGCGGCGCCATCCTGGGCACGCCCACGACATTGTTCGAGGGCGGCTATCACAAGAACCGCAGCATCTGGGAGTTCAGCCTGGAGCCGCGCGGCGTGGCGTGGCTGGACGAGCCGGAGGGCGTGCCGCGGCGCGCCCCGGTCGACCCGCTGCTCGGCTGGATTCCCAGCGGCCGGGGGCGGGCGAGCTGGCGGCTGGACCGCTGGGCGAAGCGGATGCGCGGCGTGCCCCTGTCCTAGGGACCTACGGGACGCGCGGCCGGGCGGGCGCCCGCCAGCGCCGCGCCATGGCCGCCGCGAGATGGCGGGTGTAGGACACATAGCGCGTTCCGCCGGGCAGCGCGACGCAGCGCAGGTGATAGGCCCAGGCCGCGGCGTGGTCGCCCTCGGCGAGCGCCGTCTCGGCGGCAGCGTGCAGCGCGGCGACCAGCTTGCGCCGGAAGATGCGCCGTCCATGTGGCGGCAGGTCGAGGGACAGGATGGTCTCGAGCGACCGCACGCCGACCAGCGCGCTCGCGGCCGATTTCGACAGCGACCCCGCGGTCGACTTATCGAGGCGGAAGGTCGGCCGGCCGACCATGACGATCCTGTGGGATAAGCTGAGCCGCGCCGCCAGGTACGTCCATTCCAAATATTGCGGCATATCGCGAAGCATCGCGGCTGGCACCCGGGCGGTGCGGAAGAGCGCACCGCAGGAGTTGAGCCAGTTGGCGGCGGCGAGTCCGCCGAGGGGATCGCCGGCGATCGATTCGATGTCGGCGCTCCAGGGGGCGTCGCCGCGCTCGGTGGCGACCAAGCCGGCGGTTGCGACCACATCCACACCCGGGTCCGCGTCGAGCGGCGCGCGCCGGACGGAGAGCGCCTCGGGCAGGTACGCGTCGTCGTCGTCGAGCACCCCGAAATAGGGCGTCTCCACCAACTCGCGCCCGGCGGCCAGCGCCCTCGGCAGATGGCCCTCGGCGCGGCGGATCAGCCGGATATCGGCGCGGGCGGCGAGGGCCGCCAGCACCGCCGGGTCGGCTCGGTCGCCATTGGCCACCACGATCGTCTGGGGCGGTCCGCCATGCTGGTTCCGAAGGCTGTCGAGCGCGCGATCGAGCGTCGCCCGGCGCGCTGCGTCGGCCATCGTCGGCACGATCACCGACACGGCGTCGCGATTGGCCATCCCGTCCATTGCGGCGGGCGACGATAGTGGAACGACGGGGGGCGGACAACGCCGACGCCCGGCCGCCGGCGCGACATCCGTTTGCCTTGGCCCACCTTATCTGGCATGTTCCGCGCGATTTTTCGGCCCCTCATGTGGTTTTTCGCAAGTCCTTGGCGCGCAGGCGGGATTCGGGAGCCTGCGCCCGACCAGCAAAACACAAGGAACAAGCTCGATGACAGCGACATACTGGTTCGTGATCTTGTGCGGGATCGTGGCGCTCGGCTACGGCGCCTGGGCGTCCCGCTCGATCCTGGCCGCGAGCGCCGGCACGCCGCGGATGCAGGAGATCGCCGCCGCCGTCCAGGAGGGCGCCAAGGCCTATCTCAACCGGCAATACACGACCATCGGCATCGTCGGGATCGTGGTGTTCCTTGTGCTGGGCTTCCTGCTGAGCTGGTACAGCGCCATCGGCTTCGCCATCGGCGCCATCCTGTCGGGTGCCGCCGGCTATGTCGGCATGAACGTCTCGGTCCGCGCCAACGTGCGCACCGCCGAGGCGGCGCGCTCCGGCGGGCTGCGCCCGGCGCTCGACATCGCCTTCAAGTCGGGCGCGATCACCGGCATGCTGGTGGTCGGGCTCGGGCTGCTCGGCGTCGCCGGCTACTATTTCATCCTGCGCGGTATCTTCAACGCGGCCGACCCGTCCGGGCTGCGCCACATCCTCGAGGCGCTGGTCGCGCTCGGGTTCGGCGGCTCGCTGATCTCGATCTTCGCGCGGCTCGGCGGCGGCATCTTCACCAAGGGCGCCGACGTGGGCGCCGACCTGGTGGGCAAGATCGAGGCCGGCATCCCCGAGGATGACCCCCGCAACGCGGCGGTGATCGCCGACAACGTGGGCGACAATGTCGGCGACTGCGCCGGCATGGCCGCCGACCTGTTCGAGACCTACGCGGTCACTATGGTCGCCACCATGCTGCTCGCCGGCATCTTCTTCACCGGCGCGGCCCTCGAGATCGATGATGGTCTACCCGCTGGTGATCGGCGGGGTGTGCATCCTTGCCTCCGTCATCGGCGTGTTCTTCGTCCGGCTCGGGCCGTCCAACAACATCATGGGCGCGCTCTACAAGGGCTTCATCGCCAGCGCCGTGATCTCGTTCGTGTTCGTCGGTATCGCGACCTGGGTGATGTATGGCGGATTCTCGACGCCGATTCCGATGGGGACGACGCAGATCACCGGCCTTTCGCTGATGGAATGCGTGCTGATCGGGCTCGGCGTCACCGGGCTGCTGGTCTGGATCACCGAGTACTACACCGGCACCGACCACAAGCCGGTGCTGTCGGTCGCCCGCGCGTCGCAGACCGGCCACGGCACCAACGTGATCCAGGGCCTCGCCGTCTCGATGGAGGCGACGGCGCTGCCGGTGCTGGTGATCTGCGCCGGCATCCTGCTCGCCTACTTCGCGGCGGGACTGTTCGGCATCGCGCTCGCCGCGACCACCATGCTGGCGCTCGCCGGCGTCGTGATCGCGCTCGACGCGTACGGGCCGGTGACCGACAACGCCGGCGGCATCGCCGAGATGGCCGACCTGCCGGCCGACGTGCGCACCTCGACCGACGCGCTCGACGCGGTCGGCAACACCACCAAGGCGGTGACCAAGGGCTACGCCATCGGCTCGGCCGGTCTCGCCGCGCTGGTCCTGTTCGCGGCCTACACGCAGGATCTTCACCACTACTTCCCGAAGCTGGCGGGCCAGATCGAGTTCCGCCTGCAGGACCCGTACGTGGTGATCGGACTTCTGCTCGGCGGGCTGCTGCCGTATCTGTTCGGCTCGCTCGGCATGCAGGCCGTCGGGCGCGCGGCGGGCAGCGTCGTCGTCGAGGTCCGCCGCCAGTTCAAGGAGATCCCCGGCATCATGGAGGGGACGGCGAAGCCCGAGTACGGCCGCGCCGTCGACCTGCTGACCAAGGCGGCGATCCGCGAGATGATCCTGCCGTCGCTGCTGCCGGTGCTGGCGCCGATCGTGGTATGGCTGGTGATCTGGTGGATCGCGGGCCAGGTGGCGGCGTTCACGACGTTGGGCGCACTGCTGCTCGGCACCATCGTGACCGGGCTGTTCGTCGCGATCTCGATGACCTCGGGCGGCGGCGCCTGGGACAACGCCAAGAAGTACATCGAGGACGACCATTTCGGCGGCAAGGGCTCCGAGGCGCACAAGGCCGCGGTGACCGGCGACACGGTCGGCGATCCTTACAAGGATACGGCCGGTCCGGCGGTGAACCCGATGATCAAGATCATCAACATCGTCGCGCTGCTGATGCTCGCCATCCTGTCCGGCCTGCTGCCGCAGTAGGATTACCCTCAACGTCATCGCGAGGCGCGTAGCGACGAAGCGATCCAGGGGCGACTCTGGATCGCTTCGCTTCGCTCGCGATGACGAAAGAACAGACCGAACTTCTATCCGTTCAGCAACGCCTCGATCAAAGCGGGGCGCATCGGTGTCTCGTCGATCGAGATGCCGAGCGGCGCGAGCGCATCGTTGACGGCGCTGGCGATGGCGGCGGGCGCGCCGAGATAGCCGCCCTCGCCGGAGCCCTTCTGGCCATGCGAGGTGAGCGGCGAGGGGGTGCAGTGCTCGGTGTCCTTCACGCGGGGGATCTCGTGCACCGAGGGCAGCAGGTAGTCCATGAAGGATGCGGCGAGGAACTGCCCGTCCGGGCCGTAGGCGAACTTCTCGTAGAGCGCCGCGCCGATGCCGTGGGCGATGCCGCCGATGATCATGCCGCGCACGATCCCGGGATTGATCACCGTGCCGCAATCATGCGCGATGACGTATTCATGCACCGTCACCTTGCCGGTGACCGGGTCGATCTCGACGAATGGAACGTGCGCCTGGAAGGCGAAGCAGGGATAGATCTGCACGCGCTTGTTCTCGTCGGGGAGCTTCCCGCCCAGCGGCACCGACATGACGTGAAGCTCGTTCAGCGCCGGCTCCATCCCTTCGGGCATCAAGTCGAGACGCTGGTGCGCGATGCGGCAGAGCTCCGTCCAGGTCAGCTTCTGCGACCGGTCGCCCCTGTCGACGATGTCGCCGCCGTCATATTCGAGCGCGTCGGCGGGCCGGCCCAGATTGTGCGCGGCGATCGCCATCAGCTTCCGCCGGAGCTTCTGCGCCGCACCGGCTGCGGCGCCGCCCAGCATGATCGCCATGCGGCTCGCCACCGGGCTGCGCGTGACCAGGCCGACCAGCGAGTCCGCATGGACGACCCGGATCGCGTCGGGGTCGCGCTCCAGCTCCTCGGCGACGATGGTGGCGACCAGCGTCTCGTGCCCCTGGCCCGCGGTGGTGGTGCCCATCATTGCCGTCACCACGCCGTTCAGGTCGATGCGGATCTGGCACGCCTCCATGAAGGTGGTGACGGCGAGCTTGGGGTTGATCAGGTTCTCGTGGATGTTGTTGCCGCCCGACGGCTCCAGGCAGCAGGCGATGCCGATGCCGGCGAGCCGGCCGGCCGCGCGGATCTCGTCGCGCCGCCTGACCAGCGCGTCGTAGTCGGCGAGGGCGAGCGCCTTGTCGAGGACGGTATGGTAGTCGCCGGAATCGTACTTGGTCCCGGACGGGATCTCGTAGGGGAACTGGTCCTTGCGGATCAGGTTCTTCCGGCGCAGCTCGAGCCGGTCCATGCCGAGCTGGCGCGCGACCTTGTCCACCGCGGTCTCGATCGCCCAGTTGGTCGGCGACTGGCCGAAGCCGCGCACCGCCACCTCGCCCGACTTGTTGGTGGTGACCGATGTCGGACGGTACTCGACGCTGTTGATCTGGTACGGCCCGACGATGGCGGTGATCGGCTTGGCGAGCTGGAACGGCGCGCGGCCGGGATAGGCGCCGGCGTCGTCGATGGCGAAGATCCGGAGCGAACGGATGCGCCCGTCGCCCTCGAACGCCACCTCCATGTCGAAGATGCGGTCCGGCCCGTGCGAATCGCCGGCGGCGAGGTTGTCGATGCGGTCCTCGATGAAGCGCACCGGGAAGCCCAGCTTGCGGGCGAGATAGCCGCACAGGATGGTGTGCTTCATGCCGCGCTTGGTGCCGTAGCTGCCGCCGACATCGACCTCCTGGTGCACCGCGACGGAATTGGCGGGCAGGCGCAGCGCGTGGGCGAGCTGCTCGGCGTAGTTGGTCATCTGGATCGAGGCCCAGACGTCGATGATCTTGGTGCCGCGGTTCCACTGGGCGAGGGCGCCGAACGTCTCGATTGGCACGGTGGCGCTGCGCCCCCAGCGCGCCCGGAACTTGAGCGTGTGCTGCGCGGCGGCGAAATCCTTGTCCACCGGTCCCCAGACGAACCGGCCCCTATAGAGAAGGTTCGTGCCGTGGTCGGGATGGACCAACGGCGCGCCGTCCTTGAGGGCGGCCTCGGGGTCGATCACCGGTTCAAGCGGCTCGTATTCGACCTCGATTTTCTCGGCGGCGTCCTCGGCCAGCGCGCGGCTGTCCGCGCAAACCGCCGCCACCCATTCGCCGGCATAACGCGTGATCCCGTGCGCCAGCGGGTACCAGCGCACGTTGGGGATGTCGAGCCCCTGGAACATCGGCTCGGTGTCGCGGGCGAGCTCGGCCCCCGTCACCACGGCGTGCACGCCCGGCATGGCGAGCGCGGCGGAGGCGTCGATGGAGACGATCCGTGCGCGCGGGTAGGGGCTCGCCACCGGCGCGATATGCTTGGTGTTCGGAAGCTGAACGTCCTGCACATAGGTGCCGGCGCCGGTGACGAAGCGCTCGCCCTCCCTGGTGCGGCGCGGGCGCGCGACGAAGCGATAGTTCTTGAGGTGCGGCGCGTCGTCCATCATTCCCCCGCCTTCCGGCGCTCGGCGGCGCGCTGGATGGATTCGACGATCTGCACGTAGCCTGTGCAGCGGCAGAGATTGCCGGAGATGGCCTCCTCGATCTCGTCGCGCGTCGGTTCCGGGTTGCGGGAGAGCAGCCCTTCGGCCGCGACCAGCATGCCGGGAGTGCAGTAGCCGCATTGCTGCGCGTGCCCGTCCCAGAACGATTCCTGCAGCACGCCCGGGGTCCCGTCCTCGCGGCACAGGCCCTCGACGGTGGTCACCTCGTGGCCCGCGGCCATCACCGCGAAAACCAGGCAGGAGCGCACGGCCACACCATCGAGCAGCACCGAGCAGGCGCCGCATACCCCGTGCTCGCAGCCCATATGCGTGCCGGTGAGACCAAGATGGTCGCGCAGGAAATCGAGCAGCGTCACGCGCGGCTCGGCGTCGGCCTCGCGCGCGCGCCCGTTGACGGTGAGGCGGACGGGGACGGGCTCGGTCATCTGCGCGCCTCCCGGGCGGCTTCGGCGATGGCGCGGCGCACCAGTTCGGGCGCGACGCGGCGGCGGTATTCGGCAGTGGCGTGCCCGTCGGATGGCGGGTCGAGCACGGCGGCGACCTCGCCTGCCGCAGCGGCGAGCGCCGCGTCGTCGAGCCGCGATCCCACCAGCGCCGCCTCGGCCGCCTTGGCCCGCACCGGGGCGGGCGCGGCGCCGCCCACCGCCACCGCCGCGCGCGTGCAGGTGCCGGTGCCGTCGACCAGAAGCTGCGCCGCCGCGGCGACGAGGGCGAAGTCGCCGTGGCGCTCGGCGACCTCGATGAAGCCGGTGCCGAGGCGCCCACCGTCGGCCGTCCATACGGGGAAGGCCACCTCGGTCAGGCATTCGTGCGCGCGGCGCGCCGTCTCCATCGCGCCCGTGAAGAAGCCCTCGGCGGGCAAAATGCGGTCGTCGCGCCTCGCATGCAGCGTGATCTCGGCGCCGAGCGCGACGGCGACCAGCGGGATCTCGGCCGACGGGTCGCCCAGCGCAACCGAGCCGCCGACCGTGCCACGGGCGCGCGTCTGGCCGTGCCCGACCCACGGCAGCGCCTTGGCGAGCAGGGGCGCGGCACGCGCGACCTCGGCGGACGCCAGCGCCTCTGCCTGGCGGGTGCCGGCCTTGATCACCAGCCGGTCGCGGTCGACGGCGATGCCCTTGAGCTCGGCCAGGTCGTTGATGTCGATCAGCAGGGCAGGGCGGGCGAAGCGCATCGCCATCAGCGGCACCAGGGTCTGGCCGCCGGCGATGATCATCGCGTCGTCGGCCTCCAGCGCGGCGCAGGCGTCGGCCAGGCTTTCGGCGCGCCGGTAGGCAAACGGCGCGGCCTTCATGTCCCGGCGCTGCCGTTCTTGTCGTCCCACCCTTCCTCGACGTCGCGGACGGAGGTTTCGGGCACGATGTTCTTCTGCTGGCGCTGCAGGGTGCGTCGGCCGTTCTCGATCCAGTCGCTCGCGGCGGCGCGCTTCGCCATCTCCTCCCATTGGGCGGTCCAGTCGCCGAGCGAGTAGCCATGCCACGGCGATTCCGGGTTGAGCTTGGGCAGACCGATCTTCTCCCACAGCGCCTTGGCGCCCTCCATGTATTCGCGTCCGGGCAGCGCGAGGGGCGGCATGTCGCTTTTCATCGTGGCGTCGATCAGCAGCGTCGAGTCCTCCTCGCCGTGATGCTCGCGCTTCGGCCCGTGACCCTGGGCGCGATGGCCCAGCGTCTTCACGTCCTCGACCGGGTTGATGCGGTACGCCATCGCCCAAAGGATCGCGTCCGCGTTGTCGGGGTCGATGTCTTCCGAGACCGCGATGCAGATCTTCGACCAGTCGCTGCGGTAGGCGGCGGCGGCGTAGAGCGCGCGCCACACCTCGGTCCGCGGCGTCGCGCGCTTGAAGCTGACGATGGTGATGCGCAGCAGGCCGGTCAGCTTCTCGTGCATCGAGACGCGCGAGACGCCCCTTATGCCGAGCTGATCGCGCAGGTGGTGCAGGAACAGCGGTTCGTAGGCGACGCGCTTGATGACGCTCGATTCCGACGGCGCCACCTGGCTGATATAGGACGGGATCACCGCGTTGCGCCGATGGGTGATCGCGGTCACCCGCATCGGCATGTTGAATTCCTCGAGCGCGACATGGCCGTGCAACTCGCCGAACGGGCCCTCGGGCTCGACCATCTCGGGATCGATGATCCCCTCGATCACCAGCTCGGCCTCGGCCGGGACCATCAGATCGACGGTGCGCGCCCGCACGATGTTGATCGGCGCGCCGGCGAGCCCGCCCGCCAGCTCGATCTCGTCCATGTCGAGCGGCAGCTTCTGCGGCGCGACATAGGCGACGTAGGGCGGGCAGCCGACGACGATGGCGCATTCCAGCTTCTCGCCGCGCTTCTTGGCCTTCTGCCAGTGCAGATACCCGCCGGCGCCGCCGATGCGCGTCGCCATGCGCACCACCAGCCGGTCCGGACGCCTTCAGCCCGGCGCGGTACGTGCCCATGTTCTGCACGCCGGTCTCGGGATCCTTGGTGATGACGTTGGTGGCGGTCAGGGTCGGCGCGGAGTTGAATCCGGGCGTCGAGACCGGGATGGGCAGGATGGCCAGCCCCTTGCCCTCGCCGGCGAGCTCGTCGCCCTCGATCACCACCTCGTGGCAGGGCGCGTCGTTGACCCGGCGCGGCGCGACCGGGTGCGCTATCGCGTGGTCCCACTTGGCCTGGATGTCGGCGACAGGTACGCCCATGCCGGCGGCGTAGATCGCGGCGTTGGCGGCCAGCGCGCCGACCACCACCGGCATGTCGTAGCGCCGCCCGTGCCCGTCGACGACGTTCTTGAACAGGAAGGCCTTGCGCTCCGCCTCGGCGATGCCGCCGAGGAACTGCCAGCGCACCAGCGGATGCAGCTCGGTGTCCTTGTTCACCGGCGCGTCGATGGTGGTGAGAAGCCCCGCCTTCTCCAGCGCCTCGATATGTTCGTGCAGGTCTGCGTAGCCTCGGGCGGCCGCGGTCATCCGATCCCTCCGTTTCGTCGGCGCGATCTTATACCGAGGTGCGCTGCAGCACACCCCTCAGGCGCTGCAATTCACGGTACGAACTGCTCGTTGAGGATGCGCTCCTCGAGATTGTGCTCGGGGTCGAACAGCAGGGTGAGGCGGATGTCGTGGGCCTCGCGCACGCGCACCTCGCGCACGTCGCGCACCTCGGTATAGTCGGCCACCGCGCTAACCGGCCGCTTGGCGGGCTCGAGGATCTGGATGGTGACCGACGCCGAGGCAGGCAGCAGCGCGCCGCGCCAGCGCCGCGGGCGGAAGGCGCTGATCGGGGTGAGGGCGAGCAAGCCGGTGCCAAGCGGCACGATCGGGCCATGCGCCGACAGGTTATAGGCGGTCGAGCCGGCGGGCGTCGCGATCACCACCCCGTCGCAGACCAGCTCGGTCATGCGCACGCGCGAGTCGATCTTGATGCGGAGCTTGGCGGCCTGGCGGCTTTCGCGCAGCAGCGACACCTCGTTGATGGCGATGGCGTCGAACGCCGCGTCGGCGATGGTGCGCGCGGTCATGCGCAGCGGATGCAGGCGCACCGGCGTCGCGCGGGCGAGGCGTTCGCGCAGCTTGGTCTCGCTGAAGTCGTTGAGCAGGAAGCCGACCGTGCCGCGATTCATGCCGTAGAACGGCACCTCGAGGTCGAGATAGCGATGCAGCGTCTCCAGCATCGTGCCGTCGCCGCCCAGCGTGACGATCACCTCGGCCTGCTCGGGCGACACGTCGCCGTAGCGCTTGCGCAGCCGGCGCAGGGCCGACTGGGCCGTCGGCGTCTCGGCGGCGATGAAGGCGATGGATTCGAACGGCACGGCGGACGTTCCCCCCGGCTGTCGTGCCGGCCAGGCCGCGGACGCGGCCCGGGCCGGTGCCCGCGCCGCGGCCGTCCGCGGCGGCGAAACCCGTCCTAGCGCCGGCGGCGGGCGAGGGTGGTTTCGGATGGCCGGTCCTCGTCGTCCTCCCCGACTGCCGCGCCCGCCTCGGGCTGTTCGGCGGCGACCTCCTCCGGCTCGGCGCCGGTCTCGAACATCGACTCGGCGGCGGCGCGCGCTTCCTCCTCGGCCTGGCGCTCCGCCACGTCGGACGGGCGCTCGCCGCGCGCCTGGATCGCCAGCTCGTCGGGCGAGCGGGCGACGTTGGCGGTGATCTCGACGATCACCTCGGGATGCAGCGCGATGCGGAACTTGTGCAGCCCGACCGACTTGATCGTCTGGTCGAGCAGCACCTGGCGGCGCTCCACCGTTATGTCCGCGTCGGCGAGTGCCTTGTGCAGGTCGCGCGCCGACACCGAGCCGTAGAGCTGGTCGGACTCGCTCGCCTGGCGGATCAGCGACAGGACCAGCCCCTTCATCTTCTCGGCGACGGCCTCCGCCTCCTTGCGACGGCTGAGGTTGGTTGCCTCAAGCTGGGAGCGCCGCTCGTCGAACCGCTTGCGGTTCTCGCCGGTCGCGCGCAGCGCCTTGCCCTGGGGCAGCAGGTAGTTGCGGGCGAAGCCGGGCCGCACCTCGACCACGTCGCCCATCTGGCCGAGCTTCTCGACCCGTTCCAGCAGTATGACTTCCATCAGTCGTCCTCCCCCCGCCTCAGCGGGGACCAGTGATCGACCACGCCGATGCCCGCGACCAGAATCGCCGGCCATCCCAAAAGGACGGTGGTCAGGTAGATGAAACCGAGCGCCAGCCCGCGGGCGGGCCAGCGGCGCGATATCGAATGTAGCACCGCAAGCCCCACCAGGGCGAACGGCACCGCGACGATGACGGCGGCGTTGCCGCCGAGAAACCCGACCCAGCCGGGAACGAACGCGACGGCGATCGCCACCGGCAGGGCGAAGGCGGGCCAGGCGGGCAGCCCCACGCGGTGATAGGCGGGGCTGGGCCGCAGCGCGTGGCCGGTCTTGGCGAGCGCCCCCTGGGCGAGGGCGGCGTTGATCGCGACCATGACCGTCGCCGAGCCGATCACCGTGCCCGGAATGAACCTCGCGACCAGCTCGATCGTCGACACGACACTCGCCTTGTCGGCGCCGGCCGACACCCGCAGCACACCCTCGAGATAGTGCCTCGCGGCTTCTTCCAGACCGCCCGGCGTGGCCGCGTAGTACAGAGCCGCCGCGCCCAGCAGCACCAGCCCGTAGGCGGTGAGGCCGGCCAGGATCTGGCCGGGCGGGTACCATTCGGTGCGGCCGGCCGGGTCCTGGCGCGACAGCAGCGCCTGGCGCACGACGTAGACCACCGGAAGCGCGGTCAGCAGCACGAACAAGGCGGCGGTCGCAATCTCGGTGGCGGCGATCATCCCGACCAGGGCGATGCCGCAGGCGATGGCCGCCGGCGCGACGCCGAGGGCGAGCCCGGCCAGGAACAGCGGCGTCTGGCTGAAATAGGCGAGCACGAACGCGCCCGGCGATCCCGACAGGATGGACAGGTACAGCAGCGCGCTGGCCACTCCGGCGGCCAGCGCATACAGGTTCTGTCGGCTCATCGCACGGTCCCGGCCGGCCGCCGCCCGCCTACTTCAGCAGGTAGGGCAGAAGGGCGAGGTTGCGCGCCCGCTTGATCGCCTGGGCGAGTTCCCGCTGCTTCTTGGCCGATACGGCAGTGATGCGCGACGGCACGATCTTGCCGCGCTCGGAGACGAAGCGCTGCAGGAGCTTGACGTCCTTGTAGTCGATCTTCGGCGCGTTCGGCCCGGAGAACGGGCAGGATTTCTGGCGGCGGAAGAACGGGCGGCGGGCAGGTGCGGCGCTCATTCGGACGCTCCTTCGTCGGCGCCGGCCTCGGCGCGCTCGCGCGGCCGCTCGCGATAGGGCCGGTCGCCCCGGTCACGATCGCCCCGGTCGCCCCGGTCACGGTCGCGCCCGCCGCGGTCGCCCCGGTCGCGGTCGCCGCGGTCGCGGTCGCCCCGGTCGCGGTCGCCGAAGCGGCGGCCGCGCTCCTCGCGGCTGCGCATCATGGCCGACGGGCCTTCCTCCAGCTCGTCGACGCGCACCGTCATGAAGCGCAGCACGTCCTCGTCGAGGCGCAGATTGCGCTCCATCTCGGCGACGGCGGGAGCCGGCGCGTCGATGTTCAGCAGGGTGTAGTGGCCCTTGCGGTTTTTCTTGATGCGGTAGGACAGGTTCTTCAGGCCCCAATACTCGTTCTTGGTGACCTGGCCGCCCTGGCCGGTGATGATCTCGGTCACGCGCTGGGACAGGGCCTCCACCTGGGCGGAGGAAACGTCCTGGCGCGCGATGAACACGCTCTCGTAGAACGGCATGTGTCTCCTTTCGGCTTCATTGGCTCGGCGCCGGCGCGGCCCCGGAGGCATCCGCGACATCGGCGGCCCGCGCCCAGCCCCCGGCAAACCGGGAGCAAGGAGTGGCGAAAGCGCGGAATATACATGGATTCGGAGGGCGCGCAAGGTGAGGCGCGCGGCGCCGCTTGACAGACAGCGTAAGTCTATGCTTACAGTAAGCCATGGCTTACATAGATGCCCTTGCCGCCCTTTCCGACCCGACCCGGCGCCGCGTGTTCGAGCGGCTGCGCGCCGGTCCCCAGCCCGTCGGGGCGATCGCGCGCGGCATGCCGGTGAGCCGGCCGGCCGTGTCGCAGCATCTGAGGGTCCTGAAGGATGCGGGGCTGGTGACGGACCGGCCGGACGGGACGCGGCGCGTGTATGTCATCGACCCGCACGGGCTGGGCGAGCTGCGGGCCTGGCTGGACAGGTTCTGGGACGAGGCGCTCGACCGCTTTCAGGCCGAAGTGGAACGCAACGCCGATAGCGAGAAGGGCCCGAAATAATGAACGAGTCGACCATCACGCCCGCACCCGTGCGCAAAAGCATCCGTGTGAATGCTCCCGTAGCCAAGGCTTTCGAGGTATTCACGGCCGGCATGTCCCGCTGGTGGCCGAAAGGCTATTCGATCGGCAAGTCGCCGATGAAGGACGTGATTCTCGAACCCGGCGTGAACGGCCGATGGATCGAGCGGGCCGAAGATGGCAGCGAATGCATCCTGGGGCGGGTCCTCGCATGGGAGCCGCCGGCGCGCTTCGTGCTTGCTTGGCAGATCAGCGGCGAATGGACCTACGATCCCGACCTGGTGACCGAGGTGGAGGTGCGCTTCATCGCAGACGGTGGCGGGACGCGCGTCGAGCTCGAGCACCGGAACCTCGAGCGCTTTGGCGCCCATGCCGAAGCGATGCGTACCGCGATCGACGGCCCGCGCGGCTGGCCGGCGTTCCTGGAGCTTTTCAAGGTGGCCGCCGAGGCCTGACTCGCGCAGGCCTCGCGCACCGCAATCCGAGGGAGATATCCATGACCATCGAGCTCTACGTCTTTCCGCGCAGCCCGCGCTCGTTCAAGGTGATGGCGCTGGCGAACCATCTCGAACTTGACCATGTGCTGCATCCGCTGAATGCGGCGAAGGGGGAGCATCGCGGAGCGGACTACGCCGCGCTCAACCCCAACATGCGCGCGCCGACCCTGAAGGACGGCGACGTCGTGCTGTGGGAGTCGAACGCGATCCTGCAATACCTCGCACTGCAGAAGCCCGGGTCGGGATTGCTGCCGACCGACGAGCGCGCGCGGATCGAGGTGACGCGCTGGCAGTTCTGGGACCTGGCGCATTGGGACCCGGCCTGCGCGGTGTTCGCCTTCGAGCACGTCGCGAAGCGCGCCCTTGGGATGGGCGAGCCCGATCACGCGGCGATCGCGCGCGCGACGCCCGGCTTCGAGGGAGCGGCGCGCGTGCTCGACGGCCATCTCAAGGGCCGCAAATACGTGATGGGTGAGGCGTTGACCGTCGCCGATTTTGCGCTCGGCGCCTGGATGACCGTGGCCGAGATGGCGCGCTACCCGATCGCGCCCTACGCCGAGATCGCACGCTGGTATGCCAACCTCGCCGCGCTGCCGGCCTGGCAGAAGGCCCTGGCGCAGGCGGCGGCGCCGCCGGCGTCCTCGGCGGCATAGGCCGCCCGCGGCGGCTTGCCGGAGGCGCGATCTTGTGTATCCTTTCCTTGCCACCCCGCCACGTGGCGGGCCTTGAGGGGAGGACACGATGGCTACGACCGATCTGGACCCGCACACCCAGGTTCACATGCAGGGCTGGAAGAGCTTCGCCCGGCTGCTCGCCTATTCGGTCGTCGGGCTGGTGGTCCTGCTCGGCCTGATCGCCCTGGCGACGCTGTAGCTCGCCCGGCGTCTCAGCCGGTTATCTCGAGCCCGCTGAAAAAGAACGCGATTTCGGTCGCCGCCGTCTCCGCTGAATCGGAGCCGTGCACCGAGTTCGCCTCGATCGACTCGCCCAGATCCTTGCGGATCGTGCCGGGCGCCGCCTTGGCCGGATCGGTCGCGCCCATCGCCTCGCGGTTCTTGGCGATCGCGTCCTCGCCCTCCAGCACCTGGGCCACGACCGGGCCGGACACCATGAACGCGCACAAATCGCCGAAGAACGGGCGCGCCTTGTGCACGGCATAGAACGCCTCGGCCTGGGCGAGGGTGAGCTGCAGCCGCTTCTGGGCGACGATGCGCAGCCCGGCCGCCTCGAGCCGGGAGTTGATCTGACCCGTCACGTTGCGGCGCGTCGCGTCCGGCTTGATGATTGATAGGGTCCGTTCGGTGGCCATGCGTGGGAAACTCCGTGGGAAAAGGGCGCGGCTGGGCGCCGGCGCGGCCTTATAGCCGCATCGCGGCGGGCCGGCAACCCGGCAGGAGGCCGGCCGCTCACCCTTCCTTCCGCTCCCAACCGCCGCGGTCGTTCTGCTGCCAGTAGGCGAGATCGTGGCCGGCCGCCTTGTGGGCGCGCCAGCGCTCCCGCGCGGCGGCGACGGCGTCGGGGTCGGCGCCGTCGAACAAATCGAAGCACCGCTCGAATGCGGCGAGATGCGCGCTGGTCGCGCCGTCGGCGAGGAACAGCAAGGTCGCGCCGTTCGGGTTCTCGTCCTCAGTGGTGAGGAAGACCGGCTGGTCGGGCGCGTCGCCGTCCTTCGCGGTGCCATGCGGCAGGAACGAGAGCTGCTCGTAGGTCCAGAGCGCGGTATCGAGCGCCGCCACCCGCTCCTCGGAGCCGGCGACCACCACGGCGCGCAGCCCCTGGCCGAGAGCCTTCTCCAGCAGCTTGGGCAGGGCCCGCTCCAGCGGCGTCCGGGTCAGGTGGTAGAATCCGATCTCGGTCATGCGCGCCCCGGGATCACGGCCCTTCGTAATGCGCGGCGACCAGACGGTCGAGCAGGCGCACGCCGAACGCGGTGCCGCCCTTTGGCACGGTCGGCCGTGCCTTGGACGACCATGTAACGCCGGCGATGTCGAGATGCGCCCAGGCCACGCCGTCCTGGATGAAGCGCTTGAGGAACTGCGCCGCGGTGATCGAGCCTGCCGGCCGGCCGCCGATATTCTTGAAGTCGGCGATGTCCGACGAGATCAGCTTGTCGTAGCCCTCGCCCAGCGGCATGCGCCACAGCGGCTCTTCCACCTCCTTGCCGGCGGCGACCAGCCGCTCGGCCAGCGTCTCGTCGTTGGCGAACAGCCCGGCCATCTCGTGGCCCAGCGAAACGATGATCGCCCCGGTCAGCGTGGCGAGGTCGATCATCGCGCGCGGCTTGAACCGGTCCTGGCAGTACCACATGGCATCGCCCAGCACGAGCCGGCCCTCGGCGTCGGTGTTGATCACCTCCACCGTCTGGCCGGACATGGTCGTCACCACGTCGCCCGGGCGCTGGGCGTTGCCGCCCGGCATGTTCTCGACGCAGCCGGCGATGCCGACCGCGTTGACCTTGGCCTTGCGACCGGCCAGCGCCTTCATCAGCCCGATCACCACCCCGGCGCCGCCCATGTCCCACTTCATGTCCTCCATCCCGCCGGCGGACTTGATGGAGATGCCGCCCGAATCGAACGTCACGCCCTTGCCGACGAAGGCGATGGGGCGCTTGTCGCGCGCGCGCGGCGCGCCGTTCCAGCGCATGACCACCAGGCGCGGATCGTGCACGCTGCCCTGCGCCACGCCGAGCAGCGCACCCATGCCGAGCTCGGTCATGCGGCGCTTGTCCAGCACCTCGACCTTGACGCCGAGCTTGGTGAGTTCGCGCGCGCGGCTCGCCAGGGTCGCGGGGTAGAGGACGTTGGCGGGCTCGGAGACCAGGTCGCGGGTGAAGTAGACGCCGTCGGCGATCTTCGCGAGCGGCGCGTGGGCGCGGCGCGCGGCGGCAGGGTCGCGCGTCGCCACGGCGATGGCGGCGAGCGACGGCTTGTCCTCGGGCTTCTCCTTGGTGCGGTACTTGTCGAACCGGTAGCTGCCGAGCTGGGCGCCGTAGGCGAGATGCGCAGCGAACTCGGCCGCCGCGAGCTTCGCGCCCTTGATCGGGTCGGCGGCGATCTGCGCCGCGGCGAGGCCGGAGCCGCCGAGCTCCTGCACCACCTTGCCGCCGAGCAATTCGGCCGCGAGCGCGTCGAGCTCGTCCGGCTTGCCGACGCCGAGCAGCAGCACGCGCCCCGCGCCGAGGCCGGACGGCGCCGGGATGTGCAGCGCCTGCTGCCTGCGGCCGCGGAACCGGCCCGACGACTTGACCGCCCGGGCGAGCGCGCCGTCGGTCGCCTTGTCGAGCTGCTCGGCGGTGGGCGTGAGCGTGCCGCCCTCGAGCACGAAGGCGACCACGGCGCCGGAGCGAGGCAAAGCGGGTTGGACGAAGCTGATTTTCATGGTTCCCCCGGGAGACGTCCTTTGATGTGCACTTTAGCGCCGAACGGCGGCGAACGGGCCGGAAAGTGACCGACTCGCGTCAGCCCGCGCGCGACCCGCCGCCACAATCTAGTCCTTGCGCGGGCCGGCGGCGCGCAATATCAAGCCGGGGTCGGGCCGCGCCCGCACGGCGCGCCGGCTGGGGGACGGGCGAACCTGGCAGCGTCATGTCGCGATTGAACCGCTACGTCTTCCGGCAATTGTTCTGGGTGACCGTCCTGGTCCTGGCCAGCCTTACCTGCGTGGTGTGGCTGATGCAGTCGCTGCGCTTCGTCGAGCTGATCGTCAATCGCGGCCTCTCGATCCCGCTGTTCGTCTATTTCACCGCGCTGCTGCTGCCGTCGCTGGTCAGCGTGATTCTGCCCATCGCGCTGTTCATCGCGGTGGCGTTCACCTACAACCGGCTGACTGCCGATTCCGAGCTGGTGGCGATGCGCGCGACCGGGATGAGCCAGCGCCGGCTGGCCACCCCGGCGATCGTGCTCGCGCTCGCCTGCACTGCGTTCGGCTATTTCCTGTCGCTGTGGCTGATGCCGGCCTCCTACCGCCAGTTCAAGGACACCCAGCTCGAGCTGCGCGACACGTACAACAGCGTGCTGCTGCAGGAAGGGGTGTTCACCGCGCTGATGAAGAACGTCACCGTCTATGTGCGCGACCGCGCGCCGGACGGCGAGCTGCTGGGGATCATCGTGCAGGACGACCGCAGCCCGCGCCAGCACGCCACCATGATGGCCGAGCGCGGCGCGCTGGTGCAGGGCCGGGACGGACCGCGCGTCCTGATGATCAATGGCAACCGGCAGGAGGTGGACACCCAGACCGGCCGCATGTCGATCCTGTATTTCGACCGCTACGTGTTCGACGTGGGCGCCGCCAGCGCGACGCCGCAGGCGCGCTGGCGCGAGCCGCGCGAGCGCTATCTCGACGAGCTGTTCGTCTCGCCCGACCGCAGCGCGCGGGACTGGAGCATAGCGAAGCTGCGCATGGAGGGTCACTCGCGCCTCGCCGGGCCGCTGCTGTCGCTGGCGGCGGCGCTGGTGGCGCTCGCCAGCCTGCTGACCGGCGAGTTCAACCGGCGCGGCCAGGGCCGGCGCATCGCCGTCGCCATCGCGCTGGTGGTCGTGATCGAGGGCGGTGCGCTGGTCATCAAGAGCGTGGGGGAGAAGTTCCTGGCGGTCGCACCGCTGCTGTACGCCGATCCGATCGTGCCCATCGTGGCCTGCGCGCTCGCCCTCGTTCTCACCGGCCGGCGCCGGCGGCGCGCCGCCCGGCCCGCGCTCTCGGCCGGCTGAGGCGCGGCGTGCGCGTCTCGACCATCCTGTCGCTGTATCTCGGCCGCCAGTTCCTCACCTGGTTCGCCATCGTGTTCCTGATGCTGGTCGGCATCGTGTTCATGCTGGACGTGATCGAGCTGCTGCGCCGGGTGGCCGGCCATGCCGAGGCGGGGTTCGGCGTGGCGATCGAGATGGCCCTGCTCAAGCTGTCGGACACCGCTCAGAAGGTGGTGCCGTTCGCGGTGCTGTTCGGCGCGCTGGTGGCGTTCTGGCGGCTCAACCGCAGCCACGAGTTCGTTGTGGCGCGCGCCGCCGGCGTGTCCGCCTGGCAGTTCCTGCTGCCGGCAGTGGCGCTGGCGATCGCCATCGGCGCGTTCCGGGTGATGGTGGTGAACCCGCTCGCCTCGGTCCTGCTGCTGCGCTACGACCAGATGGAGGCGCGCTACATCGAGGGGCGCCAGAGCCTGATGGCCGTCTCCTCGTCCGGGCTGTGGCTGCGCCAGGGGACCGGCGACGGCCAGTCGATCGTCCATGCCGTGCGCGTGTCGCCGCAGGACATGACCTTCACCGACATCACCATCTTCCTGTTCCGCGGCGTCGACCGCTTCGCCGAGCGGATCGATGCCGCGCACGCGCGGCTCGGCAACGGCGAATGGATCCTGAAGGACGCGCGCATCACCACGCGCGACGGCGTGCCGCACGCCGAGGCCGAGTATCGGCTGAAGACCGATATCACCCCGGCAACCATCTATGACGGGTTCGCCGAGCCCGCGACCATGTCGTTCTGGTCGCTGCCCGCCTTCATCCACCAGCTCGAGCAGGCGGGATTCTCGGGGCTGCGCCACCGGCTGTACTGGAACGCGCTGCTTGCCGACCCCTTGCTGCTGTGCGCGATGATCCTGATTGCCGCCACCTTCTCGCTGCGCCACGGCCGCCGGCGCGGCACCGGCGTGGTGTTTGCCGCCGGGGTGGCGGTCGGGCTGGTGCTCTATTTCCTCACCGACGTGGTGTTCGCGCTGGGGCTTTCGGCGCGAATCCCGGTCGTGCTGGCGGCCTGGACTCCCGCGGGGGTGGCCTCGCTCCTCGGGCTATCGATGCTGTTCCACCTCGAGGACGGTTGACCGCGTGCGGGGGGGCTCGGAATCGCGGTGCTGACGATCTGCGCGGCCCTTCTCGCGCCGGAGGCGGGCGCGCAGGCCCTGCGCCAGTCCCTGAAGGCCGAGGGGCCGGTGCTGTTCAAGGCCGACGCGCTGCGCTACGACCGCGAGCTGGGCATCGTGGTCGCCACCGGCCATGTCGAGTTCACGCGCAGCGACACGATCCTGCTGGCCGACACGGTCACCTACAACGAGCGCGAGGACACCGCCACCGCCTCGGGCGACGTCAAGCTGCTCGCCCCCTCGGGCGAGGTGCTCTTCGCCGACTACATGGCGCTCTCGGGCGATCTGAAGGACGGGCTGATCCGCGACCTCAGGGCGCGGCTCACCGACAATTCGCGCTTCGCGGCCAACGGGGCGCGCCGCGTCGGCGGGGTGCGCAACGAGATGGCCAAGGCGGTCTACACGCCCTGCGCCGCATGCGCCGCCCATCCCGAGCGCCCGCCGGTCTGGCAGCTCCGCGCCGACCGGGTGGTGCACGACCAGGTCGCGCACGAGATCAGGTACTACGACGCGACGATGGAGATGTTCGGCGTGCCGGTGCTGTACCTGCCCTATTTCCGGCACCCGGACCCGACGGTCGACAAGAAACCGGCTTCCTCACCCCGTCCTTCGGCAGCGACACCATCCTCGGCAAGATCGTGCGCGTGCCGTACTTCATCAATCTCGGGCCCAACCGCGACGCGACCATCGAGCCGATCATGACCACCAGCCAGGGGCCGGTACTGGCGGGCGAGTACCGCGAGCGCTACGCGCACGGCGAGCTCATGCTGAATGGCAGCGTGACCGACGGCACGTCGCCCAACGGCAACGACGCAGTCCGCGGCCACATCAAGGGCTTCGCGCGCTTCGACCTGGGGCCACACTGGCGCACCGGCGCGGACATTTATCGCACCTCGGACGACACCTATCTCGCCACCTATCGGTTCTCGTCGGACTCGCTGCTCGCCAGCCGCGCCTTCCTCGAAGGGTTCCACGGGCGCGACTACACCGTGTTCGAGGGCTACTCGTTCCAGGGGCTCCGGTCCGACGACATCGGCGGGCAGACGCCACTCGTCCTGCCGCTCGCGCGGTACAGCTTCGTCGGCGAGCCGGGCCGGCTCGGCGGGCGGTGGGAGCTGAATGCCGAGGCGCTGCAGATCACGCGCTCCCAGGGCACCGACACCCGCCACATTTCGGTGAAGCCGGGCTGGCGCCTGCCGATGGTCGCCGACGACGGCGAGGTCTACACCCTGTTCGCCACCGTGCAGGCCGACCTCTACCAGACCGATGACCTGAACGCGACGTTCGGCCCGGGCGGGCCGACGGGCAGCGACGTGGCCGGCCGGTTCTTCCCCCAGGCCGGCATCGACTGGCGCTATCCGCTGGTGCGCCACGACGGCGCGACCAGCGAGGTGGTGGAGCCGATCGTCGGCGTCGTCGTCGCGCCGCCTGGCGGCAACCCGACCGATATCCCCAACGAGGACAGCCAGGATTTCGAGCTGCAGGACACCAACATCTTCGCCGCCAACCGGTTCGGCGGGCTCGACCGGGTGGAGGGCGGCCAGCGCGTCTATTACGGGATGCGCGCCACCGTGCTGGGGCCGAAGAACGCGTCCGGCTCGCTCCTGCTCGGGCAGAGCTACAGCCTGCAGCGCAACGGCGCGTTCGTCGCCGACACCGGGCTTCACGACCACCTGTCGGACATGGTCGGCAGGGTCGAGGCGTCGCCGTCGGAGCTTCTCGACTTCCTCTACCGGTTCCGGCTCGACCACCGCACGTTCGCCGTCCGCCGCCAGGAGATCGGCGCGACCGTCGGGCCCGCCGGCGGTGAAGCTCTCGGTGAGCTACCTGTCGATCGACAACCGGGCGGACCAGCCCGAGTTCGACGCGCGCGAGGAGATCCAGTCCGGCGTCAGCGCCCAGATCACGCCGCACTGGCGGTTCACCGCCAACATGGTGCGCAATCTGGCGAATCCGGGCGGCGAACTGTCGCACGGGTTCGGCCTGATCTACGAAGACGAGTGCTTCGTGATCAGCGGGAATTATAACCGCAATTTCAGCTTCGACCGGGATCTCACCCCGACCACGACGATTTTTTTCCAGATCAGCTTCAAGAATCTCGGCCAGGTGCAGTTCTGAGCGCGACCGGCCGCCCGGCGGGTTTGCGCCGGGCCATGGCCGGGCCTATATAGGGGCGGCTCAATCAGGTGCGGCGCGCGGCCCGGGCGGGGCGCGCCGCGGTGGCCGGAAGTCGTTGAAACGCATGTTGTTTATTCGGATCGTCGTTGTCGCCGTGGCCGTGCTGGCCGCGGCCCTTCCGGCGCGCGCGCAGGATCTGCAGCGCATCGCCGCCATCGTCAACGACGACATCATCTCGATGTTCGACCTCACCTCGCGGGTCGACCTGGTGATCGCGACCTCCCAGCTTCCCGACACGCCCGAGGTGCGGACGCGCATCCAGCCCCAGGTGCTGCGCTCGCTCATCGACGAAAGGCTGCAGCTTCAGGAGGCGAAGAAGCGGAACGTGTCGGTCACCAAGACGGACATGGACCACGCCGTGCGCTCGATCGAGAAGCAGAACAACCTTCCCGAGGGCGGGCTGGTCAAATATCTCGAAAGCGCTGGGCTGCGGCCCTCGACGCTGATGGACCAGATCCGTGCCAACGTGGCCTGGCAGAAGCTGATCTCCCGCCAGTACCGGGAATCGGTGTCGGTCACTACCGAGCAGGTCGACGAGGAGATGGCGAAGATCAAGGCCTCGCAGGGCGAGGAGGAGGACCGCGTCTCGGAGATTCTGCTCAACGTCAACTCGCCGGACGAGGACCGCTCCGTGCTCGAGAACGCGCGCAGGCTCGCCGAGCAGATCCGCCAGGGCGCGCGGTTCGATGCGTTGGCTCGGCAGTTCTCGCACGGCGCCACGGCCGCGGTCGGGGGCGACCTGGGCTGGGTGCGGCCCCTCGAGCTCGACCCGCCGATCGCCGCCGCGGTCGCCAAGCTCAAGCCGGGCGAGGTGTCCGACCCGGTGCGCACCATCGCCGGCTATCACGTCCTGAAGCTGGTCGACCGGCGGCGCGCCATGGCGCCCGATCCAACCGACGTCAAGGTGACGCTCGACCAGCTCTTCCTGCCCAACGACGCCCAGTCCAGCCAGGATCTGGCGCGCGCGATGGCCGAGACGGTCGAGGGCTGCGGCGACGTGGAGCGGGCGGCGAAGGAGGCGCGCTCGTCGCGTCCGGCCCATCTCGGCCAGTTCACCCTGGCCGAGCTGTCGGCCGAGATGCGCGACGTCGTGCGGCCCCTGAAGGTGGGCGAGCTGTCGAAGCCGATCCCCACCGACGGCGGCCTTCTGATGGTGATGGTCTGCGAGCGCGAGGCGCCCAAGGCACCCGTGCCGACCCGCCAGCAGATCGAGAACGGCCTGATGATGCAGCGCCTGAACATGCTGGCGCGCCGCCACCTGCGCGACCTGCATCTGGCGGCCGTGATCGACATCCGGGTATGACGGGCGCATCCATTCCGCTCGCGCTCACCATGGGCGATCCGGCCGGGATCGGCGGCGAGATCGCGCTGATGGCATGGCAGCGCCGCGGGGAGGGGCTTCCGCCCTTCTTTGTGATCGACGATCCGGCGCGGCTGCGCCGCCTCGCCGCGCAAGGCGGGCGCGATGTGCCGGTCGCCGAGCTCGCCGGGCCCGAGGGCGCCGCCGCGGCGTTCGGCACGGCGCTGCCGGTGCTGCCGGTGGGCGCGTCGGTCGCGGCGACGCCCGGCCGCCCCGATCCGTCCCACGCCGCCGCCGTGGTCGCCGCCATCGACCGGGCGGTCGCGCTGGTTCAGGCGGGCCGGGCAGGGGCGGTGGTCACCAATCCCATCCACAAGGCGGCGCTCTACCAGGCGGGCTTCCCCGATCCCGGCCACACCGAGTATCTCGCGCGCCGCGCCGGGCTCGCCACCGCGCCGGTGATGATGCTGGCGATCCCGGGCCTGCGCGTCGTGCCGGTGACGATCCACGTCGCGCTCGCTGAGGCGATCCGCCTGCTCGACACGCCGCGCATCGTGCATGCGGCGCGGGTGACGGCGGCCGCGCTGCGCGATGATTTCGGCATCGACCGCCCGCGCCTGGCGCTTGCCGGGCTCAACCCGCACGCGGGAGAGGGCGGCCATCTCGGGCGCGAGGATATCGAGATCGTCGCGCCTGCCGTCGCGGCGCTGAAGGGCGAGGGGATCGCGGCCACCGGGCCGCTGCCGCCCGACACCATGTTCAGCGCCGCCGCGCGGGCCGGCTACGACGCGGCGATCTGCATGTACCATGACCAGGCGCTGATCCCGCTGAAGGCGCTCGATTTCGACCGCGGCGTCAACGCCACGCTGGGCCTGCCCTTCGTGCGCACCTCGCCCGACCACGGCACCGCGTTCGACATCGCCGGCCAGTTCCGGGCCAGCCCGGAAAGCCTGATCGAAGCCCTGCGGATGGCGGCGGCGATGGCGGCCCACCGGGCGGCCGCCGCCGCACCCGTTGCCTGAGTTGCCGGACGGCGAAGCGGCCGCTGCCCCCGCTGCGCGAGGTGATCGCCCGCCACGGGCTCGCCGCCCGCAAGGCACTGGGCCAGCACTTCCTCAACGACCTGAACCTGACCCGCCGCATCGCGCGCGCCGCCGGCCCGCTCGGGCCCGGCACGACATTCGAGGTGGGGCCCGGGCCCGGCGGGCTCACCCGCGCCTTGCTCGCCGAGGGCGCGACCGTGATCGCCATCGAGCTCGACGAGCGCTGCCGCGCCGCCCTCGCCGAGCTCGCGGCGGCCTATCCCGGCCGGCTCACCGTGATCGAGGGCGACGCGCGCCGGATCGACCTCGTCGCGCTGGCGCCAGCGCCGCGGCGGGTGGTCGCCAACCTGCCCTACAACGTGGCGACGCCGCTGATCGTGAGCTGGATAAGGGACATCGCCGCCTTCGAGAGCCTGACGCTGATGGTGCAGAAGGAGGTGGCCGAGCGGATCTGCGCCGCGCCGCGCACGCCCGCCTATGGCCGGCTCGGCGCGCTGGTCGGCTGGCGCGCCGAGGCGCGCCGTCTGTTCGACGTCGATCCGCGCGCCTTCACCCCGCCGCCGCGCGTGGTCTCGTCGGTCGTGCGCATCGTGCCGCGCGCCGCATTGCTCGCCGAGGCGGAGTTCGCCGTCTTCGAGCGCGTCACCGCTGCCGCTTTCGGCCAGCGCCGCAAGATGCTGCGCTCCGCCCTCGCCACGCTGGGCGGCGATCCGGCCGCGCTGCTCGACGTCGCCGGCGTGCCGCCGACCGCCCGCGCCGAGGAGCTGCCGATCGAATCGCTCTGCGCCCTCGCCCGGGCGCTGGCGGACAGGGAGAACGCGTCGCATTAAGAGCGTCGAGGCTGCGCTGCGCCCGGGGTGACAGAGGGCGGCTGGAACCTACTGCCCCTCGCGCAGGCGGGCGACGAAATCGGTGATGCCGACCTGGCGCTCGCGACGCAGCCGCTCGGCGGTGACGATCGCCTCGACCTGGCGCACGCTCTCCTCCACGTCGCGATTGACGATGATGTAGTCGTATTCCGCCCAGTGGCTGATCTCGTCGACCACCTTGGCCATGCGGCGGGCGACCACGTCCTTCGGGTCGCGCGCCCGGGTCTGCAGTCGGCGCTCCAGCTCTGAGGTGGATGGCGGCAGGATGAATACGCTGACCAGATCGTCGCGCGCCGACTGCTTGAGCTGCTGGGTGCCCTGCCAGTCGATGTCGAACACGATGTCGCGCCCGCGCGCGATCGCGTCCTCCACCGGCGCGCGCGGCGTGCCGTAATAATGGTCGAACACCTTGGCGTGCTCGAGAAGCTCCTGCCGGTTCCGCATCAGGGAGAACTCGGTGGGATCGATGAAATAGTAGTCGCGCCCCTCCTTCTCGCCCGGGCGGCGCGGGCGCGTGGTCACCGAGATCGACATCTCGAGCGTCGAGTCGCGCTCCAGCAGCGCGCGCGAGATCGTCGTCTTGCCTGCCCCGGAGGGCGAGGACAGCACCAGCATCAGGCCGCGGCGGGCGATGGGATCGGAGGGCATGGGCGCCGGCCTACTCGATGTTCTGGACCTGCTCGCGGAGCTGCTCGATCGACGCCTTGAGGTCGAGCCCGATGCGGGTGAGCTCGATGTCCGTCGCCTTCGAGCACAGCGTGTTCGCCTCGCGGTTGAACTCCTGGCACAGGAAGTCGAGCCGGCGCCCGATGGGCCCGCCGGCCGCCATGAGCTCGCGCGCGGCGGTGACATGGGCGTTCAGCCGGTCGATCTCCTCGCGCACGTCGGCCTTCGTGGCGAGCAAGGCCGCCTCCTGGGCCAGCCGGTCCTCGGCGACGCCGACCCGCGCGTCGAGCAGCGCCGCGACCTGCTCGGCGAGCCGGCGGCGCAGCGCGGCGGGCTGGGAAGCGGCGGCCTCGGTGGCGCTTGCCGCGAGCTCGGCGATGCGGGCGAGGTGGCCCGCCACGGCCTCGTCGAGCCGCGCGCCTTCGTCGGTGCGCATGGCGGCGAGCCCGTCGAGCACTTCGGCGAGGCTCTGCTCCATCGCCGCCTCGCGCGCGGCGCGCGCCTCGTCCGTGTCCGCCTCCTCGACGCGCTCGATCACGCCCTGAAGGGAGAGCAGCCCCTCGATGCGGGGCGGCGGGGCGTCGGTCTCGGCGGCCAGCTCGCGCGCCAGCACCACCATCCGGTCCAGCACCTCGCGATTGACCCGGACGGCGGCGCCGCGGTCGGTGCGGGCCAGGTTGAGGGTGAGCGAGATGGAGCCGCGGCGGAACCGGTCGGCGACGAGCGCGCGCGCCTTCATCTCCAGCGCCTCGTTGCCCGGCGGCAGCTTGGCGCGCACGTCGAGATTGCGGCCGTTGACGCTGCGCACCTCCCACGACCACGCGTAGCCGTCCTGGAACCCCTCGGCGCGGGCAAAGCCGGTCATGCTGGCGACGGTCAACGAATCCTCATAGCTTGGGCCCGGGGTGGCGCGACTATAGCCGGGCAGGCCCCGAGCGCCAATAACGGCCGGAGAATCGCGGATGAGTCGAATGCGCGCGCCGCGCTCGATCCTGATCACCGGGGGCTCGTCGGGGCTGGGCGAGGCGCTGGCCTGCGCCTACGCCGCGCCCGGCGCGACCGTCGCGCTTTCGGGCCGCGACCCGGAGCGGACGGAGGGCGTCGCCGCCGGTTGCCGCGCCCGGGGCGCCGCGGCCACCGGGCGCATCGTCGACGTGACCGACCGCGCCGACCTGCGCGACTGGATCGCGACGGCGGACCGGGCGGCCCCGCTCGACCTCGTGATCGCCAATGCCGGCATCTCGGACGGGCCGCCCGGCGGCGGCGAATCGGAGGCCGAGGCGCGGCATATCCTCGCGACCAACATCGACGGGGTGGTGAACACCGTGCTGCCGGCGCTCGACATCATGCTGGCCCGCCCGAAGCGGGACGGGTTGCGCGGCCAGATCGCGATCATGAGCTCGCTCGCCGGATTTCGCGGCTATCCCGGCGCGCCCTCCTACGCCGCATCCAAGGCGGCGATCCGCGTCTGGGGCGAGGCGCTGCGCGCCCGCCACCACACCGACGGCGTCCATGTCTCGGTGATCTGCCCGGGCTTCGTCGCGACGCCGATGACCGAGGGCGGCCATTTCCCGCAGCCTTTCAAGATGTCGGCCGCGCGGGCCGCCCGGATCATCGTGCGCGGCCTGGCGCGCGACCGCGGCCGCATCGCCTTTCCGCTGCCGACCTATTTCCTGGCCTGGCTCGCCGGCGCCCTGCCGGACGTCGTGTGCGACCCGCTGCTGCGCCGGATGGGGCGAAAGCCATAGACGGGCCGGTCTGGGACCGGCCCCTACGGCCGAAAGCCGAGCGTGCCCGTAGGGGCGGGTCCCCGACCCGCCCAGAGCCTCCTACGGCTTCTTTCCTTCCTCGATCTTGCGCCAGCGGGCGACGTTGCGGTTGTGCTCGGCCAGCGTCCTGGCGAAGACGTGCCCGCCGGTGCCGTCGGCGACGAAGTAAAGCGCGTCCGACGCCGCCGGGTGCAGCGCCGCCTCGATCGCGGCGCGGCCCGGATTGCCGATCGGGCCGGGCGGCAGGCCGGCGACGCGATAGGTGTTGTAGGGCGAGTCGGTTTCCAGGTCCGCGCGGGTGAGCGAGCGGTCGAGCTTCCCCTCGCCATGGGTGATGGCGAACAGCACCGTCGGGTCGGACTGCAGCTTCATCCCCTTGCGCAGCCGGTTCTGGAACACCGCCGAGATCGTCGGCCGTTCCGCCGGCACCGCGGTCTCCTTCTCGATGATCGAGGCCAGCACCAGCGCGTCGTGTTCGCTCTCGATGGCGAGGTCGGGCGCGCGCTGCGGCCACAGCTTGTCCAGCGTCGCCTGCATGGCGCGGCGCATGCGCGCGACCAGCGCGGCGCGTGAGTCCCCCAAGGTGTAAAGATAGGTCTCGGGCAGCAGCGCTCCCTCGGCCGCGTCCTTCGGGACCGGCCCGTCCAGCCCGGTGGCGGCGGCGAGCTTGGCCAGCGCCTCCGGCGTCGTCTCGCCCTCGGGAATGGTGAATTTGTGCATCACCGGCTGGCCGAAGGCCAGGTGGCGCGCGACCGCATCCATGCTGGCGTGCGGCGCGAAGGCGAACTCGCCGGCGCGGAGTTGACGTGCGATGCCGGTCGCGCGCGCGCCCACGGCGAACACGGCGGCATGGCGCACGATGCCGGCCTGGGCCAGCAGCCGCGAGATGGTGTCGAGCCCCGCGCCCTTTGGCACCACGACCGCGCGGGAGGCGGCGAGGGGGCCGGGGCGGGTGTAATCGTACCAGCCCCAGCCAGCGAGTCCGGCCGCGCCAAGAATCGCGAGAACCAGGATCCAGGCTGTGAGACGGAGGAGGCGCATGGCGGCTCCGCGCCGCGCCCGCTATGGCGCCTGGGTGAAGATCAGCGTGGCGTTGGTGCCGCCGAACCCGAACGAGTTGGAAAGCGCGTTGCGCACCTTCCGCTCCTTTGCGGCGAGCGGCACCAGGTCGACGTCCTCGCACCCCGCGGACGGGTTCTCCAAATTGAGCGTGGGCGGGACGACGCCGTTCTCGATCGCCTTGATCGAGAAGATCGCCTCCACGCTGCCCGCCGCGCCAAGAAGATGGCCGATGGCCGACTTGGTGGACGACATGGACAGCTTGTGCGCGGCTTCGCCGAACAGCCGCTTCACCGCGCCCAGCTCGATCTCGTCGCCTTTGGGCGTCGAGGTGCCGTGCGCGTTGATGTAGTCGATGTCGTCGGGGGTGAGGCCGGCGCGCTTGAGCGCCGCGCACATCGAGCGGAACCCGCCATTCCCGTCGGGCGCGGGGGCGGTGATGTGGAACGCGTCACCCGACAGCCCATAGCCGATCACCTCGGCATAGATCTTCGCGCCACGCTTCTTCGCGTGCTCGTACTCCTCCAGCACGACGATGCCCGAGCCCTCGCCCATGACGAAACCGTCGCGGTCCTTGTCCCATGGGCGCGAAGCGCGCTCCGGCTCGTCGTTGAAGCCGGTGGACAGGGCCCGCGCGGCGGCGAAGCCGGCGACGCCCAGGCGGCAGATCGCGGCCTCGGTGCCGCCCGCCACCATCACGTCGGCGTCGTCGAGCTGGATCAGCCGCATCGCGTCGCCGATGGCGTGCGCGCCCGTGGAGCAGGCGGTGACGACGGAATGGTTCGGCCCCTTCAGCCCGAACTTGATCGAGACGTGGCCCGAGGCGAGGTTGATCAGGCTGGCCGGGATGAAAAACGGGGTGATCCGGCGCGGGCCGCGTTCGTGCAGGATGATCGAGCCGTCATAGATCTCCGGCAGCCCGCCAATGCCCGAGCCGATCATCACGCCGGTGCGCTCGCGCGCTTCCTCGTCCTCGGGCGCCCAGCCCGAATCGGCCAGCGCCTCGGTCGCGGCGGCGACGGCATAGAGCACGAACTCGCCCATCTTGCGCCGCTCGGACGGCGGCACCCAGTCGTCGGGGTTGAACAGCCCGGCCGACTGGTCGCCCTTGGGCACCTGGCCGGCGATCTTGGACGGCAGGTCGGCGACGTCGAACGACTGGATCGCGCGCACGCCGGATTGGCCGTCGATCAGCCGTTCCCACGTGGCCTTCACGCCCGAGCCCAGCGGGGTGACCATTCCCAATCCGGTGACGACCACACGTCTCATGGGCGTTCGCTTCGGTTCGCGAGCCGGGTCGCGCCGGGGCGCGGGATCACGCCGCGTGCGACTCGATAAAGTTGATGGCGTCCTTGACCGTCAGGATCTTCTCCGCGGCGTCGTCCGGAATTTCGCATCCGAACTCCTCCTCGAACGCCATCACCAGCTCGACGGTATCCAGGCTGTCGGCCCCGAGATCGTCGATGAAGCTCGCATTCTCGCTGACCTTCGATTCGTCTACGCCGAGGTGCTCCACGACGATCTTCTTCACGCGCTCAGCCGTATCGCTCATGCCCTAAATCCCTTGGATCCCACGAGTTCCGCCCGATCGCGCCCTTGTTTCGGCACGTCACGGCGACGAGAAAACGAACCTAACTAGCACACTTCGAAATGGCTGACCATAACTCGGCACGCCCGGAAAACCCGCGGAAATCGGCCCGATTCGCGCTCATACCATGGCCATTCCGCCATTGACGTGCAGCGTCGCACCGGTCACGTAGGCGGCCTCGTCGCTCGCCAGGAAGGCGACGCAGGCGGCCACGTCCGCGGGCGTGCCGAACCGGCCGGCGGGAATCTGCGCCATCAGCCGGGTGCGCTGCGCCTCGTCCAGCGCTGCGGTCATCGCGGTCTCGATGAAGCCGGGGGCGACGCAGTTGACCGTCACGTTGCGCCCGGCGAGCTCGGCCGCCAGCGACTTCGAGAGGCCGACGAGTCCCGCCTTGGACGCGGCATAGTTCGCCTGGCCGGGATTGCCGGTCTGCCCGACCACCGAGGTGATGTTGACGATGCGGCCCCAGCGCTGGCGCATCATGCCGCGCATCGCCGCGCGGCTGAGCCGGAACGCGGCGGCGAGGTTCACGTCGAGCACGGCGCTCCAGTCCGCGTCCGACATGCGGAGGGCGAGCCCGTCGCGCGTCAGCCCGGCGTTGTTGACCAGGATGTCGAGCCCGCCCGCCGTCTTGCCCGCTTCGTCGGCGAGCGATTCGCACCCGTCTGCGGTGGCGAGGTCGGCGACCAGCGCGTGTACCCGTCCGCCCAGCGCGGCGGCGAGCCCGTCTAGCGCCGCGCGGTTGCGCCCGCCCAGCACCACGGTCGCGCCCTGCGCATGCAGCGCGCGGGCGATGGCGGCGCCGATGCCGCCGCTCGCGCCGGTGACCAGCGCGCGCTTTCCCTCCAGCGAGAACATGCCGCCTCTTTAGCGGGACTCGCCGCCTTTGTCACCCGGTCCGGCCCGCTCCGCGCCGCGGAATGACGGCGGGGCGGCAACTGAAGTAGAAGAGTGCATGACCGAGACCTTGGCAGATTTTGTCGCCGGCCTGGCCGCGCGGGGCGACGCTCCCGCGGTGGTGGCGTTCGGCGCCGCCGGGCCCGAAACCCTCAGCTTCGCCCAGCTATACGACGGGGCGCAGCGGCTCGCCGGCGGGCTGGCGGCGCGCGGCGTGGCGGCGGGCGAGGCGGTCGCGCTGTTCGGGCCCAACGGGATCGACTGGATCGTCGCGCGGCTCGCCCTGGCGGCGCTGGGCGCGGTGGCGGTGCATCTCGACCCCGAATGGCGCGGGGAGCGGGTGGCGCATGCGCTTGCCATTACCCGGGCGCGGCGCGTGCTCGCAGACGCGGCCCTCGCGGACGCAATGCGTGAGGCGGCGCCGGACGCCGAGCTGCTGATCCTCGGCGACCCGGCGCTGGCGGGCGACGCCGTTGCGCCGGTGACGCCCGCGCCCGATCCCGACGCGGTGGCGGCGATATTCTTCACCTCGGGCACCACCGGCCTGCCTAAAGCGGTGCCGCTCTCCCACCGCAACATGCTGTGCAACGTCGCGGCGTTGCTGGAAATCGGGCTGGTCCGGCCCGACGACCGCGCGCTGCTGCCGCTGCCGCTCTACCACGCCTATCCGTTCATCGTGGGACTGTTGGTGCCGCTCGCCGCGGGCATCCCGGTGGTGCTGCCCGACGGGGTGAGCGGGCCCGAGCTCGCCCGCGCGCTGAGCGAGGGCGAGGTGAGCGTGATGATCGGGGTGCCGCGGCTCTACGCCGCACTTTATGAGGGGATCGCCGCGCGGGCGGCGGCGGGGGGACGGGCCTCGCGGCTCGGGTTCCGCGCCTTGGTGGCTCTGTCGGTGGCGATCCGCCGGCGCACCGGCCGGCGCGTCGGCAAGTTCCTGTTCCGCGGGCTGCACGCCCGGCTCGCTCCGCGGCTCAGGCTGCTGGCCTCGGGCGGGGCGAAGCTCGACGCCGCGCTCGCCCTCCGTCTGGAGGGGCTGGGGTGGGAGGTGTTGAACGGGTACGGCCTCGTCGAAACCGCCTCGATCGCGACGTTCGAGCGGCCTGGCCGGCCGCGCCCGGGCAGCGCCGGACAGCCCGCGCCGCACACCAGGCTGCGCATCTCGCCGGCGGAGGGGTGGGACGCGCCCGGCACTGGCGAGGTGGCGATCGCCGGACCGCTGGTCTTCGCCGGCTATGTCGACGATCCGGCGGCGAACCGCGCCGCCTTCGGCGGCGAATGGTTCCGCACCGGCGACGTCGGGCGCATCGACGAGGATGGCTATCTGCACATCGTCGGGCGCGTGAAGGAGATGATCGTGACGGCGGGCGGCAAGAAGCTCGCGCCGGAGGAGGTCGAGCGCGCCTATGCGCAGAGCCCCGTGATCCGCGAGCTGGCGATCCTGGAGGACGGCGACGCGCTCGCCGCCCTCGTCGTCCCCGAGCTCGACGCGGTGCGCGCGGCGGGGGGTGGGCGGATCGAGGACATGGTGCGCATCGCGCTGGCCGAGGTGTCGCGCACCCTGCCGAGCCACGAGCGGGTGACCCGCTTCGCGCTCACGCGCGAGACGCTGCCGCGCACGCGGCTGGGCAAAATTCAGCGCTTCGCGCTCGGCGAGATCTATGCCCGCGCGCGGCGTGCCGAGCCGCCGGTGGCGCCGCCTTTGAGCGACGCCGATCGGGCGCTGCTCGGCGATCCCGTCGCCGGAAAAGTGTTCGACTGGCTGCAGGCGCGATTTCCCGGCCACGTCGTCACGCCCGATACCGCGCCGCAGCTCGACCTCGGCATCGACTCGCTGGCCTGGGTCGGGCTCGGGCTCGAGCTGGAGGACCGGCTCGGCGTGCGGCTTTCGGAGGACGCCATCGCCCGCGCCGTCACGGTGCGCGACCTGCTGCGCGAGGCGGTTGCGGCGGGCGCCGCCGCCGAAGCGTTGCCGAGCGCCGAGAACGCCTACCGCCACGCGCTGATGGCCGACCGCGAGCGCTGGGCCGCGCCGCAATCGCCGGCGGTGCGCGTCGTCGGCCGCACGCTCTATGGCGTCGCGCTGCCGCTGATCCGCCTCTATTTCCGGTTGCGCGTCGCCGGGCGCGACAAGGTGCCGACGACCGGGCCGCTGCTGATCGCCGCCAACCATGCGTCCGACGTCGACCCGTTCGCCATCGGCGGCGCGCTGAGCCTGGCGCACATGCGCAACATCGCCTGGTCGGCCGACGTGGTGCAGGTGTTCTTTCGCCCGATCGGGCGGCTGATCGCCCGGCCCGTCCGCATGTTCCCGGTCGACGACCGCACGCCGGGGGCGAGCCTCGCCATGGCGACGGAGATGCTGGGGCGCGGCCACATCGTGGTCTGGTTCCCGGAGAGCTACCGCTCGCCCGACGGTGAGATCCAGCCCTTCCAGCGCGGCATCGGCAGGCTGGTGATCGACACCGGCGCGGCGGTGGTGCCGTGCTGGATCGAGGGCTCGATCCGGTCGATGCCGCGCACCGGGCACTTCCCCTGGCCGGCCTCGCTCAGGGTGCGGTTCGGCGACCCGATCCCGGCCGCGGCGCTGATCGAGGGCGCGGGCGCGGACGTCGAGGCGCACATCGCCGCCCGGCTGCACGAGCGCGTCGCCGCTCTGTGCGCCGAAACCCGTGCCGGGATCACGTCCGCCAGAAGGTCGGCGACAACAGCACAAGGACGGTGAACATCTCGAGCCGGCCGAGCAGCATGCCGGCCGACATCAGCCATTTCGCCGCGTCGGGAAGGGTGGCGTAGGTGCCGGCGGGCCCGATCACCGGACCGAGACCCGGGCCGACATTGCCCACGGTTGCCGCCGCGCCGGAGAAACTGGTGATCGGGTCGAGCCCCAGCGCCGTCAGCGCCACGGCGATCGCCACCACCGTCATGATGTAGACGAAGAAGAACACGCTGATCGACAGCCTGACCTCGACCGAAAGCGGCCTGCCGTCATAGGTGGGCGTGGTTACCGCATGGCTGAAGATGAGCTGGCGCACGCGCTTGGACATCATGTCCCACAGCACCTGCAGCCGGTAGAACTTGATGCCGCCCGCGGTCGAGCCCGCGCACCCGCCGACGAAGCAGAGCAGCAGCATCATCAGCACCGGGAACCCGCCCCAGCTATTGTAGTCCGCGCTGGCAAATCCCGTGGTGGTGACGACCGAGACGACGTTGAAGGTCGCGAGGCGCAGCGCGTCGAGCAAGGGGGTGTGGCGCACGATCACGAGCCAGCAGGCGATCGCCAGCGAAACCAGCGCCAGGAACCCCACCAGCCCCTTGACCTGGGCGTTGCCGACCAGGTCGCGGAAGCGCCCGCGCAGCGCGCCGACATAGAGCACGAAGGGCAGCCCGCCCGCCAGCATGAACAGGGTCGCCGACCATTCCAGCGCCGGGCTCTTGAAATAGGCCATCGAGGCGTCGGAGGTGGAATAGCCGCCGGTCGAGATGGTCGTCATGGCGTGGCAGACCGCCTCGAAGAAATCCATCCCCAGCGCCCAATAGGTGCCGGCGCACAGCACCGACAGCCCGACATAGGCGATGAACAGCGACGCGGCGATCTGGCGCGGGCGCGGCAGGATCTTCTCCGACCGGTCCGACGATTCCATGCGGAAGAGCTGCATCCCGCCGACGTTCAGGAATGGCAGCATGATCACCGCCATGGCGATGATGCCGATCCCGCCCAGCCATTGCAGGATCGACCGCCACAACAGGATGCCGGGCGGCTGGCTGTCGAGCCCGACCAGGATCGTCGAGCCGGTGGTGGTCAGGCCCGAGATCGCCTCGAAGAACGCGTCGGCATAATCGAGCTTGATGTTGGAGAACACGAAGGGCAGCGCTGCGAACGCCGACATGGCGGTCCAGGCGAGGGTGGTCAGCACGAAGGCCTGGCGCACGCCGACGCGCGTGTTGGTCGCCCGGTTGGCGGTGACCAGCAGCCCCCCGATCGCCAGCGTCACCGCGGCCGAGGCGGCGAAGTTACGCCAGTCGCTGTTGCCGACCGCGGCGTCGGCGAGGGTGGGAACCGCCATCGCAACCGCGAGCGCGATCAGCATGTAGCCGAGCACGTAAAAGACCGGCTTCCAGTCGGACACGACTCCCCCCGAACTTCCGCGCGCCCACTCCGGCCGGGCGTTTCAAATCGGCGCCGCGGCTTGCTCCTCTTGCGGGTGATGCACGCAGGGCGTGGCCAGACCCGCCACGGGTCCCCTTGATCTGGAGACCCTTCCGCGGATGTCTCCCCTCTCGGTTCGCCCTGAGTGCCCCGCCGGGGCGCGAATCTAAGGGCGAACGCGCGCCATCCCGTCGCTCGTGCTTCGATACACGGCCTCGCGCCGCTCGGCCGCACTCAGCACGAACGGCGGTTTTGGGTTGCCTGGACCGGTGCAAGGGCGTGTAGCACGGGCCACCGGATCGGCCAAGCCCGCGCGCCGGCTCAGCTCTTCTTGATGAAATACTCGCCGTCGGCGTTGCGGTCCAGGAGCCCTTCGTCGCGGAGCTTCTCGATCTCCAGCACGATCTCGCGGCCGTCCTGCGAGCCGAGCACGCTCATCAGCTTGGCGAAATGGGTCGGGCCGCCTTCCTCCAGCGCCTGGCGCACGCCCTGGTAGCGCGCCGGGCCGCCGATCTTCGGCGCCTCGGGCACGCGGGCCGTCACCGCCTTGGAGCGCGGGAAGGGGAAGGTGCAGTCGAAACCGGCCTTCGCGCCGACGCCGCGCACGGTCGTCGACGGGTCCATCGGCATCTCGCGCATGTTGGAAAGCACCACGATGTCCTTGTCCGCCTGGAAGCGGGTGGACATGGCCCATTCCATCTGATCGTGGTTGCGAATGTCGACGTCCTCGTCGGTGACGAACACGTGCTTGGCGGTCATCACATTGCCGAGCAGCACGGCGATGGCGGCGCGCGCGTCGCCATCGGTGTGCTTGCGCAGGCTGACGCGCAGATGGTGGCCCACGCCCGAGGCGCCGACGACGCAGGTGTCGACCGGGTCGAGACCGGCCTGCTTCAGGAGAGTCCAGGCCCGCGCCTCGCCCTGCAGCCCGCCCATAGGCGAGCCGTCGCACTCGCCGAGATGGCGGCCGACCCCGTGCTTGACCGACTGGTACAGCACGTCGCGCCGGCGGGTGATGGCGGTGACGTGGAACACCGGGTCGCCGTGCATCGGGCCGTAGAAGCCCATGTACTCGCCGTACGGCCCCTCGTTGTCGATATAGCCGCGCTCGTCAGCATAGCCCTCCAGCACGATCTCGGCGTCGGCCGGGACGTAGAGGTCGTTGGTCACGCACTTGACCAGGGGCAGCGGCTCACCGCGATAGGTGCCGAGCGCCTCGATCTCCTGGCCGCGGGTGCGCGAGGCGGCGGCCATCGTGTCCAGCGGGTGCTGGCCGATGGTGAAGGCCATCGGCATCTTCTGGCCGCGCTCGACGCAGCCGAGATAGATCTGGCGCAAATCGGACGGCGCGGTCAGGTTGAAGCCGCATCTGTCCTTGCCGCGCAGCATCAGCCGCCGGCAGCCGACGTTCGACCGGCCGGTCGCCGGATCGACCACGAAATCCACGCCCGACGAGATGTAGGGCGCGCCGTCATATTCGTGCTGCACGTGGAAGGGCAGGGCGGTGAGGTCGATGTCGTCGCCCGTCAGCACGATCTCCTGCACCGGCGCCTCGTCGCCCGGCACCTCGAACGATTTCTGCGGGTTCGCCATCCGGCGCAGATACTCGTCGCGCATCTTGCCGACCGGCACGCCGAGCGCGGCGGCGAGGCGTTCGCGCGACGCCGAGACGGCGGCGGCCACCTCGTGCCCCTCGGGGCCCGCCTTGCGGAACAGTACCGCCTTGGTCGTCGCCTCGATGATCGGGCTCATCTGGGCGAGCGCGACCGGCTCGTCGTGAACCTCGACCTCGCCGAGGTCGATCAGGCGCTCCACAAGGCGCCGCAGGCGAAACTTGTCGGAATCCCACGAGACGCGGGACTTGAGGGCGGCCTGCTGCACGGTTCGTCTCCCTATGGATCGGTCGGGGCGGATCGTAGTCCCGCTGCCCGTCCGCTGGCAACGCTTGCGGCCGGTGCCGATTGACCGCACCGGCCGGGCGAGGCCTAATGGGGACGGCAGGACAGGAGGGGAGAATGGTCAAGCGCTACGACGTGAAGGGCGTGCTGAGCCCGGAGGGGCGGTTCTCGCATGTCGGCGAGATCGGGCCGAACGCGCGCCTCTACCACCTCGCCGGCCAGACCGGCGGCGCGCCGGACGGCACGGTCTCCGCCGATTTCGCGACCCAGGCGCGGCAGGTCTACGCCAATATCACCCAGGTGCTGAAGGAATGCGGCATGGACTGGTCGAACGTGGTGAAGGTGACGACCTACCTGCTCGATCCGGCCGTGATGGACGTCTGGCGCCCGATCCAGAAGGAGGCGTTCGGCGCCAACGTGCCCGCGTCGACGCTCCTGTTCATCAGCCGCCTCGCCCGGCCGGAATTCCAGATCGAGGTCGAGGCCATCGCGGCCAAGGACTGACCGGCGCACGCGCCCGTGCCAAGACAGTTCGAATTCGCGCGGATTGTCGTTCGAAATGGCCGGTATTCGTGAACGAACGGTTAATCGGCCGGCCCTAACTTAGTCTCCCAACCCAGCCTCGGGAGAGCATCATGGGGACGGCAATCGGACGTCTCGTGCGCGACGAGCGGGGCGCGACAGCCATCGAGTACGCGCTGATCGCCGTGCTCGTCTCGATCGCCATCATCGGTGCCGCGTCGGCGATGGGCACGTCGATCGGACGCCTGTTCACCTACGCCGCGGATCAGGTGTCGAACGTGGCGCCGTAGCGAGCCGAAATTACGCGGCTAGGATGGCCTTCACGGCGGGCCAGGCTTCGTCGCCTTTCGCCTTCATCATGGCGCGGAGCGGGGCGGGCGCGTAGCTCAGCATCTCGCGCTCGAACCACGGGCGGGCCTTTACGCGCGTCCACCAGTCGGTGAGGTGCGGCCGCTTTTCGGTCCACATGCCCGAAAGCTGCAGCATGTCGAGCCGGTTGACGTAGGGGATGACGCCCGTCTCGGCGAGCGAGAAGGTCTTGCCCGCGAGCCAGGGACCGCCAGCGGCCAGCGCCGCTTCCATGTCGGCCAGGAACTTGTCGTAGGTCGGACGGCCGGCGCCGCCTCGGGCGAGTCGATGCCGCGCTCGAGCCGGGCGCGGCGCGCGCGGCGCCTCTTCCGGGCCGAACTTGTTGATGTACTCGTCCACCACCTCGGGCGGGTTGGCCAGCACGGCGTGGCGGTGCGACACGGCGAAGGTGACGATGGAGGTCGCCGGGTGCAGCTCCTCGTCGAGCCGCTTGGTCCACATCCGCATGGCCGCGCGGTCGAGGGCGGCGGCGGGGCGCAAGGGCCTGTCCGGGAAGGCGTCGTCGAGATATTCGCCGATAACGGTGGATTCGCGCACGATGTGCCCGTCATGCACCAGGGTCGGCACGACGCCCTTGGGGTTGATCTTGAGGTATTCGGGCTTGAGCTGATCGCCGGCCAGGATGTCGATGTAGTGGCCGGTCCACTCGAGCGCCTTCTCGGCCAGCGCGATGCGGATCTTGGCGGCGCAGACCGATGTGCCGTGGTGATAGAGCTCGAGCATGCGGACCTCCCTGACCTTCCTGGCGACCGCCACCGAACCGACCGGCTGCCCCTTCGCGCTTAGCATATTTCCGGCATCGGACGAGGGGCAATGGTGAACGTCGCACGGGACAGAAAGGGCTTCGGCGTTGTTCCCCGGGTGCAGTGCGGCTATCGTGCGCGAAACCAAGGGACAGGTCATGGCCGCGAAACGCCCGAACTTTCTTCTGTTCATCACCGACCAGCAGCGCTTCGACCATCTCGCCTGCGCCGGAAACAAGGTGGTGCGCACGCCCCACATCGATTCCATCGCGAAGAAGGGGGTGCGCTTCTCCCGCTTCACCGTGGCGAGCCCGGTGTGTCAGCCGAACCGCGCGACCTTGATGACGGGGCGGCTGCCGTCGCTGCACGGGTTGCGGCACAATGGTCTCGCGCTTTCGCTCAAGGCCAACACGTTCGTCGAGCTGATGCGCGTCGCCGGCTGGCACACCGCGCTGGTCGGCAAGAGCCACATCCAGAACATGGTCGGCCCGCCGCCGGCGTTTAAGCGCGAGTGGGGGCAGGACGGGAAGGCGTCTCCGCCGCCCGGATTGCGCGAGGCGCTGCGCGACGACGACGATCCCGCCGGCTACGAGCAGGAGATCCCCTCGCGCTGGGAGGATCCGGCGCACGGCATGCGCCTGCCGTTCTACGGTTTCGAGCGGGTGGAGCTGTGCGACGGGCATGGCGACCAGTGCCACGGCGAATATCTGCGCTGGGCCGAGGCGCGCCACCCGAACATGCGCGCGCTGATGGGGCCGGAGAACCAGCTTCCCGGCAACGCCATGACCGTTCCGCAGGCATGGCGCACGGCGGTGCCGGTCGAGCTCTACCCCACGACCTTCATCGCCGAGCGCACCAACGCGATCATGGAGGACTGGGCGAAGGACCGGTCGCGCCCGTTCATGCTGCAATGTTCGTTCAACGACCCGCACCACCCCTTCACGCCTCCCGGCAAGTACTGGGACATGTACGATCCGAAGGACATGCCGCTGCCACAGGGCTTCGACATGGGCAACGCCAAGCCGACGCCGCAGGAGGCGTGGCTGCACGCCCAGCGCGACGACGGCACGCGCTTCGCCAAGGCACAGGCGGCCTTCGCGGTGACCGCCGAGGAGACGAAGGAGGCGCTGGCGCTCACCTACGGCATGATCACACTGGTCGACGACGCGATCGGCACGGTGCTTGCCAAGCTTGCGGCGCTCGGGCTGGAGGAGGACACGATCGTGGCCTTCACCTCCGACCATGGCGATTTGATGGGCGACCACCAGCTTATGCTCAAGGGCGCGTTCGCCAACCGCGGGCTGGTGCAGGTGCCGTTCATCTGGGCCGACCCGTCCCTCCCGGACCGCGCCGGCACGGTCTCGGACGCGCTCTGCGGCACGCTCGACCTCGCCGCCACCTGCCTCGACCGCTCCGGGCTCGAGCCCTATAACGGCATCCAGGGCAAGAGCCTGGTTCCCGCCATCGAAGGCGCCGACGCCGAAGGGCATGACGGCGTCATCGTCGAGTACGGCGCGCAGCGCCCCTTCATGGGCAAGACCGGCATTCTCAGCATGCGCTCGCTGATCACGCGGCGCTGGCGGCTCACGCTCTATCGCGGCGAGGAGTGGGGCGAGCTCTATGACCTCGCCAACGATCCCGTGGGAGAAGGTCAATCTGTGGGACGATCCCGCCCACCGCGCGATCCGCGGCGAGCTCGCCGAGCAGTTCGCCCGCGCCATGATCGACCAGTCGGAATCGAGCCCGCTGCCGTTGGGAACGGCGTAAACCGATATTGTCACCCCGGACGGCGCGTTCGCGTGCCGATCCGGGGTCCATGGTCCCGCGTCATGGCTGTCGAAAGATGGGTCCCGGGTCTGCAGCGCACCACTTCGTGCTGCGTTGCGCCCGGGATGACAACCGCGCTAAAGCTACCCCAGCCCGAACAGCTTCTCCGCCGTATCGCCGATGATGGCCGGCTTCTGGTCGGCGGCGATCGCGGTGCGCTCGACAGAGGCAGGCGTCAAATCGACGAAGGGATAGTCGGTCCCCCACATCAGCCGGCCCGGTCCCATGAAGTCGAACGCGTCCTTCAGCACGGTCGGGTCGTTGATGCAGGTGTCGAAATAGAGCCCCTTCAGGTAGTCGGCGAAGGGCTTGGTCATGTGTTCGCGCGATTCCGGGTTGCGGTCGTGCGCGCCGCGCAGCCGCGTGAGGATGCCGAGGATGCCGGCGCCGGTATGGGCGACGACAAACGGGAAATCCGGATAGCGCTCGAACACGCCGTTCAGGATCAGCCGGATCAGCATGAGCTGGGTGTCGAACATGAAGCCCACCAGGATAGACAGATTCATGTCCTGCAGCTCGGCGGCGAACACCGGGTGCATCGGGTGTTCGACCACCGGGATCTTCAGCTCGTTGATGCGCTTCCAGACGGGATCGAAGCGCGGGTCGGAGAGGGCCATGCCGCCGACGTTCGAGCCCATCGCGATGCCCGCCACCTCGGGCGCCCCGGCGATCCGGTCGAGCTCGGCGAGCGAGGCTTCCGGGTCGGCGCCGAGCGGCAGCGAGGGTAGGGCGCGCAGCCGGTCGGACCGCCGCCGGCACCATTCGATCGTCTCATCGTTGATGCGCTTGGCGATCTCGGGTTGGTCCGCGGGCGGGAAGATGTAGACCGACGGCATGGTGAGCGAGACGAGGCGGAAGTCGATCCCCTTTGCGTCCATCTCGCGGATGCAGTGGTCGGGGTCGAGCCATTCCTCGTTCAGCGGCACCACCGCCTTGCCGTCGCGGTAGAGCTGCACGCCGTAGGGGCTCGGCTTCCGCGTCATGCCCGGCATGGCCTCGAGCGAGTCGTAGAACGATCGCGCCATGTAGTGCGCGTGGGTGTCGACGATCATCGTGGGCTTCCCGGATTCGAGTTGAGGCCGAACAGCTTCTCGGCCGTGTCGCCGAGGATCGCCTTCTTCTCGCCAGACGACGCGTCCATCGCCTCGACCGGTGCCCTTGTCGTATCCACGAATGGATAGTCCGTGCCCCACATCAGACGGCCGGGCCCCATGAAGGTGAGGGCGGAATCCAGCACCTCCTTGTCGTTCATGCAGGTGTCGAAATAGAGGCCCTTCAGGTACTCGGTGAACGGCTTCTTCATGTGCTTGCGCCCTTCCGGATTGCGGTCGTGCGCGCCGCGCATCCGGTGCAGCACGTCCAGAAGCCCGGCGCCGGTGTGGGCCACCAGGAAGGGGAAGTTCGGATAGCGCTCGAAGATGCCGTTCATGATCATGCGGATGACCATGAGCTGGGTGTCGAACATGAACCCGATCATGATCGACAGGTTCATGTCCTGCAGGTCCTGATTGAACTTCGGATGCATGGGGTGCTCGACCACCGGGATGCGCAGCTCGTCGATGCGCTGCCACACCGGTTCGAAGCGCGGGTCGGCGAGCGGCACGCCCGCGACGCTCGACCCGATCGACAGGCCCGCGACCGCCTTGGAGGTGCGCACGCGGTCGAGCTCCGCGAGCGCCCCCTCGACGTCGCCGAGCGGCAGAGAGGGCAGGGCGCGCAGCCGGTCGCTGCGCTTCTCGCAATATTCGATCGTCTCGTCGTTGACCCGCTTGCCGATCTCCGCCTGGTCCTTCGGATTGAAGATGTACAGGTTGGGCGTGGTCAGCGACACCAGCCGCATGTCGATTCCTTTGGCGTCCATGTCGCGGAGCTGGGCCTCGGGCTCGAACCACTTGTCGTTGAGCGGCACCACCGTCTTGCCGTCACGGACAAGCTGCATGCCGTACGGGTCGGGCCGCCGCTCGACCCCCGGCATCGCCTCGATCGCGTCGTAGAAGCTTCTGACAGTGATGTGCGCGTGGGTGTCGACGATCATGGGATCGGCCTTGCCTACTTGATGCCAAAGACGCGGGCGGCATTGCCGCCGTTGATCTGCGCCTTGGTGCCGGGCGGCAGGTCGAGCGCGTTGACGTGGCCGGTATCCTCGTCGCGATAGGGATAGTCGGTGCCGAACATCACCCGATCGGTGCCGGCGAGGCGCAGCGCCTCCATGATGGTCGGCTCGTAGAACACGCAGGTGTCGTAGTAGAGCTTGCTGGCGTAGTGCTCGAACGTCTTGCCCTGCAGCTTTTCCTTCACCTCCATGTTGGTGTTCCCCATCCGCGCGACGCGCGGGAGGATGCCGAGGAGCCCCGCGCCGGTATGCGCCACCAGGAACGGGAAGTCGGGATAGCGCGCGAATACCCCGTTCAGGATCATCCGCGTCACCATGATCTGGGTGTCGAAATAGAACCCCATGATCAGATCGAGCCCCCATTCGGGCAGCGCGTCGCGGAACACCGGGAACATCGGGTGCTCGACCACCGGCATCTTCAGCTCGTTGATCCGCGCCCAGACCGGCTCGAAGCGCGGGTCGGACGGCGTGACCCCGCCGACGTTGGAGCCCATGGCCACGCCGCACACCTCGGCGGCATTGTGCAGCCGGTCGATCTCCTTCACCGAGGCCTCGATGTCGGCGAGCGGCAGGGTGATCAGGGCCCGGGTCCGGTCGGGGCGCCCCTTCACCAGCGCGATCAGCTCGTCATTCACCTTCTTGGCGATCTCGGGCTGGTCCTTGGCGGGGAAGGGATTGAGCGACGGCGCCGACAGCGAAATGAGATGAAGGTCGATGCCCTTCTTGTCCATGTCGCGCAGCCGGTGGTCGGGCTCCATCCAGCGCGTATCGACGCGCTCCACGCGCTTGCCGTCGCGCTCGATGAAGTGCCAGTTGCCGTCATTGCCCACCTTGGCGCCGGGCAGGTTTTCCGCGGCTTCCAGGAAGGCCTTGGAGATGATGTGAGTGTGCGAGTCGATCTGCATGGGACGCTTCTCCCCCGGTACGATTTTGTCCCGTCACTATAGGCGGGCGCCGGGCGGCGGTCCACGGAAGGGCGAAAAACTACCGGCCGGGATATTGTTTACCTGTCAACAATTTGCTATCTAGCGCCGCAGGATCGGTGGCCGGCCCCGACGACCCGGCTTGGCTCAATTCCTGCACAGGATTTCCGCGGAAGGACCGGCATGAAGACGCTGCTCACCCTCACCGTGAACGGGCGCGAGCGCACCGATGGCGTGCCTGCCAGCATGCTGTTGGTGGACTATCTGCGCGAGCATCTGGGGCTGACCGGCACCAAGATCGGCTGCGATGGCGGGGAATGCGGCGCCTGCACCGTGCTGGTCGACGGGGTGGCGCGCCATTCCTGCCTGACCCTGGCCGCCGCGATGCAGGGCCGCAATGTCGAGACCGTCGAGCATCTGGCGCGGGACGGGCGCCTTGCCGCCATCCAGCGCGGCTTCCACGAGAAGCTCGGCGCCCAGTGCGGGTTCTGCACGCCGGGCTTCGTGATGGCGGCCGAGGGGCTGCTGCGCGAGAACCCGGACCCGAGCGAGGCGGAGATCCGCGCCGGGCTTGCCTCCAACATCTGCCGCTGCACCGGCTACGTAAAGATCATCGAGGCGGTGCAGGACGCTGCCCGCGAGCTTCGGGAGACGGCGGCATGAGTACGGTTCTTGAGCGTGGCGAGTCTGTGCCGGCCCCGGTCGAATCGATCGGCGTCCCGACGCCCCTGGTGGACGGGCCGGAGAAGGTCGCCGGCAAGGCGATGTATGCCGGCGACTTCGTGACGCCCGACACGCTGACCGGCCGCATCCTGCGCAGCCCGCATGCCCACGCCCGCATCCTGTCGGTCGACACGTCCGCGGCGCGTGCACTGCCTGGCGTGAAGGCTGTCGTCACCGGCGACGACTGCGCCGCCAATTACGGCGTGCTGCCGATCGCCATGAACGAGTGGGCGCTGGCGCGTGGCAAGACGCGTTATCGCGGGGAGCCGATTGCGGCCGTCGCCGCTGTCGATGCCGAGACGGCCAACCGGGCGCTCGGCCTCATCAAGATCGCGTACGAGGAGCTGCCGGCCTATTTCAAGGCGAAGGACGCGCGCGCCGACGGCGCCATCCAGCTTCACGACGAGAAGCCGGGCAATATCGAGCGCGAGGTGCATTTCGAGCTGGGCGATCTCGCCAAGGGCTTTGCCGAGGCCGACCTGGTGCGCGAGGCCGAGTACGACTGCGCCGAGGTCTGCCAGGTGCAGTCCGAGCCGCACGCCGCCTTCGCCGAGTACGATGCCCTGCAGGGACCGCCTGACCGTCCGCGCCTCGACGCAAGTGCCGTACTACGTGCACCTGATGCTCGCGCGCACGCTCGGCATGGACCGCTCGCGCATCCGCGTGATCAAGCCGCATGTCGGCGGCGGGTTCGGCTGCCGTACCGAGACGCTTGCAGATCGAGCTGATCGCGGCGCTGCTCGCCCGCGCGCGCCAAGGGCACCGTCCGGATCGTCGCCTCGCGCGAGGAGACCTTCATCACCCATCGCGGCCGGCCCGAAACGCAGAGCCGCATCAAGATCGGGCTGCGCAAGGACGGCAAGATCACCGCCGTCGAGTTCGAGACCGTGCAGCGCGGCGGGGCCTACTCGGGCTACGGCATCGTCACGATCATCTATGCCGGCTCGATGCTCTACGCGCTCTACGACATCCAGGCGGCGAAGTACGACGGCTACCGCGTGCTGACCAACACGCCGGTGAACGGCGCATTCCGCGGCCACGGCACGGTGAACACGCGCTTCGCCTTCGAGAGCCTGCTCGACCAGATGGCGCACGAGCTGGGGCTCGATCCGTTCGCGGTGCGCCGCGCAAACCTCCTGAAGGCGCCGACCGTCACCCAGAACGACATGATGGTGAATTCGTACGGGTTGCCGGAATGCCTCGACTGGGTCGAGCAGGCGTCGGGCTGGCGCGAGCGCAAGGGCAGGATGGGCAAGTGGCGCGGGCTCGGCATGGCCTGCTCGCACTACATCTCCGGCGCGTCCAAGCCGAAGCACTGGACCAACGAGCCGCACGCGACCGTCAACCTCAAGCTCGATTTCGACGGCGCGGTGACGCTGCTGACCGGCGCCTCCGATATCGGCCAGGGATCCACCACAGTTCTGACCCAATGCGTGGCAGAAGTTCTCGGCATCCCGATGGACCGCATCCGCGCGGTGGCGAACGATTCCGCGCTGACGCCCAAGGACAACGGGTCGTATTCCTCGCGCGTCACCTTCATGGTCGGCAACGCCGCGATCGACGCGGCGAAGAACCTCAAGACCGTGCTGGTCGAGGCGGCGGCGCGGAAGCTCGACGTCAAGCCCGAGGATGTGGAATGCCTGGGTGAGCTCTACCGCGCCGGCACGCAGGACGAGGGCCTCACCTTCGACGAGGTCGTGATGGCGGCGCTGGAGGAGACCGGCACGCTCACCGTGAAGGGCAAGTTCTCGACCATTCCCGGCTCGCTGGGGCACCAAGAAGTATCGCGGCGGCGCCATCGGCGGCACGATGGCCTATTCCTACGCCGCCCAGGTGGTGGAGGTGTCGGTCGATCCCGAGACGGCCGAGATCAAGGTCGAGAAGGTCTGGGTCGCGCACGATTGCGGCAAGGCGCTCAATCCTTTGTCGGTCGAGGGCCAGGTGCAGGGCTCGGTCTGGATGGGGATGGGCCAGGCGCTGACCGAGGAGACGCGCTATCACAACGGGCTCGGCATCACCAACTCGATGCTCGACTACCGCGTCCCGACCATCGTCGAATCCCCGCCGATCGAGGTGAAGATCGTCGAGGCGAACGATCCCTATGGCCCGTTCGGCGCCAAGGAGGCGGGCGAGGGCTCGCTCGCGGGCTTCATTCCGGCGCTCGCCGCGGCCATCGCGGACGCGACCGGCGTGCGGCCGAACGTGCTGCCGGTCACGCCCGACCGGCTGATGGAAATGCTGGAGAAGCGCGACCGGTTCGGCGCGGACGCCGGCGACGACGAGGACGAGGCGTAGCCGTGGAATACATGCCCGATTTCGCGCTGCACCGGCCGGCCACGATCGACGAGGCGGTGAAGCTGCGCGCCGCCGATGCGACCTCGCGCTTCCTCGCCGGCGGCACCGACATGGTGGTCAATGTCCGCCGCGGCATCGAGCAGCCGACAGCGCTGATCGACCTGACGGCCATTGCGGGCCTCGCCGAGATCGCGGAGACCGCCGACGGCGTGAGGATCGGCGCGGGCGTCACGCTCGACGCGCTGGCCTCGAACGCCACGGTCGCGCGCGACTTCCCGGCGGTCGCGGAGGCGGCGGGCGCGGTCGCCGGCCCGACGCACCGGCGCTACGGCACGGTGGGCGGCAATCTCTGCCTCGACACGAGGTGCCTGTTCTACAACCAGTCGGAATGGTGGCGGCAGTCCAACGATTACTGCCTCAAGCGCAACGGCGAGGTCTGCCACGTCGCGCCCGGCGGCAAGCGCTGCTTCGCCGCGTTCTCGGGCGATGTGGCGCCGGCGATGCTGGTGTCCGACGCCGAGATCGAGATCGCCGGGCCGAACGGTATGCGCCGCGTACCGCTCGCCCAGCTCTACCGCAATGACGGGCTCAACCATCTGACGCTCGCTGCGGGCGAGATGGTGGCGTTCGTCCACCTGCCGAAATCCGCCGCCGGTGCGAGGTCGGGTTATTCCAAGGCGCGCGTCCGGGGCTCGATCGACTTCCCGCTCGCCGGTGCGGCGGTACGCATTCGGATGGACGGGGCGAACGTCGCCGAGCTGCGCGTTGCGCTGACGGGCGTCAATCCGATACCGCTCCTGGTGAAGGGTCTCGACGCCTTCGTCGGCAAGAAGCTCGACGATGCCGCGCTCGATGCGCTGCGCGAGACCGTCCGCACCCAGGCGAAGCCGATGCGGACCACGACCGTCAAGCCGTGGTACCGCCGCCGCGTCGTCGGCGCGCTCGCCCGCAAGCTCGCGGTGCGTCTCGCGGGCTGATAACATCCTTCCGATCGGGAGGCGTTCATGGGCATGACCATCGCGGAAAAGATTCTGGCGCGCGCGGCCGGCGTGCCGCGCATCGTGCCGGGCGACATCGCCATCGTCGAGGTCGGCACGGCCGTGCTGATGGACATGAACTTCATGCCGGCGAGCTGGCGCGAAATCCTGAAAGTGCACGACCCCAAGCGCGTCGTCGTCGTGCTCGACCACATGGTGCCGGCGAACGAGCCGCAATCCGCGGGCGCGCACGCCCGGGCGCGCGAATTCTGCGCCAGGTTCGGCATCGAGCGCTTCCACGATGTGGGGCGCGACCAGGGCATCAGCCACGTCGTCGTCGCCGACAACGCCTACGCGCTGCCCGGCACGGTGATGGTCAATCCGGATTCCCACACTTGCGGTGGCGGCGCGTTCAACTGCGCGGCGCGCGGGGTGGGCCTGCCGGAAACCACCTACGCCGTCACCACCGGTCAGAGCTGGTTCCGCGTGGGCGAGACGGTGCGCTACGACCTGGAGGGCCGGCTCCGCCCCGGCGTCGCGGCGAAAGACGTGTTCCTGCACATCGCCGGCACGTATGGCGTTCATGTCAACCAGAACGTCGAGTTCGGCGGGCCCGGCATGTCGACGCTCAGCCTGAACGCGCGGCGCACGATCGCCATCATGGGCGCGGAGCTTTCGGCCGAGTTCGTGATCTTCGAGCCGGACGATGCGATGCTCGAATATGTGAAGGCGCGCAACAAGGCGCCGTTCGAACCTGTCTGGCCCGACGACGACGCGACCTATGCCGAGCGCCGGACCCTCGACCTCGGCACGATCGAGCCGCTGGTCGCGCTGCCCGACGCGATGCTCGACAACACGGTGCCGGTGGGCGAGGCGGCGGGAGAAAAGATCGACCAGGCATTTATCGGTTCGTGCGCCAACGGCACGCTCGACGATTTCGCGGTGGCGGCGAAGGTCCTGGCCGGCAAGCGCGTCGCACCCGGCGTCCGGCTGATCGTCACGCCCGGCTCGCAGGCGATCTATCGCGAGGCGCTGGCGGCGGGCTACATCGCGACGCTGGTCGAGGCGGGCGCGGTCGTGACGCCCGCCACTTGCGGCGCTTGCGTCGGCGGGCATATGGGCGTGCTGGGCCCCGGCGAGACCTGCATCACCGCGTCGACCCGCAACTTCAAGGGCCGCATGGGCGACCCCTCGGCGCGCATCTACATGGGCTCGCCGGCGACCGTTGCGGCCTCGGCCATCGCCGGATGCATCGCGGGCGCCGCCGAGTTCTTCCAGGGAGAGGTCGCATGATCGCGGCGAAGCTCTGGAAGTTCGGCGACGACATCAACACCGACCTGTTGCTGCCCGGCTCGGTGATGGTGAAGCCTGAGCCCGAGCAGGCGCGCGCCGTGTTCGCCGCCAACCGGCCGGGCTGGGTCGACGAGATGAAACCGGGCGACGCGCTGGTCGCAGGGCGCAATTTCGGCATGGGCTCGAACCGCCCGGCCTCGCGCTCCCTGCGCAATCTCGGCGTCAGCTTCCTGCTCGCCGAGTTGATCAACGGGCTCTTCTTCCGTAACAGCGTGAATTACGGGCTCCTCGCGCTCGAATGTCCGGGCTGCGTTGCCGCCTTCGAGGAAGGCGACATGGCGGAGGTCGACCTCGAGGCGTGGTCGGTCCGCAACGCGCGCACCGGCACGACGCTCATGCCGCTGCCGATCCCCGAGCGGCTGCTGTCGCTGATGCAAGGCGGCGGACTTTATCCCCTCATGGAGCGGGAAGGGCTCGTCGCGCCGCGCGGCTGATCGGCCGCGGCCGACGCGCGTGCCGCCGGACTGTCTCGTGGTCATTCTGTGAGACCGCCCGCGCGGCCTCGGAACCGGTGCGCCGCGCGACCAAATGATGTGGAAGGGTGCGAGGAGGCTGCATGGCGGATGCCGCCAAGGAAGAAATACAGCGTCTGCTCCGGCAGCGGCGGGTGCTATGCGCCTTCGGCGAAGACGTGCTGCGCGCCGAGAGCATAGACACGGTTCTTCACCATGCGTGCGCCGCGGTTTCCGACGCGGTCGACGTGCAGCTCGTCAAGGGGCTGGAATGGCTCCAGGACGAGGGCAAGATGCTCGTGCGCGCCGGCGTCGGCTGGGCGCCCGGCGTCGTGGGCACGGTGAAGCTCGATGCCGACGTCGGCTCGCCCGGCGGCTATGCGCTGAAGACGTCCGAGCCGGTGATTTCGCCCGACGTGACGACGGAGCGGCGGTTCGCAATCCCGCCCCTCCTGGTCGACCACGGCGTGCGCAGCATGGTCAACGTCGCGATTCCGACGCGCGCGGGCCCGTGGGGCGTGCTCGAGGTCGATTCCCCGCGGGGCCGCTCGTTCGGCGATGACGACGTCCTGTTCCTGAAGAACTACGCGAACCTGGTCGGGGCGGCCATCGAGCGCATCGAGAGCGACGTGCAAAGGTCGGGCGCGCACGAGCAGACGCGCACGCTGCTGCGGGAGATGCAGCATCGCGTGATGAACCTGCTCGGCAACGTCCGCGCCCTTGCCGCGCTGACCGGCCGCCAGAGCGAGACAGTCGACGAGTTCGTCGCCGCGTTCGACACGCGCCTCGGCGCGCTGATGCGCACCCAGGCGCTGCTGACGCGCGGCACGATGGCGGACATCGATCTGAGGGAGCTGCTCTGCCAGGAGCTCGAGGCGCATGGCGCGCGCGACGACACGCGGGTGTTCCTGACGGGACCGCCGGTCGCGCTGACGCCGTCGGTCGCGCGGCCGCTGGCGATGGCGTTCCACGAGCTCGCGACCAACGCTGTTAAGCACGGTGCACTGCGCCATAAGGGCGGCCGCATCGAGATCGTCTGGGCCGTGGCGCCGGAGGCGCCGGGCGGGGACGATCCCGATCCCGATCCCGAGCTCAGCATCCGCTGGAGCGAGACCGGCCTCCGGCTTGCGGGGCCGCCCGAGCGGCGCAGCCTCGGCATGCGCATGCTGGACAGCGGCGTGCCCACCATGGCCGACGGCACCGCGGAATTCGCCTTCCGGCCGGAGGGGATCGAGTACGTGCTGCGCTTGCCCCTGCCGCGCTGAAGCGGCCGGCCGGCCCGATCGCGCGGCGCCGGCAACGCCGTGGCCCGATGGTGCGCTTGTCACGACCTTGCCCTTTGCCCGATACTGACTCTCCACTTTCCGATCGGCAGGGGGACCGCCGGATGATCCGCACAACACTCTGTTTTCCGGCCGCCGTGCTCGCGCTCGCGGCCGTTCTGGCGACCTCCGTTCCCGCTCGGGCGGCGGAGATGCAGGACAGGCCCGAAAAGAAGGTCCTGCACAACGCCTCGGTGCAGGAGATCATCAAGCAGCTTTCGGGCGAAAAGAAGGGTCCGCGCTATCGCGGCCTCACCATCGGGGCGCCGGTCAAGGAAGCGAGCCGCAAGCCCGATTCCGGGTGCTACGCGGTCGGATCGACCGTAAAGACGCGCGGCCTGACGGTAACGGCGGAGCCGCCGAAGCCGCATTCCGGCGGGAAAGGCCAAGAGGTCGCGTCGGCCGCGCCGCAGCCTGCCGCCAGCGGCACGGGCTGCCATCCCGGCTACATCTCGCTCATTCGTTTCGCCTATGACTCGGCGCGGCTCGAACCGACCGCGCGCAGCGAGCTCGACAAGATCGCGACGGCGCTCCGTTCGCCCGCGCTGGAGGGCGACCGGTTCGTCATCGCCGGCCACACCGACGGCGCTGGCAGCGACGCCTACAACCTGACCCTGTCGGCGCGGCGGGCGGTGTCCGTGGTCCATTACCTCTCGGAGCGCGGCGTGAATGCGGACCGCATGCTACCGGAGGGGCGGGGCGAGCGTGAGCTTCTCGACAAGGCGGACCCGCTGAGCGCGGTCAACCGGCGTGTCGAGATCATCAACGCGAGCGAGTAACGCGGGGCGCGGGGCGTCCCGCCGTGCCAGGGAAGCGTGATGAACGGTGACGCACGGCCGAGGACGGTCGCGGTGCTCGCCGCCGAGCTCGCAGGAGCCGCCGGCGGGGGCGGCGCTTCCGGCTTCAACGCGTGGCAGGACTTTCGCGAAGGCGCCTTCAACCAGATCGTCATGGCGCATATCGGGCGGATCGCCAGGTCCGGCGGAACTGAGTTCGTCATCGAATTTTCCGACGCTGATGCGGCCCTCGCCTGCGCGCTCGCCCTGCAGGGCGAAGCCGGCGCGCTGAAATTCCGCACCGGGATTTCATGGGGCGTGGTCAGTGGCGTGGACGAACGGATGGGCGGGGCGGGCGTCCAGGCCGCCATTCAGCTGCGGACACTGGCCGCACCGGGCGAGGTCTGCGTCTCGGCCGCGGTGCGTGATCGCGCACGGGCGAAGACGGCGACGGGGCTCGTCGCGGGCGGATTCGAGAAGCTTCCCGGAAGCGTCGCGCCCGTTCAGGTCTGGCGCCACCGCCCCGGCGACGAAAGCGGGATAGCGCGCGCCGCCCCGGCGACCGAAAAGGCCGCTACGCCGCCCCGCGCCGGCAAGCGCGGTAGGGTGCCGATCCTCGTCGCGGCCGGGCTTGTGGTTCTGATCGCGGGCGGCACGCTCGCCCTGTGGCGCCCCTGGGCCACGTTCGCACCCGGCGCAGTCGACGGCCCCGCCGGCCGCCGCCACACCCGCGCCCGCCGATGTGGCGCGCGCGGCCCCGGAGCCGACTAAGCCCGCAGAGACGCCTCAGGCGGCCCCGGCGCCCGAGGCGGCGCCTTCGGAACCCGCGCCGGCCGCGACCGAGGCGCCGGAGCCGGCCAAGCCGGCCCCGGCGCCCGAGGCGGCGCCTTCGGAACCCACGCCGACCGCGAGCGCCGCTCCGGAACCGGCCAAGCCGGAGGCGGCGCCCGAGCCGGCGCCTGCGGAACCCACGCCGGTCGCGACCGCGGCCCCGGAGCCGGCCAAGCCGGCCGCGGCGCCCGAGCCGTCGCCATGCGGAACCCACGCCGGGCGCGAGTGCCGCTCCCGAACCGGCCAAGCCGGCCCCGGCGTCCGAGGCGGCGCCATCGGAACCCGCGCCGGTCGCAGCGGCCGCCCCGGAGCCGGCTAAACGGCCGCGGCGCCACGGGAACCGGCACCGACGCCGGCGGCAGAGCGCCGGTCGCAACGGCCGCCGCGGTAGCCGGCCAGTCCGGTCAAGACTCCCGAATCGGCGCCGGAGACGAAGAATGCGGCCATCGTGCCAGCCGTTCCCGCGCTGGACGCGCTTCGGGCGCGCCTAGGCGACACGCTCAAGGATTATTCCTGCGCGCGGCTCGAACGGGCGGAGGGACCGGACGGGATGCACGTCACAGGATTCGTCTCGACGGACGGCGACCTGCAACGGCTGCGCGATCAGGCGGCCGGAGCGTTCGCGCCCTTGAAGATGCATCTCGACGTCGCGGTGCGGTCCTGGCCTTATTGCGAGGCGATCGTCCATCTCGACGCGCATGCGCCGCGCGGGTCCGGTGTCGCCCCGGACGCAGGGATCGCCACCAACCATCCCGACCGGCGCTATCGCGACGGCGACCGTTTCACCGCGACGATTACCGTCCCCGGCTCGGGGCGGCGCTATTTGTTCGTCGCCTACCTGACCAGCACGGGCGAGGTCGCGCGGCTCTACCCGACGGGCGACGCCAAGGGCGCCGTCGCGGGCGGAGACCGGGTGGTGCTGGGTGACGACGGCACGTTCCGGGTCAGCGCCCCGTTCGGGCACGACATGCTGATCGCCCTGGCCGGCGACGTGCCCTTCGTCGCGCGGCTTGGCGCGCACTGGAAATCGGCGCGCGCGTTCCTCGACGACCTCTCCTACGTTTTCTACGATGCGCATGACGCGCATTTCGACGGGCGATACGTATTCATCGACACGCGCCCCTGAGGCGTGCGCGTGAACGCGCATTCTTACCATTGCGAATTGCAAACATTTGAACGGGCTGATACTGTTTTTTTCGAACGTGCCCCCGCCAGCGTAGCGCGTTCCTAAGAAGACCGCGGCCCGAGCCGTGGCACGGGAGGAAACGGACGAGCCGGACCGCGTGCAGCGCGCCGGCCAACGCTGGAATTTTCCCTTACGAGATCGTTTCGGGGCCGCTGGCTGCACGACAGGTCTTTTCGCGCGCGGGCAGGGAGTACGCATGTTCAACGCCACCGACGGGAAGGTTCTTCCGACATCCATCATCGGCTCGCTGCCGCGGCCGAATTGGTATACCGAAAATCTGGGGCGACGCAGCTTCACGGAGGCGATGCTAAATTCGCATTTCCGCGAGCAGTACACGGATGCTGTCTCGGCGTTCCTGCGCGACCAGGAAACCGCCGGCCTCGACATCTTCACGGACGGCGATGCCCACTACGACACCGAGGTCAGCGGACATAGCTGGTTTTCCTACCCGATCATGCGGCTGGGCGGGTACAAGGTGGACGACGCTTACCGACCGAATGTGTACCGCCCCGGCGCCACGCCCGCGCGCGGCTCGATCCTGCACGAAGGGCTGGAGGCGCGCGCGGCGCCGACCATCGTGGGGCCAGTCACGCGCGGCACGCTGCAATACACGGCGTTGTGGAAGACTGCGCAGCGCCTGACCGATACGCCGGTGAAGTTCGGGACGATCACGGCCGAGCTTCTGGCCCTCGCCTCACGCGACCAGCACTACAAGGACCGGCGCGACCGCATCTACGCCGTGGGCGACGCGCTAAACGAGGAGCTGGCCGAACTTGCCGATGCTGGCTGCCCGGCGATCCAGATGGAGGAGCCGCAGGTCCACCTTTTGGGCCCGCGCGGCGTGCAGGATGACCTGCTGACGCCCGAGTTCATGGTGGAGGTGTTCAACCACTCGGTTCGCGGGCTGCGCGGCAAGACCGAAGTGTGGTGCCACACCTGTTGGGGCAATCCCGCGCAGCAGCGCATGTTCGCGGAAGTGCAGAGCTACAAGGACTCGCTCGCCAACTACAACCGGTGCGACGCGGACGTCATCACCTTCGAGACCTGCGCGTCGGACGGCATCGACCTCGAGGCGATCGGCAAGGAGATCTCCGACAAGAAGATCGGCATCGGGGTGATTGACCATCACACGCTACAGGTCGAGCGGCCGGAGGAGGTTGCGGCGCTGATCCGTCGCGCCCTGGAGCACATCCCCGCCGAGCGGCTGGTGATCAGCTCGGATTGCGGCATGGGTCGCGAGGGGATGAGCCGCAAACACGCATTTTACAAGATGGTGTCGCTCGTCCTGGGCACCAACATTGTACGGCACGAGCTGGGCCTGCCCGAGGCGCGTTGCCTCGCCGCGGACGGGCGCTACACGCTGGCCCAGCAAGCGGGCTGACCAGCCGAAATCGCCGGCCCCGTGAGGCCGGACTACACGGGAGGAAGACAATGCGCAGACTACGGACTGCACTAGTTGCGGCCGCGGCGGTTCTCGCTCTGGCGACGACCACCGGCGGGGCACGCGCCGAGGCGACGCTGAAGGCCGTCTCGGCGTTTCCGAAGACGCATCCCTTCACGATCAGCTACCTGAAGTTCATCGACGTGGTGAACAAGGAAGCCAAGGGACTGGTGCACATCAACTTTATCGGCGGGCCCGAGGTGACGCCACCCTCGAAGCAGCCGATCGCCCTGCGCAACGGACTGTTCGACATGATCTACGGCCCGCCGGCTTACTATCTGGGGCTATTCCCGGAGGGCGATGCCTTCGATGGATTCAAGCTGCCGCAGGAGACGCGCAAAGTCGGTGGGTTCAAGTACATCGACACGGCGCTGCGCGAGAAGCTCGGCGCGACGTTCGTCGGGCGGTTCGACGCGGGCGGCGGGCTCTACCTCTTCCTTACCAAGGAGCCGAAGCTGACCGCGGCCGGGAACCTTGACCTTTCGGGCCTCAAGATTCGATCGTCGCCTGCCTACGGCGACTTCCTCAAAGCGCTGGGCGGCACGGCTGTGGTGATGCCGGTCAGCGAGATTTACACCGCCCTCGAGCGCGGCGTGGTGGACGGGGCCGCAACCGGGCTGAGCGGACTACACGAGTTCGGGCCTGACCAAGTTCCTCAAGTACCGGATCGAGCCCAACTTCTCGGTCACATCGACCATCCTGATCGCCAACGCCAAGAAGATCGACGACCTTCCGGCGGATGCGCGGAAGCGGCTTTATGAGCTCGCGGAGCAGTACGAGACCACGTCGATGAACGCGACCGTGGCCGCCGAAAAGGCGACGAAGGAAGTTCTCGCCAAGGAAGGTCAGCAGGCTTTCGTGCTCAAGGGCGCGGCGGGTGACCGATACGTCGACACCTACATGCGCTACCCATGGGAGCACTTGATGAAGAACCCGGCGGTGAAGCTCGACGTCGGCAAGCTACGGCAGGCGTTCCGGTAAGGCCGGCCAGCGGGGCGCAGCCCTGCGGCGTCCCGACCACACCGCGCCAGCATTTCAGAGGGTCCTATGTATCGTGCGACCGAGGGGCTGGTTCTGCCCAGCTCCATTATCGGCTCACTCCCGCGGCCCGGCTGGTACCGGGACAACATGGGCCGGCGCACCTTTCGCGAGGCGATGCTCGATTCGCAATTCCGGGAGGAATACGTCGATGTCGCTTCGGTGTTCCTGCGCGACCAGGAAACCGCCGGCATCCAGATCGTGACCGATGGCGATTGCCGGTTCAACACCGAGGTCGCAGGCTATAGCTGGTTTTCCTACCCGCTCTATCACATGTCGGGCCTCGACATGTCGCAGGCGGCCAACGTGCCGCCGGTCAAGCCCGGTACGGGCCAGCCGCGCGGCCGCATCCTGCACGAAGGTATGGAGGCACGGCTGCTTCCCGACTGCGTCGGGCCGATCCGGCGCGGCAATCTGCAGTACACCGCGATCTGGAAGACGGCGCAGCGCCTTACCGAGCGGCCGGTCAAGTTCGGCACGATCACTGCCGAGCGGATCGCGCTGACCGTACGCGACCTCTACTACAAGGACCAGCGCGCCCTGATGATGGCGGTCGCCGACGCGCTGAACGAGGAGCTGCACGAGCTTGCCGACGCCGGTTGCCCCGCCATTCAGATCGAGGAGCCGCAGATCCACCTGCTGACGGCGCGCGGCGTCGTCGATCCGGTGATGAACGTCGAGACCATGATCGAAGTGTTCAACCGCACGGTGAAGGGGCTGAGTGCCAAGACCGAGGTGTGGTGCCACAGCTGCTGGGGAAATCCATCGCAGCAGCGCATGTTCGCAGATGTGCAGACCTTCAAGCCCGTGCTCGCGGCGTACGAAAAACTCGAGGCCGACGTGCTGGCCTTCGAAACATGCAGCTCGGGATTTAATGACCTCGCCGAGATGGGCAAGGCGCTCACAAAACAAAAAATCGCGGTTGGCGTGATCGACCATCACACGTTGCAGGTCGAGACCCCCGAAGAGGTGGCCGGCTATGTGCGATCGGCGGTGAAGCATATTCCGGCGGAACGGCTGATCGTCTGCACCGATTGTGGAATGGGTCGCGAGGGGATGAGCCGCAAGCACGCTTTCTTCAAGCTGGTGGCGATGACGTTGGGCACGAACATCGTGCGGCGCGAGCTGGGCCTGCCCGAGGTTCGCTGCCTCGCCGCCGATCCGCGCTATTCGATGGCATAACCGCATTGAATGAAAGCCGACACGCCAAAACGGGAGGACGCGAACATGGCACGGTACGGTAAACCCTTTGTTGCAATTGCGCTGGCTTGGGTGATCGGTGCGTCGCTGGTGTCGAGCGCGGGCGCGGAACCGACGTTGAAGGCGGTCGCCGCCTTCACCAAGACGAACGCCCAGACCATTAGCTTCCTGAAATTCATCGATTACGCGAATGGTGCCGCAAAAGGTGTGCTGCACATCACCTATCTCGGTGGGCCCGAGGTAACGCCGGCCAAGACCCAGCCAATCGCGCTGCGCAACGGGTTGTTCGACCTTCTGTTCGGCCCGCCCGCCTATTACCTCGGGATATTCCCCGAAGGCGATGCGATGGACGGTATGAAGAGCCCTCCGGAAAGCCGTGCCATGCACGGCTTCGACATGATCGACCACGCCGCGCGCAAGAAGCTGAGCGCGACCTTCCTGGGCCGTTTCAACTACGGCATCGGACTCCACGTATTCCTCAAGGAAAAACCCGGTATGTCGCCGGACGGGGCGGTCAACCTCCGCGGACTTAAGATCCGCTCTTCCGGCTCGTATCTCGATTTCCTGACCGCGCTGGGCGCGACGCCGGTAACGATGGCGCCATCCGAAATCTATACCGCCCTGGAGCGCGGCGTTGTCGACGGCGCGGCAGGCAGCATCGCCGATGCCTGGACCGACGGACTGTACAAGTTCGCCAAGTACCGGATTGAGCCACCGTTCTCCAAGGGCGTTGTCATCCTGATCGGCAATGCGAAGAAAATCGACTTCTGCCAGCGGACGCGCAGAGGGCGCTGCGGTCTGCCGCGCTGGAGTGGGAGACCCGCTCGATGAAGGATATGGAGGATAACCAGCGCAAATTCTCGGAACTGCTCGCGAAAGCGGGACAGCAGACGATCGACCTGAAGGGCGAAGCGGCGAAGAAATATGTCTCTACGTACCAGGACGGCGTCTGGGCGCGCGTGCAGCACCAGAAGGTCGACCTGGACATTCCGAAAGCCGAAGCCGCATTCCGATAAGCCGGCCGCAGCGGAAGAGGGGACGTCGTGCGAGCCATTCTGCGTGGCTATGACCTGTTGATCGGCACGCTCGCCTGGCTGGCGGGCGTCCTGATCGTCCTGATCTTCGCCGCAGTGATTTACGACGCGACGTTGCGTGACGTCGGATTGCAGCCGACCAGGTGGGCGGTGCCGCTGTCCGAGTTCGGCCTTCTTTACATCACGATGCTGGCGGCACCGTGGCTCCTGCGTTCCAAGGGCCAGGTCGTGGTGGAAAGCCTGCGCCTCGCCCTGCCACGCCGCGGTCAGGCCATCGTGGAGCGCGCGACGTATGTCTTTTGCATCCTTGTCTGCGGTGTCATTGCCTGGGCGGCAGCTGACGAGGGGCTCGATTCCGTGCGCCGCGGCGACATGGAGCGTCTCGCAATCTCGATCCCGCTCTACCTCGCCTATGCGCCCCTGATCGTTGGGTTCTTCCTGCTCGGCTGCGAGTTCACGCGCCTTCTCCTGGGCGCCGATACGCTGTACGCGCAGGACCCTACGACGCGCGACAGCGTGTAAGCCATGCCCTGGTACGACATTCTGCTGCTGATGGTCGGGGGCATCACGCTGCTGATCAGCTTTGGCGTGCCGGTGCCGTTCGCCTTCATGGGCGTCAACGTGATCTCGGCCTATTTCCTGATGGGCGGGCTCAGCGGCGTGATTCAGGTCGCGGTAAACGCGACGGCATCGGTTTCGATATTCGTTTTGATCACCATCCCCATGTTCGTCCTGATGGGCGAGTTGTTTTTCCGCACCCAGATCGTTGTCCGCGTGTTCGACACGCTCGAGATGGCGATGGGCCGCATACCCGGGCGCCTCTCTTACCTCACTGTCGCGGTCGGCACGATCTTCTCGGCGCTCATCGGCTCGTCGATGGCCAATACGGCGATGCTCGGCTCGCTCCTGGTTCCGGAGATGACGCGCAGGGGCTATAAGCCGCATATGTCGATGGGGCCGATCATGGGCACCGGCGGGCTTGCCATGATCATTCCGCCGTCCGGCCTCGCCGTGCTGCTCGGCTCCATCGCGAATGTCGACATCGGGGCGCTGCTCGTCGCCGGGGTCTTCCCGGGCATCGCGCTGGCCGCGAGCTATGCCGTACTCATTTTTCTCCAGGTCCGGTTCGACCCGTCGTCCGCACCGAGCTACGAGGTCGCGCGCCCGTCGCTGTGGCGCATCCTGGGCGCCTTCGTGATCAATGTCCTGCCGATGGGGCTGGTCATATTTTGCGTGATCGGGCTGATCCTGCTCGGCTGGGCTGGTCCGACCGAGTCGGCGGCGTTCGGCGTTCTTGCGGTGCTGCTGCTCGCCCTTTGGATGAAGCGACTAGCTTCGACGCCTTCCGGAAGTCCGTGCGCGGCACGGTGCGCGTAACCGCATCGCTATTCCTGATCATCGTCGGCTCCTCGACGTTCAGTCAGATACTCGCCTTCTCGGGCGCCAGCTCGGGCCTGATCGACTTCGCGACCGAGCTCAACGCCAGCCCGCTGCAGATGCTGCTGATCATGTTCGGAGTGTTGCTGATCCTGGGCTGCCTGATGGATTCAGCGTCGATCCTTCTCCTCACTGTGCCGATCTTCTTTCCTCTCGCGGCCTCCTTTCACTTCGACCTGATCTGGTTCGGCATCATTGTCCTGATTTCGCTCGAGATGAGCGGACTGACGCCGCCATTCGGCATGTCGCTGTTCATCATGCTGTCTGCAGCGCCACCCGGCACGACATTCGTGAATGTCGTGCGCGCGGGATTACCCTACCTTTTCTGCGATCTGATGGTCGTGGGGCTGCTGATCGCCTTTCCCGCCTTTGCGACCTATTTGCCCGCCCTGATAAGCCGCTAGGAACGGTTCTGCCAGAGCGGTACACCCGGCCGCCGGCAGATCTCCTTGAGGACGGCATCACATCCCGAGATAGGCCTCGCGGATGCGCGTCTGGGCGAGAAGGTCGGCGGGCAGGCCCTCGGCAACGATGCGGCCCTCCTCGAGCACGTAGGCGCGGTGCGGCGACCTCGAGCGCCTGGGCGACGTTCTGCTCGACGAGCAGGATCGAGACGCCCTCCTCGTGCACGCGGCGGATCGACGCGGAACACGTCGGCGACGATGGCCGGCGCAAGGCCGAGCGACGGCTCGTCGAGCAGCAGTAGGCGCGGCTTCGCCATCATCGCCCGGCCGATCGCCACCATCTGCTGCTGCCCGCCGGAGAGCGCGCCGGCCATGCTGATGGCGCTTGTCGCGCAGCACGGGGAACAGCGCGTAGACCCGCTCGAGTCGTCGGCGGCGCGCTGCGCGCCGCGCCTCGCCGCGGTAGCAGCCGATCTCGAGATTCTCCTCACCGACATGGTGACGAAAAGCCGCCGTCCCTCCGGCACCAGCGCGATGCCGTAGCGGCACATGCGATGCGGCGGCGACGCCGCCGAGGTCGATGCCCGTCGAAATGTGAGCGTGCCCTGGCGCCAGCGCAGCATCCCGGCGATCGCGTTGATCAGCGTCGACTTGCCCGGCGCCGTTCGGCCCGATGACGGCGATGATCTCGCCGGCGCCGACGTCGAGCGAAGCGTCGATCACCGCCGGCGCGCCGCCATAGCCGATATGCAGGTTGCGCGCCTCAAGAAGCATGGGCTTCGCCCAGATAGACGCGCACCACGTCCGGGTCGCGCATGGTCGCTTCCGGCGTGCCGATGGCGATGAGCCCGCCCTCGTTGAGCACGGCGACGCGGTCGGTCAGGCGTGGACCGCGCGCATCAGGTGCTCGACGAAGATGATGGTCGTGCCGCCAGAGCGGATGTCGCGCACCAACTCGAGCGCCGCGTCGATCTCGGTGTGGTTGAGGCCGGACAGCACCTCGTCGAGCAGCAGGAGGCGCGGCCGGGCGGCGAGCGCGCGGGCGAGCTCGAGGAACTTGCGCTCGTGCAGGTTGAGGTCGGCCGGAAAGTCGTCAGCTTTTGCCGCGAGCCCGGCGAAGGCGAGCGCCCGCTTCGCTTCGGCATGCGCTTCGTCGCCGCCGAGCCCGCCGCCGCCGAACGGCGCGGCGAGCGCGACGTTGCCGAGCACCGTGATGCGGTTGAACGGGCGCGGGATCTGGTAGGTGCGCGCGATGCCGCGCCGGGCGATCGAATGGGCCGGCGAGGCCGGCGAGCGAAGCACCCCTCGAACGATATCTCGCCGCGGTCGATGGGGTAGTGGCCGCTGATCAGGTTGATCAGGGTCGACTTGCCCGACCCGTTCGGCCCGACGAGGCCGAGGATCTCGCCCGCGCGCACGTCGAGCGTCACGCCGCGCAGCGCCTGGACACCGCCGAACGCCTTCCACACGTCGCGCACGTCGAGAAGCGGCGCTCCGGCGGCCACGGACGGCGTGGGCTCGCGCAATGCGCGCCGCGCCGGGCACCGCCGGCCTGACCGCAGGCGCCGGACGGCTTGGCCGCCGGGAGCCCCCAGCGCTGCCAGGCGCGCACCAGGCCCGGCATGAGACCGTTCGGCATCAACAGCACCACGAGGATCAGCCCGAGCGCGATCCCGGCACGCCCGATCGATGCCTGCGCGCCGGTGGCGAAGGTGTAGAGCGCCGTCGTCACGACCGTCGCGCCGAGCGCCGGCCCCAGCCAGTGGCGCGCGCCGCCGAAAATGCTCATGACCACCGGATACATGATGACGGTCACGTCGAAAATGTCGCCGACCGTCACGTAGTTCACGTAGATCGCGTACACGCTGCCGATGGCCCCGGCGATCCCCGACGAGATGGCGAAGGCAATCATCTTGAAGCGGAAGGTCGGCACGCCCTTCACCTCGGCCACATCCTCGTCGTCGTGGATCGCGAAAAGGCCGAGCCCGAGGCGGGTGCGCGCGATATACCAGGCGGTCCACACCGACAGCGCGGCGATACCAAGCCCCAGCAGATAGAAGGTCGAGGTCGGCGAGCCGAAGACCTGCGGCACCTTCACCGCGAGAAGATAGACGCCGAGCCCGCCATCGATCGGGGTGTTGGACACGATCGTCGCGAGCACGAACGTGACCGAGATGGTGATCAGGGCGAACAGCTCGCCGCGCAGCCGCTGCAGCCGGAACACGAACCAGCCAACGCCCGCGCCGAGCGCCGCCGCGACGAGGGCGGCCGCCGGGATTGTCAGGAGGAACGGCATCTCCATCTTGGTGGCGAGCGTCGCGGCGGTGTAAACGCCGGCGCCGAAGAATGCCGCGTGACCGAAGCTCCAGTAGCCGGCATAGCCTGACAGGATCGTCCAGCTCGTCGCGAGTGCGACCCACTGAAACAGCACATACAGGAACGCGACGTAGAACGTGGGAAGGTCGAGCGCCGGGACGGCGATCAGGACGGCGAGGGACGCGACCAGCCCGCACGTCGCGGCGAAGCGGCCCCGGATCAGATCCATTTCGGCTTCACCAACAGAAGGAGGATCAGGACCGAGAAGGCCACCAGCGGCGACCAGGCCGGGTTGACCACCGACTGGGTGACCGCCTCGCACACACCGATCAAGATGCCGCCGAGCAGCGCTCCGAGCGGATTGCCCAGCCGCCCGATGATCACGATCGCGAAGACGATACCAATCCAGGTCCAGATCTCGTTCGGCGCCAGCGTGAAGATCAGCGCGATGAATATCCCCGCCACCGCGGCGTAGGCGGCGCAGATGCCGGAGAGGAGATAGGTGATCCGGCGCCGGTCGATGCCGAAAGCGGTGGCGATCGGGGCGTCCTCGGCGCAGGCGCGCAGGGCCTTGCCCAGGTAGGTGAAGTGGAGGCCAACCCACGTGCCGATCGCGAGCGTGGCCGCGACGAGGCTCGCGATCAGGTTCAGCGTCGGGATGTAGAGGCCGCCAACGTGGAGCGACGCGTCCGCCATCGGCGTCGTGTAGCGGCGGAAATCCGCCGACCAGATGGTCTGCAGCACGGATTCGACGATGATCGCGAAGGCGAAGGTGATGAGCATGGACGACATCTCGCTCACCCGGAACTTCACGAAGACCCAGTGCAGCCCGACGCCGTAGACGAAGAAGGCAGGCACGATAATCGCCCCCGCCCACCAGGCGGGCACACCCTCAGCGGTGCCGAGCCACCAGGTGAGATAGGCGCCGAGCAGCGCCATCGCGAAATGCCCGAGATTGACGAGCTTGAGGAGCCCCCAGGACAGCGACAGTCCGAGGGCGAGCAGCCCGTAGAGGCTGCCCGTCAACACGCCGGTGACGAGGGCCTGCTCAAGAAGGCTCAGCTGGGGCATGGGGCAGCGCGGGAAAGGGCAAGCGGGGCCGGCGTCGCCGCCGGCCCCGCGCGAACCCGCCTATTTCACGATCAGCTGCTTGCCTGGCGTCGCCTTGTCCTTCGGCCAGACGATGACGAACTTCTTGTCCTGGATTTGGCGGATCTGTGTCGCCTCGCGATCGTTCGTGTTGAACGGCCCGCGGAAGTTGCGCTTGCCGAGCGAGGTGTCGATGTCGTTCGTCTTGAGCCAGGCGATCAGCTTCTGGTCGTCGATCGACTTGGTGGCCTGAATCGCGGCGGTCAGCACCTCCCAGCTTTCCAGCGCGAAGCCGGACTGCGAGTCGATCTGCTGGTAAGGCAGGTTGGCCGCCTTGGCGCGTTCGTGGAACTGCTTGGCGAACGCCGCGATCTTCGGGTTCGACAGGAACGGCTCGACGTCCTCGAGGTTGGTCTGCGACACCGCGCCATCGGCGCCCGGCAGAAGCGCGATGGACGGGGCCGGATAGAGGTACAGCGCGTTGCGCGGCTTGTAGTCCAGCTTGGCCATCGCCTCGATCAGGAGGTTGCCATCGACGCCAAGCGCGCCCATCCACAGGAAGTCGGCATCGGCGGCCTTCACGCGGGCGGCGATTGAGCCGTAGTCGCGCGTGCCGAAGTCGTACTCCATGTAATCCTTGACCACCATGCCCCGCTTCTTGGCCACGTCGCGCGCGCCGTCCGAATTGTACTTGGCCGACGGAAACTTGGAGGTGACGACGGTGATCGACTTGAGCGGCTTCGCGCTGGCGAAGGCGTCGTAGACGAGCTCCGGAATGGTCCGCCGGGAATCGGAGCTGATGAGCAGCGCGTTGAACGCCCCCTTGTAGGTGGAGAGCGACGGGATGCCCATCGTGTTGTGGATGATCAGCTTGTTGTAGCGCTGAGCGACGCCGATGGCGGCGAGGATGTTCGCCGTCGCATACGGCCCCATGATCAGATCAACCTTGTCGACCGTGATCAGCCGCTCGTAGAGGGTGCGGGCGACGTCGGGCTTCGACTGGTCGTCGAGCAGCAGCCATTTGACCGGTCGGCCGAGAAGCCCGCCGGCCTTGTTCAGATTGTCGATGAAGATCTCGCCGACGATCTTGTGGACTTGGCCGGTCTGGGCGAGCGGCCCGGTGAGCGCGAGCGTCTGGCCGATGACGATCGGCTTGCCCGACGGCTCGGCGGCGCCGGCAGGAAGGGCAAATCCGATCGCGCCGGCGAGGACAACCACGAACGCGCGGCGGAACCACGTACGAATCTGGGGCATCATTTCCTCCCGAGCAACCGGGCTTTTTGCTGGCGGTGGCCGGTTTGCATCGCGCCGGACCCTTTGGAGCGAGCCCGGCACCCATATCTTAGGCACAAGCCTGCAGTAGACGATAGATGGTTTTGGTGTCGCCTACAGATCGGCCTAATTGGCGATTGTTGTGGCGGATTGTCCGTCGTCAGAATCATTGAGACAGGTGGAGCTTTCGGGCCGCAGCGGAGCAACAGCCGGGCCGTTTGGAAGGCCAGCGATCAGGTCGCCAGCTGCGCGTAGCTCCGCCGTATCAACTCGGCAAGTGCTCGCCCGCGGTGCAACGAGGATCGTTCGGCATGCCCCCTTCCGGGCGGCATGTACATCTGTGGCCACCTGTGAAAGGTGTGCTTGGGGACATAAGGGGGACATGAGGATCGAAGGGGTCGGACCTTGCGGCCCAACCCCTTGATCTAACTGGCTCCGCGGGAGGGACTCGAACCCCCGACCCGGCGGTTAACAGCCGCCTGCTCTACCAGCTGAGCTACCGCGGAATAGGCCGCTTATAGCAGGCCGCGATCGCGCTCGCCAACCCTCGGCGGGGCGCGGCGTGGGGCTGGAGGCACGGGCCGGAATCGAACCGGCGTACACGGCTTTGCAGGCCGCTGCATAGCCACTCTGCCACCGCGCCACTCTGCCACCGCGCCCGACCGCGCCGGCGCTTGGCGCCTGCGGCACAGCGCCGCTATATAGGCGGCGCGCCGGGCCCGGTCAAGCGAACCGCCCGCGCGCGTTGTGTTCCCCCGACCGCCTAGGTATAACGGCCGCGCGTTCCGCATCGCGAATGCCGAGGGGGTCATGCCGGACTACGCCGTTGCGCGCCGCAACATGGTGGACAGTCAGCTACGCACCAACCGCGTGACCGATCCCTCGGTGATCGCCGCGATGGAGGAAATCCCGCGCGAGCGCTTCGTGCCGATCGACCTCGTCGGGGTCGCCTATGTGGACGAGGACCTGCCGATCGGAAACGGCCGCTATCTGGTCGAACCGATGATCCTCGCCCGCATGGTGCAGGAGGCGCACATCCTCCCGTCCGACGTGGTGCTCGATATCGGCTGCGGCACCGGCTACTCGGCGGCGGTGGCGGCGCGCCTTGCCGACACGGTATTCGGCCTGGAATCGGACGCGGGGCTGGCGCGCCGCGCCACCGAGACGCTGGCCGCGCTCGAGATCGACAACGCCGTCATCGTCGAGGGCCCGCTTCCCGGGGGCTATCCCGCCCATGCGCCCTATGACGTGATCCTGCTCGAAGGGGCGGTGCCCGAGATCCCGGCCGCGGTCGCGGGCCAGCTCGCCGAGGGCGGCCGGCTGGTCGCGGTGGTGTCGGAGATCGGGCGGCGCACCGGCCGCGCCGTGCTGGCGGCGCGCCGCGCCGGGGTGGTGTCGCAGCGCGACCTGTTCGACGCGGCGACGCCACCGCTGCCCGGATTCCGCGCGCAGGCCGGTTTCCGCTTTTGACCGGGCCGAAATCGGCTAGGATGGCGCGCGCGATGCGACGGAACCGCCGGTGGTACGCCGTGTTGTCGGAACGAGCTAGCGGGGGTCCTGGACGCGTGATGAACGGGGGGCAGAGCATCGGAACCGCGGCGCAGCGCGGCGCGCTTGTCCTGGCGGCGGCGATGGCCGCAACGGCGCTTGCTTCCGGGCCGGTCTCGGCCGAGACGCTGCAGGACGCGCTGGTCCAGGCCTACAACACCAGCCCCCGCCTTGCCGCCGTGCGCGCCCGGCTGCGCGCCACCGACGAAAGCGTCGCGGCCGCCATGTCGGGCTGGCGCCCGACCCTGACCCTCTCGGGCAATGTCGGCGAGAGCTACGTCAAGTCGGGCTCGGGCTCGACGTCGGCCCGCGCCGGCACCAGCGGGTTCACCGTGAATGGCGAGCGGACCACCCAGCCGCGCAGCGCCACCCTGTCGCTGAACGAGAACATCTATCGCGGCGGGCGCACCGAGGCCGCGGTGAATGTCGCCGACTACAACGTCAAATCCGACCAGGCTCTGCTGCTCGACACCGAGCAGCAGGTGCTGCTGGCCGCTGCGACCGCCTATATGGACGTGCTGCGCGACCAGGCCGTTGTCGAGCTCAACGTCAACAACGAGAAGGTGCTGAAGCGCCAGCTCGACGCCGCGCGCGACCGATTCCAGGTGGGCGAGGTGACGCGCACCGACGTGTCCCAGGCGGAGGCGCGGCTGGCCGGCGCCCATGCCGACCTCACCGCCGCCGAGGGCGCGCTCGCCAATTCGCGCACCAACTACCGCGCCGTCGTCGGCTCCATGCCCGGCACCTTGCAGCCGACCCAGCCGCTTGCCGGGCTGCCGGCCAACCTGAAGGAGGCGGCGGCGCTGGCCGGCGACAAGGCGTTTCCGGTGCTCGAAGCGGCGTATATCGAGCAGGCGGCGCGTGAGAATGTCGATCTGATCTTCGGCGAGCTGCTGCCGCTGGTCACCGTCGGCGGCAGCGTGTCCGACGGGCGCGACCAGGGCCAGCCCGGCGCGTTCTCGAAATCGGCCGCGCTCACGCTCAACGTCACCGTGCCACTCTACGAATCGGGCAGCGTCTACGCCCGGGTGCGCCAGGCGAAGGAGGTGGCGTCTCAGCGCCGCGGCGAGCTCGACCAGCAGGTCCGCACCGCCGTCCAGAACGCGACCACGGCGTGGGACCAGCTGCAGACCGCGCGCGCCCAGCTCAGCTCGTTCAGCGCGCAGGTCAACTCCAACCAGATCGCCCTGAACGGGGTGCAGCAGGAGGCGCAGGTCGGCCAGCGCACGGTGCTCGACGTGTTGAACGCCGAGCAGGAGCTGCTGATCGCCCAGGTCAATCTGGTGCGCGCGCGCCACGACCTGGTGATTGCCACCTACAGCGTGCGCTCGGCGGTCGGCGCGCTGACGGCGCGCGACCTCAAGCTGCCGGTCGACTACTACGACTACGTCAAGCACTACAAGGACACGCGCTACCGCTGGTTCGGCACGGGGATCGAGACGGAAGACCGCCGCACGACGGGCAAATAGCGCCGCCCGTTCAGATTTTGTAAACCGTACCGGGCCAAGTTGGGCGGAAAGGCGAGTTCACGACATGGCCGATCCCAAACCGCAGCAGACGCAGCAAGAGCCTTCGATGGAGGAGATTCTCGCCTCCATCCGTCGGATCATCTCGGAAGACGAGACGGAGGCGAAAAGCCCGCCTGCCGAGGCCGAGGCCCCGGCGGCGCCCCAGGCCGCCGCCCAACCCGAGGCGCCCGCCGCGCCCCCGGCGCCCGCCGCGGCGCCGAAGCCTCCGGCCGAACCGCCGGCCCCGGCCGAGACCGACGACGTGCTCGAGCTCACCGACAAAATCGAGGGCGGCACGGTGGTGCCGCTCGCGGGGCCGCAGGCGACGCCCCTGTCCGAGGATGAAGTCGAGATCCGCGACATGGCGGACGACCCGCCGCCGGAGCCCGAATCCGAGCCCGAGCCCGAGCCCCAGCCCGACGAATCGGCCGCCGAGCCCGAGTTGCCGCGCGCCGCCGCGCCGCAGCCCGTGGCAGCCGCAAGCGACCTCGTCTCCCAGGCGACCGCCCAGGCCGCGACCGCCAGCCTTGCCGCGCTGGCCCAGGCGGTCGACCGCCAGGCCGCCGGCGCGCCGATCGGCGTCGGCGGGCGTACGCTCGAGGACCTGGTGAAGGAGATCATGCGGCCGATGATCCGCGAGTGGCTTGACGCCCACCTGCCCGGGCTGGTCGAGCGGCTGGTCCGCCGCGAGATCGAGCGCATGGGCCACCACGCGCAGGAATAGCGCGCCGCCGCGGATGACAAGCACGGCGGGAACGCGTTAAACACCCGCCATGCTGGACAAGACCTACAATCCGGCCGAGGCCGAGGCCCGCCAGTACGCCCGCTGGGAAGAGGCGGGCGCGTTCGCCTGCGCCCATACGAAGGGCGCGCCGCGGCCGGGCCAGCGCGCCTTCACCATCATCATCCCGCCGCCCAACGTGACGGGCAGCCTGCACATGGGCCACGCGCTCAACAACACGCTGCAGGACATCCTGGTGCGCTACGAGCGCATGCGCGGGCGCGACGTGCTGTGGCAGCCCGGCACCGACCATGCCGGCATCGCCACCCAGATGGTGGTCGAGCGCCAGCTCGCCGCCGAGAACACGACGCGCCAGGAGATGGGGCGCGAGGCCTTCATCGACGCGTCTGGGAGTGGAAGGCCGAATCGGGCGGCACCATCATCGGCCAGCTTCGCCGGCTCGGCGCCTCGTGCGACTGGGCGCGCGAGCGCTTCACCATGGACGACGGGCTGTCGGCCGCGGTGCGCCGGGTGTTCGTCACGCTCTATCGCGAGGGGCTGATCTACAAGGACAAGCGGCTGGTCAACTGGGACCCCAAGCTGCACACCGCCATCTCGGACCTCGAGGTCGAGAACCGCGAGACGGTGGGCAAGCTCTGGTACTTCCGCTACCCGATCGAGGGCGGGGACCGCCACATCACCGTCGCGACCACGCGGCCCGAGACCATGCTGGGCGACACCGCCGTCGCGGTGCATCCCGAGGACGAGCGCTACCGCGACCTCGTCGGCAAGCATGTGATCCTGCCGCTGGTGGGCCGGCGCATCCCGATCGTCGCCGACGAATACGCCGACCCGGAGAAGGGCGCCGGCGCGGTGAAGATCACCCCGGCGCACGACTTCAACGACTTCGAGGTCGGGCGGCGGCACGGGCTCGAGATGATCAACGTCCTCGACGCGGATGCGCGCGTGTACGACCCGGCGCCGGAGCGCTTCCGCGGCCTCGACCGGTTCGAGGCGCGCGAGCGGGTGGTCGCCGAGATGGACGCGCTCGGCCTGCTCGAGAAGATCGAGGACAACGCCATGACCGTGCCCTATGGCGACCGGTCGGGCGTGGTCATCGAGCCGTGCCTCACCGACCAGTGGTACGTGAACGCCGCCGAGCTGGCCAAGCCGGCGATGCAGGCGGTCGAACGCGGCGCCACGGTATTCGTGCCGCGCCACTGGGAGAACACCTTCTTCGAATGGATGCGCAACATCCAGCCCTGGTGCATCTCGCGCCAGCTCTGGTGGGGCCACCAGATCCCCGCCTGGTACGGGCCGGACGGACGCATTTTCGTCGCCGAGACCGAGGATGAGGCGCGTACGCGACGCGGCGGCGCATTACGGCCGGCCGACCGAGCTCGAGCGCGACCCCGACGTGCTCGACACCTGGTTCTCCTCGGCGCTCTGGCCGTTCTCGACGCTCGGCTGGCCGGAGGAGACGCCGGAGCTCGCCGCATACTACCCGACCGACGTGCTGGTCACCGGCTTCGACATCATCTTCTTCTGGGTCGCGCGGATGATGATGATGGGGCTGCACTTCATGAGCGAGGTGCCGTTCCGCACCGTCTACATCCACGCGCTGGTGCGCGACGAGCGCGGCCAGAAGATGTCGAAGTCCAAGGGCAACATGATCGATCCGCTGGAGCTGATCGACGCCTACGGCGCCGACGCGCTGCGCTTCACCCTGGCCGCGCTGGCCGCGCAGGGCCGCGACATCAAGCTCGCGCCCGGCCGCGTCGAGGGCTACCGCAACTTCGCCACCAAGCTGTGGAACGCGGCGCGCTACGCCGAGATGAACGGCTGCACGGCGATAGGCGGGTTCGATCCCGCCGCCACGCACCTCACCGTCAACCGCTGGATCGTCGGCGAGGCGGCGGCGTGCGAGCGCGCGGTGACCGAGGCGCTGGGCGAATACCGCTTCAACGACGCGGCGGCCGCGATCTACCACTTCACCTGGCACACGTTCTGCGACTGGTATCTCGAGTTCACCAAGCCGATCCTTGCGGGCGAGGATGCGGCCGGCCGCGGCCGAGACGCGCGCCACCATGGGCTGGGTGCTGGAGCAGATCCTGCACATCGCTGCACCCCTTCATGCCGTTCGTCACCGAGGAGCTGTGGGCGGCGCTGGCGCCCGAGGGCGGCGCGCGGGAGACGCTGCTGGTCACCGCGCCCTGGCCGCTGTTCGGCGCCGACGCTCGAGGATGCGGCGGCGCGTGACGAGATGGGCTGGGTGGTGCGGCTGATCTCGGCCGTGCGCGCGGTGCGGACGGAGATGAACGTGCCCGCCGGCGCCCGGCTGCCGCTGCAGGTGATGGGCGCGTCCGACGCCACCGCCGCGCGCATAGCGACCCATCGCGAGCTGATCGAGCGCCTTGCCCGGGTGAGCGGGATCGAGCCCGTCGGCGCCCCGCCCAAGGGGGCGCTGCAGGTGGTGGTGGACGAGGCGACGTTCCTGTTGCCGGTCGCCGGGGTGATCGACGTGGCGGCGGAGAAGGCGCGGCTCGCGCGCGAGCGCGACAAGGTGACGGCCGAGATCGGCAAGATCGACAAGAAGCTCGGCAACGAAAGCTTCGTCTCCCGCGCGCCGGCCGAGGTGGTGGAGGAGCAGCGCGAGCGCCGCGCGGAATATGCCGCCACCCATGCCCGGCTGTCCGAGGCTCTGGAGCGGCTCGCCGTCGTCTGACCGGGCGTCGTTGCGTGATCGGCGTCACAAGCACGATGGATTTTCGCGCCCGCGTCCTGAAAATAGCCGGCCCGCGCGCCAAATACTGGGCGTCCGACGTCGCGCGGAGCGGTCCGATCTCTTATATTTGATTGCCGTCGGGTCGGCACCGCGCCAAAACTGCGTTAGACTAGGGATGGAACCCCCGGGGTTTGCCATGGTCAGGTACTTCTGGACGCTTGTGGCGGTTGCGGCGACGGTTGCGGCGCACTCGCCCGCGCAGGCCCAGTTCGGCGGTGGCGGCGGCATGCCGGACGCGGTCATGCAGTCGCTGAGCGAGCCCGAGCGCCCCGGTCGCGAAACGACGCCGGCCGCGCCGCCCAAGGCGGAGCTGCCGCGCAGCCTGGCCGGCCGCATCGTGTTCGAGGACCATTCGATCTCCTATACGACCGATGTGCGTATCGAGATCACCTCGGTCTCGCCGTTCCGCGGCCGCATGCTCGCGCCCGAGCCGCGCCGCATCGGCAGCGACAGGGATTTCGCGCTCGCTGCGGTCCGCCCGTCGCGCTGGTATCCCCTGCAGGACGGCAGGTTCGAGGACGGCACGCTGGTGTTCGAACTCCCGTACGAATTCTGGAGCGCGGGCGCGTCGGCGGAGCTCGAACGGTCGGGCGACGGCTGGCGCGGCACCTTCACCTTCAAGACGCCGACCATCACCGTCCAGTTCGACGCCGACGGCAAGATCTCGCTGCACCCGACCGCCGAGCCGGCCCCGGCGCCGGCCACCGGACCCATCATGATCGCCAAGGCGGCGCCGAAGCCCGCCGTAAAGCAGGCGCCGCAGCCGGCCACGCCGCCGTCGGCACGGCGCCCGGTCATCTCGTGGAACGCGCCGCGCGAGCCGGCCACGCCGCACGTCGCGGCCGCGCTTCCGCCCCGGCCGAAGCCCAAGCCTGCGCCGCCTCGCGCGCGCTCGCGGCGCCCAAGCCCGCGCTGCCAAAGCCCGCGCCGCCCCCGCTCGCGCCGCCGCCGCTCGCGGCGCCCAAGCCCGTGTTGGCCCTGCCGGCCGCGCCCCAGCCTGCGCCGGCCCCAGCCTGCGCCGCAGCTCGCGTCGCTGCCGCCGCCCGCGCCCGCCCCGGCGCCGCAGGTGGCGAGCCGGGCACAGCCTTCTTCGTCGCCTTTCTTCGTGCCGGCGATCGACGGTCATCGGCTCGCCCTGGTCATCGGCAACAGCTCCTACAAGACCGGCCGGCTGGACAACCCGGTGAACGACGCGCGGCTGGTCGCCGGCGCACTGCGCAAGGCCCAGTTCGAGGTGATCGAGGTGCTGGACGCCAGCCAGCGCCAGATGAAGCGCGCCATCCAGAAGTTCGGCGAGCGGCTCGACACGTACGGCAAGCACGGGGTCGCCCTGTTCTACTATGCCGGGCACGGCGTCCAGGCCGGCGGGCGCAACTTCCTGGTGCCGGTCGATGCGGTGATTCGGCGCGAGACGGATCTCGACATCGAGGGCGTGCCGGCCGACTGGGTCGTCGAGCAGCTCGAATTCGCGAAAAGCGCGCTCAACCTGATCATCCTCGACGCGTGCCGCAACAATCCCTTCTCGCACGGCTTCCGCTCGCTGCAGTCCGGCCTCGCCCGGATGAACGCGCCGACCGGCACGCTGATCGCCTACTCGACCGCGCCGGGCGACGTCGCAGCCGATGGCGACGGCGCGAACAGCCCGTACTCGAAGGCGCTGGCCCGCGCGATCCTGGTGCCCGGCGCGCCGGTGGAGCAGGCGTTCAAGGAGGTTCGCGTTGCGGTGCGCAGCGCCACCAAGGGCGCGCAGACGCCGTGGGAGGCCTCGTCGCTCACCGGTGACTTCTACTTCGTCCCGCCGACGACCGAGGGCCGCGTGTCGCGATAGCGTCAGGGGTTTACGGGCCTAGGCACGACCCCGCCGTCTCTTTATGCTCCCGGCCATCACCCCATGACGGCCGAGGGAGCCCATGCCAGAAGGAACCACCGCCCGCACCCGCGCCCGACCGCAGGCGAAGCGCATCGACAAGTCGCGCCTGCCGTCGCGCCACGTGACCGAGGGGCCGGAGCGCGCGCCGCACCGCTCCTACCTCTACGCCATGGGGCTGACCGAGGAGGAGATCCACCAGCCCCTCGTCGGCGTCGCGACCTGCTGGAACGAGGCGGCACCCTGCAACATCACGCTGTCGCGCCAGGCCCAGGCGGTGAAGAAGGGCGCGCGCGCCAATGGCGGCACGCCGCGCGAGTTCACCACCATCACCGTGACCGACGGCATCGCCATGGGCCATGCCGGGATGAAATCGTCGCTGGTCTCGCGCGACCTGATCGCGGACTCGGTCGAACTCACCATGCGCGGGCACTGCTACGACGCGCTGGTGGGGCTCGCCGGCTGCGACAAGTCGCTGCCCGGGCTGATGATGGCGATGGTCCGGCTCAACGTGCCGTCGGTGTTCATGTATGGCGGCACCATCCTGCCCGGGAAGTTCCGCGGCAAGGACGTGACGGTGGTCGACGTGTTCGAAGGCGTCGGCAAGTACGCCGCCGGCAACTTCTCGGCCGCCGACCTCGCCGAGCTGGAAAGCGTCGCCTGCCCGTGCGGCGGCTCGTGCGGCGGCCAGTTCACGGCGAACACCATGGCCTGCGTGTCCGAGGCGATGGGGCTCGCCCTGCCGAACTCCGCCGGCACGCCCGCCTCCTACGAGTCGCGCGACGCGTTCGCCGAGCAGTCCGGTGCCGCGGTGATGAACCTGCTGCGGCTCAATCTGCGCCCGCGCGACATCGTCACCCGCGAAGCGCTGGAGAATGCGGCCATGGTGGTCGCCGCGACCGGCGGGTCGACCAACGCGGCCCTGCACCTGCCCGCCATCGCCAACGAGGTGGGCATCAAGTTCGACCTGTTCGACGTGGCGCGCATCTTCAAGAAGACGCCCTACATCGCCGACCTGATGCCGGGCGGGCGCTATACCGCCGCCGACATGTGGCAGGCGGGCGGCGTGCCGGTGGTGATCCGCGAGCTGCTGGACGCCAAGCTGCTGCACGGGGACTGCATGACCGTGACCGGCAAGACCATCGCGGAGAACCATCGCGGCGTACGCTTCCCCGCCAACCAGGACGTGTTCCACCGCATGTCGAAGCCGCTGTCCAAGACCGGCGGCGTGGTCGGGCTCAAGGGCAACCTGGCGCCCGACGGCGCGATCGTGAAGGTCGCCGGCATGAAGGAGCTCGTCTTCCGCGGCAAGGCACGCTGCTTCGATTGCGAGGAGGACGCGTTCGACGCCGTGGTGAAGAAGAAGATCAAGCCGGGCCAGGTGATCGTCATCCGCTATGAGGGTCCCAAGGGCGGGCCCGGCATGCGCGAGATGCTGTCCACGACCGCGGCGCTCTATGGCGAGGGGATGGGCGAGAAGGTGGCGCTGATCACCGACGGACGATTCTCGGGCGGCACGCGCGGCTTCTGCATCGGTCATGTCGGGCCGGAAGCGGCGGTCGGCGGGCCGATCGGGCTTCTGAAGGACGGCGACGTGATCGTGATCGACGCGAAGAAGGGAAGGCTCGACGTGGAGCTCTCCGACGCCGAGCTCACCCGTCGCCGCCGGCGCTGGAAGCCGCGCATGCACGACTACCAGGCGGGCGCGCTGTGGCGCTATGCCCAGACCGTCGGCTCGGCGCGCTGGGGCGCCGTCACCCATCCGGGCGCCGCCGCCGAAACCCACGTCTACGCGGATATCTGAGGGAGGTCGCCATGACCGCCGTTCCCTATTCCGAGCTGGGCCATGTCGGGATCTACGTCACCGACCTCGACCGCATGATCGCGTTCTATGGCCGGGTGCTGGGCTACGTGGTGAACGACCGCGGCACGCCGCCGCTCGGCGGAAACGAGATGTGCTTCCTGTCGCGCAATCCCGACGAGCATCACCAGCTCGTCTTCATGGCGGGCCGTCCGGAAGGCGTGCCGTCGCAGATCGTGCAGCTTTCGCACCGCATGCGGTCGCTCGCCGATCTGCGCGCGATGCACGAGATCGTCGCGGCGGAGCCCGAGGCGTCGGATATCCAGCTCCGCGCCCACGGCATCGCCTGGTCGATGTACTTCAAGGACCCGGAGGACAACATCATCGAATGCTACGTGCCCTCGCCCTGGTACGTGCACGCGCCGTCGGCGATCCCGTTCGACTTCGCCGCCATGTCGGACGAGGAGATCTACGCGCACACCGCGGCGGCGCTGGAAAAGCGCGACGATTTCAAGAGCTTCGCGGACTGGCGCAAGGACGCCGCCCGGCGCATGGGCGTGGCCGGGCCGGCGGAGTAGGGGACGGGACATGGCGAAATTCGAAGGCGGGTGCCGCTGCTCGGCGGTGCGCTACGAGACCGACGCCGAGCCGATCCGCGCGCAGCAATGCCATTGTCGCGAATGCCAGCACGCGACCGGAACCGGTCACGCGAGCTGGCTGATCTTCCCGGCGGCGGCGGTGACCGTGCTCGGCAAGCCGGCGCGATTCAACCGGCCGACCGACTCGGGCAACGCCTTCGTGCAAGGGTTCTGCAAGGATTGCGGCTCGCCTTTGTTCGGCTGGCCGAGCGCCCGGAAGGACGCCATCGCCGTTCTGGCCGGCAGCCTCGACCACCCGGAATTGTTCAAGCCGGAGCTGGTGCTCTATACGTCCAGCGGCCACGCCTGGGACAAGCCCGACCCGGCGCTCAAGTCGTTTTCGAAGATGCCGGAGGGGTGAGGCGGTCATGCGGTGCGCGGTGATGCGTTCCGTGACATGGCTGGCGGCGGTGGCGCTCGCCGCCGTCGCAGGGACGGGGGCGGCGCGTGCCGACTGCACGCCGATCGCGAGCGCGCGGCCGCTGGTGCATTTCGCCGCGTTCGAGAAAGTGCCCGAAGGCAGCCTCCGCATCACCTTCCTCGGCCACGCCTCGTTCGAGATCGAGTCCGCCGGCGGGACGCGGGCCGTCACCGACTATAACGGCTATCTCACCCCCGCCCGCCTGCCCGACGTGGTGACGATGAACATCTCGCATCGCGGCCATTACACCGACGCGCCGGACCCCGCCATCAAACACGTGCTGCACGGCTGGTCGACCGAAACCGTCGCGCGCTACAACATCCTGGTCGGCGATCTGCGCGTGCGGAACGTGCCGACGAACCTCGAGGAGTGGGGTGGCAAGACCGTCAACGGCAATTCGATCTTCGTGTTCGAGGCCGCCGGGCTCTGCGTCGCCCATATCAGCCACGTGCATCATCGGCTGTCGGCCGACCAGGTGCGGGATCTGGGCGCCATCGACGTTGCCATGGTGGCGATCGACGGCACGGTGACGATGAGCCTGGAGGAGCTGTTCGACGCGCTGGGCCGCATCCAGCCGCGGCTGGTGCTGCCGATGCACCTGATCACCGCCGGCGCGGCCGAGACCTTCGCCGCCGCCGCTGCACCGCGCTACGCCGTGCGCCGGAGCGATAGTGACACGGTGTTCGTCAGCACGCGGACCTTGCCGAAGCGGCCCGAGGTGCTGTTCCTGCGGGGGCAGTAGGCGCTGGCCCCGTCATGCGGGGAGCAGGGTTGAACACGCCGCCACAGGTCCGTCACCCGCGCTTGCGCACCACGATGTTGAACAGATGCCAGCGCTTCATCCTGCCCTTGCCGGTCTCGGCGACGCGCTCGATCTCCTCCAGCATCTCGATGTCGAGCCCGGCGAGCAGCGCGTTCAGCTCGGCGCGCGAGACGATGGTGATTCCCGGGTTCGCCCATTCGTCGTTTGGCCCATAAAGGTGGCCGGCGAACCGTCCGCCCTCGCGCAGTGACCCGACGATCCGCCGCCACAGCGCCGGGAATTTGTCGGGCGCCACGAGGGGGAGGGCGAAACTCGAATTGACGATGTCGCATGGGGGCCAGTCCGCCTCCTCCATGCGCGCGCAGACGGGCTCCAGCAGCTGGCGGTTCGGCAGGTCGTCACGGGCCGCAAGCGCCGCGATGGCGTCGGGCTCGGGGTCGATGGCGCGCACGCGGAAGCCGCGGCGCAGCATCTCCACGGTATCGCGTCCCGCGCCGCAGCCCAGGTCGACGGCCAGCCCGTCCCGACGGTGAATATGCTCGGCCTGCCAGCGGTCGAGCGCGTGGACGATCGTGTGGCGAGGCGGCCGGCTCTCGACGCCGTGGTAATAGGGCGCGAACCGGCTCGGTTCGGTCATCGCCCGTTCATTCCGTTCGCCCTTCGAGACGCGCCCGGCGGCGCTCCTCAGGATGAACGGTCATTGCTCGGGTCACGGGCGCTCACCCGTCGGCCAGCTCGCACCAGACGGGGGTGTGGTCGGAGGCCTTGTCCTTGCCGCGCGGCTTGCGGTCGATGCCGGACGCGACCAGCCGGTCGGCGGCCTGGGGCGAGAGCAGCAGATGGTCGATCCGCAGCCCGTGGTCCTTGTTCCACGCGCCAGCCTGGTAGTCCCAGAAGCTGTACGCGCCCTTCTCGCCGTGCAGGCGCGGAACGCGTCGGTGTAGCCGAGATGCATGACCCGGCGGAACCGGTTGCGCGATTCCGGCCGGCACAGCGCGTCATTCGCCCAGCCGATCGGGGTCGTACACGTCGTCGTCGGTCGGGCACACGTTGTAGTCGCCGCCCAGCACCAGCGCCTCCTCGTTCGCGAGCAGTGCCTCGGCGCGGGCGTAGAGCCGCTCCATCCAGGCGAGCTTGTAGGCGAACTTGTCGGTGTCCACCGGATTGCCGTTCGGCAGGTAGATCGAGGCGACGCGCACGTCGCCGGTGAATGCCTCGATGTAGCGCGCCTGCACGTCGGCGCCGTCGCCGTCAAGCACGCAGACGACGTCCTCCAGCGGGCGCTTCGACAGGATGGCGACGCCGTTATAGGTCTTCTGGCCGCACAGCGCGATATTGTAGCCGAGCTCCTCGATCTCCATCCGCGGAAAGGCGTCGTCGACGCATTTGGTCTCCTGCAGCAGGACCACGTCGGGCTTGGCCTCGGCCAGCCATTCGACGACGCGGGGCAGGCGCGCCTTGATCGAGTTGACGTTCCAGGTGGCGATTTTCATCGCCGGACAGTCTAAGGGAATCGGGGGAGGGGCGGAACGCCCATCAGATCGAGAACGAGGTTCCGCAGCCGCAGGTCGAGGCGGCGTTCGGGTTGGCGATCTCGAAGCGGGAGCCGATCAGCTCCTCGACATAGTCGACCTGGGCGCCGCGCAAATATTCCCACGACATGTCGTCGATCAGCACCTTGGCGCCGTCGCGCTCGATCGTGCGGTCGTCGGCGGTGCGGCGCGTCGTCGAAGGTGAAGGCGTACTGGAAGCCGGAGCAGCCGCCGCCCGCCACGGCGATTCGGAACGCCATGCCCTGGTGCTCGTCCTTGCCCAGAAGGGCGGCGATGCGGCGCACCGCCCGGTCGGTGAGCGTGACCTCCTCGGTCTTTTCCAGCGTTTCCGCCATGTGCGCGTCCTCTTCGTGTCCGGTCGCGGGTGCCTATTTAGGTCGCGCTCCGGGCCGAAATCAATCCGGCCAGCCCCGATCCGTCCGTTGCGCGCCCGCCCGCCCGGTTGTATCTCTCGCCCATGACCGCGCCGGAAGCCGCCTGGACGCCGGCCGCCGCTCCGCGCGCGGCCTATGCCTCCGACCCTGCCCGGACCCGCGGCCGGCGCCATCCCGAGCCCGAGAGCCCGACCCGCACGGTCTATCAGCGCGACCGCGACCGGGTGATCCATTCCGCCGCCTTCCGCCGCCTGAAGTACAAGACCCAGGTGTTCGTCTATCACGAGGGCGACAATTACCGCACCCGGCTGACCCACAGCCTGGAGGTCGCGCCAGATCGCCCGCGTCGATCTCGCGCTGCCTGGGGCTCGACGAGGACCTGGCCGAGGCGCTGGCGCTCGCCCACGATCTCGGCCACACGCCGTTCGGCCATGCCGGCGAGGACGCGCTGGATGCGTGCGATGAACGCCTATGGCGGGTTCGACCACAACGCCCAGGCGCTGCGCATCCTCACCCGGCTGGAGGCGCCACTACGCCGAGTTCGACGGGCTGAACCTGACCTGGGAGACGCTGGAGGGCATGGTCAAGCACAACGGCCCGCTGGTCGCGCCGGCCGGGGCGACACCGACGGCCTGCCCTGGTCGGTGGTCGAGGTGCTGGCCCTCTACGACCTGGAGCTGCACACCATGGCCGGGGCCGAGGCGCAGGTGGCCGCGCTCGCCGACGACATCGCCTATAACAGCCACGACATGGACGACGGGCTGCGCGCCGGGCTGTTCAGCGTGGCCGATCTCGCCGAGGTGCCGCTCGCCGGGCCGATGTTCGCCGGGGTCGCCGCGAAATATCCGGGGCTGGAGCGAGACGCGGCTGATCCACGAATCCGTCCGCCGGATGATCGACCTGCTGGTCAACGACCTGCTGGCCGAGACGCGCCGGCGGCTGGCCGAGGCCGGGCCGCAGAGCGCCGCCGAGGTGCGCGCGCTCGCCGGGCCGGTGGTCGCCTTCTCGCCGGCGATGGACGCCGAGAACCGCGCCTTGAAGGCGTTCCTCTACGACCGCATGTACCGCCACGAGCGGGTGAACCGGATGACCGGCGCGCGCCCGCCGGGTGGTCGGCGAGCTGTTCGCCGCTTTGCTCGCCGAGCCGCACCATCTGCCCGAGGCGTGGCGGCGCGCCGCCGACGGGCCGGGCGGGACGGCGACGGCGCGGCTGGTCGCCGATTACATCGCCGGCATGACCGACCGCTTCGCCCTCGATCTGCACCGCCGGCTGGTCCCCGGCTCAGAGAAGAACGAATGAACGTTTTCAATGACTTTCGGGCAGAAGTTCTGTCCGTGATCGAGGATTTGGCGGGCGAAGGGAAGCTTCCCGCCGGGCTCGACACGGCGCGCGTCTCGGTCGAGCCGCCGCGCGATGCGGCGCATGGCGACCTCTCCACCAACGCCGCCATGGTGCTGGCCAAGCCCGCCGGGCATGAAGCCGCGCGATCTCGCCGCGCTGGTCGCCGAGCGGCTCGGCGCAGCATTCCGACGTGACCGAAGCGACGGTCGCCGGGCCGGGCTTCATCAATCTCCGCCTCGATCCGGCCTTCTGGCAGGGCCGCGTGCGCGACATGCTGGAGGCCGGCCCCGCTTACGGCACCTCCGCCATGGGCGGCGGGGCGCAAGGTGAACGTCGAGTACGTCTCGGCCAACCCGACCGGCCCGATGCATGTCGGCCATGGGCGCGGCGCGGTGGTCGGCGACGCGCTGGCCTCGCTGCTGGCCAAGGCCGGCTTCGACGTGACGCGCGAATACTACATCAACGACGCCGGCGCCCAGGTCGACATGCTGGCGCGCTCGGCCCACCTGCGCTACCGCGAGGCGCTGCGGCGAGCATATCGGCGCAGATCCCGGAGGGGCTCTATCCCGGCGAGTATCTGATCGACCTCGGCAAGGCGCTGGCCGCCAGCGCTACGGCGAGCAGCTGGCCGGCGTGCCCGAGGCGGACATGGCTGCCCGTCGTGCGCGACCAGGCGGTCGCCGCGATGATGGCGCTGATCAGGGACGACCTCGCCGCCGCTCGGCATCGCATTCGACGTGTTCACCTCGGAGCGGGCGCTGGTCGAGGCCGGGCGGATCGACGAGGTGGTCGCGCGAGCTCGAAGGGCGCGACCTCGTCTATACCGGCACGCTGGAGCCGCCCAAGGGCAAGAAGCCCGAGGACTGGGAGCCGCGCCCGCAGACCCTGTTCCGCGCCACCGAGTTCGGCGACGACGTCGACCGGCCGCTGCGCAAGTCGGACGGCAGCTGGACCTATTTCGCCGCCGACATCGCCTATCACCTCGACAAGGTACGGCGCGGCTTCGACGCCCTGATCGACGTGTGGGGCGCCGACCACGGCGGCTACGTCAAGCGCATGCAGGCGGCGGTCAAGGCGCTGAGCGAGGGGCAAGGCGACGCTGGACGTGAAGCTCTGCCAGCTCGTCCACCTGCTGGAGCGGCGGCGAGCCGGTGAAGATGTCCAAGCGCGCCGGCACGTTCGTCACGCTGCGCGACGTGGTCGACGGGTCGGCAAGGACGTGGTGCGCTTCATCATGCTGACGCGCAAGAACGACGCGCCGCTGGAGTTCGACTTCGCGAAGGTGATGGAGCAGTCGAAGCGACAATCCGGTCTTCTACGTGCAGTACGCCCATGCCCGCGCCTGCTCGGTGTTGCGCAACGCCGGCCAGCGATCGTGCCGGCGATTGCGGCTTGACGATCTCGAGCGCTCGGCCGCGGCTCAGTTGGGCCGGCTTGACGGACGCGGGCGAGCTTGATCTGATCACGGCTGATGGCCGGCTGGCCGCGGGTGGTCGAGAGCGCGGCCGAGGCGCATGAGCCGCACCGCGTCGCGTTCTACCTCTACGACTGGCGTCCGAGTTCCACGCGCTGTGGAACCAGCGGCAACGACGACGACGCGCTGCGCTTCATCGTGGCGCGAGGACGAGGAGCTGACCGCCGCCCGGCTGGCGCTGGTGCGGGCGGTCGCGATGGTGATCGCGTCGGGCCTCGGCGTCATGGGCGTCGCACCCGGTTGAGGAGATGCGGTGATGGCGTTGCGAGCCTTCGGAGCGCGAGCGCCCGATCCGCCGGCTCGGCGGAGGCGGGCAGGGGCGCCTGCGGCGCGGCAAGCGGCTGATGACGCTGCTGATGGGGGTGGCGGCCGTCGCCGCCGTCGCCGCGGTGGGCGTGTTCGCCTACAAGGAGGGGCTGCGCCGCGGCGCCGAAAGCGTCGCCCCGGTGATCACCGCCGGGCCGGTGCCGGACAAGGTGCGGCCGGCCGATCCCGGCGGGATGGACGTGCCGAACCAGGACAAGCAGATCTACGACCAGCTGTCGCCGCGAGACGGCGCCGAAGCCGGTCGAGCGGCTGCTGCCGCCGCCCGAGACGCCGATGGCCCCGCCGGCGGCCCCGGCGGCCGAGGCCAACTACCGCTGCGGCGCCCGCGCCCGCCACCGAGACGAGGACCGCGTCCGCGCCGCCGCCGCCCGCCGCCCCGAAGGACCGGGCGAACGTCGCGCCGCCGCCGATGCCAGAAGCCGGCCCGCCGCCGCACCGGATGCGCACCCGTCCGCCGCCGCCACGCCGCCGCCGCCCCCCAAGGCCGCGCCGCCCGCTGCGCCGCCGGCCGCTTCCATGGCGCCGCCGCCCGGCGGAGCCCGCGGCGGGCGGCAGCTAGCGCGTCCAGCTCGCCGCGTCCGCACCGAGGGGCAGGCGAACCAGGTGATCGCCCGGGCGAAGCACGCGAACGGCGACGTGCTCGGCAGCCTCGCCGTCTCGGTGGCGCGCGCCGACCTCGGCACACAAGGGCGTCTATTACCGCGTGCAGGCCGGGCCGCTCGCCGACGCCGCCGCCGCCGAGCGCGCTGTGCAGCCGGCTCAAGGCGCGCAAGTCGGGTGCCTGGTTGTCGAGCCCTGAGCGCCCCCGCGCCGTCCTGTTCGGCTGCGCCGGCCCGGCGCTCGGCGCCCGACGAGCGGCGCTTCTTCGCCGACGCCGATCCGCTCGGCTTCATCCTGTTCGCCCGCAACTGTCGCGAGCCCGCCCAGGTCGCGCGTCTGGTGGCCGCGCTGCGCGACGCCGTCGGCGCGCGCCGACGCGCCCGTGCTGATCGACCAGGAAGGCGGGCGGGTCGCGCGGCTCGGCCCGCCGCACTGGCGCGCGCGCGCCGGCCGCCGCGTCGTTCGGCCGCGCTCGTGGCGCACCGACCCGCGACGCGGCGCGCGAGGCGGCGCGGCTCAACGCGCGGCTGATCGGCGGCCGAGCTTGCCGCCGCTCGGCATCACCGTCGACTGCGCGCCGGTGCTCGACGTGCCCGGTCGCCGGCGCCGACCCGATCATCGGCGACCGCGCCTTCGGCGACGCGACCCGAGCCGGTGGCGGCGCTCGGCCGCGCGGTGTGCGACGGGCTGCTGCGACGGCGGCGTGCTGCCGGTGGTCAAGCACATGCCCGGCCACGGCCGCGCCGGCGCCGACAGCCACAAGGTCGCTGCCCGTGGTCGACGCGCCGCGCGGCCGAGCTGGCGCGCGACCGATTTCGCGCCGTTCCGCGCGCTCGCGCGACCAGCCGGTGGGCATGACCGCCCATGTGGTCTACAGCGCGATCGACCCGGCGCGCCGGCCACGCTTTCGCCGGCCGTCATCGCCGACGTGATCCGCGGCGAGATCGGGTTCGACGGCGTTCCTGCTGTCCGACGACTGGCGATGGGCGCGCTCGCCGGCCCGATCGGCGAGCGCGCGCGCGGCGGCGCTCGCCGCCGGCTGCGACGCGGCGCTCCACTGCAACGGCGCGATGGCCGAGATGGCGGACGATCGCCGCGCGACCGCGCCGTCGCCTGACCGACGCGGCGCTGGCCGCGCTGGGCGCGCGCGAAATCGCTGCGCTGCTGCCGCCGGCGCCCTGCGACATCGCGGCGCTGGCCGGCCCGGCTCGACGCGCTCATCGGGACGCGGCACGATGACGCCCGGCGTCGCCAACGCGATCCACGCCATCTCGGTCTGGGCGCTGCCGGTGCTGATCGCCGTCACCCTGCACGAGGCGGCGCACGGCTGGGTCGCGTGGCGGCTCGGCGACGACACCGCCAAGGTGCTGGGCCGGGTGACGCTTCAACCCGCTGCGCCACGTCGACCCGTTCGGCACCGATCCTCGTCCCGGGCCTGCTGCTGCTGTCGGGCACCGGGTTCCTGTTCGGCTGGGCCAAGCCGGTGCCGGTGAATTTCCGCCGGCTCTACAAGCCGCGCCGGGACATGGTGTGGGTGGCGGCGGCCGGGCCGGCGATCAACCTCGCGCTGGCGTTCATCTCGGCGCTGCTGCTGCATCGTCGCGGTCCTGCTGCCGCCGGCGGCCGCGGCCTGGACCTTCGAGAATCTGCGCAACTCGATCCTGATCAACCTGGTGCTGGCGGTGTTCAACATGATTCCGCTGCCGCCGCTCGACGGCGGGCGGGTGGCGGTCGGGCTGCTGCCCCGGCGAATCGCTTTGCCGCTGGCACGGGTGGAGCCGTACGGCCTGTTCATTATAATCGGGCTGCTGTTCGTGCTGCCGCTGGCTCGGCGCGCGCGATCGGCATCGACCTCAACATTTTCGCGCTGGCTGGTGGGCGTGCCCGTCTCGTATCTGTTCCACCTGATCTCCGTCCTGGCCGGGCTCGGCTGAGGACGCCATGGAATTCGTCGAGGACAAGCCGACGGTGACCGAGCCGCGCGCATGACGGCGAGGCGCTGGTCGTCGATCTCGACGTGTTCGAGGGGCCGCTCGACGTGCTGCTGGCGCTGGCGCGCGACCAGAAGGTCGACCTGACGCGCATCTCGATCCTGAAGCTCGCCGACCAGTACATCGCCTTCATCGCAGAATGCGCAGCGACCTGCGCCTCGAGCTCGCGGCCGACTACCTGGTGATGGCGGCCTGGCTCGCCTACCTCAAGTCGCGCCTGCTGCTGCCCGAGCCGGAGGCGGAGGAGGACGGGCTGTCCGGCGAGGAGATGGCCGAGGCGCTGACCTATCGCCTGCGCCGGCTGGAGGCGATGCGCGAGGCCGGCGCGAGGCTGATGGCGCAGCCGCGCCTGGGGCTCGACGTCTTCCCGCGCGGCGCGCCCGAGCCGGTGCCGGTGGTGCGCCATTCGGTCTATCAGATCGGCCTGTTCGAGCTGCTGCGCGCCTATGGCGAGCAGCGCCGCAAGGCCGGCGCGCACAAGGCCTACGCGCCGATCCCGACCGAGCTCTATGCCATCGAGGACGCGCTGGCCCGCATCGAGGGGATGCTCGGCAGGGGGCCGGACTGGCGCACGCTGCTCTCCTTCATGCCGCAGGGCCTGCAAGGCGGGGTGGTGCGCCGCTCCGCCATGGCCGCCATGCTGTCGGTCGGATTGGAAATGACCAAGAACGGCCGCGCCGAGCTGCGCCAGAACTACGCTTTCGGTCCCATCTACCTTCGCCGACGGACGGTGCCATGACGCCCGATGATTCCCCGATCGTAATGACCGCGATGATCGCCGACGAGACCGAGGAGGAGCGGTTTTCGCCGCCCGACCCAGCCGAGCCGGCCGCCGCGGAGGAGCCGGAGCCGGCCGCCGCGGAGGCGCCCGAAGGGCCCGAGGAGGCTGCTCCGGTCGATGCGCGCCAGTGCCTGCGGCTTCTGGAGGCGATCCTGTTCGCCGCGGCCGACGCGCTGGACGACGAGACGCTGGCCGCGCGCCTGCCGGATGGCGCCGATGTCGCCGGGCTGCTCGCCGCCCTGCAGGCCGACTATGCCGAGCGCGGGGTGAACCTGGTGCGGGTCGCCGGCGGCTGGAGCTTCCGCACCGCCCCCGACCTCGCCGGGTTGATGCGGATCGAGCGCAACGTGGTGCGCAAATTGTCGCGCGCCGCGGTCGAGACGCTGGCGATCTGCGCCTATCACCAGCCGGTGACGCGCGCCGAGATCGAGGAGATCCGCGGCGTCGCCATCTCGAAGGGTACGCTCGACACGCTGTTCGAGGCGGGCTGGATCCGCCCCGTCGGGCGCCGCCGTACGCCTGGCCGGCCGGTCACCTGGGGCACAACCGGCGCCTTCCTGTCGCATTTCGGCCTGCAATCGGTGGCCGACCTGCCGGGCCTCGACGAGCTGAAGGCGGCGGGGCTGCTCGATACCCGCCCGGCGGCCGCGATCGTGGGCGAGACGCTGCCCGATACGCCAGCCGAGACGGCGGCCGACGAGGCGGCCGACGAGGACGAGGAACCCGAGACGGGCGCGGCCGACGCCGCGGAGGACTCGATCGAGGACGCCGACGAGACCGGGACGTGAATCCGGCGACGATACGTCTCTCTTTCTCACCTTCTCTTGCAACGCGCGCGCATAAGCCTTAGTTACGCCGTGATGTTGCGCTCGGGTGGATGGGCTCGCGTTGCGGCGGTGGACCGTTTCTGCCATCATCGTGCGGGGAGCGGACGGAAGCGGCGCGGCACCGGAACACGGGAGAGAGCCTGATATGGGTTCATTGAGCATCTGGCATTGGCTCATCGTCCTGCTGGTGGTCCTGGTCCTGTTCGGCGGCAGCGGCAAGATCTCGCGGCTGGCCGGCGACATGGCCAAGGGCATCAACGCCTTCAAGAAGAACCTGAAGGAAGACGAGGCGTCGTCCGACGAGGCGCGCAAGCCGATCGAGGCCGAGCGGCTGAAGAAGGACGAGGCGGCGAAGGGCTGACGCCCCGGCCGGCGTCGCACGCAAGTGAAGCCAGGTCCCTGCGAGGAGCACATCGGTGTTTGACATCGGCGGCCTCGAGCTGCTGGTGATCGCGGTGGTGGCGTTGGTGGTGATCGGCCCGAAGGAGCTGCCGGGCACGCTGCGCACCGTCGCGTTCTGGGTGCGCAGGGCGCGCTCGATGGCGCGCGAGTTCCAGTCCGGGTTCGAGGAGCTGACCCGCGAGGCCGAGCTGGACGAGCTGCGCCGCGAGGTGAACGCCGCCATCGAAAAGGACCCGTTCGACGACGCCGCGCACGGGGTGCGCGAGACGGTCGAGCATTCCATCGGCCCCGAGATCTATTCCGACCTCGACAGCTCCTATCCCGGAAGCCCGGCCGAGGATGGCGCGCCCGCGCCGGAGCACGAGCGCGAGCGGGGCACGGCGCCCGAAATCGAGCGGCAGACCCCGCCCGACGCGGAGCCCGAGCCGCAGTCATCCACCGGCCAGGACACTGCCGGGCCCGGCGCCGCCGCGCCCGAGGCGCCGCGCAAGGGCGCGGCGGAGGGCTGAGCGGTGGCGACCGAGGATGTCCTGCGCGACGGCGACGGGGAGCCCGATAGCGGCAAGCGCATGCCGCTGCTGGAGCATCTGGTCGAGCTGCGCCGGCGGCTGATCTGGAGCTTCGTCGCCTTCATCGGGTGCTTCCTGGTCTCGCTACTTTTTCGCCGAGGATATCTTACGGCTTCCTGGTGCACCCGCTGGCCGAACGCCTTGAAGGGCGAGGCCAATGCCCGGATGATCTACACCGGGCTGCACGAGGCGTTCTTCACCTACATGAAGGTCGCGTTCTTCACGGCGGCGTTCGTGGCCTTCCCGGTGGTGGCGCTGCAGATGTGGATGTTCGTCGCGCCGGGCCTCTACAAGAACGAGAAGCAGGCCTTCGCGCCGTTCCTGGTCGCGACGCCGATCCTGTTCCTGATGGGCGGGGCGATGGCCTACTACGTCGTGTTCCCGCTCGCCTGGCACTTCCTGCTGCAGTTCCAGACCCATGGCGGGCCGGGCACGCTGCCGATCGAGGTCGAGCCCAAGGTCGACCAGTATCTCGCGATCTCGTCATGCGGCTGATCTTCGCCTTCGGCGTGGCGTTCGAGATGCCGGTGCTGCTCACCCTGCTGGCCCGCGTCGGCATCGTCACGGCGGCCGGGCTCGCCGCCAAGCGGCGCTACGCCATCGTCGCCGTGTTCGTCGTGGCGGCGGTGCTGACCCCGCCCGACGTGGTCAGCCAGTGCGCGCTCGCCGTGCCGCTCCTGATCCTCTACGAGATCTCGATCCTGTGCGCCAAGCTGGTCGAGAAGAAACGCGCCGCGCGCGAGGAGGAACTTAATCGCGACGCGGGCGTGGAGTAGGGGACGTCACGCCCTCGATTCTGGACGCTGGCGGGGCGGGCCCGTATAAGGCGCGAAGGCGGGAGCGCCCCGAGGGACGAGCATGCACGACATCCGCTGGATCCGCGAGAACCCGGACGCGTTCGACCGCGGCCTGGAGCGCCGCGGGCTCGAGCCCATGTCCGGGCGCATCCTCGACCTCGACGCGAGGCGCCGGACGGTCCAGACGCGCGCTGCAGGAGATGCAGGCGCGGCGCAACGCCGCCTCGAAGGAGATCGGCCAGGCCAAGGCCAAGGGCGGCGACGCCCAGGCGCTGATGGACGAGGTCGCCCGGATCAAGGACGACATGCCCAAGGCCGAGGCCGAGGACAAGGCGCTCGGTGCCGAACTCGACGACCTGCTCGCCGGGATTCCCAACCTGCCGGCCGACGACGTGCCCGACGGCGCGGACGAGGAGTCCAATGTCGAGGTGCGGAGGGTCGGCGACGTCCGCGCTTCGACTTCGAGCCGAAGGAGCACGACGCCATCGGCGAGGCGCTCGGCATGATGGATTTCGAGCGCGCCGCGAAGCTGTCCGGCGCGCGCTTCGTGGTGCTGTCCGGCCGGCCTCGCGCGGCTGGAGCGGGCGCTCGCCGCCTTCATGCTCGACCTGCAGACGACCGAGTTCGGCTATACCGAGGTCAGCCCGCCGCTGCTGGTGCGGGACGAAGCCGCCTTTGGCACCGGGCAGTTGCCGAAGTTCGCCGAGGATTTATTTCGTACCGACAACGGGTTTTGGCTCATCCCGACCGCCGAGGTGCCGCTGACCAACCTGGTCGCGGGCGAGATCCTGGACGAGGACGCGCTGCCGCTGCGCTTCGCCGCGCACACGCCCTGCTTCCGGTCGGAGGCGGGCGCGGCCGGCAAGGACACGCGCGGCATGATCCGCCAGCACCAGTTCTACAAGGTGGAGCTGGTCTCCATCGTCCACCCGGACGAATCGGACGAGGAGCTTGAGCGCAAGACCAATGCGGCCGAGGCGGTGCTGAAGCGCCTCGAACTGCCCTATCGCGTGGTGACGCTCTGCACCGGCGACATGGGGTTCTCGGCGCGCAAGACCTACGACATCGAGGTGTGGCTGCCCGGCCAGGGGCGCTATCGCGAGATCTCGTCCTGCTCGAACTGCGGCGACTTCCAGGCGCGGCGCATGAACGCGCGCTTCCGTCCCAAGGGCGAGAAGGGCACGCGCTTCGTCCACACGCTGAACGGCTCGGGCCTCGCGGTCGGGCGCACGCTGATCGCCGTGCTGGAGAACTACCAGCAGGCGGACGGCTCGGTCGTGGTGCCGGAGGCGCTGCGGCCCTACATGGGCGGAATTGCGCGGATCGGCCCGCCGGCATGACCCTCGAATTGCAGCGTATCCGCCTGATCATGGAGCTGCGCAGCCACGGCATCAACGACACCGCGGTCCTCGCGGCCGTCGAGCGCGTGCCGCGCGAGATGTTCGTGCCGCCCTCGTTCCACGACCAGGCCTACGAGAACACGGCGCTGCCCATCGGCCGGGGCCAGACCATCAGCCAGCCCTCGGTCGTCGCCTACATGACCCTGGCGCTGGAAGTGTCCGACCGCTCGAAGGTGCTGGAGATCGGCACCGGCTCCGGCTACCAGGCGGCGATCCTGTCGAAGCTCTGCCGCCGGCTCTACACCATCGAGCGCCACCGCGCGCTGCTGCGCGAGGCGGAGAAGCATTTTGCCGAGCTGCGGCTGCGCAATATCACCACCATGTGCGGCGACGGTTCGAAGGGCTGGCCGGAGCAGGCGCCGTTCGACCGCATTATCGTGACAGCGGCGGCGCCCGAGGTGCCGCAGGCGCTGGTCGACCAGCTCGCGCTCGGCGGCATCCTGATCGCGCCGGTGGGCAGTCGGCGCGGCGATCAGCACCTGCTCAAGCTGCGCCGGACGGAGGAGGGCATCTCAACCGAGACGCTCTGGGCGGTGCGGTTCGTGCCGCTGGTGCCCGAAACGGCGCGGGACGAGGATTGATGGCCGGGGAGGGGACGCGGTCCTGTCGGGGCGGCGCGCTGGTCGGGGTTGCGCTGGCGGGGCTGGCGGCGCTGGTCGCCGGCTGCGGCACCGACTACGAGCCGCCGCCCTATGGCCCGCCGCCGGGGGCGCGGGTCGTCCGCATTCCGCCGCTGCCGCCGCGCCGGCCGGCGAGCCTGCCGCCCCTGGTGGAGCGGGCGCCGCTGCCGGCGCCGGCGCCCGAGGCCCCGCCGCCCCCAACCCGGCCCACCCCGCCCGGCCTTGCCGCGCTGGCCCCGCCGCACGCGCGGCTCTACCGCGTGCGCTCGGGCGAGACGGTCTACGGCATCGCCCGGCGCTTCGGGATCGAGATGGGCGCGCTGGTGCGGATGAACCACATGGCGCCGCCCTACCGCATCAATGCCGGCGAAAGCCTGCTCGTGCCCGAGCAGAATTCGCCGCCCGAGCGCGTCGCCATGGCCGCGCCGGCCCCGGGCGCCGCACCGCTCGTGCCGAGCCCGGCGGCGCTGGAACCGCCGGCCGCCGCGCCGTTCGACGTCGCGCCGCCGCCGCGCGCCGGCACCGGGTTCGAATGGCCGGTGCGCGGGCACGTGCTGACCGCGTTCGGCCGGCAGAAGGACGGGCTGCGCAATGACGGCATCAACATCGCCGCCAAGGAGGGCACGCCGGTGCGCGCCGCCGACAACGGGGTGGTGGTCTATGCCGGCAACGAGCTGCCGGGCTTCGGCAACCTGCTGATCCTGCGCCATGCCGGCGGCTGGATGACCGCCTACGCCCACAATTCCAGCGCTGAAGGTGCGCCCGGGCGAGACGGTGCGGCGCGGCCAGATCGTCGCCACGGTCGGCCATACAGGCGGGGTTGGCCGGCCGCAGCTCCATTTCGAGATCCGCCGCAAGGGCGGGGCGGTCGACCCGGCCCGCTATCTGACCCGCACGGGGGCGTAGTCTCGTGGCGTCGGTCAGTCCAGCCGCTGGCCGAGCCGGCCGGCGAGGTCCTGGATGAACTGCCAGGCGACGCGGCCGGAGCGGGCGCCGCGCGTGACCGACCATTCGTTGGCCTCGGCGTGCAGCGTCGTCGCGGTCGATCGTCGAGGCGGAACCTGTCGGCATAGCCTCGACGATGGCGAAATACGTGTCCTGGTCGCAGGCGTGGAAGCCGAGCCACAGCCCGAACCGGTCGGACAGCGAGACCTTCTCCTCGACCGCCTCGGCCGGGTTGATCGCGGTCGAGCGCTCGTTCTCGATCATGTCGCGCGGCATCAGGTGGCGCCGGTTCGAGGTCGCGTAGAACACCACGTTGTCGGGCCGGCCCTCGATTCCGCCTTCGAGCAGCGCCTTGAGCGACTTGTAGGTCGCGTCCTGCCCGTCGAACGACAGGTCGTCGCAGAACAGCACGAAGCGCCGCGTCCGACCGGCGCAGCAGGGCGAGCAGGCGCGGCAGGCTCGCGATGATCCTCGCGGTGGATCTCGATCAGGGCGAGCCGCGCGCCGCTCCTGCAGGCCCTCCGTCGTTGACCGCCGCGTGCACCGCCTTCACCAGCGAGCTCTTGCCCATGCCGCGCGCGCCCCACAGGAGCGCGTTGTTGGCGGGAAGCCCCCGGGCGAAGCGCTGCGTGTTGTCGAGCAAGATGTCGCGTTCGCCGGTCGACGCCCTTGAGCAGGTCGAGCGTCGACGCGGTTGACCGCGTTCCACCGGCTCGAGCGCGCCGGTCTCGGCGTGCCAGACGAAGGCGTCGGCGGCGGCGAGATCGGGCGCGGCCGGCGCGGCGGGCGCGATGCCGGTCGAGGGCGTCGGCGAGCCGCCTGAGGAGCGGCGCGAGAGCATGATCGGTCGGCGTGTCGGTCATCGTCCCCTCGAACCGGCGGGCGCGTGACCCTATATCACAGGGGCCAGCGCCCTCGAAACCCCCGCGCCGCGGCCGTTTCGCCCAGGATGACTGGGCTGTCCGACCGCGGCCGCAATTCGGTTGCAAGAAGGCGGCGGGACGGCTATAGTCCCGCCAACTTTCGCCGGACATTCGAAGGAGGAGTTCCATTGCTGATCTCCCCGGCCTATGCGCAGGGAGCGGCCGGCGGTCCCGGAGATTTTTTGTCGTCCGGTGTCGTGCCGCTGGTACTGATCTTCGTCGTCTTCTATTTCCTGCTGATCCGACCGCAGCAGAAGAAGGCGAAGCAGCACCGCGAGATGCTGTCCGCGCTCCGGCGCGGCGACACCATCGTCACCACCGGCGGCATGATCGGCAAGGTGACCAAGGTGGTGAGCGAGACCGAGCTTCAGGTCGAGATCGCCGAGGGGGTGCGCGTGCGCGTGGCGCGCGGCATGGTGAGCGACGTGCTGTCGCGGACCGAGCCCGCCAAGGGCGAGGACAAGGCGGCGGGCCGGAAACCCGCCGGGCGCGAACACTAACGAGAAGCCCTCGCTCCTGTCGTTCCTGCGCCGGCCGAAGTAGTCGGCGCCGCCCGCCCGGTCGCCCACGCATATGGTCTATGTCGCCAAGTGGAAGGTGGTCGTGATCCTGGTGCTGTGCGCGCTGGGCGTCGCTCTACGCCCTGCCCAACGTCCTGCCGCGATCGACGGCCGACGCGCTGCCGGGCTGGCTGCCGCACCGCCAGATCAACCTGGGCCTCGACCTGCAAGGCGGCTCGCATCTGCTGCTGGAGGTCGAGACCCAGTCGGTCATCCGCGACCGGCTGAACGGCCTGGTCGACGAGGTGCGCACGGCGCTGGTCAAGCAGCGCGATCGGCTATACCGGGCTGGGCGTCAGCGGCAACGGCGTGGGCTTCACCCTCCGCAACCCCGCGGATCTCGACAAGGCGCGCGAGGCGGTGCGCAGCCTCGATCCCGACACCACCGTGCAGGTGACCGGGCAACCATGTCACGCTCAACCTCACCGAGAAGGCGCTGCGCGACCGCACCTCGGCCGCCGTCGACCAGTCGATCGAGATCGTGCGCCGGCGCATCGACGAGACCGGCGTGCGCGAGCCGACCATCCAGCGCCAGGGCGAGGACCGCATCCTGGTCCAGCTGCCGGGCGTGGGCGATCCCGAGCGCATCAAGAAGCTGATCGGCAAGACCGCCAAGCTGACCTTCCAGCTGGTCGACACCGACCATTCGCCCGAGGAGGCGGAGGGCGGGCGCACGCCGCCGGGCGACGAGCTGATGCCGTCCGACAAGCCCGCGCCGGACGGCAAGCCGACCGATGTATCTCGTCCACCGGCGCGTGATGGTGACCGGCGACACGCTGGTCGACGCCCAGCCCAGCTTCCAGGACAACCAGCCGGTGGTGTCGTTTCGCTTCGACGCGGTCGGCGCACGGCGCTTCGCCGACGCGACCAAGGCGAACGTGGGCAAGCCGTTCGCCATCGTGCTCGACAACAAGGTGATCTGCGCGCCGGTGATCCGCGAGCCGATCCTCGGCGGGTCGGGCATCATCAGCGGCGGCTTCACCGTGCAGGAGGCGCAGGACCTTGCGCTGCTGCTGCGCGCCGGCGCGCTGCCGGCGCCGCTGAAGGTGCTGGAGGAGCGGACGGTCGGGCCCGGCCTGGGCGCCGACTCGATCCGCGCGGGCGAGATCGCCTGCGCCGTCGGCATGGTCGATCGTCGTCGTGTTCATGGTCGTCGTCTACGGGCTGTTCGGCGTGATCGCCGACGTCGCGCTGGTGTTCAACCTGTTCCTGATCGTGGCGCTGCTGTCGGTGCTTCAGGCGACGCTGACCCTGCCCGGCATCGCCGGCATCGTGCTGACCGTCGGCATGGCGGTCGACGCCAACGTGCTGATCTACGAGCGCATGCGCGAGGAGCAGCGCAACGGCCGCACGCCGATCTCGGCGATCGACGCCGGCTTCCAGCGCGCCTTCGGCACCATCATCGACTCCAACCTGACGACGCTGATCGCCGCGGTGCTGCTGTACAATTTCGGCTCGGGGCCGGTGAAGGGGTTCGCCGTCACGCTGGCCATCGGCATCCTCACCTCGATGTTCACCGCGATCAGGGTGACGCGACTTCTGGTCATCTGCGTGGATGCGCCGCGCGCGTCCCAAGGCCCTGCCGCTGTGACGGGACGCTAGGATGGCTCTCCGAATCTTTCCTGCCGTCACCCGGATCGACTTCATGCGCTGGCGCTATATCGCCGTGGGCGGATCGATGCTGGTCAATCTGATCGCGATGGTGGCGGTCCTGGTCATCGGCTTGCAATACGGCATCGATTTTCAGGTGGCACCCTGGTCGAGCTCAGGACCCAGGGCCCGGCCAAGATCGGCGAGATGCGCAGCAAGCTCAACGGGCTGGGGCTCGGCGAGGTGCAGCTGCAGGAGTTCGGCGCGCCCAACCACGTGCTGATCCGCGTCGAGCGCCAGAGCCCGAGCGCAAGCGCGGGCGGCGAGGAGAAGGAGGCCGCGGCCGTCCGACACGTCAAGCAGGCGCTCGGCCTGCCCGATTCCTCGATCGAGCGCCGCGAGTTCGTCGGCCCCAAGGTCGGCGAGGAGCTGATCCGCGCCGGCGTGATCGCGACCGTTCTGGCATTGCTGTCGATTGCGATCTACGTCTGGTTCCGCTTCGAGTGGCAGTTCGGCATCGCGGCATTGATTACGTTGCTGCACGACGTACTGGCAACGGTCGGGGTGTTCTCGCTATTTCATCTGGAGTTCAACCTGACGACGGTGGCGGCGATCCTGACAATCGCCGGCTATTCGATCAACGACACGGTGGTGGTGTTCGACCGCGTGCGCGAGAACATGCGCAAGTACAAGGCGATGCCCCTTTACGAGCTGCATAACCTCAGCGTCAACGAGACCCTGTCGCGTACGATCCTGACCATCGACGACCACGCTGCTCGCCGTCCTCATGCTGTTCCTGTTCGGCGGCGAGGTGATCCACGGCTTCACGTTCGCCATGCTGTTCGGGATCATCGTCGGCACCTACTCATCGATCTACATCGGGTCCGGCATGCTGCTCTTCATGGGCGCCCGAATGGGCGGGCGCGGTCATGAGGTCGCGCCGGCGAAGCCGTCGGGCTGACCTGAATTCCTGGCCGACATCACCCCCGCCGTTCCCGAAGGACGCCAGATCGTCGAGGGCTACGGCGAGGGCCGGTTCCGCATCGCCGGCACGGTCCACCGAGGGCTCGGTGATCGTGTTCGCCGACCGCACTGTCGGGTGGGATGCCGCCGCGCTGGCGGACGCCACCGTCGAAAGCCTCGACGCCGTGTTCCGGCGCCGCCGCCGGGCTCGATCTGCTTCTGCTCGGCTGCGGGGCGCGCATGGCGCCGCCGCCGCCCGCCCTGCGCGCCGCCCTGCGCGCGGCTGGGGTGGCGCTCGAGGCGATGGACACCGGCGCCGCCTGCCGCACCTTCAACGTGCTGGTGGCCGAGGAGCGCCGCGTCGCCGCCGCCCTGATCGCGCTGTAGCGATCCACCGCGATCGCCGGAATTCTGCGGCCGCCCGCCTTTCGCGGCCGGCCGATTCCGTGTATTTACCGGCCCATGGAGCCTATCGTCGAGACTGTCCGCGTTGCGGGCGCTGTGCCAGCGCCTGTTCTGGGTCCCGCTTCGTTACCGTCGATACCGAGTTCATCCGCGACCGCACCTACTGGCCGCAGCTCTGCCTGGTCCAGCTCGCCGGCGAGGACGAGGCGGCGGCGATCGACGCGCTCGCGCCCGACATCGACCTCGCGCCGCTGTTCGACCTGCTGACCGCGAAAAAACCGCTCAAGGTGTTCCATGCGGCGCGCCAGGACATCGAGATCTTCTATCACCTGTCCGGCCACATCCCGGCGCCGCTGTTCGACACCCAGATCGCCGCGATGGTGTGCGGGTTCGGCGATTCCGTGGCCTACGAGACGCTGGCCTCGCGCCTGGCCAAGGCGCGGATCGACAAGTCGATGCGCTTCACCGACTGGTCGCGCCGGCCGCTGTCGGCCAAGCAGCTCGCCTACGCCATCTCGGACGTGACGCATCTCCGGATCGTCTACGAGAAGCTCGCCCGCCGGCTGGAGGAAAGCGGCCGCGAGAGCTGGGTCGCCGAGGAGATGGCGGTGCTGACCTCGCCCGCCACCTACGACATCGACCCGCGCGAATCCTGGCGCCGCCTCAAGAGCCGCAGCGCCAAGCCGCGCTACCTCGCCGTGCTGCGCGAGCTGGCCGCGTGGCGCGAGGAGGAGGCGCGGCGGCGCAACCTGCCGCGCAACCGCGTGCTGCGCGACGAGACGCTGAAGGAGATCGCCGCGCACGAGCCGCGCTCGGCCGAGGAGCTGACCCATCTGCGCTCGCTCGGGCGCGGCCAGGCCGCGCGGCGATATGGGCCGCGCCATCCTCGCCGCGGTGGCGAACGGACTCGCCGTGCCCGACGAGCGAATGCCCGCCGCCGACCGAGCCGGCGCACGGCGACGGCATGAACGGCGCCTCGATCGAGCTGCTGCGCGTCCTGCTCAAGATGAAGTGCGAGCGCCATCACGTGGCGCAGAAGCTGGTCGCCTCGGCCGCCGACATCGAGGCGATCGCCGATAGCGACGAGGCCGACGTGGCGGCGCTGACCGGCTGGCGGCGCGAGGTGTTCGGCGAGGACGCGCTGGCGCTGAAGCACGGCAAGCTCGGCCTTACCGCCGAGGGCAACAAGGTGCGGATGGTCAAGCTTGAGCGCTGAGCCCGGCCGGCGCGCCGTGGCGATCCGCCACGTCGCCTTCGAGGACCTGGGCACGCTCGGCGGCCTGCTCGCCGCCAGGCATTTCGCCGTCGGCTATGTCGAGGCCGCACGTGGGCGATTTCGCCGCGGTCGGTGATCCGGACCTGCTGGTGGTTCTGGGCGGCCCGATCGGGGCGTGCGACGATTCCGACTATCCCTTCCTTCCGGCGGAAACGGCACTGATCGAACGGCGCCTCGCCGCCGGCCGGCCGACCCTCGGCATCTGCCTCGGCGCCCAGCTCATGGCCCGCGCCCTCGGCGCGCGGGTCTATCCCAGCGCGGGCAAGGAGATCGGCTGGGCGCCGCTCGATTTGACCGCGGCGGGGCAGGGCCTCCTGCCTTGCCGGCCTCGACGGCCACCCGGTGCTGCACTGGCATGGCGACACGTTCGACCTTCCCGATGGCGCCACGCTGCTCGCCTCGACGCCCGGTGCCGCAACCAGGCGTTCGATGGGGTGAAGGCGCGCTGGGGCTGCAGTTCCACGTCGAGGTGACACGCGCCGGCCTCGAAAGCTGGTTCGTCGGCCACACGGTGGAGATCGCGGCGGCCGCCGGGCGTTTCCGTCGCCGGGCTGCGGGCGGAACGGCCCGCTTCGGGCCGGCTCTGGAAGCGCGGGCCGGCGCGACGTGCTGTCGCGCTGGCTGGCGAGCGTCGGGCTGTAGCGCCCGCCCGCGCTTCGTGTAAGATCGGCCGAAACTTCGCACCCGGGAGGGAAACCATGAAGCTCTGCCTGTTCCAGACCTCGGCCAAGCGGGAAGATCGAGCCGGGGCTGATCACCGAGCGCGGGGTGGTGTCTATCGCGTCGGCCGCACGCAAATTCGCCGGCCGCACGCCGCAGGAGACGATGGTCGGCATCATCGACAACTACGCGAAGCTGAAGCCCGCCCTCGACAAGCTCGAGAAAGTCCGGCAAGGCCATGCCCCTGAACAAGGTGAGGCTCAGGGCGCCGCTGCCGCGCCCGGGCAAGATCCTCGCCTGCATCGGCAATTACTGGGAGCATCAGGAGCGCGAGGCGCGCGAGCCCAACATGTTCCTGAAGAACCCCGACTGCGTGATCGGGCCGGGCGACACCATCACCCTGCCGCGATTCACCGAGCCGGTGGTGTTCCACCACGAGGCCGAGCTCGCCATCGTGTTCAAGGGGCCGGCGAAGAACGTGTCGCAGAAGAACTGGCGCCGCGCCGTGTTCGGCTATACCGGCATGATCGACGTCTCGGCGCGCGGCGAGGGGCGCTTCACCTGGAAGCGCGGCTCGTGGATGGGCAAGTCGTTCGACACGTTCGGCCCGATGGGCCCGTGCATCACCACGGCGGACGAGATCAGGGATCCCAACAAGCTGCACATCCAGTTCTGGAACGACGGCCAGCTCCGCCACGACTACAACACCGACGACATGGAAAACCGGGTGCCGAAGCTGGTCGAGTGGGCCTCGACCATCATGACCCTCAATTCGGGCGACGTGCTGATGTGCGGCACCAACCACGAGGGGCTGGGGCCGCTGCAGGACGGCGAGAAGGTCACGTTCGAGCTCGAGAAGATCGGCACGATGACCCTCAAGGTGCGCGATCCCTTGAAGCGCAAGTGGGAGCGGGGCGTCTATATGGGCCCCAACTCGACCAACCCCGAGGCGGTGCGCCGCGAGCGCGAGCGCGCCCAGCGCGAGGCGGCCGAGAAGGAGGTCATCGAGCGCGCCAAGCTGGAAGGCGCGGCGGGCGGGTGACGGTGCGGCAGGGGCGGGCGACTGCCCGCCCCGAAGTGCCTGTGCGCGCGACATCCGCCGCGTTTGAGCGAGATCAAGTCGCGGCGAAGCTCCTCCCCCAGGATCCAGGGCAGAACAAGGGGAGATGAGGGATGAACCTGCGGTTTCGCTTCGCGATCCTGTCCGTCCTGCAGTGGCGGCGCTGGCCGCTGCGCCGCTGCGCCCGGCGCACGCCGTGCCCAGCTTCGCGCGCCAGACCGGGCTTCGGTGCAGCACGCTGCCACACCGCCTATCCCGCGCTCAACGCGTTCGGGCGTGACTTCAAGCTGCGCGGCTACACGCTGGGCGCGGCGGGCGGCGAGCTATCCGCCGCTCGCGCTGATGTTCCAGCCGAGCTTCACCCACACCGCCAAGACGCAGCAGCCGAAGCCGGTCGATGGATTCAACGGCAACAACAACATCGCGCTGTCCCAGGCGAGCCTGTTCTACGGCGGGCGCATCTACGACAAGCTCGGCGCGTTCGCGCAGCTCACCTATAGCGGGACGGCCGACCGGCTCGCCATGGGACAACACCGACATCCGCTACGCCAACGACACGACGCTGGCGGACGAGGCGCTGGTCTACGGCTTCACGCTGAACAACAACCCTACCGTCGAGGACCCGTGGAACACCCTGCCGGCCTGGGGCTATCCCTATCGCCTCCAGCGATTTCCTGCCCGGCCCCGGCGCGGCGACGCTGATCGACGGCGGGCTGGGCCAGCAGGCGCCGGGCTTCGGCGGCTATGCGCAGTGGAACGGCATGATCTATGTCCAGCTTTCCGGCTACCACACGCCTGTCGCGCGACACGCTGACCTTCCTCGGCGCCGATCCCAACGCCGACCGATCGACGGCGTGGCGCCCTACTGGCGCATCGAGGCTGCAGAAGTCATTCGGCAACCACTATGTGTCGGTCGGCACGTTCGGCCTGGTGGCGGACACGTATCCCGGCCGCGACAAGTCGGCGCGGCACCGACCATCGCGTCGATCTCGGGCTCGACGCGCAGTACCAGTTCAGCCTCGCCCCGCACGATATCGGGGTCTATCTGCGCTGGATCCACGAGGCGGCCGACTGGAACGCCAGCCTGCCGCTCGGCAACACCTCCAACGCGCAGGACACGCTCGACGATGTGAGCCTGACCGGCTCGTACCTTTACGACCAGACCTACGGCGCGGATATCGGCTTCCACGCGATCGGCGGCGGCGCGGACGCGGCGCTTTATGCGCGACAGCGCCCGCACCGGCAGCCCAGACACGCAGAGCGTGACCTTCCAGCTCGACTGGCTGCCATTCAACAAGGACGGCGGGCCGTCGTTATGGCCATGGTTCAACCCGAAGTTCGTCCTGCAATACACCCACTACTTCCAGTTCGACGGTGCCGGCACCAACTATGACGCGGATGGGCCGCAACGCGGGCGACAACGACACGCTGTACGTCATGATGTGGGCGCCGCTGTGAGGAGATGGGCCGGGCATCGCCGCCGCGGCGATTGGCGCTGCGCCGCCGCGCGCGGCCGGCGCGGTCCGCGACGCTCGACTCGATGCAGGGCAGGCATGTCTACCGCCACACCTGCGTCGCCTGCCACGGCTCGACAGGCATGGGGCATTTCCCGGCATGCCCGATCTGCGCAAGAGGGCGGGGTGCTGCCCAGCCGGACAGCGTGCTGCTCGACCGCATCGAGCATGGCTACAGGAGCCCGGGCTCGCAGATGGCGATGCCGCCCAAGGGCGGCAACCCGAACCTGACCGCCAGGACCTCGAGGATGTGCTCGCCTACATGCACCACGAGTTCGGCGTGCCCGCGGCGTCGAGCGGCAGCGGCGCGATCGCAGGACGGGGCCGCCGCCGGCCCGGGTCCGGCCAACGGGGGCCAGGCGGATGATGGGCGGCGGCATGATGGGGACCGGCATGAATGGCGGCGGGATGATGATGCGCCGCTGAGTGCGCGCCCGCCGCGCCCAGCGAGGAGCGGCACAATGGCCTACTACATGAGCAAGACGGTGACGGCGTCGTTCGACGATGCCCTTGCCCGCACGATCGAGGCGTTGAAGGCGGAAGGGTTCGGCGTGCTCACCGACATCGACGTTCGAGACACGATGAAGAAGAAGCTGAACGTCGAGTTCCGGCGCTATCGCATTCTCGGCGCCTGCAATCCATCGCTTGCCCACAGGGCGCTGACGGCGGAGGACAAGATCGGCACCATGCTGCCCTGCAACGTGATCGTCCAGGACACGGGCGAGGGCCGCATCGAGGTCGCGGCGATCGACCCCGCCGTCGCGATGGAGGCCGTCGGCAATCCCGCCTTGGCCGATCTGGCCGGTGAGGTACATGCGCGGCTCGAGCGGGTGCTCGCCGCGCTCTGAGGCGGAGAGCCCGGACGGCGTTTGTCGCCGTCCGGGACCGTAACCGCGGCGCTACGCCGCCTTCTTGCCCTTGGCCGCCTGGATCGCCGTCCAGATGCGGTTGGGCGTCGCCGGCATCTGGATGTCGGCGACGCCGAGCGGGCGCAGCGCATCCATGATGGCGTTGATCACGACCGGCGTCGCGCCGACCGTGCCGGCCTCGCCCGCGCCCTTGACGCCCAGCGGGTTGGTCTTGGTCGGGATCGGGCTTTCGTCCACCGTGAACATCGGCAGTCGTCGGCGCGCGGCATGCAGTAGTCCATGAACGAGCCGGACAGCATCTGGCCCGATTCCTTGTCGTAGACCACGTCCTCCATCAGCGCCTGGCCGACGCCCCTGCGCGACGCCGCCATGCACCTGGCCGGCGAGCAGCAGCGGGTTGATCACGCGGCCCACGTCGTTGACCGCGCGTGAAGCGGTCGATCACGGTCAGGCCGGTCTCGGGGTCGATCTCGACCTCGCACACCATGCAGCCGTTGGGGAAGGTGGGCAGGCGCCGCCGACACGCCGACCGCCTCGAGCCCGACGCCGAGCTCGATCGGGAAGCCCATCGGCGCGAACGACGCCATGGCGATGTTCTTCAGCGGGATCTTCTTGTCGGTGCCGGCGACGGTGAACATGCCGTCGGCGAACTCGATGTCGGCCTCGGCCGCCTCGAGCATGTGCGCGGCCCATTTCTTGGCCTTGTCGATCAGCTTGTCGGCCGCGTCCTTGATCGCCGAGCCGCCGACCGACAGCGAGCGCGAGCCGTACGTCCCGCGCCCGAACGGCACCTCGTCGGTGTCGCCCTGGATCAGCCGGACGTTCTCGATCGGGAATGCCGAGATACTCGTTCACCAGCTGGGCGAAGGCGGTCTCGTGGCCCTGGCCGTGGCTGTGCGTGCCGGCGATCACCGTCACGTCGCCCGACGGATCGAAGCGCAGCTCCATCCGCTCGTTGAAGATGCCGCACGCCTCGATGTAGTAGGTGAGGCCCTGGCCGCGCAGCTTGCCGCGCTTCTCCGATTCGGCCTTGCGCTTGGCGAAGCCCTTCCAGTCGGCCGCGGCGAGGCCCTTGTCCATGACCATGGCGAAGTCGCCGCAATCGTAGTTGTGCATCAGCTTGGTCTGGTACGGCATGGCGGAGGGCTGGATGAAGTTCTTGCGGCGCAGCTCGGCCTTGTCGATGCCCATCTCGGCCGCCGCCGTGTCGATCAGCCGGTCGACGATGTAGTTCGCCTCGGGCCGGCCGGCGCCGCGATAGGGCGTGGTCGGCACCATGTTGGTCATCACCATGCGAGTGGCGACCAGCATCTGCGGGAAGTCGTAGGCGTGCGACAGCATGAACGTGCCGAGCATCGGCGTGACGATGCCGTTGCTCATCAGGTAGGCGCCCAGGTTGAACGTGTTGTCGATGCGCATGGCGGTGATGCGCCCGTCTTTGTCGAGCCCCAGCTCGCACACGCTCACCAGGTCGCGCCCGTGCGAATCGGACAGCATCGCCTCGGCGCGGTCGGGCACCCAGCGCACCGGCCGGCCCGTCTTGCGCGCCGCCCACACGCACAGCGCCTCCTCGGGGTAGATCTCGCCCTTGAGGCCGAACCCGCCGCCCACGTCGCCGGAGACGACCTGCAGCGACCGCTCGGGCATGTGCAGCACGTCGCGCGCCACCACCTCGCGCACCTTGTGGGGGATCTGGCTCGACGTGTAGAGCGTCACCTTGTCCTGGAGCTGGTGCGGCGCGGCCACGCAGCCGCGCGTCTCCATCGAGTTGGTGGAGAGCCGGTTGTTGTAGATGGTGAGCTTGGTGACGTGCGCCGAGCCTTTCAGCGCGGCGTCGACCGCGGCGGCGGCGGCAGGATCGTGCGGGAAATGCAGCTCGATCCACACGTTCGAGTCCATCTCGGACCACACCTTCGCCTTTGACTTGGCGGCGGCGGCGGTGTCGGCGACGAAGTCGCGCGGCTTGTAGTCGACCTCGATCAGCTCGGCCGCGTCCTTCGCCTGGGCCAGCGTCTCGGCCACCACCATGGCCACCGGGTCGCCCACATACTTGACGGTCTTGGCGCAGAGGAGCGGGCGGTCCGGCGCGAAGGGGGGCGAGGGGACGGGCGGCGGCAGATGCGCCGGCGGCAGGCCCTTGATGCCCTCGGCCTCGGCGTCGGCGCCGGTCAGCACCGCGATCACGCCGGGCGCGGACTTGGCCTTGGCCGTGTCGATCTTGCGGATGTCCGGCGTGCGGATGGGGCGAGCGCACGATGTAGACATGCGCCTGGCGCGGGAACTCCATGTCGTCGGTATAGCGGCCGCGCCCGGTCAGAAACCGCGGGTCCTCGGTGCGTGGCACCGGCTGGCCGATTCCGAATTTCATTGCGTCGTCTCCCTAGCCGACGGTCGGCGCGAATGCGGCCCGGCCCGTTGTTGGCGCCATTCTGCCTTGCTCCGCGGCCCGTTTCCAAGCCTCGAAACGGCAGCCGTTGCGGCTTGCCAACCGGGGCCGGGGCGGGCAAGCTTGCCGTAGTGCCGGAGTTCTGACGTCCGGCCATGCCGATCCCCCATACGGAGGACACCAACACCAGTTCAGAGTTGATCTGACCCCTACAGGGAGACTTCACCATGAAGATGCTACGAACACTGTCGCTTTCAGCGGCAATGGTGAGTGCGCTGGCTCTGGGAGCGCCCGCGCATGCGGAGATGGAGAAGAGCTCGATCTCCTTGCCCGCAACGACCATCACCTTCCTGCCGGTCTACGTGGCCCGGGACAAGGGCTTCTGGAAGGATAACGGCCTCGACGTCACGATTCACCATATCCGCGGCATGGGCACGACCAATGCCATGCTGGCGGGAAGCGTCGATTTCGCCGTCCAGTCCGGGCCCAGCCTGATCCGCGGCAACATCCGTGGCCGCAAGATGGTCGGCATCGCGCTGATGGCCAACGGCATCGCGTTCGAGGTCGACGTGGCGCCGGGCCAGAAGGGCTATGACCACAGCCTGCCGCTCAACAAGCGGATGGAGTGGCTCAAGGGCAAGAAGGTGTCGGTGGATTCGCCGAACACGGTGGTCGACGTCGTCCTGCGCTACTTCGCCGCCAAGGCTGACCTCGACCCCAAGCGCGACCTGACCATGACCTACATGCAGCCGACGGAATCGATCGCGGCGCTCAATTCCGGCGCGATCGACGCCGCCGTGCTCAACTTCCCCTGGTCCGAGACCGCCCTGCGCCAGGGTGCCGTCCTGCTGGCGAGCGGCATCGACGACCTGCCGGAGCTACTGCCGACCATCGCGACCACCACCACCACCCGGCAGGGCTTCTGCGAGGAGCACACCTCGGTCTGCGATAAGATCGCTCACGGATACGTGCTGGCGCACAAGTTCATCCACGAGCATCCGAAGGAGTCGCTGGACATCGCGCTCAAGGAAATGCCGAAGGCGAACCGCGCCGATCTCGAGAAGTCGATGACGCGGACGGTCCTGAACACCACGCCGCTGGTGCCCCGCTACGACGAGGCCGTGTTCAAGCACGCCCAGCAGTTCATGGTCTTCGGTGGCATGCTGCGCAAGGACGAGATGCGGGATTCGTTCGACGACTTCTTCACCAACAAGTACGTCGACAAGTTCGCCAAGCCGGCGTCGTAACCCGATGTGTTCCCTCTCCGCCCTTCGGGGCGGGGAGGGACGTTCCTAAGGCGTCACGACGATATTCACGAACCCGCCATTGTTGCTCGCCACGTCGGCGATCGCCTCGTTGATCCTCTCCAGCGGATAGGCCCGGGTTTCGAACACCGCAGGATCGACCAGCCCGGCCGCGAACAGGCCGGCCATCCGCTCGGCCTGGGCGACGGTGAACCAGTTCGATCCGCGATAGCACAGCGCGTTGACCATGAAGGTCATCGGCGGGATCGGAAGGTCTTCGCCCAGCGCGCCGATATTCACCGCCGTTCCGCCGCGCCGGAGCCCCATCAGCGCGTCGGCGGTGTGGGTGGACGGCGTGCCGCGGGCGAGCCCGTCGATCAGCAGATCGACGCCGATGCCGCCGGTCGCTTCGCGGAGGCGCGGTGCGATGGGCGTGCCATCGATCACGAGGGGCACGATCCGGTCGGGTGCCAGCGCACGGATGCGCTCCAGCCGGTCCGCGTTGCGCGCGATCGGCACGATCCGGGAGAGCCCGAGCGCGAGGCCGAACAGCACGGCATGCACCCCCAGCGTGCCGGTGCCACCGACGATGGCCAGTGTGTCGCCCGCCTCGGCCCCGCCCGTCTGCAACGCGCCATAGGCGGTGCCGAGATATCCGAACCGCGCGCCCGCCTCGAAGCTCACATTGTCGGGCAGCTTCACCAGATTGGCGGCCGGCGCGGTCATGTACTCGCAGAACCCGCCATGTGGCCACGCGTCGAGCAGCGCCTCCGATCCGGGCCGGAAGCCGAAATAGCCCTGCAGCGCGCCGATCTCGCAGTAGAGCGGCATGCCGTTCCGGCAGTAGTGGCAGGTGCCGCAATAGAGCGCCGGGTTGACGTACACCCGGTCGCCGGGCGCGAAGCCGTGCACGTCCGCGCCGATCTCCGCCACTTCGCCCGCGGTGTCCAGGCCGAACACCGCAGGCATGCGGGGAAGGATGCGCCAGGTGCGCGCGCCCACGATGTTGCGAAGGTTGGGAACGACGCCGCACGCCCGCACCCGCACCACCGCATCGCCGGCACGCGGGACGGGCCGGTCGATCTCGGCGACGCGGAACGGCGCGCCCGGCTCGTCGAGCAGGGCGGCGCGCATGCTCAGGCGGGCTCGACCTTCTCGAGCGCCGCCATCTCCTCGGCGGTGCGCGGACGGGCCATTTCCTTGTCGATCTCGCGCATGGCCGAGGTCAGGTCGAAGCGGTTGCCGTCGGGATCCTTCGCCGCGTCCTCGACATAGGGGCGGTCGCGGCCGGGTTGGAAGATCTCGATCTCGCGGTCCTGCAGCTTGCCGTAGATCGCCTCTTTCTCGTCGGCCTCGACCGTGAAGCCGAAATGGTTGATGCCCATCGGCATCTTTTCGGTGCGGCTCCACAACAGCGCCACATCCATATAGCCGTCGGTGATCCACACCGCGCCGCGTCCGGTCTTGCCGGTGATCTTCATGCCGAACACGTCCGAATAGAACTCGGCCAGCTTGTCCGGGTCCTTGGTGAAAATCGCGATGTGCTTGATCTTGGCCATGTCGCCCTCCCGGCGTATCGTGGTGGTCGATCTTCGGTCCAAAGAATGAACGGTGTCAACCGAGCGCCGTCCGGGGGAATTGGTCTTTAGGGGGAGAATTCGATGGCGAATGAACTGCCGCCGGTGCGCCGCATCGTCACCGGCAAGGGGAACAACGGCCGGGCGACGATCCTGGAAGACGGCACGCCGCCGGTCGTCACCACCGTCGCCGCGCGGCCGGGCTACCGCGTCACCAGCCTGTGGGTGACGGGCGAGACGCCGGCGGCGATCGACGGGCCCGACGGCACGCCGGCCCACAAGGGGCTGCTGCCGCCACGCAGCGGCACCGTGTTCCGGATGATCGACATTCCGCCCGAGCCGACCGACGCCGCCGCCCGCGAGGCGATGCAGCGCGCCACGTTCGGCGCGATCTACCAGGACCTGAAGAAGGACTACGCCGCCGACAGCCATCCCGGCATGCACCAGACCGACACCGTCGACTACGCCATCTGCATGGAGGGCGAGGTCTACGCGGTCATGGAGGACACCGAGACGCTGATGAAGGCCGGCGACGTGCTGATCCAGCGTGGCACCAACCACGCCTGGTCCAACCGGTCGGGGAAGATGTGCCGCATGTGCTTCGTGCTGATCGACGGCACGTGGAGTTGAAAAGCTCAGATCGCGCAAATCTCTCGTGCGTCAGGCCTAGAAAGGTTTGCGGGGGTTCGGAAGCTGTAGCGGAATCTGGCCTTCTCGAAGGATGACCGACAACGCATAAGGGGGAGGATTTGCCATGTTCTACAATTGCGCGCCGCATGCGCCGGCGACCGGCCACGGCCATGCCCGCACCGTGCGCCGCCGCAGCAAGAGCGTCACGGTCGACATCCACTGCCATTTCATGTCGCCGCGGGCGATCGAGTTCGTCAGGCCGCACTATCGCGCCGGAGCGCGAATCGGCGCTGCGCTACGCCAACCCGCTGACCCGCCAGATCCTGATCGAGCAGAACGAGCGCGTGGCCGGGCCGATCTCGACGGCCGAGAAGCGCCTCAAGGACATGGACCGGATGGGGATCGACATCCAGGCGGTCTCGCCCGGCCCGCAGGCCTACAACTACTGGCTCGACCCCGATCTTGGCCGCCAGGCGAGCCGCATGGTGAACGACGACCTCGCCGACGCTGGTCGCGACCCATCCCGACCGGCTGGTGGCGATGGGGACCGTGCCGCTGCAGGACGCGCGCCTCGCCGTCGCCGAGATGGAGTACTGCGTCAAGAAGCTCGGCATGCGCGGCATCGAGATCTCGTCGCACGTCAACGGCACCGAGATCTCCGCGAAGCGGTTGGAGCCGTTCTGGGCCAAGGCCGAGGAGCTGGGCATCCTGATCTTCCTGCACCCGCTCGGCACGACCAGCGCCGAGCGCCTCGCCGATCACTATTTCAACAACGTCATCGCCAATCCGCTGGAGGCGACCATCGCCGTCGGCTACCTGGTCATGGACGGTGTGCTCGACCGTCACCGCAAGCTGAAGATCTGCGTGGCGCACGGCGGCGGGTACGTGTCGCACTATCCCGGCCGCATGGATCACACGTTCCGCGCGCGCGCCGACGGGCGGGTGAACATCAAGCGCAAGCCGTCGGAATACCTGAAGCGGCTTTATTTCGACACGGTGCTGTTCGACCATTCCCAGCTCACCCACCTGGTCGAGCGCTGGGGCGCCGATCATCTGATCCTCGGCACCGACTGGCCCTACGACATGGCCGAGACCGATCCCGTCGGGTTCGTGGAAAGCTGCAAGGGGCTGACCGCGGCCGAACGCGCGCAGATCGAGGGGCTGAACGCGGCGAAGCTCCTCGGGCTCAAGCTGCCCGAAGACGAAGCCGGCGGCGAAAAAACCGGCAAAGCGTGCACCGGCAAGGCCGGCGCGGGCGCGGGCTAGGACGTAAGTAAGACTGTCATCCCGGCCAAGCCGCGAAGCGGCGCGAGCGGCGCGAGCCGGGACCCATATGTGAACGTCACGGACCCGGGGAGATGGGTCCCGGGTCTGCGGTGCACCACTTCGTGCCGCACCGCACGCCCGGGATGACAATCAGGAGCGTTGTTCCCGCTTCTCGGCCCCGGCCTGTTCGGCCAGGCGTTCCATCATCTCGTAGGGCTGGGCGCCAACGACGCCATAGCCGCCGGCGACGAAGGTGGGTACGCCAGTGACGCCGTACTGCTGCGACTTCGCCCAGTCGGCGTCGACCGCGTCCTTGAAGCGGCGCTCGGCGAGGACCGCACGTGCCTCCTCGGCGTCGAGCCCCGCATCCTTGGCGATTTCGACCAGCACCTCGGGATCGCCGATATTGCGCCCGTCGACGAAGTAGGCGCGGAAGATCTTGTCGTGGATCGCCCAGCCACCCGGCTGAGTGTCGGCCCATTTGCCCAGCTCCTGCGCCAGGCGCGAGTTGTAGGTGTGGGTGCGCTTGCCGTAGGGCAGGCCCTCGGCGTCCATGCGCGCCTTCATCTGGCGCCACAGCGCGTCGGGGTCGAGGTTGCGGCTGCGATACATCTCCTCGACCGAACGACCTTCGGCGGGCGTCTCGGGGTGCAGCGGAAAATGCACCAGCTCGATCTTGACGTCGTATTCCCGCTTCAGCCTGTCAACTCGCACGGAGCTGAGATAGCACCACGGTCAGACGTAGTCCGAGAAGATCTCGTAAAGGATGGGCTCGGCCATCGGCGCCTCCTGTCGCTCTTCCCGATTAGATGCTATCGGGGCGGCGCATATCAAGGCGCGGTTTCGATCGCCCTCGTCATCGACGACCAGCTTGCAGCACTGAAGGCGCGGCCCCGGAGTTGACCGCGCCCCATTTCGTACAACGCCCAACTGTGCCATCGTGCGCCAAACGCGCATCGCGGGGGGACGCATGGCTAGCTACAGGATCAACGAGACGCATGACCCGAAGCTCGAGAGCTGGGTCGAGAGCGCGAACGGGCCGGAAGTGCCGTTCCCGCTCACCAACCTTCCGTTCGGGGTGTTCGAGCGGAAGGGCAGGGGCGCGAAGCCCACCTGCGGCGTCGCCATCGGCAAGGAGATCGTCGACCTCCCGGCCGCGCTGAAGGCCGGAGTCTTCACCGGCGTGGCGCGCACGGCGGTGCAGTCTCTGACCGGCCCGACGCTCAACCCGTTCCTCGCCCTCGGCCCGTCGGCATGGTCGGCCGTCCGGCTGCAGCTGTCGCGGGCGCTGCGCACCGGCAAGGGCGCCACCGGGAAGCTCAAGGCCGCGCGGCGGCGCTGCCTGGTGAAGCAGTCCGACGTGCGCATGCTCCTGCCGGTCGAAGTGCACAACTATTCCGATTTCTTCGTCTCGATGCACCACGTCATCAACGTCGCGAAGGCGGTCGGCCGGCCCGAGCCCTATGTGCGGCCGGCGTGGCGCTACATGCCGGTCGGCTATCACAGCCGCGCCTCGACCGTGGTGGTGTCGGGCACCAAGGTGCGCCGCCCGCTCGGCCAGTATCCGGAGGGCAACCAGCCGCCGAAATTCGGCGTGTGCAAGAAGCTCGACTACGAGCTCGAGATGGCGGCGGTCATCGGACCGGGCAGCAAGATCGGCTCGCGCATCAAGATGAAGGATGCCGAAAGCCACATATTCGGCCTGGTGCTGCTCAACGACTGGTCGGCGCGCGACATCCAGTTCTGGGAGTCCATCCTCGGCCCGTTCCTCGGCAAGAGCCTGTCCACCACCATCTCGCCATGGATCGTGACCATCGAGGCGTTGGTGCCGTTCCGCGCGCCGCTTGATCCGCGCCCGGCCGGCGACCCCGCGCCGCTGCCGCACCTCGCCCCGGCCAAGGGCGCGCCGCCCGATGGGTTCGACATCACGCTCGAGGCGTTCATCCGGTCGGACAAGATGCGCAAGGCGAAGCAGGCGCCGACCCGCTTCACAAGGTCGAACTACCGCCGCATGTACTGGTCGATCGACCAGATGGTGGCGCACCACACCTCGAACGGCTGCAACCTGGTGTCGGGCGACGTGCTGGGCACCGGCACCATGTCGGGCCCGACGCGCGAGGAGGCGGCCTGCCTGGTCGAGCGCACGCTGTACGGGCGCGAGCCGGTGCGCCTCGCCTCGGGCGAGACGCGGGGCTTCGTCGAGGACGGCGACGAGGTGATCTTCACCGGCACCGCGACCGCCAAGGGATACCGCCCGATCGGGTTCGGCGAGTGTCGCGGCATGGTGACGCCGGCGGAGAAGATCTGATGACCACCACCGTCCATTTCGTCGGCTCGGTGCCGCTGCCGACGGCCGAGGACACGTTCCGGGCGCTCGCCGCGCTCGGCTCGCGCGCGCCGCGCCTGCCGGACGGTGAGCCGGGCAACCGGCAGAACTGGATCATGAGCCAGCATGCCGTGTTCGAGCGGGCGGGCGCGTTCGAGCGCTACGAGGAGGCGCCGGACAGCCGCGCGCCAAACGTCAAGCGCGTGCGGTTCCGGCTACGTCGCGGCGCCGGGGCGCTGAGCGTGGAACAGCTCGGCGCGCTCGGCTATGCCGCGGGCGCCCGCGAATCCTTCGCCACGTTCAGCCGGCTGAAGCACGAGGGGGTGATCGGGCCGGCCGCGCGCTTCCAGGTTTCGATCCCGTCGCCCTACGACATCGTCGGGTTCTGCGTCGACCATGCCGACTACGCCAAGGTCTACCCGGTCTACGAGCGGGCCCTGATCGCCGAGGTGGGGCGCATCGCCGCGCTGATCCCGCACCAGGAGCTGGCGATCCAGTGGGACATCGCGCACGAGTTCGAGTATCTGGCGAGCAAGGCCTCGCCGCCCTTCGTGCCGATCACGCGGGACGATGTGGTCGCGCTGCTGGTGCGGCTCGGCGAGTCGGTGCCGGCCGACATCCAGCTCGGCTACCATTGCTGCTATGGCGACTACAACCACAAGCACTTCATCGAGCCGAAGGATACCGGCAACATGGTGGACGTGATGAACCGTGTGGCGTCCCGCATCGCGCGCACGGTCGAGTTCGTCCACATGCCGGTGCCGCGCGACCGGTCGGACTCGGCGTATTTCGCGCCGCTCAAGAAGCTGAAGCTGCGCCCGGAGACCGAGCTCTATCTTGGGCTGGTGCATTTCACCGGCGGGCTCGCCGGCACGCTGAAGCGCATCGCCGCCGCGAAGAAGGCGGTCAAGGCGTTCGGTATCGCGACCGAATGCGGCCTCGGCCGCCGCAAGCCCGAAACCATCCCGCAGCTCCTGGGCATCCACGCCCAGGCCGCCTCGCGCGCGGACCAGGCCTGACGCGCGTCCCGGTGCAGCAATCCAGCGAATCCGGACGGTTGCGGGCGGTCGCCATTGCGGCCGCGATGCTGACCTGCTCCGCCGCGTTCTGGGCCGGCAGCGCCGTCACCGGCCGCATGGCGGCGGGCATCATCCCGCCGGTCGCCTTGTCGTTCTGGCGCTGGGTCCTCGCCTTTCTCATCTTCGCGGCGCTGAGCGGCCCCAGCCTGTGGCGCGAGCGGCGCACCGTGCTGGCGGCATGGCGGCCGCTTCTCATTCTGTCGCTCACCGGCATCGCCGGGTTCTCCGTCCTGTTCTTCGAGGGGCTGCAATACTCGACGGCGATCAACGCCTCGCTGTTCGATGCGCTCGGCCCGATGCTGACCCTTGCCCTCGCCGCGCTCGTGCTGCGCGCCCCGGCCAGCGCGCGGGAGATGGTCGGCGTCGTTCTGGGCATCGCCGGAGCGGTGCTGATCATCTTCCGCGGACGGCTCGCCGCGCTGCTCGACCTCCAGGTCAATATCGGCGACGTGTTCCTGATCGGCTCGATGGTGGTGTGGGCCGGCTACACCGTGGCGCTTCGGCGCTTCCCCATCGCGACTCGATCCGCTGGTGGTGATGGCCGTACTGTCCGGCCTCGGCCTGCCGATCATCGCGCCGTTCTACGCGATGGAGCTGGCGCGCGGCGAGACGTTCGCAGTCACCGCCAAGACCGCCGGCATCATCGTCTATGCCGGAATCTTCGCCTCGGCGCTGGCCTATCTGTGTTGGAACCGGGGCGTCGCCGTGGTCGGGCCGGCCAAGGCGGCGCTCGCCCAATATCTCGTGCCGGTGTTCGGCGTGGTGCTGGCGATGCTGGTGCTGGGCGAGACACTGGAATGGTTCCACGTGGCCGGAATGGTCCTGATCTTCGCGGGCATCGGCATGGCGGCGCTGCCCTGGCCGCGCCGCCGGCGCGGGTGAGCCGTTTCCACCCGAGAAACGCACAGGCCGGGCGCGCGGTACGACAAAACCCATTCGCGTGAGCGACCGCCGCTTCCGTGTCGCGCCGTTCCGGCGCATGCCATAGTCGCGCGCCCACAGGAGGAGCCACCATGAACTTCACCAAGACGACCGCCCTTGCGGCGGCCCTGTTCGCGTGCGCCGCCGCCGGCGCGCCCGCCCGCGCCGAGATGGAGAAGACGTCCATCGCCATGCCGGTGATCAGCGTCACCTTCGCGCCGACCTATGTCGCGCTCGACAAGGGGATGTGGAAGGCGCACGACCTCGACGTCACGCTGCACGACATCACCGGCCTCGGCGCCACCAACGCCATGCTGGCCGGCAGCGTCGACTTCTCGGTCGCGTCCGGTCCCACTTTGATCCGCGCCAACATCCGTGGCCAGAAGATCATCGGTCTCGGACTGATGGCGAATGGCCTCGCCTTCGACGTGATGATGAGCAAGGCGGCGGCGACCGCGGCGCACCTCTCGCCCGAAATGCCGCTCGCAGAGCGCGTCAAGGCGCTGAAGGGCGCGAAGGTGTCGGTCGACGCGCCCAACACGATCGTTCAGGCGTTCCTGCGCTACGTCGCGAAGAAGGGCGGCGTCGACCCGGAGCGCGGGTTCGTCACGACGCCGATGGCGCCGCCGGCTGCGCTGGCCGCGATGACGTCCGGCGCGACCCAGGCCGCGACCTTCACCTCGCCCTGGCAATTCATCTCCATGTCGCGCGGCGACTTCAACCTGGCGAGCGGTGCGACCGACGTGCCCGAGCTGCTGCCCTTCGCGTCGACGGCCACGCTGACCCGGCCGGTGGTGTGCGAGAAGAAGCCGACGGTCTGCCAGAAGCTGATGGCGGGCTATGTCGAGGCGCACAAATACGTGCACGACCATCCGGCCGAGACGCTGGAGGTGCTGCAGAAGCGCATGCCGCGCTCCAACCCGGCCGAGCTGAAGCAGGCCTACGAGCGGATGGCGAAGACCACGCCGATGTCGCCCGAGTTCTCGGAGGCGGGGCTCGCCCATGCGCAGGAGCTGATGCTGGCCGGCGGGATGATCAAGGAGTCGGAGAAGCTCAAGTCCTTCGACGGCATCTACACCAACAAGTTCCTGAAGTAGAGAAGACCTGACTGTCACCCCGGACGGCGCATGGCGCCGATCCGGGGCCTGTCTGGAAGCACTGGAACCTCTCCGTTCGCCCTGAGGAGCTTGCGAAGCAAGCGCCTCGAAGGGCGACGGAGACATGACCTTACGGGTTCGTCCTTCGAGACGCGTCTTGGCTTCGCCACGACGCTCCTCAGGACGAACGGATAGGCAAGTTCAGTTCTTCCGCCCTTTCGCGCGGGCGCGGGCGAGGGCGACGAGCTGGTCGTTGACGCGCTTGCGCACGGCGGCGGCCTTCTCCGGGGTCCACTCGTAGAACCCCTTGCCGGTCGACATGCCGAGCTCGCCCTTTTCGACCATGGCGACGAGGAGCGGGCTGGGCTCCGGCGAGGCGTCGAGCGCCGGGCACATGGTGCGCTGAACATCCAGGGTGATATTGACGCCGATCAGGTCCGACTGCTCCATCGGGCCGAGGATGCCGAGCCGCGCGCCGAACCCGTCCTTCACCACGATGTCGAGCGTTTCCGCGTCGCAGATGCCGGCGGCGACGATGGCGATCGCCTCGCGCTTCATCGCGTGCTGCAGCCGATTGCCGATGAAGCCCGGCACGTCACGTTTCACGTGGACCGGCGACTTGCCGCAGGCGGCGAGCAGGGCGATGGTCTTCTCGACGGTCGCGAGCGACGTGCGCTCGGCCTGCACCACCTCGACCAGCGGGATCAGATGCGGCGGGTTCCAGAAATGCGTGCCGACCACGCGGTCGGCCGTCGCAACCGGCTCGGCGATCTTGGTGATCGGCAGGGCCGAGGTGTTGGAGGCGAGGATGCAGTCCCGCTTCGCCGCCTTCTCGAGGCGGGCGAAGATATCCTGCTTCACCGGCAGCTTCTCGGGTGCTGCCTCGATCACCAGGTCGGCGTCGGCGACGGCTTTGTCGAAGTCGGGCTCGCACGAGACGTTCGCCGCGCCGGCAGGGTCCTGCTCCAGAAGGGCGAAGATCGCCCGGATGCGCTCAGGCGCGGTCTTCAAAACCTCGGCGCTGGTGTCGTAAAGCACGACCTTGTGGCCGCCGGCCGCGAAGATCTGCGCGATGCCGTGGCCCATCAGCCCCGCGCCGAGGACCGTGACGCTTTCCTTGGGCATTAGCTGCTTCCTCGGTGACGCTCACCCCGCGGTGAAGCCGCCGTCGATATACATCACCTGGCCGGTGGTGAAGTTCGACGCCGGCGACAGGAGATAGAGCAGGATGCCGACGAAATCCTCCGGCTCGCCGAGCCGCCCGGTCGGGATGCGCGAGAGCGAGCGCGCCTTCGTCGCCTGGCCCAGCTCGTCGTCGCCGTACATCCAGGCGGTCAGCTTGGAGCGGAACACGGTGGGCGCGATGGCGTTGGCCTGGATGCCGTGCTTGGCGAGCTCGGTGGCCAGCACGTGGGTGAGCCCGTCGATGCCGCCCTTGGAGATGCAGTAGGCGGTGTAGCCCGAGATGTTGCCGTGCCGCCCGCGCACCGACGACATCAGCACGATCTTGCCGCCGCGCTTCTGCTCGATCGCACGTTGCGTGTATGCGCGGCAGGCGAGCCAGGTCTGGCGCAAATTCGCGTCGATCACGTCCTCCCAGTCCTGCTGGGGCATCTCGTGGATGAAGCCCGCCTTGTTGTAGCCCGACGCGACGAACAGCCCGTCGACGCCATTGTGGCTGTCGCAGGCGATGTCCATGATCTTCTTGCAGTCTGCCTCGGTCTTGGGGCGGACGTTCGCGACCGCGACCTTGCCCTTCTTGAGGCCGCTGAATCTCGTCGGCCAGCTCTTCGAGCTCACCCATGTTGCCGCCGGCGATGGTCACGTTGGCGCCCACCGCCGCGCAGACGATGGCGCAGGTGCGCCCGATCGCGCCGGTCGCGCCGGTCACCACGATCGAGCGGTCCTTGATGTTGAAGACGCTCAGCGGGTTGGTGAACGCCTCGGGCAGGGCGGTCTTGGCTTCGGTCGCCATGTCACTTCTCCGGCGCGGGCATGACGACCAGCATGGTCGCCACGCGGTTGGTCCTGTTCACGATCTGGCGCTCCTCGCCGGGCGGGATATGGCAGGAATCCATCGGGCCGAGGACGGTGTCCTTGCCGGCGATGGTCACGGTCATCTCGCCGTCGACGACGACATAGATCGCGCTCGAGCGGTGACGCGCTGTTCTCCGCCCCGCCGCCCGGCAGGAAATAGGAAAGCCCGAGGGTGAGCTTCTTCGTCGGGGCTGGCTTCCAGCCCCTGCAGCCGAAGCGCGGTCATGTCCCAGTGGCGCGCCGCCTCGTAGGGCTTGGCGTCGGTGATGCGGGTGACGTCCATCTCAGCCCTCCCCGGTTTCGATGCGGTACCTGCCCTTCGGGTCGATGATGGCGACCACGCGCACGCCGCAGCCCTCGCCCTCCGGCCAGCGCCACGGGAACGCCATGAAGGTGCAGCGCTTGCCGGTGATCTTGTCCAGATCGCCGCCGATATTCTCGATGCCCGGAATGCCGTGCGTCATCATGATCTTGTGCGCCGGCTCCCACAGCGGGAAGTCGTCGGCGATGTGGCGCTTGGTCATCGCGTAGTACTCGGCGTCGAGATGCGGCTGGGCCGGGCCCGGCCCGTGCGGGCCGAGGAACGTGCCGAGCGGGTGGTCGAGCGCCTGGACGTCGACGCCGATCAGCTTGACCTTGTGCTCGACGATCCATTCCGCCGCGTCCTTGTAGAGGCCGGGGGAGTAGGCGAAATAGTCCGGATTGTCGCCCCACTTGCGGTGCGAGCCGGTGTTGATCATCACGATGTCGCCCGGCTGGATCTTCGGGCCGCGCCTTCTCCAGGTCGTCGGGGGTGATCACCCCCCACTTGCCCTTGGGGATCGACACCGCCACGCCGGTGCCGAAGAAGCGCCACATGTCGTATTCGGTGATCGTGGGCTGGTTCTCCAGCACGTGGATCGGCGCGTCCATGTGCGTGCCGCGATGCATGATGCCTTCGAACTGCTGCACGAACACGCCGTCCTTGGCGTGGAACATCAGAGTCTTGGTTGCAAGGTTGGTGCGCGACGGCCATTGCGGCATGCCGTGGCCCCAGCGGTGCGACAGCTCGTAGAACTCGAGGTCGGAGGTGGAGGAGGGGGCGCGGCGCGACCGGGCGGCGGGCTTCGTCGCCTGCAGCGCGCGGGCGCGGGCCGGCGCCTTGCGGGGGGTCTTCGACATCTTCTTCGCCTGGGCCATGACTATCTCCGCTTGCCGGTCTCGACCCGGTACTCGCCCGACGGGTCGCAGATCGCGACCAGCCGCACCACGCAGGCATCGCCCTCGAACCAGCGCCATGGGTAGGCGTGGAAGGTGAGGCGCTTGCCCGTCACCTCGTCGACGTCGCCGCCGACGTTCTCGATGGTCGGGATGCCCGCCGCCAGCAGCGTCTTGTGCGCGACGTTCCACTCCGGGAAGTCCTTCAGCGCATCGCGTCCGGTCGCCTGCTTGTATTCGGGCGCGATCTTCTTGATCTGCGGCCCGTTGCGGTGCGGCCCGAACGAGGTGGCGAGCGGGTGGTCGATCTCGGCCGTGTCGACGCCGACCATCTTCACCTTGCGCTTGACCAGCCATTCGGCCGCGTCCTTGGTCATGCCGGGCGCGTAGCCGAAATATTCCTGGCTGTCGGAGTATTTGTGGTGCCAGCCCGTGTTGATCAGCACGATGTCGCCGGGCCGGATGGCGGGCCTGGCGGCCTGCAGGTCCTTCGCGGTGATCTTCTCCCACTTGCCCTTGGGCAGATCGACCACGACGCCGGTGCCGAAGAACCGCTCCGCCGCCACCTCGCCGATGCCCTGGGCCATCGGGACCAGGTGGATCGGCGCGTTGGCGTGGGTCGAGCAGTGGAAGATCGTGACCACCTTGGACGTCATCACGCCGTGCTTGGCGTGATAGGTGAAGCGCTCGATCTTGACGTCCTCGTAGCCGGGGTAGGTCGGGATGTTGTAGCCCCAGGGCTGGCTGAGGTCATAGAACTCGAGCCCGGTGCCGGGCTCGACGATCGCTGGCATGTCGCGTTCCTGATTGGTTGTTGTGGCGCGGCTAGCTAACCGCCCGTGCCGAACCCCGTCAAGGGAAACGTCCCAACGTTGCCGCTTCGCGCGGCGGGTGATAGGAAAAAGGCAGCGCGGGAGGGACGATGGCAACGGTGCGAAGCGATGCCCCGGGAGGGGTTACTGCGGACGCGTATGTCGCCCGGGCGAAGGAGCTGGCGCCGACGCTGCGGACACGGTCGGAGGCGACCAACGCCGCCCGCCGCGTGCCAGCGGAAACCATCGACGAGCTCAAGGAGGCGGGGCTGTTCACCCTGCTGCAGCCGCGTCGCTATGGCGGCAGCGAGATGGGGCTGGTGCCGTTTCTCGACTGCGTCACCGCGCTGGCCGCGGGGTGCGGGTCGGCCGGCTGGGTGTTCTCGGTGGTCTCGATCCACCAGTTCCATCTCGGGCTGTTCCCGCGCGAGGCGCAGGACGACGTGTGGGGCGCCGATCCGGCGGCGATCCTCGGCTCCAGCTACATGCCGGGCGGGCGGACCGTGGCCGCGCCGGGCGGCTGGCGCCTGACCGGCAAGTGGAAGTTCTCGTCGGGCTGCCACAATGCCGAATGGTTCATCGTCGGCGGGCTGGTGGAGGGCGGCGAGGGCAAGCCGCCGGTCCCCTGGTATTTCCTGCTGCCGAAATCCGACGTCACCATCGTCGACAACTGGGACACGATCGGGCTTTCCGGCACCGGATCGAACGACCTCGCCATCGACGACAAGTTCGTGCCGTTCCATCGCACGCTGCTCATGCAGGAAGCCTATGACGGCGTCGCGCCCGGCTCGAAGGTCAACGACTACGCGCTCTACCGCATCCCGATGATGTCGGTCTTCCCGCTGTGCCTGTCGGCGCCCGGCGTCGGCGTCGCCAAGGGCGCGATCGACAGCTATGTCGCGATGATGAAGGGCTTCACCACGCGCGGGCGCGGCCAGTCGGTCGCCGATTTCCCGACCAGCCAAATGCGGCTGGGGGAGGCGTCGGCGCTCGCCGAGTCGGCCGAGCTCCTGCTGCAGCGCGACGTGCGCGACACGATGGACACGGTGACCGCCGGGCGCGAGCTCACGCGTCGCCCAGCGGGTGCGCAACCGGCGCGACCACGCCTTCGCCGCCGACCTGGCGATGCGCGCCGTCGACCTGCTGTTCAAGATGACCGGCGGCGGTGGGCTGCACAATGGCGATGCGCTGCAGCGCGCCTTCCGCGACGCGCACGCCATCTCGCACCATATCGCCAACAACTGGGACATCGCGGGCCAGCTCTATGGCGCGGTGACGCTGGGCCGCCCGGCGCCCTCGACCACGTATTGAGGGCCTAGGCTAGGCCAGCATCTCCCGGCGGGCGGGGGCGCCGATGATGCGCTCGCGCGGCAGGATGATCCGGACGGTCGTGCCCTTGCCCAGCTCGCTTTCGAACAGCATCGTACCGCCATGCAGCTTGACCAGCGAGTTGGTGAGCGGCAGGCCGAGCCCCGTGCCGGGATGCTTGCGGCTGAGCGCGCTGTCGACCTGGCCGAACGGGGCGAGCACGATTTCGATATGCTCCCGGGCGATGCCGATGCCCGTGTCGGCGACGGCGAGGGAGAGCGAGCCGTCGGGCTCGACGCCGGCGGACACGGTGATCGCGCCGCCCTCCGGCGTGAACTTGATCGCGTTGGACAGAAGGTTGATCAGGATCTGCTTCACCTTGCGCTCGTCGGCCCAGATCCGGGGCAACGGCAGGGCGAGCCGGGTGGACAGGTCGATGTTGCGCCCGCCCGCGCGCTCGCGCACCAGCCGCACCGTCGCCTCGATCACCTTCTCGAGCTCGACCGTCTGCTCCTGCAGGTCGAGCTTGCCGGCCTCGACCTTGGCGAGATCGAGGATGTCGTTGATCACCTCCAGCAGATGCATGCCGCTGATGCGGATATCGCGGGCGTAGTCGCGGTAGTGCGCGTTGCCCAGCGCGCCGAACATCTCCTGCTCCATGACCTCGGAGAAGCCGATCACGGCGTTCAGCGGCGTGCGCAGCTCGTGGCTCACATTCGCCAGGAACTCAGACTTCGACCGGTTGGCGGCTTCCGCCGCCTCCTTCGCCTCGCGCAGCGCCTCCTCGGCCGCCTGCCGGGCGGTGATGTCGCGCGCGATGATCTGGTTCGCGGTCTGGCCCTGGTAGCTCAGCCGCGCCGCCTGGACCTCGACCGTGAGCATCCCGCCGTCGAGCCGGCGCCAGCGGATCGCCGGCACGCGCGTGCGCCCCGCCGTCCCCAGCTCGACGCGCGCCGCCGTCTGAATGGGCAGGTCCTCGGGCACCACATGGTTCGACACCAGCCGGCCGAGGAGCAGGTCGGGCGAGGCGGCGCCCAGCAGGCGGGCGGCGGACCGGTTGGCGAACTTGATGACGCCGTCGACGTGCACGAAGATCGCGTCCGGCGACATCTCGACCAGGTGGCGGTAGCGGTTCTCGGAATCGCGCAGCGCCTCCTCGGCCTCCTGGCGCGCCTTGTCGGCCAGGTTGCGCTCGGTCACGTCGCGGGCGGCGAGCAGCATGCAGGACTTGCCGTACCATTCAACCGGCGTCGCGTTGGCCTCGATCCACGTGACGGTTCCGTCGCGGGCGACCCAGCGCAGCTCTAAAGGGGTCAGGTCTTCGCGGGCGGCCTGGCGCAGGCGGCGGCGGCGACGCACCTTGGCGCGGTCGTCGGGGTGGACCATGTTCATCGGATCGCCCAGCGCGACCAGCTCGTCGGGCGAGGCGCGGTTCAGCCGGCCCGCGGCCTCGTTGGCGAACAGGATCTGCGTGTTGTCGTGCACGATCATCGCCTCGGGGGCGCGGGCGATCAGTTCGCGGTAGCGCTCCTCGCTGGCGCGCAAAGCCTCCTCGGCCTTCTTGCGCTCGGTGATGTCGACGACCACGACGAACAGGCGCTTGATCTCGCCCTGGTCGTCGCGCAGCGGCGCCGCATGCATCTCCACGTCGATGATGCGGCCGTCCTTGGTCATGCGCTGATCTTCGATGACGATCAGCCGGCCCTCGCGCAGCACGGTGCGGCGGACGAGGCCGCGCTTCTCGTCGCGGCCCGGAATGCGGGTCGGGATGCGCTTGCCCACCACCTCTTCGGCGGACCAGCCGAACAGGCGCTCCGAGGCCGGGTTCCACATCGCCACCCGGTCCTCGAGGTCGGCGACGGTGATGGCCAGCGGGCACGCCTCGATCGTCGCTTCGAGCATGCGGTTGGCGGTGCGCATCTGCTCTTCGGCGCGCTTGCGGTCGGTGATGTCGAGATAGAGGCTGATCCGGCCGCCGTCGGCCATCTTGTGCTCGGAGACGTAGAGCCACCGCCCGTCCCTGAGGCGGATCTCGCCGGTGTCCTTGCCCTCGCGGTGCAGCCGGATGCGGTCCTCGATCAGCGCCTCTCGCCCGCCCGGCTCGTTATATCCGTCGACCCGGCTGAAGGCGCGCCGGACGAAGTCGTCGAACGTGCGGCCCGTGATCAGCGTGTCGTGGTTGCCGTTGCGGTGGAGGCTCTCCTCCGCGCAGCGGTTCCACAGCACCAGCCGGTCGTCGGCGTCCCACAGCAGGAAGTTGTTGGGCAGGCTGTTGATGGCGTCGAGCAGCCGCGCATGCGCGCGCGCGGCCTTGGCCTCGACGGCGCTGCGCTCGGCGATTTCGATCTCGAGCCGGGCATTGGCCGCCTCGAGCGCGGCGGTCCGTTCGGCCACCTGCTCGCGGACGTTGCGGTTGCGGTCGGCGACCAGCTTCAGGTAGCCGGCCACCATGACGCTCAGCATCAGCCCGAAGGCGAGGGTGAGCGGTGCGGCGAGACCGCGCTCGAGCGGGCGCGCCCCGGCCGCCGGCAGGAACAGGGTGGTCCAGTACCGCCCCGCGACGTCAATGGATCGGAGCACGCCGCGCCTGGCCTGGGCGAGGGCGGCGGCGGCATCGAGCGGGGGCGCCTTCGCCCCGCCGGCCGTCCGGGCATAGAGCAGGCGGGGCTGGGGCGCGGTCGTCTCGTACAGGTAGAAATCGAGTCCCGAGCCGGAAGCCGCGCCGAGCGCCGCGTACACCACGTCCGCCATCCTGAGGCTGACGGCGGCGAAGCCGGTCAGCGCGTGGCGGCGCTCGGTGGCGCTGGTGGGCACGAAGCCGGTGGCGTAGACGGGAAGCAGGATGACGAAGCCCGGTCCCGCTTCGGCGCTGCCGAGCAGCCGGTCCGCGCTCAGCGCGGTGGGGTTGCCGGTGGCGGCGATCCGCTCCATCGCGGCCACCCATCCCGGGCGGCCCGACAGGTCGCTGCCGGCCCGATCCGTGCCGCCGTCGCGCGTCTCCAGGTAGTGGACGACGTAGCGCGTGCGGCTGGGGGCGGGGGCCGCTGCGTCGATCTCGCGAACGATATAGCCGAGCGACCAGATTTCCGGGTTCGTCTGCACCACCTGGCGGGCGAAGATCGAGAATTCCTCGCCGGAGACGTCATCGGAGGCGGCGAACAGGGCGCGCACGCCGATGCCCACGTCGAGATAGCGCGAGACCGAGGACTGGAAGGCCACCACGTTGGCGCTGGCGTGGCGGTTGAACGACATCATGTCGCTCTCGTGCTGCGCCCGGGTGAGGGACCAGTAGGCGGCCACCGACAGCGATGCGCCGAGGACCAGCGCCACCGCCGCGCCCAGCACGGCGCGCAGCCACGATTTGCGCACAGCCGCTGCGTCGGGATTGGGCCCGGGCAAGGGTGCGGCTTCGTCCGGAGGCATTGCGGGCAAGGGGACCACGTTCCGATCCGGTGAGACACCTCGGATGCGTCATCGTGGGCACGAATAGTTAATGGACTCTAAGCGGCAGCCGGGCTGGCGCTGGCGCGATTCCGGCACGCTCTGTTAAGGTCGCATCCGGACGCGTTCGGGGGTCAGGGAGACGCGATGGCGCGCGGACCCGAAAGGGAGGTCATCATCGAATACCTTCGCGTGGGCAATTCGGTGAAGGTCGTCGCGACGGACCCGGAGACGCTGGTCGAGGTGTCGATCGTCGGGCCGCCCGCCGCGGGCGAGGCCGCGCTGCGCCGCGCCGCGCTGGACAAGCTGGCCTACGTGCTGCGCCGCCGCGCCGGATGAACGCCTGCTTCTCCCAGGCCTACCTGCTGCAGCAGGTCATCAACGGGGTCACGCTGGGCGCCGTCTACGGGCTGATCGCCATCGGCTACACGATGGTCTACGGCATCGTCGGGATGATCAATTTCGCGCACGGCGAGATCTACATGATCGGCGCCTTCATCGCCTTGATCTCGTTCGTGGTTCTGGGCCCGACGGGCGGCGCGGCCCTGGTCGTCGCGCTGATCGTCGTGCTGCTGGTCTCGATGCTGCTGACCGGCGTATACGGCTGGGCGCTCGAGCGGGTGGCCTACCGGCCCCTGCGCCGCTCGCCGCGCCTCGCCGCGCTGATCTCGGCGATCGGCATGTCGATCGCGCTGCAGAACTACGTCCAGCTCACCCAGGGCGCGCGGGTGAAGACCCTGCCGCCTTTGATCCGGGGCGGCTACGTGCTGGAGAACAGCCACGGCTTCACCGTCACGCTTCAGCCACATGCAGATCCTGATCGTCGCGCTGACCGTCGGGCTGATGGCGGCGCTTCGCGCTGCTGATCGCGCGCACGGCGCTCGGCCGCGCCCAGCGCGCCTGCGAGCAGGACCGGCACATGGCGGCGCTGCTGGGAATCGACGTCGACCGCACCATCTCGCTCACCTTCGTGATGGGGGCGGCGCTCGCCGCCGTCGCCGGCACGATGACGGTGCTCTATTACGGCGTGATCGACTTCTTCATCGGGTTCCTCGCCGGCATCAAGGCATTCACCGCCGCCGTGCTCGGCGGGATCGGCTCGATCCCCGGGGCGATGCTGGGCGGGCTCCTGATCGGCCTGATCGAGGCGCTGTGGTCCGGCTGCTTCTCGGTCGAGTACAAGGACGTAGCCGCCTTCTCCATCCTGGTGCTGGTGCTGATCTTCCGGCCGACGGGGCTGCTGGGCCGGCCCGAGGTGGAGAAGGTCTAGTGGCCCTGCCGGCGGCCCCCGGCCTCGCGCCCCTCCTCAAGGATTCGGCGCTGGCCGCCCTGGTGGCGGCGGCGCTGGGCGTGGTGATCGTCGGGCTGCACCTCACCGAGTCGCGCGGCGCGGTGGTGATCGTGCCGCGCCTCGGCGCGCTGGCCGGGGCGGTGGGGCTGGTCTTTCTCGGCCGGCTCGGGATCGGGCTGGTGCGCGCGGGAAGGGCGCGCTGGGCGCTGCCCGGCGGGCTCGCCGTCGCCGCCGCTGCGTGGGCCGTCGGTGCGCCGAGCGGGTTCCTCGCCGTGGTCGCGGTCGGCGGCGGTCTGGTGGTGGCGCTGCGGGCGTCTGTCGCGCTGGTCCGGGGCGCGCGGCCGGTGCCAGAAGCCGACCTAGTGGAGCGGCGCGCGTCGCTGGGCGCGCCGGGCGCAAGCCTGGCTGGTGCCGCTCGCTATCGCCTTCGCCGTGGCGCTGCCGGCCTTTCCCTTTGCCGACCGGAGGCTGATGGACATCGCCATCCTGGTGATGACCTACGTGATGCTCGGCTGGGGCCTCAACATCGTGGTCGGGCTCGCCGGGCTGCTCGATCTCGGCTACGTCGCGTTCTACGCCGTCGGCGCCTATGGCTTCGCGCTGCTCGCGACCGGCCTGCACCTCGGCTTCTGGGAGTGCCTGCCGCTCGCCGGCGCGCTCGCCGCCTCGTTCGGCATCGCGCTCGGCTTCCCGGTGCTGCGCCTGCGGGGCGACTACCTGGCGATCGTCACGCTCGGGTTCGGCGAGATGATCCGCATCGTGCTCACCAACTGGGTGAGCCTGACCAACGGGCCCAACGGCATCTCCGGCATCCCGCGGCCCGATTTCTTCGGCGTCACGTTCTCGCCCGTCGCGCGCGGCGGCGGCACGACCTTCCATCAGCTTTTCGACGTGCCCTATTCGCCCATGCAGCGCATCGTGTTCCTCTACTACCTGATCCTGGCGATGGCGCTGGTGACCAACCTGGTGACGCTGCGCCTGCGCCGCCTGCCGATCGGGCGCGCGTGGGAGGCGCTGCGCGAGGACGAGATCGCCTGCCGCGCGCTCGGCATCAACCCGACGGCGGTCAAGCTGTCGGCCTTCGCGATGGGTGCCATGTTCGGCGGGTTCGCCGGCGCGTTCTTCGCCACGCGCCAGGGCTTCATCAGCCCGGAGAGCTTCACCTTCATCGAGTCGGCGATCATCCTGGCGATTGTCGTGCTCGGCGGCATGGGCAGCCAGACCGGCGTGGCCCTTGCCGCGTTCGTGCTGATCGGCGTCCCGGAATGGTTCCGCGCGCTGCAGGAATACCGGATGCTCGCCTTCGGCGTGTCGATGGTGCTGATCATGACCTGGCGGCCGCGCGGGCTGCTCGCCCGTCGCGAGCCCGACCATCCGGCTCGCCGGGCGCAAGGCGGCGCCGTGACGCGCGCTGCTCACGGTCGAGGAGCTGACCATGCGGTTCGGCGGGCTCGTCGCCGTCGACGGGTTGTCTTTCGAGGCCGAGGCGGGGGCGATCACCGCCCTGATCGGGCCGAACGGCGCCGGCAAGACGACGGTGTTCAACTGCGTCACCGGCTTCTACCGGCCGAGCGCGGGGACGCTGATCCTGGCGAGCGGCGAGCGCCGCTTCCGGCTGGAGCGCATGGCCGGCCACCGCATCGCGCGCCGGGCGCGCGTCGCGCGGACCTTCCAGAACGTGCGGCTGTTCGCCGGCATGTCGCTGCTGGAGAATTTGCTGGTGGCCCAGCACAACGCGCTGATGCGCGCCTCGGGCTACACGGTCGCCGGGCTGCTCGGCCTCGGCGGCTACAGGCGCGGCCGAGCGGCGCGGCGGTCGAGGTGGCGCGCGGCTGGCTCGACCGCATCGGCCTCACCGACCGTGCCGACGATCTGGCCGGCAACCTGTCCTACGGCGACCAGCGCCGGCTCGAGATCGCGCGCGCCATGTGCACCGGCCCGGCGCTGCTCTGCCTCGACGAGCCGGCGGCCGGCCTCAACCCGCGCGAATCCGCGGCGCTCACCGCGCTTCTGGCCGAGATCCGCGGCGAGGCGGGCACCGGCATCCTGCTGATCGAGCACGACATGAGCGTGGTGATGGGGATTTCCGACCGGATCGTCGTGCTCGATTACGGGCGCAAGATCGCCGACGGCGCGCCCGAGGCGGTGCGGCGCGATGCGCGTGTGATCGCCGCCTATCTCGGCGAGGACGAGCCGTGATGCTCCAGATCGCCGGTCTCGCCGCCGGGTACGGCCATATCGCGGTGCTGCACGAGCTCGACCTCGCCGTCGCGGAGGGCGAGATCGTCGCCCTGATCGGCGCCAACGGCGCGGGCAAGTCGACCCTGCTGATGACCATCTGCGGCGAGCCGCGCGCCAGCGCCGGGCGCATCCTGTTCGACGGGGCCGACATCACCCGGCGCCCGACCTGGGAGATCGCCCGGCTTGGCCTCGCCCACGCGCCAGAGGGGCGGCGCATCTTCCCGCGCATGACGGTGCTGGAGAACCTCCAGCTCGGCGCGACGGCCGCGGGCGGTGCGGCCGGCGACGGCGCTCGACCGGGTGTTCGACCTGTTCCCGCTTCTCGCCGAGCGCCGGGCGCAGCGCGGCGGCACGCTGTCGGGCGGCGAGCAGCAGATGCTGGCCATCGCCCGCGCGCTGATGGCGCGTCCGCGCCTGCTGCTGCTCGACGAGCCGTCGCTCGGCCTCGCGCCACTGATCGTGCGGCGCATCTTCGCCGCGATCCGCGAGATCAACGAGGAGCGACGGGGTGACCGTGTTCCTGGTCGAGCAGAACGCCCACCAGGCGCTGCGCCTCGCCGCGCGCGGCTATGTCATGGTCAACGGCCGCATCACGCTGGCCGGCACCGGGGCGGAGCTGCTGGCCAACGAGGAGGTGCGCGCGGCCTATCTCGACGGCGGCGCGGCATCCTGAGAAATGTTAGATTGGCCAAACAACGAACGACGGAGGTTGGGATGAAACGAAGCGGGATCGTTGTCGCGGCGGTGGCGGCGCTCGCGGCGCTCGGCGCGGCACGCCCGGCGGCGGCGCAGAGCGAGATCACCATCGCCTCGGTCGGGCCGATCACGGGCCAGTACGCCACGTTCGGCGAGCAGCTCAAGCGCGGCGCCGAGATGGCCGTGGCCGACCTCAACGCCAAGGGCGGCGTGATGGGCAAGAAGCTGAAGCTTCTGGTCGGCGACGACGCGTGCGATCCGAAGCAGGCGTACACGGTCGCAAGTCAGATGGCCACGCGTCGCGTCGCGCTGGTTGCCGGGCATTTCTGCTCCGGCTCGTCGATCCCGGCGTCGGACGTCTATGCCGAGGAGAACATCCTGCAGATCTCGCCGGCCTCGACCAATCCGCAGCTCACCGAGCGCGGCCTCGCGAACGTGTTCCGCACCTGCGGGCGCGACGACCAGCAGGGCAAGGTGGCGGGCGACTTCATCGCCGACCATTTCAAGGGCAAGAACATCGCGATCATCCAGGACAAGACGGCCTACGGCAAAGGTCTCGCCGACGAGACCAAGAAGACGCTGAACGCGCGCGGCATCCATGAGGTGATGTACGAGGCCTACACGGCGGGCGAAAAGGACTACACGGCGCTCGTCACCAAGCTGAAGCAGGCCCGCGTCGACGTGGTCTATCTCGGCGGCTACCACACCGAGGCGGGGCTGATCGTCCGCCAGATGCGCGACCAGGGCATGGACACCGTCCTCGCCGCCGGCGACGCGCTGGTCACCGACGAGTTCTGGAAGATCGCTGGAAAGGCGGGCGAGGGGACGCTGATGACCTTCAGCCCCGACCCGCGCAAGAATGCCGAGGCCGCGCCGGTCGTCGCCGAGTTCCGCAAGCAGGGCTACGAGCCCGAGGGCTACACGCTATACAGCTACGGCGCGATCCAGGCCTGGGCGCAGGCGGTGGAGAAGGCGGGCACCACGGACACGGCCAAGGTGGCGGCGGCGCTGCGCCAGGGCCAGTTCGATACGGTGCTCGGCAAGATCGGGTTCGACGCCAAGGGCGACGTCACCGCGCCGGGCTACGTCTTCTATGTCTGGCACGACGGCAAGTACGATTACTTCAAGCCGCAGGGGTGAGGCGCCGAACCGGAAGGGTCATCCCGGACGGCGCGGCGCGCGGGGCCCGGGATGATCGTCGGAAGGCGGCGCGTCCCCGCCTACGCCTCGGCCCGGGCGCGCCGGCCGGGGCGCTGGCCGGGCTTGCGGCCGAGCCCGATTTTCTTGGCGAAATCAGACCGTTGCGCGGCATAGTTCGGAGCTACCATCGGGTAGTCGGGCGGCAGGCTCCACTTGGCGCGATACTCGTCCGGCGACATGCCATAGGCCGCGCGCAGGTGGCGCTTGAGCATCTTGAGCTTCTTGCCGTCCTCGAGGCAGACGAGGTATTCGGGCGTGACCGAGCGCCGCACCGGCACGGCCGGCTTCAGCGGCTCCGCGGTGGCGACGGGGCTGTCGCCGGTATAGGAGCGGAGCGAGGCGAACACGGTTCCTATGACTTCGGAGATCTGCCCCGGGGGCAGCGGATTGTTGCTGACATACGCCGCCACGATGTTCACGGCCATGCGTAGGACTTCCCCGGAATCGATTGCTTTCTCGGGCTGATCGACCATTCCTGGTCCCTTTCCTGTTTCTTGGGATGGCGGATTGATTGACACGCGCAAAATCGCTTGTCAACAACGTTCAAGAATTGATTGTATAAAGCCATGGACGAATGAACCCTAAGATGCCACCTATGATTGCGGCCTTTTGCCGCGCTGTAGTAAGCGCGGGGCAAGTCGCCGCGCGACCTTGTCCAAAAGCACCGAATTTGGCGGATGTGTGGCCATGGAGCGCCATCGGCCACGCGAACTCCAACATAAATTTTTTATAAACGCCCTCGCTGTGACTTTGCAAGGGCGCGAATTCTTTAAGGCGTCACGCCAACTGCCGTTTGCGAAGCGCGCCCGCGCTCGCGCGCCGCCTCGCGAGCGGTAGTGGGATGCTGGTATGGCGCCCGCCACATATGGTAAGTTCCGCGCCGACTCGGGTTTCCACGAATCGCGCGCGCCCGCCCGGCCGCAGGCCGGCCGCCGGGCCACGCCGCGCGCGAATGCTTTGAAAGGAAAGGGATCGGATGTCGGTACAGGAGGCCGCGACGGCGCTCGACGACGGGTTTTTCGATGCCGCGCTTGCCGAGACGGACCCGGAGGTGAACGCCGCCATACGGGGCGAGCTCGCCCGCGAGCAGGACCAGATCGAGCTGATCGCCTCGGAGAACGTGGTCTCGGCCGCCGTGCTGGAGGCCCAGGGCTCGGTGATGACCAACAAGTACGCCGAGGGCTACCCGGGCCGGCGCTATTACGGCGGCTGCGAGTTCATGGACGTGGTCGAGGATCTGGCGCGCGAGCGGGCGAAGAAGCTGTTCGATTGCGCCTTCGTCAACGCCCAGCCCCATTCCGGCGCCCAGGCCAATCTCGGTGCGTTCTTCGCCCTGGCCAAGCCGGGCGACACGATCCTCGGCATGTCGCTCGCCGCCGGCGGGCACCTGACCCACGGCGCGGCGCCCAACTATTCGGGCAAGTGGTTCCATGCCGTGCAGTACGGCGTGCGGCGCGAGGATGCGCGCATCGACTTCGACGAGGTCGCGCGACTCGCCGCCGAGCATAAGCCGAAGATCATCGTCGCCGGCGGCTCGGCCTATCCCGCGCATCATCGATTTCGCCCGCTTCCGCGAGATCGCGGACTCGGTGGGCGCCTACCTGATGGTCGACATGGCGCATTTCGCCGGGCTGGTCGCAGGCAAGGTGCACCCCAGCCCGCTGCCCCACGCCCACATCGTCACCACCACGACGCACAAGACGCTGCGCGGGCCGCGCGGCGGCATGATCCTCGCCATGGACGAGGAGATCGGCAAGAAGGTCAATTCCGCGATCTTCCCGGGCATCCAGGGCGGGCCGCTGATGCATGTGATCGCCGCCAAGGCGGTCGCGCTGGGCGAGGCGCTGCGTCCCGACTTCCGCGACTATGCCCGGCACGTGGTCGACAATGCGCGCGCCCTGGCCGCGACCCTGGGCGAGGGCGGGCTCGACATCGTCTCGGGCGGCACCGACACGCATCTGATGCTGGTCGATCTGCGCCCGAAGAAGCTGACCGGCAAGGCGGCCGAGACCAGCCTCGAGCGCGCCGGCCTCACCTGCAACAAGAACGGCATCCCGTTCGACCCGGAGAAGCCGACCGTCACTTCGGGCATCCGGCTCGGCTCGCCGGCAGGCACGACGCGCGGCTTCGGGACCGCCGAATTCCGCGAGATCGGCGGCCTGATCGTCGAGGTGCTGGACGGGCTCGCCCGCAACCCGGACGACAACGCGGCGGCGGAGCGGTCGGTGCGGAGCCGGGTAGAGGCGCTTTGCGCGCGCTTCCCCGTCTATCCGCATCGCTGACGGAGGGGTCCGATGCGCTGCCCGTTCTGCGGAACCGAGGATACCCAGGTCAAGGACTCGCGTCCGACCGACGACAACTCGGCCATCCGCCGCCGCCGTTCCTGCACGAGCTGCGGCATGCGCTTCACCACGTTCGAGCGCGTCCAGCTCCGCGAGCTCACGGTGGTCAAGAAGGACGGCAAGCGCGAGCCGTTCGACCGCGACAAGCTGGCCCGCTCGATGATGATCGCGCTGCGCAAGCGGCCGGTTGTCGCCCGAGCGGGTGGAGATCGCCATCAACGGCATCGTCCGCCGCCTGGAAAGCCTGGGCGAGCCCGAGGTCAAGTCCGACACGGTCGGCCAGATGGTGATGGACGCGCTCGCCAATCTCGATCCGGTGGCCTATGTCCGCTTCGCCTCGGTCTATCGCAATTTCCGCGAGGCGCGCGATTTCGAGACCTTCGTGGGAACGCTGGGTGGCACCGCCGACTGACGCCGACGACCGGCGCTTCATGGACCTCGCGCTTGCGCTTGCGCGGCGCGGGCTCGGCAACGTCGCGCCCAACCCGGCGGTCGGCTGCGTGCTGGTGAAGGACGGTGTCGTCGTCGGGCGCGGCTGGACCCGGAAGGGCGGCCGGCCGCACGCCGAGACCGAGGCGCTGCGGCGCGCCGGCGCGGCCGCGCGCGGCGCCACCGCCTATGTCACGCTCGAGCCCTGCGCCCACCAGGGCGAGACCGGCCCGTGCTGCGAGGCGCTGATCGAGGCCGGCATCGCGCGCTGCGTCGTCGCGATCGAGGACCCCGACCCGCGCGTCGCCGGGCGCGGCCTCGCCCGGCTCGGCGAGGCCGGCATCGCGGTCGCGCTCGGCACCGGCGCCGCCGCGGCCGAGGCGCTGAACGGCGGGTTCCTGATGCGGGTGCGCGAAGGCCGTCCCCTGGTCACGCTCAAGCTCGCCACCACGCTCGACGGGCGCATCGCCACCCATACGGGCGAGAGCCGCTGGATCACCGGCGAGCCGGCGCGCGCCTGGGCGCATCTGCTGCGGGCGCAGCACGACGCGGTGCTGATCGGCTCGGGCACGGTGGCGGCCGACGATCCGATGCTCGATTGCCGCCTGCCGGGCCTGGCGCACATCTCGCCGGTGCGCGTCGTCGCGGCCGGCCGGCTCGCACTGCCGCTGACCGCGCGGCTGGTCGCCACCGCGCGCGAGATCCCGACCTGGATCGTCATGCTGCCCGACGCGCCGCCCGAGCGGCGCGAGGCGCTGGAGGATGCCGGGGTCGAGCCGATCGAGATCGAGCCCGACGGGCACGGCTATATCGACCTCGCCGGGCTGCTCGCGGCGCTGGGCGAGCGCGGCATCACCCGCGTGCTGTGCGAAGGCGGCAGCCGCATCGCCGCGGCGCTGCTGCGCGACGGGCTGGTCGACCGGCTGGTCTGGTTCCGCGCGCCCGCCTGATCGGCGGCGACGGCGTGCCGGCCGCCGAGGCGTTCGGCGTCGACGCGCTCGACCGCGCGCCCGGCCTTCCGCCGCGTCGCCGTCCGCCCCGTGGGCGACGATATCTGCGAAACCTACGAGCGGGCGTGATGTTCACCGGGATCGTCACCGACGTGGGCCGGGTCGCCACCATCGAGAAGGCGGGCGACACGCGCTTCACCATCGAGACCGCCTATGACACGGCGACCATCGCGATCGGCGCCTCGATCGCCTGCTCGGGCCCGTGCCACACGGTGGTGGAGACGGGGCCGGGCTGGTTTGCGGTGATGTCGTCCGCCGAAACGCTGGCGCGCACCACGCTGGGCGGCTGGCGCGTCGGCACGCGGGTCAACCTGGAACGGGCCCTCAGGCTGGGCGACGAGCTGGGCGGCCACCTGGTCTCGGGCCACGTCGACGGCACGGCGCGTGTCCTTGACACCGTACCGGAGGGCGATAGTGTTCGTTTCGCCTTCGAGGCCCCGGCCGCCCTGGCGCGGTTCATCGCGCCCAAGGGGTCGGTCGCGCTCGACGGCGTGTCGCTCACCGTCAACGAGGTGGACGGGGCCCGGTTCGGCGTCAACGTCATCGCCCATACGCGGGCGGCGACGACCTTCGCGGATCGCGGCCCGGGCGACGCAGTGAATTTGGAGATCGACGTGCTGGCGCGCTATGTGGCGCGGCTGGCCGAGGGACGGTAGCGGTGGCGGATTTTTCGGGTGCGGAACTCAGGCGCGTGACGCTGGACGACGTCCATGCCGCGCTGTCGCCGGTCGACGAGGTCATCGAGGACATCCGCAACGGCCGGATGGTCATCCTGATCGACGACGAGGACCGCGAGAACGAGGGCGACCTGGTGATCGCCGGCCAGATGGCGACGCCCGACGCGGTGAACTTCATGGCGCGCTACGGGCGCGGGCTGGTCTGCCTGGCGCTGACGCCGCAGCGGGTGAACGAGCTCGGGCTCGGGCTCATGTCGCGCCACAACGAGACGCGCATGCAGACCGCCTTCACCACCTCGATAGAGGCGCGCGAGGGCGTGACCACCGGCATCTCGGCGTCGGACCGTGCGCGCACCATCGCCGTCGCCATCGACCCCACCAAGGGGCGGTATGACATCGTCTCGCCCGGCCACGTCTTCCCGCTGGTCGCGCGCGAGGGCGGCGTGCTGGTGCGCGCCGGCCACACCGAGGCGGCCGTCGACATCGCACGCCTCGCCGGGCTCAACCCGTCCGGCGTGATCTGCGAAATCATGAACGACGACGGCACGATGGCGCGCCTGCCCGACCTGGTGGCGTTCGCCCAGCGCCACGGCCTCAAGATCGCCACCATCGCCGACCTGATCGCCTACCGCCGGCGCAACGACACCATCGTCGAGCGCATCATGGAGACCAGCATCACGCTGCGCCACGGCGGCGAGTTCCGGCTGATCCTCTACGTGAACAAGGTCTCGTACGCCGAGCACCTGGCGCTGGTGAAGGGCGACATCTCGGGCGACGAGCCGGTGCTGGTGCGCATGCACGCGGCCAACGCGCTCGACGATCTCCTGCACGACACGGCGGTCGGGCGCGGCGACTGGCTGGAGGCGGCGATGCAGGCGCTCGGCGATGCCGGGCGCGGCGTGATGGTGCTGATCCGCGAGTGGCAGCCGCAGATGCTGTCCAAGCTGGTGCGCCAGCGCTACCACCTTTATTCGGACGTCGGCACCGGCACCGAGCTCGATGCCATGCACCCGTCCACCGACGACCAGGCACCGGGCCCGCCGGCGCTGCGCGACTACGGCGTCGGCGCGCAGATCCTGCTCGACCTCGGCGTGCACGAGATGGTGCTGCTGTCGAACGTCCGGCGGCCCATCGTCGGGTTGGAAGGCTACGGGCTCCGCATCGTCGAGCAGCGCCCGATTCCCGGGACGGAGGAGTAGGTGGCCGACCTCCCGCACATCATGGTGGTCGAGGCGCGGTTCTACGACGACATCGCCGACGAGCTGATGAAGGGCGCGATGGCTGCGCTGGAGGCCGGCGGCGCGACCGTCGAGCGCTTCCAGGTGCCAGGCGCGTTCGAGCTGCCCGCCGCCATCGCCATCGCCATTCGCAGCCATGAATTCTTCACCGCGCGCAAGCGGTTCGACGGCTACATCGCGCTCGGCTGCGTGATCCGCGGCGAGACCTCGCATTACGACCTCGTCTGCAACGAGAGCGCGCGCGCCCTGCAGGACCTCGCCTGCCGCTACGCGCTGGCGCTGGGCTACGGCATCCTGACCTGCGAGAACCGCGAGCAGGCGATGGAGCGCGCGCGGATCGACCGGAAGGACCGGGGCGGCCACGCGGCGCGCGCCTGCCTCGCCATGGTCGAGCACAAGCGCCAGTTCCGCCTGTACCCACGATGACCGCGCCCTCGCGCCGCGGCGGCGGCGCCCGACGCCGCGCGGGCGGACCGCTCGGGGCGGCCAGGCTCGCCGCCGTCCAGGCGCTCTATCAAAGCGAACTGCGCGGCGCCGACGCGGAATCGCTGATCGCCGAATTCCGCAGCCATCGGCTGGGCCACGACATCGACGGCGCCGAGGCCATCGCGCCCGACGAGGAGCTGTTCTGCGAGATCGTCCGCGGCACGCTGGCCGAGCGCGACCGGCTCGACGCGCTGATCGCCGAGGCGCTGCCCAAGGGCTGGCCGCTCGCCCGGCTCGAGGTGATCCTGCGCGCGATATTCCGCTGTGGGGCGTGGGAGCTGGCCGCCCGGCTCTCCATGCCCGCGCGCGCGGCGATCAACGAATATGTCGAAATCGGCCACGCCTTCTTCGCCGGCGCCGAGCCGAAGATGGTCAATGCCGTCCTCGATGCGCTCGCCCGCCGGCTGCGCCCTGGGGAGCTGGAGGAGAAGCGGTGACGCGATTTCATTCGCTCGCCATGAAGGTGAAGAAGTCGACATAAATGACTGACCTTCCATCTGAATTCGAACTGATCGCGCAGTATTTCGCGCCGCTGGCGACACATCCGGGCGCGCGCGGGCTGGCCGACGACGTGGCGGTCGTCGCGCCGGAGCCGGGGCTGGCGCATGTGCTGACGGTCGATACCATCGTCGAAGGCGTCCACTATCTGCCGGACGACCCGGCCGATCTGGTCGCCCGCAAGCTGCTGCGGGTGAATTTGTCGGATCTGGCCGCCAAGGGCGCGCAGCCGGTGGGCTACCTGCTGGCCGCCTCGTTCGGCGCCGCGGTGACGGCAGGCTGGCTCGCCGCCTTCGCGTCGGGCCTCGCCGCCGATCAGGCGGAGTTCGGCCTTTCGCTGCTCGGCGGCGACACCACCCGCAATCCCGGCCCGACCACCCTGAGCGTGACCGCCATCGGCGCGGCGGTCGAGGGCGCGGTGGCGAGCCGGTCGGGCGCCAAGCCGGGCGAGGGCATCTATGTCAGCGGCACGCTGGGCGATGCGGCGCTCGGCCTTCGGGCGATCAGGGGCGAGCTTGCCGCGCTCGACGCGCCCGATCGCGACTATCTCGCCGACCGGTTCCGCCTGCCCCGGCCGCGCCTGGCGCTGGGCCGGGCCCTGGCCGGCGTGGCGACGGCCGCGATCGACATCTCCGACGGGCTGATGGCAGATCTCGGCCATGTCTGCCAGGAATCGGGCGTACGCGCCGAGGTGGCGCTCGAAGACGTGCCGCTGTCGGAGGCGGCGCGCCGGGCGCTCGCCGCCGACCCGGCCCTGCGCGACGACGTGCTGGGCGGCGGCGACGATTACGAGATCCTGTTCACCGCCTCGCCCAACGCCGAAAAGGCGCTGACCGAGGCGGCGCTGGCGGCGCGGCTCGCCGTCTCGCGCATCGGCACGATCCGGGCCGGGGAGGGCCTCGAAGTCACCGACCGGGCCGGCCGGAAGGTCGAGGTGAAGCAGGCGGGATTCCGCCATTTTTAGCAGCCGGCCGGGTCCCTGCGTCGGTCGGTCGCAAGTCACCCTTGCCGCTAGCGCAATTGCGCGGGCCGTCAAACTCCTTTAACAATTCAATCATTCGGCCTGAAATCAAATACGAATCGGGGACGAACCCATGCTGGCGATGCAGTACTCCATTCGACTGGCGTCGGACTTCGACGAGGCGCGGCTGCGCCAGCGCGTCGCCCAGCGCGGGCACCTGTTCGACAACATGCCCGGCCTCGCCCACAAGGCGTTCCTGTTCAACTCCGAGCGCCACATCTACGCGCCGTTCTACGTCTGGTACGATCATAAGAAGGCCCGCGAGTTCCTTCTCGGCGATATCTTCGGCGACGTGACAAATTCGTTCGGCCGGCCGCGCGTGCGCATGTGGGGCTGCCTCGACTTCGACACGGTGTCCAGCGCGCACCCGCCCCGCATTGCGGTGCGCTGCGTCGAGGCGTTGGCGCCGGACGCGCGGCTCAATGACCTCGAGCGCGACGAGCATGCGCTGCACGAGGCGGCGATCGCCAAGGAGGGCATATTGGTTCATGCCACCGCGCTCGACTGCGACCGGTGGGAGCTGGTGCGCTACAGCCTGTGGTGGGACGCCGAAGCCGCGAAGTCGGTCACCGGCGACTGCATCAACACCTACGAGGTCCTGCGCGTCTCCGGCCCGGCGGTCCATAGCGGCCCGCGCCAGGCCATCGGATAGCGGCCCGTTGCGAACCGCCGTCGCGCGCGCGTCCTTTCTGGCCGCCGCGCTGCTGATCCTTCCCGCCGCCGTCGCACCCGCCCGCGCGGCGGATCCGCCGGCCAAGCCCGCCGCCCCTGGCGCGCCGGCGCCGACCGGCAGCCAGTACTTCAAGCTCGACCCCTTCACCATTCCCGTCATGTCGCGCACCGCAGTGGTGCGCCACCTCACCTTCATCGTCACGCTGGAGCTCAAGGAGGAGGGGATGCGCGGGCGCATCCAAAGCCGCCTGCCCATCCTGCGCCACGCGCTCAACACCGCGCTGCTGCAGCTCGTCGGGGTGCAGCGCACCGACGGAACCCTGCCGCCGCTCGCCGCGATCAAGGGCCGCATGCTCGATGTGACGCGCGAGGTGACCGGCCCCGATACCGTCCGCGCGCTGCTGATGGAATTGGTCTACGAGCGGCGGCTCAGGTAAGGCGAGGTCCTCAAAAGGCCTTGTGCGCCTCGGCGAAGGCGCGGAGATTGGCTGTGAGCGCCTCGTCGTTGATGATGCGCGGCACCTTGTTCTGACCGCCGAGCCGGCCGCGCCCCTTCATCCATGCGGTGAAGCCGCCCGGCTGGAGCACCGTCACCGACGGCGTGTCGAGCCCGTACCCGCCGGCGCGATGGGCGGCGTAGTCCTCGTTGGTGGCGCAGAGCGCTGCGTCGAGCGCGGCGGCGAATTCGCCGATACGCGGCGGCGCCGGGACCGGTTCGGCAAACTCGACGATATAAAGATGCCGCCCGCGCTCGCCCTGCGCCGCGGAGAAGACCGGCCCGACCGAATAGTCGACCACGGTCGCGCCGATCTGCCGCCGACGCCGCGGCCACGGCCTCCTCGATCTCGACATCGATCAGGTGCTCGCCGAACGCCGACAGGGTGTAGCTGGTGCGCCCGGTGACCAGCAGGCGCGGCGGGTCGCGTGCGATCAGCTTCACCGTGTCGCCGACGATGTAGGACCAGCACCCGGCGCAGCTCGACAACGCGACGGCGTAATTCACCCCCATCTCGGCGTTCGCGATCCAGTGGCGCGTCGGGCGATCGCTTCCCAGCTCGTCGACCGGCACGAACTCGAAGAACAACCCGTTGTCGAGCATCAGCCGTAGTCCTTCGCCGGGTCCGCGGTCGGCGCCGGCCATGAACCCCTCGCTCGCGGCATAGGCCTCGCGCGTCTCGGCGTGGCTGCCTTCCAGCAGCGCGTCGAACCGGGCGCGATAGGGCGCGAAGCTGGTGCCGCCATGGGCGATCACCTCGAGCGCGGGATAGATCTCGGCGAGGCGGTGCGCGCCGCCAGCGATCTCGGCCACCCGGTCGAGGAACAGCAGCATCCAGGACGGCGTGCCCGAGATCGAGGTGATGCGCTGGCCGAGCGAGCCGCGCGCCATGCGCTCGATCTTGGCCTCCCAGTCGGAAAGCAGCGCGATCTCGCGCGGCGGGTAGTAGCGCGGCCGCGCCCAGCGGGGCACGTTGGCCGCGGCGATGCCGCTGAGGTCGCCCGAATAGATGCCCGGCGCCTGCTCCTTCAGGTCGGTCGAGCCGCCGAGCATCATGTTGCGCCCGGAAAGGATGCGGCTGTGCGGGCGGTTCGCGACGTGGAAGGACAGCACGTCGGACGCCGCGCGCGTGTTGGCGTCCACCATCTCCCGCGAGCAGGGAATGTACTTGGTGACGCCCGTGGTGGTGCCGGATGTGACGGCGAAATAGGGGATGGTGCCCGGCCAGGTCACATCGTCGAGGCGCGGAAACGCGTCCTTCCAGTATGACGCTCCAGAAATCCTCGTAGCGGCGCAGCGGCACGCGCGCCTGGTACTCGGCGACCGTGCGGATCGCGGCGAAGCCGTGGTCGCGGCCGAACTGGGTGTCGGCGGCGGCGTGCAGGAGCTTGCGCAGCTCGCGCTCCTGCGCGGCTACCGGGTCGATGCGGGCCAGCTGCGCGACGCGCCGGCGCGCGTAGAGGCGGAGGAGGGGCGTCAGGTCGAACATGTCAGCGGCGATCTCAGGTCCTTCGCGGCAGGGTGGCGCTGAAGAAGCTGCCGCGGCCCGAGCAGACGAGCTTGCCCTCGAAATCGAGGATGCGGGTCTCGGCGGTCGTGACCGTCGCGCCGGGCTTGACCACGCGGGCGCGCGCGACGAGTTGGCCCGGCCGCACCGGGATATGGTAGTCGACGCGCAGATTGATCGTCGGCACCGGGTCGCCCAGCCGCGCCGCGATGGCGTATTCCGCCGCCATGTCGATCAGCGTGGCCAGCACGCCGCCCTGGCAGGTGCCCGGCGCGCCCTCGAACTCGTCGCGCCACGGGCACTCGATCTCGACCCACTCATCCTCGACCGCCGTAAGTCGCACGCCGAGCCATTGGTGGAAGCCGTTGGAGAAGCGCTTCTCGATGCGCTTGAATATCTGCTCGTTGGTCTCGGCCATCTGGTCCTCTCGGTGGCGTCCGGCGCTTGCCCGCTGGTATAAGAGGCGGTGGGGGCGGGGGCAATGGCGCGAACGGGACGAACGGCGAAGACGGCGCTTAGTGTGCGGGCGATGCGGCCGGCCGACCTGGCGTCGTCGGACCGGGTGCATCGGCTGGCCTTCGCCAAGTTCTTCGGCGTCGATCCGACGACGTTCCGCCCCGAATCGCGCGCCGTCGAGACGCGCTGGCGCACCGATCCGAAGGGGGTGCTGGTCGCCGCCGACGCCGCCGGGCGCATACGCGGCAGCGTCATCGTCATGGGATGGGGCAAGGTCGCGGTGCTGGGCCCGCTCACGGTCCATCCCGACGACTGGGCGACCGGCGTGGGCGGCACGCTGATGCGCGCGGCCGAGCGGATGATCGACCGGCGCGGCTTCGCCCATGCGGCGCTGTTCACCCACCCGCAGAGCCCCGGCCACATCCGGCTCTACCAGCGCCACGGCTTCTGGCCCGGCGCGCTGCACGCGGTGATGGCGCGGCCCTCCGCCACCGCCGACCGCACCGAGGATACGGAGGTCGTCCGGTTCGGCGCGCTCGCCGCCGCCGGGCGGAAGGCGGCGCTTTCAGGCTGTCGCGGCGTCGCGCGGGCGGTGTTCCGCCGGCCTCGATCTCGGCCGCGAGATCGAGGGCGTCGCCGTGCAGAAGCTGGGCGACACGCTGGTGCTTCGCGACGGACGCCGGGTGCGCGGCTTCGCGGTGTGCCATTTCGGCTGGGGGTCGGAGGCGCGTGCCGGCACCCTTTACGTCAAGTTCGCCGCCGTCCGGCCCGGCGACGCGAAGGGCTTCGCGCGGTTGGTCGCGGCATGCGAAGCGCTGGCGGCCGAGCAGGCCGTCGAGCGCCTCAGTCTGGGCGTCTCCACGGCGCGGCTTCCGGCCTATCGCGCGCTGCTCGACCGCGGCTACCGCGCCGAGATGTACGGCGTCGCGATGCGCCGCCCGGCCGGGCCCGGCTGGGACCTGCCCGACCGGTTCGTCATCGACGATCTGCGCTAGCGGGATGCGGGCGCGCGGCTACTCGCCGCCGCCCGGGCGGGGCCGGCGGAACCACATGGCCAAGTCGAACATGTTGAGGTCGGCGGCGCGCAGGAACTCGCACACGTTGGTCACCACCTCGGTGGCGGTCACCGACTCCTCGGACACGAACGGCGCGAAATAGCGGTCCTCGAGCTCGAGCTTGACCGCGTAGAGCTTCGTCCCGGCGGTGAGCAGGCGCTGCACCGCCTCGTCGGAAACCTTTGCGGTCGCCCCGTCCCGCAGCGCCTTCTCGGCCGCGGCAAGGGCCGCCTCCGTCGCCGCGTCGAGCGCGGCGAACGGATCGGCCTCGGCGCGACTTGGCGGAGGCGGGCTGAGCGGGGGCGGGCTGGGCCGCCGGCTTGGCGCGCGCCTTCGGCTTCGCGGCCGGCTTCGCCTTGGGCTTCGCGGTGGGCCTAGACGGCGACATACACCTCTCCGTCCTTCACCTTCACCTGGTAGGGCTTGAGGCGGACGTTCTTGTCGCCAGGATGGCGTCCGGTCGCGATGTTGTACTCGTAGCCGTGCCACGGGCAGATGATGTGGACGTTCTCCTCCGAGAATTTGAGGCCCTGGCTGGTCTTGTCGGCGCCCAGCACTTCCTCGACCCGGGCCAGGATCTTGCCCTGACACACCGGACCGCCCTGGTGCGGACAGTTGTTCTCGTAGGCGAAGAACTTGCCGTCCACGCGGAATACCCCGATCTCGAGGTCGCCCTGGGCGATGATTTTCCGGTCGCGCTCGCCGAACTCGGATTCCTTGCCCACGTACACGTCGGCCATCTCGTACGTCTCCTTCGCTCCATCTTGTTGCGGGCGGTTCGCAACGGTTTTCGCGCGCCCGGCAGGCGGACTGTATCGGAGCGGGTATGTCCCTCCAACAGGTTTGTGTGCCTGTTTTGCATTCCGTCCGCGCGGCGGCAGCACGACGCATCCGTATCGGCTCGAAACCAAATGGCATGGCGAGAATTCGTGCGGCCCGGCCGGTCCTTGCGGGCGCGGTGCGCCAGCCCGTAAGATCGGCGCGCCGACCGGGAGGCGGGACATGTCGAAAAGCCTGCGATGGGGTCTGGTCCTGGTGATGATCGGCGTCGTGACCAACAACATCTCCTACCTGCACGACGTGATCGTCGACGAGAACGGCGGGATGATCTTCCTCGGCTGGCATGCCGTGGCCGGAATCATCGTGTCGCTGATGATCATCGGGATCGGGGCGTGGCTGATCGTGCGCCGGCCGGTGCCGCGCCGCGACGGACTGACGCGCGCAGCTCAGGTCCGGAAGAAGTGGACGGAGAACAGCCGCTTCTCGTCGGTCCACGATTCCACCGGCGTGAAGCCGGCGGCGCGGCCCAGCGCCTGGAACTCGTCCAGCGCGTACTTGTAGGACGATTCGGTGTGGATGGCCTCGTCCTCGCCGAAGGCGAAGGTCTCGCCGTCGACGCGCACGGACTGGCGCTTCAGGCTGATCAGGTGCATGTCCACGCGGCCCGCCGCCTCGTCGTAGCGGGCGCGGTGGCGGAACCCGTCGAGGTCGAAATCGGCGCCGAGCTCGCGGTTGATGCGGGCCAGCAGGTTCATGTTGAACGCGGCCGTTACGCCCTTCGAATCGTTGTAGGCCGCCTCGAGCACGCGCCGGTCCTTGCGCAGATCGACGCCGACCAGAAGCGCGCCGCCTGGCCCGATCACCTTCGCCGTGGCGGCGAGGAAGTTTTTCGCCTGCTCGCGCGGAAAGTTGCCGATGGTCGAGCCGGGAAAGAACACGACGCGCCGCGCGTCGGGCGCGTCGGCGAGGGGAGGGATCTCGAACGGGCGCGTGTAGTCGGCGCACACCGCGATCACCCGCAGCTCCGGGACGTCGCGCGCCAGCGCGGCGGCCGAGCGGATCAGGTGGTCCTTGGAGATATCGACTGGCGTGTAGGCGGCGATCTGGGGCAGCGCCTCGAGCAGGATTCGCACCTTGACGCTCGAGCCCGAGCCGTACTCCACCAGGTGGCACGGCCCGCCGACCAGCTCCGCGATGCGGCCCGCATTCGCGCGCAGCACGGCGATTTCGGTGCGCGTCGGGTAGTATTCCTCGAGCGCACAGATGTCGTCGAACAAGCGCGAGCCGCGCTCGTCGTACAGGAACTTGCAGGGCAGCTCCTTCGCCGGGCGCGACAGCCCGTCGAGGACGGCGGTCTCGAAATCGTCGAGGCGCGGCTCGAAATCGTGGAAGGCTGCAAGCGGCGCGACGGCGTCGCCTTCACCTGGGGCGGTGGAGCCGGCTCCACCGCCGAGCGGTGTCTGGTCATGCATGGGAACGTCCCAGGCTCTTCCTTTACGCGGACCGGGTGGACGGAGCGGAAACCCCGCCGAGGAGCCGTTAACGTAGCGACGGCATCCCGGAATGACAAGCCCGGGCGGGGAAACTCCGCCGTGGCAAAGGATGGGCGGGGATCAGCGGCCCTGGTAGCGCAGGTAGTCGGACCAGCTTCGCTCGAGCTGGCGCAGCGCGCGCAGAGAGACGGCGGGATCGTTCGGATCGGCCGCGGTCTCGATGAAGACGCGGGCGTGGCGCCGGTCGAGCTCGGTAAGGCGGTGGCACAGCTCCATGCCCTTGTCGGTGAGCACGATGCGGCGCGAGCGCTTGTCGCGCTCCGACCGCTCCTGCTCGCAGTAGCCGGCTTCGACGAGCTGCTTCAGGTTGTACGAGACGTTGGAGCCGAGATAGTAGCCGCGCTCCACCAGGTCGCGCACGGCAAGATCGCGCCCGTCGAGATTGGTCAGCATCAGCGCCTGCACGGCGTTGATGTCGGCGATGCCGAGCCGCGTCAGCTCGAAGCGCAGCACGTCGAGGAAGCGGCGGTGCAGCCGTTCCACCGTGCGGGTGAGCTGCACATAGGTCTCGACCGCCTCCTCGCTCAGGGGGGCGGGCTCGGCCGGCGCGGCCGTCGCGGGCGCGGCCGGTTGCTGGCGGGAAGGGGCGGGGCGGGCCGGGCCGGTGCTCGGCGCGGCCGGCGTGGGACGCGCCTCGGCTCTGCGGGCGGCGCCCTTGGGTGCGCTCGTGATCGGGTCCATGCGCTTAGGGTTTAAAGCCATCGTCTGAACTTTCGGTAAACGCGCCCCTAGTTGGCCAGCGCGGTCAGCGGCGCCAGGCGCGGGCGGTAGAAGGCGACGCGGTAGAGCTGCGACGGTGCGATCACGTCGGGCGCGATGAACGGCTCGAAGGCGTAGTACACCTCGGCGACGATCACCTCCTCGCCGTCGCGTATGGTGAATCCCTCGGGCAAAGTGGCGACGCCGCCCGCCGTGCCGATCGCGCTGCCGACGCTGAGATCGCCGCCGCCGGCGCGCTGCCAGTCGATGCGCGGCGGGTTGCTGCCGGTCACGCTGACCGACGACACGATCACCGTGCCGTTGCCGGAGAGGTCGAATGGCTCGGCGATCTGACGGCTGGCGCTGAACAGCTGGTCGAGATCGCCGTTCGAGATGGTGAGCCCCGACGAGGCGAGGTCGGCTGTGGTCGACACCACGCGCTCCAGCTTCTGGACCAGCAGCACGTAGCGCGCGGTCTCGACGCCGCCGACCGTAAGCGTCGTGAGGAACGACAGGGCCAGCGCCAACTCGACGAACATCGAGCCGCGCCGGTCGCCGGCCAGCCTCGCGATCCAGCCATGCCGCCGGGCAATCATTGGCCGTACGGCTCGTTGCGGACGGACATGCTGGCCGAAAGCGGCATGACCCCGTTGTCTCCCATGAACGACACCGTCAGTGGGGTGAGCACGTGCCAGTCGTAGCTGATCTTGTACTCGACCACCGCGCCGGGCCCGCCCAGCCCGGCCGTACCCATGTCCGCGTCCCATTGCCCATTGCCGTTGATGTCGGTGTAGCTTTCGCCCGGGTCGCGCACGCCGTTGTGGTTGGCGTCGAGGAAGGGCTCGGGCTGGCCCACGTCGTCGAAGCCGGGATAGACCAGCGTCTCGATCCGCAGCCGGTCCATGTCGATCAGCCCCAGCGTGTTGTCGGCGATGATCCGGCGGATCTCCGCCTCGCGCGTCGTGCCGTCGGGGACGTAGCCGGTGATGCCGTAGCGCGAGGCCTCGCGCAGCGCGCCCTCCATCAGGCTTTGGACGAACATCACCGCCGACAGGTCCATCAGCCCGGCGATGGCCAGGAACACGACCGGCGCCGCCAGCCCGAACTCGATCGCGGCGACGCCCCTGCGGCAGCGCCCCAGCGCACCTATCTTTCCCGCAGCGCAGCCCATTCGCGTGGCCCTCCTGCAGCCATGTGGAGTATGCGCGATCAGGCGTTAAGGACAGTTTAAGCAATACCTGTCCATTTCGTTCGAATTCTAATGATATATGAAGGAATTTACTTCGATAAGTGTATCTCATCGAGTATTAAATAATACAAATCAGCAATAGAACTCGATATTGTCTTGCTGGTCAAGTGGAGGTTTCCGCGACCGACCGTCATCGGGGGCGCCGTGCCAGCGCCAGAAACTCGACCCGTTCTATGGCCTCGCCGGCAAGCGGGAGAAGGCGGCGCAGCTCGTCCGAATGAAGTTCTTCCGCCGCCGACAGCCGCCTCAAGCCAAAGAAATCTTGAGGCGCGAATCCTGCTCTACCCGCCCGGGTAGTGGCGGATGAACAGGTCGAGCACACGCAGGATCGCCGGCCCGAGCAGCACGACGAACAGGGACGGCATGATGAACAGGATCATCGGGACGGTCAGCGTGGCCGGCAGCTTGGCGGCCTTGGTCTCGGCCCGCATCAGCCGGTCGTGGCGGAACTCCGCCCCCAGCACGCGCAGCGATTGGGCGAGCGGCGTGCCGTAGCGCTCGGTCTGCAGCAGCGTGTTCACCACGCCGCGGATCGAGGGCATGTTGGTGCGCGCGTTCAGATGGTCGAGCGCCTGGCGCCGGTCAGGCAGCAGCCCGAGCTCGAGCGCGGTCAGGCTGAGCTCGTCGGCGATGGACGGGCAGCCCGCCGCCATCTCGCGCGCCACCCGGCCCAGCGCGGCGTCCAGCGTCTGGCCGGCCTCGGCGCAGATCACCAGCAGGTCGAGCGTGTCGGGCAGGCCCTTCTGCAGCGCCTTGCGCCGCTTGGCCGCCGAATTGCTGACATAGACGTCGGGCCCGTACGCGCCGACGATGACCCCGACCAGCGCGGCGATCATCGCCTGCATCGGCTTGAGGTGGAACGCCCCCAGCCCGAACGTCGCGACCAGCACCGCCGCGCCGAACACGAAGGGCAAGGCGAGCTTGAGAAAGAAGTAGAGGATCAGGGCGTCGCGCGACCGCCAGCCGGCGCGCGCCAGCGACAGCGCCGCCTTCTGCGATTGCTGGGTGCCGAGAAGCTTCAGCCGCCCGAGCACGCGGCGCATCGCGCCGATCGACGTCTCGCGGCCGCGCTCGGTACGGGCGCGCCGGCGCGGCGCCGTCGCCCCCTGGCGCAGGGCCTCGCGCCTTTCCCGCAAGGCGCGGAGTTGGGCGGCCATCGGGTCGCGCACCAACAGCGCGCGGTAGAACACGAGGACGTTCACCCCGGCGGCGAGCGCGGCCAGCGCGACGATGGCGTCCTCGGCCGTGCTGCCGGGCGGGACCAGATCGGCGAAATTCATATCTCGAACCGCACCATCTTCATCATCACCCCGACGCCGATGGCGATGCTGGTCAGGCCGCCGCCCAGCATGAGGAGTCCGCGCCGGTCCACGAAAAGCTGGGCGGCGTAGCTGCTGTTCACGAGATAGAGGATCGCGAACATGATGAACGGCAGCGAGCCGAGGATCATCGCGCTGGCCTTGGCCTCGGACGACATCGCCTTGACCTTGAGATGCATCTGGCGCCGCTTGCGCAAAATGTCGGCGAGGTTCTCCAGCGTCTCGGCCAGGTTGCCGCCGGTCTCGCGCTGCACGGCGAGCGAGATCACGAAGAAGCGGAACTCGGGCGTGTCGAGCCGCCGGGTGGTCTCCCACAGCGCATCCTCGAGCGACTTGCCGAAGCGCACCGCGTCGTGGATGCGGCGGAACTCGACGCCGATCGGGTCGCCGAATTCCTGGCCGACGACGCGGATCGATTCCTGCGTCGGCAGGCCGGATTTGAGGCCGCGCACGATCAGGTCGATGGCCTCCGCGAACTGCGCGGTGAAGCGCTTGAGGCGGCGGCGGGTCATCACGCCGACCGCGAAATGCGGCAGGCCGACGCCGGCCGCGATCGCCACCAGCAGGGCGAGCAGCGCCGGCATATGGAAGAACAGCGGGCGGACCAGCGCCACGCCCAGCGCGATGCCGAGACAGGCGAGGCTGTACTGCGCCAGGCTGATGCGCCGTCCCGTGCGGGCCAGCCGGTCGCGCAGGAGCTGGGCGTTGGGCAGCACGCGGTGCGCCAGCTGGTCGATCCGGCGCATCCGCGCGCCGGACTGGTCGAGCCGGAGGCTGGTGCGCGCCTCCGGCTGGCGCGCCGTGCGGCGGGGGCGCGGCGTCTCGCCGGCGGCGCGGGCGAGGCGGGCCTTGTAGCGCTTGGCCGCGCCGCCGCCGGTCAGCGCGTGACCGGCGGCGAGCGTGCCCACCCCCGCAAGTGCTGCGATGGCGAGGACCGCGATGGTCGTCGGATCGATCGCCGATACAGGGCTCATCCGATCGCCTCCAGAAGTGCCCGGTCGAGGCCGAAATATTCGGCCTTGGTGGTGAAGGCGGGGCGCAGCCCGGTGGAGTCGAACCGGCCCTGCAGCATGCCGTCGGGGGTCTCGCCCTCGAAGGCGAAGGTGAACAGCTCCTGCGTGGTGATGACGTCGCCCTCCATCCCGACCACCTCCATGATCGAGGTGATGCGGCGCACGCCGTCGCGCATGCGGCTGACCTGCACGACCAGGTCGACGGCGGCGGCGATCTGGGTGCGCACCGCCTTGGCCGGCAGGTTGATGCCGGCCAGACCGATCATGTTCTCGAGCCGGGTCAGCGCCTCGCGCGGGCGGTTGGCGTGGACCGTGCACATCGAGCCTTCGTGGCCGGTGTTCATCGCCTGCAGCATGTCGACCGCCTCGGATCCGCGCACCTCGCCCAGGATGATGCGGTCGGGTCGCATGCGCAGCGAGTTCTTGAGGAGCTCGCGCATGGTGATCTCGCCGCCGCCCTCGAGGTTCGCCGGACGCGTCTCCAGCCGCACGACATGCGGCTGCTGGAGCTGCAGCTCGGCCGCGTCCTCGATGGTGACGATGCGCTCGCCGTGGTCGATGAGCTGCGACATGGCGTTGAGCAGCGTGGTCTTGCCCGAGCCGGTGCCGCCCGAGATCAGGATGTTGAGCCGGGCGCGCGACGCGATCTTCAGGACCGTCGCCATCGCGGGCGACAGGTTCTTCTGGCCCGCCATCACGTCGAGCGTGATCGACTTCTTGGAGAATTTGCGGATCGAGATCGACGGCCCGTCGATGGCCAGCGGCGGGATGATGATGTTGACGCGGCTGCCGTCCATCAGGCGCGCGTCGACCAGGGGCGTGGACTCGTCGACGCGCCGGCCGACCTGGGTGACGATGCGCGTCGCGATGTTCATCACGTGCGCGTCGTCGCGGAACTGCACGTCGGTCAGCTCCAGCTTGCCGCGCCGCTCGACATAGACCTGCTTCGGCCCGTTGACCATGATGTCGGTCACGGTCTCGTCGGCGAGCAGCGGCTCGAGCGGGCCCAGCCCCAGCATGTCGTTGATCAGCATCGTGACCAGGTCGCGATGCTCGGCGCCGTTCAGCCGGACGCGCCGCTCGGCCAGTATCTCCGAGGCGATCTCGCCGATCTGGGTGGCGAGCTCGCCGCGCGGCAGCGAGACCGCCGTCTGCACGTCGATACGTTCCAGCAGGAGCGGCTGGACCTGGCGCTTCGCCTCCTCGACCGTCGAGAGGGCGCGCGGCTTGGCGGGGGCCGGCGCCGCTTCGGCAAAGGGCTGCCGCGCCGGGTCCGGAAGGGGCGGGGGCGGCTCGGTCTGCGGCGGCGCCGCCAGCACGTCGTTGATCAGGAACGTCACCAGGTCGCGCTGCGCCAGCTCGTCGAGCGGGATGTCGGCGACCATCGGGAGCGCCATCTCCTTGATCTCGCCGGCGAGCTGGCCGCGCGGGATACGCCGCGCCCGGGCCGAGTCGAACTGTGCGCGGATCGTGTCATTGGTGACGCGCTTGGCGCGCTCCAGCGCCGCGACCTCGGCCGGGGTGCGCTGAGCGCGCAATCGCTCGCGGTCGGCGTTAATCGCGTCCCAGTCGGGCTCTGGCTTCGCCTCCGGTGCAGGTGTTTGCGGCAATATCTCCGGGGGCGGCGCGGTCGGAGTCGGGGTCGGCGGCGTGGGAGTTGGAGTCGGAATCTGCGCTTCGGGCGCGGGGGCTTCGGGTGCGACCGTGAGCGACGGAGCCGGAGTTGATGGCGCCGGCGTCGCGATCGGTGCCGCAGGCGCGGGCGCTTCTGCCCGCGGCGCGGGAGCGAGCGGGACGACCGGCTTCGGCGGCGGCAGCCAGGCCGGCGCGCGCACGACGGGCACCGGTTGCGGCGCGGCCGGCTCGCGCGGGAACAGCCGCGTCACGCGCTCTGGCAGCTCTTCGGTCTTGCGACGGCCGAACATCACTTTTTCCGGAACAGGCCGCGCCGGGCGGGCTTCGCCTTCCCGGCGGCGGCGATGTCGAGACTCGCCTTGGACAGCACCTTGGCGAGCGCGCCACCCTTGCCCGCGACGGCGACAGGCCGGCCCGCGCTGGCGGCGGCGCCGGCCGATTTCGGATCGTAGGGCAGGACGTGCGCCACCGTGATCTGCGCGGCGCGCTCGAACTCGGATTTCGGCACCTCTCCCTTGGCCACGGCGCCGGCCTTGTTGAGGGCGAGAACGATCTCCGTCTCGGCGGTCACCGACTTGGCCCACGAGACCAGCCGCACCGTGTCGCGCATGGCGGCCAGGGTGAAATCGGAAACCAGCACCAGCTTGTCGGAGCGCAGGACGACGTGATCCTCCGGCACCGCCGCGCCGCGCGGCAGGTCGATTATCAACTCGTCGAAATTCTGGCGCAGATCGGCGATCAGCGCGTCGAACGCGTCGGGCGCGATCTGCACCCGGTCCCCGGCCGGCTCCTCGGCGCTGAGCACGGACAGAGCGTCGCTCTCCTTCGCCATGGCCGAGGACACGAACAGCGAGTCGATTCGGTCGGGATTTTCCAATACCTCGCGCAGCCCATGCGTCGGCTCCAGGTCGAGCGCAAGCGCCACCGTGCCGAACCGCAGGTCGAGGTCGACCAGCGCGACCTTGCGGCCGGCCTGATGGGCGAGGGTCCAGGCCATGTTCACCGCGACGGTCGTGGCGCCGACGCCGCCGCGCGTACCCATCACCGTGATGACCTTGGCGTTTCTCGCTCCCGAATCCGCCTTGCCGGGCGCCGCGCCCTGGCGCCGCGATTCGACCGTGGCGAGCGCGCCGGCGAATGCCTCCGGCGCCACCGGCTTCACGAGATATTCGACGGCACCGACATCGGCCAGGGCGCGGTAGAGGCCGATATCGTTGATCGTGCCGACCACGACCAGCGATCCCACCGGTCGCAGCGCGGAGACCAGCATCGCGGTGCCGCCCACCGGATCCTCCGACCCGCTCACGTCGACGATGGCGAGCTCCGGGGCCGGGCCGTGCGCGATGGCGGAGAGGGCGGCGGCAAGCCCGCCCTCGGCGATCTGCGCCCGCGCCGCCTCGGCGCCCAGCGCGGCGGCCAGCGCCTCGCGCGTCGGGCCGTCTGCGATGTAGGCGGCGAGCCGGGCCGGGCCGGCGGAGGCCGGCCGCGGCTTGGTGGCGAACAGGGTGGCGACGGCGCTCACTTGATCAGCCCATCCGGCACTTTTTCGAGGAACCCGCTCGGCGGCATCGGCGGCGGGGCGTACTGATTCAGTGCTCGATAGACGCGGTAGGTGCGCGCGGCCTGGTCGCCGTCGTCGGCGGTCATCGTGCGGCCATGCACAAGGTCCGCCGGGTTGGCGACCATCAGGTCCAGGTTCGTCGCCGTCGCACAGCCCCAGTTCGAATGCGGGCGGTTGAGCGGGTCGCCATCGGGGGGCTTGGTCCAGTCCGGGCAGTCCGGCGTGCGCATGAGATAGCGGCCCACCACGACGCGCACCGCGCCGTCCCAGCGAACCGGGGCGATCTCGGGGGCGGCGATGTGGGCGGCAACCCCGCGGGCGCGCAGCGCGTCGGCGACCGCGTCGGTTCGTGCCGCCGCGGCGCCGGCCAGTCGGGCGGGTACGGGTCCCGGCCCGACCAGCACCTCGTCGCCATAGCCCGGCGCGGTGCGGGTGAGGAAGGTGGCGAGCCGTGCCTGTGCGTCGGGGGCGAGCGTCGCGCCGCCGTACGGGAAGGCGACGAGGTGCTCGAAATGCACCCAGTCGAGCTTCACGGTCTTGGGCGATTCCGCCGGTGTGTAGAGCGCGGTTTCGGGGGTGCAGCCCACCAGCGCGACGACGGCCGCGACGGCGAGGAGGAACGACGGGAGCTTCGGCGGGATCATGGCGGGCTCCTTCAATCGAGCACGTAGCCGACGGGGCCGACCAGGCCCTCGCCGCCGGCGCCGACCACACGCCCGCGGCCGGTGCCGGCCGCCGGATGCTGCATGCGGCCGAACAGGATGCGGTCCACGTCGGTCGGCGGGATCAGCCCGTCGGTGGGCGAGGCGACCTTGCTGGTGACGATCGGCCGCACGACGTAGGGCGTGACGATGATGACCAGCTCGGATTCGTTGCGCTGGAACTGGTCCGAGCGGAACAGCGGCCCCAGCACCGGCAGGTCGGCGAGGCCCGGCAGCTTGTTCAGGCTGTGGGTCACGTTGTTCTGCAGCAGGCCGGCGATCACGAAGCTCTGCCCGCTGCCGAGCTGGACGGTCGTCTGTGCCCGCCGCGTGGTGAGCGCCGGGATCTGGAAGTTGTTGATCGTGACGGCGCCGGTATTGGAGAGCTGGCTCACCTCCGGGCTCACCTTCAAGGTGATGCGGTTGTCGCCGACCAGCACCGGCTTGAAGCCGAGCGACACGCCGAACTGCTTGAACTGCACCGTGACTCGGTTGTTGTCGTCGGGCACCAGGATCGGGAACTCGCCGCCGGCGAGGAAGGTGGCCTGCTCGCCCGACACCGCGGTCAGGTTCGGCTCGGCGAGCACCGTGATCAGCCCCTCATTGTCGAGCGCGTCGACCACGGCGTTGATGTCGGCGCTCCCGCTCCTGAAGCCGCCGAACACCGAGTTGGTGTTCTGGGTTCCTACGATATTGCGGGTTACGAAATTGCGGGCCCCGCCGCCGAGGAGCGCCCCCCCGGCCAGAACCGGGTTGCCGGTCGCGAGCCCGAAGGCGAACTTGCCGACGCCGACGATGGCGTCCCAGTTGATGCCCAAGGTCTTGAGCACGTCACGCCGCACCTCGGCCACGCGGACGCGAAGCTGCACCTGGTTGGGCGCGGTGACGGACAGGTGGTTGACCAGCGAGGCGTCGTCCTTGACGAGCTGGCGGGCGAGCTTGCGCGCCTCATCGGCGTCGCGGGCGTTTGACACCGAGCCCGACAGCACGATCGTGCCGTCGACCGAGCTCGCGTCGATCGCCGCATCCGGCAGCATGCGCTTCAGCGCGTCGCGCAGGCCGGCCAGGTTCTGGGTCACGCTGATGGTGCGCGACAGCAGTACCTGCTCCTGGGCGTCGACGGCGTAGAGCGTCGTCTCGCCCGGCTTCTTGCCGAAAACGTAGATCAGCCGCGGTGACTTCACCTGCACGTCGGCGATGTCGGGGTCGGCGATGAATACGGTCGCGGCGGGACGGGACAGGCGCACCAGCTCGCCCTTGTTGCCGTCGAGCTTGATCGCGGGGCCGGACACGCCGATCACCTCGGCGCCGTGGGCCGCGGGCCGCGGCGCGGCCACCAGGGCCGTGCCGAGGGCGAGGGCCCAGAGCGCCGCGCGGACGCTGCGGGCGCTCATGGCAGCACCGCGGCGGCGACGGGCGCCGCGGCAAGGGGCGCTTTGGCGGCGGTCGGCGAGGATGCGCGCGCCGGTGCCGCGGGCGATCTCGGCGACCGGGACGTCGCGGCCGGGCTTGGCCGGGGCGGCCGGTTCGGCGTGCGGGGCGGCGACCATGCCGCCCGGCTTCAACGGCACCGCCTCGGTCTTGCCGCCATGCACGACCTGGACCTCGCCGGTCGCGCCGAAGCCTCGCCCGGCGACGGCGCTCACGTCGCTGTCCCAGGTGAGGCCGCGGCCGCGGCTGGCGACGATCGGATTTTCGGTCGCGAGGCTGCGCAGGCTGAGCGACAGCTTGCCAAGCTCGCCGGCGACGGCGACGTCCTCGACCTGCTTCGGCGTCACCTCCAGCGTGACGGTCTTGCCGGGGGCGGGCTTGCCCTCGCCGCCGGCGGTGCGCTGGTCGATCGCCAGCACGCGCAGGTCGGTCAGCACCGTCTCGCTCGCCCGGCGCATCGGTGCGGATTTCGTTGTTCGCGGCGCGGAAGCCCTGGGCGAGGATCAGGTCGACGTGGTCGCCGGGGAAGACCAGGCCCGCGATGCCCGTCTCGGCCGTGATCGGCACCGACACGGCGCGCATGCCGGGCCGCAGCACCGCGGCGAGGAAGCCGCGCTCGCCGGGCTTCACCAGGCGCGCCGAGGTCACCGGCTCACCCGGCGCGATGTCCTGGCGCACCACCGACCCGACATAGGCGGACATGTCCGCCTTGCCTTTGACGGCGTAGCTCGCGGCGATGCCCTTCTCCGGCCAGGGCTGCCAGCGCAGCCCGTCCGGCTTCACGAACGAGCCGGTGGCGAGCGGCTTGGCGGCGACCAGCACCTCCTTGGAAGGCGTGGCCTGCTTGATGGGCGCGGCGGCGACGACCGCGCGCTGGTTGTCGAGCCAGTGCCGTGCGAACAGGGCGGTCGCTCCGGCGAGCGACAGCGCCACGAAGGCGAGGATCAGGGTGCGGGGATTCATGGAGTCTCTCCCGGTCACGCGGTGGCTAGGCGGGCGGCGACGCCGAGCCCGCCGAGGGCGATGGCAGCGCCGTAGGGAACGGAGGTGCGGAAGAACGAGCGCCGGACGGCGCCCGGAACCGCGGCGGCCGGGCGCAGGCGCGCGGCGGCCAGCATGGCGAGCGACAGCACGCCGCCCGCGACGGATGTCAGCAGCACGAAGCCCAGCATCAAATGCGGGCCGGCCCACAGCGCGATGGCCGCCATCAGCTTCACGTCGCCGCCCCCCACCAGCCCGCGCGCGAACAGCACGAGCCCGGCCGCGAGAACGGCGAGCGCCAGGCCCGGCGCGGCGAGCCAGGCGACGGGGCCGGCGCCGCTCAGCGCATAGGCCGGCCACAGCAGCGCGATGGCGAGGCACAGCGTGTTGGGAATGACGAACGCGACAAGGTCGCTCGCCGCCGCCCAGATCAGCAGGCCGACGAAGCCGTAAAGCACGACCGGATGGATCAGGGCGGGGAGGAGGGTGGTCACGATGCGACTTTCTGAGACTTGTCTTGGGGGGCTTGCGGCGCCGGTGGGGCAGGGAAGAGGGGCGGCACGACCGGCCGCCCCTCCGCTCCACTTCCCTGCCGGCAGGCGGCGGCCAGCGCCGCCGCCCCGCCGGCCCGGTCAGGTACCTGCGGCGTCGAGCTGGCCCGCCACGCGCTCGAAGATCCCCGTGAGCGACCCGCCCAGCGTGGTCAGCGCACCGATGAGGGCGACGGCGACGAGGGCGGCGATCAGGCCGTACTCGATGGCGGTCGCCCCGGACTCGTCGTGCAGCAAACTCTTGAAGGTCGAAATCATTGTCGGATACCTCCGCGTTGAAGTGGACGGTCCGACATTAGGCGGGGCATATTAACGAGCAGTTAAAAACGAAGTACGGAGTCACGAAGAAAAGAATAGCGGTCCGGGCAATGTAAGTCCAAACCACGATCAATATAGGTACGGTTTGAACGCAGTTTGTCTTCGGATTGCATCCGAATTTCGTTCGATTTCGAACGATCGTGCCGGGGTCGAGGGGAGGAGCGAGGGGCGCGACGGCCGGTCAGATGCCGACGATGCCGCCGCCGAGAAGAAGGATCGTCACCGTCTCGCCGGCCGGGGCAGCCGGCGCGTGCGGCGCGCGGATCACCAGGCAGTCGGCCTTGGCGAGGCGCGCGAAGTTGGACGAGTCCTGGAGCTGGAAGGGCCGGGCGCGCAAATTGCCCTCCGGGTCGGTCTCCAGCGTCGCGCGCAGGTAGTCCTCGCGCTCGTCGTTCTCGGGCAGCGGCACGGCCAGGGCCGCGGTCCGGGTCGGGCGGCCCGACCCCGCGATCCCCAGCATGCGCCGCAGTGCCGGGCCGAGAAAGATCACGGCGCAGACCATCGACGAGACCGGGTTGCCCGGCAGCCCGAGGAGCGGCGTCGCGCCCAGCCGGCCGAAGATCAGCGGCTTGCCCGGGCGCATGGCGATCTTCCAGAAATCGACCTCCAGCCCCTCCTTGCCCAGCACCTTCTGGACCAGGTCGTGCTCGCCGACCGACGCGCCGCCGGTGGTGATGAGCAGGTCGGCGCCCTGCGCCCCGCGCGCCATGGTGCGGAGCGACTCCTCGGAATCGAGCGCGATGCCGAGGTCCATCGGCTCGCCGCCCAGCGCGCGCACGAACCCGGCGAGGGCGAGGCCGTTGGAGCTGACGATCTGGTTGGGGCCGAGCGGATCGCCCGGCATCACCACCTCGTCGCCGGTGGCGAGCAGCGCGACGCGCGGGCGGCGGCGGACCCGAAGCCACGGCACGTTCATCGCCGCGGCGAGGCCGACGTCGCGCGCGGTAAGCACGCGCCCGGCCTCGAGCAGCACCTCGCCCTCCTGGAAGTCGAGCCCGGCCGGCCGCACATAGCGCCCCTTCGGCGCCTTGCCGTCGACGACGCGAACGACGCCGTCGCCCGCCTCCGTGTTTTCCTGGATCACGATCGCGTCGGCGCCGGCGGGCAGCGGCGCGCCGGTGAAGATGCGCACCGCCTCGCCCGGGCCGATCGCGCCCTCGTGCGCGCCGCCGGCCGGCACGTGGCCCACCACCTTGAGCGTCGCGGGAAGCGCTTCCACGTCTTCGGCGCGCACGGCGTACCCGTCCATCGCCGAGACGGCGGCGGGCGGCTGCGACCGGCGCGCCGCCACGTCCTCGGCCAGCACGCGCCCGAGCGCGTCGGCCAGCGCGATCTGCTCGACGGCGACGGGCTCGAATGCCGCCTCGATGCGCGCGACGGCTTCGGCGACGGGGATCATCGCTTCGCCTCGTAGGTGCCCGACTTGCCGCCCGCCTTGTAGGCGAGCGAGATGTCGGTGAGCCTCATCGAGCGGTCGACCGCCTTGCACATGTCGTAGACGGTCAGCGCGGCGACGGCGACGGCGGTCATCGCCTCCATCTCCACGCCGGTGCGACCCGAGACGCGGCAGGTGGCGGTGATGTCGATGGCGTTGCGCGCCGGATCGCAGGTGAGCTCGACCTGGATGTCGTTGAGCGCGAGCGGATGGCACAGCGGGATCAGCTCCGGCGTCCGCTTCGCCCCCATGATGCCGGCGAGCCGCGCGACCGAGATCACGTCGCCTTTCTTCGCTGCGCCGTCCATCACCATTTTCAGCGTCTCGGGCTGCATCACGACCGCACCGGTCGCCGTCGCCACGCGCTCGGTCACGTCCTTTTCCGAGACGTCGACCATGCGCGCCTTGCCCTCCGCGTCGATGTGGCTGAGCTTGGCCATCAGCTCGCGTGCGCCGGGGCGAGCAGCGCGCGGGTCGCGGCCGCGACGTCCGCCTGACGCATCAGGGATTCGCCGATCAGGAAGGCGCGCGCGCCGACCTCCGCCATCTCGCGCAGATCGTCGGCGGTCTTGAGACCGCTCTCGCAGACGACGACGCGGCCCTTCGGCACGCGCGGCGCGAGGCGGCGCGTGACGGCGAGGTCGGTGACCAGCGTCTTGAGGTTGCGGTTGTTGATGCCCACGAGGTGCGCGTTCAGCGCCAGCGCGCGGTCGAGCTCCGCCTCGTCATGCACCTCGAACAGAACGTCCATGCCGTACTGGCGCGCGACCGAGTTCGAGCTCGTGCGCCGTGTCGTCGTCAAGGCAGGCGAGGATCAGCAGAACGCAGTCGGCGCCGAGCGCGCGCGATTCGAGGATCTGGTACGGGTCGAGCATGAAGTCCTTGCGCAGCGCCGGGAGCGCGCAGGCCGCCGCGCGCCGCGACGAGGTAGCCGTCCTCGCCCTGGAAATACGGAACGTCCGTCAGCACCGACAGGCAGGTGGCTCCGCCGGCCTCATAGGCGCGCGCGAGAGACGGTGGGTCGAAGTCCGGCCGAATCATCCCGCCCGAGGGCGAGGCTTTCTTGATCTCGCAGATCAGCCCGTAGCCGCGCGCCTCGGCGGCCGCCTGCAAGGCAGCGGAGAAGCCGCGCGCCGGCGGGGCCTCGCGTGCCGCGCGGGCGAGTTCGGCCTCGCCGCGGGCGCGCTTGCACGCGGCGACATGTGCGCGCTTGTCGGCGCAGATGCGGGCGAGAACGTCACTCACCGGCCGGTTCCTTCGGCGCCTCGTTGGAGATGGCGACCACGCGCTCCAGCACCTGGCGCGCCTTGCCCTCGTCGATCGCCCGGGCGGCGATTTCCGCGCCCTCCTTCAGCCCGGCGGCCTTGTCGGCGACGACCAGCGCCGCCGCCGCGGCGAGCAGCACGGCGTCGCGGAACGGCCCCTTGCCGCCCGCCAGCAAGTCGCGCATGGCGCGCGCGTTGAACGCGGCGTCGCCGCCCTTGAGCTGCTCGGGCGTGGCGCGCTTGAGTCCGGCATCCTCCGGCGTCACCTCGAACTCACGCACCCGGCCGTCGTGCCATTCGGCCACGAACGACGCGCCGGTGGTGGTCAGCTCGTCGAGACCGTCCGAGCCGTGCACCACCCAGGCGCGTTCCGCACCCAGATTGCCCAGCACCTCGGCCATCGGCCGCACCCACTCCCGGGCGAACACGCCGACCAGCAGGCGCTTGACCAGGGCCGGGTTCGACAGCGGGCCGAGGATGTTGAACACCGTCCGCGTGCCCAGCTCGACGCGCGCCGGCGCGACGTGACGGGTCGCCGAATGGTGGCGCGGCGCCATCATGAACCCAAGCCCGGCCTCGCGGATGGAGCGCTCGACCAGCGCGAACTCCGCGTCGATGTTGACGCCCAGCGCGGCCAGCACGTCGGCTGCGCCGGCCTTGGATGAGAGCGCGCGGTTGCCGTGCTTGGCGACGGGCACGCCGCACCCCGCCACGACCAGCGCCGCGCCGGTCGAGATGTTCAGCGTGCCGCCCCCGTCGCCGCCGGTGCCAACGATGTCGATGGCGTCGTCGGGCGCGTGGATGCGGGCGACCTTGGCGCGCATGATGGTGGCCGCGGCGGTGATCTCGTCCACCGTCTCGCCGCGCAGGCGCAGCGCCATCAGGAACGCGCCGATCTGCGACGGGGTCGCGCCGCCCGACATGATGATCTCGAACGCGCCCAGGGCCTCGGAGCGGGCAAGCGTCGCCCCGCCGGCGAGCTGGGCGATGACGGGCTTGAGGTCGGCGGTGCCGTTCATGCCGCGCTGTCCGCCAGTGCGCTGCGCTTGACGCCGGCGATGTCGAGGAAGTTGCCGAGCAGCGTGTGGCCGCGCTCCGTCGCGATACTCTCCGGGTGGAACTGCACGCCGAACACCGGATGGCGGCGATGGGCGAGGCCCATGATCGTGCCGTCCTCGGTCTCGGCGGTGACGTCGAGCTCGTCCGGCAGGCTCGCGCGCTCGACCGCCAGCGAATGGTAGCGCGTCGCGCGGAACGGGTTGGCAAGGCCGCGGAAGACGCCCGCGCCGTCGTGGTGGATGGCGCTCATCTTGCCATGCATCGGCATCGGTGCGCGCACGATGCGCCCGCCATAGGCCTCGCCGATCGCCTGGTGGCCGAGGCACACGCCGAGGATCGGCACCCGCCCGTCGGCGAGCCGGATCAGCGCCTCGCAGATGCCGGCCCGGTCCGGCGTGCCCGGGCCGGGCGAGAGCACGATGGCGGCGGGGCCCATCGCCAGCGCCTCGGCGGCGGTCAGCGCGTCGTTGCGCCGCACCACGCATTCCGCCCCTTCCTCGCCCAGGAAATGGACCAGGTTCCAGGTGAAGCTGTCGTAATTGTCGATCAGCAGAAGCATTTCAACGACTTGCATGCCTTTCCGAAGGCCCGACACGGGCCTCGCGCTCCTTATATCAGTTCGGGTAGGGCGAAAAAAGCCGGCGCCGCGGTGGCGCCGCGCGCCGCGATTTGCCGCGACTCTGGCGCCATGCTAAGGCTCGTCTGCTCCGCCGCGTCAACGAGCGATCCCCATGACCACCCTCCAGGCCCTGCTGTTCGCCGTCGTGCAGGGCATCACCGAGCTGTTCCCCGTCTCGAGCGTCGCGCACGGCGTGCTGACGCCGTTCGCCTTCGGCTGGACGCTGAGCCCCGAATTCCTCAAGACCAACTTCCTGCCCTTCGTCGTGATGCTGCATCTCGGCACGGCGACGGCGCTGCTGATCTATTTCTGGCGCGACTGGTGGTCGTTTTTCGCCGCGCTGTTCGGTGCCGAGGCGCGGGGCGCGCGGCGCACCCTGTTCCTGCTGGTCGCGGCCACCATCCCGCCGGCGATCCTGGGCCTGGTGTTCGAGAAGGCGCTGCGCTCGATCTTCGCCAGCGTCATCTCCGCGGCGATCTTCCTGATCGTCAACGGCGTGCTGCTGGTCGTGGGCGAGCGGATGCGGGGGCGCGGCAAGCGCGAGATTCCGGAGCTGAGCTATGGCCAGGCCGTCGCCATCGGGCTCGCCCAGTCGCTCGCGCTGGTGCCGGGTTTCTCGCGCTCGGGCTCCAGCATGGTGGCGGGCTTCTGGGCCGGGCTGACGCACGAGGCGTCGGCGCGCTTCTCCATGCTGCTGGCGACCCCGATCATCGCCGGCGCTGGAATCCTGGAGGTGCCGAAGCTCCTGCGCACGGCGACCCCGGAACTGATCCGCACGGCGCTGATCGGCGGCGCCGCGTCCGGGGTGTTCGCCTTCGCCGCCGTCTGGGTGCTGATGCGCTGGTTCCGCCGGCACGAGGTGGACGCGATGTGGCCGTTCGCCATCTATTGCTGGGTGGTCGGCGCGACGGTCCTGATCCTGCGCGGGCTGGGGTGATCTGATAGATTGGTGGCATGCCCGTCGACCGTCCGCCCGATTTCGAGCCCGCGATCCGCGCCATCGCCATGCCGGCCGACGCCAACCCGTCGGGCGACATCTTCGGCGGCTGGATCATGTCGCAGATGGACCTGGCCGGCGGCAACGTCGCCTATCACCGCGCCGGCGGGCGCGTGGCGACCGTCGCGGTCGAGTCCATCTCGTTCCTGGTGCCGGTCGCGATCGGCGACGAGGTGAGCTGCTACGCCGAGGTCACGCGCGTCGGGCGCTCGTCGCTCTCGACCCGGATCGAGGTGTGGACGCGCCGCCGCGCCGGCGAGGAGCGCATGAAGGTGACCGAGGGCATCTTCACCTACGTCGCCATCGACGAGACCGGCCGCCCCCGCCCCGTGCCGAAAGGGTAGGGGACCCACGACGCGAAAGGGCCGGCGGTCGCCCGCCGGCCCCTCCGACATGACGTGAGCCTGGGCGGCTTACACGCTGTAATACATCGCGAACTCGATCGGGTGCGGCGTGTGCTCGAACTTGTAGATCTCCTCCCACTTGAGGGCGAGGTAGCCGTCGATCTGGTCGTTGGTGAACACGTCGCCCTTGAGCAGGAACTCGCGGTCGGCGTCGAGCGCGCCCGCCGCCTCGCGCAGCGAGTGGCAGACGGTCGGCACCTCCTTCAGCTCCTCGGGCGGCAGCTCGTACAGGTTCTTGTCCATCGGGTCGCCCGGATGGATCTTGTTCTGCACGCCGTCGAGCCCGGCCATCAGCATGGCGGTGAAGGCGAGATAGGGGTTCGCGGCCGGGTCGGGGAAGCGCACCTCGACGCGCTTGCCCTTCGGGCTCGACGACGTAGGGGATGCGGCACGACGCCGAGCGGTTGCGCGCCGAGTAGGCGAGCAGCACCGGCGCCTCGAAGCCCGGGATCAGCCGCTTGTAGCTGTTGGTCGTCGGGTTGGTGAAGGCGTTGATCGCGCGGGCGTGCTTGATGATGCCGCCGATGTAGTACAGCGCGAACTCCGACAGGTCGGCGTAGTTCGACCCGGCGAACAGCGGCTTGCCGTCCTTCCACACCGACTGGTGCACATGCATGCCCGAGCCGTTGTCGCCGTAGATCGGCTTCGGCATGAAGGTCGCGGTCTTGCCGTATGAGTGCGCGACGTTGTGGACCACGTACTTGTAGATCTGCACCGCGTCGGCCATGTGGGTCAGCGAGCCGAACTTGACGCCGAGCTCGTTCTGGCTGGGCGCGACCTCGTGGTGGTGCTTCTCGACCTCGACCCCCATGTCCTTCATCACCGTCAGCATCTCGGCGCGAAGATCCTGCATGGAATCGACCGGCGGCACCGGGAAGTAGCCGCCCTTGATCGCCGGCCGGTGGCCCACGTTGCCGGCTTCGAAGATCGCGGCCGGTATTGTAGGGACCTTCTTCTTCGTCAATCGAGTAGAACGTGTTGTTCATCGACACATTGAACCGCACGTCGTCGAACACGAAGAACTCGAGCTCGGGCCCGAACACGGCGGTGTCGCCGATGCCCGACTCCTTCAGGTAGGCCTCGGCGCGCCGGGCGGTGGAGCGCGGGTCGCGCTCGTAGGGCTGGCCGGTGGTCGGCTCGATGGCGTCGCAGAACAGGATGAGCTGGGTCTGCGCGGCGAACGGGTCGATGCAGGCGGATTCGCTGTCCGGCATCAGGCACATGTCGGACGCCGCGATGTCCTTCCACCCGGCGATCGACGAGCCGTCGAACATCACACCGTCGACGAAGACGGATTCGTCGATCGTGTGCACGGGCTGGGCGGTATGCTGCCACTTGCCGCGCGGGTCGGTGAACCGGAAGTCCACGTACTTGACGTCGTGCTCCTTGATCAGGTCGAAGATCTTTTTGGTATCCGCCATTTTTGACCACCTCGTTGAGTGTTGTGTCGCCGCGCCGGGCCGCCCCGGCCACGCTTGCGCCCGCGCCGCCGCCGCCCCCAGGGCGGACGGCCGGCCACGGGCCGTTCCTAGATGTGCCTCGCCCCGTCGCTCAGATCGCGTCCGCCCCCTTCTCCCCGGTGCGGATCCGGATCACCTCCTCGACCGGGCTGACGAAGATCTTGCCGTCGCCGATGCGCCCGGTGCGCGCCGCCTGCAGCACCGCGTCGATCGCGCGCTCGACCTGCTCGTCCTCCAGCACCACCTCGATCTTCACCTTGGGCAGGAAGTCGACCACGTACTCGGCACCGCGATACAGTTCGGTGTGGCCGCGCTGACGGCCGAACCCCTTGGCCTCGGTCACGGTCAGGCCCTTGACGCCCACCTCGTGCAGCGCCTCCTTCACCTCGTCCAGCTTGAACGGCTTGATGACGGCCTCGATCTTTTTCATCCGGCACCCGATCCTCCGGCGGCACAGGCCGCCCTTCCCTGTCCCTCCATTAGCACGTTGCATGCCAACTCGGAAGGAATCCGGAATCTGCAGTTTTCCGCGGTTTTTGGCGGCCATTGGAGTGAAGCGCGGCGGCACTCTGCCCAAACAATGGACAATGTGCCTAGATTGCAGGCAGCCTGCTGCATCCGGATGGGGCAGGTGCGTGCCGTCGCGACGGACGCGCGCGTTTGTGCTATGGAACCGCCGCGTTCGCGGAGGGCCCGGTGACCAGCGGCAATTCGATCCTGTCGGGCTACGGCACGACGATCTTCGAGGTGATGTCGGGCCTGGCGCGCGAGCATCGCTCGATCAATCTCGGCCAGGGCTTCCCCGACGGCAATGGCCCGTCCGACGTGGTCGAGGTCGCGGCCGAGTACCTCAAATCGGGCGTCAACCAGTACCCGCCGATGATGGGCACCGATGAGCTGCGCCAGGCGGTCGCCGCGCACAACGCCCGCTTCTTCGGCCTCGAATGCGACTGGCGCACCGAGGTGATGGTGACGTCGGGCGGGACCGAGGCGCTGGCCTCGGCGCTGCTGGGGCTGATCGAGCCGGGCGACGAGGCGGTGCTGATCGAGCCGCTCTACGATTCCTATCTGCCGATGGTGCGCCGCGCCGGCGCCACGCCGCGCCTCGTGCGGCTCGAACCGCCCGACTGGCGGCTGACGCGCGAGATGCTGGAGGCCGCGTTCTCGCCGCGCACAAAGCTGATCCTGATGAACAGCCCGATGAACCCGTGCTCCAAGGTGTTCACGCGCGCCGAGCTCGAGATGATCGCCGAGCTGTGCATCGCCCACGACGCGGTGTGCGTGTGCGACGAGGTCTACGAGCACCTGGTGTTCGACGATGCGCGCCACATCCCGATGATCACCCTGCCGGGCATGCGCGAGCGCGCGGTGCGCATCGAATCCGCCGGCAAGATCTTCTCGCTGACCGGCTGGAAGGTGGGGATGATCACCGCCGCGCCGGCGCTGTTCCAGCCGATCATGAAGGCGCACCAGTTCCTCACCTTCACCACGCCGCCCAACCTGCAGAAGGCGGTGGCGTACGGGCTCGGCAAGGAGGACAGCTATTTCCGCGAGTTGCGCGACGGGTTGCAATCCAAGCGCGACCGGCTGGCGGGCGGCCTTTCCCGCATCGGGTTCGACGTGCTGCACTGCCAGGGCAGCTACTTCATCACGGCGGATTTCCGCCCGCTCGGCTTCAACGGCGACGACGCCGATTTCTGCCGCCATATCACCACCGAGGCCAAGGTGACCGCCGTACCGGTGAGCGCGTTCTACGACGGGGCGGGGCCGCGCCATTTCGCCCGCTTCGCCTTCTGCAAGGACGACCAGACCATTGACGCCGCACTCGCCCGGCTCGCCGGCCATTTCGGGCGCGGCTAGGGCGCACCCCCTTGCGGGCGCCAGGGTAAGGCGCTACATCCTGCGCCTCGCCCCTATGGTGGCCTTAGCTCAGTTGGTTAGAGCGCCGGGTTGTGGTCCCGGAGGTCACGGGTTCGAATCCCGTAGGCCACCCCAATCGCCGTCGCCCCGCCGCCGAGGCAAAACCTGTCCAGGCACGGCCGCGTGCGATCGCCGAACGGTGGGTGGCGCGGCGGTCGGGAGTGGGCGGATGGGTGTTTGCGTGAACGGCCTCGCTCGGCGACGGAGCGGCCGCGCAGGGCACGGTCCGGCCGGCGGGTACAAGCGTCGAATGGCGCTCGTGGCTGGCGCGCTCGTCGCGGTCCTGTGCGCCGCCGGGACGCCGGCGCGCGCGGCATCGTCCTCCTGGCTCGACGACGCCCTGTTCAACGTCGAGATCGAGAACGACTTCTTCACGCCCAGGGGGTCGGACCAGCACTACACCAACGGCGTGCGGCTGGAGGTTCTGTCGCGCCCGATTTCCGGCAGCAACGTTCCGGACTGGTCGCGAAAGCCATACGAGGCCTGGCCGGCATTCGACCTTTCCGCGACGCGCCGGGTGGGCTTCGCTCTCGGGCAGAACATCTATACTCCCGCCGGCACGGACCAGCGCGTGCCCGATCCGAGGGACAGGCCCTATGCCGCCTGGGCCTATCTCGGCGCCATTCTCGCGACCGAGCGGGCCGACCGGCTCGATACGGTGGAGCTCGATCTCGGCGTGGTCGGGCCCGCCGCGGGCGGGCGCGAGGTGCAGAACGGCTTTCATAAGGTGATCAACGTGCCGAAGGCGAACGGCTGGGATCACCAGCTCCACAATGAGCCGGGCATCATGCTGTCGGCAGAGCGGCGCTGGCGGTTCGGCGCGCCGACCGTCCTGCCCGCTGGGCTCGAGGTCGACGCGATCCCCATCGTGGGGGCGAGCGCAGGCAACGTCATGACCTATGCCGACGCGGGCGTGATGCTGCGCATCGGGCAGGGGCTCGGGGTCGATTTCGGGCCGCCGCGCATCCGACCGGCCCTGCCCGGATCGCCCGGCGCCGGTGCCGGCGTGAATGGCTTCGGCTGGTACCTGTTCGCCGGCGTCGATGGGCGCGCCGTGGTCCGTGACCTTTTCCTCGACGGCAACAGCTTCCGCACGAGCCCCAGCGTCGACAAGAAGCCCCTGGTGGCGGATTTCGAGATGGGCTTCGCCATCCTGATCGGCCAGGCCCGCGTCACCTATACCTATGTCCAGCGGACGCCGGAATTCCACGGCCAGCCCGGCCCGGACCGCTTCGGTGCGCTGAGCTTCTCCTGGCGGTTCTGACGCGAAGGCGGCGGCGGGTGGCCGCTCCGGCGCGAGCGGTGTCGGAATTGCTTACACCTTTAAGCTGTTTTGTCTCCGAACTGTCAGAATATTTTACACTGTTATACAACCCAAAATTGTTAAAGCACGCTAAGTCACTGATCTGAAATTAACTCAACAAGGTGGCACAGATCTTGCATGTCACCACCCTGGGTGGCGTCCGGACAAGTCCGTCTGGGCGAATTCCGTGGTGAAAATATTTGGAGGCGACAATGAGGATGGGCAAAAGGCTCGCCATTTTGGCGAGCGCCGTTGCAGTGCTTGGGGGTGTCTCGTTCGCCCGCGCCGACGCGGCGATCATGTACAATCAGGATGTGTCGGCCGGGGTGTTCTTCGGCAGCGGCAATTCGAACGGCGATTGGGCGGTGGATACGGAAGGAAACATCCAGCTCGGTCTGCGCGGCGCACTGCGCCAGCAGGGTCCATCCCCGAGCGACAGCAGCGGTCTGTATGGGCCATTCCCCATCGGCAGGCAGACCGCGCCGACCGCGAATCCCAATCGTGCGGCCTGGAACTACGAGTTCTCCATCGACACTGGTGCGGAGGCCCTATCGAGCTACCTGTTCCAGCTCTGCGCGACCTTTGGCGGCACCACGGAATGTGTCGACCCGCTCGGCGGGGCGTTCGGCGCCGACAACGCAATTCAAGGCAACGCCGCACAGAATTCGAAGCAGATTTTGTTTTCGGATTCTCCTCTGAGCGGTATTTACAATATCAATGCTTCCGGCATCTACAGCTTCACTTTGTCGGCCTATGATGGGAACGATACGGGATTGACCGCGGCGCTCGCGCAGACCGCGATCGACGTCGCGGTTCCCGAGCCGGCCACGTTGAGCCTGCTGGGCTTCGGCATGGCCGGGTTCGGCTTCATGCGCCGCAGGGCGAAGGCCCGGCGCGCCGCCTGACCCGTCGCCAAAGGTGACAACGGAACGGCGGGCCCCACGGCCCGCCGTTTCCATTTGAGGGCGTTGTGGCGCTCCTCACCCCAGCGTCGGGTCGAGGATGACCTTTCCGATGCCGGGGTCGGTCTCGACCAGCCGGTGCGCGGCCACCGCTTCGCCGAGCGGCATGACGCGGTCGACCAGCACCTTGAGCCTGCCCTTCGCCGCCGCCTCCAGCGCGGGCAGGGCGTCGGCGTTGCGGCTGCGCGGGCTGCCCATGATGGTGATCCGGTGGTCGTAAAGGTGGAAGAAGTTGACGGGCACGACCGGCCCGCCATGCGCGCCCGCCGTGACCAGCCTGCCGTCATAGTCGAGCGCCTCGATCGCCTTCGCCGGTCGGCTCGGGGTTGGCGATGTTGTCGTAGACCATGTTGAGGCCCCGGCCGTCGGTCAGGCGCAGGCATTCCTCCTTCAAATCATGGGTGCGGTAGTTGATGCCGTGGTCGGCGCCGAGATCGAGCCCCACCTTCACCCGGTCGTCCGAGCCCGCGCAGCAGATCACCCGCGCGCCGAGCTCCTTGGCGAGCTGGATGCCGATCGTGCCGAGATTGCCGGCCGCTCCCATGACCAGGACCCATTCGTCCTTCTGCAGCTTGCCCATGTTGACCAGCAGGTTCCACGCGACCGGCGCGTGGCGGGCGATGACGCAGGCATCGGCGAAGCCGACTTCGGGCGGCACCAGGCAGGTGATGGCCGCAGGCGCCTTGGTGTATTGCGCGTCGCCGCCCCAGCAATGGATGCCGAACATCCGCGGCGGCTCGCGGCTCAGCCCCTGGAACACGGCGACATGGTCGCCCTTCTTGCGGTCGGTCACGCCCTCGCCGACGGCGGTCACCACCCCCACCGGATCGACGCCGCCCACGTGGGGCAGCTGGATCTTGCGGTGCGGCTCGGTCCCGCGCCGGGCCGAGACGTCGAGCACGCGGTTGACCGAGACGGCCCGGACCTCGATCACGATCTCGCCGGGACCGGCCACCGGGTCCGGCACCTCCTCGTAGCGAAGCACCTCGGGCGGGCCGAACTCGCGGTAGATCATCGCTTTCATCAATAGAACTCCACCCCATCCTGAGCCTGTCGAAGGATGAGGTCCCCATGGTTCGACAGGCTCACCATGAGGGCCGTTTCTTGTGCTACCGCATGGTCGGCATGACGAACTCGGCGCCCTTGCGGATGCCGGTCGGCCAGCGGCTGGTGACGGTCTTGAGGCGCGTGTAGAACCGCACCCCCTCGGCGCCGTGGACGTGCATGTCGCCGAACAGCGAGCGCTTCCACCCGCCGAAGGAATGGAACGCCATCGGCACCGGGATCGGCACGTTGACGCCGACCATGCCGACCTGCACGCGGCTCGCGAACTCGCGCGCCGCGTCGCCGTCGCGGGTGAAGATGGCGACGCCATTGCCGAACTCGTGGTCGTCGGCCAGCGCCAGCGCGCCCTCGAAGTCGGGGACGCGCACGACCGACAGCACCGGGCCGAAGATCTCCTCCTTGTAGATGCGCATCTCGGGCGTCGACGTTGTCGAACAGCGTGCCGCCGATGAAGAAGCCCTTCTCGTAGCCCTGGAGCTTCAGCCCGCGCCCGTCGACGGCCAAGGTCGCGCCCTCCTTCACGCCGAGATCGACATAGGAGCGCACCTTGTCGAGATGGGCGCCGGTGACCAGCGGGCCCATCTCGTTCTCGGGGTCGGTGCCGGGCCCGACCTTGAGCGCGCGCACCTTGGGGGCAAGCTTCTCCATCAGCGGCTCGGCGGACTGCGCCGACGGCGACGGCGACCGAGACGGCCATGCAGCGCTCGCCAGCGGATCCATAGGCCGCGCCCATCAGCCCGTCGACCGCCTGGTCGAGGTCGGCGTCCGGCATGACGACCAGGTGGTTCTTCGCGCCGCCCAGCGCCTGGACGCGCTTGCCGGCGTTCGCGGCGGTCCGGTAGACGTGCTCGGCGACCGGGGTGGAGCCGACGAAGCTCACCGCCGCGATGTCGGGATGGGCGAGGATGGCGTTCACCGCCTCGGCGTCGCCGTTGACGACGTTCAGCACGCCCTCGGGCAGGCCGGCCTCGGCCAGCAGCTCGGCGAGGCGCAGCGGGCAGGACGGGTCCTTCTCCGACGGCTTCAGGACGAACGTGTTGCCGCAGGCGATCGCCACCGGAAACATCCACATCGGCACCATGGCCGGGAAGTTGAACGGGGTGATGCCGGCGCACACGCCGAGCGGCTGGCGCAGCGACCAGCTATCCACGCCGGTGCCGACCGCCTCGGTGAACTCGCCCTTCAAGAGATGCGGGATGCCGCAGGCGAACTCGACCACCTCGAGCCCGCGCACCAGCGAGCCGCGCGCGTCCGACAGCACCTTGCCGTGCTCGGCGGTGATCATCGCGGACAGCTCGTCGGCGTGCTTCTCGATCAGCTCCTTGAACTTGAACATGACGCGGGCACGGCGCAGCGGCGGCGTGGCGGCCCAGCCGGGGAAGGCCTTGCGCGCGGCCGCGACCGCCGCGTCGACCTCGGCGCCGTCGCGAAGGCGACGCGCTTCGCCACCTCGCCGGTCGCGGGATTGAACACCTCGCCCGTGCGCCCGCCGGCGCCGGCGACCGTCCTGCCCGCGATGAAATGCCCGATCGTCTCCACCATCACGCTTCTCCCATTTCGCGGGCGGATGTTAACCGGGCGTGGCGGGAGAGAACAGAAGTTCCAGGTCGTTCCGGTAGCGGGCGAGCTGGTCTGCCGGAGGTAGGGCAGGGCAGGCGGCGGGGTGTCTACGCCCCCGCCGCCTTGGCCTTGGCGCTGGCCATCTCGGCGCGCAGCGCGCGGGTCGCCGCCTCGTCGACGGCGAAGCTCGCGGGATCGAGGACGACGCCGTAGAGCCGGCGGGCCGCGTCGAGCGAGACATAGCCCTGGCGCACATCGTCGGCGACACGGGCGGCCGGACGCTCGTGGGGCGGGCCGAACCCGCCGCCGCCGCCGGAGCGCATGACGAACCCGTCCTCCTTGCGCAGATGGGTCCACAGCGCCTTGGCGTTGGGCAGGTCGTCCGCTGTTTCGGCGCCGCGCAGCACCTGCACCTCGTTGCCGTCGCCTTCGAGCCCGCCCGACAGGCCCCACGGCTTGCAGTGCTTGCGCTCGATCTGGGTGGCGAAGTTCATGTCCGAGCGGGCGCGCACCCGGTACTCGACGCCGAGCCCGCCGCGATGCTGCCGGCGCCGCCCGAATCCTGCACCAGCGCGTGGCGCTCGAACGCGGATCGGATACTTGGCCTCGACCTGCTCGACCGGCGAGTTGTGCGTGTCGCCGTCGTTCATGCAGACGGTCGCCGACACGCCGTCCTCGCTTCGCTTCGCGCCCCAGCCGCCGCCCTGCGGGCCGAGCCCGGCGATGAACAGCGAGCGCGTCTTCGGGTCGATGCCGTTGCAGCTGGCGACGCAGAGGTCGGCATGGTGGCCGGCGATCACCTGGTCGGGGATCGCCGGCTCCAGCGCCTTGAACACCGTGTCGATGATGGTCATCGGGAAGGTCATCCACCAGCGCATCGGCGCGGGGCGGACGGCGCTGACACGATCCGCCCGGGCGGGCAGATCACCTTGAGCGACGCGGAACGAGCCGTCGTTGATCGGATAGTCGGTCGGCGAGGTGAGGCACTTGTAGGCCACCTGCGCGCAGCCGAACCCGGTGGTCATGCCCGAATTGAAGAAGCCGCGCACCTGCGGCGAGACGTCGGTGAGGTCGATGGTCATCTCGTCGCCGCGCGACCCGCACCTTCACCTTGATCGGGATGCGCTTGCCGATGTCGAGCCCGTCGTCGTCCATGAAGGACTCGGCCTCGTAGATCGCCGTCGGGGATGGCGAGCGTGCGTTCGCGCGCGACGCCGCTCCGACCGGTCCATGATGTCCTCGATGGCGGCCAGGACCGCGTCCTTGCCGTAGCGGTCGAGCAGCTCGAGGAAGCGCCGCTCGCCGGTCCGCACCGCGGTGATCTGGGCGCGCAGGTCGCCCATCGCGCGCTCCGGGATGCGCACGTTCATGCGGATGATGTCGACCAGGTCCTGGTTGACCTTGCCCGCCGACTGCATACTTGAGGATCGGGATCTGCAGCCCTTCGGAAAAGATGTCGGTGGTCATGCCGCCGAGCACGCCGCCGACGTCGAGCCAGTGCGCCATGCAGCAGGCGAAGCCGACCAGCTTGCCCTCGTGGAAGATCGGCAGCGAAGCGTCACGTGGTTGAGGTGGCTGCCGGTGATGTAGGCGTCGTTGGTGACGCAGGATGTCGCCCGGCTTGATGTTGTCGAGGCCGAAATGGGCGATCTTCGCCTTGATCGGTCTCGGCCATGCCGCGGATGAACATCGGCAGGCCGATGCCGATCGAGACGGTCTCGCCCTCCGGCGTGAACAGGCCGGTGGTGAAGTCCAGCGCCTCGTAGATGATGATGTTGTAGGCGGTGCGCATCAGGTTGGTCTTCATCTCTTCGGTCACGGCGATGACGCCGTTGCGCACGATCTCGGTGACCACCGGGTCGGCGCGGTGGTGGTGCGCGGCAGCAGTCTGCGTCTTGGTTTCAGGCATGATGTCTATCTAGCGACAGCTGTGGAGCGAGAAGCAAAGATCTCGGATCGGAGTGGGGCCGGTCTCCGACCGGCCCACGGCCTCCAATGCCGCGCGAGGGGCGGGTCAGGGACCCGCCCCTACAGTCGGACGGCCCGCGCTCACTTCTTGCCCCCGACCGCGATCACGAGATTGCCGAACTGGTCGACCTCGAGCAGGTCGCCCGGCATGACGCACGGTGGTCGAGGCGTGCTCCTCGATCAGCGCCGGGCCCGGAGATGCGGTTGCCGGCGAGAAGCTGCGCGCGGCGCGTAGGTCGGCGTGTCGACAAAGCCGCCGTCGTCCTCGAAATAGACCTTGCGGTTGCCGGTGAACGCGGCCTTCTCGCGGCTCGGCCTTGCCGGCGGCAATCTCCTCCTGCGGCGGCTTGCCCATCACGCCGGTGACGGTGGTGCGCAGGCTGACGATCTCGGCCATCTCGTCCGGCGCGCAGGTGCCGTAGCGCAGCTCGTGCATCTCGTCGAAATGCTGCTTGATCGCGCCGCGGTCCTGCCTTCTCGAACACCTCCATCGGCAGGTCGACGGTCACCGCATGCTCCTGGCCGACATAGCGCATGTCGGCGGCGCGCTTGATGGTGATCTCGCGCGGCGTGACCGAGGTCGAGGCGATCGCCGGCGCGGCCCTCGTCCTCCAGCTCCTTGTAGATCGCCTCGATCTCGTCGAACGTCGGCCTCGGCGAGGCGGGTGAACCAGGTGCGCACGAAGTCGTAGCGCAGGTCGGAGAACAGCATGCCGAAGGCCGAGAACACGCCCGGCGCGCGCGGGACGATGACCTTGCGGATGCCGATCTCGCGCGCGACCGCGGACGGCGTGCAGCGGCCCGGCGCCGCCATAGGCGACCAGCGCGAAGTCGCCGGCGTCGAGCCCGCGCTCGGTGGTCACGCCCTTCACCGCGTAGGACATGGCGGTCGTCGGCGATGCGCAAGATGCCATCGGCGGCCTTGGTCGCGTCCATGCCCAGCGGCTCGGCCACGCGGTCTGCAGCATGGCGCTTCTCCGCCGCCTTGACGTCGAGCTTCATCTCGCCGCCGAGGAACCGGTCGGCGCCGAGCCGGCCGAGCATCAGGTTGGCGTCGGTCACGGTCGGCTCGGTCCCGCCGATTGCCGTAGCAGGCGGGGCCCGGCGCGGCGCCGGCGCTCTGCGGGCCGACATGCAGCGCGCCTTCCTGGTCGACGCGGGCGATCGAGCCGCCGCCGGTGCCGACCTCGAAGATGTCCATCATGGCGATCTGGACCGGCAGCGCGCGGTCGTAGCCGCCGATCAGCGCCTGCGCCGGTGGTCAGCGCCTCGCCCTTGTAGATCACGCCGGCCTTGGCCGTGGTGCCGCCCATGTCGAAGGCGATGGCGTTCTCGAGCCCGAGCGCATGGCAAAGCGCCTGCGTGCCGATCACGCCGGCGGCCGGGCCCGGACTCCAGCATGCGCACGCAATAGACTCTGCGCCTGGTCGGCCTCGTAGAGCCCGCCGGTCGACTGCACCACCAGGAACGAGCCCTTGAAGCCCGGCGCCGCGGATGTGCTCGTCGATGCCGCGCAGGTAGCGACCGCACCTTCGGGCCGACATAGGCGTTGGCGACGACGGTCGAGGTAGCGCTCGAACTCGCGGTATTCCTGCGACAGCTCGTGCGAGGCGGAGACGAACAGGTCCGGGATGCTTGCTCCTCGAGCAGCTTCTTGGCGCGCGATCTCGTGGTCCGGATTGCGGTAGCAGTGCAGGAACAGGATGGCGACCGCCTCGATGCCGAGCGCCGGCGATCTTCTCGCCGAGCGCGGCGACGTCGCAATCGTCCATCGAGCGGTCATGCGACCTCGCCGTCGGCGAGGACGCGCTCGTTCACCTCGAAGCGCAGGGCGCGCTCGACCAGCGGCTCGTGCTTCTTGAAGAACAGGTTGTAGGCGTCGGGCCGGTTGATGCGGCCGATCTCGTAGACGTCGCGGAAGCCCTCGGTGGTGATCAGCGCGGTCCTGGCGCCGGTGCGCTCGAGGATGGTGTTGATGGCGATGGTCGAGCCGTGCAGGAACATGCCGGCGTCGGCGTAGCTGGCGCCGGCCTTCTCGACGCCGGCGCTGATGCCCTCGACCAGCCTGCTCGGGGCGTCGACAGCGACTTGCCGAACAGCAGGCGGCCTGTGGCGTCGTCGAACGCGGCGACGTCGGTGAAGGTGCCGCCGATATCGGCGGCCAGCCGTACGCGCGAGGGCGCCGGGGTCGTGTCGTTGGGCATGGGGGCTCCGTGAGAACTGCGATATTCGGGAGGCGACAGCATACGCAAAGCGCCTCAAACTGCAATGGGACCAGGAGCGTTGGGAGGAGCGGGTGACACTGGAGGAGGGGGAGGTGAACGAGATCGCCCGGGCGGCGCTCGCCGCGCTCGATTCCGGGCGCCAGGTCGCGCCCTTCACGGGGCGGATCGAGGGCTTCGATCTCGCCGCCGCCTACCGGGTGACCGCGCAGTTGCGCCGGATGCGCGCCGCGCGGGGCGAGCGGCCGGTCGGGCGCAAGATCGGCTTCACCAACCGCACCATATGGGCCGAGTACGGCGTCTATGCGCCGATCTGGGGCGACATGTACGACACCACCATGGCCGAGATCGATCCCGCCGGCGGGACGTGGCCGCTCGGCCGGCTGGCGGAGCCGCGGATCGAGCCCGAGATCGCCTTCGGGCTCGCCCGCGCGCCGGAGCCGGGGATGGACCCGGCGGCGCTGTTCGGCTGCATCGGCTGGGTCGCCCATGGCTGCGAGATCGTGCAGTCGGTCTTTCCCGGCTGGAGGTTCAAGCCGTCGGACACCGTGGCCGGGTTCGGCCTGCACGGCGCCTACCGGATCGGACCGCGCGTGCCGGTGAGCGCGATGCCGGCTGCGGACTGGATTGCAGCCCTCGCCCGCTTCGAGATCGAGCTCGCGAAGGACGGCGCGGCGATCGACCGCGGCTCGGGCGCCAACGTGCTCGACAGCCCGCTGATGGCGCTTGCCCACCTCGTGGCGCTGCTCGACGGCGACCCCGACAACCCGCCGCTCGCGTCGGGCGAGATCGTCACCACGGGCACGGTGACCCGCGCCTTCCCGGTGGCGCCGGGCGAAAGCTGGTCGACCCGCGTGATCGGCCTGCCTTTGCCGGGACTGACGCTGCAGTTCGTGCGATAGCGCAATCCCGGGCGCGGCGCGGCACGACAGTGATGCGCGCAGACCCGGGATCCATGCGCCGGACACGGACGCCGCGAGATGGACCGCGGATCGCCGCTGGCGGCGTCAGGGGTCACATTGGGATAAGGTTCCCGCCCGAGCCCCCGGGCTGGAATCCTGGCGGTCCTGGCGATAGACTTGGCCCGATCTGATCAAAGGTGACGCATGATCCGTATCGAAGACATGCAGTATCTCAGGCTCGGCACAGACGACCTGGATGCCGCAGTCAAATTCACCACCGAAACGGTCGGGCTGCAGCTCGTGCGGCGCGACGTGAACCGCGCCTATGTGCGGGGAGACGACCGCGACCACGACATCTGCTATTTCGCGGGCAATCCCGCCGACCATACGGTGGGCATGAAGATCGCGACCAGGCCGGAGCTCGAGGCGGCGGCGTCGGAGCTGGCCGTGAACGGGTTCGACATTCATCGCGGCACGGCGGAGGAGTGCGCCGACCGGCACGTCGCCGATTTCATCCGCTTCCGCGACCTTTCGGGCAACAAGATAGAGCTGGTCTTCCGGCCCGACATTTCGACGCGGCGCTACTTCGCGACGCGCGACGCCGGCATCAAGGAGTTCAGCCATATCGGGCTCAAGACCTCGAACGCGCCGCGCGACGAGGAATTCTGGGGCACGATGTTCAACTTCAAGGCGAACGACTGGATCGGCGCGGCCGGCCTCATCAGCTTCGACGCGGTGCATCACCGCTTCGCGCTGTTCCCCTCCGACGAGCCCGGCGTGCAGCACATCAACTTCCAGGTCGCCTCGCTCGACGACGTGATGCGCTCGTACTATTTCCTCACCGAGCGTCAGGTGAAGATCGTGTTCGGGCCGGGCCGCCACCTCGCCTCAACCGCCTGCTTCCTGTACTTCGAGGGGCCGCACGGGCAGGTCTACGAATATTCGTGGGGCGTGCGCAACGTGGACGAGGCGTGGCGGCCGCGCCAGATCCCGTTCGAGGATGGCGGGTTCTGCATGTGGGGCGCGCGCCCGCAGATCGCTGAGTTCATGAGCGAGGAGGACGCATGATCACCATCGCCGACATGCAGTATGTCCGCCTCGGCACGAAGGACGTCGACGCGGCCGCGAAGTTCCTGACCGAAACCATCGGGCTGCAGCTCGTGCGGCGCGAGGACGGGCGGGCCTATCTGCGCGGCGACGACCGCGACCACGATATCTGCTACTTCCCGGGCGAGCCGGGTGATCACACGGTGGGCCTCAAGATCGAGACGCGGGCGGAGCTCGACGCCGCCGCCACCGAGCTGGAGCGGGCGGGCATCGCCGTCGAGCGCGGCACCAAGGACGAGTGCGCCGAGCGGCGGGTGATGGAGCTGATCCGTTTCCGCGACCCGTCGCGCAACGTTTTCGAGCTCGTCCTGCGCCCGCACATCTCGACGCGGCGCTACTTCCCGTCGCGCGACGCCGGCATCACCGAGTTCAGCCATATCGGCCTCAAGACCGCCGACGCCCCGCGCGACGAGGCGTTCTGGTCGACGCTGTTCAACTTCCGCGCCAATGACTGGATCGGGCTCGCGGGGCTTCTGTCGTTCGACGAGGTGCACCACCGCTTCGCCTTGTTCCCGGCGCCCCAGCCCGGCGTGCAGCACATCAACTTCCAGGTCGCGTCGATCGACGACATCATGCGGTCCTACTACTTCCTGACCGAACGCCAGGTGCGCATCGTGTTCGGTCCGGGCCGTCACGTCACCTCGGGCGCGTACTTCCTCTATTTCGAGGGGCCGGACGGCGTCGTCTACGAGTATTCCTCGGGCGTGCGCATGGTCGACGAAGCCTGGAAGCCACGCCAGCTTCCGTTCTGCGACGAGGCGTTCTGCGCCTGGGGCGCGCGCCCCGATATTCCCGAGTTCCAGAGCTAGGGATGGCTGAGATCGTCTTCGGCAGGCTCGGCGAGCCCATCGCCGAGACCCAGCGCCGGGTGCGGCTGGCCGCCCGCGCGCTCGGGCGAAACGGGCTGGGCCATGCGTTCGGCCACGTCTCGGCACGGCTCGACGAGAAGAGCTTCCTGGTCTGCGCGCCGCGCCCGATGGGGCTGATCGGCGTGGGCGAGGCGGGCACGGTGGTGCCGATCGACGGCCCGCTGCCGGCGGGCGTGCTGGGCGAGGTGCGCTGCCACCAGCAGATCTACCGGCGGCGCGCCGACGTGAACGGCATCTGCCGCACCTTCCTGCGCAACGTGATGACGCTTTCGACGCTGCGCATCACGCCGCGCCCGCGCGACGGGTATCGGCAGCTATTTCGCGCCGCGAGCCGCCTTTGTGGGACGACCCGACGCTTCTGCGCAACGACGAGGCGGCGGCGCCGGCTCGCCGACCAGCTCGGAGACGCGCGGGCCATCGTCATGCGCGGCAATGGCTGCATCCTGGTCGGCGCGACCGTCGAGGAAGCGTTGTGCATGGCCTTCTTCCTGGAGGAGGCGGCGCGCACCGAGCGCGACGTGCTGGGCATGCAGCGCCCCGAGGAGGAAGCCATCATGTCCGACCAGCAGGCGGCGGCGCGCGGCGTGACCACCGGCAACATCCTCGAGCGGCTGTGGGAGTACCTCACCGCCGGCGATCCGGAGGCGTGATCGCCCTTCCCGTACCCAATCCGCGAGCCGATGGTGTAGAACGAGTTCGAACGAACCTCAGGGGGCCACATGCATCTCGCGACCATTTCCCGTAACCGACAGCCCGTGGTCGTCGCGCGCCGCGACGACGGCACGCTGGTCGATCTCTCCATCGCCGACCGTTCGCTGCCACGCGACATGGTCGGGCTTCTTGCCGGCGGGCAGAGCGCCATCCGCAAGGCCGCCGCCGCAGCGAAGAAGGCGCCGACCCGCGCCGTGGTGAAGGGACCGGTGCGCTACCTGCCGCCGATCCCGAACCCGCCCAAGATCCTCTGCGTCGGGCTCAACTATGTCGACCACGCGGCCGAGAGCCCGTACGAGATGCCGAAGGCGCCAACCATGTTCCTGCGGGTGAACACGACGCTCGCCGCCCATAAGCAGCCGCTGATCCGCCCCAAGGCGTCGAACCAGTTCGACTACGAGGGCGAGATGGTGGTGGTGATCGGCAAGCGCGCGCGCCACCTCAAGAAGAACAACGCGCTCTCGGTCGTCGCCGGCTACTCGATCTTCAACGAGGGCTCGATCCGCGACTGGCAGTTCCGCTCGCCGCAATGGACGATGGGCAAGAACTTCGACGCCACCGGCGGGTTCGGCCCCGACATCGTGACCGCCGACGAGCTGCCCAAGGGCGCCAAGGGGCTCCGGCTCCAGACCCGCCTCAACGGCAAGGTGCTGCAGGACGCGAACACGAAAGACATGGCGTTCGACGTGGTGGCGCTGCTGGTGGAGATCACCGCGGGCATCACGCTGGAGCCGGGCGACATCATCGTCTCCGGCACGCCGTCGGGCGTCGGGTTCGCGCGCAAGCCGCCGGTCTGGATGAAGCCGGGCGACACGTGCGAGGTCGAGATCGAGGGGATCGGCACGCTGTCGAACCCGATCAAGGCGGAGAAGTAGGGAACCGGAGATTGTCATCCCGGGCGCGGCGCAGCACAGAGTGGTGCGCCGCAGACCCGGAATCCATCGGGCCACACCCGTAGCGCGGAAAGACGGGTTCCGGATCGCCGCGCTGCGCGCGTCGTCCGCGGTGACAATCGGCCTTTACTCGTATCTGAGCGCCTCGATGGGGTCGAGGCGGGCGGCCTTCCGCGCCGGATAGAGCCCGAAGAAGATCCCGACGGCGGCCGAGAACACGAACCCGCCGACGATAGCGACGGCGGAAAGCTGCGTCGGCCAGCCGGCGATCGCCGAGATGGCGAGCGAGGCGCCGATGCCGGCGAGGACGCCCGCCGTGCCGCCGGTGACGCTCAGCAGCACCGCCTCGGTCAGGAACTGCAGCAGCACGTGCGCGCGCCGCGCCCCGATCGCCATGCGGATTCCGATCTCGCGCGTCCGCTCGGTCACCGACACCAGCAGGATGTTCATGATCCCGATCCCGCCGACGACGAGCGAGATCGAGGCGACGGCGGCGAGCAGGAGCGCCATCACCTGGCTCGATCCCTGCGCCGTCTGGGCGATCTGGCTCAGGTTGCGCACGCCGAAATCGTCAGGTTCGCCCTGAGGGATGCGGTGGCGGTCGTGCAGGATGTCGGTCACCTGGGCGATCGCCGCATTCACCTGGGCCGCGCCCGTGGCCTGGACGTAGATCGAGTTGACGAAGCCGGTGAGGCGCGGCGTGATCCCGAACGGGTTTGTCGGCGCCGGATAGAGCTCGGTCGCCATGCCGTAGACCGAGCTCGTTGCCGCGGCCGTTGCCGTGGTCGGCTGGCTGACGCCCAGGATCTTGCGCTCGGCCGTGGTGAACGGAAGCATCACCACGTCGTCCTGGTCGCGCCCGAAGCCGGTCTGGCCCTTGGCTGCGAGCAGCCCCACCACCTGCACCGCCGCGCCTTTGACCAGTACCGTCGCGCCGATGGGGTTCTCCGACGGCGCGAACAGGTTCTGGTAAACGGTCTGGCCGATCACCGCCACCATCGACGCCGCCTCCAGGTCCGCGTCGTTCAGCGCCCGCCCGGCGGCGATCGTCCAGTTGGTGATCGGCAGGTAATTGGGGCTGACGCCCTGTATCTCGGTCTGCCAGTTGCGATTGCCCGACTGCACCTGGCCGCCGCCGCGCGTCATGTAGCCGACCTGGGCGACGGCGGGGGCGCGCTCCAGCGCGTCGGCGTCGGCGACGGTCAGGGTCGACGCGCTGCCCGAGCCGGCATGCACGCCGCTCGAGGTGCGCGCCCCCGGCACCACGACGACCATGTTGGTGCCGAGACTTTCGAGCTGCTTCTTCACCGCCTCGTTAGCACCCTGGCCGACCGCGACCATCGCGATCAGCGCCGCCACTCCGATGAACACGCCCAGCATGGTGAGCGACGAGCGCATCTTGTTGCGGAAGAGCGCCTGCGCCGCGGCCGCCGCGATCATCGCGAGGAACGACCGGTCGAGCCGACGCGCGGCGAACGGTCGGACGGCGCCCGCCACGGCGGCGCGCAAGGTCGCGGCCGGGGCAGGGGCACCGGCATCCTGCGGGGCACGCCGCTCGTCCGAGACGATCTTCCCGTCGCGCATGGTGACGATGCGGCCGGCGTAGCTGGCGATGTCCTGCTCGTGCGTGACCAGCACGATCGTCACGCCCTGCTCGTGGTTGAGCCGGCGCAGCGTCTCCATGATCTCGTGGGAGGTGCGCGTGTCGAGATTGCCGGTCGGCTCGTCGGCCATCAGCACCGAGGGGTTGTTGATCAGCGCGCGGGCAATGGCGACGCGCTGCTGCTGGCCGCCGGAAAGCTGGTTCGGGCTGTTGCGCTCGCGCCCGGCAAGGCCGAGGAACTTCAGTGCCGCCCGCGCGCGGCCCTCGCGGTCGCGGCCCGTCCGGTCGGGGCCGGTGTAGAACAGCGGCAGCGCCACGTTCTCCAGCGCGCTGGTGCGGGCGAGCAGGTTGAACGACTGGAAGACGAAGCCGATCCGCTCGCTCCGGATGCGCGCGAGCGCCGGCTCGTCGAGCCCCGCGACATCCACCCCCTCGAAGCGATAGGCGCCGCCGGAGGGCCGGTCGAGGCAGCCGAGCAGATAGAGAAGGGTGGACTTGCCCGAGCCGGACGAGCCCATGATGGCGACGAACTCGCCGCGTTCGACCGCCAAATCGACGCCCTGCAGCGCCTGGATCTCGACGTCTCCCACCCGGTAGAAGCGGGTGAGCCCCTTCGCCACGATGACGGATTCGGCCATGGCTGCCTCAGCGGAAGCCGAACACGCGCGGGCGCTGTCCGGCGCGCGCGCCGTTGCCGCCGGGCGCGTCGCCTTCGGTCGCCGACACGATGACCTTGTCGCCGGGCGCGACGCCGCCCGTGATCTCGGTGCGTGTGGCGTCGGCCAGCCCCGTGGTGACGGCGACCGGCTGCGGCGTTCCGTCCTTCAGCACCCAGAGGCGCGGGCTTCCCTGCGGGGCGGCTGCCGGGCCGCCCGGCGCGAAGCGCAGCGCCTGGTTCGGCACGGTCGGCACGTCCTTGCGCTCCGCCGTCACGATGCGGACGGTCGCGGTCATGCCGGGCTTGAGGGCGAGCTCATCATTCGGTGCGCTGATGACCACGTCATAGGTCACGACGTTCTGCACCGTGATCGGCGCCTGGCGGATTTGCACCACGTTGCCCTCGAAGCGCCGCTTGGGATAGGCCTCCACCGTGAACTGGGCCTTCTCGCCCGCCTTCACCTGGCCGATGTCGGATTCGCTCACGTTCGCATCGACCTGCATCTTGGTCAGGTCGGTTGCGATCAGGAACAGCGTCGGCGTCTGGAAGCTCGCGGCGACGGTCTGGCCGACATTCACGTTGCGCGAGACGACCGTGCCGTCGACCGGCGAGATGATCTTGGTGTAGTCGAGGTTGACCTGCGCCGCGTCGAGCGCGGCCTGACGCTGATCGATTGTCGCCTGGTCGAGCGCGATCTGCGCCACGGCCTGCTGATAGGCGCTGCGGGCGTTGTCCAGCGCGTCTTTGGTCGAAATGCCGCGCGAGGCCAGCGTCTGCGTCCGGTCGAGGCTGGACTTGGCATAGGCGAGGTTCGCTTGGTCCTTGCCGAGCTGCGCCTTGGCGACGGCGAGGTTCGCCTTCGCCTGCTCGACCACCGGCTGGTAGAGGCGCGGATCGATGGTGGCGCAAAGCTGGCCCGCCTTGACCACGGTGTTGTAGTCGCAGCTCACCTCGCGCACGACGCCGGAGACGTAGCTGCCGACTTGCACCACGGTCTCGGGGTTCACCGTGCCTGTCGCGGACACGGTGGTGGCCACGGTAGCCTTTGTCACTGGCGCGGTGGTGTAGTGCATGGGGCCTGGCCCGCCCAGCTGCCACCACGCGACGGCGCCGCCCGCGGCGACGACCGCGACGGCGATCAGCGGTCCGCGCCAGCGGCGCCGCGCCGGGCGCTCTGCCGCGCCCTCCGGCTCCGTCGCATCCGGGCGCTCCAGCTGGTCCTGGTTAAAGCTATCCATGCCGGACTCCACGGCCGTCCCCGCCTCGGCCCGTCGCTTGTGGGGTATATGGGGACGGTCACGGTTCCGTGCACGGGCGCGCCCGCGGCGTGTCAGGCGCCACCTTCCGGCCACAGGGCTGCCATGCGCGCAACGAACTGGCGCGGCTTCCGGCGATAGAGCTTCCGCCCGATCGCCAATGCCTCCGCGGCAAGCTCGCCGGCGCGCCGGTCGATCAGCGTGACGAGCGCCGCGGTGGGCGGATCGTCGAGCGCGGCGGGCGAGCCGGCGACGAGCTCGGCCCGCAGCACGGCGAGGTCGTGGTGGTCGCCGAGCCGCTTCTCCAGCGCCCTGGCGCGCTTGCGCCGCTTCTTCAGCGTCTCGGGCGCAATCGGCTGCAACAGGCGCAGATGGTACCAGTGATACTTGGTGCGCTTGCGCCACTCGTGCAGGTTCTCGGCCGTCGGGTCGCGCCGCGCGGCCTTCATTGCCTTGCGGCCGCGCCGGTAGGTGCGGGCGAGCCCGCCGCGGAGGGCCCCGAACCCATCCGACGCGATCGGCCAGTCGGCGACGCGCCTCCGGGCAGCATTCATGCGCGCGCGGAACGGATCGGGCCGCGCGCCGGGGTCCGCGTCGACGGCCGCGGCGCGCAGCTTGCGGCCGAGGGCCCGGCGGACGGGGGCGAAGCTGCCGCGCGGCGCCGCGTCCGCATAGTGGTCGAGCAGCGCGTCGAACGTGGCGATCATTGCCTGGCGGTCGCGCAGCGAGCCGAGCCCGTTGGCGGCCTCGCGGAACGCGGTGTTCTCCCGCGCATAGGCGCCTGACGGCGCCAGCTCGTCGTGGGCGAGCCGGATCAGCCCACGCAGCTTCTTGCAGCGTTTGCGCAGATCGTGCGCCCGTTCGTCCGGCGCGCCGGGATCGTCGAGCCGGGCGAGGGCGGCGTCGATCTCGTCCCGTGCGATGCGGCGCACATCCTCGGCGACCGGCCGGGCGGGGTCCAGGCGATAGGTCATCGGCGGGAATCTGGCCCCGCGCTGCGCCGCTGGCAACGGGCGGCGCCGTGGCGCGTTGTCGGGCGGGAACGGCGGACCCAACTGAATAGGGCCCCGGCGCGGCCGCGCTCGCAGGGCCGGAGAAGGAGATGGCCATGCAAACCAGCCTCGAGAAGATCTGCTTCATTGCCCTCAAGGCGCGCGAGTACGACGCGCCGGAGGAGGTGGTCGAGGATGACCCGGCTTCGAACATGGCGGACGACAATTTCCGCGAGGTGCTGGAGTCGTATCCCGACGACCCGACGCGCGAGGAGCTGAAGAGCTTCATCGACGACATGAACGAAGACGAGCAGGCCGAACTGGTGGCGCTCGTGTGGCTCGGACGCGGCGATTACGGCGAGGGCGGCGACGGCTGGAGCCAAGCCGTCAAGGACGCCCGCGATCGCCGCGTCGGCGAGACCTCGGAATACCTCCTGGGCGAGCCGATCCTTGCCGATCTGATCGAGGAAGGTCTCGACCGGCTGGGGCTGTCCTGCGCCGGCACCGAGGCTGAAATCTGATCCGATCCGCGCCGGAGTTGACCTGGATCAACGGCGCGCCGGCCGCGGCGGTTAAGGTGCGGTTCGTCGTGGCGCAGCGCGCGCCGGCACAGGAGGGAGAGAGATCATGGCAGAGACCGGCAAGCAGGTTCCGTTGAAGACCGAGACCAAGGGCGCGACCGTACCCGCCGCCCACCGGATGTGGCCGCCGTTCGAAAGCCTGCACGACGAGATCGACCGGCTGTTCAACGAATTCAGCTTCGGCTGGCCGGGCCCGTCCCTGGGCCGCCGCGCGGTCGAACCGTTCCGCCGCGCCGCCGAGAGCGCCCTTCAGGTGGCGGTCGAGGTAAGCGAGGACGACACCGGCTACACGGTCACTGCCGAGCTGCCGGGCCTCGACCAGAAGGACATCGAGGTCGCGCTGACCGACGACACCCTCACCATCAAGGGCGAGAAGAAGAGCGAGAAGGAGGAGAAGAACAAGGACTACCACTTCTCCGAGCGCACCTACGGCGCCTTTCAGCGGGTGTTCGTGCTGCCGGCCGACGTCGACCACGACAAGATCACGGCGGAGATGAACAAGGGCGTGCTGACGGTCACCATGCCGAAGGCGCCCGAGGCGCATAAAAAGTCGCGCAAGCTCGACATCAAGGCGAGCTGATGCCGCGGCCGGGATCGCGGGCGGCGCCGGCGCGGCCGGCCCGCCCCGCCGCCCGGCGCGGTCGGAGCGAGGGGTGAACGATGACGGCATTCGTACGGCGCGCGGCGGCGCCTTACACCGCCGACGGGTTGGCGCGGTTCCTGCGCGACATCCAGGCCTTTCCCATGCTCGAGCCGGAAGCGGAGGCTTGCCTCGCCCGGCGCTGGCGCGACGAGGCCGATGCGGCCGCGCTGCAGGCGCTGGTGAACAGCCATTTGCGGCTCGTCGCCAAGATCGCGCGGCGCTATCACGCTTACGGGCTGCCGCTCGCCGACCTGATTTCGGAAGGCACGGTCGGGCTGATGCAGGCGGTGCGCCGGTTCGATCCCGAGCGCGGCTTCCGGCTGTCCACCTACGCGGTGTGGTGGATCAAGGCGGCTATCCAGGAATACGTCCTGCATAGCTGGTCGCTGGTCAAGCTCGGGACCACCTCGACGCAGAAGCGCCTGTTCTTCGGGCTGCGCGCGGCCAAGCATCGCATCGCGGCGATGGAGGAGGGGGACCTCGCGCCCGAGACGGCGGCGCGGCTGGCCCACCAGCTCGGCGCCAGCGCAAGCGAGATCCTCGACATGAACCGCCGCATGGCCGCACCCGACCAGTCGCTGAACAGCGCCATCTCGTCGAACGGCGAGGGGGACGAATGGCAGGACTGGCTGGTCGACGAGGCGCCGAGCCAGGAGGACGCGCTGGCCGAGCGCGAGGAGCGGGGCCGCCGCCAGCGCATCCTTGCCTCCGCCCTGAAGCATCTCGACGGGCGCGAGCAGCATATCCTGGTCGAGCGCCAGCTCAAGGAACCGCGCGCGACGCTGGAGACGCTGAGCCACGAATACGGCATTTCGCGCGAGCGCGTGCGCCAGCTCGAGCTGCGCGCGCTGGCCAAGCTCAAGGCCGAGATACATCACGTGGCGGCGGCCTGACGGCTGGCCGGGACGGGACGAAGGGCATGATCGTGCGGTTCTTGTTGAATGATCTCTGCGAGGTGCCGCCGCCGCGGGTGGGGCTGTTCGACGTGCTTGGCGTGTTCGGCGACGTGGACCCCGAAATCGTGGCGCGGATCCTGTACCTTCGGCCGACGAGCGCCGAGCTCGAGCTGGCCGCCGCGGCTCTGGCAGCGGGGCCGGACGCCGCCATCCCGCTTGCCGGCGCGGCCGCCGCGATCTACCAGTTGGTGGCCGTCGCCGACGTGGCGACACCGTGACAGAGGAAGGAGCGCGCGTCATGGACCTTACCGAGATCGTCCTTCACGTCGACGACACGCCGCGCTTCGCGGTGCGCTTCGATATCGGCCTCGCCCTGGCCCGGCGCCATGGCGCCCGGCTGGTCGGGGTGTATGTCCAGCCGCCGCCGCCGATCTACGACGTGCCGATGCCATCGCGCATGATGGAGGAGTTCACCGCCGAGATTGCGGGGCGGATGCGCGCGGTCGCCGCCGACGCGGGACGGGCCTTCCGCAGCCGCGTCAACGGGGCGGGCGTCGCCAGCGAGTGGCGCATGTCCGACGGCGACGCGGCGGCGGCCATCGCCGTGAGCACCCGCTACGCCGACCTCGCGATCGTCGGGCAGGCGCCGCCGGATTCGGCCGCGCGCACCGACGCCGATGCCATTCCCGAAGGGGTGATCCTGGCCGCGTCCGGCCCGGTGCTGGTCGTGCCGCACTACGGCACCTACCAGGCGGCGGGCGGGCACGTGGTGATCGCCTGGGATGCCAGCGTGGCGGCCGCGCGCGCGGTGCGCGATTCCCTGCCGCTGCTCGCCAAGGCGACGAAGGTGACGGTGCTGTCGGTCAACCCGGAGAAGTCGCGCGAGCGCCACGGCGAGGTGCCCGGCGCCGACATCGCGCTGCACCTCGCGCGCCACGGCGTGACGGCCGAGACGTCCCTCACCTACGCGGACGAGATCGAGGTGGGCGACATGATCCTCTCGCGGCTCGCCGATCTGGGCGCCGACATGCTGGTGATGGGCGCCTATGGCCATTCGCGCCTGCGCGAGGTCCTGCTGGGCGGGGTCACGCGCCACATCCTGGGCCATATGACGGTGCCGGTGCTGATGTCGCGCTGACCCCCCGGCCCAAACGAAAGGCCGAAACGAAAGACGGCGGCCCTGGGGCCGCCGCCTTCCGACTACGCGTTACCACTCTACGCAAGTGGAACTACGCTGCTAGGCCTGCTTCTTGCGCTTGCGCAAATAGCCCGCGCCGAGGAGGCCGAAGCCGAGCAGGGTCAGCGTGCCGGGTTCCGGAACGCCGGTGGTGGTGAGCAGGCTGATCATGCCGTCGAAGGCCTGGCCGTCGACGTTCACGCCAACGTTGATGGCGCCGACGCTGGAGAAGATGCTCTGGTCGCCGGTGAAGCTCTCGAACGTCAGGTTGGCGACTTCGTTGGTCGACCCGCCGGTGAAGTCCCACGACCGCATGACGCTGTCGGTTCCGTCGCAGTTATAGATCGTGACAGTGCCCGACGCGGCCAGGTCCGAAGCGTAGTTCACCTGGAACGTATCGTTCGAGCCGCCATCGGTCAGGTCGCGGCAACCGCCCGCCGTGCCGCTGAGGCCGTCGTGGTTTCCGATGTCGGCGGGGTTGCTCGACCCGTTATAGGCGAGCAGCAGGTTCGAGATCGAGCCGAACGTGTTGCTGAACTCGGCCGACTTGCCAATCGTGTTGACGTTGTTCACGTCGAAGCCCGCCGTGCCCGTCCCGCCGGTGATCTGGATGCGGGCGAGCCGCGCCCCGCCGATCATGGCGGATTCGGACCCGGAGACGCCGTCCGTCTGCATCTGCGGCGCGTCGCCGGTGACGGAGAACGACTGCTCGGTGGTGAAGCTGTCGATCAGGACGGGGGCGGCGAATGCCGGCGCGGCGCCCAGCGCGAGGGCTGCGGCGGCGGCGGGGCCTATCAAGGTTCTGAACTTCATAACGCACTCCTTACGCTGTGGGTGTCGCGGAGTGCAGTGCAAGAACCGTGCCAACCAAGCCGTTTTTCGCAAAATCAGATGGTTAACCCGTAGTATTTCACTTGTCTAACGGCCAGTTGTAAAATTAACCGACAGAAATATGTCCGTATTGGACGGAATTCGGTTCGATATGTTGTCGGAGTAACCTGAACCATAACATCACAATCGATGATTTATTATTATTCAAATGGCCGACACACCTGAGCCATAACTGGGTCACAATCGTCCATACTTTGTCACAAGAAATGGACATCAGGCGCGCCTGACGCAGCTATGCCATCCTCCGACCACGGCTCGACCACGGTGGTGACCGGCGGCACGCCGTGTCCGGAAGGCAGGCAGACGGAAAGCGGCGGCCCGAAGGCCGCCGCTCTCGCCCTACGATAATGTCGGTGGTGTCGGAGGGGCGCGCGGTCAGCCGCGCGACTGGCGCCGGCGCATGTAGCCGAATCCCAGAAGGCCGAACCCCAGCAGGGTAAGCGTCGCCGGCTCCGGCACCGGACGGCTGGCCAGGATGTCGATCATGCCGTCGAAGGCCGACCCGCCGCTCAGCGACAAGGTGACGGCGCTCACGTCGTGGAAGTCGGCGTCGCCCGAGAAGCTGGCGAAGGTCAGCGGCAGGGTATCCGGCATGCCGGTGTTGCCGCCCGGGAAGTTCCAGCTCCGCGTCGAGCTGTTGGTGCCGCCGTTGCTGAACACGGTAAACGTGCCGATGGCGGGCAGGTCGGACGCGTAGGTCACGAAGATCGCCCCGTTTGCGCCCCCGTCGGTGAGGTCGAAGCTGCCGAGGCCGGAGCGGTCGCCGATATTGGCTGTCACGTCGGATCCGTTCCACACCACCAGCAGGTCCGAGTTGGCGCCGAACGTGTTGCTGTACAGCGCCGTATCGGTGCTGTTGTCGCCACCCATGATGGCCGGAGCGTCATGGATATCGAGCCTGGCGCTGCCGACGCTCGAGGTTACGGTGATCTGGGCGAGCCGCGCCCCGCCAATGACGTTCGCGGCGGGGCCGGTGGCGCTTCCCACCGCGGGGCTGGCATCGCTCGCCGACGCCTGCAGCAATTGCGGGACCGAGAAATCGTCGATCACGATCGGGGCGGCCGACGCCCGGCCGCTCCCCAAAGCCAGCGCCGCGACGGCCGCCGGTACGAGCCAAGAGGCTCTCTTCATCACGCACTCCTCTCGCTTTTTGTGAACGTGTTGGCGAGTGCGTTGCAAAAGCCGTGCCAGATCGGCCCGTTGCTGCAAAATCAGTGGGTTGTTGCGCGTCTTTTCATCGGTCAAACTCCGGATTGTAAAAATATCCGACAGAATTGGCTGCCAACGCCGGAAATGTTGTCAAATCGATTAACATGCCGTGTCAACCAACTCCTCGCGCTTTGTTCTATTGTAAGTATGATTTCTATTCTTCAACATATTATGGTCACGCCGAACGTTGCATGCCCCATTTGTGTCACATGGCCAGCCCATTTTCGTATGCGCGTCACTGCAATGACATCGGCATGCCACGGCTCGGCCACGGCATGGCGGGAACACACGCTTCCAGGGTTAATGGTCTAGGGGCCGTCCGGCAGGAAGTCTGCGACGCGGGCGGGGCGGCCTTCCGCGAGGGCCGTGTAGGCGGCCTCTCCGATGGCGAGGTTGCGTAGCGCCGCCTCGGGCGGGGTCATTGGCGCGGCGTGGCCGGCAATGGCGCGCTGGAACTGCTCGATCTCGAGGCGGAAGCACGGGGTCGACGGGAAGTGACGCGTTTCGCGTCCGGCGGCGGTGACGATCTCGATCGCCGGGCGCGGATCGGGCTCCGGCCCCACCAGGTAGGAATAGCTGTTGTGCAGGATCAACGAGCCCGCGGTGCCGTGGATCTCGAGAGGGCGCTGGGCGAAGGGCGTCTTGTAGCTTGCCACCGCATGGCCAACCGCCCCGCCGGCGAGGCCGAGCGAGAAGGCGGCGAGCTGCTCGCGCCCGTCGCCGGGATCGGTCATCAGCGCGACGGTCTCGATCTCCTGGCCGATCACGAACGCCAGCGTGTCGAACGCATGGTCGCCGATGCTCGACGCCACGCCGTGCGGGCGCATCGCGGCGTCGGTACGCCAGTTGCCGCCGCCGGCTGGCGGCGCGGCGGCGCGGCGGGGCAGGGCGAGCTGGACGCGGGCGGTCACGACTTCGCCGATCGCGCCCGCGGCAACCAGGGCGCGGGCCGCCTGGTGCACCGCGTCGTGGCGCTGGTTGAACACCACGCCGAGGACGATGCCGGCCGCGCGGCCAGCCGCCACGGCGCGCGCGCCTTCCGTCACGCTGATGGCGAGCGGCTTCTCGATCAGGATGTGCTTTCCGGCGGCGGCGCAGGCGACGGCGTTGCCCGCATGCAGCCCGTCCGGCGTCACGTCGTAGACCGCATCGATTGCGGGGTCGGCCAGCGCGTCGGCGAGCGAGCTGTGGACGGCGGCGAAACCATGCGCGGCGGCGAACTCCTGCCCGCGCGCCGCATCGCGGCTGATCACGGCGCCGAGGCGTGCGCCGTCGGCCTCGGCCATCTCTGGCGCCACGTTGCGCCCCGCATGCCGTCCCGGTCCGTAGAGCGCCCAGCCGATGGTCATCGCCGTCCCCTATCCATCGTGCGACAATGGCGCGTCCACGCTCGAATCGAAAGAGGAGGCCGAGATGGCAGATCCGACTCCCCCGGCGCATGAGTTCCTGCGGAAGGAGCTCTACGTCATCAATACGCGCCCGGTGGCCTCGCGCGCCGAGCTCGACAAGGTGCTGCCGCAGCATCTGGCGCACCAGGTGCGGCTGGAGCGCGAGGGGATCATGTTCGGGGCGGGGCCGCTGTTCGGCAAGGACGGCAAGCCGTTCGGCGGGATGATCATCATCCGTGCCGCCTCGTTCGAGGAGGCCGAGAAGATCGCTCGCGAGGACCCGTTCCATGCCCAGGGGCTGCGCGAGTTTACAATCGACCGCTGGCAGCTCAACGAGGGCTCGCTCACCCTGACGGTCAGCTACTCCGACCAGAAGGTGAAGGTCGTCTGACCGTCATCGCGAACCCGTCCTGTTCGCCCTTCGATACGCGCCTTCGGCGCACTCAGGCCGAACGGGTTATGGACGGTCTTCCTTTCCGTTCGTGCTGAGTGCGGCCGAGCGCGAGCGAGGGCGCGTATCGAAGCACGAACCGCGCGAGGTGCCGGAGATGGCGTTTTGGGTCTACGTGCTGCGTTGTGCGGATGGTTCGTTCTACACCGGCCACACGGACGATCTGGATAGGCGGATGGCGGAGCACGTTTCCGGGGAAGTGCTTGGCTACACCAGTACGCGCCGTCCCGTGACGGTCGCTTTTTCCGAGGCGTTCCAAACACGCCTGGAGGCACTCGAGGCGGAACGCAAGATCAAGGGTTGGAGCCGCGCGAAGAAGGAAGCCCTGATCGCGCGGGACTGGGCGCTCGTCTCACAGCTTGCCCGGAAAGGATGGCAAGAGTGCTGAGCGCCCCCGTTCGCCCTTCGATACGCGCCTCCGGCGCACTCAGGACGAACGGGATCAGACTCTTGCGGAAATCAAAAATACTCCGTTCGGGCTGAGTGCGACCGAGCGGAGCGAGGTCGTGTATCGAAGCCCGAACGAGACCAATGGACGATTGACTTCACTCCGCCGCGGCGGCGACCATCTGAACGTCCTCGACGCCTTCGGCGGCCAGGCGGGCGCGCAGCGCGCGCGTCGCGGCCTCGTCGACCGCGAATGTCGCCGGGTCGAGCTTGACGCCGTAGAGCCGCTCGGCGGCCGCAACGGTGACGTAGCCCTGGCGCACGTCCTCGGCCACCTTCGCGGCCGGGCGCTCCCACGGCGCGCCGAACCCGCCGCCCCCGCCGGAATAGACGTAGACGGCATCGCCCGCCTCGACGCGGGCATGGAACATCTTCGCCGTGGGAAAGGCCTTCATCTCGCCCTTGCGGCGGATGGTGACGAAGTTGCCCGAGCCCGAAAGCCCGCCCTCGAGTCCCCAGGGCCGGCAATGCATGCGCTCGATCTGGGTGTTGACGTTGATCGGCGCGCGCGAGCCGACGATGCGCAATATGCCGAGCCCGCCGCGCCGGTGACCGGCACCGCCGGAATCGGGAATCAGCGCGTGCGCCTCGATCAGAAGCGGCGTCTTGGTCTCGACCTGCTCGACCGGCGCGTTGTGCGTGTCGCCGTCATTGAGGCAGACCGTCGCGGACACCCCGTCCTCGTCGCGCTTGGCGCCCCAGCCGCCGCCCTGCGGCCCCAGCCCGCCGAGGAACAGGCGCCCGGTGGCCGGGTTGATGCCGTTCACGTTGCACGAGATCAGGTCGGCATGGTGGCCGGCGATCACCTGGTCGGGCATCACCGGCGCCATCGCCTTGAACACCGTGTCGATGATGGTCATGGGATAGGTCATCCACATGCGCATCGGCGCCGGGCGCTTGGCCGAGATCACGCGGCCTTCCGGCACGATCGAGGTGAGCGAGCGGAACGAGCCATCGTTGATCGGGTAGTCGGTGGGCGAGGTCAGGCACTTGTAGGCGACCTGGGTGCAGCCCTGGCCGGTGGTCGCGGCCGAGTTGTAGAAGCCGCGCACCTGGCGCGACACGTCGGAGAGGTCGATGGTCATCTCCTCGCCCGACTTCACCACCTTGATCTTGATCGGCACCTTGCGGCCGGACTTCGACGGCGTCGTCGTCCATGAACAATTCCGCCTCGTACTCGCCGTCGGGGATGGCGGCGGTGCGGGCGCGCGCCTTGACCTCGGAATGGTCCATGATGTCGTCGATCGCGCCGAGCACCTCGGACTGGCCGTAGCGGTCGAGGAGCTCGAGGAAGCGCCGCTCGCCGGTCTTCACCGCGGTCACCTCGGCGCGCAGGTCGCCCATCGCCTTCTCCTCGATCCGGCAGTTCATCCGGATCAGGTCGATGAGGTCGCGGTTGGGCTGCGCCCTCGCGATAGAGCTTGAGGATCGGGATCTGCAGCCCTTCGGAGAAGATGTCGGTCGTCACGCCGCCGAGCACGCCGCCGATATCCTCCCAGTGCGCCATGGTGCAGGCGTAGCCGGCGATCCGCCCGTCATGGAAGATCGGCAGGCCCAGCGTGACGTGGTTGAGGTGCGAGCCGGTCGTATAGGAGTCGTTGGTGACCAGTATGTCGCCCGGCGCGACGTCGTCGCCGAAATGGTCGCGGAACGCCTTGATGGTCGCCGCCATGCCGCGGATGAAGGTGGGCAGGCCGAGCCCGATCGAGACCGTCCGCCCGTCGGCGGTGAACAGCCCCGTCGTGAAGTCCAGCGCCTCGTAGATAATCGTGTTGTAGGCCGTGCGCATGAGATTGGTCTTCATCTCGTTGGTGACGGCGATCACGCCGTTGCGCACGATCTCGGTGACGACGGGGTCCGCGCGGTTGGAGCGAGTGGTGGTCATGGGGGATCGACTGTCCGATGTGGTGGGTCGCGTAGTCATAAAGCCATCTGCTCGCCCTGAGTAGCCCCGCGTTCGCGGGGCGTATCGAAGGGCCGAGGTGGCGCAATTCGCTGGCTCCGTCCTTCGGCGTGCACTTTTTGGCGCCGGCCCGGACGAACGCGGGTTCAGTCCTCCACGAACCGGTTGGGCTTCAGGAGGATGGCGAGGAGAAGGGCGCCGTTCGGCGCGCGCGCGACGTGGCTGGAGCCCGCCGGCCGCCAGACGAACTCGCCCGGCCCGCAGCTTCCCTCCTCGTCCTCGAGCGCGCCCTCGAGCACGTAGGACTGTTCGATCTCGACATGCTCGTGCAGCGGGAAGACCGACCCCGGCGCCCATTTGAACAAGGCGGTGAAATGGCCCGTTTCGGGGTTCTGGTAGAGCACCTTGTGCTCGACGCCCGGGTACTTCGTGGGCGTCCACGGGATCTTGTCGACCTCGACGAAAACCGAGGCGAGCTCGGGCGCGATTGCCTGGTGGGCGGTGGCCATGGGTGCCTCCGATGATGCCGATCCCGTCAGTATAGCAGACGGCGCGCGGCCGTCATTGCCGCGGCTCGTCCCAATGCCTAGGAAAAAATTGCGATGGGCCGTTCCGAGGCATATTGATTCCGGGGCGCCACGAATCCATCCTGGCGGAGCACTGGCGCGCGCGGCGCGCCCGAGAGGGAGGAAGGCGAAAATGACCAAGGGTACCTACGACAAGCGCGCCCCGATCACCCGCCGCTCGGTCCTGAAGGGGACGGCCGCGGCCGGCGCCGGCGCGCTGGTGCTGGGCGGAGGAGCGGGCGCCCTGGCACTTCGTGCGCAATGCGTTCGCCGAAGAGCCGATCGGCAATTTCCCGCTCAAGGGCAACCCGGTGTTCGGCTTCAACGTGCCGCAGACCGGGCCGTATTCGGAGGAAGGCGCGGACGAGCTGCGCGCCCTCAAGCTGGCGATCAAGCACATCAACGAAGGCGGCGGCATGCTTGAGACCATGAAGCCGCTGGCGCTCAACGGCCAGGGCGTCCTGGGCAAGAAGGTGGAGTTCGTCACCGGCGACACCGCGACCAAGCCGGACGCGGCGCGCGCCTCGGCCCGCCGGATGATCGAGCGCGACAAGGTCATCATGTTCACCGGCTCGTCCTCGTCGGCGGTGGCGATCGCCCAGCAATACCTCGCCCAGGAAAAGGGCGTCATCTACATGGTGGGCCTGTCGCACTCGAACGAGACGACGGGCAAGGACCGGCGGCGCTATGGCTTCCGCCACTTCTTCAACGCCTACATGACCGGCAGTGCGCTCGGCCCGGTGCTGGCGAAGGCCTATGGCACGGAACGAAAGGCGTTCCACCTGACCGCCGACTATTCGTGGGGCCACACCCAGTACGCGTCGATGAAGGCGTTCACCGAGAAGCAGGGCTGGAAGACGGTGCGCAACATCATGACGCCGCTCGGCACTGCCGACTACAGCCAGTACCTCACCGCCGTGCTCAACTCCGATGCCGACGTGCTGGTGCTGAACCATTACGGCAAGGACATGGTCAACTCGCTGACCCAGGCCGTGCGGTTCGGCATGCGCGACCGCAAGGTGAACGGCAAGGAGATGCAGGTGGTCGTGCCGCTCTACTCGCGGCTGATGGCCCAGGGCGCCGGCGCCAAGAACATCGAAGGGGTGTATGGCTCGACCAACTGGCACCAGGACCTGAAGGACCCCGGCACGATCGCCTTCGTCACGGCGTTCGAGAAGGAGTACCAGGCCCCGCCCTCGCAGGCCGCGCAAACCTGCTACGTGCAGGCGCTGGTCTATGCCAACGCGGTGCAGACGGCGGGCACGTTCTACCCGCCGGCGGTGATCAAGGGCATCGAGGATCTGAAGGTCGCCGGTATCGGGCCGGGCGAGGTGTGGTACCGCCCGCAGGACCACCAGGCTTTCCACACGCTGTACATCGTGCAGGGCAAGGCGCCGAGCAAGATGCAGAACAAGTACGACTTCCTCGAGATGGTGTCCGAGGTGCAGGCCAAGGACGTCCTCTACGACGACCAGAACGAGTTCTTCAAGGGCCAGCTCGGGCCGTACACGCCCGCGTGATTCGGGCGTTGCCCGTCTAGTGTGTGCCGTGTCCGCGGCGTCCGGTCGAGCCGGGCGCCGCGGATGCCGCTCGGGAGGTCGCCCTGCAGTTCAATGCCCTCGCCCTACAGCTTCTGACCGGGCTGCAGGTGGGCGCGATCTACGTGCTGATCGCGCTCGGCCTGACGCTGGTGTTCGGCACGCTGGGCGTCGTCAATTTCGCCCATGGCGCGCTCTATTTGATCGGCGCCTACATCGCCGTGGTGGTCGCCGCTTCGGTCGGGCACTGGCTCGCCTTCCTCTGCGTGCCGGTCGTGCTGTTTCTGGTCGGGCTGGCGATGGAGCGCGGCCTGATCCAGTTCTTCTACCGACGGCCGGTCACCGACCAGATCCTGGTGACGTTCGGCCTCGCTTTGGTGGTGCAGGAGGTCGCGCGTTGGATCTTCGGCGGCACCACCATCCCCTACGCGCCGCCGCCCTGGGCGGTGATCCCTGTCGATATCGGCATTGGCTACTTCCCGCCCTGGCGCCTGGTCATCATCGGGGTGACGGTGGCCATCGTCGTCGCGCTCTATCTGTGGCTGCGCTACACCCGGTTCGGGCTGGTGGTGCGGGCCGGCATGCGCGATCCCGAGATGCTGCGGCTTCTCGGCATCAACCTGACCAGCCGCTTCACCATCGTGTTCGGGCTCGGCGCGCTGCTCGCCGGCATCGCCGGGGCCGTCGGCGGTCCGATCACCTCGGTCCATCCCGAGGTGGGGATGGAGCTTCTGGTGCCGTCCTTCCTGGTAGTGGTGATCGGCGGGATGGGCAGCGTGCTCGGTGCCGTGCTGGCCGGCTTCATCCTGGGCGAGGCGGTGAGCCTTTCAGTCCTGTTCCTGCCCCAGATCTCGCAGGTGATCGTCTATTTCGTGGCGGCGGCGGTGCTGCTCTGGCGGCCGCGCGGCCTGCTCGGCACGAAGGGGCTCGACTGATGCTGAGCCCGCTCCGCGCCGCCTCGCCGAAGCGCGAAGCGCTGGTCATGGCGGCCGTGGCGGCGATCGTCGTCGCGCTGCCCTGGATCATGACCGCGATCGGGGGCTATCGCGAGCTGGCGACGCGCATTCTCATCTGGGCGATCTTCGCGCTGGGCTTCGACATCCTCGCCGGGTTCACCGGCTATCTCTCGTTCGGCCACGCGGCGTTCTGGGGCGTGTCGGCCTACGTGACCGGATACGTGCTGCTGAAGGTCACCAACTCGCTGCTCGCGGCGATGGCGGTCGGCATCGGCGTCACCTTCTTGCTCAGCCTGCTGCTCGGCTACCTCACCCTGCGGCGGCATGGCATCTACTTCGCCATCCTGACGCTCGCTTTCGCAGAGATGCTGTACTACGCGGCGCTCGCGCCGCTGCAATCGATCACCGGCGGCGAGAACGGACTCACCGCCGTGCCCAAGCCGATGCTGTTCGGCGTCCGGATGGACCCCGAGCCGATGTACTGGTTCGTCGCCGCCGTCGCCGTGGTCGCGATCTATGCGGCGCGGCGCATCGCGCGCTCGCCCTACGGGCTGATCCTGCGTGCCATCAAGTCGAACGACACGCGGCTCGGCTTCACCGGGATCGACGTGTGGCGCTACAAGATGATGGCATTCGTCATCTCGGGCCTTTATGCGGGCGTCGCCGGCGCGATGTTCGCCGCCTACGAAAGCTATGTGCCGACCGACAGCCTGCACTGGACCACCTCCGGCGACGTCGTGATGATGTCCGTGATCGGCGGGCTCGGCACGCTGTTCGGCCCGATGCTGGGCGCCGGCATCGTGCTCTACCTCGAGAACGTGCTGTCGGCAGTGACCGGGCAGTGGCAGCTCATCCTCGGGCTGATCTTCATCGCCTTCGTGATCTTCCTGCCGGGCGGCGTGGTGGACGGGTTCCAGCGTCTTTGGCGTGCAGTCGCCGGCCGGCGTCCCCCGCCGGCGTCCGAACCCGGCGCGGCGGAGTAGCGGATGGCGCTGCTCGACGCGAAAGGCGTGACCAAGAGCTTCGCCGGTCTTACCGCGCTCGACGGCGTCGATCTCGTGGTCGAGCAGGGCACCGTGCATGCCATCATCGGGCCGAACGGTGCCGGCAAGTCGACGCTGCTCAACGTTCTGACCGGCCAGTTGCAGCCCGACCACGGCCGCGTGGTGTTCGACGGGAACGACCTTGCCGGGCGCGCGCCCTACGCGATCAACCAGCTCGGCATCGCGCGTGTGTTCCAGACGCCCCAGATCTATCCCGAGATGAGCTGCCTGGAGAACGTAGTGATCGCCACGCTGGCGGCGCGCGACGGGGCCTTCGCCCTCAACGCGTTCCAGCACCCGCGCCGGCTCGGCCCGCTCGCCGACGAGGCCGATGTGCTGCTCGAGATGGTGGGCATCGCCCGCTTCGCCCGGGTCGAGGCGCGGTATCTGTCACGCGGCGACAAGCGCCGGCTCGAGCTCGCGATCTGCCTCGCGCATAAGCCAAAATTGCTGCTTCTCGACGAGCCGACGGCGGGCATGTCGCACCACGAGACGCAGGGCACGACCGAGCTGCTGCGGCGCATCGCCGGCACGGGCATGACCAAGGTCATCATCGAGCATGACATGGACGTGGTGTTCGCGTTGTCTGACCGCATCACCGTGCTGCACCAGGGCCGGGTGATCGCCGAGGGCCCGCCCGACGCGATCCGTGCCGACGCCGCGGTGCAGGACGCCTATCTCGCGGGCGTGCAGGTATGACCGACGCACCGCTGCTTGTTTGCAAGGACCTGCACGCCTATTACGGCGAAAGCTACGTGCTGCACGGCATCTCGTTCGAGGTGCGCAAGAACGAGCTGCTGGCGCTCTTGGGCCGCAACGGCGCGGGCAAGACCTCGACCTTGCGCACCATTGCGCGGGCGCCGTCCCCCAGCCTGCGGCGCGGCGAAATCGTGCTCGACGGCACGAACCTCACCAGGCTTTCCACCCACGAGGCGGCGCGGCGCGGCATCTCGCTGGTGCCGGAGGACCGGCGCATCGTGCCCGGGCTGACGGTCCAGGAGAACCTGATCCTCGCCCAGATCGCGCCCGCGCCCGGCTGGCCGCTCGCGCGCATCTACGAGCGCTTCCCCCGCCTCGCCGAACGGCGCGACCAGGAAGGCGTGACCCTGTCCGGCGGCGAGCAGCAGATGCTCGCCATCGCCCGCGCGCTTGCCCGCGACCTGACGCTGCTGCTCCTGGACGAGCCCTACGAGGGGCTCGCGCCGATGATCGTCGCCGAGATCGAGCAGATCCTGGTCGAGCTGAAGCGCGAGGGGCTCACCATCATCGTGGTCGAGCAGAACGCCCTTGCCGCGCTCAAGGTCGCCGACCGCGCGGTGATCCTCGATGACGGGCAGGTGGTGTTCACCGGCTCCGCGGAGCAGCTCCTCGCCGACCCCGACCTCCGACGCGAGCATTTGGCGCTGTAGCCGGGCGCGCGCCTACTTCCCCGCCAGCGCCTTTTCGCGCAAAGCGGTGAGCGTCGTGCTCGGCGTCGTCACATCCGGGTCGAGCATGAGCTGGATCAGGGCGGGCTTGCCCGCCTTGCGCGCGCGGTCGAAGGCGGCCGGGAAGTCGCCAGTCGCCGTCACCGTCTCGCCGTGGGCGCCGTAGGAGCGGGCGAGGGCGGCGAAGTCCGGGTTGGTGAGCTTGGTCGCGATCACCCGGCCGGGATAGTGCGTCTCCTGGTGCATGCGGATCGTGCCGTACGTGCCATTGTTCACCAGCAGGATGACGATGCCCAGATTTTCAGCGACCGCGGTCGAAAGCTCCTGGCCGGTCATCAGGAAGTCGCCGTCGCCCGTCAGGCACACCACGTCGCGATCGGGATGGCGCACCTTGGCGGCGATGGCGGCCGGCAGCCCGTACCCCATCGAACCGTTGATCGGGCCGATCTCGGTGGGCCAGCCGCGATAGACGTAGAAGCGGCGCAGCCAGGCGGTGAAGTTGCCGGCGCCCTGGGCGACGATGGCGTCATCCGCGAGCGTTTCGTTCAGATGCGCGATCACCTCGCCCAGGTTGAGCGGACCGGGATTGGCGGTGACCTTGCGCCAGGCGCGCTCGTCGGCGACCGCGTCGTCGGTCCATTGGCGCCAGCGCGGCGTCTCGGGCGCGGGCAGGGCCTTCAGCGCAGCGCAGAATTCCGGCATGGTCGCCGCGATCGGCAGGGTCGGCTGGTAGACGCGGCCGAGCTCGTCGGCGCCGGCCAGCACGTGCACCAGCGCCTGGCGCGGGCGCGGCACGTCGAGCAGCGTGAACTCGTCGGTGATCGAATCGGTAAGCTGCGTGCCGATCACGATCATCAGGTCGCATTCGCGCATGCGCTTGGCGAGCTTCGGGTCCTTGCCCAAGGCGGCCTTGCCGGCGAAGCAGGGGTGGCGGTTGTCGATCAAGTCCTGGCGGCGGAAGGCCGTCATCACCGGAAGGGCGTTGGCCTCGGCGAAGGCAGCCAGGTCGGCGCGCGCCTGCGCCGTCCAGCCCGATCCGCCGACCAGCACGACCGGCCGCTCCGCCTTGGCGAGAAGCTGGCCCAGCCGCTCCATGTCGTCGGGCGCGGGGGCGGCGCGCGGCACGACGTAGTGCTCGCCGGTCGCGGCGTCGGACACGTCCTCCTGCATGTCCTCGGGGATCACCAGCACGACCGGGCCCGGCCTGCCGGACATGGCGGTGTGGAAGGCGCGGCTGATCAACTCCGGGATGCGGCCCGCGTCGTCGATCTGGGCGATCCACTTGGCCGACTGGCCGTACATGCGGCGATAGTCGATTTCCTGGAAGGCGAGGCGCTCGATCGAGCGGCGCGGCACCTGGCCGATGAACACCACCATCGGCGTCGCGTCCTGGAAGGCGGTGTGGATGCCGACCGCGGCGTTGCACGCGCCGGGCCCGCGGCTGACGAACAGCACGCCCGGCCGGCCGGTGATCTTCGCATCGGCATCGGCCATGTAGGCCGCGCCGCCTTCCTGGCGGCAGACGACCAGCCGCACGTCGCGCGCATCGTGGAACGCGTCGAGCGCATGCAGATAGCTCTCGCCCGGCAGGCAGTACACCGTGTCGACGCCGTGCACGCGCAGGCAATCGACGATGAGCTGGCCGCCGGTGCGCTGGTTCGATGCCATTGGGATCCCCGTCACAGATCGATGAACTGGTCGACCAGCACACTGTATTTCTGCAGGCGCGGCTTGTCGCGGTCGGCGTCGTCGACATAGCGGATGGAGCTTTTGCCCTTGAGCGCGCGCGGCAGCACCATGGCGCGGGCGAAATAGCCGATGCGGTCGTCCGGCGCCCAGGCGCGCACCGGGTCGGGCCCGGCCTCGAACCACGCCTCGCCGGGCGCGATCGGCGTCGTCGTGCCGCCGACCTTCACGTTGAACCCGCCGGCGAGCAGGTAGCGGATGCCCGGTCCCTGGTGCGTGTGGGTGTAGGCGATGCCGCCCGGCGGCAGCTCCACCGTGTCCAGCCGGAAGAGGTACTCGGCCGCGTCATCGAGGGCGATATCGCGGGCGAGCAGCGCGCCCTCCGCGCCCTCGCGCGACAGCTCGAAGCGCAGCCATTCGCTGTCGGGCCGGGCGGCGGCAAGCGACACGCCGGACGTGCCGAACCAGGCCGAGCCGGGGGCGAGCTGCGCCGCCGTGCCGTCGCCCTCGAGCGCGCACAGCCCGTTGGTGACGTAGACGATGCGCGGCGCCGCGGGCAGTGCCTCCCGCGCCGCGTCATCGCGAAACAGAGACAATGTGAAGCTCGTCATGCTGCCCACCCGCCGCTCTCCGGTCGTCGCGTCGCCGCGCACCCAGAGATACAGGATTTCCAACCCGCCTTCGACTTGGTTTATGATGCGCGCGCCGAGCCGGGTGATGCGAGAAAAACCATGAAAATCCATGAGGTTAAGGTTCATCCGTCACGCGAGGCGCTGAAGCGCGAGGACCAGCTCGCCTGGAAGATCGCCGCTGTCGCGGCCGATCCCGCGCCGCTCGACGACGCCGCGGTGGAGACCGCGATCGACCGCGTGATCGACAATGCCGGCGTCGCGCTCGCCGCGATCAACCGCCGGCCGGTCGCGGTGCGCGCGCGCCCAGGCGATGGCGCACCCGCGCGAGGGCGGCGCGACCGTGTTCGGCGTCGCGCCCTATCGCCGCTTCGATGCGGAGTGGGCGGCCTGGGCCAACGGCACGGCGGTGCGCGAGCTCGATTTCCACGACACGTTCCTCGCCGCCGACTACGCGCATCCCGGCGACAACATCCCGCCTCTGGTGGCGGTCGCCCAGCAGATGGGCAAAAGCGGCGCCGACCTGCTGCGCGGCATCATCGCCGCCTACGAGATCCAGATCGACCTGGTGCGCGCCATCTCGCTGCACGAGCACAAGATCGACCACATCGCCCATCTCGCGCCGGCCGCCGCCGCCGGGATCGGCGCGATGCTGGCGCTGCCGGTGCACACGATCTATCAGGCGGTGCAGCAGGCGGTGCACGTCTCCTTCACCACGCGCCAGTCGCGCAAGGGCGAGATCTCGAGCTGGAAGGCATTCGCCCCGGCCCATGCCGGCAAGCTCGCCATCGAGGCGGTCGACCGCGCGATGCGGGGCGAGGGCGCGCCCTCGCCGATCTACGAGGGCGAGGAGAGCGTGATCGCCACCATGCTGTCCGGCCCGGACGCGGTCTATCGCGTGGCGCTGCCCGAGCCGGGCGAGCCCAAGCGCGCGATCCTCGATTCCTACACCAAGGCGCATTCGGCGGAATACCAGTGCCAGGCGCTGATCGATCTCGCCTTCCGCATGCGCGACCACGTCGCCAACCTCGCCGAAATCGACAGCGTCGTGATCCACACCAGCGCGCACACCCACAACGTGATCGGCACCGGCTCCAACGATCCGCAGAAGTTCGACCCGAACGCGAGCCGCGAGACGCTCGACCACAGCGCGATGTACGTGTTCGCCGTCGCGCTGGAGGACGGGACGTGGCACCATGTGCGCTCCTACGCGCCGGAGCGCGCGCGCCGGCCCGAGACGGTCGCGCTGTGGAAGAAGATCTCGACGGTCGAGGACGCGGACTGGTCGCGCCGCTACCGCGATCCCGACCCGACCAAGCGCGCCTTCGGCGGGCGGGTGGTCATCAAGATGAAGGACGGGCGGCTCGTCACCGACGAGATGGCGGTCGCCAACGCCCATCCGAACGGCGCGCATCCCTTCGCCCGCGCCGACTACGTCCGCAAGTTCGAGACGCTGATCGAGGGGCTTTCGAGCGGCGGGGAGCGGACGCGCTTCCTCGGCCTCGCCCAGCGCCTCGGCGCGCTGACGCCGACCGAGGTGCACGCGCTGACGCTCGCCGCCGATGCCACCTGGGTGGCCAGCGCCGGGCGCGACAAGAAGGGGATTTTCTGATGCTGTTCGCGAAGAAGCCGCCGGCCGAGAAGCGCGCCGATTTCCGCGCCGCGCTGGCGTCGGGCAAGCTGCAGCGCTTCCCCGGCGTGTTCTCGCCTTTGGTCGCCATGCTGATCGCCGAGCAGGGCTTCGACGGCGTCTACATTTCCGGCGCGGTGCTGGCGAACGAGCTCGGCCTGCCCGACATCGGCCTCACGACCCTGTCCGAGGTGGCGCAACGCGGCCGACAGATCGCGCGCGTGACGGAGCTGCCCGCCATCATCGACGTCGATACCGGCTTCGGCGAGCCGATGAACGCCGCCCGCACGGTGCAGGAGCTGGAGGAGATGGGGCTCGCCGGCTGCCATCTCGAGGATCAGGTGAATCCCAAGCGCTGCGGCCACCTGGCGCACAAGGCGATCGTCCCGCGCGCCGAGATGGCGCGCAAGGTTCGCGCCGCTTCGGACGCGCGGCGCGACGCGAACTTCGTGCATCATCGCGCGCACGGATTCGCGCGAGCCCGAGGGGCTCGACGCCGCCATCGACCGCGCCAAGGCCTATGTCGATGCCGGCGCCGACATGATCTTTCCCGAGGCGCTGGCCGACGTGGGCGAGTTCGAGGCGTTCCGCAAGGCCGTCTCCGTGCCGCTGCTCGCCAACATGACGGAGTTCGGCCGCTCGCCGCTGCTCGGCGCCGGCCGGCTCGAATCGCTCGGCTACAACGTCGTGATCTATCCGGTGACGGCGCTCCGCCTCGCCATGAAGGCGATCGAGGATGCCTACGCCCAGCTTCAGCGCGACGGCACGCAGGCGGCGCTGATCGAGCGCATGATGACGCGCAAGCGCCTCTACGAGCTGTTGCGGTACGAGGAATACACCGCCTTCGACCGCGACGTGTTCAATTTCGAGGTGTGACGGACTGAGCGGCGGAAACGACCCCCCTCCCCAACCCTCCGCCTCAAGGGGGGAGGGGGCGAACGCGATGGCCGGTGCGCCAATGTCGAATGCGGTGCGGATGGTGCATAAGGCGGTCGTACCGGGGTGCCTCTCCCCTTGAGGGAGAGGGACAGGGAGAGGGTCCGGTGACGGCGTCGCCGGGAACATGAGCAACGAGACGAGGGGGACGGGATGGCGAAAGAACCGGAGATTCACAAGGGCCTCGCCGGGGTGGTGGTCGACACTACCGCCGTGTCGGAGGTGATCCAGGAGCTCTCCTCGCTCACCTATCGCGGCTATCCCGTGGACGAGCTCGCCCGGCTGTGCACGTTCGAGGAGGTGGCCTACCTCCTGTGGAACGGCGAGCTGCCGACGCGGAGCCAGCTCAACACGTTCCGCAAGGCCGAGCGGGCGGAGCGCGAGCTGTCGCCGCGCCTGCTGCGCGCCATCGCCGAGTTCCCGAAATCGGCCCACCCGATGGACACGATCCGGACGGCGGTCAGCTTTCTCGGCACCGAGGAGGTGGCCTGGGGCGGGGAGGGCGAGGCGAAGGACCGCGCGCGGGCGATGAGGATGCTCGCCAAGATCCCCACCATGATCGCCACCGACTTCCGGCTGCGCAGCGGCAAGAGGCGCGTCAAGCCGAAGCCCGAGCTCTCGATGGCCGAGAACTTCCTCAACATGTGCTTCGGCAGGGTGCCGCCGAAGGAGGTGGTGCGCGCGTTCGACGTCTCGCTGATCCTCTATGCCGAGCACAGCTTCAACGCGTCCACCTTCACCGCCCGCGTCGTCTCGTCGACGCGCGCGGACATCTACGGCGCCGTCACGGCCGCCATCGCGGCGCTCAAGGGGCCGCTGCATGGCGGCGCCAACGAGGCGGTGATGCACATGCTGAAGGAGATCGGCTCGCCCGAAGGCGCCGAGGCGTGGCTGCGCAAGCGGCTGGAGAACAAAGAGCTCGTCATGGGGTTCGGCCACCGCGTGTACCGCAAGGGGGACTCCCGCGTTCCCACAATGAAGCGCGCGCTCGCCGACATGTCGGCCTACGCCAGGGACGATCGCTGGATGCGTATCTCCGAGGTGCTGGAGAACATCATGGTGGGCGAGAAGAACATCTACCCCAACCTCGATTTCCCGGCCGGCCCGGCCTACTACTTGATGGGTTTCCCCATCGACCTCTACACCCCGATCTTCGTGATGAGCCGCATCACCGGCTGGTGCGCCCACGTGTTCGAGCAATCCGCCGACAATAGGCTCATCCGCCCGCTCTCGGCCTATACCGGCAAGGGCAAGCGCAAGGTGAAGCCGATCAAGGACCGGTAGCCAATCCCGAGAATTGTCATCCCGGGCGCGGTGCGGCACGAAGTGCTGCGCCGCAGACCCGGGGCCCATTTATCGGCATCCGTGACCCGGCACCATGGGCCCCGGCTCGCGCCGTCGCCTTCGGCGCGGCTTGGCCGGGGTGACAACAGTGCTATCGGATTGCCGCCCGTGCCTGGCGGCGCAGTTGCGCGTCGCGATAGACGATATAGGCCGAGGCGCAGATGATGATGACGGTGCCGATCGCGGCCAAGGCGTCCGGCACCTCGCCCCACAGCACGAAGCCGATCACCGCGGCCATCGGCACGCGGGTGAAGTCCATCGGCTGGATCACCGTCATGTCGCCGGCCTTGTAGGCGTTGGTGAGCCAGGTCTGGCCGATCACGCCGGTCACGCCGGAGACGACCAGCCAGGCGAACTGCTCGAGGTTCGGCGTCTGCCACGTCCAGATCGCCGGGCCGGCCAGCATCAGCACGCCGAAGAAGAAGAAATAGAACACGATGCGCTGCGGCGGCTCGGTCGAGGTCAGGCGCTTCACGTTGAACAGAGCGAGCGAGGACAGGACCGCCGAGGCGAGGGCGAGCAGCGCGGCGGGCGAGATGCCGCCTTGCGGCTGGACCACCAGCACCACCCCGACGAACCCGGCGACGGTCGCCAGGGTGCGGCGTATCCGTATTTTCTCGCCCATGAAGGCGGCGGCAATCAGGATGGTCCAGAGCGGGTAGGAGAAGGTGAGGACCATCGCATCCGACAGGATCAGGTTCTCCAGCGCGAAGGTGAGGCAGGCGAAGGCGCCGATGCCGCAGGCCGAGCGCAGCAGATGGTCGAACGGCCGCTTCGTCCGTACCGCCGCCAGCCCGCCGCGCAGCGCCCACGGCAGCAGGCACAGGAACGCGATCAGCGTGCGGAAAAAAGCGACGACGAAGGCGGGCTCGTCCGCCACCGCGCGCTTGATGGCGGCGAACATGACGGTCAGCATGAAGCTCGCCGCCAATATCCACAGCACGCCGCGCACGTTTCCCGGCAGGGCGTCGCCCCGGGCGCGCATGCGGGCGAGGGCGCTCACCCCTTGAGCGCGTCTTCGGCGGGGGTGTACGAAAGCCCCTGTGCCTCGGCGACCGCGCGATAGGTCACCCGCCCGCGATGGACGTTGAGCCCGGCGCGCAGGTGCGCATCGTCGGCGAGGGCGCGCTCGTAGCCCTTTTCGGCGAGCGTCAGCACGAAGGGCAGGGTGGCGTTGTTGAGCGCGAAGGTCGAGGTGCGCGCCACCGCGCCCGGCATGTTGGCGACGCAGTAATGCACGACGCCCTCCTCGACATAGGTCGGGTCGGCGTGGGTGGTCGGCCGGCTGGTCTCGCAGCACCCGCCCTGGTCGATGGCGACGTCGACGATCACCGAGCCGCGCTTCATGTCCTTCACCATCTGGCGGGTGACCAGCCTGGGCGCCGCGGCGCCGGGCAGCAGCACCGCGCCGATCACCAGGTCGGCGGCCGCCACCTGCTCCTCGATGTCGTGCGCGGTGGAGTAGACCGTGGCGATCCGGTTGCCGAACTGCCAGTCGAGCGTGGCGAGGCGCGGCAGCGACCGGTCGAGCACCGTCACCTGCGCCCCCATCCCGGTGGCGATCAGCGCGGCGTTGGAGCCGACCACGCCGCCGCCGATGATCACCACCCTGGCCGGGCCGACGCCCGGCACCCCGCCGAGCAGCAGCCCGCGCCCGCCGCGCTCGATCTCCAGGCAGTTGGCGCCGGCCTGCACCGCCATGCGTCCCGCGACCTCGCTCATCGGCGCGAGCAGGGGCAGCCCGCCGGCGGCGTCGGTCACGGTCTCGTAGGCGATGGCGACGGCGCCGGATTTCATCAGCCCGGCGGTCTGCACCGGATCGGGCGCCAGATGAAGGTAAGTGAATAGCACCTGGTCCGGGCGCAGCATGGCGATCTCGGCCGGCTGCGGCTCCTTCACCTTCACGATCATGTCGGCGGCGGCGAACAGCTCCGCCGCGTCCTTTGCGATCTTCGCCCCGGCTGCCGCGTAATGGCCGTCGTCGATGCCGATCGTGTGGCCGGCGTTGGTTTCGACCAGAACCGAATGGCCGTGCGCCACCAGCTCGCGCACGCCGGGCGGCGTCATGCCGACCCGGTATTCGTGTGTCTTGACCTCCTTGGGCACGCCGACGCGCATGGCCGCTCCTTCCGCCTCCGGCGGCGTTTATAGCAGAATCCGCGGCCTCGTCCCGCGTGGCGGCCCAAGGCCTTCCTTTCCCGAACGATCCGGCCCGGCTGGCGTTTCCCTGTCGAATCGCCGCGGCCTCGAAATCGTGCGCCGGGACGGTTAAGCTTGGTCAGGAAAGGGCTCCGAGCGATCCCATGCCGGAACACCACCCGCACGCGCACGGCCACGCACACGGCCATGACCATGACCATGGCGCGGCGACCGAGGCGAATGCGCGCCGCATCTTCTGGGTGATGTGCATCACCGCCGGCTTCATGGTGGTCGAGGCCGGGGGTGGCCTGATCGCCGGCTCGCTCGCCCTGCTCGCCGATGCCGGCCACATGCTGACCGATGCCGCGGCGCTCGGCCTTGCCTGGTTCGCGTTCCGCCTCGGCCGCCGCCCGGCCGATCCGCAACGCTCGTTCGGCTATGATCGTGCCCAGGTGCTGGCCGCCTTCGTCAACGGGACCGTGCTGATCGCCGTCGTGCTCGGGATCGCGGTCGAGGCGGCGCGCCGGCTGATGTCGCCGATCGCCGTCGACGGGACGACGATGCTGACGGTGGGCGCGCTGGGCCTCGTGGTCAACGTCGTCGCCTTCGCGCTGCTGAGAGGCGAGGAGAACCTCAACGTCAGGAGCGCGGCGCTGCACGTGCTGGGCGACCTGTTGGGCTCCGGCGCGGCGGTCGCCGCCGCCATCGTCATCATCTTGACCGGCTGGATGCCGATCGACCCGATCCTGTCGATCGTCGTCGGCGCGCTGGTGCTGCGCAGCGCGTGGGCGATCATCCGCCGGTCGGGCCACATCTTGCTCGAGGGCACGCCCGACTGGCTCGACGTCGGCGCGCTGCGCGGCGCGCTGGCCGAGGCCGTGCCGGACGTCGTCGACATCCACCACGTCCACGTGTGGTCGCTGACCAGCGAGCGGCCGCTGATCACGCTGCACGCCACGGTGGCGCCCGGCGCCGATCGCGACGCGGTGATGGGCGCGGTGCACGATTTCCTGGTGAAGCGCTACGGGATCGGCCACACCACCATCCAGGTGGAGCAGGGGGCCTGTCTCGACGAGGCCACGACCGCCGCCGGCCACTGAGCGCGCCCGCGGCCGGAGCAACGATGTGACCGACCTGCAACTCGAGGTTCTGCTGCGCCTGGGCGCGGCGATCGTCGCCGGTGCGCTGATCGGCATCGAGCGCACGTTCCGCGGCCGCCCGGCCGGGTTTCGCACCCACGCGCTGGTGTGCCTCGCCTCCGCCATGCTGATGCTGATGGCCGTCGACGCCCCGCTGTGGCGCGAGGCGCTGCCCACCTCGCTGTTCCGGATCGATCCCACCCGCGTGGCCCAGGGCCTGATGACGGGCATCGGCTTCCTCGGCGCCGGGGTGATCTTCAAGGACGGGCCGTCGGTGCGCGGCCTGACCACCGCCGCCTCGATCTGGGCGACGTCGGCGCTGGGCATCCTGTTCGGGGTCGGCTTGTATTACGAGGCGGCGGTGGCGACCATCGCGATCCTGGTGATGCTGACGCTGTTCCTGCGAATCGAGCGCCACCTCGGCACCGATTTCTACACCCATCACCGGCTGTGCTTCGACCGCGCCGCGGCGCTGCCCGAAGCCGAGGTGCGCGAGATGATCCGCGCGCAGGGCTTCCGCATCGCCGAGCTCGGCTACGTCCTTTCCGATGGCGGCAAGGTGCTGGAATACCGGATGGTCATCCACAGCCGCGACCTCCACAATGTCGACCGTCTGGCGCAGCATCTGCTCACGCGGCCCGAAGTCGTGGAGTTCCAGCTCGCGCCCGTCGGGGATTGATCCACCGAAGGAGGAAGCGATGGCGAAGTCCAAGCTCTACGAGGAAGGGCTGAAAGTGCGGCGCGAGGTGCTGGGGTCCGAATATGTCGACCCGCAGATCAAGCGCGCCGAGACCGACCCGCTGGCGGCGATGCTGCAGGACATGGTCACCGAGTTCTGCTGGGGCGCGGCGTGGACCCGGCCGGGCCTGCCGCGCAAGACGCGGAGCCTGCTGAACCTCGCGATGCTGACCGCGCTCGACAAGCCCGAGGAGCTGAAGACCCACGTCCGCGGCGCCCTGACCAACGGCTGCAGCGCGCGAGGAGATCGCCGAGACGCTGCTGCACGCCATGGTCTATTGCGGCGTCCCCGCCGGGGTGAACGCCTTTCGCCACATGCGCGAGGCGTTCGACAAGATCGACGGCAAGGGCTGAGCCCGGGGCCGGCGCGGGCGCACCTATGGGCCGGATTCGCGCGGCAGGTCGAAATATCCGCCGCCATAGGAGCGGGTGGAGATGTCGGGGCCATTGCCCCCGGGTTGGGTCGTGCCCGGGGTCTTCGCCTGCGGCGTCTCGGGGGTTTGGCGCGGCCGGGCGGGCAGGCCCTCATGGCGCGGGTCGACTGACTGCCGCGCCGATGTTGGGCCGGAAACGCGGCGGCACATAGGTCCGCGCGCAGGCGCCCTGCTGGCCGGGAAGGCAATGCGTGGTGTAGTAGCCGGGCTGCAGCTGGGGCACCCGGTCGCGCGGGCTCGCCCCGTAGCTTTCCACCATGAAGGCGGCTGCCGTGCCGGCCACCCCCAGCAGGAAGATCACCACCAGCAGCAGGCGCTGCGACCCGCGCTGGCTGTTGCGCTCCCGAGCCCGTGCCATGCCTCCCATGTGGGGGCGGCGGGGCCAGCGGTCTGTGATCGTTCGGTGCGCATGCGCCCGCGCTCGCCCTTGCGGCCAAACCGCGCTAGACTGGTGCCATGCCGAAGATCAAGGCCGAATACTGGCTGATCCTGGTGCTGGTGTTCATCAGCGGCCTGGCCTTTCCCGCCTATCTGGGCGTGAACAAGATCCAGACGATTTTGGTCACGATCTGCGCGGGCGTCGGGCTGAACGTTAAGTAGCGCGGCGGCGCTAGGCGTGGCCGGCGCGCTGGAGCTGCGAAAACGCCACTTCGAGGATTTCCGCGGTCGCGGTGCGCCCCTGGGCACTGCGCGTGACCAGGGTCAGCTTCTGCGCGTCGGGAAGGCCGGCCGGGATGACCATGCGCCCGCCGGGGGCGAGTTGCGCGATCAGGGGCGGCGGGATCAGGTCCGGCGCGGTGGTCACCAGGATCGCGTCGAACGGGCCCTTCTGGGCCCAGCCGTAATAGCCGTCGGCCACCCGCGTCTCGACGTTGTCATAGCCGAGGCGGGCGAGGCGGGCGCGCGCCGCCGCCTCCAGCTTCTCGTTGATCTCGACCGACACCACCCGCGCCGCGAGCAACGAGGCGACCGCCGCCTGGTAGCCCGCGCCGGTGCCGATCTCGAGCACCCTGGCTTCCGGCCCGATCTGGGCGAGGTCGGTCATCAGCGCCACGATGAAGGGCTGCGAGATGGTCGCCTCCAAGCCGATCGGCAGCGGCCGGTTGATATAGCTGAACCGGCGGATCTCGCGCGGCACGAACTCGTGGCGCGGCACGCGCGCCATCGCTTCCATCACGCGCGAATCGAAGGCCCGCCGGCCGGTGCGCTCGCCCAGCTGCTCGGCGTAGGCCGCGATCTCCGCCATCAGCCGGGTGCGTTCCTCGGCAAACTCGTCGGCTTCCATGTCACCCTCCGCGGCGCGACTTTCGCGCGGCCCGGCCGAGCGCGCAAGGGGGCGGCGCAAGGAGGCGGGCGCGGGGCTTTACGCGACCGCGCGGCCCGGGCACACTCCGCCCCGAACCGAAGGAGAGATCGCGGATGGCCAAGCTGAAGTTGACGTTTGCCTGCGGCCCGTACGACCGCATGGAAGCCCTGCGCACCGGCGAGGTGACGCCCGAGGGGATCGACCTCGAATTCATCGCCATCCGCTCGCCGCGACAGATTTTCGACCGCATGGCCGGCAAGCAGGAATTCGACGCCTCGGAGCTGTCCTTCTCCGAGTACATCTCGAACTACGACAAGGGCAACTCGCCCTTCGTCGCGATCCCCGCCTTCCCCTCCAAGTGCTTCCGCCACGGATTCATCTACCGCAACCGCTCGAAGAACATCCGCGTCCCCAAGGACCTCGAGGGCAAGCGCGTCGGCACGCCGCTCTACACGCAGACCGCGGCGGTATGGGCGCGCGGCATCCTGTCCGACGATTACGGCGTCGATTTCTCGACGGTGCGGTGGGTGCAGGGCGCGATGGAGAAGCCGGGCAGCCATGGCCACCCTGCCGCGCCGCCGCTCCTCAAGCCGGTGAACATGGAGATCGCGCCGGCGGACAAGTCGCTGTCCGACATGCTGGAATTCGGGCGAGGTCGACGCCTCGCTCGGCTCGCGCGGTCCCGAGCCGCTCCACAACTACCCCAACGTCGACCGGCTGTTCCCCGACTATCGCGACGTCGAGCGCGACTATTTCCGCCGCACCGGCATCATCCCGATCATGCACATCGTCGCCATCAAGCGCGAGGTCTACGAAAAGAATCCGTGGATCGCGTCCAGCCTCTTCAAGGCGCTGGAGGAATCGCGGCGCCGCGGTCTCGCCGACCTCACCTATCCCGGCGCGCTCAAGCTGATGCTGCCCTGGCTGCCGCACGACCTCGAGGAGATCGACGACATCTTCGGCGGCGACCCCTGGCCTTATGGCATCGAGAAGAACCGCAACAACTGCGAGACGCTGGTGCGGTATCTCCACGAGCAGGACTTCATCAAGCGCCGCCCGACGCTCGACGAGTTGTTCGTGCCGGCCGAGTGACGCTCCAATCCGTTCGCCCTGGGGAGGCGCCGCGCTTCGCGCGGCCCCTCGCTATGGACGGGTTGGTGTCCCGGTGCGCCTATCCGTACAGCGCCGAGCAGATGGCGACGGCTGCGGCAATGCCGGCGAGGTCGGCGGTCAGCGCGGCGGCGAGCCCGTGGCGCACCCGGCGGATGCCGACCGCGCCGAAATAGACCGCGAGCACGTAGAACGTCGTCTCGGTCGAGCCCTGGAAGGTGCGAGACGAGATAGCCCGTATAGCTGTCCGGCCCGATCGCGGGATCGTTGATGATCGAGGCGAGCACGCCATAGGCGCCCGATCCCGACAGTGGCCGCAGCAGCGCCATCGGCAGCGCCTCGGCGGGCAGGCCGAGCGGCCCCGTCACCTGGCCGAGCGCCGCGACGGCGAGCTCGAGCGCACCCGAGGCGCGCAGCATGGCGACGGCGACCAGGATTGCGACCAGATACGGGATGATGCGGATCGCCACCTGGAACCCGTCGCGCGCGCCCTCGACGAACGCCTCGTAGACGCGCACGCGCCGCGCCACGCCGAACCCCAGCAGCCCGACCATAAGCCCCGGCACGATCCAGGGCGAGATGGCCCGGCCGTAAAGGATCGTCACCGGCACGAAGGCGAGGATCGCGGCGAAGGCGAGGGCGGTGACCCAGCCGGGATAGGCGGCGGTCTCGGCCGCGGCCGTCGCGTCCAGCGCGCCGCCGCCCTCGGCCTCGGCGAACCCGGCCTCGGCCGCGTCCGGCGCCTCGTCCGCCGCGTCCGGCCCGGACGGCGCCACCACCTTGGGCAGGGGGGCGAAGCGGCGATAGGCGAAGGCGGCGAGGACGGCGACGCTGGTCGAGCAGATCGTCGCGAACAGGGTCGTCGGCAGGATTCCCGCCGGGTCGTGCGAGCCGGCCGCAGCGCGAAGGGCGATCACCCCGGTCGGCAGCAGCGTGACGCTGGAGGTGTTGATGGCGAGGAACAGCACCATCGCGTCGGACGCGGTGCCCTTGTGCGGGTTCAGCCGGTCGAGCTGCTGCATGGCGCGGATGCCGAACGGCGTCGCCGCGTTGCCGAGCCCCAGCGCGTTGGCCGACAGGTTCAGGATCATCGCGCCCATCGCCGGATGGTCGGCCGGCACCCCGGGAAACGCGCGCACCATCACCGGCCGGATCGTGCGGGCGATGATGGTCAGCAGCCCGCCCTGCTCGGCCACCTTCATCAGCCCGAGGAACAGCGCCATCACGCCGACCAGCCCGATGGCCAGCGTCACGGAATCGCCGGCCGCCTTGATCATGCCGGCGGCGAGCGTCTGCATCGGCCCGGCCGCATCCGCCGCCGTCGCGTGCCAGGCAAGCTCGCGCACGCCCGCGGTGGCGAACGCGACCAGGACCATGGCGAAGAAAATGGCGTTCACGCGCGGAAGCTATCACGCGCGCCGATTCGCCGAGCGGGCGGCCTCTCTCTCGCCGTCATTGCGCCCCGCGGGCTTGTCCCGCGGGGAAGCAATCCAGAACGCCGCCGGGTTGTTACTGCCCGGTGTCGGCCTTGAGTCCCCGCGGCCTCGATACCGGCGGCCGCCGCGGTCTCGTCATTGTCCGACGTGTCGCCCGAGGCGCCGACGGCTCCCACGATCTCGCCCTGCGCGTCGCGGATGATGACGCCGCCCGCCACGGGCACCAGCCCGCCGCCGACACTGCTCGAGATGTTGACCAGCGCATTGAGGAAATGCTGCCGTTCGGTGAAGCGCTTCTCCAGCATGCGCGACGACATGCCGAACGCCACGGCGCCCCAGGCCTTGCCGATCGCGATGTGCGGGCGCAGCGGCGCGCCGGGCCCGTCTGGCCGCACGAAGGCCTTGAGGTGCCCGCCATCGTCGAGAACCGCGATGGTCAGCGGGTTGTACTTCTCGGCCTTGGCCTTGGCCTGCGCGCCGTCGATGATCTTCTGGGCCTGTTCGAGGGTGAGCTTCGCCATTGCGTCCTCCCGTGCCTGTTTGGCTGCCCCGCTTATGCCCCGCCCGACGCCGAATGGCAACGGGCGGGCGCGCGGAGGAGGGAGAACGACCCCGCGCTACAGAACGTGCAGTGAGATCCCGGCGGCCCAGGCGGTGAGCGCGCAGCCCATCAGGAGCATCATCGACAGAACGATTCGGTGGGTTTCGAGCACCTGCGCCTGCGGCTTCATCCTGGTGTTCATGGCTGCATCCTCCATTCACGATGTCACGGAAGACGCAATGCAAGTTCCGTGCCAGTGATGGGATTGGCAGGATTTTCAATTGTTTGCGGGGTGGGGGCGGGCCCGGGCCGTCGGGCCGGACTGGATTTGTACCCGATCTCGATGATCGGGATTCTCTTGAAACTGTCATTGCGAGGAGCGCAGCGACGAAGCAATCCAGAAACCTTGGCAAGCCCTGGATTGCATCGCTCTGCTCGCAATGACGGCATGGGTTCAGGTCATCGAGGCTTGGTATTAGAGCGGCAGCCCGGTGGCGTCGGCGATGACGCGGACGTGGACCGGCTCGGACCGGCCGCGCACCTCGAGCTCGTGGCTCGGATAGCCGGAGAGGTCGACGCCCGCGCTGGCCGCCACCTCCTCGGACACGACCAGCTGGGCGCGATATTCCTTTGTCATGGTCTCGAGCCGGCTCGCCGTGTTCACGGAGTCGCCAATGGCCGTGATGGTCGTGGCGTGGCCATAGCCCATCTCGCCGATGATGGCCGGGCCGGCATGGATGCCGATTCCCATGCGCAGCGGCGTCTCCAGATCGTGGGCGAGGGCGCGGTTCAGGTCGGCGAGGTTCTGTCCCATCGCGCGCGCCGCCTCCAGCGCCTGGCGGCAGGCGATGTCGAGCGGCCGGTCTATGCCGAACAGCGCCATCACCCCGTCGCCGATGAACTTGTCGAGATGGCCGCCCGACTGCTCCACCGCCTGGCCCATGTTGGCGAAGTACCGGTTGAGCACGAACACCACGTCATAAGGCAGCTTGCGCTCGGAGAAGCTGGTGAACGAGCGCAGGTCGGCGAACAGGATGGCGATCTCGCGCTCCTCGCCCTCCAGATGCGGAGCGCGGGCGCGGGCGTCGCGCACCGAGGCGGTGTGCGGCGGCAGCAGCGGGATCACCTCCAGATCCTCGAGCGGCCGCGTCTGGCAGGCGAGGCGCACGTTGCGCGGCGCGCCCACCCGCTCCAGCACGCGGCGCTCGTCGGCGCTCGGCGACGGCAGCCGGTCGAGCCCGCGCACCACCCGCACGCGGCAGGTCGAGCAGCGGCCACGCCCGCCGCAGACCGAGGCGTGCGGGATGCCGGCGGCGCGGCTGACCTCGAGGATCGAGCGGCCGCGCGGGAAGCTCGCCTGGCGTCCGTTGGGATAGGCGATGCGGACGATCCCGTGGCGCCGCTCCAGCATCGTGCGCAGGGCCCGGGCGAGCGCGACGGCGAGAAGCGCCGCGACCGACAGCGCGAACACGCCATCCATCACGCGGTAGAGCATCGCGGTCTGCGCCCGGCTGGGCAGCGACGCGCCGCGCAGGGTCTCGCGCAGCCAGGCAGGGTCGGCGGCGAGCGCCAGCACCTCGCGTCCGGCCACCGCATAGCCCAGCAGTGCGAGCAGAGGCACCACGATCGCCGCGGCGTAGAGCAGCCAGGTGACCGAGCGGTACCAGCTCTTCAGGCGCAGCCAGTAATGCACGCCGATCGTGCCGTGCGCCCAGGCCGCGATCAGCGCCGCCGGCTGCAGGATCAGATTGATCCGCGCGAACTTCCAGTGGGTCAGCAGGACAAGGGTGTAAGTATCTGATGTTCCCGCTAAAGCGTTGGAACCGCGCGTGCCCACAATGTGCAGCGCGAGCAGCGGCACGATCGCGAGCCCGAGCAGCACCCGGGCGACCTCCCCGGCCGGCATGCGCAGGTCGCGCCGCCGATACAGCGCCCAGTGGGCGAGAAAAAAATGGAGCAGCAGAGACCAGAACAGCAGAAGTTCGGCCGGCGGACTGCGCCAGAAATCGAGGAACCAGACGCGCCCGCTTTCCATCGCGGCGAGGGAGACCAGCCCCAGCGCGTGGTTTGCGAGATGCGTCGTCACGTAGGCCAGCAGAACCAGCCCGGCGACCAGCCGGATGCGGACCGCGACCGCCGCGAATTCGGGGCTGGAGCGGCGCGGCACCGCGGCGTCGCGCCTACCAGGCCCGGGACGAGCTCGGCGGCGCGTGGTGGCCGGCCTTATAGGTCGCGATCGCCCGGGCGAGCGCTTCGTATTCCTTGCAATCCGTGCCGCACAGCGCGCCGAGATGGGCAAGCCGCGCCTCGGCCAGCGGCAGCTTGCCGAGCTCGAGATAGGCCTCGCCGAGATATTCGTTGACGCCCTTGTGGTCGGGGTCGATCGCCAGCGCCTTGTTGTAGGTCTGGACGGCGAGGGTAGGGTCGCCGAGATGGCGCTGGCTGTATCCCAGCAGGTCGAGCGCATCCGCGTTCTTGGGGTTGTCCTTCAGCACGGCTTCCAGGGTCGTCACCGCGTCGCGGAAGCGCTTCATGTCGACCTGCATCGCCGCCTTCTTCATCAGCGCGGACGAGCCGTCGGCGGCGTCCGAGTCGCTGGGCATCATGGCGGCGGCGGGGCCGACTGCGATCCACAAGCCGACCGCGACGGCCGCGCACGCGACGACGAGACGAAACATGGTCCAACTCCCCTTGCAGCGGCCGCGATCCTAGCAGCGCCCGCCATTCCACGGTCGAGGCCGGCCGAGTCGCCCGGCCCGGCGGCCGCGGTCGCCCCGGCGAGCGCCGCGCCCTCCACCCGGATGCGCCAGGCGAGCACGACCAGGTTGGCGAGGCCGAACCCCGCCGCGAGCGCCCAGGCGCCGAACGCGGCGGGCAAAAGCGGGATCTCCAGCGCGACCACCAGGTAGTTGGGGTGGGCGAGATAGCGGTACGGCCCCGCGCGCACCGGCGCCGCGCCGGGCAGCACGATCACCCGCGTGGTCCAGCGCCCCTTGAGGCTGGCGACCGCCCAGTAGCGCAGCGGCTGCAGGGCGAGATAGGCGGCGAGCGGCCCGGCCGCGGGCGCCCGGTCCGCCGGCACCGCCAGGACCAGCGCGGCGAGCCAGGCCGCGTGCAGCGCGACCAGAATCGGATAGTGCCCTGCCCCGTGCTCGATCCCGCCGGCGGCGACCAGCCGGGCCGCGTTGCGCCGCGCGAGGACCAGCTCGGCCAGCCGCTGCGCCGCGACCAGCCCGACGACCAGGTAGACCGCGCCGGTCACGCCGTCATCTCCAGGAACCCCGCGGTGAAGCCCGGCCCGAGCGAGGACAGCAACCAGCGCCCGCGCGCGCCCGAATCCATCACCCGGCGGAGCACGAACAGGACGGTCGCCGCCGACATGTTGCCGTATTCGCGCAGCACCGACCGCGAGGCGGCGAGTGCGCCGGGAGCAGAGGCCGAACGCCTCCTCCAGCGCGTCGAGCACCTTGGCGCCGCCGGGATGGCAGACGAAGCCGTCGATGTCGGCGAAGCGCCGCCCGCCGGCAGCCAGGAACGCGGCGGCGGCGTCGCGGAAGGACGAACGGGTGAGGGCGGGGATGTCGCGCGAGAACACGACGCCGAGCCCGTCATCCTCGACCGTCCAGCCCATGATGTCGAGCGAGCCCGGCCAGGTGTGCTGGCCGGCGCGGCCGATCGCCGGTCCGTCGCCGGCGTCGCAGCCGGAGACGATGGCGGCGGCGGCGCCGTCGCCGAACAAGGCGGTCGCGATGACATTGGACTTGGTCGCGTCGGTGCGGCGGAAGGTCAGGCCGCACAGCTCCACCACGCAGAGCAGCACCACCCGTCCCGGACCGGCAGCCGCCAGGGAGGCGGCGCGGGCGAGGCCGAGCACGCCGCCGGCGCAGCCCAGCCCGAAGATCGGCAGGCGCTCGACGTCGGGGCGCAGCCCCAGCCGCTCGATCAGCAGCGCATCGAGGCTGGGCGTCGCGATGCCGGTGGTCGAGACGGTGACGATGGCGTCGATCTCGCCGGCGGCGAGCCCGGCCCGCTCCATGGCCTCGCTCGAAGCGCGGGCCAGCAGGGCGACGGCGTTCTCGACATAGAGCCGGTTCTTTTCCGCCCAGCCGTGCGGCCGCTCGTACCACTCAGGTGGTACGCAGGAATGACGCGTCGCGATTCCTGAATTGGTGTAGACGGGCAGCAGCCGTTCGACCGTCGCCCGGCCGCATTCGGGAAACAGCCGCGCGGCGCGCTCCGGCAGCTCGTCCTGGACGATGACGTGCGGCGGCACGGCGGTGGCCAGCGCACGAAGCCGGGCGGTGCGGTCTCGGGTCATGTCGTGGTTCCTCCGGCCGACGCCGGGGCGGCGGTCCATCCACCTACCCCGGCGCGGGGCGTTTTGTTCCGCAAGTACGCTCTCTTGCCCAACCGGGCAGAAAAGCCCATTTAGAAGCGTCCGCTGCCGCGCGAGGACCCGCTTTGGACGACACTCAGGCGACCCCGAACAAGCCGCGCCGCTCGTGGCTGGGGCTGCATATTCGCCGCCATTTCCTGGCGGGGGTGCTGGTGACCGCGCCGGTCGCCATCACCACCTACATCGTCTGGCTGATCGTCACCTGGGTCGACGGGCGCATCACGCCCCTGATCCCGTCCCAATACAACCCCGGTACGTATACCCCGTTCCCGATTCCGGGGCTCGGGCTGCTGATCGTGTTCATCGTGCTGACGCTGATCGGCGCGCTGACCACCGGGCTGCTCGGCCGGTTCCTGCTGCGGCTCAGCGAGCGGGTGATCGGCCGCATGCCCTTCGTGCGCAGCGTTTACGGCGCGACCAAGCAGATTTTCGAAACCGTGCTCGCCCAGCAGTCCAACGCGTTCCGCGAGGTGGTGCTGGTCGAATATCCGCGCCGCGGCATCTGGGCGGTCGGCTTCATCACCGGCGTCACCGAGGGCCAGGTGCAAGAGGATACGGTGGACGACGTCGTGAACGTCTTCCTGCCGACGACGCCGAACCCGACCTCGGGCTTCCTGCTGTTCGTGCCGCGCAAGGACCTGGTGGTGCTGCACATGTCGGTCGAGGAGGGGATCAAGATGGTCGTCTCGGGCGGCATCGTTACCCCGCCGGACCGTCGCCCGCCCGGCGCGCGCCGCAAGCGCGTCGTCTCGACCGAGCACCTCGAGGAGGAGCCGCCGCCGAAGGTGGGAGTGCGGTAGTTCAGCCTGGCGCTAGGCGGGTTCGGGATAGGTTCGGACATGCCGCCTCCTTCCGCTCCGATTTATGCCAAGTCTCGATGAACTGAACCTATGCCGTCATTGCGACCCGCGGGCTTGTTCCGCGGGGAAGCAATCCAGGCCTGTGCCAAGGTTTCTGGATTGCTTCGTCGCTGCGCTGCTCGCAATGACAGCTTTTAAGAGAGTCCCGATCATCGAGATCGGGTAATGGCGTCGTGCGATGACGTTGTCAGTACAACGTTCGCGTCGCCGCCAGCCTCAATAGCCCCGCGTGCGGTCGATCACCCAGGCCAGTGGCTCGCCGGCGCGGGCGCGGCGCACGTTCTCGACGAGCTGCGGGGCCAGGTCGCGCGGATGCGGGGCGCGTGCGACGTGCGGCATGATGGCGATGCGCGGGTGGTCCCAGAACGGGTGGTCGGACGGCAGCGGCTCGGTGCGGAACACGTCCAAGGTCGCCGCGGCAAGCTGGCCGGAATCGAGCGCGGCGATCAGGTCGGCGTCGACGATGTGCTGGCCGCGCGCCAGATTGACGATGCAGGCGCCCTTGGGCATGCGCGCGAAGGCGGCGGCGTCCAGCAGGTCTTCGGTCTCGGGCGTGACGGCGAGCAGGTTGACCAGGATCTCGGTCCGGGCGAGGAACGGGGCGAGCCCATCCGGCCCCTGGAACATTGCGACGCCCGGCGCCTCGTGCGCACGACGCGACCAGCCGGCGACGTCGAACCCGAACTCGGCGAGGAATTGCGCGAGCGGCAGGCCGATCTGGCCCAGCCCCATGACGCCGACCTTGCGGTTGGCGCAGTGCTGCACGGGGCGCCGCGGCTTCCAGTCATGGTGCCGTTGGTCGACCGCATATTCGTGCAGGTGGCGGTGATGGCGCAGCACGTGCAGCAGCGCCGTCTCGTTCATCAGCCGGTCGCCGTCGGGGTCGGACGCGCGGACGATGGTCAGCGCCTTCGGCATGTCCGGGTCGTTCACCAGATGGTCGACCCCGGCCATGATCGAGGCGACGAAGCGCAGATTGGGCAGGCCGGCGAGCGCCTTGCCGCGCGACGTGAATCCGATGGCGGCGAACTCGATGTCCGCAGGGTTGCCGATGTCCGGCCAGACCCGGACCTCAAGGTCGGGCAGGCTCTTCTTGAGCTCGTCGAGCCACGGTTCGGCGCGGCCGGGGGCCGGGTCGAGCAACAGGGCCATGAATCACCTTCGCGTGACGGTCAATGTTGGATCAGGCCCGGGAGGTAGGTGCCGATCTTGGGAAAGGCGACCAGCACGCCCACGGCCATCAGGTCGCAGAAGACATAGGGCAGCGCCGCCTTGATGACCATCGGGAAGGTGGTGCCCTTGGGGCCGACGCCCATCATCACGAACAGCGACACGCCGAAGGGCGGCGTCAGCAGCCCGATCTCGAGGCCCATCAGCACGATCAGCCCGAACCAGATCGGGTCGAAATTGAGCGCGTTCGCCAGCGGGAAGAAGATCGGCACGGTGAGCAGCAGGATCGAGGCCGGGTCCATCAGCATGCCCAGGATGATCAGCACGCCGAACATGATCAGCAGCATCACCAGCGGGCCGACCTGCTGGTTGGTGGCGTAGTCGATGAAGCCCGAGCTCGCGCCGGTATAGGCGAGCACCTGGCTGAAGGTCGACGAGCCAACGATGATCAGGTAGATCGCCGAGGTCACCCGCACCGCGCCGCGCACCGACTGGACCAGCACCGCCCGGGTCAGGCAGCGCATGAACATGGCGAGGACCAGCACGGCGAGCACGCCGAACGCCGCGGACTCGGTGGGCGTCGCCCAGCCCAGCAGGATCAGCCCGACGACGCAGAAGATCACCAGCCCCATCGGCAGCACGTTCTTGCAGAACGACTTGAGCATGGTGAGGGTCGGCGGCAGTTCGACGTCGTATTGCGGCGCGGCGGAGGGGTCGATTTTGACCTGCAGGAAGATCAGCAGCGCATATAAGCTGGCGAGCAGGAGTCCCGGTCCGAACCCGCCGATCAGCAGTCCGCCGATGTCGATGGTGGCGAGGCTGCCCAGCAGCACGGCGAGGCCGGAGGGCGGGATGATCATGGCGAGCGAGCCGGTGCCCATGATCGGGCCCATGGTCATGTGCGGCTTGTAGCCCCGGTTCTCCATCTCGGAAGTCAGCAGCGAGCCCAGCATCGCCGTGTTGGCCATCGACGAGCCGATCAGGGCCGAGAACAGCGTGCCGCCGGCGACGGCCAGGTAGGAGAGCCGCCCGGGCAGCCGCCCCAGCATCATCTCCAGCGTGTCGAACACCCGCACGACCATGCGGGTGCGGAAGAACAGCTCGCCCATCAGCAGGAACATCGGGATCGCCACCAGGGTGAAGGTGGAGATCGAGCTGCCGGCGTTGGCCAGCACCTGGATGATGCCGCCGGCCCCGCCCATCAGGAAGAACGCCGCGACGCAGTTGACGGTGAGGAAGGCGAACGGCACCGGCAGGCCCAGCATCATCAGCGTTACGATGCCGCCGATCAGGATCGCCATCATCTCGTACCAGGGCATGGCGGTCCCTCAGATGCCTTCGCGTTCGGTGGCGCTCTGGTCGTACAGCGTCTCGCGGCCGAACAGCAGGCGCAGGAACTCGATGAACATCAGGCCGAACCCGAGGAACATCGGCGCATAGGCGACATAGGCCGGCACCAGGATCGCGCGCTGCTCGCCCTGGCCGGTGCCCCAGGTGAGGATCGCCTGGTCAAGCGCGTACCAGGCGAGGATGCCGCACAGCGCGGCACAGAGAACATAGGTGAAGATCTCGACGGCGCGCCGCATCGCGGGCGGCATGATCATGCGGAAGCTTTCCACCATGATCTCGCCCTTGGTGCGCAGGAGCCAGGGCGAGCCCAGCATGGTGATGTACAAAAGCCCGTATTCGGCGAGGGGCACGGTGGCGCGCGACGGCTGCAGCCCCACGTCGCGCACCGTGACGTCGACGATCACGGCGACGAAGATCGCCACCATGATCAGCCCGGCGACGACGGCAAGCGCCGCCGTCACCCAGAAATAGAGGCGGAGAAGCGGCCGCAATTGGGCCTCCCGATGTGCGGTCGCCGCTCCTGCCCCGCCCCGCTAGTACCAGGCCTTGCGCAGTTCCTGCGTGACCTCGGGCCCGACCTTGGGATTGTTGGCCATGCGGCCCCACGGCGTCTTCATGTAGGTGCTCACGAAGTGCTCGCCGGTCTTGCCCTTCAGCTCGATGAACTTCACGCCATGCTTCTCGAGGTCCTGCTTGACCTCGGTGGTGCGCTCCTCGATCTGCTTGCGCGTCATCTCCTCGAACTTGTAGGCCTCCGAGGTCAGCAGGTCGCGCACCTTCTCGGGCAGGTTGTCCCACTTCTTCGCGTTGGCGATCAGCAGGATGCCCGCCTGGTTGAAGGGCGGCTCGTAGGTGACGTGCAGGAACTTGTGGAGCCCCATCTCCATGTTGGTGTCGAGGTCGCCGCACGCGCCGTCCACCACGCCGCGCTCCAGCGCCGTGTAGATCTGGCGGATCGACATCACCACCGGCGTGCCGCCTAGCTCCTTGATGAAGTCGCGATAGGCGGGCGACGAGCGGACCTTCATGCCCGACAGGTCGGGCAGCCCGTCCTGGCGGTAGGACGGCTCCTTCGGCAGGCTCATGTACAGGCCGAGCCCCTGGTAGAACCGGGCCACGAAGTGGGCGCCGATCTCCTTGCGCATCAGCTTGTCGACGAGCTTGTACCCGCCGAGGTCGCGCGCCTCCTTGGGCGTCTTGAACCCGCCGGTGAAGTCGCCCTCGGGGAACATGCCGAGATAGTAGGCGGACGGGCCGAACTGGATGTCGAACAGCCCGTTGCGCAGCGCGACCGGCTGCTGCGGCGGCGGGGTGACCTCGGGCCCGCCGACATACTTGATCTGGACCAGCCCCTTGCCGTCCTTGTTCACGGCGTCAATGTAGGCGAGGAAGCCCTTGGTATTCTTGTGGGTTTTGGGAAACGCCGAGAGGCCTTTCAGGGTGATCTCGTCGGCGCCCGCGCTCGACGCCACGCCGGCGACCAGTGCCGCCGCGATCAGCCCGCGCAATATCGGTCGTATCCCAATGGACATCGCATGTCTCCCCATGTCGTGGCCGGTTCCGGCCGAAGCCTTCGTTGCCCGCAAGGTGGCCCAAATCGCCGGCCCTGTAAAGCCGCTCCGCCCGCTCGATCCAATCGCAACCGGCGGCGGGCCGTGCTAGTTTCGAGATGAAAATGCGCCCAGGGGAGGAACCCGAGATGGATCAGAAGGCCAGCCCGAGCAAGTCGAACCGCTCCCTGTGGGGCAGCGACGTCATCGCCGCCGCGCTGCGCGAGCAGGGATTTCCGTATGTCTGCCTGACGCCGGGCGCGAGCTATCGCGGCCTGCACGATTCGATCGTGAACTATCTCGGCAACGAAACGCCCAAGATGCTGGTCTGCCTGCACGAGGAGCACGCGGTCGCCATGGCCCAGGGCTGGGCGCAGGTGACGGACGAGCCGATCTGCGTGGCGGTGCACGCCAATGTCGGGCTGATGCACGCGACCATGGGATTCTTCGATGCATGGTGCGACCGCAAGCCGGTGGTGGTGATCGGCGCGAACGGGCCGCTCGACGCCGAGAAGCGCCGCCCCTGGATCGACTGGATCCATACCACCGCCGATAACGGTGCGCTGGTGCGCAACTACACCAAGTGGGACGACACGCCCCATTCGCCCGGCGCCGCCGTGGAATCGATCCGCCGCGCCTCGATGATCGCGCGCACCCGCCCGTGCGGGCCGACCTATGTCTGCCTCGACGCCGCCATCCAGGAGATGCCGGTCGAGGAGATGCCCGAGTTCCATGACGTCGCGCGCTTCAAGCCGCCGGCTCCGCCGGCGCCGGCGCCCGAGGATCTGGAACGCGCGGTCGAGATCCTGTCCAAGGCGAAGAACCCGCTGATCCTGTCGGGCCGCGTGACGCGCAGCGAAGAGGGCTGGGCCGAGCGCGTGCGCCTCGCCGAGGCGCTGGGCGCGCGCGTCTACAGCGTCGGCAACTCGGGGGCGAGCTTCCCGTCGAGCCATCCGCTGCATCTCGGCACAATCGCTTTCATCCTGCGCGGCAAGGTGCTGGACGAGGTGCGCGCCTCCGACGCCATCCTCAGCCTCGACTGGACCGATCTCGGTACGCTCCTGACCCAGGCGTGGCCGGCGGGCGGGGCCGAGCCGCCGCCGGTGATCCAGTGCTCCAACGACTTCCACATCCATAACGGCTGGAGCATGGATTACGAGAAGATCGCCGCGGCCGACGTGCGCATCGCCACGGTGCCCGAGTCGCTGGTCTCGGCGCTGCTGCCCCGGTTCGAGAAGAAGGGCGCCAAGCCGATGGCCGCCAAGCCCAAGGCGGAACGCGCCAAGCCCGCCGCCTCCGGCCCGATCGGCATCCGCGACCTCGCCGCGGTGTTCTCGCAGGCCACAGCGGGCCAGAAGATCTGCATGATGTCGAAGCCGATCGGCTGGTCCGAGGCCGACATGCAATGCGAGCATCCGCTCGACTATCTCGGCTCGAACGGTGGCGGCGGCGTCGGGGCGGGCCCGGGAACGGCGGTCGGCTCGGCGCTCGCGCTGCGCGACACGCATTCCGACCGGCTGCCGGTCGCGGTGCTCGGCGACGGCGACTACATGATGGGCTGCAATGCCCTGTGGACCGCCGCGGCCAACAAGATCCCGATCCTGGTGATCGTCTCCAACAACCGCTCCTACTTCAACGACGAGATCCACCAGGAGAACGTGGCGCGCATGCGTGGCCGCCCGCCGGAGAACCGCTGGGTCGGCCAGCGCATCGAGGAGCCGCCGCCCGACCTTTCCATGATCGCGCGCGCGCAAGGCCTCGAAGGCGAGGGGCCGGTCACCGATCTCGCCGACCTTCCGGCCGCCATCGAGAAGGCGGTCGCGCGGGTGAAGGCCGGGGCGGCCTACGTGCTCGATGTCGTGGTCAAGGGCGAGTACGCGGCGCCCGAGAATCTGACCGAGCAGGTGCAGATGTCCAAATCCCGCGTGTGAGGATGGCGTAGACATACCTCACCGTTCGTCCTGAGGAGCGCCCCGAAAGGGGCGCTTCTCGGAGGACGAAGCCTCGTGATGCTGCCACCGTTCGCCCTTCGAGACGGCCGCTTCGCAGCCTCCTCAGGGCGAGCGGTAGCGGGGTGATGACAATCGAATGAACACGACAAACGTTACCCGTGACGAGCTGGTCGGCCGCGCGCGCGAGATGATCCCCGCCTTGCGTGCGCGGGCAGGACAGGCGGAACGCGACCGGCGCATGCCCGACGAGACCCAGCGCGAATTCCTCGACGCCGGGTTCTACAACATCTACCGGCCGAAGCGCTTCGGCGGCTACGAAATGGATGTGGGCGCGCTGGTCGACGTGGTGGCCGAGGTCGCGCGTGGCTGCGGCTCGAGCGCCTGGGTCCTGTCCAACGTCGCCGGACACGAGAAGGGCAACGGCATGCGCGACCCGCGCGCGCAGGAGGAGGTCCGCGCGGCGGGGCCCGAGGCGCTGACCTGCGCCTGCTTTCCCGGCAAGGGCGCCTCGATGACCCGCGTCGAGGGCGGCGTGGTGCTCGACGGGGTGTGGAACTTCGCATCGGGTGTCGACCAGGCGGTGTGGAACGACTTCAACGTCTTCCTGCCGCGCGAGGGCACCTATCCCGAGCATTTTTTCGCGCTGGTGCCGAAATCCGATTACGAGGTGATCGACGACTGGTTCGTCACCGGGCTGGCCGCGACCGGCAGCCGGTCCTGCAGGGTCGACAAGATCTTCGTGCCCGAGCACCGCATGCAGGCGTCGGAACTGTGCAAGGGCGGCCAGAGCCCAGGCAGCGCGTACAACCCCGCGCCGCTCTACAAGGCGCCGATCTGGGCGCTGGGCGGCAAGATGTTCGTCTCGCCCCTGCTGGGCCTCGCCCAGGGGGCGCTCGACCTGACCCTCGACAATCTCGGCGCGCGGCGCTCGATCACCGGCGCCGACCTGGCGAACCAGCCGACCGTGCATCTGCGCGTGGCCGAGGCCGAGGCGGCGATCGATACCGCCCGGGCAGTGGTGGAGCGCGACTGCCAGGCGGCGATGCATTACGCGCGCCGCGCCGAACGTCCGCCGACCGAGGAGCGGGTGCGATGGCGGCGCAACGACGCTTTTGCCGCACGGCTCTGCATCGACGCGGTGGAGAAGCTCTACCAGCTCGCGGGCGCCAGGCGGCTGGGTACCGACGACCCGTTCCAGCGCGTCTGGCGCGACGCCCATGCGGCCGCGGCGCAGATCACCCTCGCCTGGGACGTGCAGGCGCTCAATGCCGGCCGGGTCGCGTTCGGCCTGCCGCCCAACGATCCGCGGATCTAGCCCCTTCGATCCGCCCCTCACCATAATGTGCGCTCTGTTTTACGTGCGTCGAGTCGGGGGGATGCGTATGTTGGGAGGCGTCGAGAACGGAGGCCTCGCATGACGATCTGGCCCGGGCGCGCGCCCTTCACGCCCCTCAAGACCGCGATCCTCGCGGTGCTGGTGTTCCCCGGCGCATGGACCGCCTACGACCTCGCGATGGGCAATCTCGGCGCGCGGCCGATGACCGAGGCGATCCACGAGATCGGGCTCGACGGCATCCGCCTCCTGTTCATCGCGCTGGCCATCACGCCGCTGCGCCAGATCCTGCGCTGGCCGCTGCTCGCCCAGCAGCGCCGCATGATCGGCGTCGCCGCGTTCTGCTACCTGTTCGTCCATTTCTGCCTGTACGTGGTCGACCAGAAGCTGAACATCCCGCACGTCGCCAGCGAGATCGTGCTGCGCATCTACCTGACCATCGGGTTCGTCGCGCTGATGGGGCTCTCCGCCATGGCCGCCACCTCGACGGACGGGATGGTGAAGCGCATGGGGGGCAGGAACTGGCGCCGGCTGCACAAGATCGTCTATGGCATCGGCGTCCTGGCCGCCATCCACTTCTTCATGCAGTCCAAGCTGGACGTCTATGAACCGACCTGGATGGCGGGCCTGCTGATCTGGCTGCTGGGCTATCGCATCATCGCCGCGTGGAACCGCAGCGCCGCGCCCAAGCCGCTGGCGGTCGGGCTGCTGGGGGTGGTGGCGACCGTGACCACGGCGGTGGGCGAGGCGCTTTACTACTTCCTGCTGAACCACGTCGACATGACGCGGGTGCTGCAGGCCAACCTGTCGCTCGACTTCCCGCTGCGCCCGGCCTGGTGGGTGCTGGGGGCGAGCCTGATCGTCTTCCTGGCCAGCGTCGGGCGCACTGTCACGGCGCGCCGTCCCAGCAAGCTCGCCACCCGCGCGGCGTAGGCGTCGGACGCCGGTCAGCTCGCGTAGTCGGGCTGGGTCCGGTCGAGATTGCGCCGCACCGCAGCCCACGCGATCAGGCTGTAGGGCGAATCGGGTGTGTTGCGGCGGAACCGCGTCATGGCGGTTCCCTGCACCACCTCGTCGCTCGGCACGTTGAGTTCGCGCCGCCGGCCATGGCGAGCACCTGGTATTCGCAGGCGCGCTCCAGGTTGTAGGTGAGCTGGAACAGCTCGGCGAACAACTCGGCCCAGGTCAACGTGCCGTGGTTGCGCAGGATCATGCATTTGGCCTCGCCCATGTCGCGGGCCAGGCGGGCGCATTCGTCCTCGTCGGTCGCGATGCCCTCGAAGTCGTGATAGGCGATCTTGCCGAGGATCATGGCGTGCTGGCTGAGCGGCCGCAGCCCCTCGGCCTGGATCGACACCGCGACGCCGTTCGGGGTGTGCAAATGCACCACGCAGTTCGCGTGGTCGAACGATTTGTAGACGGCCGAGTGGATGACGTAGGCGGCGCGGTTCAGCGTGTAGTCGCTGTCGAGCACCTTCTTGCCCGTGTCGTCGATCTTGAGCAGCGACGACGCGGTGATCTCGTTGAAGGTGAGGTCGAGCGGGTTGACCAGGTAGCAGTCAGGCTCGCCCGGCACCCGCGCGGTCATGTGGGTGAAGATATGATCGTCCCAGCCGCGCTCGGCGACGTAGCGGTAGAGCGCGGCGAGGTCCTCGCGCGCGGCCCACTCGGCCTCGCTCACCTTGCCCCTGACGCCCGTGTCGGCCTTGCGCGCCTTGCTGACCGCGGCCATGTCATCCTCCCGATGGGTTGCGACCTCAGCATACCCAACGATCGTCATGCCCGCCAATCATGGCTTGCCTACCGTGTCTTCCCGTTCACCCGGTCGAGGAAGGCGATGGCGGCTTGGTTGAACGCCTCGGGCATCTCGATGTTGGGGCAGTGGCCGCACTTGTCGAACACCGCCACCTCCGCGTCCTTGATGCGGGCGGCGAGGGCGGTGGCGAAGCCCTTCTCGCGCAGCGGGTCCTCGGCGCCCGCGATGATCAGGGTCGGCACCGCGACGTTCTCGTAGGGCGTCTGGTCGGCCGAGCCGAAATAGGGCCGCGCCTCGCGGAACGGCGCGCGCAGGCGCGAGGCCGAGCAGCACTCGAACGCGCCGGGCATGCGCGCGAACTCCTGGCGCTTCGCCACGTAGGCGTCGTCCTCGGAGAACTTCTTGTCGTAGAGCATGGCCTTGAGCAGCGCGCGCATCGCCTCGTCGGAGCCGTCATAGGCGAGCAGCACCTGGCGCGCCTCGGTCGCCGGCGTTCCGCCGCCGCCCGGGCCCAGCACCATCGAGCGGATCGGCAGCTTCGCCGGCGGGCGCGACGCCACCTGCACCAGCATCGATCCGCCCATCGAGTTGCCGATGAAGTCGGCCTCGCCGATGCCCATCACCTCGAGGAAGCGGGCGAGGTGGCGGATCGGACGCTCGCGCGGCGCGCTGAAATCGTAGATTTTGTCGGTCCGCCCGAAGCCCAGCCAGTCGGGCGCGACGCAGCGATAGCCGGCCCTGGCGAGGGCGGGGATGGTGAACTCCCAGCTGATCTCGGCCGCACCGCCGAACTCGCCCGAATGGAGCAGCACGACGGTCGGGCCGTCGCCCGCCTCCAGATAGTGCGTGCGAATGCCGTCGACATCGACGAACTTGCTCTGCCAATCGGGCATGGCTCTACTCCCTAGGTGTCGCTTCGCTTCAGCATCTCGCCGGGTGTCGCGCCGGTGTGCTCGCCGCCGCGCAGCACGGCTGTGCCGTTGACGATAACCGTATCGACGCCGACGGCAAACTGGTGCGGGTCGGTATAGGTCGCGCGCTCGGCGATGGTGGCCGGGTCGAACACCGTCACGTCGGCGCGGAACCCTTCGCGCAGTACGCCGCGGTCGGCCAAACCCAGCGCTTCGGCCGACGCGCCGGTCATCTTGCGAATGGCGGTCTCGATGGGGATCAGCCCCTCGTCGCGCACATAGCGTCCCAGCACGCGCGCGAACGTGCCGTAGAAGCGCGGGTGCGGCTTGCCCTGGCCGGTGATGCCGGTCGGCGCCACCGCATTGCCGTCCGAGCCGACCATCACGTCCGGCGCGCGGATGAAGTCGCGCACGTCGTCCTCGCCGATCAATTCCACCACCACGCGGGTCTGGCCGCGGTCGGCGACGATGTAGTCGAGCGCCGCGTCGAACGGGTCCTTGCCCTGCTCGCGGCCGATCTCGGCCATGGTCTTGCCGGCATATTGCGGCAGGTTGGGCGAGATCGAGACGCGTACCGCGTCCCAGCTCTTCACCCGGCCGAAATTGTTGAGCCCGCGCGCGGCGACCTCGTCCTTGATGCGGGCGCGGCTCGCCGGATCGGCGATGCGCGCGGCCGTCGCGGCCTCGCCGCCTTCCTGCAGCCAGGGCGGCATCAGGTTGCGCAGCGGGTTCGACGCGGCGGTGTAGGGGTATTCGTCGCAGTCGATGGCGATGCCGCGCGCGCGCGCATCGCGCAGCATGTCGAGGAACTGCCCGACCTTGCCCCAATTGTCGGTGCCCGAAACCTTGGCGTGGACGATCTGCACGTGAACGCCCGGTCCGCTCGCCGAACTCGATCGCCTCGGCGGTGGCGTCGAACACGGTGTTCGCCTCGTCGCGCAGGTGGGTGAAGTAGCGCGCGCCGTGCCGGCGCAGGATCGCGCCCAGCTCGACCAGCTCCTCGCCCTTGGCATACGACCCGGGCGCGGTGAACAGGCCGGACGACATGCCCAGCGCGCCGGCGGCCAGCGCCTCCTCCAGAAGCCGCTTCATCAGCGCCAGCTCGTCGGGCGTCGGCGGGCGGTTCTCCAGCCCCATCGTCATCAGCCGCAGCGTGTTGTGCCCGACCAGCATCACCCGGTTGACCGAGGTGGCAGGGTAGGTCGCCGCGTAGTCGGCGAAGCTCGTTTCCGCGAAGGTCAGCCAGGGCGCGCTCGGGCCGAGATAGGCCTTCAGCGCGTCCGCCTTGCCCGGCAGGCAGGGCGCGCAGGAATAGCCGCAATGGCCGATCACCTCGGTGGTCACGCCCTGGTGGATCTTGGACTCCGACCGCGGCATCAGCGGCAGCGTCCAGTCGGAATGGGTCTTGATGTCGATGAAGCCGGGCGCGACCATTTTGCCGCGCGCATCGATCGTCTCGGCGTCGCCGGTAGCGATGTCGGAGCCGATGGCGACGATGCGCCCGTCCGCGATCGCGACGTCCGCGCGCCGGCCGGGCGCGCCCGTGCCGTCGATCACCGTGCCGTTCCGGATGACGAACCTGCCCGTCATGATGTCGCCACCGCCATGGTTGCCGGCATCTCGACGCCGAGCTTCGCGGCGAGCGTGTCCATCTGCTTCCAGATCGCCGCCGGGATCGGGATGCCAGCCTTCGAGCGCCGGGCGAAGACGCGGTCGCCGCGCTCGCCGGGCACGGTGATCTCGTCCACGCCGGCGGCGCGGGGCAGCGCCTTGATCGCGCCGACCAGCGCGGCCGCATTGCGGCGGTACTCGGCCGCATCGCCGAACATCGCGGGGTCGATGGCGCCGACCAGCGCGTTCTGGTTGTGCATGTTGCCGCCCTCGACGCCGGTGATGGCCGGCGTGATCGTCGGATTGCCCACCATCAGCCCCGACAGGCATTCGATCATCATGGCGAGCCCGGCGCCCTTGTGTCCGCCGAGCGGCAGCGGCACGGCGGCTTCCTTCGGGTCGGTGGTGGGGCGGCCCTCGTCGTCGATGGCCCAGCCCGGCGCCAGCGCCTCGCCGGTCAGGCGATACTCCTTGAGCTTGCCGCCGGCGACCACGGCGCTCGCCATGTCGAGCACCAAAGGCGCGCCGCCCTCGACCGGCACGGCGATGGCCAGCGGCGCGGTGGGCAGCACGGCTCCCTTGGCGCCCGGATAGCCCATCTGGGTCGGCACGCCGCAGGTCATCGCGATGCCGACCATGTTCTCGTCCGCGGCGCGCCGGACATAGAGCCCGATGGCGCCGGAATGGGCGACGCGGCGGATCAGCGTCCAGGCGAAGCCGGTGGTGCGCGCCTTGCGGATGGCGCGGTCCATCGCGCCCGGCAGCACCAGGGGCCCGAAGCCGCGGTCGCCGTCGATCACCGTGACCGCCGGCAGGTCGGCGACCACCTTGATGTCCGGGCGCGGGTTGGACTCGCCCTGCTCGAACATCTCGAGATAGCGGGGCAGGCGAATCACCCCGTGCGTGTCCACCCCGCGCAGATTGGCCCAGACCAGCGCCTCGGCCTCGGCCTCGGCGTGGGCGGGTGCCATGCCGCCCGCTTCCAGCACGGCGGCGGCATAGCGGCGCAGCGCCTCGGCGCTGACGCGTTTCGGTCCATCGGCCATCTGGTCCTCCTTCACGCGCGAAGCTACACTGCCGCCCGACAAGACGGGAGACGGAAATGGAAGAGCGCGTCAGCTTCAAGTCCGGCGATCTGACTCTGGCCGGGATCGTCCACACGCCCAAGGACCAAAAGAAGGGCGAGCGCCGGCCGGCGTTCCTGGTACTGCACGGGTTCGGCTCGAACAAGGCCAGTCACAACTGCCAGCTTCCCTGCGAATTTCTTTCGGAGTGGGGCTATGTCGCGCTGCGCTTCGACATGCGCGGCTGCGGCGAAGCGGAGGGCGAGAAGTCGCACATCATCTGCCTGGAGCAGGTGGAGGACACCTCCGCGGCGCTTACCTACATGGCTTCGCGCCCGGACGTCGATCCCGAGCGAATCGCGGTGATCGGCTCGTCGTTCGGCGCGGCGGTCGCGGTCTATGCCGGCGGGGTCGACAAGCGTGTCGCCGCGGTCGTTTCCTCCGGCGGGTGGGGCGACGGCGAACGCAAGTTCCGCGGCCAGCACCCGACGCCCGAGGCGTGGGCCCGCTTCACCAAGATGCTCGCCGACGGCAAGGAGCATCGCAAGAAGACGGGCAAGTCGCTGATGGTGCCGCGCTACGACATCGTGCCGATCCCGCCAGAGCTGCGGACCAACCTGGCGCCCAACTCGGTCATGGAGTTCCCGGCCGAGACAGCGCAGTCGATGTTCGACTTCAAGGCCGACGAGGTGGTGGGCAACATCGCGCCCCGGCCGCTTCTGCTGCTGCACTCGTCGCACGACACGGTGACGCCGACCGAGCAGTCGATCGAGATGTTCAAGCGGGCCAAGCATCCGGTCGATCTGTGCCTGTTCTCGGACACGACGCATTTCATGTTCAGCGCCGAGAATCAGCGCGTGCGTCACATCCTGAAGGATTGGCTGGACAAGTACTTCCCGGCGAAGGCGAGCGTCACGGCATAGGGGGACGGGGCGGCGCCCGCCGCCCCTACGCCTTCGCCCTGGGGCGGGCAAGGTAGTCGCGCAGATGGGCGTTGAGGAACACCAGCGCATCCTCGGCCAGCCCGTCGAAGGCGACCGCCAGCTCGCCCGTCGTGGCGACGTGGCGGGTCACCCGTCCGGCGAAGGGGAACATCCGCCCGTCCCATCCGAACGATCCGGCCACCGCCTGGCCGTAGGCGTGGGCGGGCGCGGAGTCCTCGAGCAGGAAACCGCCGAACGACCAGTTGGTCGTCTCGTACTCCGCCCCGTCCAGCGCGACGCGGAGCGGCGGGATCAGGACGCGGCGGTCTTTGCGCTTTTCCCGATACGGGACGATCCGGTATTGTGTGCGGTGACGGGCCATAGCGGAATTCCCGGGTGTGGGGATTATCGTTAGGGCTCAAATCTTTATGTGCTGTTAAAGGGCGCCCCCGCCCGGGTCGGGGCGACGCCGGGCGGCGGTGGAGGCGTGCATGGCGGACATTTCCCTGACGATGGCGAGCGAGGATTACGACCACATCCGCGAGCTGGCCACCGGCCGGGTCAAGCCGGAGGGAATCGCGCTCACCCATCTGCAGCATCAGGTGGAGGAGATTTTCTTCCGCTTCACCACCACGATGGACTGGGAGGTGTCGGAGATCTCGTTCGGCATGTTCTCGTCGCACATGGCGCGCGAGGACGCGCCCTATATCGGCATTCCGGTCTTCCCGTCGCGCGTGTTCCGCCATTCCGCGATCTATGTCCGCCCCGACGGAAAGGTGAAGAAGGCGGAGGACCTGGCCGGCAAGCGCATCGGCGTGCCGCAATGGACCCAGACCGCGACCGTCTATGTGCGCGGCTGGATGACCGACACGGTGGGCATCCCGCTTGCCAAGGCGAGCTGGTTCCAGTCCGGCGTCAACCAGCCGGGCCGCGCCGAGACCGGGCGCATCCGCCTGCCCGAGGGGCTGAACCTCACCTTCGTCAAGGACCGCTCGCTGTCGCAGATGCTGATCGACGGCGAGCTCGACGCGATCTTTTCCGCCCACGCGCCGCAGCTTTTCGAGGACGGCCATCCCGGCATCGCGCGGCTCTATCCCGACTACCGCCCGGTCGAGGAGGCGTACTACAAGGAGACCGGCATCTTCCCGATCATGCATACGGTCGCTCTGCGCCGGGACGTGTACGAGAAGAACCGCTGGATCGCGCGCAACCTGATGACCGCGATGGAGGAGGCGAAGCGCCGCTCGGTCGCGCGAATCATGGACATTACGGCGTCGCACGTCGCCGTGCCGTGGGGGTACGAGACCGCGCGGCGGACGGCGAAGACGCTGTGGGGCGATGGCGAGTACTGGCCTTACGGCATCGAGCCCAACCGCGTGACCATCGATGCGTTCCTCAAATGGTGCTACGAGCAGGGCGTGACGGCGAAGCATCTCGCGGCCGAGCAGATCTTCGCGCCGGAATGCCAGGGGGCGGGGTTCAAGATCTGACATGGCGACGAAGAAGAACCCGCTGAAGCTGAACGCACTCCAGCTCAAGACGCTGGCGCTGCTGCAGGAGCTCGCCAGGAACCCGCAGACCTCGAGCCGGGTCGAGGAGACGGGCGAGGTGGTCATCACCAACATCCCGCACCCGCACGGCGACCATTTCCATATCGGCGGCAAGCTGGTGTTCGCGCGCGACGCCACCGGTCTGCGCAACCCGTCGGTCTGGGTGGCGCTGGCGCGCAAGGGGCTCGCGCGCTACGACTATCCGCTGGCCATCATGCTGACCTCGGCCGGGCTCGAGTACGACACCGGCATCGCCGACCGCATCCTGCTGGGCGCCGACCACTGATGCGCGCGCCGAGCCGCCACCAGGAAGGGCCGCACGCATGAACGCGGCGATCGCGCGGCTGGGCGATGAGCGGGTGAAGCTGGTCGGGCTGATCTCGGCCGGCCACTTCATGAGCCATTTCTACATCCTGGTGATGCCGTCGCTGCTGCCCCTGATCGCACGCGATCTGGGCATCGGCTTCGCGCTGCTGGGCACCGTGCTGACGGCCTATTCGCTGATCGTCGCGTTCTGCCAGATCCCGCTCGGCTTCGTCGTCGACAGGCTGGGCGGGCGGATGGTGCTGGCGATCGGGCTCGGGCTGCACGGGATCGCCTTCGCCTCGGTCTGGTTCGTCCATTCCTACTGGGGGCTTCTCGCCGCCTATGCCGTGGCCGGGCTCGGCCAGTCGGTGTTCCACCCGGCGGACTACGCCATCCTCGCGGCGCGCATCGAGCGCAGCCATCTCGGCCGCGCGCTGTCGGTGCACGCCTTCGCCGGCAATGCCGGGTGGGGCGCGGCGCCGCCGGTCGTGCTGGCGCTGACCGCCCTGGTCGACTGGCGCTTCGCCTACCTGGTGATCGGCATCGTCGGCATCGCCATCGCCCTGATGGTCTACTCCCAGCCCGACCTGATCGGGCGCGGCCTGCCGGCCGAGCGGACGGCCGAGGCGACGGGCCGCAAGCGCGCCTCCTTCCGCGACGGGCTCGCCTTGATGCGCAGCCCCGCCATGCTGATCCTGTTCGCCTACTTCCTGTTCTCCAGCCTGGCCGGCACCGGCATCAACCAGGTTTCGGTGGTCGGGCTGATGCACCTGTATGGCGCCGACCTGCTGGGCGCCAACTCGGCGCTGACCGGCTATCTGTGGGGCACCGCGCTGGGCGTGCTGGCCGGCGGGTGGCTCGCCGATCGGTTCGGCCGGCCGAATCTGATCGCCGGCGGAGGCATGGCCGCGGCCGCGGTCGGGCTCGCCGTCGTGCCGTTCGGCCTGCTTCCGGTTGCGGGGGTGGTGGCGCTGATGACGCTGGTCGGCGCCTGCACGGGCGCCAGCGCGCCGTCGCGCGACCTGCTGGTGCGCCAGGCCGCGGGCGCCAACGTGGGGGTGGCGTTCGGCTTCACCTCGACCGGCTTCTCGGTCGCCGGCGCGACCATGCCGCCGCTGTTCGGCTACCTGCTCGACACCGGCCGCGTCCAGATTGCCTACGGCATCATGGTGGCGGCCCTGGTGGTGGCGGTCATCGCCTGCTCCGGCCGCGACGGCGCCGCCGACAAGAGGTGAGGCCGCCCCCGCCCGGGCCGCACCGGCGGGTGCTCGGCCTTGCCGGGCCCATCATCCTGTCCAACCTGTCGGTGCCGCTGCTGGGCGCCGTCGACACCGCCGTGATGGGTCATCTGCCCGAGCCGCAATATCTCGGCGCGACGGCGGTGGGGGCGACGATCTTCGGCTTCATCTATTGGGGGTTCGGCTTCCTGCGCATGGGCACGACCGGTTTCGTCGCCCAGGCGCTGGGGGCCGGGGACGGGGCCGAGCTGCGCGCGGCGGCGGCGCGGGCCCAGCTCATCGCACTGGCCATCGCGGTGGTGCTGATCGCCGCCCAGGGGCCGATCGGCTGGGCCGCGTTCCGCCTGATCGGGGCCAGCGCCGACGTCGAGCCCCTGGCGCGCAGCTATTTCGTCATCCGCATCTGGGACGCGCCGGCGGCGCTGCTCAACTACGTGTTCCTCGGCTGGCTGCTGGGCATGCAGCGGGCGCGCGCCGCGCTCGCCCTCCAGCTCTGGATGAACGGCATCAACATCGTGCTCGATCTGCTGTTCGTGCCGGTCTTCCACTGGGGCGTGCCGGGCGTCGCGGTGGCGACGGTCATCGCCGAATACGCCGCCGTCGGGATGGGGCTGTGGCTCTGCCACCGGGCGATCCGCGGCGTGCCGGGCCGCATCGACCGCGCCCGGGTGCTCAGCGCCGACCGGCTCAAGGGCACGCTCGCGGTCAACCGCGACATCTTTTTCCGCACGATCTGCCTGATGCTGGCCTTCGCCCTGTTCACCGCCGAGGGGGCGCGACTCGGCGACGTGACCCTCGCCGCCAACGCGATCCTGATGAATTTCCAGACCTTCATGGCCTACGCGCTGGACGGGTTCGCCCAGGCGGCCGAGGCGCTGGTGGGCGGCGCCGTCGGCGCGCGCGACGGGCGCGCCTTGCGCGAGGCGGTGCGCGTCTCCACCGTCTGGGCGGCCGTCACCGCGCTCGTCTTCGTCGCCGCCTACGGGATCGCCGGGACGATCCTGATCCGGCTGATGACGGGCATCGCCGAGGTGCGCGAGCGTGCGCTCGACTTCCTGCCCTGGGCCGCCATTTCGCCGGCCTTGTCGATCTGGAGCTTCCAGCTCGACGGGGTGTTCATCGGCGCGACGCGCGGCGCCGATCTGCGCAACGCGATGGCCATCTCGCTCGCGGTCTATGTCGCCGCCCTCGTCGCGCTGGTCGGGCCGCTGGGCAATCACGGGCTGTGGCTCGCCTTCCTGATCTTCATGGTGGCCCGCGCCGCCACGCTGGGCGCGCGCCTGCCGCGGCTGGTGCGCGAGGCGGGGGCGGGGGCGGGGACATGAAGGGGCTGATCCGCCTCCTCGTCTCGCCGTACCTCCAGGCGATGACCGGGCTCCTGTTCGTGTCGGGCATCATGGTGATGATCCGCGGCGTGGGCGCCGACGTGCCGCCGATGGCGCTGACCTTCTGGCGTGCCGTGATCGGCTCGTCCGTGCTGGTCGCGGTCGCTTTGCCGCATCTCCGGGTTGAGCTGCCGGTGATCCGCGATCGCTGGCGGCCGCTCCTGCTGTGCGGCTTTTTGCAGATGGTGATGGGCTCGGGCGGCACGGTGATCGGGCTGCAATCGACCACCGTAATCAACGCCAGCGTGCTGGCCGCCTTCCAGCCGATGACGACGGTGCTGTTCGCCTGGGCGCTGGGCCGCGACCGGGTGAACAAGGTGCAGGCGGCGGGCATCGCGCTGTCGGCGGTGGGCGTGGTGATCCTGATCGCGCACGGCAACCCGGCGCATCTCGCCGCGTTCGACGTGCGCTCGGGCGATTTGTGGATCCTCACCTCGGTGATCGGCTTCTCGCTCTATACGGCCGTCATCCGGGAGGCCGCGCCCGGCATGCATTGGATGAGCCTGACGGCGGCGGTCACGACGTTCGGCCTCGCCTGCCTGGTGCCGCTCTATCTGTGGGAGAATTTCTGGGTGCGGCCCGCCCGGTTCGACGCGCCGATGCTGATCACCGCGTCCTATCTCGGCCTTTTCGGCACGTTCTTCGCCGTGTCGCTGTGGAACCGGGCGATCCGCATGGCCGGGCCGGCGCGCATTGGCGTGCTCGGCAATCTCGGGCCGCTGTTCGGCGTGCTGGCCGGCATGGTGTTCCTGGGCGAGCGGCTGCAGCCCTACCATCTGGAGGGTGCGGCGCCCATCGCTGCGGGGATCTGGCTGGTGCTGTTCGCGGGGCGCACTCGCGCCGGTGTGGGAAGAGGGAAGGCGACATGACCGACGGCAAGGCGGCGGCGCTGGCGCCGCGAGCGGGCCGGGCCGCGCGGCTCGCCCATTCCGCGTACCTGACCGGCGGGGTGGCGATGATCCTCTACGCCGGCACGTTCGCGATGGTGCGCGGGCTCGCGACCGACATCCCGCCGCTCGGCCTGTCGTTCTGGCGCGGCGTGCTGGCTGCCGTCGTGTTCCTGGCCTGGGCGGCGCCGCATCTCCGCACCGCGTGGCCGACCATCCGCGCCCGCTGGAAGGCGTTCGCGCTGCTCGGCGTGCTGCAGACGGGGCTCGGCAACACCGCGTCGGTCATTGCGATGCACAGCACCACCGTGGTCAACGCCAGCTTCATCAACGCCTCGATCGCCGTGGTCATCGTCGGCCTCGCCTGGCTGATCTGGCGCGAGACGGTGACGCGCCGCCAGGCGGCCGGAATCGCGCTGTCGTGCCTCGGCGTGCTGATCCTGATCACCCGCGCCGATCTGTCGGTGATCCTGAACCTCGCCTTCAACCGGGGCGATCTCTGGATCATGCTGGCGGTCGTCAACTGGGGCCTTTACGCCGCCGTCGTGCGCCGGCTGATCGCCGGCATCCCGGTCAGCGCCGGGCTCGCCGCCCTCACGGTCGCCGGCGTCGTCGAGCTCACGCCGTTCTATCTGTGGGAGAATTTCACGCGCGGCCCGGTGACCTTCGACGCCGACTTCATCACGACCGTGATCTATCTCGGCGGGCTCACCACGTTCCTTGCCACCGCGCTCTGGACGCGCACGCTCGGCCTGCTTGGCCCGCAGCGCGCCTCCGTGTTCCAGCACCTGATCCCGGTGTTCAGCGTCGCGCTGGGGGTGGGGTTCCTGGGCGAGCGCCTGCACCCCTACCATTTGGCCGGGGCGGCGTTCATCGCGACGGGCATCTGGTTCACCGCCGTGGTGCGCCGGCGGGACCGGGCCGGCGCCTGAGCGGCGAAGTCGCTGCCCGCGCGGATTGAGGGCATGCGTGGACGGAGGGCCATCGTCCCCGGCTCGCGCCGCCCTCATCCTGAGCGGCCATCCCCCCATCCCCTCCTTCGACAGGCTCAGGATGAGGGATGGCAGTCGAAGGCTGCGGCTTGGCCGGGATGACAATCTTCGTTGGTGTGGGAAGGAGGCGATACGGCTCGTGCGGACGGCCGCCTATCGGTTCGGGTGGGCGAGCCGCCAGTCATTGGCGCGGCTGGTGGCCTGGGCGACGGCGGCCCGGCTGAGGGTCGGATAGATCATCACCAGCGCCTGCTTCGCCTCGGCATTGCCGCCGTCGGCGGCCAGCAGGAACCACTTGCAGGCCTCCACCGGATCGCGCCCCGCGCCCTGGCCGTAATAGTACATGCGCCCGACATTGAACTGCGCCCCGACATTGCCCTGCCGGGCGAGGGGCAGCCAGACGTCCAGCGCCCGGCCGAAATCCCGGGCCTGGAAGGCGGCGGCGCCGTCCTCGAACGCGCCGGCGCGCGGCGCGCGAGGCGCGGTCGTCGCCACCGTCAGCGCCGCAAGGATTGCAAGCATTCGGCCCGACCATGCGCGTGTGCGAAACGACATCCGATAGTATTGGAGCATTTTTCTTGTTTTCGATTTAAAGTTTGCGCGAACTCGGCTCGATTGCCCGACGATAGACGTTGACCCCGCCGCCGCCAAATCTATATCGTCGGCAGGTATTGTCGCGTGTGGCCAGGCTTCATGAGGTCACCGGTGATCGCTTCATTCTCGACATCCGTGTCCGGCATCGGCGCCGCCGCCAAGCGGGTCGAGGTCGCAGCGTCCCAAATCGTCCACGCCTTCGATAGCGGCTCCAGCCCGGCGCGCCACGTGACGCCGGTCGACCGCGTGGAGGCCGCGCGGGCCTATGGCGGCCATGCCGCCCGGCCGTACGACCAGGCGCCCGGCGCGCGCGAAGACGGCAACACGGCGGCCGACGCGAAAAAGGACGGCCCGCCCGACGATCCGAACGCCGCCGGAAATGGTCTCGAGTTCGCGGCCCAACGTCGACGTGGCGAGCGAGTTCGTCAACATCCTCCTGGCCCAGCGCGCCTACGAGGCCTCGCTGAAGGTGCTGGAGACGCGCGACAAGGTGCTGGGCACGACCATCGACGCGCGGTCCTGAGGCCTCACGCTTCGCGATTCTGGCGGCGCGCGATGTGGGCGGCCAGCGCCTCGGGCGTGTCGAGGTCTTCCAGCACCGACGTGTCGGCCATGGGCACCTCGCAGATCTCGTCGGCGTGCGCCCCGATCAGATGCCGCGCGCCCACGTCGCCCGCCACCTCGCGCATCTCGGCGAAGTAGCGCCTGGCCCACAGCACCGGGTTGCCGCGCTTGCCGTTGAAGGTCGGCACGCAGATGGTGCGCCCGGCCGCCGGGTCGAACGCGGCGATCAGCCGGTCGATGTGCGAGGCCGCGACCGACGGCATGTCGCCGAGGCAGATCACCACCCCGTCGATGTCGGCCGGCAGCGCGTCGAGCCCGGCGCGGAGCGAGCCGGACAGCCCGTCGGCATAGAGCGGGTTGTGCGCGAACGCGACGTCGCGGCCGGCCAGCGCCGCGCGCACGCGTTCCGGTTCGTGGCCGGTCACCACCACGACCGGGCGCGCCTTCGAGGCTAGCGCCGCGTCGACCGCGTGCGCCACCATCGGCGCACCGTCGACCTCGGCCAGCAGCTTGTTGACCGGGCCCATCCGGCGCGACTGGCCGGCGGCCAGCACCAGTGCGGCGACGCGAAGCGGGCGGGGCGGGGCGGCGGGCTGGCTCGCGCGCGGGGCCGGCCGGCCCGGAATGTCCTTCAGAAGCCCGCCGACCCCCATCAGCGAGATGTCGCGCGGCGTCACCTCGATGCCCGCCGCGAGGCGCTGCAGAACGCGATCGAAACCGTGCGGGCGCGGCGAACGGGCCGAGCCCGGCAAGCCCAGCACGCGCATCTCGCCGAGCCGGGCGAACAGGGTCAGGTGGCCGGGATCGACCGGCATGCCGAGATGCTCGACCGTGCCGCCGGCGCGCTCGACAGCCGCCGGCACCACATCGCGCCGGTCGACGATGGCCGAGGAGCCGAGCACCAGCACGATGTCGCAATCGCTCGCGAGGTCCTTGAGGCCTGCCGCCACCGCGTCCGGGTCGTGGTCGGTGCGCACCTCGCGGTCGAGCGTCGCGCCGAGCGGCACGAGGCGCTGGCGCGTCACCTCGACGCCCTTGTCGAGCAGCGTCGCCTTGTCGCCCGGCTGCAGCGTCTGCAGCAGCCCGACGCGCATCGGGCGGAACGGGGCGAGGGTGACGGGCGCGCCGCCCTCGGCCGCGATGCGCGCGCATTCGGCAATTACGCTCTCGGGGACGGCGAAGGTGACGATCTTGACGGTGGCGACGATCTGGCCGGCCTCGACCGCCTCGAACGGTGCGACGGTCGCGATGGTCGCGGCCTCGTTCACCAGGTTGATGCGGTCGATGCGGGCGGGGTCGAGCACGGCGACGCCGGCCTCGTCGGCGACGAGGTTGCAGCGCCCGGTGAACGGCGCCGATGCGGTAAGCCTTTCCGCCGGCGACCGCGGCGGCGATACGTGCGGCCGCCGCATCCTCGCCGACGTCATCCGGCTCGAGACGGGCGGCCACGACCGAGACGATGCCTGCCGCGCCAAGCGCCGCGACGTCCCTGGCGTCGAGCACGCGGCCCTTCTTGAGAACCAGCCGGCCGCGCCGGAGCGTATGGACCAGGATCGCCCCTTCGGCTTCCGCGAGCTTTGTGTCCCCGAATTTCATCGAAAATCCCGGTGGGCGCTTCGCGCCAACCCACCCCCCACCCTGTCCCTCCCCCTCAAGGGGGGAGGGGACGCTTGTACAAGCATCGCGCCACGGGTGTGACGCTGCGTCTGACATACAAGCATTTTCGGACGTATTCGCCCCCTCCCCCCTTGAGGGGGAGGGTGGGGGAGGGGGGTCAACGGTCGTGCCAACGCGTTGCGCTGGTCACGCCGCGGCCACCGCGGCCTCCGCCTTTTGGTGGAGGACCTCGATGATCTGGGCGAGGATCGCGACGGCGATCTCGGCGGGCGAGACGGCGTCGATGTCGAGCCCCACCGGCGCATGGATGCGCGCGATCTCGGCTTCGGTAAGCCCGGCCTCGGTCAGGCGCTGCGACGCGTGTGGCGTGGGTGCGCCGGCTGCCGAGCGAGCCGATATAGAACGCCTCGGACTTGAGCGCGATCATCAGCGCCGGGTCGTCGAGCTTCGGGTCGTGCGTCAGCGTGACGACCGCCGTGCGCCGGTCGGGCGCAACCGATTTGAGCCCGTCATCGGGCCACTCGTCGACCAAAGTCACGCCGGGAAAGCGCGCATCGGTGGCGAAGGACGCGCGCGGGTCGATCACGATCACCTCGTAGCCGGCGACCGCCGCGATGCGCGACAGAGGCTGCGCGATGTGCACCGCGCCGACGATGACCAGCCGGAGCGGCGGGTTGAACACGTCGATGAACCAGCGCGCGCCCTCCATCTCCACGGTCTGGCTGTCATTGTCCTGCAGTGCGTGGCGCGCGGCGGCGACAAGCGCGGCCGGCAGGCCGGGAACCGCGCCGTCGCGATGGACCAGCGCCTGGGCGCCGGTGTCGAGCTTGGTCACCATCGCGACCGGCCGCTTGGCGGCGCGGTCGGCGATCAGCGCATCGAGGATCGCGCGGTCCATCGCTCAGTCCACGCGCTCGACATAGACCTGGACGCGCCCGCCGCAGGCGAGCCCGACTTCCCAGGCCTGCTCGTTGGTCACGCCGAAATCGAGAAGGCGCGGCTTGCCGTCCTTGATGGCGTCGAGCGCCTCCGTGACGACCGCGCCCTCGATGCAGCCGCCCGAGACCGAGCCGATGAACTCGCCCTTGTCGTCGACCACCAGGCGCGAGCCCTCCGGCCGCGGGGACGAGCCCCAGGTCTTGACCACGGTTGCGAGCGCGACCTTGCGCCCCTGGTCGCGCCAGGCGCCGCCTCGGCCAGCACGTCGGCATCGCCGGTCTGGCGGGCGGTCTCGATCACATCTGCTTGACCCATTCCGATGCTCCTTCCAGGCGGCGCCCCGCCGGGCGGTTCAGCGCCGCGATGAGCTGTTCCAGGCTGTCAAGATTGTGGACCGGCTTGAATTCGTCAACATGCGGCAGGATCGCCTGGATTCCCTGGGATTTCGGCTGGAAGCCCTCGAAGCGCAGCAGGGGGTTGAGCCAGATCAGCCGGCGGCAGGATTTGTGCAGCCGCTCCATCTCCAGCTTGAGCCCGCGCCCGGCGTCGCGGTCGAGCCCGTCCGAGATCAGCAGCACCACCGCGCCCTGGCCCAGCACGCGCCGCGCCCACCAGACGTTGAAATCGTGCAGGCAGGTGTCCGATGCGCGTGCCGCCGGACCAGTCCTCGGCCGCCTCGGCGACCTTGGCGAGCGCCATGTCCACGTCGCGCTCGCGCAGATAGCGGGTGATGTTGGTCAGCCGCGTGCCGAACAGGAAAGTGTGTACCCGCGCGCGGTCGTTGGTCATGGCGTGCATGAAATGCAGCAGCATGCGCGAGTAGCGGCTCATCGAGCCCGAGATGTCGCAGATGATGACCAGCGGCGGCGGGCGGTGGGTGCGCCGGCGCCATTTGAGCGGGATCGTCGCGCCGCCCGAGCGCAGCGCCGCCCGCAAGGTCGCGCGCATGTCGACGCGGGCGCGGCGCGGGTCGGGGCGGAAGCGGCGCTGCGGCACTTCGGGGATCGGCAGGCGCATGCGCGCGATCTCGGCCTTGGCGCGCGCGATCTCCTCCGCCGTCATCTCCTCGAAATCCATGGTCTGCAGCATCTCGCGCGACGAGGCGGTCATCACCGCGTCGTACTCGACCTCTTCTTCGTCCTTCTCTTCCTCCTTGCCCTGGCCTTCGCCCTCACCTTCGCCCTCGGGCTCGTCCGGGCGGAACGCGTCCTGGATGCGGCGCATCGGCGGCTCTTCCGGCTCGGCCATGCCGGGCTCGAGGTCGGGCATCGCCATGCCCATCAGCCGCTCGAGTATCTTGGGGTCGCGCCAGAAGATGTGGAACGCCTGGTCGAACAGCTCGTGCTGGTCGCGCCGGTTGACGAAGACCGCGTGCAGCGCCCAGTAGAAATCGGTGCGGTTGGTGACGCCGACCTGGGTGATGGCGTTGACGGCGTCGAGCACCTTGCCGGGCCCGATCGGCAGGCCGGCCGCGCGCAGCGCGCGCGCGAAATGCATCAGGTTGACGACCAGCTTGGACTCGCGCGGGCCTTCGTCGGCCGTCAATGCCTGTCCGTTGCCCCCGGTCATGGCGCGGGCGCGCTCATCCGCCGGCGGCGAGGTCCGTCTTGACCTGCTGGAGGAGGCGCGCGGCCTCCGAGCCCTGGATCTTCTCGATGTCGTCCTGGTATTTCAGCAGGACGCCGAGCGTCTGGTTGATGGTGGCGGGATCGAGGTCGAGCTTGTCGAGCTGGATCAGCGCGTTGGTCCAGTCGATCGTCTCGGCGACGCCGGGCAGCTTGAACAGGTCCATGGTGCGCAGCTTCTGCACGAAGGCGACGACCTGCTTGGCGAGCGACTCCGCGCAGTTCGGCGCGCGGACCTTGAGGATCTCCAGCTCGCGCTTGGTGTCCGGGTAATCGACCCAGAAATAGAAGCAGCGCCGCTTCAGCGCGTCGTGGATCTCGCGCGTGCGGTTCGACGTGATCACCACGATCGGCGGGGACTCCGCCTTCACCGTGCCGATCTCGGGAATGGTGATCTGGAAGTCGGACAGGACCTCCAGCAGAAACGCCTCGAACGGCTCGTCGGTGCGGTCGAGCTCGTCGATCAGCAGCACCGGCGGAAGGCCCGACGCGTCGGGCTCCAGCGCCTGCAGAAGCGGGCGCTTGATCAGGAAGCGCTCGTTGAAGATATCGTTCTCGATCGAGCCGCGGTCGCGCGAGCCCTCGGCCTCGGCGATGCGGATCTCGATCATCTGCGCCGAGTAGTTCCACTCGTACACGGCGGACGAGACGTCGAGACCTTCGTAGCATTGCAGGCGGATCAGCCGGCGGCCGAGGGTCTCGGCCAGCACCTTGCCGATCTCGGTCTTGCCGATGCCGGCCTCGCCCTCGAGGAACAGGGGCCGGCCCATCGACAAAGCGAGGTAGAGCGCGGTCGCGAGCGAGCGGTCGGCGACGTAGTTGCCGTCGCGCAGGAGCTCGAGCGTGGCATCGACGGAATCCGGAACCTGCTGGCTCATCGTCCCCTTCGCTAGCAACAGGGGCGGGTCATGGACCCGCCCCCGGAAGTCTCATTCCCCAAATATGGCGGGGAATTCCGCTCAGGCAACCGTCAGCCGTTGGCCTCGGCGACCGCGCGCCGCGCCATCACGCCCACCAGATGGGCGCGATACTCGGCCGAGGCGTGGATGTCGGCGTTCAAATTGTCGTCCTTCTGGACGACCTTCTCGATTGCGGCCGGCTCGAACTTGGACGACAGCGCCTTTTCCATCTCGGCCTGGCGGAACACCACCGGGCCCGCGCCCGTCACCGCGACGCGCACGTCGTTGCCCGTCTTGGCGACGAACACGCCGACGATGGCGTAGCGCGAGGCGGGGTTCGGGAACTTCATATAGGACGCCTTGTCGGGCACCTGGAACTCGACCTTGGTGACGAGCTCGTCGGGCTCCAGCGCCGTCTCGAACATGCCCTTGAAGAAATCGTCGCCCTTGATCTGGCGCTTGTTGGTGTGGACCGTGGCGCCCAGCGCGACCACCGCCGCCGGATAGTCCGCCGCCGGGTCGTTGTTGGAGATCGACCCGCCGATCGTGCCGCGGTTGCGCACGGACGGATCGCCGATCCCGCCGGCGAGCTTCGCAAGCGCCGGGATCGCCTTCTTCACCTCGGCCGAGGCGGCGACGACCGCGTGCGGCGTCATCGCGCCGACGGTGACGGTCTTGCCCGCCACGGTGATGCCGACCAGGTCGGGGATGCCCGCCAGGTCGACCACGTCATTCAGCTTGGCCAGGCGCTGCTTCAAGGTCGGGATCAGCGTCATGCCGCCCGCCAGGAACTTGTTGTCCTCGCCCGCGGCGACGGCCTTCGCGGCCTCGTCGACCGACTTCGCCTTCTTGTAATTCAGCTCGTACATGGATGATGTCTCCCCTGCGCCGCGGCGCTCAGCCCTTCATCACCGGGTAAGCGGCGAGGATCGCCTTGACGATGTTGTGGTAGCCGGTGCAGCGGCACAGATTGCCGTCGAGCTCGTGGCGCACCGTCTTCTCGTCGAGCGAGTCCTTCTTGTGCCGGTCCACGATGCCGATCGCGGCCATCACCATGCCCGGCGTGCAGAAGCCGCACTGCAGCGCGTGGTTCTCGCGGAACGCCTCCTGCATCGGGTGCAGCTTGCCGTCCTTGGCCAGCCCCTCGATGGTGATAACGTCGGCCCCCTCGACCTGCTGGGCGAGTACGGTGCACGACTTCACCGGCAGCCCGTTCAGGTGCACGGTGCACGCGCCGCACTGGGTGGTGTCGCAGCCCACATGCGTGCCGGTCAGACCCAGCTTCTCACGCAGGTACTGCACGAGAAGCGTCCGCCCCTCGACATCGGCCGAAACCTTCTTACCGTTCACGGTCATGGATACGGCAGGCATCCAATCCTCCTAGACCCTTGGGCTAGAGCACCCTGCCGCCCCGTCGAGGCGTTGATCAGAGTGCCGGCCAGCGCGCCATTGTTATCCGGACGCTGGGGGGCCGGCGTGGCGTCTCCCCCGTAGCGATGCGGGAGTATCCCGCGCGGGCGGGACAAGGTCAACCGCCTCGCCGCGGATTTCTGCCGCCACGAACGGCAAAAGGGAGGGCGCCTGCCCTCCCTTTCCGTTCCGCCGGATGCTGCGCCCGATTATGCCGCGCGCGAGCGCCGGCGGAAGAGGCCGAGCCCGATGAGACCGAGCCCGAACAGCGCGAGCGTCCCGGGCTCCGGAACTCCGTGCCCGGCGGCCAGGACTGTGCGTCGTGTGAGAAGGGGGCGAGACCGCCGCCCGTGCATTTCGAGGCCATGCCACCATCGCAACGATAGAGGTCGAAATGCACCTGATAATCGCCGGTCAAACCTGACGCATCTGGCGAAAGTTTGGTACAGCGCCCCAGTGCCACCTCTGGTGGCGGGATCCATGCCCGCACCAGGGACACGTCATAACTGGCAACCGTCATCGCTGTGTCGAAATCAAACATGATTTCGCCAAAATAGGTATCGTACACTCCGTGCGTCGCCAAATCGCCCGCGGCCAACCCGTCGGCCGGAGGCGTGCCATACACCATCGTCCCGTTGGTGCCACTATACTCCACACCATTGACGGTGAAAGAACCGAACCCTGTTTCGCCCAGATTGAGGCTGTTACTAAGGTCGGCAGGCTGAACGATTGCGGCAGACAGTAGATACCCGGTCGTCGCTTGCGACCTGTCGTACTTGAGCAGGGCGACAAGGTTGAAACTGCCATCTAGAGAAATCGTTGTTTCGTGACAGTTCTTGCCACCGGGACCTGTGCTGCTGCAGTAGAGACCCTCGACAATGTCGAGCTGCAGATTTGGGATGGCTCGCGCCATCGGCGCGCCGAGCGCTAACGCCAATGCGCCTGCCGCAAAACCGAGCGCGCCACGCTTGAAAGCCCTTACCGTATCCATCGACGTTGTCCCGTATATCGGTGCGCCGAAAAAGGCGCTCCCTTGCCAATCTATAAGCAAGAATCATGCCAGTTCCAGGGAAGCGTGACGTTTCCATGGCTTAGCGGGTTTCGCCAGCCGACAGATTTAACAGATTGTAAAGATTTTCGACACTTTTGGTGGAATCGGGCAAAAATCTGTAAATTTTTCTGACACTCTTGGTTGCGGTGCGGGTGCTTCCTGCGCGGTGGCTCAGCCCACCGGCATACGCGAGCTGCCTGTGAGGTTGAAGCTGCCAAGGGGGACGAAGGGCAGGATGGTGCTGAACGGCGCCGAGGTCGTCACGGTCACGAAATTCACGCCGTTGGTCGTGTCGTAGGTCACGGTCACGGTCACGCAGCGGCGTTGAGGGTCGGGACCTGGGAGGCGGCGAGGGTCTGGAGCTCGCTGGCAGATGCGGTCGGGTTCGCCAGCGCGTAGCGCGCGGCCTGCTCGGCGCCGTATTCGAGGGCGTTGTTGGTCCACAGCACCCGGCTGAACTCCACCAGCCCGAACACGAACAGCAGGAACACGGGCAAGGTGAGGGCGAACTCAATGGCCGTGGCGCCGGACCGGTCGCGCAGCGCCGCAGGCGAGCCGAACCAAGGCGGCCGGCACTGTCGAGCTTCATCCTGTTCATGGCCTAGCGGAGCCTCACGATCGCGCCGGCATGGACGAATCCGGCCGTCAAGAACACCGGTATTCGCGAGCGTGTCCATAGCCGGCTGCGCAACGGCCACATTGACGTACTGGTTCGGCAAGGTGCTGCCGCCGCAAGTGCTCGAACAGTCGACCGAGGTGCCGTCTGGGCATTCGCAGAATTGCGAAGTGGTCACGGTCAGGCCGGTCGGATCGACCGTCCCCGCCCCGGCGACGGCCTGCTGTATGCCGTTCGGGTCGTTGGGGAAGCGCAAGGCATATTCCGCCCCGGCGCGAGCAGCGTGCTGGAGGGCGATCGACTGGTGGATCGCCTGGGCATAGGTGAGAAGCCCGAGTACCAGCGTCGTCAGCACCGAGAGGATCAGGGCGAGCTCGACCGCGGCCGCGCCGCGCTCGCACGTGGCGAAACGGCGCATATGGACGAGTTTGAGGGTCCGGTTCATTCCACCACCTTCACGCCGGTGATCTGGAGCGGCTGTACGCCGGCGCCGGGGCAGCCGCTGTTGTTGATCGTCGCGTTGCCGGTGAAGACAACCTGGTTCCCGATGATTTGGGTGCAGTCGGCCGCGTTCGGGCTGTTGTTGCCGGCGTACTCGACCGTCTGGTTGGGAAAATAGAGCGCGCCGGTCAGGGTCTGGTTGGCGCCGCCGTTGAACTTGTCGGTCGCGCCCGCCGGCGCCCGCCGGTCCTGGTAGAACAGGATCCCCGCGAAGTGGGACGAGGCGTCGGGCGGCGCGTTGAGCGTGATGTCGGCCCCGCCGTTGATGGTGACGGTACCGATGTCGGAGGCCGCGCCCGTGCTGGTCAGCACGAACGTCACCCCGTCATAGCTGCCCGTGCAGTTGCAGGTGATCACCGCGCCGGCGTTCGCCACGAAGTCGCCGCGGTCGAGATAGTAGACGCCCGGGTTCAGGCGGGCATGCGCCTGCGACCCGAACCGGATGCCCCCGCAATAGACGCCGGGATTCAGAACGACATTGGTGTTGTACGAGGCGTTGACCGCGTCGCACCCGTTGATGATCGGCACGTTCACGTCGGCGTACGGATCATCGAGTGCGAACTCGTGGATGAGCGGAGCGCGCGCGAGGTCGACCGTCGCCGAACCGCCGGTCGAATAGTTGCCGACGGTGTAGAGCGACTCGGCGATGAGATCGGTGCTGCCCGTGATGTCGATGGCGCTCGAGCTGTCCGAGTTGGCGGCGAGGACGCAGCCGGCCATGTTGATAGTGGGATTGCCCTGGTTGGCGATCGCGCTCGATGCGGACGGATCGAGCGCGAGCACGCAGGCGGTACCCGTCACCTGCACCTGCGCCACGGCACGAACCGAGATGGTCAGGTTGTTCAGCGCGACTCCCGGCGAGCAGAAGCTGCGGATGATTGTGCAGGATCACCTCGACGGCGCTCTGCTCGCCGGCATTCGGTCCGCTCGTGGGTGGGTTGTTGACGGTGATCGTGTTGGGTGACGTGTTGTCGAAGCCATTGCGCACGGCGTCGCGTATGGCCGAGGACCTCACCCGCCCCGGCTGGCCATGGGCGCGTTCGAACGCGCCGGACAAGCGGCCGCGTCCGCCGCGGTCTGCAGCGCCGCTTTTGGCGTACCATTGGCCGAATTCGACGCCGAGCCCGACGGCACCGACCAGGAGCGGGGCCATCACCGCGAACATTGTCGCCATCGAACCGGCGCCGTCGCCCCGAAGGATCGCGAGCAACTGTCGCAGCTCTCGGAGTTTGGACATCGCTTGCCCTCGCAAAATCGAAGCGCGGGAGGCAAGCCTATGGACGGCGATTTAAAGCTTGTTAAGGAATATCTCGGATTTGCTGCAGTTATTCTGCACAATTTGTCGTTCACGACTCAGGGCGTGGCGGTCACGTCCTTCGGGGTTGCCGACGACCACGAAGGTCAGCAGGCCGGGCTTGAGCAGGCGCTGGGCCGCCTTGTTGACCTGCTCCAGCGTGACCGCGTCGATGATTTCCGCCCGCTTGTTCAAATAGTCGATGCCGAGCTCCTCGAGCTGGACCGTCACCAGGATCGAGGCGATCCGCCGGCTGGAATCGAGCGAAAGGGGGAACGAACCGTTGATGTAGGTCTTGGCGTTGGCGAGCTCGGTGGCGGTCGCGCCGCTCTCCTCCATCCGCTTCCACTCGGCGCGGATGACCTTGATGGACTCTGCGACCTTGGCGTTGCGCGTCGCCACGCCGCCGACGATCAGCGCGCCGTGGCGATAGGGCGCGAGGCCGGCAGAAACGCCGTAGGCGAGGCCGCGCTTCTCGCGCACCTCCTCCATCAGCCGCGACGAGAAATTGCCCGACCCGAAAATCTGGTCCATCAGCAGCGCCGCGTACCAGTCGGGATCGGTGCGCTTGATGCCGGGCTCGCCGAACACCACGATGGATTGCGGGATCGGCTTGTTCACGACCTGGAGCTTGCCGGCCCCGCCATAGGTCGCCTCGGGCACGTCGCGCGGCGCCGAGGTGGCGGGCAGGGCGCCGAACATGTCGTCGAGCCGCGTCGCCAGCTCCTGCGCGGAAATGTCGCCGACGACGCCGACGACCAGATTGTCGCGCGCGAGCCGCCGGGCGACGAACGCCTTCATGTCCGCAGCCGTGATGTTCGGCACCGTCTCCAGCGTGCCGTCGACCGGCGCGCCGTAGGGGTGGTCGGGAAAGATCGTCCGGTAGAACAGGCGCTGCGCGATGTAGTTCGGCCGCTGCTCGCGCTCGCGCAGCGACGAGAGGAGCTGGGCGCGCACCCGCGCCACCGGCTCGGGATCGAAGCGCGGCGCGGCGAGCGCCATGCGGAACAGCTCGAAGGCGCGGTCGCGCCTGGCGCTCAGCGTGCGCAGCGATCCGCTGAAATTGTCCGGACCGGCGTCGAAGCGGACGCTCGCCGCGATCCGCTCCAGCGCCTTGTGGTAGGCCTGCGAATCGAGATCGCCCGCCCCCTCGTCCATCAGGTCGGAGGCGAACTCGGCGAGCCCGTCCTTGCCCTTGGGGTCGAGCGCCGCGCCGCCGCGGAATGCAACCGACAGCGAGATGACCGGCACCGAATGGTCCTCGACCAGCCAGGCGACGATCTTGTGCTTGGGGCTGGTCACCTGCTGGATGTCCATCGCCCGGGCGGGCAGGGCGATGGCGAGGAGCGCGATGGCGGCGAGTGCCGCAAGGGCACGGGCGTGGGTCAAGCGGGTCAATTCACCTCTCCCCGGGCCGGCGGCATGGGCTGCGCGGGCGGGCGCGGCGGGCCCGGCTTCCGGCGCGGGCCGGGCGCAGGGGCCGCCCTCTGCCGGCAGCAGGGTGGCGGTCATCGAATGGTCGTCCAGCAGCACGGCGCGCGCGGCCGCGTTCACCTCGTCCGCCGTCACCGCCTTGATGCGGTCGGGCCAGGCCTCGATGTCGTCGAGGCTGGAGCCGGTCATCAGCGCGCGGCCGATCCAGTTGGGCGCGGCGCTGAGCGAATCCTGCGCATAGATCGCGCTGGCGACGATCGACGTCTTGGCGTCGTCGACCTCGGCGGCGGTCACGCCACCTGCCTTGATGCGGCGATCTCGTCGGCGACGGCCGCTTCCAGCTTGGCGACGTCGGTGCCCTCGCGCGGGTTGGCGTAGACCGAGAACTCGGTCTGGTCGTACTGGTTGGGCGAGTACCAGGCGCCGGCCTCGTTGGCGGTGCCCTTCTCGACCACCAGGTTCTTGTACAGCCGGCTGGTGGCGTTGCCGCCCAGTATCTCCGCCAGCACCTGCAGCGCGTAGGGCCGGTGCGGGTCCTTGGCGGTGCGGTAGCTCGGGCGCCATGAAGCTGCGCGACCAGGACGGCTCGCGCACCTGATCCGACGTCATCGAGGTCCGCATGGCGACGCGGTGCTCGGGCTCGCTCGGCCGGTCGCGCTCGGGCGCGGTGCCGCCCGGGACCTTGCCGAAGGTGCGCTCGGCGATCTTTTTCACCTCGTCGGGGGTCACGTCGCCGGCGATGACCACGACGGCGTTGTTGGGCATGTAGTGGCGGTGATAGAAGGCCAGCGCCTTGGCCGTGGTCAGCGCCTCGATTTCGAACGGCCAGCCGATCGTCGGGCGGCCATAGGGGCTGTTCAGCCAGAATTGCGCCTCCGACTGCTCGTTCAGCACCGCCTCGGGTCGGTTGTCGACGCGCATGCGCCGTTCCTCGCGCACCACCTCGCGCTCGGGCAGCACCTCCTTGTTGGTGAGCCTGAGGTTCTGCATGCGGTCCGCCTCGAGCCCCATGACCAGCTCGAGCTTGTCCTTGGCGATCTTCTCGAAATAGGCGGTGTAGTCGTCGGTGGTGAAGGCGTTGTCCTCGCCGCCGTTGCGGGCGATGATCTTGGAGAATTCCTGCGGCTTGACCGTCTCGGTGCCCTTGAACATCAGGTGTTCGAGGAAATGGGCGAGGCCCGATTCTCCCGGCCGCTCGTCGGCGGCGCCGACGCGGTACCACACCATCTGCTCGACCACCGGCGCGCGGTGGTTTTCCACCACCACGAATTCCAGCCCGTTCTCGAGGGTGAAGGTCTTCGGGTTGAACATGGTGGCGGACGCGAAGCCCGCCGGGATGCGATGCGACGATCGCCGTCACCGCCAGGGCGGCGGCGGCCTTGCGGAACCTATCCACGCGCGAACCTCGCTCTATGGGGTCAGGGCTTCCCGTATATGGGGAAGCGGGCAGGGGCCACAAGGCGATGCGGCCGACCCGCCATCGTATCGCACGGCCGGGCGGGGCGAACTCCGTCGCCGGGCGCGCGGACGGGGCCTAGAACAGCCCTTCCAGGAAGCCCTTCTTGCGGCGCTGGATGGTGGGCGTCTCGCCCTTGGTCGGCGACTCGCCCATCGCGACCGCCTGGCGAATGCGCTGCGACTCCTTGCCGGGGTCGACCACCTCGCCGGGCGGCTCGGCCTTCTGCCAGAAGATCAGCTTGTCGATGAAATCGTGGTCGGCGTCGGCGAGCAGCGTGCTCTCGCGGTCGACCGTGTGGCGAATCGACGGATCGACGCTCACCGCATGCGCCTCGGACAGAAGGGCGCGCTCGCCCTCCGACAGGGTCTGGGCGCCGTCGGCGGCGGCGAACTGCTGGCCAGCGGCCTCCTTGCCCAGCACCGTTTCGCGCGCCTTCTCGACGACCGGCTTCTCCTGCGGCCGGGGCGCACCGGGCTGGGGCGGGCGCAGCCCGAAGTCGGGGGGAATCACCAGCGGCGCGCGGGTCACCACCGAGAACTCGTCGGGCGCCTGCTTGGTGAAGCCGAAGCTTTCGCGCGCCGCGTCGCACCCGGTAAGCGCGAGCGCAAGGCCAACCACGACTCGTGACAACAATGGCCGATCGCACGCCGTATCCCCCTTCTGTTCCCGTTCGCACCATAAGCGGAATATTAAGCCTTCCGAGGGCGGGCGATCAAGGCGTCGACCAGCAGCACCACCACCCCCACGGTGATCGCCGAGTCGGCGACGTTGAAGGCCGGCCAATGGGCGCGTGCCCAGGTGGAAGTCCAGGAAATCGACCACCGCGCCATAGCGCATCCGGTCGAGCAGGTTGCCGACGGCGCCGCCCAGCACCATGCCCAGCGCGGCGGCGACCCAGGGGTTCGCAGTGCGGGCGATCCAGACCACCAGCGCGATGCCGATCGCCACCGCCAGGACGATCAGCAGCCAGCGCGCCCAGGGCCCGTTGCGGCTCAGCACGCCGAAGCTCGCGCCCGAATTCCACACCAGCACGATGTCGAAGACCGGCAGCACCTCGATCTGGCGCGGCAGCTGCATGACCTGGTGGACGATCCACCATTTCGAAATCTGGTCGAGCAGGATCACCGCGCCGGCGACCGCGATCCCCACCATGCGCGGGCGGGCGGCCGTCACCGAGATGCCAGCGGCCATGTCGGATGTCCGTTGTGGCGCATTCCGTTCACGGCGCTAATCCGCCGTGGCGACGGGCGAGCCCACCGCCTCGGCGCAGCGGCGGCACAGCTCCGGATGGGCGGGGTCGTCGCCGACCTCGGGCAGCACCCTCCAGCAGCGGGCGCATTTCTCGCCCTCGGACCGCGCGAACGCCACCCCGGCGCCCGGCACGTCGGGCAGGGTCTCGGCCTCGGCGGGGGGCGGCGAGTCGACCGTCCGGACCTGCGAGGTGATGCAGATCTCGGCCCAGTCGATCGCGCCGAGCTCCGCCGCGCCCTGGAGATAGAGGGTCGGCGCCGCCTCCAGGCTGGAGCCGATGCGCTTGTCGGCCCGCGCCTTCTCCAGCGCCCCGGTGACCACGCGCCGCACCTCGCGCACGCGCTCCCATCGGGCGGCCAGCGCCGCGTCGCGCCAGGCGCCGGGAATGCCGGGGAAGCGGCGCAGATGGACGCTCTCGTCCGGCCCCGGGTGGCGGCACAGCCACGCCTCCTCGGCGGTGAAGCAGAGGATCGGGGCGAGCCAGGCGGTCAGGCAGTCGAACAGCGTGTCGAGCACCGTGCGGCAGGCGCGCCGGCGCAGCGCGTCCGCCGGGTCGCAATAGAGCGCGTCCTTGCGCACGTCGAAATAGAAGGACGAAAGGTCGACGGCACAGAAATTGTGCAGCGCCGTGAACATGGCGTGGAAGTCGAACGCGTCGCACGAGGCGCGCACCAGCGCGTCGAGCTCGGCCAGCCGGTGCAGCACGTAGCGCTCGAGCTCCGGCATCTCGTCGGGCGTCACACGCTCCGCGTCGCTGAACCCGTCGAGATTGCCCAGCAGATAGCGCAGCGTGTTGCGCAGCCGCCGGTACATGTCCTCCTGGAACTTGAGGATGTCCGGCCCGATGCGCAAATCCTCGGAATAGTCCGAGGCGGCGACCCAGATGCGCAGGATTTCGGCACCCGAGCGCGCGATCACGTCCTGCGGCGCGGTCGAATTGCCGCGCGACTTGGACATCTTGTCGCCAGTCTCGGCCAGCACGAACCCGTGGGTCAGCACCACGTCATAGGGCGCGCGCCCGCGCGTGCCGCAGGATTCCAGGAGCGAGGAGTGGAACCAGCCGCGATGCTGGTCCGACCCTTCGAGATACATCACCGTGTCGCGCCCGCCGTCGATCACCCGGTTCGTCGCCAGCTCGGGGCGCTTCTCCAGCACGAAGGCGTGGGTCGAGCCCGAATCGAACCAGACGTCGAGGATGTCGGTCACCTGGCGCCACTCGTTGCCGCTGTGCTCGTGGCCCAGGAAGCGCTGGGCGGCGCCCGGCGGCGAACCAGGCGTCGGCGCCCTCCGCCTCGAAGGCCTGGGCGATGCGCTCGTTGACCGCGGGGTCCTTCAGCACCTCGCCCTCGCCGTTCACGAATACGGCGATGGGCACGCCCCAGGCGCGCTGGCGCGAGATCACCCAGTCCGGCCGGCTCTCGATCATGCCGGTGATGCGCCGCTCGCCCTGGGGCGGCACCCAGCGCGTCGCCCGGATGGCAGCGAGCGCCCGGGCGCGCAGCGTGTCACCCGGCGCGTCCATGTCGCGGTCCATGGCGATGAACCATTGCGGCGTGTTGCGGAAGATCACCGGCTTCTTGGAGCGCCAGCTATGCGGGTACTGGTGCGTGAGCCGGGCGCGCGCGACCAGCATGCCCGCCTCGCGCAGCGCGGCGATCACCGCCTCGTTGGCGTCGCCCTTCTCGCCGGTGTCGGTCAGGACGCGCTTGCCCTCGAAGCCGGGCGCGTCCTTGGTGAAGGCGCCGTTCTCGTCGACCGTGTAGGGGATGGCGGTGTCGATGTTCCGCGCCGCGAGATGGCGCGCATTGTCCATCCAGACCTCGAAATCGTCGCGCCCATGGCTCGGCGCCGTGTGGACGAAGCCGGTCCCGGTGTCGTCGGTCACGTGCTCGCCGTCGAGCAGGGGGACGTCGAACTCGTATCCGCCCGCGAGCCCTTCAGCGGGTGGGAGCAAGTCCATGCACCAGGCCGTGGTCGACGTACGGCCCGAGCCGCTTCCAACCTGTGACACGCGCGCCTGCTTCATCACTGCCTCGGCCAGCGCGTCGGCGAGCACGATTAGCCGCTCGCCGGCCTTCGACCCAGTTATCGGCCGGCGCGTCAGTAACCTCATACAGCCCGTAGTCGATCCTGCGACGAAAAGCTGATCGCGCGATTGCCGGGAATGGTCCAGGGCGTAGTCGTCCAGATCAGCGACATGCGCATGGAGCAATTCGTCCAGGAATTTTGCGTCTCGCAGGTGGCCGCCAATGAAGATCCGTGGAGCGCTAAGTGGGAACTTCACCCAGATCTGGTCCGAGACGTAGTCCTGGTATTCGACCTCGGCCTCGGCGAGCGCGGTCTTTTCGACCACCGACCACATTACGGGCTTGGAGCCGCGGTACAGGAGCCCGTTCATCGCGAATTTGTGCAGCTCGCGCGCGATCTGAGCCTCAGCATCGAAGCTCATGGTCGTATAGGGATTTTCCCAGTCGCCCTCGACGCCCAGCCGGCGGAACTCGGCCTTCTGGACCTCGATCCAGTGGGCGGCGAACTCGCGGCACTCGCGGCGGAAATCGACGATCGGCACCTCGTCCTTGTTCTTGCCGGCGGCGCGGTAGCGCTCCTCGATCTTCCACTCGATCGGAAGGCCGTGGCAGTCCCATCCGGGCACATAAACCGCGTTCTTTCCAAGCATTTGCTGAGAGCGGTTGATGATGTCCTTGAGGATTTTGTTGAGGGCGTGGCCGATATGGAGGTTGCCGTTGGCGTAGGGCGGCCCGTCATGCAGGACAAACTTGTCCTGTCCCTGAGCTGCGTCGCGCAAGCGGTTGTAAAGGTTTGAATTTTCCCAACGCGCCAGCATGGCCGGCTCGCGCTTGGGCAGCTCCGCCCGCATGGCGAATTCGGTTCGCGGCAGGAAGACGGTCGATTTGTAGTCGGTCATCGTGCCACGCCCTCGGGCGCGCGCGGGGCGAATTGCGGCGGGCCGAGCAGGGGGTCGCCCGCGACCTCGTCGAACACGTCGCGCGCGGCACGGCAATCCTTCGCGATCTGCACGCGCAGCTCCTCGATGCCCGAAAAGCTCATCTCGGGCCGGAGGAAGCGCACGAACCCGACGCGTAGCAATGCCCCGTAGAGATCCTCGGCGATGTCGAACACGTAGGTCTCGACGTTCGCCTGCTCCAGCCGGTACATCGGCCGGACGCCCACATTGGCGACGCCGGGGTGCCAGACCGTGCCGGCGCCGCGGTCGATGCCGGCCCACACGGCGTAGACGCCATAGGCGGGGTGCAGGAAGTCGTCGAGCCCGATATTGGCCGTGGGAAAGCCGATGGTGCGGCCGCGCCGGTCGCCCTCGACGACGCGCCCCTCTACCTCCCAGACCCGGCCGAGCAGGGCGGCGGCCTCGTGCGGCTTGGCATCGGCCAGATCGCGCCGGATGTTGGTGGACGAGCAGGCCCGCCCGCCGGTATCCAGCACCGGATCTATGGTGGTGAGGCCGAAGCCGTGGCGCTTCGCGGCCTGGCGCAGCATGTCGGCGTTGCCCTCGCGGCCATGGCCGAACACGAAATCGTAGCCGCAGACCACGTGCCTGGCGCCGATCCCGTCGACGAGCACATCGGTGATGAACCGCTCGGCGGGCACCTGCGACAGCGCCTCGTCGAAATGCAGGGCGTAGAGTACGTCGAGCCCGAGCGCCGACATCTGGCGCACCTTGGCGTTGAACGGGGTGAGCTGGAAGTTGCGCTCGCCGGGGCGGAAGAACTGGCGCGGGTGGGGCTCGAAGGTGAGCACGCCAGCCGGCGCGTCAAGCCGCGCGGCGATCTCCTGGGTCTGGCGCACCACCGTCTGGTGGCCGAGATGAATGCCGTCGAAATTGCCCAGCGCGACGGCCGTGCCCCGCGCCATCGCGGGCAGCCCCAGGTAATGACGGAATATGCGCATGCTGGGCGCCTGTCCTAAAGAGGCGGGCGCGCCAAGTCAATTGGAAGGCGCGGCCGTCAGGCCGGCACCATGACCAGCGCCTCGCCCTCGAGCACTACCTTGTCGCCCACGCGGCACACCGTGTCGAGCCGCACCCGCCTCTTGTCGGCGATCACCTCCTTCACCGTGGCGGTCGTCACCACCGTCTCGCCCGGGCGGACCGGCGCGCGGAAGGAAAGCGACTGGCTCATATAGATGCAGCCGGGCCCGGGCAGGCGGGTGCCCAGCACCGCCGAAATGAACCCGGCCGACAGCATCCCGTGGGCGATCCGGCCCTTGAACATGGTCTGGGCGGCATACGCCTCGTCCAGGTGCACGGGATTGTCGTCGCCGGTGACCTTGGCGAAGCCGGTGATGTCGTCGACCGTCACCGTATGGGCGAGCTCGGCGCTCATCCCCACCGCGAGCTCGGCGATGGTGTGTCCCTTGGCGGCCATGTGAGTCCCTTCCCCGGAGGCTATAATGCGCGGGCGAGCGTGCTGCAACGCAGCGCGTCGTGCTGCGGCGCAATATACCGGCCGGCGCGCGGCGCGGCAACCGAGCGAAGGAAGGCGAGGCCCATGGCGCAGTTCCCCAAGATTCCCAAGGTGCGCGAGTATGCCGAGGTGGTGATGGGCGACGGCGCGGTGCTGACCGGCTACATCTTCGTCGAGGCCACCCGCCGCATCCAGGACGTGCTGAACGACGAGCTGCCGTTCTTCGCCTTCGTGGACGAGGACGAGCAGGTCTTCCTGCTGAACAAGGCCGCCGTCGTGCGCGTGCGCCCCTACGACAAGTGACCGAAATACCGCGGCGCGATTAGCCGGTTCTTAACCGCGGGCGGCGCAAGCTTCGCGGCGACCGGCGCCGGCCGGCGGGCGATTTCGGGAGAGCGCGACCGTGACGGGCCAGGACAATCGCGAGAGGCGAATGGAGCTTGCACAGGCCGCGATGGCCCAGCTCGTCGAGTTCGGCATCCCGCCCACGCCGGCACATTTCAGCGTGTGGTACTCGTTCCAGGCCGGCGACGTGCCGGACCTCCACCGCGCGGCCGAGGCGCTGATCGCCGCCGGCACGCCGGTGACGGAGGAGGCCAGCCTGTCGCTCTACGACCGCTTCCTGCGCGGGCGCGATGCGGTCGGCACCAGCCTCGATTTCTCCGAGCGCATCAAGGCCAACGCCGAGCAGGTGCTCGAGGCATTGGACGCGGCGGGCTCGGGCGCCAAGCGCTACGGCAAGGCGTTGGAGAACTTCTCCGGCGGCGTGGCCCAGGCCGAGGACGGCAACGAGCTGTCGCTGATGATCAAGGGGATACTCTCCGAGACCCGCACGATGGAGGTGCACAACCAGAAGCTGCGCGCCCAGGTCGAGGAGTCCTCGCGCGAGATCGAGGATCTGCGCGACCGGCTGGAGGACGCGCGGCGCGACGCGCTGACCGACACGCTGACCGGGCTCGCCAACCGCATGGCGTTCGACCGCAGGCTCGCCGCCGAGGTGGCGAAAGCGCGCGAGACCGGCGACACGCTCAGCCTGATGATGTGCGACCTCGACCATTTCAAGCGGGTGAACGACGAGTTCGGCCACCCGGTCGGCGACCAGGTGCTGCGCCTCGTCGGCCAGACGCTGGTGCAATGCGTGAAGGGCCAGGACACGGCCGCGCGCTATGGCGGCGAGGAATTCGTGGTCATCCTGCCCTGCACCAACGTGATGGGCGCCGCCGCCGTCGCCGAGTTCGTGCGCCGCTCGGTGGCCTCGAAGAAGATCGTGCGCAAGGGCACCGGCGAGAAGCTGGGCACCATCACCCTTTCGCTCGGCGTCGCGGCACTGCTGCCGGGCGAGACGCCCGACATGCTGGTGGAGCGCGCCGATCGCGCGCTCTACGTGGCGAAGGAGGGCGGCCGCAACCGGGTGCAGGCCGACAAGGGCCTGCATCTGAAGGACGTCGCGAACGGGTAGGGCGGCGCGCCTCAGCGCTTGGCGAGGGATTGGAGCTTCACCTTCGGGTCGGCGAGCTCCGCCGCGGTGGCGGCGACCTTGTTCTGGATCAGGCGGCGGGCGAAGCGGACGTCGCGCCCGGTATTGATCCCGGCCGCGCCGATGATGCGGCCCTCGTGCAGGTAGAAGGTCGCGAACTCCAGCCCGCCGGGGTCGCCGCGCGTCGCCGTCTCGTCCCACGTCTCGGGCAGGCCGACGAGCTGGATGTTGGCGTCGTACTGGTCGGACCAGAACCACGGGATCTCGGCGTAGGGATCGCCCTTGCCGAGCATCGCCTTGGCGGCGGCGATCGCCTGGTTCTGCGCGTTCTCCCACGATTCGAGGCGCAGCCGGCGGCCGAGCAGCGGGTTCGGATGGTTGGAGCAGTCGCCCGCCGCGAACACGTCCGGGTCCGACGTGCGGCCCTGCTCGTCCACCACGATGCCGTTCTCGACGGCCAGCCCCGCCTCCTGGGCAAGCTCGACGTTGGGCAGGATGCCGACGCCGATGACGACGGCGGAGCAGTCGATGGCGCTGCCGTCGCCGAGCACGACGCGCGCGACTCCCTTGTCGCCCTCGAGGCGTGCGACGGTGGTGTTCAGCCGCACCTCGACCCCATGCGATTCGTGCAGCCGGAGCATTGCCGCCGACATGTCGGGGGCGAGCGCGCGGGCGCATAGCCGGTCGGCGGCCTCGACCACCGTGACCGCGGCGCCGCGCCTGCGGGCCGCCGCCGCGACCTCCAGCCCGATCCAGCCGCCGCCGATGACCACCAGCCGCGCGCCCTCGACCAGCCGCTCGCGGATCGCCAGCGTGTCGCCGAGATAGCGCAGGTAGAAAACGCCCTGCAGCTCGGCGCCGGGGACGGCAAGGAGGCGCGGGCGTGAGCCGGTGGCGAGCATCAGCTTGGCGTACGGAATCCGCTCGCCCTTCACGGTTTCGATCTCGTGCGCGGAGGTGTCGAGCCGGGCGACACGCGTGCCCGGCCGGAAATCGACGCCGAGCCCCGACCACTGGTCGGCCGGCCACAGATGAGTGGTCTCCGGCTCAGCCTCGCCCAGCAGCACCTGCTTGGAGAGCGGCGGGCGCTCGTGCGGCGGGTGCAGCTCGTCGCCCAGCATGACGATGGTGCCGTCGAACCCCTCGTCACGCAGCGTCTTCGCGCACCAGCCACCGGCCTGGCCGGCACCGACGATGACGATCTGGTCCGATGGCATGGGCTAGCCCCCCGTACGGGCCGGTCGGGAACCGGCCCCTACCCAAGCCCCACGAATCTTGTACGTAGGGGCGGGTCCCCGACCCGCCCTCGCGCTCAGTCCGACGGCAGGCCGACCATGATGCGGCCGCTCTCGACCTTCACCGGATAGGTGTTGAGGCTCACCGTGGCCGGCGCGCTTTTCACCTCGCCGGTCTTGATGTCGAACATGGCGCCGTGCAGCGGGCACTCGATCTGGTCGCCCTCGATATAGCCGTCGGCGAGCGAGGCGTAAGCGTGGGTGCACACGTCGTCGAGCGCGAAGAACTCGCCGCCCAGATTGACGATGCATATTTCCTTGGAGCCGACGACGACCTGCTGGGCCTCGTCCTCGCCGATTTCGTCGGCGCCCGCCACGTCATGATACTGAAGCGTCTCGTCTGCCATAGGTCCTTCTTTCCTGCGTCCCCCGGGAACGGGGCGGGAGTGTACACAGCGGCCCGCGTGCCGCCAACATGTAAGGGTGGGCTACGCGGTTACCGAAAACGCGACCGAGCCGAGCGCCTCGACCTCGTTGCGCACGTAGTCGCCCGCGCGCAGCCATTCGGCGGCGGTGGCGCCGCCGGCCATCACGATCCAGCCTTCCTCGAGCGGCTCGCCGGCGGCGCTGGACAGCCGCGCGGCGGCGACGAGCGAGCGGATCGGATGGCCGAGGATCGCGCCGGACGAGCCGATCTGGACCGGCCGGCCGTTGATCTCGAGCACCATTCCGAGGTTGGAGAGGTCGGCGCGGGCGTCCTGCCAGGCGCCGACGACGAAGCCCGACGACGAGGCGTTGTCGGCCACCACGTCCTCGAGGGAGAACTTGAAGTCCTTGTAGCGCGAATCGATGATCTCCATCGCCGGCGCGACGGCGTCGACGGCCTCGAGCGCCTCGGCGGCCGTCACCAGACCTTCGAGCTTACGCCCCAGGAGGAACGCGATCTCGGGCTCGACGCGCGGATGGACGTAGTGGCTGAGGCTGATCGGCCCGCCTTCCTCGACCACCATCCGGTCGGTGAGCCGGCCCCAGATCATGTCGTCGATACCCATTTGCACCATCTTGGCCCGGCTGGTGAAGCCCATCTTCATGCCGACCCGCCGCTCGCCGCGCTTGAGCCGCCGCGCGATCAGCGCCTTCTGCACGGCGTAGGCCTCCTCCAGCGTGTAGGGCGCGATCTCGGAAAGCTGGCCGCATTCGGCCGGCCCGGTCTGGGCGTCGTCGAGGATCTGAGCGAAGCGGGCGATGTCGACCATGGCGGCGCTCACCGTCCGGCCGGCGGCTTCTGGCCGCGCTGCTTGAGCAGGTCGAGCGCGACGTCGACGATCATGTCCTCCTGGCCGCCGACCATCTTGCGCCTTCCGAGCTCGACCAGGATGTCGCGCGAGTCGATGCCGTAGGTCTGCGACGCCGTCTCGGTGTGGCGCAGGAAGCTGGAATAGACGCCGGCATAGCCGAGGGACAGCGTCTCGCGGTCGACCCGGACCGGGCGATCCTGCAGCGGCCGCACCAGGTCGTCGGCGGCGTCCATCAGCTTGAACAGGTCGCAGCCATGGTTGACGCCCATCCGGTCGGCGACCGCGACGAACACCTCCAAGGGCGCGTTGCCGGCGCCGGCGCCCATCCCGGCGAGCGAGCCGTCGATGCGGGTCGCTCCGTTCTCCATCGCGATCACGTTGTGCGCGACGCCGAGCCCGAGATTGTTGTGCGCGTGCATGCCGAGCTGGGTCTTCGACAAATCGAGCACGTCGGCGAGCGCCTTGAACCGGTCCGCCACCTCGTCCATCAGCAGCGCGCCGGCGGAGTCGGTGACGAAAATGCACTCGGCGCCGTAGGATTCCATCAGCTTCGCCTGCTTGGCGAGCTCCTTCGGCGGCGTCATGTGCGACAGCATCAGCATGCCCGAGACGTCCATGCCGATCTTGCGCGCCGTCTCCATGTGCTGCCGGGCGACGTCGGCCTCGGTGCAGTGCGTGGCGACGCGCACGCCCTTGGCGCCGGCGTGGTGCGCGGCCTCCATGTCTTCCACGGTGCCGATGCCGGGCAGCAGCAGGATGGTGAGCTGGGCGCGCTCGATGGCGCTGGCGGCGGCCTCGACATATTCGATGTCGGTATAGCGCGAGAAGCCGTAATTGAACGACGAGCCCTGCAGCCCGTCGCCGTGCGTCACCTCGATCGAGGCGATGCCCGCCTCGTCCAGCGCCTTGGCGATCTTGCGCACGTCCTCCACCTCGTACTGGTGGCGGATGGCGTGCATGCCGTCGCGCAGGGACGTGTCCTGGACGAAGATGCGCTTGGTCTTGTCGATGGCCATGGTCGCCTCACGCGGCCTTGCGGCGCTCGACCAGACGCTCGGCGGTCTTGAGCGCCGCCGAGGTCATGATGTCGAGATTGCCCGCATATTTCGGAAGGTAGTGGCCCGCGCCCTCGACCTCGAGGAACACGGTGGATTTCAGCCCGGTGAACTCGCCATAGCCCGGGATCTTGAGCGGGCGGTTGGAGCCGAACCGCTCGAACTGCACCTCCTGCTTCAGCCGGTAGCCGGGCACGTAGCCCTGCACCTCGCCCACCAGCTCCTCGACCGACTTGGCGATCTTGTCGGTGTCGGTGTCCTCCGACAGGCAGTAGACCGTATCGCGCATGATCAGCGGCGGTTCGGCCGGGTTGAGCACGATGATCGCCTTGCCGCGCGCCGCGCCGCCGACGACCTCGAGCCCCTTGGCGGTGGTCACGGTGAACTCGTCGATGTTGGCGCGGGTGCCCGGTCCGGCGGACTTGGACGCGATCGAGGCGACGATCTCGGCGTAGTGCACCTTGGCGACGCGCGCGACGGCGTGGACCATCGGGATGGTCGCCTGGCCGCCGCACGAGACCATGTTGATGTTGGGCGCGTTCAGGTGCTCGTCGAGGTTCACCACCGGCACGACATAGGGGCCGATGGCGGCGGGCGTCAGGTCGATCATGGTGCGCCCGGCCTTCTGCACCAGATCGGCGTTGCGGATATGCGCCTTGGCCGAGGTCGCGTCGAACACGATCTCGACGTCTTTCCACTCCGGCATTTCGAGGAGCCCGTCGACCCCCTTGTCGGTGGCCGCGACGCCCATGCGGCGCGCCCGGGCGAGGCCGTCGGACTCGGGATCGATGCCCACCAGCACGCCCATCTCGAGCACCTTCGAGGTGCGCATCACCTTGATCATCAGGTCGGTGCCGATATTGCCCGACCCGATGATCGCGACCTTGTGCTTGCCTGATCCGGAACCAGCCATGCGGAACTCCTATTCCTTCGCGAAGGCGGCGCGCACCGAGCCGAGCCCGTTGATGCGGGCCTCGAGCACGTCGCCGGGCACGACGGGCGCCATCGGCCCCAGCGCGCCGGTCATCACCACGTCGCCCGCCTTCAACGGCATGCCGACCTCGACCATCTTGCGGGCGAGCCACAGCGCCGCGATCAGCGGGTTGCCGAGGCAGGCGACGCCGGCGCCGACCGAGACCTGGTCGCCCTTGTTCTCCATCACCATGCCGCACAGCCTGAGATCCACCCGGTCGAGCTTCACCGGCGTGGTGCCGAGCACGAACAGGCCGGAGGACGCGTTGTCGGCGATGGTGTCGACGATCTTGATGTCCCACTTGGCGATGCGCGAGCCGACCACCTCGATCGCGGGCAGCGCGTAGGCCGTCGCCGCGATCAGGTCGGGCAGGGTGAGCTGGCTGCGCGACAGGTCGTGATCCAGCACCAGCGCGACCTCGGCCTCGACGCGCGGCTGCATCACGCGCGTCACCGGGATCTCCTCGCCGTCGCAGAAGCACATGTCGGCGAACAGCATGCCGTAATCGGGCTGGTCGACGCCGAGCTGTGTCTGCACCGCCTTCGCGGTGAGGCCGATCTTGCGCCCGGTCGGGCGGCGGCCCTCGGCCACCCAGCGCTCGGTATTGACGCGCTGCACCGCATAGGCGGCGTCGAGGTCGCCCGCGGGCAGCGAGTCGCGCACGGGCGGGCAGGGGGTCCCCGTGTTCCACGCCGTGCGGATCGCCTCGGCGGCTTCTTCGATCGCGGCGTCGGCCATGATGTCCCCTTCGCCCCGTCGCTAGAGCTTGATGCAGACGTTGCGCTGCTCGCCGTAGAAGTTGAGCGCGTGCACACCGCCCTCGCGGCCGATGCCCGACAGCTTCACCCCGCCGAACGGCGTGCGCAAATCGCGCAGGAACCAGCAATTCACCCAGGTGATGCCGGTCACCACCTTCTTCGCCATGCGGTGGCCGCGCGCGAGGTTCGTGCGTCCAGATCGCCGAGCAGAGGCCGTATTCGGTGTCGTTGGCCATCGCCGCCGCCTGGTCCTCGTCGTCGAACGGGGTGACGTGGCAGACCGGGCCGAAGATCTCCTCCTTCTGGGTGCGCGCGTTCTCGGCGAGCCCGACGAGGACGGTGGGCTGCACATAGGCCCCCTGGTCCTTCTCGTCATTGAAGCGCGGCACGCCGCCGCCGGTCAGCACCTCGGCGCCTTCCTTGCGGGCGAGCTCGTAATAGCCGGTCACCTTGTCGCGATGGTCGCGCGAGATCAGCGGGCCCATCGTGGTGGATTGCTCCTCGGGCCGGCCGAGCTTCTGCGCCTCGCCTCTCTTGACCAGCCCCTCGACGAACCGGTCGAAGATCTTGCGCTCGACATAGACCCGCTCGGAGCAGAGGCAGACCTGGCCGGTGTTCATGAACACCGAGCGCGCCGTGCCCTCGAGCGCGGCGTCGAAATCGGCGTCGGCGAAGACGATGGCCGGGTTCTTGCCGCCCAGCTCGAACGACAGCGCCTTGATGTTGGGCGCGGCGGATTTCATGATCTCGCTGCCCGTGCGCGTCTCGCCGGTGAAGGTGATGGCGTCGACGCCGGGATGGCGCGCCAGGAACTCGCCCGCCGAGTCCGGCCCGAACCCGTGGATCACGCTGAACGCGCCGTCGGGCACGCCGGCATCCTTCATCACCTCGGCGAGCAGGGTGGCGGTCGACGGCGTCTCCTCCGACGGCTTCAGGATGACGGCGTTGCCGCAGGCCATGGCCGGCGCGATCTTCCAGGTCGACAGCAGCAGCGGCAGGTTCCAGGGCGAGATCACCCCGACCACGCCGTGCGGCTCGCGGATCGAATAGTTGAGCGCGCCCGCGCCGTCCGGCGTGTCCATCGGATAGCACTCGGTGCCCATCGATTTGGCGAGGTCGGCGAAGATGCGGAAATTGGCCGCGCCGCGCGGGATGTCGAGATGCGAGGCGAGCGAGCGCGGCTTGCCGGTGTCGGCGCACTCGGCGTCGACGAATTCGTCGAACCGCTTCTCGATGCCCTCGGCGACCTTGTAGAGCAGGTTGCAGCGCTCGGCCATCGGGAGCTTGCCCCAGGGGCCCTTCATCGACGCGCGCGCCGCGTCGACCGCCTTGTCGACCGTCGCCTTGTCGGCCTCGTGCACCTTGGCGACGAGGCTTCCGTCGACCGGCGAGACGTCGTCGAACGTATTGCCCGTGGCCGCGAATGCCCCCCCGACGAAGTTGGCGAGCTCCTTGGGGGCTTGACGGGTGTCGGATTTCCGGGTGGCCATGTGGCGCCTCCCCCGAGCGGGACTCGGGCCATGAGATGCAGAAACGGGGGCGGAAGACGCGACCCTGACGGCCGCGCACCGCCTGTCGGCGAAGCTAGGGGAGGCCCCGGAACCTGTCAAGGCAAGGGCCGGTCCGGTGCCATCGGGCCAGGTGCGGACGCTGTTCCATCACCGCCGCTCCCGAGGCGTTGCGCCGCTGACCAGCATGATGCCGAACGTGATCGGGCAGCGACCCATCGCGGCGTCGGCGCGTGCCCTTCAACCCGCTCCCGAGTGGGAAAGGGCCGGGTTGTACCACGGCCCATGGGCGCCGATCAGGGCGTCGGCTTCCCGCGGACCCCAGCTTCCCCGCGCGTAGGGAATGACACGGTGGTGGTTGTCGAGAACGGGATCGACCGCCGCCCACGCCGCCTCCACCGCGTCCTCGCGGGTGAACAGGGCGCCGTTGCCCGCCATGGCGTCCGACAGCAGCCGCTCATAGGGCGCCTCCTCGTCCGGGTGATCGTTGGCGAGGAAGAGCTCCCGCTGGGCACCGAGAAATTCCTTGCCGGTCTGCTTCACCCGGGCCGCTAGCGCGATCGTCGAGCTGGGCGAAAGGCGGAACCGCACATAGTTGGCCGGGCCAGCCGCCGGAACCGAGTCCTCGAACAGGCGCTGCGGCGGCGCCTTGAGCTGCACCACCACTTCGGCCGCGCTCTCGGCCAGGCATTTGCCCGCCCGCAGGTACCAGGGTACTTCGGCCCAGCGCCAGGAATCGATGAACAGGCGGAGCGCGCAGAACGTCTCTACATCGGAGTCGCGGGCGACGCCCGGCTCCTCGCGATAGCCGAGATACTGGCCGCGGACCAACTCGTCGCGGTCGAGCGGACGCATCGCCTGCAGCACGTCGGCTGTCTCGCCATGCACGGCGCCGAACCCGCGATAGGTCGGCGGCTCCATGGCAAGCAGCGCCACGATCTGGAACATGTGGTTCTGCACCACGTCGCGCAGGCAACCCGCCGTCTCGTAGAATGCGCCGCGCCCCTCGACTCCGAACGTCTCCGACAGGGTGATCTGCACGCTCGCCACGTAGTTGCGGTTCCAGATCGGCTCGAGGAACGAGTTGGCGAAGCGGAAGTAGAGGATGTTCATGATCGCTTCCTTCGCCAGATAGTGGTCGATGCGGAAGATCGCATCCTCGGGGAACACGGCCTTGGAGATGCGGTTGAGGTGCCGGGCCGAAGCGAGGTCGCGCCCGAACGGCTTCTCGACGATCACGCGTGCGCGGTGTGACAGGCTGGCGCGTTTCAGGGCCTCGATCACGGTTTCGAACAGGGAGGGCGGAATCGCGAGGTAATGGGCCGGGCTGCGGGCGCCGCCGATCTCCGCCTTGAGCCGCTTGAACGTGTCCGGGTCCTTGTAGTCGCCGTGGACGTAGCGCAGGAGCGAGAGAAGATGGCGCAGGGCCGCCGGGTCGTCGGCGCCGCCCGCTTCGCGGATCGAGTTCTCGGCGCGCTTCCGCAGGTCGTCAGGGCTCCAGTTCGACGACGCGACGCCGATCACCGGCACGTTGAGCGCGCCGCGCCGCGCCATCGCATAGAGCGACGGGAATATCTTCTTGTAAGCGAGGTCGCCCGTTGCGCCGAACAGGACCAGCGCGTCCGACCGGGGAGCGTTGCCGTCGGTGGTGTCCATCTCTGCCGGATCCTTTCCAAGTCGCCAGGCTGCTCGGCCAGGTACCGAGCACGATCGCGCGCGGCGCGTGCGCCGCCTTGCGACTACGGCCACGGGGGACGCCTCGCGCGCCCACTGCGCAAGACGTTGGGACGGGTTGACGTGAATCAAGTCGGAATGGCGGCGGTTCAGCTAGCGTCCCTACGATTTTCTTCTTCGTCGTTCGCCAGGGCTTGCGCGCCGCACAGACGAGCCACCGCAATTCCCCGGGCGGGCCAACCAGTTCGAGGACGACATGGCCCAGACCAATCCATCGAACCGCCGGCATCCTCACGTCATCTGGTTCGACGAGGTGGGGCGCGAGGATGTGGCCCGCGTCGGCGGCAAGAATGCCTCGCTCGGCGAGATGGTCCGCTTGCTGGCCGAAAAGGGCATTGCCGTTCCGCCGGGCTTCGCCACCACCGCGGACGCCTTCTGGAGCTATGTCGAGGGCAACAAGCTGAAGGAGATCGTCACCGGCACGCTAAGCGATCTCGACGCGGGCAAGATAAAGCTCGCACAAGCCGGCGAGAAGATCCGCTCCGCCTTCACGAAGGGCGAATGGTCGAAGGAGACGGCCGACGTCATCCGCGAATCCTACCGCAAGCTGTGCGAGCGGATGGGCAAGAGCGACGGGGCTGTGGCGGTACGCTCCAGCGCGACGGCCGAGGATCTTCCCGACGCGAGCTTTGCGGGCCAGCAGGAGACGTTCCTGAACGTGCGCGGCGAGGAAGCCCTGCTCGACGCCTGCCGCCGTTGTTATGCGTCGCTCTACACGGATCGTGCCATCAGCTACCGCAAGGCCAAGGGCTTCGACCACATGAAAGTCGCGCTGTCGGTCGGCGTGCAGCAGATGGTCCGTGCCGACCTCGGCGGTTCGGGCGTGATGTTCTCGATCGACACCGAGACGGGTTTCGACAAGGTCGTGCTGATCGACGCCGCCTGGGGCCTCGGCGAGAACGTGGTGCAGGGCGCGGTCGATCCTGACGAGTACATGGTGTTCAAGCCCCTGCTCGGGAACGACAAGATCGTGCCCGTCGTCGAGAAGACGCTGGGCAAGAAGGCGCTGAAAATGATCTATGGCGACGAGGGCGAGGCGCCGACGCGCAACGTGCCCACCTCCCTGGAAGAGCGCGACGCCTTCGTGCTCGACGACAACGAGCTGCTCACCCTGGCGCGCTGGGCGTGCGTGATCGAAGGCCATTACGGCTGTGCGATGGACATGGAGTGGGCGCGGGACGGCGAAACGGGCGCGCTCTATATCGTTCAGGCACGGCCTGAGACGGTTCAATCGCGCCGCGAAGCGACAGATCTCAAGTCATACCGCATCGCTTCCAAGGGCAAGAAGCTGGTGACCGGGCTTGCCATTGGCGAGGCCGTGGTCGCCGGCCGCGCCTGCCTGATCGACAGCCCGCATGACATCGGCCGGTTCGTCGACGGCGCGATCCTGGTGACGAAGACCACGGATCCGGATTGGGTGCCGATCATGAAACGCGCCGCGGCGATCGTCACCGACCATGGCGGGCGAACCTCCCACGCCGCCATCGTAAGCCGCGAGCTCGGCGTACCGGCCATTGTCGGCACCGGCAATGCCACCCGCGTCCTTCATGACGAGCAAGCCATCACCGTGTCGTGCGCCGAAGGCGACGAGGGGTTCGTATACGAAGGCAAGGCCGCGTTCGAGGTCGAGAGGCTGGACGTCGGCAACCTTCCGAAGACGCGGACCAGGGTGATGCTGAACCTCGCCAACCCCGCCGCGGCCTTCCGCTGGTGGCGCCTGCCAACCGACGGGGTGGGGCTCGCCCGTATGGAATTCGTGGTGAACAACCACATCAAGGTCCACCCGATGGCGCTCGTCCACCTCGACGACCTCAAGGACGAGAAGGCCAAGGCCGAAATCATCGAGCTTACCCGCGCCTACGAGTTCGACCGGACCGAGTACTTCGTGGACCGTCTGGCGCGGGGACTCGCCCGGATTGCGGCGGCGCATCATCCCAATCCCGTCATCGTGCGCATGAGCGACTTCAAGACCAACGAGTATGCCAACCTTCTGGGCGGCAGCGAGTTCGAGCCCAAGGAGGAAAACCCGATGCTCGGGTTCCGGGGTGCCTCGCGCTACTACTCGCCGCGTTACCGCGAAGGCTTCGCGCTGGAATGCCGCGCGATCCGCCGGCTGCGCGACGAAATTGGCTTCACCAACGTGATCGTCATGATTCCGTTCTGCCGATCGGTAAAGGAGGCCGACAAGGTCCTTGCCGTCATGAAGGAGAACGGACTCGAGCGCGGCAAGGGCGGGCTGCAGGTCTATGTGATGTGCGAAATCCCGTCGAACGTGATCCTCGCCCGCGAGTTCGCAAAGCGGTTCGACGGGTTCTCGATCGGCAGCAACGACCTGACCCAGCTTACCCTCGGCGTCGATCGCGACTCCGACGAGCTCGCCGATCTGTTCGACGAGCAGGACCCGGCGGTCAAGTGGATGATCCGCAGCGTGATCGAGGAGGCCCACAAGTCCGGCGCCAAGGTCGGGCTGTGCGGCCAGGCGCCGTCGGACCATCCGGAGTTCGCCGAGTTCCTGGTCGAATGCGGGATCGATTCCATTTCGGTGACGCCGGACAGCTTTGTCAATGTGCGGCGCCACGTGGCCAGTGCCAAGTTGGCCGCAGCCACGCGCCGTCGCTCGTGAAAATCGGACCGAGAACGGAGACATGCCGATGAACTGCTTCATGATCTTCGCTGGCAGCGGGCCGCTCGTGATCTTGACGTCCCATGATTCGGTGACCGACCCGAAGCTGTTGGAAAAGCTGAAGGCAAAGGGGATCCTCAAGTTCATCGCCTTCGAAGTGCCGCTTGACCTGGCGCGGAAGCGCTACGGCGCACACTTCATGATCGTCGAGCGCGATCTCGCCGAGAAGGAAGACCTTCGCGTGCTCGATTACGATGGCCAGCGCGCGTTCAGGAACTTCCGGTTTCGGGAACTCGGACGACCCATCGAGTACGAGGATGAATGAGCCGTCGTCGGTGAGCGGAACCGGCTCGATTGCGTCTGCTCCCGGTGCGTGTCCGGCTTTCCTGCCCGCTATGCCAACGGACAGCGTCGCCCCGCCATGTTCTTTACGAAGACAGGCGTTCCGCGCCAACTCGTGACATCGGCACGGCCAGATTTGCGCGGAAGCCCTCCGGCGGATAACCGAGATCGGCACTGCCACCGTACATGCGCATGCATGCCTCGATGAGCCTCGTGCCGAACCCGCTCCGCTCGGGGACGGCGACGGGCAGGCCGCCGCTCTCGATCCAGTCGATAGCGAGAACGGGCACGTTCCGTTGCTCGACCGACCATCGGATGCAGACGCGCCCGTCGTCTGTGGACAGTCCGCCGTGCTTCGCCGCGTTGGTCGCCAACTCGTGCAGGATCAGGGAGAACATCTGGACGACCTCGGGTCGTTCAACTACGACGGGTGGTCCGCGGACGGAAACGCGATCTGTCGGGATGGCGGCGAGCTCCGTCTGGATCAGCGCCTCCAGATCGCACCCGGCATCCTGGCGGGCCGCCAGGAGGTCGTGGGCGCGCGATAGCGCCGCCAGGCGATGAACAAAAGCGTCGCACTCGGTGGTTCGGCCAAATGTTTGCGTCGCGATCGCCTGAACGACGTTGAGGATATTCCTGAGGCGGTGGTCCAGCTCGTCGGCGACCAATCGGGCCTGCGGATCTGCGTCTGCTCGCTCGTTCTGTCGCAGCACGGGGGACGCGCCGTCGTCGTCATCCATGTTCATCCTCCTGCCTACCTGGCCTGAGGGATCTGACTGCTGCTGTCATGCCCCTCCGCCGTCCGCGCGTGCCTTTCTGGTGCCTGTCCCCGGCACGCGCCCACTTTGGAAACGGCGAGTAAATCAGCTTAGGCGGCCGGACAACCGCGAAAATTGATGCACATCAAATGGTCCTGGCGATTGGGCGGGCTATTGGGGAAAAGGCGTAATAGCTGACGCCCGCGCACTCCCTTTGGACCACGCTGCGACACTTGGATCATTCGTTCGAGGTAGCGGTCGGAACACCATGGACCATCGAATCGCGGTGGTCCGCCGGAAACGGCCCAACGCACGCCGCGGCCTCGAACCTCCGGCGCTCCGCAACGTGGTTCCGGATCAAGGCGCCCCAGTCGCACGTTGAAGGGACGTCGAGCTGCCCCAGACCGCGGCGGCCGGTCCTTGATCAGAGCGCCGATCGAAATTGGGAGTTGCGGAATGGCTGACAACGAATACGACTACGATCTGATGGTCATCGGCTCGGGACCGGCCGGCCATCGCGCCGCCGTCCAGGCGTCTAAGCTGGGGCGACGCGCCGCGGTGTGCGAGCTGAAAAGCGCCATCGGCGGCATCTGCATCAACACGGGAACGATCCCGTCGAAGACGCTGCGCGAGGCCACGATGCACCTGTCGGGCTATCGCGAGCGCGCGATCTACGGCGCGTCCTACGCGGTGAAGAAGGACATCACCATGCGCGACCTGCTGTTCCGGTCAGATCACGTGATCCGGAACGAAGTGGACGTCGCGTCCCACCAGCTCCAGCGCAACGGCATAGAGGTGCTGCCGGCCCGCGGCGCGTTCACCGGCCCCAACACCGTGCGGCTCACCTACATGGACGGGCGCGGCGTGCGCGACGTCAGCGCCGAGAAGATCGTCATCGCGGTCGGCACCGAGACGACCCGCCCGGCCGGCGTGCCGTTCGACGGCCAGCGCGTGTTCACCTCCGACGACATCCTGACGCTGGAGGAGCTGCCGCACACGCTGGCGGTGGTGGGCGCCGGCGTGATCGGCCTCGAATACGCCACCATCTTCGCCGCGCTGGGCGTGCGCGTGACGCTGATCGACAAGCGGCCGCGCCTGCTCGACTTCGTCGATTACGAGATCACCGACGGCCTCGCCTACCAGCTGCGCCAGAACCGCGTTACGCTGCGGCTGGGCGAGGAGGTTTCGGGCCTCGAGACCTACGACGACCCGCGCGGGCCGCACGTGCGCATCCATCTCGCGAGCGGCAAGCAGATCGTCGCCGAAAAGGCGCTGTATTCGGTCGGCCGCACCGGCGCGACCGGCTCTCTCGGGCTCGACGCCGCGGGCCTGGTGGCGGGCAAGCGCGGGCTGATCGCGGTCAACGAGACGTTCCAGACCGCCGTGCCGCACATCTACGCCGTGGGCGACGTGATCGGCTTCCCCTCGCTCGCCGCGACGTCGATGGAGCAGGGGCGCCTTGCCGCGTGCCACGCCTTCGGCGTCAACGCGCATTCCATGCGCGAGCTTTATCCCTACGGCATCTACACCATCCCGGAAATCTCGATGGTCGGGCGCACCGAGGAGCAGCTGACCGAGGCGGGCGTGCCCTACGAGGTGGGACGCGCCTCGTACCGCGAGATCGCGCGCGGCCAGATCCTGGGCGATTCGAACGGGCTGCTGAAGCTCGTCTTCCACCTGGATTCGCGCGAGCTTCTGGGCGTTCACATCCTCGGCGAGGGCGCGAGCGAGCTGATCCATATCGGCCAGGCGGTGCTCGCGCATAACGGCGCGGTCGACTATTTCGTCGACACTGTCTTCAACTACCCGACCCTCGCCGAGTGCTACAAGACCGCCGCATTCGACGGGCTCAACCGGCTGCAATAGCCGTTCTGGCGCGCCGGAGGCGGCGGGCGTCCCTTCCGCCAGCCGGCATCAGCGCGAGCGCGGCCGTAAACTGCGCGGATTGCTGAATCGGCGCCTTTAACCGGAGATTGGCGGAAGGGGTGGGATTCGAACCCACGAGACCCTCGCGGGCCTGCCGGTTTTCAAGACCGGTGCCTTAAACCGCTCGGCCACCCTTCCGCGCGCCTCCAAAGACCTAGCCGATCCGGGGCGCGAATCAAGCGCCGGGAACGTTCGGCGGATCGCCACGTTCTGGTCAGTGGCCACGAACAAGGAAAGGATTCAGGCCATGGTGAACCAGAACAGGTGGCTCTACTTCATCGTCGGCGCACTGGTGGTGGTCGTCGGCGTGCTCGCCTACTTCTTTTTCGACCAGCGCAACGATACGCACGAGATCAAGGTCGAGCTGCCGAAGGTGCAGACGAAGTAGCCGCTACGGCCTCTCTCCTTCGCTGAAAAAAACGCCGCCAAGACAGGGGCTTGGCGGCGTTTCTTCAGAAGCGGTGCGAGCGACTTAAGCGGGGTCGAATTCCCAGATCGCCCAGCCGGGATGCTTGTCGTGCACCTGGGGCGCCCAGTCGTCGTCCATGATGTCGATGTCGTTGAAGTACTCGGTCTTGCCACCGCAGGGATTCTGGAAATACCAGAACAGGTTGGAGCCGACCATGTGCCGGCCAGGGCGGGTAACCGCCTTCCAGCCGCGGTTGGTCAGATGGTGGCCGCCGACCATCAGCTCGTCGAAATCGTGCACCTCGAACGCCACGTGATCGAACCGGTTCTGGTTGGCGCGGTGCAGCAGGAAGATGTTGTGGTGGTCGGTGCGCCCGGGCACGCGCATGAAGTCGCCGAGGTCCTTCGACCGGTCGGTCATGCGGAAGCCGAGCCGCTCCATGTAGAAGTCGGACGCCTTCTCCTTCATGTTCTCGGGGATCGACCACACCACGTGACCGATGCGGAGCGGCGTCGCCTGCCGGTCCATGTTGCGATCCTTGATGGTGTTGATCCGCGAGTTGATGTTGGAGAGGTTCACCTCCACCGGGTCGAGCGAGACGACCGCCGGGGTGGTCACGCGGAAGGCGATCTGGTTGCCGGTGTCGTCCTGGGTGTGGATCGTGCCGTCGGCGTCGCGCTTCACCTGGCGGTCCTTGGCGAGCTCGGCGCCCAGCGCCTCCAGCGCCTCCTTGGTGTCGACGCCCCAGGTGCATTCGCACATGGCATTGCGCCCCTCGGGCGAGGTCGGCAGGCTCGTGTCCGAAGACTTCTTCACGTAGATGAACTGGTTGGACGGCGTGCGGAACGTCGCCCCGTTCGCGCCGCTCTCCACCTTCTCGAGGCCGAGATCCTCGTGGAACTTGACGCCGGCGGTGATGTCGTCGGCGCCGTAGGCGAGGGATTCGACGCGCTTGATCGTCATGTGGCTCTCCCGTATCGCGATGCGCCGCTCACCGGCCGTCCGGGGCGGGCGTCGAAGCTGTGCGGATTATAGGGCCGATTCGCGGCCACGCAATATCGCTAGGCACCGAAGATTTCGTTCACCTTGGCCGCCATGATGAAATCGTTCTGGTGCAACCCCTTGATCTTGTGGGTGAAGAACAGGATTTCGGCGTAGCCCCAGCCGAACGTGATGTCGGGGTGGTGGTCCTGGTATTCGGCGAGCTGGCCCACCTTGTCGACGAAGGCCAGCGCCTCGGCGAAATTGGCGAAGGCGAACCGGCGGCGGATCTGGGTCGCCTCGTCGTTCAGCGTCCAGCCCGGCGTCTCGGCGAGCAGGCGCTCGGCCTGGTCGCGGGGGAGGGGCGGGATGCCGCCCTGGCACGGGACGCATTTCATCTGGGTGAGGGCCATCTGCGTATCCTCGTGGCTGATGATCGCCTATATGGACGGTGCCGACGCCACGAAGGTAGGGACATCGCGCCATGCGGGCAATGGTGCTGGATCAGGCGGGCGCGCCGCTGGTGGCGCGCGAGATGCCGACGCCGATGGCGGGGCCGGGCGAGGTGCTGGTCAAGGTCGCGGCCTGCGGGGTGTGCCGCACCGACCTGCACGTGGTCGACGGCGAGCTTGCCGCGCCCAAGCTGCCTTTGGTGCCGGGGCACGAGATCGTCGGGCATGTGGCCGGCATTGGGGCCGGGACCGGCGCCCGCGTCGCGCGCTTCCGCGAGGGCGACCGGGTCGGCGTGCCGTGGCTCGGCTGGACCTGCGGCGTGTGCCGTTTCTGCACCTCGGGGCGCGAAAACCTGTGCGAGCGGGCGCGCTTCACCGGCTACACGATCGATGGCGGCTATGCCGAGTATGCCGTGGCCGACCAGCGCTTCTGCTTCCCGGTTGCGGGGGAGGGGTCGGACGTCGCGGCGGCGCCGCTGCTTTGCGCCGGGCTGATCGGCTACCGCTCCCTGGTGATGGCGGGCGACGCCCGGAACCTCGGCATCTACGGGTTCGGGGCGGCGGCGCATATCGTCGCTCAGGTCGCGCGCCACCAGGGAAGGCGCATCTTCGCCTTCACCCGCGCGGGGGACACCGCCGCGCAGGATTTCGCGCGCGACCTCGGCGCGGTCTGGGCCGGCGCGTCGGAGGAGAAGCCGCCGGAGACGCTGGATGCGGCGATCATCTTCGCGCCGGTGGGCGGGTTGGTGCCGCTTGCCCTCGCCGCGACCGACAGGGGCGGCACGGTCGTCTGCGGCGGCATCCACATGTCGGACATTCCGTCGTTTCCCTACGACCTTCTGTGGGGAGAACGCGTCGTTCGATCCGTCGCGAACCTGACGCGCCAGGACGGCGAGGATTTCCTCGCTCTTGCGCCAAAGGTGCCGGTCGTCACCGAGACCGAGGAGTTCCCGCTCGATCAGGCGAACGAGGCGCTGGCGCGGCTTCGCGAGGGTCGCCTCCGCGGCGCCGCCGTTCTGGTGCCGTAGATTCAGCCTACGCCGTCGTTGCGACCTTCGGGCCATGGCCCGAGGGGAAGCGATCCAGGGCCGTCCTGGATTGCTTCGTCGCTTCGCTCCTCGCAATGACGATTGGACGTATCGGTCCTAAACGTTCACCGAGTTCGAGCTGGGCGACGGGGTAACGCTCGCCCGCGGCCATCGGCGGGATCGCGGCCCGGAGCCGGTCGCGCTCGGCCTTCGACAGCGTGACCTCGGTCGCGGCGATGTTGTCGGCGAGGTGCGTGCGCTTCGACATGCCGGGGATCGGCACGATGTCATCGCCCTCGGCCAGCAGCCAGGCGAGGGCGAGCTGGGCCGGGGTGCAGCCCTTCTCCTTCGCCATCGCCTCGAGCGGACCGAGCAGCGACACGTTCCGGGCGAAGTTCTCGGCGAAGAAGCGCGGATGCTCGCGCCGCCGGTCCTTCTCGGGCAAGGCGTCGAGCGACTTGAAGCCGGCCGTGAGGAAGCCGCGCCCGAGGGGCGAATAGGCGACGTAGGCGATGCCGAGCTCGCGGCAGGCGGGCAGCAGCTCGTCCTCGGCGAAGCGGCACCACAGCGAATATTCGGTCTGCAACGCCGCGATCGGATGCACGGCGGCGGCGCGGCGAACGGTCGGCGCCGCCGCCTCGGAGAGGCCGAGATGGCGCACCTTGCCGGCCTTCACCAGCCGGGCCATCGCGCCGACCGTGTCCTCGATCGGCACGCGCCGGTCGACGCGGTGCTGGAAATAGAGGTCGATCACGTCGATGCCGAGGCGCTTCAGGCTGCGGTCGCAGGCCTCGACCACGTATTCCGGCCGGCCGTCGCCGCCCGGCTTGCCGTCGGGCAGGCGGACATTGCCGAACTTGGTGGCGACGATGGCCTTGTCGCGCCGTCCCTTGATCGCGCGGCCGATCAGCTCCTCGTTCGTGCCGCCGCCATAGGCGTCCGACGAGTCGAGGAAGTTGAGCCCCGCATCCAGGGCGGCCTGGATCGTGGCGACGCATTCCGCCTCGTCCACCGGGCCGTAGATGCTGGTCATGGTCATGCAGCCGAGCCCGATGGCGGAGACCAGGGGGCCGTTCGTGCCGAGCCTGCGCTGCTTCATGGGTCCCTCCCGCCGCGATCCGCGATGCTCGCGGTTTGCGGCAGCCGGGTCAACCCGCCGCGCGCGCGGGCGTGGCGATCGCCTCGACCGGGCGGTCGTCGATCGGGAAGTGCAGCAATGCCGCCACGCCGCCGAGCGCGATGGCGAGCCACCAGGCGGGCATGTAGCTGCCGGTCGCGTCGTAGATGCGCCCGCCGAGCCAGACGCCCATGAAGCTGCCGATCTGGTGCGACAGGAACACGATGCCGTAGAGCGTCGCCATGTAGCGCGGCCCGAACATCGCGGCGACCATGCCCGAGGTCAGCGGCAAGGTGGCGAGCCACAACAGCCCGACCCCGGCGGCGAACAGGGTAACGGTCAGCGTGTTGGGCACCACGTGGATGAAGGCCAGCATGATCAGCGACCGGCCCATATAGACGCAGCACAACAGGTACTTGCGCCGAAAGCGCCCGCCGAGCCAGCCGGCGCTCCACGTGCCGATCATGTTGAACAGGCCGATCACGGCGATCGCGGTGGCGCCGAGCGCGCCGGCCCCGCCGCGGTCCTCGAGATAGGCCGGCAGGTGGTTCGCGATGAACTGGAGCTGGAAGCCGCACACGAAGAACGCCGTGGTCAGCAGCCAGAACCCCTTGTGCCGGCTCGCCTGGCGCAGGGCCTGGCCGAGCGTCTGGTGGTGCTTGCGCTCGAGCGCGGCCTTGCCGGCGCGCGCCATCGCCGCCGACAGCGGCACCAGCAGGGCGGCCATGCCGGCCATCACCATCACGGCGGTCACCCAGCCGGCGCCGTCGATCACGCGCTGGTAGATCGGCACGATGACGAGCTGGCCCGCCGTCGCCGCGCCGGTGACGATGCCGAACCACAGGCTGCGCTGGTCCTCGCGCGCGACCCGCCCGACGATGGCCAGGATCAGCGTGAGCCCGCACGAGCCCATGCCGAGCCCGCCGATCACGCCCGTCGCCAGCAGCATGCCCGTGGGCGTCGTCGCCTGCGACATCAGGACCAGCGAGGCGGTGTAGAGCAGCGACCCGGTGAACAGCACCTTGATCGGGCCCCACTTGTCGGCGATGGCGCCGACGAACGGGCTGATCAGCCCGATGATCAGGCTGTTGGTGGCGAAGGCGATGGACAGGTCCTCGCGGCCCCAGCCGAACCCCTCGGTGATCGGGCGCATCAGAAGGCCGAACGATTGGCGGATGCCCCAGGTGAGCATCACCATCGCCATCGCCGCCAGCAGCACGACGATGGGCCGCTGCCAGAGCGGTGTCCGTTCCATGCGCGGAGGCTCGCTCAGGCGCCGGCGCCGGCCGTCGCGGTCGCGAGGCGGGGCAGGGGCTTGTCGTCGATCGGATAGTGCACGAACGAGGCGAGCACGCCGACCACGACCCCGCCCCAGAAGATGGCGTCGTAATTGCCGTAGATGTCGTACAGCACGCCGCCGAGATAGATGCCCAGGAAGCTGCCGATCTGGTGGCTGACGAAGGTGATGCCCACCAGCGTCGCCATGAACTGGGTGCCGAAGATCTGCGCCACCAGCCCCGACGTCAGCGGCACCGTGCCGAGCCACATCAGCCCCATGGTCGAGGCGAACAGGATCACGCTGGTGGGCGAGATCGGCGTGGTGATGAAGATCGCCATGTCGACCGCGCGCAGGAAGTAGAGGACGCAGAGCAGGTTCTTCTTCGGCCAGCGCCCGCCGAGCTGGCCCCAGACGATGCAGCCGATGATGTTGAACCCGCCGATCAGCGCCAGCGCCAGCGCGCCGAGATAGCTCGGCTGGCCCAGATCGGCGAGGTAGGCCGGCAAATGCGCCCCGATGAACATGGTTTGGAAGCCGCAGACGAAATAGCCCATCGCCAGCAGCTTGAAGCCGCGATGGCGGCTCGCCTCCCGGATCGCCTCGCCGAAGCGCTGGTTGCCCACCATGTCGGGCGCCGCGCGGTTGCCGCCGGCCAGCGCCGACGCCAGCGGGACGGTCAGCACGGCGAGCGTCGCGAGCACCATCAGCGAGATCGCCCAGCCGTAATGATTGAGCACGGCTTGGCCCATCGGCACCAGGATGAGCTGGCCCGACGAGCCGCCCGCCGAGGCAATTCCGAGGAACAGCGAGCGCCGCTCGGGCCCGACCGACCGGCCGATCACCGACAGGATCACCGGGAAGCCCGCCATCGAGGCGCCGAAGCCGGTCAGCACGCCGATCGAGATGGTGGCGTGCAGCGGGTCGGAGGCCTGCGACATCATGAACAGCCCGCCGCCATAGAACAGCGCGCCGGCCGCCGCCACCTTGGCCGGGCCGAACCGGTCGGAGATCCAGCCGGCGATCGGCGTCGACAGGCCCCAGACCAGGCTCTGCATCGCGATGGCGAAGGCGAACACCTCGCGCCCCCAATGCAGGTCCTGCGAGATCGGGGCCATCAGCAGCCCATAATTCTGCCGCACGCCGAACGTGATCATCAGGATGGTCGTGCCGCAGATCAGCACCAGTAGCGGGGCGCGCGCTCGGGACGTCTTGCTCATGCGGACCTGCACGTTCGGGGCGACGGGCAAACGCTTGTATCATACCCCAAATCGCGCGTGTGATACCCCCTCCTGCGCGGCACGGGCGGAAGGGTGCCACGCGTCCGGCGCATGGCCCACGACTGGAGTGCCAGCGCATTTGTAGTGCCCGCGTGACGGAAATGTTAACCTGAGCGCGCCCCGCGTCATCCAGGCCCACCGCCACCCATGGCCAGAACCGCACTTTCCGGATCGGGAGCGCTCCTGCGCGCGCTGTCCGCCCCGAATTTCCGCAATTTCGCGATCGGCAGCGGCTGCTCGATGATCGGGACGTGGGTGCAGAAGCTCGCGGTCGGCTGGCTGACCTGGAAGCTCACCGAGTTGGGCACCTGGCTGGGCATCATCTCGTTCGCCGACATATTGCCCGGCGTGGCGCTGTTGCCGCTGACCGGCGCGGTCGCCGACCGGGTGGACCGGCTCCGGCTCCTGCGCTCGACCCAGATCCTGCTGTTCTTCCAGGCCGCGGCGCTCAGCCTGATCACCGCGCTGGGCTGGATGAACATCTGGATCCTGCTCGGCCTCACCTTGTGCTCGGGCACCATCACGGCGTTCAACCAGCCGGTCAGGCTTGCCGTCGTGCCCAACCTGGTCGACCGGCACGACCTGGCGGCGGCGATCGGCATCCACTCCATGCTGTTCAACGTCGCCCGGTTCGTGGGGCCGGCCATCGCCGGCGCGATCATCGCCTCGGTCGGGCTCGGCGCGGCCTTCGCGGTGAATGCCTGCACCTACATCATCAACTCGATCGCGCTGATCTTCGTCCGCATGGTGCAGGAGGAGGAGTTGCCGGCGCGCAAGCCGATCCGGGACATACCGGGCGAGATGATCGCCGCCCTGCGCTACGGGGCGGGCCACTCCGGGATCGGCGGGATGATGCTGCTGCAGTTCATCACCGGTATCCTGGTGCGCCCCTATGTCGAGCTGCTGCCGGGCTTCGCGGCCAAGGTATTCGACCAGGGCGTACACGGGCTCGCCCTGATGACTTCGACCATCGGGATCGGCGCGATCCTCGGCGGGCTCTGGATCTCCCAGCGCGGGCGCGTGTCGGGGCTGTTCATGATCTCGAACACCATGCTGCTGATCCTGATCGGCGCGCTTTTGGTGTTCTCGCAGCTTCACAGCTTCTGGCCGGCCCTCGTCATGCTGGGCTTCGGCGGGTTCTGCATGTCGGCGATGGGGGTGTCGCAGCAGATCCTGGTGCAGTCGGCCGTGGAAGGGGCCATGCGCGGGCGCATCCTCGGGCTCTACGGGCTGCTGTCGCGCGGCGCGCCGGGTCTCGGCGCGCTCATCATGGGCGCGGTGTCGTCGCATGTGGGTCTGCAGGCGCCGATCGCCGGCGGGGCGATCCTGTGCCTGTTCGTCTGGTACGGCTATTGGCGCCGGCGCGGGCTGATGACCCGCACGCTGGAAGGCAACGCGGCGAGCTAACTCCTGGCGCGCGAGGAGATCGCGATGCCGGCGAAGATGGCGACGATGCCGGCCAGGTGGAACCATTGCAGCCGCTCGCCCAGGATCGCCACGGCAAGCAGCGCGCCGAACACCGGCACCAGGTATTGGGCGAAGCCGGCCTTGGCCGGCCCGACGCGCACCACCCCCAGGTTCCAGCAGATATAGGCGAGGACCGAGGAGCACACCCCGGCATAGAGGATGAGGCCGAGATTGAACGCCGTAAGCGCGAAGCCGTGGCCGTTGGCGAGCTCGAGCGCGTAGAACGGCGCGATCATCGGCACGGCGAGGCCGGTGAGGCACAGCATGAACGCGCCCTGGTCGAGCCCGACCGAAGCCTTGCGCAGCGCGACGGTGTAGACCGCCCAGAATGCGATCGAGACCAGGATCAGGGCGTCGCCGATATTGACGCTAAGCCCCAGCAGCTCGGCCAGCTCGCCCCGGAACACGATCATCCCGGCCCCGCCGATTCCCAGCACGACGCCGGCGAGCTGGCGCAGCGTGATCGAGGTGCCGAGCGTCAGCGCGGATATAACCAGGATCAGCATCGGGCTCAGCGCGTTCAGGATCGCCGCGTTGGCCGCCTGGGTGTAGACCAGCCCATAGAAGTACGGCACCGAAAACCCGCCCATCCCGAGGAAGGAGAGCGCCACGAGCGCCTTCCAGTTGCGCCGGGCCGCCTGGCGCTGGCGCCACAGCGCGGCACCGCCGAGCGGCACGAACACGGCGAAGGCGAAGGCCCAGCGCCAGAAGGTCAGCGCGAAAGGCGGCACGTGGCCGGCGGCGGCGCGCCCCACGACCGCGCTGCCGCCCCAGAACAGGGCGGCCATCGTCAGCATGCCGTAGGCCGCCCACACCGGCAGCACCTTGCCCGCCGGCGGCATCGCGGCCGGTGGCGGCGGAGGTTCGGCTCATGGCCGGCCCGCGCCCGCGCCGTCCTTGCGCGCGATCAGCTTGATGCCCGGCTTGAACGAGAGCGCGCGCCACACGACGGTGAGGCCGTGCGCGCCGAGCAGACGCGCCAGGTTCTTCGGGTTGAAATAGAGGCAGTGCGCCGGCGGGCAGAACGCGTCCCAGCGCGCGAGGTCGCGCGGCCGGTGCCAGTGGTCGATGTCCGGCGTGGTCAGATACAGCACGCCGCGGGGCCGCAGCACGGCCGCCAGCTTCGCCACGAAGCGGTTGGCAGTCGGCGACGTGCTCGATCACCTCGGAGCAGTAGATCGCGTCGAACGATTCGTCGTCGATCGGCACCTCCTCGAACAGCCCGTGCAAATAGCGGTTCTTCGGGAAGTGCTCGCGCGCCCAGGCGAGGGAAGGGCCGTCGGGATCGAGCCCGGTGGCAGCAAACCCCAGCTCGCGCGCCGCCTCGGTCATGAACCCGCCATTGCAGCCGACATCGAGGAAGCTTTTGCCCGCCGCGCCGCCTTGGACGTGGCGGGCGAGCCGCCGGGCGCGGCCGCGCGAGCGCTGCAGCTTGCGCTCGACCTTGGTGAAATAGCTGGTCGTCGCGCCCTGGTACGGGTCGGCGTAGAGGGCGCTCGCCTGGTCGGCAGTCAAAGGCGGATACTGGAACACCAGCCGGCAGGCGGCGCAGCGCCACAGGCGGCATCCGTTCCGTTCCGCGAAGAAGCTATGATCGTGCCCGCGGCAGACGGGGCACGGCTCGGACAAGGCGATCTGGTCCACGCCGCTAATCTGCGGCATGGCCGGGAGCCGGTCAATCGGCCGCGTCTTGCCCGGACGCGGCGCTTCCCTATACTCCCGCGCGAACCAATGCGGAGAGGCCCGTGCCGCCCCCCACGTTCGGCCAGCGTGTCACGGCGATCCGCAAGCTGCTGACGCGCGCCGATCCCTACATCATGATCGCCACGCAAGCCGCCGGACATGGTGGCCGCGCGCCCCACCACGCATCGCTTCGCGGCGCTGGCCGAGCGGATCGAGCGGGAGGCGCAGGAGAGCGCGCTGGCCGGCCTGGTGCTCGACGATCCGGCGCGCGTCGAGCGGGCGCGCACGGCCGCGAGCCGCGCATCGCAACGACTATCTGCCGCCGGCCGACGCCGAGGTGCTGTACGGGGTCGTGGCTCAGCGCTCGCCCCGGGGCGAATCGTCGAGGTCGGCAGCGGCTACTCGACCCGCATCATGCGCCAGGCGTTGAAGGACACGAACGCTGCGTGCGAGATCACGGCGATCGATCCGGCGCCGCGCGCCGAGATCGCGGCGGTCGCCGACCGGGTGATCCGCGCCAACGTGGTGGGCGTGGACGAGGCGCCGTTCCGCGCCCTCGGCGCGGGCGACATCCTGTTCATCGACGGCTCGCATTACGCCTTCAACGGCACCGACACGCCGTTCCTGCTGCTGGAGGTCCTGCCTTCCCTGCGGCCGGGCGTGGTGGTGCACGTGCACGACATCTTCCTGCCCTACGAATACGACGCGCTGTTCACCGCGCGCAGCTACAATGAGCAGTATGTGCTGGCCGGGCTGCTGCTGGGGGGCGGGATGCTGCGCGTCGAGATCCCGGTCCAGGCGCTCCACCGCACCGGGCGGCTCGGGTCCCGGCACCTCGTTCTGGATGACCCGGCTCTGATTTCGCCGGCCGGGGAAAGCCACTAGACTTGCCGCCATGAGATCGCCCCACGCGGCCGCGCCGGACGGCGCCACCTGGTCGGAACTGTTCCGCGGCCCGCGCGCCGTGTACACGCTGCTGCTCAATCTTGGCATCTCGCTGCACGCGATCGACATCTTCATCATCTCGACGGTCATGCCGACGGTGGTGGAGGAGATCGGCGGCGTCGCCTACTACGCCTGGGCGGTGACGCTTTATGTCGTCGGCTCGATCGTCGGCTCGGCGAGCTTCGCGCCGCTGCGCGTGACGCTGGGCGCGCGCGCGGCCTATGCGCTGGGCGGCATCGCATTCCTGGCCGGCACGGCGACCTGCGCGCTCGCGCCCGAGATGTCGGTGCTGCTGGCCGGCCGGTCGGTACAGGGCTGGGGCGCGGGCGTCGCGATGGGCGGCTCCTACGCGCTGATCGGCACGCTGTTCGAGGCGCGGCTGCGCCCCTATGTGCTGACCACCAACAACGTCACCTGGACCATCGCGACGCTGCTGGGCCCGACGCTGGGCGGGGTATTCGCCGAGATCGGCTGGTGGCGCGGCGCGTTCTGGGTGGTGGTGCCGCTGGTCGTGCTGTTCATCGGTTTCGCCTGGTGGAAGGTGCCGGACACGCGCGGCACCGGGCGCGAGGCCCGGCCGCGCTTTCCGTTCTTCCGGCTGGTGCTGCTGGCGGGCGGCGTGTTCTGCGTCGCCGAGTCGGGCCAGATCCCGAACGTCGCGGCGCGGGTTGCGCTGCTGGCGCTCGCCGTCGCCGCCATGTGGTACGCGTTCCGCCGCGACGCGACCGCCGAGAACCGGCTGTTCCCGACCAATCCGCTTTCGCCCAACCATCCGGTCGGCGTGTCCTACTGGGCGCAGTTCCTCATGCACGGCGCGCAGACCACGCTCTACATCTACCTCCCGCTGATCCTGCAGCTCGTCCAGGGCCTGCCGCCGCTGTATGTAGGCGCGGCGAACGGCTGCCTCTCGCTCGGCTGGTCGCTGGGCGCGGCGGTGGTGGTCGGCTGGTCCGGCGCGCGCGAGCGCGCTGCGCTGGTGATGGGGCCGGCTTTGTTCGGCATCGCCATCGCCTGGCTTGCCGTCGACGTCGCCCATGCGAGCCTCGCGATGATCCTCGCGGTCGTCGCGGTCGTCGGCATCGGCATGGGGATGTACAACGTGCTCGTGGTGGCGAAGACCATGTCGGTCGCGCGGTCGGGCGAGGAGAGCATCACCTCGTCGTCGCTCGCGACCGTGCGGTCGCTCGGCGTCGCGTTCGGCTCGGCGGCGGCGGGTCTCGTCGCCAACACGGCCGGGCTGACGACGACGGCGGGCGCGGAACCGGTGGCGCGCGCCGTGACCTGGGTGTTCTTCTGGGACCTGCTGCCGGTCGCGGCGGCGGTTTTGCTGATCCTGCGTCTGCTGCAGCTTCTCTCGCGACGGCTGCAGCCGGCCGAATGAACCCGAGCGAGGGAGAGAGACCATGACGTTCAAGACCATCGCGGTGATCGGCGCGGGCGACATGGGCCATGCGGTCGGCGGCGCGCTCGTCGCGCAGGGCTACGACGTCGTCACCTGCCTGGCGGGGCGCAGCGACATCACCCGCGCGCGGGCGAAGCGGGCGGGGCTGCGCGACCTGCCCGACCTCGATGCGGTGATTGCGGCGAGCGATGCGTTCCTGTCGATCCTGCCGCCGGCGCTCGCCCCGGCGCTCGCCGAGCAGGTGGCGGCCGCGATGCGCCGCACCGGCAAACGGCCGCTCTATGCCGACATGAACGCGATCGCGCCGGCGACGGTCGAGTCCATCGCCGAGGTGATCGAGGCGGCAGGCGCGAAGTTCGTCGACGGCGGTATCGTCGGCTCGCCGCCCGGCAAGGCGGTGCCGCGCATCTATCTTTCGGGACGCGACGCCGAGGCGGTGGCGGCCATCTCCGCACTCGGCGGCAAGGCGATGGACATGCGCCCGTGCGGCGACGCGCCGGGCCGTGCCTCGGCGGTGAAGATGTGCTACGCGGCGCTCACCAAGGGCTCGAATGCGCTGTTCACCGCCGTGCTGGTCGCGGCCGAGGCGCTCGGCGTGTCTGCCGAGGTGCGCGGCGAATACGAGACGAGCCAGCCCGATCTCTACAAGCGCATGAAGTCGAACGTGCCGTTCCTGCCGGCGGATGCCTGGCGCTACGCGGGCGAGATGGAGGAGATCGCGGCGACGTTCGCGTCGGTCGGGGTGACGCCGCTGTTCCACCGCGGCGCGGCGGAGACGTACCGGCTGCTCGACAAGACGCCGTTCGCCCAGGAAACGCGCGAGACGCTCGACCGGTCGCGCACGCTCGAACAGGCCATCGAGGCCTATGCCCGCGCCCTCGACCGGGGGGCGAAGATCCCTGCGGAGTGAACCAAACGGAAAGGGCGGGCCCTGTGGCCCGCCCTTCCGTACACGAACTTTATGTCTACGCGATACGCTACGCGGCCTTGCGCGCGGTGGACCGGCGCGCCGTCGTCTTGCGCGCAGCCGGCTTCTTGGCGATGCGCGTGACCTTGCGCGCGGCCGGCTTCTTGGCCGCGGTGCGGCGCGTGGTGGTCTTCTTCGCGGCGGGACGACGCGCCGTGGTCTTGCGCGCGGTCGTCTTCTTCGCGGCGGGACGACGCGTCGCGGTCTTGCGCGCGGTCGTCTTCTTTGCGGCCGGGCGGCGCGCCGTGGTCTTGCGCGCGGTGGTCTTGCGCGCGGTCGTCTTCGTCGCGGCGGTACGCCTCGCCGCGGGCTTGCGCACCGCCTTCTTGGCGGCGGGCTTCTTCGCGACGCTCTTGCCGGAGGCTTTGCTCTTCACTGCCATGTCACACTCCTCGGTGGTGTGGTGGTGACGTTCGCAAGCGGCCGGAATAGCCGCCAACGGAACCCATCTAGGTTCAAACGGTTAACGAAACGTAACGCGAAGGAAACAGTTCCCTCAAAACAAGACACTGTTCCAACTTGCACGAATCAGCCGCTTGCGTCGAGTATCCGTTGCGGGGGGCGAGTCGCGGTGAGATCTTCGGCATGACCACGCTGTGCTTGCCGGGCGGAATGTCGGTACCGGTCGCGGTACGACGCAGCCCGCGCGCGCGCCAAATACTCCTGCATGTCGACGCCTATAGCGGCGCGGTCGAACTCGTGCTGCCGCGTCGCGCGTCGGAAGCCGAAGGCATCGCGTTCGCGCGCAGCAAGGGGCGCTGGATCGACAAGCGGCTGCGCGAAATTACGCCGGCCGTGCCGTTCGTCGATGGCGCGCGCTTTCCCATTCTCGGGCGCGACGTGCGCATCTGCTGCGTGCGCCAGCTCTTCGACGAGGTGTGGCGCGAGCGTGACCGGCTGATCGTCGCCGTCACCGAAGAGGTCGGCGTGTCGCAGCGCGTGGAATCGTGGCTGCGCGCCGAAGCGCGCGCCACGATCACCCAGCGCGTCGCCGACAAGTCGCGCCGGCTCGGCCAGCGCTACCGTCACATCAGGGTGCGCGACACGCGCACGCGGTGGGGGAGCTGCACCCGTCGCGGCGACCTCAGCTTCTCGTGGCGGCTGGTGATGGCGCCGGAGGGCGTGCTCGACTACGTGGTCGCGCACGAGGTGGCGCACCTCAAGGTGATGAACCATTCGCACCGCTTCTGGGCGGAGGTCGAGCGGCTGTGCGACGGGATGGAGGACGCGCGCGCCTGGCTGCGCGTCAATGGCGGGCTGCTGCACCGATACGGCCCGCCGCCGCGGGAAAGCGCCTGACTACTCGGCGCCTTCGGCCGCGGCGGGCGTGGCGCGGCGGCGCGCCCGGGCGGCGCCGGCCCGCTCGCTGAGCGCGATGAACAGGGTCGAGGCGAAGATCACGGTGCCGCCGATCCAGGTCCAGGCGTCCGGCACCTCGCCGAACCAGAAATAGCCGACCAGCGCCGCCCAGATCAGCTTGGTGAAGTCGCAGGGCAGTACGACGGTCGCATCGGCGAGCTTGAACGCGTTCGCCAGCATGATCTGGCTGACCGTTCCCATCGCGCCGACGGCCGCGCAGATCGCCAGGGTGAGGAGGCTGGGCCACGTCCACACGAACAGGGCGGCGGCCAGGTTGAACGGCAGCATCAGGTAGGCGGCGTAGATCGCGATGGTCAGGCTGGAATCGCGCCGCGTGAGCTGCTTGATCACCACCAGCGCCGCGCCCCATGTGGCCGACGACGCCAAGGCGAGCCACATGCCGATCGAAACGTCCTCGACGCCCGGCCGCATCACCACGAACGCGCCGGCGAACCCGACCGCGAGTCCGATCGCGCGCGTGGTGCCCATACGCTCGTGCAGCACGAGCGTGGCGCCGATCGCGGCGAACAGCGGCGAGGTGAACATCAGGGCGGAAAGCTTCGCCAGCGGCACGTAGGTGAGCGCCAGGAAGAAGCACAGCATCGAGGCGGCGTTGAGTACGGCGCGGAGGACCTGCAGCCACGGGCTGTGCGTGCGCAGCGCGCTGAAGCGGGTGCGGATGACGACGCTGGTGAGGAAGATCGAGCCGAACAGGGCGCGGAAGAAGGCGGCCTCGAACGGGTGCATGCCGAGCACCGCGATCTCGCGGATCGCACCGTTCATCACCTGGTTGGTGAGGCCCGCCCCGGTCATGTTCGTCATGGCGAGGAGCGGCCGCTGGTTGCGTGGCGCTGGGGACGGTCGGTCGCTGGGTGGGGATGCGCATCGCTCTTCCGAGGTTCCCGCCATTAGCGCGGATCGGGCCGCCGAAATCAATCCCGGCCTGCGGTCAATTCCTTGCGGGCGGCCGGGCGCTCGGCCATCATCGAGCGGCGCGTCAGGGGAGGCGGAGATGGATTACGACTACATCATCGTGGGCGGCGGCTCGGCCGGCTGCGTGCTGGCCAACCGGCTGTCGGCGAAACCGGAGAACAAGGTGCTGCTGCTCGAGGCGGGCATGGACACGCCGCCCGACGCCGTGCCGGCCGACATCCTGGCCAGCTACCAGCTTTCGCAGGCCAACCCGCGCTACAAGTGGATGAAGTTCCTGACCACGCTGGGGCCGACGCGCCACAACGCGCCCGACCGACCGCCGCTGATGTTCTACGACCAGGGTCGCGTGATGGGCGGCGGCTCGGCGATCAACTACACCGCTGCCAATCGCGGCACGCCCGACGACTACGACGAGTGGCAGGCGATGGGCGCGGCCGGCTGGAGCTGGGACGGCGTGCTGCCCTATTTCCGCAAGCTCGAGGCGGACCAGCAGTTCGACGGGCCGCTGCACGGCAAGGACGGGCCGCTGCCGATCCGCCGCATTCCGCGCGAGCAGTGGGGCGTGTTCGCCAAGGCGATGGGCCAGGCGATGGAGCAGCACGGGCTCGCCTTCCTCCCCGACCAGAACGGCCAGTTCGAGGACGGCTTTTTCCCGGCCACGGTGAACAACCTGGACGACCACCGCGTCTCCGCCGCGATGGCCTATCTCGACCGGGCGACGCGGGCGCGGCCGAACCTCACCATCGTGGACCGCGCGCACGCGAAGCGCCTGATCATGGACGGGCGCCGCGCGGTGGGCGTCGAGGTGGCGCGCGACGGCGGCCCCGACGAAACCTATCGTGGGGGCGAGATCGTTGTCTCGGCCGGCGCCGCGCACACGCCCGCCCTCCTCATGCGCTCGGGTGTCGGGCCGGGCCACCATCTGCGCGCGATGGGCATCGAGGTCGCGGCCGACGTGCCGGCCATCGGCCAGAACCTGCAGGACCATCCCGGCATCGGCGTGTTCCGCTACTTGCCGCGCCGGGCACGGCTGGTGACCGATGGGCCGTATTTGCATGTCGGGGCGCGCTACTCATCCGGCGTCGCCGGGTGCGGGCCGCAGGACATGTTCGTCATGGTGATCCCGCGCGCGCTGTGGCACGCGGTCGGCCGCCGCACCGCGCAAATCTCGACCTGGCTCAACAAGCCGTTCTCGCGCGGCGAGGTGCGGCTGCGCTCGCCCGACTGGCGCGACGAGCCGGTGGTCGAAGTCAACATGCTGTCGGACGCGCGTGACCTGGAGCGGCTGAAGCTCGGCCTCGCCTACATCGTCAAGCTCGCCGACACGGACCCGGTGGGCAAGGTCTCGCGCGAGCTGTTCTCGACCGGGTTCAACAAGCGCGCCCAGGCCGTGGCGCTCATCACGCCGCGGAACAAGATGATCACCGACCTGATGGGCGCGGCTCTCGACGGGCCGGCGCCGCTCCGCCGCGCGCTGATCGAGCGGGTGATGCTCGGAGAGGACATCAAGGCGAAGATCGCGGCGGGCGACGATGCCATCGAGGCCCACGTGATGCGGCACATGAACTCGATCCGCCACATCTCGTGCTCGTGCCGCATGGGGCGCGACGACGATCCGACGGCGGCGACCGACATTCAGGGCCGGGTAAAGGGGGTAGGGGGCCTGCGCGTGTGCGACGCCTCGCTGTTCCCGGCGGTGCCGCGCGCGAACACCAACATCCCGACCATCATGGCGGCCGAGAAGATCGCCGACGCGATCGTGGGCGGGTAGGGACTGCATGGCAGCGGACCCCCCTCCCCAACCCTCCCCCTCAAAGGGGGAGGGGGCGGACGATGGCGTCGCCGTGCGCTGATGTCGGGCGCGGTGTGGGTAATTGAGGCGAGCAATCGTGCCAACGTTCCCTCCCCCCTTGAGGGGGAGGGACAGGGAGAGGGGTGGAGGCCGTCGCGACCGCGACGGCCGACCTTCACTCCGCGGCGGCCTTGAGGATCGAGGCGCCCTCGCGGGTGAGGCCGGCCTCGGTGATCGCCTTGCGGATGCGCTCGAGCTCGGCGGGCGTGATCTTGGCCAAGGGCGGGCGCACGACGGCGCGCGGCAGGCGGCCCAGCATCACCAGCGCCTCCTTCATGCGGTTGTGCATGTCGGCGCGCGGGTCGGCATAGAAGCACTGCGCCGTCGGGTAGATGCGGTCGTTGACCGCCTGCGCGGTGGCGAGGTCCTTCGCCTGCACCGCGCGCCATAGCGCGACGTGCAGGTCGGCGATGATCGAGCCCGAGCCCGACAGCAGCCCGTTGCAGCCCATCGTCAGCGAGGCCATCAGCCAGGGCGAATGGGTCGACAGCACGTTCACCGGGCGCGGCAGGTTCTGCAGCACGTGAATGTGGCGCTCGTGCGCGACCGCGTCGTAGCAGCCGTCCTTGATCGCCTTCACCGTCGGCACCGCGTCGCAGATCTTGAGCAGCGTGTCGGTCGGGTAGCCGTAGCCGATCGAGAACGGATACTGGAAGATGATGATCGGCAGGTCGGTCGCGTCGGCGATGGTCTTGAAGTGCGAGACCGCCATTTCCGGGCGCATCTGGCCCGAGCCGTGGCCGATCGAGTGCGGCGGGAAGACGAGCAGGGCCGAGGCGCCGCCGGTCGTCGCCATCTTGGCGAGGCGCGCCGCGTTGTGGCTGCCGTCGGCGTAGATGCCGTTGATCACCGGCACCTTGTCGCCGATCTCGTCCATCGTGACGGCGAGCACGCGTTCCTGCTCCTCGATCGTGCAGGCATGCACTTCCGACGAGTGGGCGTTGGTGGTGACGGCGGTGATGCCGTCGACGCCCGCGACGTCGCGCAGGTGGCTGCGCGCCGACTTCTCGTCGATCGAGTAATCCTCGTTGAACGGCAGCAGCGCCGCGGGGATCACGCCGTGGGGGATGTAGTCCTTGAAGCGGGGCATGTCGGTCTCCTTCGTGCTAGACCGGGATGTGCAAAAACCTGGCCGCGTTGGTCGAGAGAATCTTGCGCTTGTCGTCGCGCGAGATCTTGGCGCCGTTGACGAAGCCCACCGGGTCGTCCTCGCCCATGAAGACGGGGTAGTCGGTGCCCATCATAACCTGATTCACGCCGACCTTGTTGACCAGGAATTCCAGCATGTCGCGGTTGTAGATCACCGTGTCGTACCAGAACTTCTTCATGTAGACGCTGGGCTTGGCCTTGAGGTGGCTGACCTCGGGCCGCGTCTCGTAGGCGCGGTCGGCGCGGCCGGCGTAGAACACCAGGTATCCGCCGCCGTGATGGATGCAGAGCTTGAGCTTGGGGAACGCATCCATCACCCCCTCGTAGATGAGGGACTGCATGGCGAGCAATTCCTCGAGCGGCTGGGCGACCGAATTCCATTCGAAGAACCGTGCGAGCCGGTCGGGATGCGAAAACCCCTGCGGATGGATGAAGACCGGCATGCCGGCTTGTTCCGCCGCGCGCCAGAACGGGCGGAACGTCTTGTCGCCGAGGTCCTTGTCGCGGATCAGCGACGAGATGAGGATGCCGCGGAAGCCCTGCTTCTGGATGCGGCGCATTTCGGCGGCGGCGCGCTTCGGATCCTGCATCGGCACCGCGCCGATCGGGTAGTACCGGTCGGGCGCACCGGCGCAGAACTCGGCGACCGTTTCGTTCAGGATGCGTGCCGCCGCGAGCCCCGTCTCGCCGTCCATCCAGTAGCAATCGACCGGGAAGTTGTAGCTGATCATCTGGATGTCGATCCCCATCCGGTCGAGGTCGGGGAACCGCGACTTGGGGTCGAGATGCTTGGCGCCGATCGCGCGCTCCTGTTTCTTCTGCATCGCGGCCGAAGCGGAGGCGGGCGGCACCCAGGGCGCGGGCTTGCCCGGCACGTTGCCCACGGGATGCTCGCGCATGAACTGCATGAGCCTGGGCACCCTTATGTGGGTGTGGATGTCGATGACGGGGACCGAGGACCCCCGCCGCTTCACCTTGGCCGGCGCCTTCCGCTTCGCTGCCGGCCGCCTGGTCGCCGCCTTTGCCATTGTCCCGTCCGTCCTCAGGCCGCGCGGCGCTGCGGTGCCGGCGCCTCGTCCGACGGCTCGTAGGTGGCCTTCGTGGCCGGGCGCGCCATCACGCGCTCGTACCACTCCTTCACCCGCGGGTGGCTTTCCATCAGGTCCGGCCGCGGGCCGCGGAACGCGTCGAGATAGGGCAGGATGGCGATGTCGCCGAGCGAGAACGCCGGCGCCCGCCACATAGGGCCCGTCCGCCAGCGCCGCCTCGACCCGGTCGTAGCAGTACTGCATGCGGCCATAGGCCTCCTCGAAATCGCGCTCGGAGAAGCCGCCCGACGCGCAGCGCCTTCATCTTGAGCTGGTGGTCGATCAGCGGCGTCTCCTTGATGATCTTGTCGAACTCGGCGTCGTCGACCGCCTTCAGCCCGTCGGTCTTGGTGCGCGTCCAGGTCGGCACGCGGGTCGCGGGCAGGGCGTACTCGTCGGCCATCTTGCAGAACACCCGCATCCTGGCGCGCAAATAGGGGTCTTCGGGCTGCAAGCGCGGCCCGTCGAACACCTCGTCGGCGTACTCGTTGATGATGCAGGATTCGATGATCGACTTGCCGTCGTGAACCAGCGTCGGGACGATGCCGTTCGGATTGATCTTCAAGTATTCGGGCGTGTGGTGCTCGAACTTGTCCAGCCGCACGTAGCGGCTGGTGTAGGGCACGCCCTTTTCCTTGAGGCCGTGGCGCGCCTTCTTCGAACAGGTGGTGAGACCTGCGTGGTAGAGCTCGAGCATCGATGCCTCCCTGGGATGGGTTGGCGGGAGGTTAGCAGAGGGCCGGGGACGGGGAAACGGCCGATGACGGCCCCCATCATCGCGGGAAGCGAGAGCTTCGGATTGCTGCGTCGCTATTCGCCCGCTGGGACCGTCTCCGCCTCCTGCGCGGACACGGGCGAGCCGGTGACCGCCTCGCCGCGGGCCTCGGCCTCCTGCTGGCGGCGCCACATGGCGGCGTAGACGCCGTCGGCGCTCGAGCAGGTCGGCGTGGCGGCCGCGCTCGACGATGCGGCCGCCGTCCATGACGAGGATCTCGTCGGCGTCGATGATGGTGGACAGGCGGTGCGCGATCACCAGCGTGGTGCGGTCGGCGGAGACCTCGCGCAGCGCCGTTCTGGATCTCGCGCTCGGTCTGGGTGTCGAGCGCCGAGGTCGCCTCGTCGAACAGCAGGATCGCCGGGCGCTTCAGGATGGTGCGGGCGATGGCGACGCGCTGCTTCTCGCCGCCCGAGAGCTTGAGCCCGCGCTCGCCCACCTCGGTCTTATAGCCGTCGGGCGTCGAAACGATGAAATCGTGGATGTGGGCGAGGCGCGCCGCCTCCTCGACCTCTGCCTCGGTCGCGCCGGGCCGGCCATAGGCGATGTTGTAGCGGACCGTGTCGTTGAACAGCACGGTGTCCTGCGGGACGATGCCGATGGCGGCGCGCAGGCTCGCCTGGGTCACGTCGCGGATGTCCTGGCCGTCGATGCGGATGGCGCCCGCGCTCACGTCGTAGAACCGGAACAGCAGGCGCGAGATGGTCGACTTGCCGGCGCCCGACGCGCCGACGATGGCGACGGTCCGGCCGGTGGGGACGGTGAAGCTGACGTCGTGCAGGATCGGGCGGCGCGGCTCGTAGCCGAAATCGACATGGTCGAAGGTGAGCTCGCCGTCCGTGACCGTGAGGGCCTTCGCGTCGGGCTTGTCGCGCACCTCGGTGTTGACGTCCAGCAGGTGGAACATCGCCTCCATGTCGATCAGCGACTGCTTGATCTCGCGGTAGACGAAGCCGAGGAAGTTGAGCGGCATGAAAAGCTGGATCAGATAGGTGTTGACGAGCACGAAGTCGCCCACCGTCATCCGCCCGTCGACGACGCCCTGGCCGGCCATCAGCATGACCGCCGTCGAGGCCGATGCCGATGATGAAGGCCTGGCCGACGTTCAGCATCGAGAGCGAGGTCTTCGACTGCACCGCCGCCTGCTCGTAGCGGGCGAGCGCGTGATCGAAGCGGCTGGCCTCGTGCTCCTCGTTGCCGAAATACTTCACGGTCTCGTAGTTGAGCAGGCAGTCGATGGCGCGGGTGTTGGCCTCCTGGTCGGTCTCGTTCATCCGGCGGCGGTATTTGATGCGCCACTCGGTGACGGTCGCGGTGAAGACGATGTAGCCCATCACCGATACGAACGTGACCAGGGCGAACCAGAAATTGAAGAACGCCCAAAGCATGCCGCAGACCATGCAGATCTCGAGCAGGGTCGGCAGGATGTTGAACAGCCATGAAGCGGAGCAGGAAGTCGATGCCCTTGGTGCCGCGCTCGATGGCGCGCGACAGCCCGCCGGTCTGGCGTTCGAGGTGGAAGCGCAGCGCGAGCGAATGCAGGTGCCGGAACGTCTTGAGGGCGACGACGCGGATCGCGTTCTGCTCGACCTTGGCGAACACGGCGTCGCGCAATTCGCCGAACGCGATCGAGGCGACGCGGACGATGCCGTAGCCGAGGATCAGCGCGATAGGAAGGACCACCACAGCCGCATGGTCCTTCGGGGATAGCGCGTCAACGGCAAGCTTGTAGAGGATGGGCACGTAGACGTTCGTACCCTTGGCGAGGGCGAGAAGCACCAGCCCGATGACCACCCTGACCTTGATCTCGGGATAGCCCTTCGGCCACATGTAGGGCAGCAAGGCGCGCACTGCGCCCCATTCGAATCCGCCGTCCCGCTTGCGCCCGGTACGCGACCGCTGGGCCTCGGCCATTCTTACGCAAACCTTTCCATTGCCGGGCCTTGCCGCCCGCGCCAGTCATATAGGCCGATTCGTCTTGAGGGGCGAGGGGGGCCGTCTGGACTAGGCGGCGCCGCGCCGCCGCGCGCCGGCCACGCGGGAAAAGGGGAAGTGGACGCGGACGCGCGTGCCCTGCGCCCTTGTGGCTTTCGATCTCGCAGCGTGCCCTCGTGCAGTTCGACCAGCGTCTTGGTCAGGGGCAGGCCGAGCCCGGTGCCCTCGTAGCGCCGCGACAGCGCGCCGTCGACCTGGCGGAACGGCTCGAGGGCGACGGCGAGGTCCTCGGCGCTCATGCCGATGCCGGTATCGGCGACGGTGAGCGTGATCCCGCCGTCCGAAGCGGCCGCGGCGGCAATCTCGACGCGCCCGCCCTCGGGCGTGAACCGGACGGCATTCGAGACGAGGTTGTGCACCACCTGGCGAAGCCGCACGGGGTCCGCCTCCAAAGCCGGCAGGTCCGGCGCCACGACGAGGGAGAGAGCATGGCCCGCCGCGGCACAGGCGCGGGCGATCTCGTCGCGGCAGGCCTCGATCAGGCTGGCGAGGTCCACCGTCTCGGTCACCAGCGGCAGCGTTCCCGCCTCGGAATGGGCCATGTCGAGGATGTCGTTGATGATGGCGAGAAGGTGCTGCCCGCTCGCGGCGATGTCGCCGGCATAAGCGCGGTATAGCGGCGTCCCCACCGGCCCCATCGCCTCGGCGGAGATCAGCTCCGAGAAGCCGATGATCGCGTTCAGCGGCGTGCGCAGCTCGTGGCCCATATTGGCGAGGAAGTCGGTCTTGGCGCGGTTCGCCTGCTCGGCCTGCTCCTTGGCGACGCGCAGGTTCGCCTCGCGCTCCTTCAAGGGCGTGATGTCGGACCAGATGACGACCGTGCCGCCGCTGCGCGCCGCCGAGCGCGAGACCCGGATCCAGCGTCCGCTGGCGAGGCGCGATTCGCCGGAGCCCAGCCGGCCCGGCTGGCCGACGACGAGCGCCTCGGGTGGCCCGCCTTCCGGGTAGGAGAGGAGGCCACGCGCCAGCCCTTCGCGCAGCACGTCGTCGAGTTCGCGCGCCCGGCACCAGGATGTCGGCCAGCCCGTGGAAGAACCGTCGCGCCTGGTCGTTGGCGAGGCTGATGCGGTCCTCGCCGTCGAGCAGAATCACCCCCTCGGACGAGCTTTCGAGGGCGTCGGCAAGCCGCGCCTGGGCCGATTTGCGGAGCGATACCTCGCGCGCCATCATGGCGCGCAGATTGTCCTGCATCACCGCGAGCGAGCGCAGCAGCGTGCCCGCCTCGTCGTCGCCGGGCGTGGGAATCGGCGCGTCGAGCTCGCCCTCCGAGATGCGGCCGGCGACGCGCACCGCCGCCCCGAGGGGACGCAGGATCGATCGGCTGAGCAGCCAGGCGACGATCAGCGACAACGCGAGGATGGCGAAGGTCGCCGCGACGTTTGCGGTGCGCGAGCTTTCGATCGCGCGCAATGCATCCTGGCGGATCAGGAAGCCGTCGCCGGCGGTGAAGTCGATCAGCAGGTCGAACCGCTTGACGATCTTGTCGCCGAGCGCGTCGAGCGCGCGCCATTCGGCCGCGTCGATGCCGTCCGGCATGCTCTTCAGGCGAAGACGCTTCCAGTCGTCGGCGAGCCGGCTGATGTCGCGGATCGCGGCCACCGAGCGGGCCGATAGCGAGCGCTGCGAGGCGATGCCCAGATCCTCGCCGAAGGTCTTGTGCAGCGCGTCGATGCGGGCGAGGTGGTGCGCGCGTTGGGCCGGGTCGGCCGCCGCCGCCAGGCGCAGCAGCTCGCGGTCCATCTCCGAGAACTCGTACAGCGCCGAGCGCGCGAAGTTGATCGCCATCAGCGGCTTGTCGTAGGTGCGGGTGACGAGCGCGCTGGTGTCGCGGATGCTCGACACGGCATAGGCCCCGAACGCGCCGATCAGCACGACGAAGGCGAGGAAAGCCAGGTACAGCTTTCCCCGGATCGAGCGCAGCGACTTCGGCACCACCTGTTCGAGCTTCATGCGATCCCGTCGAAATTCCGGCGCGGGAGGGATGAATTGCGCCGTCGCTGTGTAGGTACACCGGGAGCAATACGGTTATCCCAGCCGTCCGCTAAGGAACCTTTAACGATAGGCGGCGAGATTGGCGGGGAAGGACGGAGCCGGAATGACGCGCCTTCTGATCCTGTCGGCGACACTGTGCGGCCTCGCGGTCGCCGCATTCGCCGCGACCGGGCTGGTGGTCAGCCAGAGGAACAAGACCTTCGCGCCCGGCACGATCGACGTGGCGGTGGGCGACGTGGTGAAGATCACCAACGAGGACCCGTTCCTGCACCACGTCTATATCGAGTCGCCCGACATGACCTACGATTCCGGCGAGCAGCCATCCGGCAAGACCATCGAGATCGCCTTCGACCGTGCCGGCACGTTCGAAGCGCGTTGCGCGATTCATCCCAAGATGCTGCTGGTCGTCCACGTCCATCGCTGAGGAGGTGCGCTATGGGGTTTCCACGTCGCTGGCCCATGGCGGCCGCAAGCCTCGCCTTGGCGCTGCTGGCGGGCTGCGCCGACGCGCCGGCCCCGGGCACGCGCATCGGTCCCGCGACCGTGCACGCGACCGCGATCGGCCCGGTCCTCGCCGACGCCGACGGCATGACGCTCTACCGCCATGCGGACGACGAGAACGGCGTGCCGATCTGCTACGGCCGCTGCGCCACGTCCTGGCCCCCCTTCCTCGCCCCCGCCGCGGCCCGGCCGACCGGCCGGTTTACCCTGGCGCCGCGCAAGGAGGGGACCATCCAGTGGGTCTATGACGGCCATCCGCTCTATCGCTGGGAGAAGGACAAAAGGCCGGGCGACGCCACCGGCGACAAGGTCGGCGACGTCTGGTTCGTCGTCCGGCCCTGAACGGCGTCGGCGGCCGCGTTGCGCGGCCGCGGCCCGCGGGCTATGACCCGCGCGATGTTCTTCGATCTCTCCAAGCTGGCGGCGGTGTTCGTCCAGCCCGGCAACGACCTGCTGATCGCGCTGGCGGCTGGTGCCGTGCTGCTGTGGACGCGGGCCCGCCGCGCCGGGCGGATCGTCGTGTCCCTGGCCGTGCTGGGCTTCCTCGCGATTGCGGTAATCCCGGTCGGCACGCTCCTGCTGGTGCCGCTGGAGAACAGATTCCCCGCCGCCCAGCCCCCGGACCGGCTCGACGGGATCATCGTGCTGGGCGGCGAGGTGGCGCAGCGCCTTTCCGCCGCGCGCGGCCAGCCAACCCTCAAGGGCGGAGGCGGGCGGATGACCGCCTTCATGGCTCTGGCGCGCCAGCACCCGGAGGCGAAGCTGGTGTTCACCGGCGGGTCCGGGCTGCTCGCCCATCCCGAGCTGACCGAGGCCCCCGTGGCGCGCGCCTTCCTCGCACAGCAGGGGCTCGACACGTCGCGGGTCGTGTTCGAGGACCGCTCCCGCAACACTTGGCAGAACGCGCTCTACACCAAGGCGCTGGTTCACCCGGCGCCGGGCTCGGCATGGCTGCTGATCACCTCGGCCAGCCACATGCCGCGCGCCTATGGCTGCTTCCGGCGGGTCGGCTGGCCGGTGATCCCATACCCGGTCGACTACGACACGACGGGACGGTACGATCCAACGCCGCAGTTCAACCTGGCGGGAGGGCTGGGGCGGCTCAACGCGGCGGTCCACGAATGGGTCGGGCTCGTCGTGTACCGGGTCATGGGATACACCGAGGCACTGCTTCCCGCGCCTCCGCCGCCCGCGGCGGCAGGCGCGCATTGAGTTGAACTCGCGCTCTGTGGCAGTTAAGCAAGTCGAAGTGCGGGAACGGGAATGAGGGTGAGGCTGACAAGCGCGGTTCGTGGCGCCGTTTGCGCGGCGGCGCTGGCTTGTGCGCTGATCACCCCGGCGCGCGCCGCCGAGCCCGCCGCCCCCGCCGATCCCGCCTTCGCCAAATGGCTGGAGGGCGTGCGCACCGACGCGCTCGCCGAGGGCATCTCGGCCGCCACGCTCGACGCGGCGCTCACCGGCATCGAGCCGATCCACCGCGTGGTCCAGCGCGACCGGAACCAGGCTGAGTTCACCCTCACGCTCGACACCTACATGAACCGCGTGGTGACCGACGACCACGTCGCCCGCGGCCGGGCGATGATGAAGCAGCACCGCGCCCTGCTCGACCGCGTCGCCGCAAAATATGGCGTCCAGCCGCGCTTTATCCTGGCGATCTGGGGCATCGAGACCAATTTCGGCCAGGTCCACACGACAATCCCGGTGATCCCGGCGGTGGCCACGCTGGCCTATGACGGGCGCCGCGCCGACTATTTCCGCGCCCAGCTCATGGCGGCGCTGAAGATGGTCGATCGCGGGCTGATCGACCTTCCGGCGATGACCGGCTCGTGGGCCGGCGCGATGGGCCAGATCCAGTTCATGCCCGAGAGCTACCTCAACTTCGCGGTCGATTTCGACGGCGACGGCAAGCGCGACATCTGGAACTCGCTGCCCGACGTGTTCGCCTCGATCGCCAACTACCTGGTCGAGAACGGCGGCTGGCGCGACGACCAGACCTGGGGCCGGCCCGTCAAGGTGCCCGACCGGCTGGACGACCGGATCGAGGCGCTGCGCGACGGCGACGCCAAGGGCTGCCGCGCCATGCGCCAGATGACCGTGGCGAAGCCGCTGCCGGCGTGGAACCGGCTGGGGGTGCGCCGCGCCGACGGGGGCGCGCTGCCGGGCCGGCCGCTGCCGACCGCGATCGTGCAGCTCGAGGGTGGCGCGGAGTTCGCGGTCTATCCCAACTATCGCTCGCTGCTCGCCTATAACTGCGCGCATCTCTACGCCATCACGGTCGGCGTGCTGTCCGACCGGATCGGCAGCGGGTAGGGCGGGTGAGGGGGCACGCTACGCTGCGCCTGCTGGCGGCCGTCGCGACGGCGGCGCTGCTGGCCGGCTGCGCCGAAACCCAGCTTGCCGTCAACATGACCAAGCGGCTGGAAGGCGCGGGCGCGCCGGGCGGCTCGGCCAGCCACGGCAATTACAAGGTCGGCGATACCTACACGGTCGAGGGGGTGCGCTATCGCCCGCGCGAGGATTTCTTCTACGACGAGACGGGCATCGCCTCGTGGTACGGGCCGGGCTTCCACGGCAACCGCACCGCGGATGGCGATCTCTACGACATGAACGCGCTGACGGCCGCGCACCCGACCCTGCAGATGCCGTGCAAGGTGCAAGTCACCAATCTGGAGAACGGCCGGTCGATCGCCGTGATCGTCAATGACCGCGGCCCCTATCGCCGCGGCCGCATCATCGACCTGTCGCGCCGCGCGGCCCAGCTTCTCGGCTTCGCCGACCGCGGGACGGCACGCGTCCGGGTGCGCACCTTGCCGGAGGAAAGCTATGCCCTGGCCGTCGCCGCCGGCCGCAAAGGGCCGCCGCCGGTGATGCTGGCCAAGCTCATCGCGCCGCCCGCCGAGCCCGCGCCGATCCCCGCTGCCGCGCCCGTCGCACCCGCCGTGCAGACGGTCGAGGTCGCATCCCTGCCGGCCGCCACGCCCGCCGCTCGCCCGGCGGTGATCGAGATCTCCGACCCGCTCCCGACGGCAGCCGCGCCGCCGGCCGCGGCGGTCCATCCCACCTCCATCTACGTTCAGGCCGGCGCGTTCGGCGACTACGCCAACGCCGACCGGCTGCGCGCCCGGCTCGCCGCCGTCGGCCACGCCGCCATCACGCCCGTGCAGCTCGGCGCCCGCAAGCTGTGGCGGGTGCGGATCGGGCCGCTCGGTTCGGTCGAGGACGCCGACAAGGCGCTCGACCGGGTGGTCGGGCTGGGCTATCGCGAGGCCCGGCTGATCGTCGACTAGGCTCGGGGTGCGGGGGCACCTGAACCCAAGAAACGACGAAAGGATGCGTATGTCGTTCATCGCAAGACCGCGTACCGTGATCGGCCTCGCCGCCGCCGCGCTCACCGCCGCCCTGGCGGCGGGGCCGGCCCGGGCCGAAGCCGGGTTCGAGACCGCCGCCAAGCAGGCGATCCTCATCGACATGACGACCGATACGGTGCTCTACGACAAGAACGCCGACACGCCGATGCACCCGGCGTCGCTGACCAAGCTGATGACCATCTACATCGTGTTCCAGCGGCTGCAGAACGGCAGCCTGAAGCTGGAGGACACGTTGCCGGTCAGCGCCAAGGCGTGGAAGACCGGCGGCTCGAAGATGTTCGTCCGGGTCAACACGCGGGTGAAGATCGAGGATCTGATCCAGGGCATCGTCGTGCAGTCGGGCAACGACGCCTGCATCGTGATGGCCGAGGGGCTGGACGGCAGCGTCGAGGCCTTCGCCGACGAGATGAACCGCACCGCGAAGAAGCTCGGCCTCACCCATTCGACCTTCAAGAATCCGGACGGACTGCCGGTGCCCGGCCACATCACGACGGCGCGCGATATCGCCACGCTGTCGGAGCACATCATCCGGGACTTTCCCCAGTATTATCACTACTTTAAAGAGCTGAACTTCACCTACAACAACATCAAGCAGGGCAACCGCAACCCGCTGCTCTACAAGAGCCTCGGCGTCGACGGGCTGAAGACCGGCCACACCGACGAGGCGGGCTACCTGCTGGCCGCCACGGCGCTGCGCGACGGGCGCCGGCTGGTGGTGGTGATCGGCGGGCTGGGCAGTGTCAACGCCCGCTCGCAGGAGGGCGAGCGGCTGCTCGACTGGGGCTATCGCGAGTTCGGCACCTATGCGCTGTTCAAGGGTGGCGAGACGGTGGACAAGGCGCAGGTCTGGCTGGGCAAGCAGCCCGCCGTGCCGCTCCTGGTGGAGCAGCCCGTGGTCGTGACCATGCAGAAGAAGCTCCGCCCGGCGATGAAGGTGACGGTGCACTACACCGCGCCCATGCCGGCGCCGATCGCCAAGGGCGCGCAGATCGGCACGCTCACCATTACGGCGCCCGGCTGGGACGGGGTGACCCGCCCGCTGGTCGCCGGCGACGCCGTCGGCCGGCTTGGCGTGTTCGGCCGGCTCTCCGCCGCCGTGCACCAGGTGATCTTTGGCTCGCCGGGGTGAGCGAACGGGCGGGCGGCGCGTGACGGCCGGCCGGTTCATCACGCTCGAGGGCGGCGAGGGGGCGGGCAAGTCCACCCAGGCGCAATGTCTGGTCGCGGCGTTGGTCGCGGCGGGCATCCCCGCCATCGCAACGCGCGAGCCCGGCGGCGCGCCCGGCGCCGAGGAGATCCGCGCCCTGCTGGTCGAGGGGGAGACCGGCCGCTGGGACCCGTTGACCGAAACGCTGCTGCATTTCGCGGCGCGCGCCGAACATGTCGCCCGCACGGTCAAGCCGGCGCTGGCGCGCGGCGAGTGGGTGGTGTGCGACCGCTTCGCCGATTCCACCATGGCCTACCAGGGCTATGGCCAGGGGCTGGGGCGCGAGACGGTCGAAGCGATCGGCCGGGCCGTCCTCGGCGGGTTCGGCCCGGACCTGACGCTGGTGCTCGATCTGCCGGCGGAGGCCGGGCTTGTCCGCGCCACCGGCCGCCCGGGCGTCGCAACGCGCTACGAGCGGATGGGGCTGCCCTTTCACCGCCGGCTGCGCGAGGCCTTCCTCGACATCGCCCGGCGCGAGCCCGGCCGGGTCGCGGTGATCGACGCGTCCGCCCCCGTCGAGGCGGTGCACGAGGGCATCCTCGCCGAACTCCGCGCGCGCCTCGCCCCGCCCGGGCTATAATCGGCCCTCATGGCCGCAGCAGACGACACCGACCGCGATCCCCTGCCGCCGCGCGAGAACGCCGAGCTGGTGGGGCAGGAGGGCGCCGAGCGCGTGCTGCTGGGCGCGTGGAACGCCGGAAGGTTGCCGCACGCCTGGCTGCTCGCCGGCCCGCGCGGGGTCGGCAAGGCGACACTCGCCTACCGCTTTGCGCGGTTCGCGCTGGCGGGCGGCGGGGACGGCGGGCTGTTCGGCCCGCCCGAGACGCTCGCCCTCGGTCCCGAGCATCCCGTCTTCCGCCGCGTCGCCTCGGGCGGCCATGCCGACCTGATGACGTTGGAGCCCGGCTTCACCGAGGAGGAGATGAGGAAGGACGCGGCCGACCGCCAGCGCCGGAGGGAGACGATCGGGGTCGACGAGGTGCGCAAGGCGGGCGAATTCCTGCGCCTCACCCCGGCGGAGGGCGGCTGGCGGGTGATCGTGGTCGATTCCGCCGACCAGATGACGCCGAGCGCCGCCAACGCACTTTTGAAATCGCTGGAAGAACCATCCGCCAAGGCCCTGATATTACTGGTAAGTCACGCGCCGGGACGACTGATGCCGACCATCCGGTCGCGCTGCTGCCGGCTGGCGCTGCGCCCGCTCGCCGACGAGGCGGTCGCGGCGCTGATCGCCCGCCACCTGCCCGAGCTGGGCGAGGCGGACCGGGCCGCCCTGACCGGGCTGGCGGAGGGTTCGATCGGCCGGGCCCTCGCCTTGGCGGAAGCCGGCGGGATCGAGCTCAGCCGCACGCTCGACCGGCTGCTCGACGGGCTGCCGAGCGTCGACGGGCAGGCTCTGCACGGCTTCGCCGACCAGTTCGGCCGGCCCGGCACGGAAGCGCGCTGGCGCACGGCGTGCGGCCTGCTGACCTGGCGGCTCGGCCGGGCGATCGGGCGCGCGGCGCGCGGCGCGGCCGACGATCCGCTCGCCGGGCGGCTGGCGGCCCTGGCGCCCCTTGATCGCTGGATCGAGGTATGGGACAAGGTCACCCGCCTCGTCGCACAGGCGGACGGCATCAATCTCGACCGGAAGCAGGCCGTCCTGAGCGCCTTCTTCGCGCTCGAACGCGCCGCCGGCGCCGGCGCCCGTTCCAGGTAATCCAATGTCCGAAAGACGCTACTACGTCACGTCGCCGATCTATTACGTGAACGACGTTCCCCATATCGGGCACGCCTACACGACGCTCGCCTGCGACGTGATGGCCCGCTACAAGCGGCTCGACGGGTACCAGGTGTTCTTCCTGACGGGTACCGACGAGCACGGCCAGAAGGTCGAGAAGTCGGCGCGCGACGCCGGAATGGACCCGCAATCCTTCACCGACCGCGTGTCGCAGAACTTCCGCGACCTCGCCGCCGCCCTGAACTGCTCCAACGACCAGTTCATCCGCACCACCGAAGCGCGCCACACGGTGACCACCCAGGCGCTGTGGGAGAAGCTCGCCGCGAACGGGCATATCTATCTCGGCAAGTATGCCGGCTGGTACGCGGTCCGCGACGAGGCGTATTACGACGAAAGCGAGCTGAAGGACGGGCCGGGCGGCAAGAAGATCGCCCCCTCCGGCGCGGAGTGCGAGTGGGTCGAGGAGCCGAGCTACTTCTTCGACCTGTCCAAGTGGGGCGACCGGCTGCTCGCCTTCTACGACGCCAACCCCGACTTCATCCTGCCGGCGTCGCGCCGCAATGAGGTGGTGAGCTTCGTGAGAGGCGGGCTTCGGGACCTGTCGATCTCGCGCACCAGCTTCAACTGGGGCGTGCCGGTGCCGGGCGATCCCGACCACATCATGTATGTGTGGCTCGACGCGCTCACCAACTACATCACCGCGGTCGGCTATCCGGACGAGCAGAACGATCTCTACCGCACGTTCTGGCCGGCCGACCTGCACATGGTCGGCAAGGACATCGTGCGGTTCCACGCGGTCTATTGGCCGGCCTTCCTGATGGGGGCGGACATCGCGCCGCCGCGCCGCATCTTCGCCCACGGCTGGTGGACCAACGAAGGGCAGAAGATCTCCAAGTCGCTCGGCAACGTGATCGAGCCGCACGACGTCGTGGCGCGCTACGGGCTCGACCCGGTGCGCTACTTCCTGCTGCGCGAGGTGCCGTTCGGCAATGACGGCGACTTCTCGCACCGCGCGATGGTCAACCGGCTGAACGGCGACCTGGCGAACGATCTTGGCAACCTGGCCCAGCGCGTGCTCACCATGATCGCGCGCAACTGCGACGGCAAGCTGCCCGACCCCGGGGTCGCGACGGACGACGACGCGGCGCTGCTCGACCGCGCGCATCGCCTGGGCGACGAGCTGCGCGCCAGGCTCGACGTGCAGGCCTTCCACGAGGGGCTGGAGGCGGTGTGGGTGGTGGTGCGCGCCGCCAACGCCTATGTCGACCACCAGGCGCCGTGGGCGCTGCGCAAGACCGACCCTGCGCGCATGGGCGCGGTGCTCTACGTCGTGGCCGAGACGCTGCGCCATTTGGCCCTCGTGCTTCAGCCCTATATGCCGGGCGCGATGGGCCAGCTCCTCGACCAGCTCGGCGTCGCCGCCGACGCGCGCGACTTCGCCCGGCTCGGGCCCGACCACGCGCTGGCGCCGGGCACCGCGCTGCCCAAGCCGGCCGCGATCTTCCCGCGCTATGTCGAGGCGGAGGAGGCGGGCGCCGCCGACTGAGCGCGCCCTTCCGCCAGCGCCTCGATCCCCGCGACCACGCGGTCCAGCGCTGCCTGGGCGTCGTAGCCGGCATAGCGGGCGGCAACGGCCTGGGCGCGCGACGCCAGCCCGACATCGCCGAGGGCGGCGCGCAGCACCGCCTCCAGCTTTTCCGCCGTCGCATTCGCCCCCAGCGGCCGGGCGAGCCCCTGGCGCATCAGCCGGTGGGCGATGAGGTACTGCTCGACATGCAGCGGCAGGCAGACCAGCCGCCGCCCTGCGGCCAGCAGGTTGGCCGCGCTGCCCGGCGCCGCATAGTTGATCGCGAGCGCCGCCTCGCCCGCCACTGTGGCCAGGGGAACCTGGCGGGCGACGATGCGAACAGGTCCGGCGGCGGTCTCCGCCACCAGCTCCGGCGTCGCGTCCGTCGCGACCACCAGGGCAGGCCGCCCGATCGCCTCCAGCGCGGAGCGGAGCGCGCCGAACAGCGGAAAGGCGGCAGGGTAGTAGGCGAAGATCGCATCCGGGCCGAGTGGCGCGACGTCCGTCCCGGCCAGCGGCGCCGCCGGAAGCGGGCCGCCCGGCACCGCGTCGCTGCGCGGGCCGAACGGGTCGAGTTCGGGAAAGATGCAAAGGAACCGCGCGTCGGCATCGAACAGCTCGGCGGCCCGGCCGATCGGCGTCGCCCCGATTTCGGCAAGGACGGCATTCACCACCTCCAGGCAGCGCCGGTCGGCCGCGTCCAGCCGCATGGCGGGAACCCGCGTCCAGGGCTGCAGGATGGGCATCGGCGCGGCGAGGGGCGGGACGATAAAGCCGGTGCCCACCAGGGCGCGCGGCAGCCCCAGCGTGCGCGCCGCGAGCAGGGCGGTCGGCGCGTGCTCGCCCACCACCACGTCGGGCGCGACCAGCCCGATCAGGCCGCGCCATGCCTCGAGCAGCGGGGCCAGTGCCCCCGCGTCGTGATACCCGACGCGGAACAGAAGCTCCGCGAAGCTTACCGCCGGGGGCAGGGTGCTGGGCTGCAAATGCAGCGGCGCCTGCAGCAGGGCGAACCGCTCCCGCCCCAGGAGGCGCGCCGTGTCGCGCAGGTTGCGCGTCGCGATGGTGACGCGATGGCCGCGCTCGCCGAGCGACTTCGCCAGCCGCCCGACATGGTGCAGATGGCCGGTGGCGCCGCCAAGCTCCCACGCGAAAAGGATATGGCTCATGCGGCGAGCATAGCGGCCGCGGCGATGTCGGGCGAGGGGAGGGGCCGGAAACGGCAGCGGCGGCCAATGGCCGCCGCTGGTATGGTCACTAGCGCCGTCTTGTCAGCCGCGCGTCTTCCGCCTGCGTACCCAGCCGAGCCCGGCGAGACCCAGCCCCAGCAACGACAGGGTCGCCGGCTCGGGGACGGGATAGTCGATCTCGGCCGCCGCGATCAGGTAGTCGTTGTTCCGATTCGTACTCGGACCATTGGGATCGTAGGCCACGAAATACAGGTACCGATAGTCGTACAAGCTAAGGCCGGCGCCAGTCCAAATTCTGCAGGTTCAGACTCTTGTTAACGCCGCCGCCCGTGTACTCGAAATGGAAACTGTCGTGGGCCGAGAGCAGCTCAGCAACTGTCAAACCGGAGCCGTCGATCGAGGCGTCGGACCCTATGACGTAGCCGCTCTCATCCGGCGAGCCGCCATCGTCCAGGGACGACAGCATAATGCTAAGCCAGTGCTCACCGTCATTGGGCAAGTGCAGCTCGATCAATTCCTGGCCGCCGACATACTCGTTGCTCAGCTCATTGTAGTCGCCGCCACCATTGGTACCATTATGATCGCTGTGGCAGGGACTCCTGTGGACTGCAAACCCCAAGACCGGCATCGGCGCTGGGGTTGTTTCGGGTGAAAAGCGACGTTGGAATCCAAGTGTTCACTGTGGCGCCATTGACCGTATTCGGCGACCCTGTGTAGTAGTAGTAGGCTCGCGCGTTGACTGGCGCCTGCGCCACTGTGTCGTCATCGTGGAACTGGAGCCCACCCGTGTTCGATTGAATTCCGTTTTGGGTGGCTTTGACCGGATTTCCTCCGCTCATCTGGACGTTGCCGGCGCTGTCCAAGAGGTACACGTCAGGCAGATCACCCAATGAACTGTTATAAACCCTGAAGTCGACCGTGCCTGCCGACGCCCCAACCGGCAGAGCAAGCAACGCCGCCGCCGCGACTAGGCCCGAAATGCCAAGCTTGCGCACCATGACCCACCCCATTCTGGTTCATTTTTAGCAAGTACCTCCCATGCAAGAACCATGCCAGGATAGAAATCACAGGGATTTTCAGAAGGTTGGCGCAGCGGTGAAATGAGCAACAGGGTGGAATTGTAAAAATTCCCGACAGTGGAAAGGCGATCGAGCCAAATGTTTGTAAAAATTTCCGACAGTTCGAGCCGCGCCGGCCGCGCTTCGGCGGCGCCGCCGCTGGCGGCACGCCAAGCCAAGCCTGGCGAGCCCGGCGCTACGCCGGTGCCGGCGACGCGGTCAACTGCTCGCCAGCACGATAACGTCGCCCTGCGGCATGATGCCGGCCCTCATCGCGATCAACGGTACGATCTCACAAAGCGATGTGATAAATCTCGCTGCCCCATGCTGGTCGATAGCCACTGCCACCTGGACTTCGACAGTTTCGACGCGGACCGCGAGGTCGCGATCGAGCGGGCGCGCGCGGCCGGCGTGGCCGAGATGGTGACCATCTGCACCCATCTGAGCCGGTTCTCCGCGGTGCGCGCGATCGCCGAGGCCCATGACGGCATCTGGTGCTCGGTCGGTGTCCATCCGCACGAGGCCGAAGGGGAGGGGGTGGACGCGCCCGACGCGCTGATCCGCCTCGCCGACCACCCAAAGGTCGTGGGAATCGGCGAATGCGGGCTCGATTTCTATTACGACCATTCGCCGCGCGAGGCGCAGCGGGCCAATTTCCGCGCCCATATCGCGGCGGCGAAGGCGACCGGCCTGCCGCTGATCGTCCATGCGCGGGAGGCCGACGACGAGGTCGCCCGGATGCTCCAAGAAGGTGCGAACACAGGTGAACTTACGGGGGTAATGCACTGCTTTTCCTCGGGTCCGGAGCTCGCCAAGGCGGCCATCGATATCGGGTTCTATGTCTCGCTGTCGGGCATCGTGACGTTCAAGAAGGCGGATGATCTGCGCGCCATCGTCCGCGACCTGCCGCTCGACCGGCTGCTGGTCGAGACCGACGCGCCGTATCTCGCCCCGGTGCCGAACCGCGGCAAGCGCAACGAGCCTGCCTTCGTTGCCGACACCGCGCGCTGCGTGGCCGACCTCAAGGGGGTGAGCCCCGAGGAGCTCGGCCGCGTCACCACCGCGAATTTCCGCCGCTTGTTCACCCGCGCCCGGGCGGCAGCATGAAGGTGACCATGCTCGGCTGCGGCCCCTCGGCCGGGGTGCCGCTGATCGGCGGCGACTGGGGCGCCTGCGACCCCGACAACCCGAAAAACCGCCGGACGCGGCCCTCGGTGCTGGTCGAGACCCGCGGCACGACCATCTTGATCGACACCTCGCCGGATCTCCGCGCCCAGCTCCTGGCCGCCGGGGTGACGCGCGTCGACGCGGTGCTCTACACCCACGACCACGCCGACCACGTGCACGGTATCGACGACCTGCGCACCATCCATCGCCGCATGGGCCGGCAACCGATCGCCACCTGGTGCGACCCGGCGACGCTGGAGGGCATCACGCGCCGGTTCGGCTATCTGTTCGAGGGGTTCGCCGACCTGGATGCTATGTACCGGCCGATCCTGGCGCCGCGTACGATCGACGGGCCGTTCGAGGTCGGGCCGGTCGGCATCATGCCGTACCCGCAGGACCATGGCATCTGCGCCTCGCTGGGGTTCCGCATCGGCGGGTTCGGGTATTCCACGGACGTGGTCGAACTACCCGAAGCCGCGTTCGCGGCGCTGGCGGGCGTCGAGCTCTGGATCGTCGACTGCCTGCGTGCGGGGGACGCGCACCCGACCCATGCCCATCTCGACAAGACGCTCGGCTGGATCGAGCGGGTCGCGCCGCGCCGCGCCGTGTTCACCCACATGAACCACCAAGCCGATTACGAGACCATGCGCGGCCTGTGCCCGGCGGGCGTCGAGCCGGGCTATGACGGGCTGGTGATGGAGCTGGCCGACTGAGCCGCCCTGCCCGCACCCCGTACACGTCATAACATACATTATGCGACAATCCTGTGCGCTGAAGCCAAGGCGCGGGTTACCCTTTCGCACGCTCCCGGCGATACCGAGAAGAGCCTCGCGCCCCCAGCACCGTCGAAAGATCAGGACGCCAGCTCGCGCTGGGCACGGGCATAGTCTTCCGGCACCCCGATATCGACGAAGTAGCCGCCTGTCTCGAACGCGACCGGGCGGAGACTCGCGGCGCGTGGCTCCAGGAACTCACGCTCGAACGAGAAGCGGTCGGGAAGCGCCGGGTCGCCCAGGAGGTCCGCCGCGAACAGGTAGACCCCCGCATTGATCAGCCCGGCGCCCGTCCCTTCGCCGCGGGCGGCGAACCCGACGATCCGCCCGTCCTCGACGTGCGCCCGACCATAGCGGGCCGCATCGGGCACCCGGCGAAGCGCGATGGCAAGATCGGCGGCGGCCTCGGCGAGCGTGCCGGCCATGGCGCGGAAGTCCAGCTCCACGATGGTATCGCCGTTGAGCGCGAAGACCGGGAATGCGTCCGCCAGGGAAAGGGCCTGGCGCAGCCCGCCGCCCGTGCCAAGCGGCTCCTCCTCGACGGAATAGGCGATGGAGAGCGAGCGGTAGCGGTCGCCGAACGCGGCGACGATGCGGTCCGCCATGTAGCCGACCGAAAGGATCACCCGGTCGACCGCCTGGCGTTCCAGCCGGTCGAGCAGATGGGCGAGGAAGGGACGGCCGGCGACCGGCGCGAGCGGCTTGGGCAGGCTGTCGATGACCGGGCGCAGCCGCGTCCCCTGCCCGCCGGCCAGCACGATGGCCTGCATCACGCCGGGCGCGGAAACATCGCGCTCTCGACCAGCCCGCAGAAGATGTGCCCGAGCACGATCTGCGCCTCCTGGATCTTCTGGGTGTCGGTCGACGGCACGCGGAGGCAGAGGTCGCACAAGGCGAGCATGTCGCCCCCGGTCTGGCCGGTCATGCCGACGGTGACGATGCCCTTGTCGCGCGCGGCGGCGAAGGCCTTCACCAGGTTCTTCGAACGGCCCGAGGTCGAGATGCCGACCAGCACGTCGCCCTTCCCGCCGATCGCCTGGACCTGGCGCTCGAACACATCGTCATAGCCGTAATCGTTGCCGACGGCGGTCAGGATGGAGGTGTCGGTGGTCAGCGACATCGACGGCAGGCCCGGCCGGTCGAAGCTCAGCTTGCCGACCAGCTCGGCCGCCAGATGCTGGGCGTCCGCCGCGCTGCCGCCATTGCCCGCGAACATCACCTTGCCGCCGCCGCGGATCGCCGCCACGCACAGCTCGGCGGCGCGCTCGGTGTGTTGCAGAAGCTCCGCGTCGCCCAGCATCGCCTGCAACAGCGCGCCCGTGCGCCCTATCTCGTCGGCCACAAAGCTCATGAGTCGATCTTCCATCCTTCCGTACCGGTCTTCGTGAAGTGGCAGGTCATCACCCGCCCCTCCTCGAATCGGTTCTGCGGCGGCCGCGTTCAGCGTCCAGCTGACCCGATGGATCTCGGTCGCGACATGTCAGCCTGATGTCGCGCTGCCTGCGCCACGCCGAGCAGCGGATCGAAAGCGGAGAGCCTCGCGGCCCAGCTATAGCTTTCCGCCATGCGCCGGTGGGCCGCCGCGCCGATCGACGGGGCCAAGTCGGACGTGCCGGCCTGGATGCAGGCGGTGGCGAACGACTCGGCGTCGGCGGCAACCAGCACCTCGCGGCCGGGCTGCGCCTCGATCCCCTCGAGCGCGTCAGGTGTCACGATCGTGACCACGCCCATCGCCATCGGCTGCAGAACCTTGTTCTGGATGCCACGGGCGATCCGCATGGGTGCGACGCAGGCCCGTGCATGGCGCAGATAGGGCCGCACGTCCGGAACGCGGCCCGTGACATGGACGCCGTCGATGCGGGCGAGCGCGGCGACCTGCGGCGTCGGGTGCGAGCCGACGATGTAGAATTGCGCCCCAGGAAGGCGCCTGCGGATGAGCGGCAGGATCTTCGTCGCGAACCACGCGACGGCGTCGACGTTCGGCGGATAATCCATCGTGCCGACGAAGCTGTAGGTCGGCGCGGCCGGGTCGAACGGCGCCGCGCCAGGGGCGTCGGGGCTGTAATAGGCGAGGTCCACCCCGTTCGAGATGCCAAGGATCCTGTCGGCGCAGTCGGGGACCAGCGTCCGGAACAGCTCGGCCTCCGCCTCCGACACGAAGGTCGAATGGTCGGTCTCGCGCACGATGCGGCGTTCCAGCGCGAAGGTCAGGCGCGCCTCGCGGCCATAGACCCAGCGCAACGGGAACTGCGCCTTGGCAGCGTAGGCACGCCACTTCTCGGAGTCGACGTCGACGAGGTCGCAGATCGCCACCGGCGCCCGGTAGGAATGGTCGAGAACGTAGGGCGCCATGTTGGAGGAGCAGACGAACACGGCGTCGGGCCGGACCAGGTCGAGCGTGCGCGCCACCCATTCCTTGAGGCCGCGATCGGCGAAGAACGCCACGGACAGCGGGTCGCCGGTGGCGAGACCGCGCAGGCAGGCGATCTTGGCGCGCTTGCGGTCCAGCGCCGCCACATGCATGTCGCGGCACATCTCGCGCACCGTGTCGACATGCGCCCAATCGGCAGGGTCGTCGATCAGGCAGCCGAGATGCACGTCGAACGACCCGCTGAAATGGCGCAGCAGCTCCAGCGCCCGGATCTTTTCGCCCTTGTTCGGGGGATAGGGCAGACGTTGCGTCAGAAACAACAGGTCGGGCACGACCAACTCCACCAAATCGCGGCCGAGCCGCGCGCGCCGCGGGCAATATAGCATCGAACACTTTCGATCCCATTGACATTGGTTCGTTCCCGGGCACCGTAGGGGGATGACGGAAGTCGAACGATGCGATCGCCCGGCTGCTCGCCATCATGGCGCGGCTGAGGGACCCCGCGGGCGGCTGCCCCTGGGATTTGGAGCAGGATTTCGCCACCATCGCGCCCTTACACGATCGAGGAGGCCTACGAGGTGGCCGACGCCATCGGCCGGGCCGACCTCGCCGCGCTGAAGGACGAGCTGGGCGACCTGCTGTTCCAGGTCGTGTTCCACGCCCGCATGGCCGAGGAGCGCGGCGAATTCGGCTTCGCCGACGTGGCCCAGACGATTTCCGACAAGATGGTCAGGCGCCATCCGCACGTGTTCGGAGCGGCCGACGTGGCGACGTCCGAGGCCCAGACCGTCGCGTGGGAGGCGCACAAGGCGGCCGAGCGCGCGGCGGGCGCCGGCGACCGGCCCGCCGGCACGCTCGACGGGATCGCGCTCGCCCTGCCCGCATTGATGCGCGCCATCAAGCTGCAGAACCGCGCCGCGCGCGTCGGGTTCGACTGGCCCGATCTCGGGCCGGTGCTCGACAAGCTGCGCGAGGAGCTGGGCGAGGTCGAGGCGGAGATCGCTGCCGGCAGCCCGCCCGACCGGCTCGAGGACGAGATCGGCGACGTGCTGTTCGTCGTCGCCAACATGGCGCGCCATCTGAAGATCGATCCCGAGGTGGCGCTGCGCCGGACCAATGCAAAGTTCGAGCGTCGCTTCCGGAAGATCGAGGAGCGCCTTGCACGCAAAGGCAAAAATCCATCCGATTCGACGCTCGACGAGATGGACTCTTTATGGAATGAGATCAAGGCTGAGGAAAAGGTGCGGAAGCTCTTGATCTGACGGCTATCTGAGCCCTCGCCCACGCGGCAGCAGCAGCCCCGTCACCAGCACGACTGCGGCGAACCCGACGAGGATGAAGAATACCGTGTGCAGCGCCCCGTCCAGGGCTTGAAGCAGGCGGGCAAACGCTTCCGGGGGCAGCGAGTGGCGCAGGGCCGGCGACATGACCTTGGCCACCAGGTCGTCCCCCTCGCCCGTCCCGTTCAGATAGGGCGCGAGGCGCGCGTTCAGGATGCCGCCGAACGCGGCGGTGCCGATCGACTGGCCCAGGATGCGGCAGAAGATGAACGCCGAGGTCGCGACGCCGCGCTGGCTCCAGCCGGTCTCGGTCTGCATCGACACCATGTAGGTGTTGTTGCTGAGCCCGATCCCAAGCCCCATGCACAGGCCGGACGCCATCGCCCAGGCCACCGGGCTTGTCGGAGCCAGGAAGGTCATCATCGACGTGCCCACGACGAACATCGCCCCGCCGCACATCGCCGCGGTGCGGTACGAGGTGCGCAGCATGAGCCGCCCGGCCAGCACCGCCCCGATCGGGCTGGTCGCCGACATCGCCATGATGGTCATGCCGGAGACGACCGCGGTGGTGCCTATCACCCCCTGCATGTAGACCGGCAGATACGCGGCGATCCCCATCATGGCGCAGCCGATGGCGAGCGAAACCAGGTTGCCGCTGGTCACCATCCGGTCGCGCCACAGCGAGGGCGGCCAGATCGGCTCGGCGACCGCGCGCTCGTAAAACGCGAAGCCGACCAGCAGCAGCACAGCCGCAAATATGAGGCCCGCGGTGACCACCGGGCCGAGCTTCGACACCTCGGCCAGGGCGAACAGCAGCCCGCCCGCCCCTGCCGCCAGGATCGCCGCGCCGCCCCAATCAATGCGGTGCTTGCGCCGCTCGACCTTCTCGTGCAGCGCCCAGATCAGGATTCCGCCGGCGAGCAGCCCGAGCGGCAAATTCACCCAGAACACCAGCGGCCAGATGGTGTGGGTGGCGATGAATCCGCCCACTACGGGGCCGAAAACCGCGGCGGCGACGAACACGCTGGACACGTACCCCTGCATCCGCGCCCGTTCCGGCCCGTGATAGATATCCCCCACCAGGGTCCGCGCGACCGGCATGAGGGCCCCCGCCCCCAGCCCCTGCACCACGCGGAACGCGACCAGCGACGCCATCGACCAGGCAAAGCCGCACAGCACCGAGCCCAGCAGGAACAGCCCCATCCCGATCAGCAAGATCGGCTTCCGGCCGTAGAGGTCGGACAGGCGACCATAGATCGGGATGGTGATCACCTGGGTGAGCAGATAGGCGGTGAACACCCAGCTCAGCAGCTCGAAATCGCCCAGCTCGGCGACGATGGTCGGCATGGCCGTGGCAACGATCGTCGCCTCGATGGCGGTGACGAAGTTGGTGGCCAGCGCGGCGACGAACAGCAGGACGCGGCTCTGGGCGCCCGTCCCTTCGCCGCGGCCGAATTTCAGTCCGTCTGTTTCTGTGCCGGTGTCCAACGGGGCGCGCCGAACGGCTACGGCTTGGCGAGCAGGAGCATCAGGCTCGACGTGTCGTAGCGCCCGCCGCCGCGCTCCTGGACGTGCTTGTAGAACTGGTCCACGAGCGCGGTGACCGGGCAGGCGCGCGCCGTTGCGCTCGGCTTCGGCCAGGCAGATGCCGAGATCCTTGCGCATCCAGTCGACGGCGAAGCCGAAATCGTACTTGCCGTCCAGCATGGTCGCGTGGCGGTTCTCCATCTGCCACGACTGGGCCGCGCCCTTGGAAATGACCTGGAACACCTTCTGCGTGTCGAGCCCGGCGCGCTGGGCGAAGTTGGCGCCTTCCGCGAGCGCCTGGACGAGGCCTGCGATGCAGATCTGGTTCACCATCTTGGTGAGCTGGCCCGACCCGGACGGCCCCATCAGCATCACCGAGACGCCATAGGCGTCCATGGCCGGCTTGGCGCGGTCGAAATGGGCCGGCTCGCCGCCGACCATCACCGTCAACTTGCCGTTCTCGGCCCCGGCCTGGCCGCCGGAGACCGGCGCGTCCAGCACGCCGACCCCCTTCTCCGCCCCGGCCGCCGCCAGCTCGCGGGCGAGCGTCGCCGAGGCCGTGGTGTGGTCGACCAGCACCGCGCCCTTCTCCATCCCGGCCAGGGCGCCGTCCCGGCCGAGCATCACCGCGCGCACGTCGTCGTCGTTGCCGACGCAGGCGAAGACCAGCTCGCACCCCGCCGCCGCCTGGCGCGGGGTCGACGCCGCCCTGCCCTTGTGCGCGGCCACCCAGCGCTCGGCCTTTGCTGCCGTACGGTTGTAGACCGTTACCTCGTAGCCCTTGGCGGCGAGGTGCCCGGCCATGGGATAGCCCATCACGCCGAGCCCGATGAACGCGGCCTTGGTCATGCCTGTCTCCCGTGAAGTGCGGCGGTCGGGGCGATCATAGCGGCGGGCGGCCGCCCCGCAACAACCAGCTTCGCGCCCCCGCGTTGCATTTCACGCGGCGTCGATTGGGATCGGCGACGACCCGATCCGGGGTTCGGCGCCTGGCAGATCGTCCGCTGGCGGTCTCAACTTCCGTTCGGCAGCACCGCGTCGCGCACCGCGTGCCACGAATCGGCGTCGGGGGCGAGCAGCAGCCCCTGGTCCGGGCCGCCGCCGGGGCGGTAGGGCGTGCCGTCGATGCGGGCGTTGTGGCCGCCCGCCTCGCGATGGAGCAGCGCGCCGGCGGCATGGTCCCACGGCATGACGCGACGGAACAGCGCATAGTGCAGCGTTCCGCGCGCCAGGTCGAAATGGTCGCGGCCCGAGCAGCGCGACACCCGGATGTGACCGAGGCGGCGCGCCACTTCGGGATCGCGGCGCAGGCGCTGGCCGACATAGCCGGTCATCTCGGCGAGCGGCGCGGCGCCGGCCGCGTGCAGCCTTGTGCCGTTCGAGAAGGCGCCCGCGCCCTCTTCCGCCACGGCCATCTCGTCGGCCAGCACGTCGAGGATCCAACCGGCGCGCGTCCGCGCGGCCTCGACATAGGCGACGATCACCGCGAAGATCGGCCGGCCCGCGGCGAAGTTCGCCGTGCCGTCGACCGGGTCGATCACCCAGACCGGCCCCGCCTCGCCCAGCCGCGCCAGCGCGCCCGGATTCGTCTCCGCCATCTCCTCGGCGACCACCTGGCTGCCCGCGACCATGGCGCTGAGCCCGTCGGCGAGCCGCGCCTCGGCCGCGAGGTCGGCGGCGGTGACCAGGTTGCCCGGCCGCTTCTCGTACACGTCGCCCTCGCCCAGGCTGCGGTAGCGCGGCACGATCTCCTCGGCCGCCACTTCGCGGATCAGGGCGGCGACGCGGTCAGGATCGGGGGTCATGGTGGCGGTGTACATACCATGGGTAACGAAAGAGAAAGGGGCCGCGTTGCCGCGGCCCCTCGCAAGTCGGCCCTTCGGGCCTTTTTGTCCGTGCGAAACTACATGCCCATGCCCATGTCGCCCATCCCGCCCATGCCACCCGGCGGCATGCCGCCATGGCTGTGATCCTTGGGCTCGGGATGCTCGGCGACCATCGCCTCGGTGGTGATCAGGAGGCCCGCCACCGACGCGGCGTCCTGCAGCGCGGTGCGCACCACCTTGGTCGGGTCGATGATGCCGGCCTTCACGAGGTCGGTGTACTCGTCCGCCTGCGCGTCGTAGCCGAACGTGGGGGACTTGTTCTCCAGCAGCTTGCCCGCCACGACGGCGCCGTCGCGCCCGGCGTTCTCGGCGATCTGGCGCACCGGCCATTGCAGCGCCTTGCGGACGATCTCGATGCCGACGCGCTGGTCCTCGTTGTCGCTCTTGAGCTTTGCGAGGGCGTTGGTGGCATAGAGCAGCGCCGTGCCGCCGCCGGGAACGATGCCCTCCTCCACCGCGGCGCGGGTGGAGTTCATGGCGTCCTCGACCCGGTCCTTCTTCTCCTTCACCTCGATTTCGGTCGCGCCGCCGACGCGGATCACCGCGACGCCGCCCGCGAGCTTGGCCAGCCGCTCCTGCAGCTTCTCGCGGTCGTAGTCCGAGGTGGTGTCCTCGACCTGCGCCCGGATCTGGTTGCAGCGGCCCTCGATCTCGGCCTTCTTGCCCGCCCCGCCGACGATGGTGGTGTTGTCCTTGTCGATCGAGACGCGCTTGGCCTTGCCAAGCATCTGCAGGGTGACACTCTCGAGCTTGATGCCGAGATCCTCGGAGACGACCTGGCCGCCGGTCAGGATCGCGAGGTCCTCGAGCATGGCCTTGCGCCGGTCGCCGAAGCCCGGCGCCTTGACCGCCGCGACCTTGAGCCCGCCGCGCAGCTTGTTGACCACGAGGGTGGCCAGTGCCTCGCCCTCGACGTCCTCGGCCACGACCAGGAGCGGCCGGGTCGACTGCACCACCGCCTCGAGCAGCGGCAGCATGGGCTGCAGGCTGGCCAGCTTCTTCTCGAACAGCAGGATGTAGGGGTTCTCGAGCTCGGTGACCATCTTCTCGGCGTTGGTGATGAAGTACGGCGAGAGATAGCCGCGGTCGAACTGCATGCCCTCGACCACGTCCAGCTCGGTCTCGAGGCTCTTGGCCTCCTCGACCGTGATGACGCCTTCCTTACCGACCTTCTGCATCGCCTCGGCGATCATCTGGCCGACCTCGACCTGGCCGTTGGCCGAGATGGTGCCGACCTGGGCGATTTCGCGCTCGGTCTTGATCGGCTTCGACTGCTTCTTGATCTCCTCGACCACCGCGCGGACCGCGATGTCGATGCCGCGCTTCAGGTCCATCGGGTTCATGCCCGCCGCGACGGCCTTGCAGCCCTCGCGGAAGATCGCCGCGGCCAGCACGGTCGCCGTGGTGGTGCCGTCGCCCGCCTCGTCATTTGTCTTGGAGGCGACTTCGCGCACCATCTGGGCGCCCATGTTCTCGAACTTGTCGGAGAGCTCGATCTCCTTCGCCACCGTCACCCCGTCCTTGGTGATGCGGGGCGCGCCGAAGGACTTGTCGAGCACCACGTTGCGGCCCTTGGGGCCGAGCGTCACCTTCACGGCGTCGGCCAGCACCTCCACGCCGTGGAGCATGCGCGCGCGCGCGTCGGTCGAAAATCTTACGTCTTTCGCCGCCATTCTGGCCTCTCCTCTACTCGATGATTCCCATGATGTCGGATTCCTTCATGATCAGAAGGTCCTTGCCGTCGAGCTTGACCTCGGTGCCCGACCACTTGCCGTAGAGGATCCGGTCGCCGACCTTTACGTCGAGCTTCTGGATCTTGCCGTCCTCGCCGCGGGCCCCGGCACCGGCCGCCACTACCTTGCCCTCCATGGGCTTTTCCTTGGCGGTATCGGGAATGATGATCCCGCCCTTGGTCTTGTCCTCGGCCTCCAGCGGCTCGACCAGGACGCGATCGTGCAACGGCCTGATTTTCATGAAAGCGTTCTCCCCTTCAGGATTGTGCGCGGAAGGGATCGCGCTGTTAGCACTCCCCTACCGCGAGTGCCAGCTATATAGTCGGCGCCGCGCCGCTCTGTCAACCGACGGACCGACCGAACGTCAGGAAATCGCGCAGGGTCAACCGCGCCACCGGCTGGCGCGGATTTCGGCGCGGCGCACCGCCTCGTTGAGAAGGATCGCCATGGCGGCGAGGATCGCCACCAGCCCGAACAAATGGGCGGGCTGGAACGCCTCGGTATAGGCGGTGGTGTACTGGCCGATGCCGCCCTGCGACGAGTAGAGCTCAGCCAGCAGCACCCCGAGCAGCACCAGCGACATGCCCAGCCGCATCCCGGTGAAAAAGGCCGGCACCATCTGCGGGAAAACGACATGGCGGAACAGTTGCGCCCGGCTCGCCCCCATCGAGTACGCGCTCGTCGCCAGGATCGGCGACATGCGGCTCACCCCGGCGACGATCGAGATGATCATGGGGAACATGCCGTGAGTCACCCCGAACGCGATGCGCGAGGCGGGGCCGATCCCGAAGATCAGCACCACCAGCGGCAGGATCGTGACCTGCGGGATGCCATAGAGCAGCAGCACGATCGGATAGACGCTCTCGTTGGTCGCGCGGTGCAGCCCCACCGGCACGCCGACGGCGAGGCCGATCGCGACCGACAGCGCGAACGCGACCGCGACCTCCCAGAAGGTGGTCACCACGGCATGCATCACGTCGGGGTCGTGCAGCACGTCGGGGAACCGGGCGATCGTCTCGCTCAGCGGCGCGACGAACAGGGGATCGCCGAAGGCGCGGGTCACCCCTTCCCACAGTGCCAGGAACACCACGATCGCGGCCAGGCGCGCCACGGCGGGCCGCCGCCCGGCCCAGCGCCACAGCCGGACGGGGGCGGGCCCGCTGCCTCCCGGGCGCGGAACGGCGATGCCGGCCATCAGCGCCGCCCCCGCCGTTCGAGCGCCGTCGCCGTCGCGTTGATCGCCACGGCGATCAGCACCACGAAGGCGATGTAGCCGAACATCCGGGGCGTATCCATCGATTCGCCCAGCTCGACGATCTTATGGCCCAACCCGCGAAAGGAGATGATCGTCTCCGAGCCCAGGATCGACAAAAAGCACAGAACGAAGCCCATGCGGAGCCCGCTGAGGATCACCGGCAGTGCGGCGGGCACCAGGACCTCGCGGAAAAGCTGGGTGTTCGAGGCGCCCATCGCGCGGGCGGCCGTCAGGAACAAGGGTTCGACATTGGCGAAGCCCGCGATGGTCGACATGGCGATCGGGAAGAACGCGATGGTCGCGCCGATGGCGATCTTGGAGCCGATCCCGATGCCGAAGAACATCACGTAGAGCGGCAGGAACAGGATCAGGGGCACGGCGGCGAGCCCGGCGATCAGTGGATCGAAGGCGCGGACGGTGTAGCGCCGGCGGCTGACCGCGAAGCCCACGAGGCTGCCGAGCGCGACTGCGATGGCGTAGCCGCAGACCAGCTCGGTCAGCGTCACCTGCAGGTCGGGCAGGAAGTCGCCCTTCGCCAACGATGCCGACGAAAGCGTCTCCCACCTTGGGCAAAGCGGGCAGGATCAGCGGATTGATCATGCCCTGGGTGGAGACCACGTACCACGCGACAAGCACGATGGTAATGAACACCACCTGGACGATGCGCGCCCTTGCCCGGCGTCGTCTCCCCGTTACGACCGCCACGCGTCTACAGCTTCACCCCGGCCCAGAGATGCTGCGGGCCGGTGATGTCGAACACGACCCCGTCGGGATCGCGGTACTTGGTCTCGGTGTTCATGCCGCCGGTATCGACCGGGTGGAACCGCCCGCCGTTGGTCTCGATCTCCTGGCCCGTCTCGGCGATGTCGTCCACCACGAAGCCGAAATGGTGCACGCCGACGAAATCCTTGCCACGCTCGTCGCCGGCCATTTCGTCGGTCGGGAATTTGAGCAGGGTGAGGTTCATGACCCCGTCCGACATCGAGACCGCCACGTCATTGCGGCTGTGGACGGTCAGGCCGAACGTCTTCTCGTAGAACGCGGCGGACTTTGCGAGGTCGGATACGGTCACCGCGATATGGCGCAGCTTGGCCATTGTCGTGCCTTTCACTGAGGCTCAATTCATCGCGCTGGGCAGGAACTTCTCGGTCAGGAGCGAGCGCATGTCGGGCTCCTTCTTGACCTCGCCCATCTCGACGTACGAGTGCGCCAGCACCTTGAGCTGGGAGTCGACGAAATGCCCGTCGGTGGTGAAGGCGGGCATGACCGTGTCGTAGGTCCGCGAGCCGATCTCGGGCGGGATTTTCGATACCTTCTGGTAGACCTTCAGAACGTCGTCCTTGTGGGTCTTCATGTAGCGGATGGTATCGAACCAGGCCGCCACAACCTTGCGCACGTCGTCGGGATGGTTCGCGATGAAGTCGTTCGACGCGTACATGACGTGCATCATGAAGTCCTTGACGTAATCTCCGAAGCTGAGCAGCAGGCGGCCCTGCTTCTTGGATTCGAGGACGAACATCGCATCGATGCCGGTCGAGATCGCGTCGACCTGGTTCGTCCTGAGGCCGGCGATCATGCCCGGGGTGGAGGTCAGGCTGACCGTCTGCACCCCGTCCGCGCCCCACCCCTCCTTCTCGGCGAGGTGGCGCGGCAGCCACCAGGTCAGCGACCCGTGGGTCGTGACGCCGATCTTCTTGCCCTTCAGGTCGGCGATCGTCTTGATCGGCGAATCGTAGCGCACCCCGATCCCGATCAGCGAGGGCGGCCCGACCGTGTTGGCGACCGCCTTCACCGGCGAGCCCTTGGCGACGAACACCATGTCGGGCCCCGAGGCCGCGCCCATGTCGATCGAGCCGGCGGCGAAGCCCTGGTGGAACTTGCCGGCGCCGTGGAAGGCGAAGACCTTCAGGTCGATGCCGTGCTTGGCGAAGATGCCGGCATGCACCCCCACGTCGACCGGAATGAAGGTGAAGGCCGTCGGGTGGCCCTTGCCGAACCGCACCATGTCGTTGGCGCTGGCCGGGCGCGGCGTGGCCGCGACGGACGCCGCCACGACGGCGGCGAGGACGATCCCGAAGGTCTGCGCGCGCCGAATTGTTCTGTTCATGCTGGCCTCCGTTGACGTTTCGTGAGCGCGGTCGGGGCGATGATAGTCGCCCGGACCCGTCGCCTCAACCGCAACGGCGGCCGGTGCGCTACATCTTGGGCAGGAAGCTCTCGTCGGTCAGCTTGCGCATGTCGGGCTCCTTCTCGACCTGCCCGGTCTCGACGTAGGACTTCGCCAGCACCTTCAGCGCCGAATCCACGAAATGGCCGTCAGTGTTGAAGATCGGCATTTCGGTATCGTAGGTCCGGCTCGCGATGGCTTCCGGGATCTTGGACACCTTGTTGTAGATCTCCACCACCTCGGCCTTGTGTCCCTTCATGTACTCGATCGTGTCGACCCAGCCGGCCAGGACCTTGCGCACTTGGTCCGGATGCTTGGCGATAAAGGCGTTCGAGGCGTAGATCACGTGGACCATGAAGTCCTTCACATGGTCGCCGTAATTGAGCAGAAGCCGGCCCTGCTTCTTCTCCTCTAGCGCGAACATGGCGTCGACGCTGATCGAGATCGCGTCGACCTGCTTGGTGCGCAGCGCTGCGATCTCGCCCTGGTTGGAGCTGAGGCTGACGGTCTCGATGCCGTCCGTCCCCCAGCCTGCCATCTCGGCCATGTGGCGCGGCAGGAACCAGGTGAGCGAGCCCTTGGTGGTGACGCCTATCTTCTTGCCCTTGAGGTCGGCGAACGACTTGATGGGGCTGTCATAGGCGACGCCCAGCCCGACATTGAGCGGCGGGCCCGCCTCGTTGAAGACGGCCTTCACCGGCGAGCCCTTGGCGACGAACACCATGTCGGGGCCGGACGCCGCGCCCATGTCGATCGAGCCGGCGGCGAAGCCCTGGTGGAACTTGCCGGCGCCGTGGAAGGCGAAGACCTTCAGGTCGATGCCGTGCTTGGCGAAGGTGCCGGCCGCGACGCCGACATCGACGGGAATGAAGGTGAAGGCGGTGGGGTGGCCCTTGCCGAAGCGGACCACCTCGTTCGCGCTGGCGGGCAGCGCGGCCAGGGCGGCGCACAGCGCGAGGGCAAGGGCGGCGCCGCGCGGGCGCCAATGGCTCGACATGGTTTTCCTCCCGAAAGTTGGCCGAACGGCGGGAGGATGATAGCGGGGCGGATGTTTCCCCACAATCGGGCGCAGAACGCGCCGAAGGGACGCCCGCGGCTCAGGCGGGCGGCGGCGCGGCGCCCTGGCGGTGCTCGAAGCGGTCGAGGTCCTCGGCGGCGAGACCGACCTCGATATGCGCCACCTCGCCCTCGTCGTGGCGCGCCAGCACCTCGCCATGGCGGTAGAGCCAGGCGAGCGCCGCGCCGTCGGTGAGCGCGACGTCGAGCGCCGACGACCCGTCGCCCGCCGGCGATGCGCGCATCGAGCAGAGCGAGCAGCGCGTCGCACCCCTCGCCGGTCGCGGCCGAGACCGCGACCACGTCTTCGTCGCGGGCGGCGCGGTTGACCAGCGCCACGCGCACCTCGGGCGGAAGCAGGTCGATCTTGTTCTGCACCTCGACGATGTTGGCCGGGCCCACCCCGTTGACGCCGAGGTCGTGCAGCACGCCGAGCACGTCGGCCTTCTGCGCCTCGCTGTCGGGATGCGCGACGTCGCGCACATGGACCACCACGTCGGCCGCCAGCACCTCTTCGAGCGTCGCGCGGAACGCCGCGACCAGGTCGGTCGGCAGGTCGGAGACGAAGCCGACCGTGTCGGACAGGATGACCGTGCGGCCCGACGGCAGGCGCACCTTGCGCATGGTCGGGTCGAGCGTCGCGAACAGCAGGTCCTCGGCGCGCACCTCGGCGCCGGTCAGCCGGTTGAACAGGGTCGACTTGCCGGCGTTGGTGTAGCCGACCAGCGCGGCCACCGGATAGGGCACGCGGCGGCGCGCCTCGCGGTGGAGCCCGCGGGTGCGCTTGATCGATTCGAGCTCGCGCTTGATCCTGACGATGCGCTCGCCGATCTGGCGGCGGTCCGCCTCGATCTGGGTTTCGCCCGGCCCGCCGAGGAAGCCGAAGCCGCCGCGCTGGCGCTCGAGGTGGGTCCAGCTCCGGACCAGCCGGCTGCGCTGGTAGGTCAGGGGCGCCAGCTCGACCTGGAGCCGGCCCTCGCGGGTGTGGGCGCGCTCGCCGAAGATCTCGAGGATCAGGCCGGTGCGGTCGATGACCTTGCACTTCCAGGCGCGCTCCAGGTTGCGCTGCTGGACCGGGCTGAGTGCCGCGTCGACGACGACGACTGCGACCTCCTCGCCGGCGACCGCGCTCGCCGAGGCGCTCGACCGCGCCGTCGCCCAGCAAGGTCGGCCGGGCGCCGGCGCACTGCGGCACGAGTTCGGCGCCACGCACGTCGAGCGCGATCGCCTCGGCCAGCCCGACGGCCTCGTCGAGGCGCGCCTCCGGCGCGCGGCGCTGCCGCGCCTGCGCCGATTTCAGGTACGGGTGCACGACCAGCGCGCGGCCCGCGCCGCGCGCCGTACCGTCGCGGTCGCGCTCGACATCAGGCTTCGACAGGTTCTTTTTCTTCCTTGCCCTCGAACAGCTGGATCGGGCCCGACCGGCATGACGGTCGAGATCGCATGCTTGTAGACGAGCTGCGAATGGCCGTCGCGCCGCAGCAACACGCAGAAATTGTCGAACCACGTGATCACGCCCTGCAGCTTGACGCCGTTCACCAGGAACACCGTCACCGGGGTCTTGTTCTTGCGGATGTGGTTCAAGAACACGTCCTGAACATTCTGATTCTTATCGGACATTTTTTTCGCTTTCGATGCGGGTTTCACAACCCGGCGCGGCCGCGGCCCTGCCGAGCCGCGCCGTTGCGTTGCGCCCGCCGCGCAGCCGCGGAGGGACCATCAACGTCGATATGGGCCATTCCAGAGCGCGGACAAGGGATTCAGCGCGAGCCGGTCGCTGAAGTGGAAAATTTCGCCATCCGGACCGAATTCGCCGCTCGCGGCGCAATTTCGCGCAGCAGAACGGGCACGCAGCCGGCGTTGCGGGCGCATTCGATGTCGGTGGCGGTGTCGCCCACGAACCACACCTCGGGGCCGGCCGCGATGCCGCTGCCCTCCAGCGCGCGATAGACCGGATCGGGGGCCGGCTTGTCGCGGGCGCAGTCGTTGGCGCCGACCACCTGGCGGAAATAGCGGTCCCAGCCGAGATGGGCGACCTCGCGGCGCAGGTACTCGCCGGTCTTGTTGCAGACCACGGCGAGCCAGAGCCCCTGCGCCCGCCAGGAATTGCGAGCAGCGCCTCGGCGCCCGCCATCACCTCCAGCCGCTCCAGGTGGATGGCGTGGAAGGTCTCGTAGAACACCTCCTGCGCCTCCATCCAGCGGTCGCCGAACAGCTCGGGGAAGGAGTCGCGCAGCGCGCGGCGCACCCGGGCGCGGGTCTCGTCGTGGGTCCAGGGCGCATGGCCCATATGGACCAGCGCGGCGTTCAGCGCGTCGTGGATCACGCCCCACGTGTCGACCAGCGTGTTGTCCCAGTCGAAGATCGCCGCGCGCGGCATCGGCAGGGTCCGGCCGGTCATGGCGCCTTGCCTCCCGCCGACGCGGCCGCGATACTGCGCGAGCAGCCGGCGCGGCGAACGGTCCGGGCCTGCCATCGCCGACCGGCTCGCCGTCGATCGCCACGACCGGCAGGACGAAGGCGGTGGTCGAGGTGATGAAGGCCTCGGCCGCGTCCTGCGCCTCGGCGACGGTGAAGCCGCGCTCCTCGAAGGCGAGTCCCGCCTCGCGCGCGAGCTCGAGCACCGCAAGGCGCGTGACGCCGTTGAGGATCGCGTTGTCGGCCGGCGCGCGTGACCAGCCTGCCGTCGCGCGTGACGATCCAGGCGTTGGTCGAGGTGCCCTCGGTGACCCGCCCGTCGGGCGCGACCTGCCAGGCCTCGTAGGCGCCGGCCTCCTTCGCCTGCTGCTTGCCCAGGACGTTGGGCAGCAGCGAGATCGACTTGATGTCGCAGCGCTTCCAGCGGATATCCGGGACGGTGACGACGGTGACGCCCTCTGTCGAGCGCCGCCGGCGCCCGGCGGCGGTCGCGCCGCGTGCGGTCACCACCACGCGAGGGCGCAGCGTCCTTCGGGAAAGGCGTGGTCGCGCGGCGCGACGCCGCGCGTGACCTGCAGATAGACGATGCCGTCGCGCACGCCGTTGCGCCGCATGACCTCGCGCATGACGTGGCGCAGCGCCGTGTCGGACATGGGCGCGGCGATGCGCAGCTCGCCGAGCGAGCGGTCCAGCCGGGCGAGATGCAGCGTCCTCGTCGACCAGCGTGCCGTTCGCGACGGCGATGACCTCGTAGACGCCGTCGGCGAACTGGTAGCCGCGGTCCTCGATATGGACCGCCGGCCGCGCGGTGCGGCACGTAGCGGCCGTTGACATAGGCGATGCGGGGCATGCGGCCCTCAGAAGAATTCCAGCCTGACGGAGAACAGCTTCTCGACCTTCTTGACCGCCTCGGCGGCGGCGAACAGGATGACCCGGTCCTTGGCGCGGATCACCGTGTCGCCGCGCGGGATGATCACCTCGCCGTCGCGCACGATGGCGCCGATGATGACGCCGCTCCGGCAGGTCGGCGTCGCGGATCGGCTGGCCGACCAGGCTCGAGGTCTCCAGCGCCTCGGCCTCGATGATCTCGCCCAAGCCCTCGCGCAGCGCATGGACCGCGCGGATGCGCCCGCGCCGGACGTGCTGCAGGATGGTCGAGACGGTGATCGCGCGCGGGTTGACCGCCACGTCGATGCCGAGCGTGGTGACCAGCGGCGTGTAGTTCGCGTTGTTGACCAGGGTGATCGCGCGCTTGGCGCCGATAGCGCTTGGCCAGCAGCGAGCCCAGGATGTTGGTCTCGTCGTCGTTGGTGACGGCGATGAACGCCTCGGTCGCGCGAGACGTTGGCCTCCTCGAGAATCTCGGGGTCGAGCGCGTCGCCGTGGAGCACGACGGTGCGGCTCAGATGCTCGGCGATCAAGGCCGGCGCGGTCGCGGTCGCGCTCGATCAGCTTGGCCGAGACGTCGCGATGCTCCTTCTCGACGAGCTGGGCGAAGAACAGCCCGATATGGCCGCCGCCGGCGATGGTGATGCGCCGCGCCTGCGGCTCCTCGTGGCCGAACGCGGCCAGCGCGCGCGCGACATGGTCGGAATCGGCGACGAAGTAGACCTCGTCGCCCGGCTGCATCTTGTCGTCGGCCGATGGGCACGATGGTCGCGCCGTCGCGGATGATCGCGACGACCACGATGGCAAGGTCGGGGAACAGCCCGGTGAGCTGGCGCAGCGGCTTGTCGAGGATCGGGCAGTCCTGGTTGAGGCGCACGCCGATCGCCTGCACCCGCCCGTCGGCCAGCGGGATCGTGTCGGACGAGCCCGGCACGCGCAGCCGGCGCGAGATGGCGCGCGCCACCTCGATCTCGGGCGAGATGATCACGTCGATCGGCATGTGGTCGCGGCTGAACAGGTCGGCCCAGATCGGGTCGAGGTAGCTCTGCTCGCGCACGCGCGCGATCTTGGTCGGCACGTTGAACAGCGAGTGCGCGACCTGGCAGGCCACCATGTTGACCTCGTCGGCGTAGGTGACCGCGATGATCATGTCGGCGTCGCCCGCGCCCGCCGTCTCCAGCACGTCCGGATGCGAGGCGAAGCCCGCCATCGCCTTGACGTCGAGCGCCTCGCCCACCCGCCGGACCAGCTCCTCGGACTGGTCGATGACGGTGACGTCGTGATCTTCCTGGGCAAGCTGCCGAGCGATCGAGAACCCGACCTGTCCGGCGCCGCAGACGATGACCTTCATGGATCGCGCTACCCGGAACGGCTTGCGCGCGGAACCGGAGTCCGCGCGCTTGACCGCTATTTTACGCCGCGCACGACCGGAATGTCGAGGTCGCGGATCTTCTTCCGCAGCGTGTTGCGGTTGAGGCCGAGGAGCTTGGCCGCGCGGATCTGGTTGCCGCGCGTCGCCGACAGCGCGACGGCGAACAGCGGCCGCTCGATCTCGCGCAGCACGCGGTCATAGAGGCCGGGCGACGGCAGCGCGTCGCCGTGGGCGCTGAAATACTCGCTGCAGATGCCGCTCGACCGCCGGGCCGAGCCCGTCGTCGCCGTTCTGCCGGTCGGCGATGCCCGGCACCGGGCTCGGCGAGCTCGGCCTCGACCACCTCGGGGCCGATCACGTCCTCGGCGTGCAGCGCGGCGAGGCGGCGCACCAGGTTCTCCAGCTCGCGCACGTTGCCCGGCCAGCGATAGCGCTTCAGCCGCTCCATCGCCGCGGTCGAGAAGCTCTTGAGCGGCAGCCCCTCGGACGGCCACCTGGGCGAAGAAATGCTGCGCCAGCTCGGGGATGTCCTCGGTCCGCTCGCGCAGCGGCGGCAGGCGGATCGGCACGACGTTGAGGCGGTAGAACAGATCCTCGCGGAACAGCCCCTGCTGCACGTGGTGGCGCAGATCGCGGTGGGTCGCGGCGATGATGCGCACGTCGGCGCGGATCGGCCGGCGCCCGCCGACGGTGGTGTATTCGCCCTCCTGCAGCACGCGCAGCAGCCGCGTCTGCGCCTCGAGCGGCATGTCGCCGATCTCGTCGAGGAACAGCGTGCCGCCCTGCGCCTGCTCGAACCGGCCGATGCCGCGCGCCGGTCGGCGCCGGTGAAGGCGCCCCTCTCGTGGCCGAACAGCTCGGCCTCGACCAGCTCGCGCGGGATCGCCGCCATGTTGATGGCGACGAACGGGCCGTGCCGGCGCTTGCCGTAAGTGTGCAGCGCCTGCGCCACCAGCTCCTTGCCGGTGCCCGATTCGCCGGTGATCATCACGGTCAGGTCGGTGCCCATCAGCCGCGCCAGCACGCGGTAGATCTCCTGCATCGCCGGCGACCGGCCGATCAGCGGCAGCTGCTCGGCCGCCTCGCCCGGCCGGCGCCGTCGGCCGGCGCCTGCGGCGCGGCGAGCGCCAGCTCGACGACGCTCAGCAGCTCGTTCAGGTCGAACGGCTTCGGCAGATACTCGAACGCGCCGCGCTCGGTCGCCTTGACCGCGGTCAGCAGCGTGTTCTGCGCGCTCATCACGATGACGCGCAGGTCGGGGCGGAGCTTGCGGATGCGCGGCAGCAGGTCGAGCCCGTTCTCGTCGGGCAACACCACGTCGGTGATGACGAGGTCGCCCTCGCCCTGCTCCACCCAGCGCCACAGCGTCGCGGCGTTGCCGGTGGCGCGCACGGCATGGCCGCGCCGCGCCAGCGCCTGGGTCAGCACCGTCCGGATGCCGCGGTCGTCGTCGGCGACGAGGATGGTCGATTCGGTCATTGCTCGGTCTCCGCCGCGCCTTCCATCACCGGAAGCATGACGCGGAACACGGTGCGGCGCGGCTGGCTGTCGAACTCGACGACGCCGCCATGGTCGCCGACGATCTTGGCGACCAGCGGCGAGGCCGAGCCCGGTGCCGTTCGCCTTGGTGGTGACGAACGGATCGAACATGTGCTGGGCGAGGTCGTCGGGGATGCCGCCGCCGTTGTCCTGCACGCTGACCACCAGCGGCAGCTGCACCGACCGCCCGCCCGGCTGGCTCATGCGCAGCCCGTGCTGGTAGGCGGTCGACAGCACGATCTCGCCGCCCTTCGCCGGCACCGCCTCGGCGGCGTTCTTGACCAGGTTGAGGAACACCTGCAGCAGCTCGTCGGAATCGCCGAGCACCGGCGGCAGCGACGGGTCGTACACCTCGGAGAAGCGCACGTGGCTCGCGAAGCCCGCCTCGGCGATGCGGCGCACGCGCTCCAGCACCTCGTGGATGTTGACCGGCGCGCGGTCGAGGGCCGCCGGCTCGCCGAACACGCTCATCCGGTCGACCAGCGCGCAGATGCGGTCGGCCTCGTCGCAGATCAGGCGGGTCAGCTCGCGGTCCGCCTCGCCGACCGACTGCTCGAGCAGCTGCGCCGCGCCCGCGGATGCCGGACAGCGGGTTCTTGACCTCGTGCGCCAGCACCGACGACATGGCGGTGACCGAGCGCGCCGCGTTGCGGTGGGTGAGCTGGCGGTCCATCTTGCGCGCCAGCGTCTGCTCGTGGAACGACAGCGCGACGAACGCGTCGTCGTCGCCGAACGGCGCGGCCTGGACCGTGGCGAGGCGCGGCCCGCCGCGCGGCAGGGTGACGTCACGTCGTACTCGGTCACCGACGCGCCGCCCTGGCGCGCCTGGGCGACCAGCGACAGGACCGGGCTGTCCGCGGGGATGACGCTGGCCCAGCGTCTGGCCCAGCAGATGCGGCGCGCCCTGGTCGAAGAACTGCTCGGCCGCCGGGTTGACGTAAGGATGGCGTTGTCCTCGCCCGAGCACGACGATGGCGTAGGACAGCGCGCCGAGCAGCAGGTTGGGATCGGGAACGGGCGCCCGGCGGCGGCGGCGCAGCGTGGCCGGCGCGACGCTCACGCCGCCTCTCCCAGCCGTTCGCAGCAGCGGCAGGTAGAACCGGTCGATCAGCGCGCGCACCCCGGCGGGGTCGGCCTGCCGGTTGACCTCGGCGCGGAACTCGGCCGAGGACGGCAGGCCCTTGGAGTACCAGGCGACATGCTTGCGCGCGACGCGCGTGGCGGTCTCCGGCCCGTAATGGGCGACCATGTCGTCGAAATGCCCCACCAGGATGCGGTACTGCTCGTCGAGCGGCGGGTCCGGCTCGCGCGTGCCGTCCGCAGGAAGCGGATCACCTGGCGCGGGAACCACGGGCCGGCCATAGCAGCCGCGCCCGATCATCACCCCGTCGGCGCCCGAGGCGTCGAGCAGCGCCGCGCGCCTCGTCGAGCGTCGTCACGTCGCCATTGCCGATCACCGGGATCGAGACCGCCTCCTTGACCCGGCGGATGAAGGCCCAGTCGGCGCGGCCGTCGTAGAACTGGCAGCGCGTGCGGCCATGCACCGTGACCATCTTGATGCCCGCATCCTCGGCGATGCGGGCGAGGCGCGGCGCGTTGCGGCTCTCGTCGTCCCAGCCGGTGCGCATCTTGAGGGTGACGGGAATCGGACCGCCTTGACCGCCGCCTCGAGGATGCGCGCGGCCTGCGCCTCGTCGCGCATCAGGGCCGAGCCCGGCGGCGCCGCCCGTCACCTTCTTGGCCGGGCAGCCGAAATTGATGTCGATGAGCGCCGCGCCGCGGTCGGCGTTGAGCTTCGCCGCCTCGGCGATCGGTCGCCGGCGCGCAGCCGGCGAGCTGGACCGCCATCGGCTGGTCCTCGGCCTCGACCGCCGCGCGCGTCAGCGTCCGGCGGTTCTCGCGGACCATCGCCTGGCTCGCGATCATCTCGGAGACCACGAGGCCGGCGCCCAGCCGCTTGACCAGCCGGCGGAACGGCAGGTCGGTGACTCCCGACATCGGGGCCAGCAGCACCGGGCGAGTCGAGGGTGAGGGGGCCGATGCGAATGCTCATTTTTTAGGCATGCCTCAGAATTGCCTATCGTCTTGGGCGACAGTTACATGCTGCAGTGCAAAATGGCAAGCGGGGAATCAGGGTCAGATCAACTCGACGAATTGGTCGGTACTAAGACCCGCTTGGCGGATGATCGCCCGCACGAGCCCTGGCGGCAGGTCGCGCGCACCATGGAAGGGAACAGTCTAATCCGGCGCTTCGAGCGCACGCATGGCTTGCCTGGCATTGACCGCCGGGAGCCTGACGCTCATGCCGCTATCGCCACCCTCAGCCGCCCTCCTTGAGCGGCTCGAGAACCACCGTGAAGCTGTATTCCTGGGGCATCGAAGAGGCCTCCGCGCACCAGGGGCACGACGAACATGAGACCGGCCGCGACGCTAGGCCAGCAGCACGTCGGTGACGAACTTCACCCCGGGATAGGCAAGGGTCAGCAGCAGCCAGGCGACCAGCACCCAGCGCGCCGCGCGCCGGCCGCGCAGGCCGGTCCGGTAATGGGCCAGGAGCAGCGCCAGCCAGCACCGCGAAGGTCGCCAGGGTGAACGCGATCTTGTGGGTCAAGGCGAGCAGGCTGCCGGTCTCCAGCCATTCGGTCGTCATGCCGCTGAGGATGCCGACGCCGAGCACCACCACGGAGGCGCCGAGGAGCCGGACCTGCAGCTCCTCGGAATCGGCGACCGAGGGCAGCATGCGGGTGAGCGGGCCGGGCCGCTTGGATTTCAGCGCACGCTCCTGCAGCACGACCGCGAGGCCGGCGACCGCCCCCACCGTCATCAGCCCATAGGCGATCACCGAGACCAGGATATGCAAGTCGATCCAGGCGCCGGGCGCGCCGCGCGCGATCGCCCGTTCCGGCTGGTGCTGCCACACCAGGGCCAGCGCGCCGAGCAGCAGCAGATAGGGCAGCAGCAGCGGGGTCAGGCGCCACGCCTCGCGCAGCGTGGCCGCCAGGGCGGCGAAGATCAGCAGGGTCGCCGCCACGGTCACGATCAGCGCGCCGGAAAGCCCGGTGCGCCAGCCCGGCGCGAAGGTCGCCGCCATCCACACCACCGGCCCGGCCGCCGCCACCGCCAGCAGCACCCAGTAGACGAGGTCGCGCCGGGGCCGGGTGCGGAACGGCAGCAGGGTCGCCGGCACCAGGGCGAGCAGCGCGGAGAGGGCGAGGACGATATTGGTTGCAGCCATGCGGCGCACTATAGCGACCGCCGCCTCGGGCGTCGAAGGAATCGATAATGTGCTAAACACTGCCTGTCTTCCCGTCCGGACCGCGAGGCGGCGAGAGCCGGGACGACAGAAGGTGGATCGAGGAAGCGGGACCATGCCGGGATGCGTGGCGCTGGTGCTGGCCGGGGGAAGCGGAAGCCGCTTCGGCGGCCGCGCTGCCCAAGCAGTACCAGGACCTCGCCGGGCGGCCGGTGCTGGCGCACACGCTCGCGGCCTTCGCGGGCCATCCCGGCGTCGACGCCGTGCGCGCGGTGATCCGCGCCGACGACCGCGCGCACTACGACCGCGCCGCGGCCGGGCTCGACCTGCTGGAGCCGGTGATCGGCGGCGCGGAACGCGCCAGGATTCGGCCCGGCTCGGGCTCGAAAGCCTCGCCGAAATGGCGCCCGACCGGGTGCTGATCCACGACGCCGCGCGGCCCTTCGTCGAGCCAGGACGATCATCGCCCGGACGCTCGCCGCGCTCGACGACGCGCCGGCCGCGGTGCCCGCCCTGCCGCTCGCCGACACGCTCAAGCGCTCGGAGGACGGGCGGACGGTCGTCGCCACGGTGGATCGCGGCCGGCTGTGGCGCGCCCAGACGCCGCAGGGCTTCCGCTATGCCGACATATTGGCGGCGCACCGCGCGGCGGCGGGCCGGGCGCTGACCGACGACGCGGCGGTCGCCGAGGCGGCGAACCTGACGGTCGCGCTGGTCATGGGCAGCGAGGACGAATTTCAAGATCACCACCGAGGACGACCTGGCCCGCGCCCGCGGGCTGCTCGCCGCCGGCTGCCGAGACCCGCATCGGCCAGGGGTTCGACGTGCATGGCTTCGTGGCCGGCGACCACGTGATGCTGTGCGGCGTGCGCATCCCGCACGACCGCGGCCTCGCCGGCCATTCGGATGCCGATGCCGGGCTGCACGCCGCGACCGACGCCATACTCGGCGCCATCGGGGCGGGCGACATCGGCGTGCATTTCCCGCCGTCCGATCCGCGTTGGAAGGGTGCGCCGTCGGACAGGTTCCTGGCCCACGCCGGCGCGCTGGTCGCGGACCGCGGCGGCGAGATCGTCAATCTCGACGTCACGCTGATCTGCGAGGCGCCGCGCGTCGGCCCGCATCGCGCGGCGATGGTGGCGCGCATCGCCGAGATCCTCGCGCTGGCGCCATCGCGCATCAGCGTCAAGGCGACCACGACCGAGAGGCTCGGCTTCACCGGCCGGCGCGAGGGCATCGCCGCCCAGGCGGTGGCGAGCGTCCGGCTGCCCCTGGCGGCGACGGGCGATGCCGGATAGGGCGCTGCCGCGCGGCCTCGCCGCCTGGCATCCGGCGGTCGTGCTGGCCACCTGGTTCGGCAGCGGCTTGCTGCCCAAGGCGCCGGGCACGTGGGGCTCGCTCGCCGCCCTGCCCTTCGCCTGGATCATCGCCGCCCGCACCGGCGCCGCCGGGCTCGCCGTCGCCGCCCTGGCGGCCTTCCTGGTCGGGTGGGCGGCCAGCGGGATGATCGTCCGGCGCGGCCACCAGCGCGACCCGCAATTCATCGTGATCGACGAGGTTGCCGGCCAGTGGCTCACCCTGGTCGCTGCACCGCTCAACCCGTGGTTCTACGCGCTCGGCTTCGTGCTGTTCCGTATCGCCGACATCGCCAAGCCGTGGCCCGCCTCGCATATCGACCGGACGTGGCGCGGCGGATTGGGCGTCATGGCCGACGATGCGGTCGCCGGTCTCTACGCCCTTGCCGTGATGTGGGCGGCGACCCACGTGCCGCACCGATGATCCCCGCCGAGATTTCCGACCACGCACGGCGCGTGCTGGACGCCTGCCGCGAGCAGGGGCTCAGGATCGCCACGGCCGAATCGTGCACCGGCGGGCTGATCGCCGCCGCGCTGACCGAGATCTCCGGATCGTCCGAGGTGGTCGAGCGCGGCTTCGTCACCTATTCCAACGAGGCCAAGATCGAGCTTCTCGCCGTGCCGCCCGCCGACATCGCCGAGCAAGGGGCGGTCAGCGAGCCGGTGGCGCGGGCCATGGCCGAAGGCGCCCTCGCCCACGCCCGGGCCGACATCGCGGTGTCGTGCACCGGCATCGCCGGGCCGGGCGGCGCGACGCCCACCAAGCCGGTCGGGCTGGTGCACATGGCATGCGCGCGGCGCGGACGCGAGACGCTGCACGAGCGCCGCGTCTTCCGCGGCGGGCGGTCGGCGGTGCGCGAGGCGACGGTGCTCGCCGCGCTCGACATGGTGCTGCGCCAGGCGATGCGCGGCGCGCGGCGCGTGCGCCTTGCCGGCCGGGCGGCCCCGCGCCGTGCCATCGGCGTCGATTTCTCGGGCGCGCGCCTCGCCGGACGCGGCACATGGATCGCCGCCGGCGCGATCGAGGCGGATTCGGTGCGGATCGAATCCTGCGTGCCCGCCGCCGAGCTTCCGGGCGGCGCGCCCGACCGCGATCGCGCGTTCGCCGCCCTGGTCGAGTACCTGGCGTCGCAGCCCGACGCCATCATCGGGTGCGACTTCCCGTTCGGCCTGCCGGCGTCGTTCGTGCCCGAGAAGGACTGGGCGTCGTTCGTGCAGGGCTTTGCGCAGCGCTATCCCGATCCCGACGCGCTCGCCGCGCTGGGCGGCACGCCGCGCACCGAGCCGAAGCGCCGCACCGACCTCGACGCGCGCACGCCGTTCAGCGCCATCAACCGGCGGATGGTGCGCCAGACCTGGGCGGGGATCGCCCGGGTGCTGGCCCCGCTGATCGCGCGGGACGCCCGCGCCCTGCCGATGCAGACGCCGGCGCGCGGCCGGCCCCTCCTGATCGAGGTCTGCCCCGCCTCCACCCTGAAGGCGCAGGGGCTCTACAACCCATACAAGGGCCGCTCGTCGCAGCACCGGTTCTGGCGCCGCGCCATCCTCGACGCGCTGGTGGCGCGGGGCGTGCTCGACAAGCTGCCGCGCGCGATCGAGACGGTGGCGGTCAACGACATCCAGGGTGATGCTTTGGACGCGATCCTGGCCGCCGTCGCCGCCCATCGCGCGCTCTACGATTCGCGCCTGGTGGAGCCGTGCGAGGGCGACGACGCGGTCGAGGGACGGGTTTATTTCTGATCGGGAGGGTGGCAATGGACGCCAGCGAGCTGCGCGCGCTTCAGGCCCCGCTGAAGGCGGGCTACCGCGCCGCGCCGGACACCGCGCGCGTCGTGTCGCGCGCCGAGGGCCGGATCGATCCGGACGGGCTCGCCTGCCGCGTGCCCGCCTGGCCGGGTGAGACGGTCGCCGGGCTGCACAAATCGGCCGGCGGCGACGGCAGCCAGGCCTGCTCGGCCGACATGCTGCTCGAGGCGCTGGTCGCCTGCGCGGGCGTGACATTGACGGCCGTCGCGACGGCGATGGGGCTGGACGCTGCGGGGCGGCCGCATCGTCGCCGAGGGCACGTGGGATGCGCGCGGCACGCTGGGCGTCGACCGCTCCGTGCCGATCGGGCTGAGCGAGATCGCGGTGACGTTCGAGCTCGATACCGACGCCGCGCCGGAGACTGTCGAGAAACTGGTCGCGACGACCGAGCGCTACTGCGTGATCCTGCAGACGCTCAAGACCCCGCCGCGCATCGCCTGTCGCGCCGCGGCCGGTCGGTAGGAGTCAGCCCGCCTGCGACGCCCGCTTGCCCCCGGGTTCGGCATAGAGGGCGTTGGCGCGCGCGGCGAAGGCGCCGACCATCCGGTTCACAGCCTCGCCGAACAAAGGCTGCATCACGCGGCGCAGGATCGCCGAGCGGAACTCGAAATCGATGTCGAAATCGATCCGCGTGCCGCCGCTCGTCCGGCGTGAAGATCCAGTGGTTGCGCAGATAGCGCAGCGGCCCGCGCGTGTAGCGCACGTCGATCCGCCGCGGCCGGTCGAGCGTCACCTCGGAGGTGAAGGTCTCGCGCAGCATGCGGAACCCGACCATCAGGTCGGCGGTGATCACGTTCTCCGTGCGGGTCAGGATGCGCGCGCCGACGCACCAGGGCAGGAACTCGGGGTAGGACTCGACGTCGGCGACCAGATCGAACAGCCGCTCCGGCGGGTGCGGCAGGGTGCGGGTTTCGGTGTGACGGGGCACCCTAGCCCGCCCCCTCGGCGAGGCGCGCCAGGCGCGCTGCGCGCAGCTTCTCGAAATCCTCGCCCGCATGGTAGGACGACCGGGTGAGCGGCGAGGACGACACCAGCAGGAAGCCCTTGGCGCGCGGCGCTGCCAGCATAGGCCGCGAACTCGTCCGGCGTGACGAACCGGTCGATCGGATGATGCTTCGGCGTCGGCTGCAGATACTGGCCGATGGTCAGGAAATCGACGTCGGCCGCGCGCAGATCGTCCATCACCTGGCGCACCTCCTCCGCCCCCTCGCCCAGCCCGACCATGATGCCGGACTTGGTGAACATGGCGGGATCGAGCTCCTTCACGCGCTGCAGCAGCCGGAGCGAGGCGAAGTAGCGCGCGCCGGGCCGCACCGACGGGTAGAGCCGCGGCACGGTCTCCAGATTGTGGTTGAACACGTCGGGCCGCGCCGCCACCACGGTCTCGATCGCGCCCTGCTTTCTCTGGAAGTCGGGCGTCAGGATCTCGACGGTCGTTTCCGGCGCGGCGTCGCGGATGCGCGCGATGACCTCGGCGAAATGGGCGGCGCCGCCATCCTCCAGATCGTCGCGGTCGACCGAGGTGATGACGACGTGGGCGAGGCCGAGCTTGGCGACCGCTTCCGCGACATGCGCCGGCTCGTGCGGGTCGAGCTTGTCGGGCAGCCCCGTCGCGACGTTGCAGAACGCGCAGGCCCGCGTGCAGACCGCGCCCAGGATCATCATGGTCGCGTGACGCTTCGCCCAGCACTCGCCGATATTGGGGCAGCCCGCCTCCTCGCACACCGTGTTGAGGTTGAGAGCGCGCATCAGCGCCTTGCGTCTCGCCATAGATCGGCGAGGTCGGCGCCTTCACCCGGATCCAGGCGGGCTTGGGAAGGCGCGGGCTGTCCGGCCGCGCCGCCTTCTCCGGGTGGCGAAGGGGCGTCTTTGCGGGCGTTTCAGGGGCTTGCACGGCGATTCCGCAGCAATTTCACTAGATGTGGAGAACCTGGCCGTAGGCGTCAAGCACCGACTCGTGCATCGTCTCCGAGAGCGTCGGGTGCGGGAAGATGGTGTGCATCAGCTCGGCCTCGGTGTCTTCCAGGGTGCGGGCGATGGTGTAGCCCTGGATCAGCTCGGTCACCTCGGCGCCGATCATGTGCGCGCCCAGCAGCTCGCCGGTCTTGGCGTCGAACACCGTCTTGACCATGCCCTGCTCGTCGCCCAGCGCGATCGCCTTGCCGTTGCCGATGAAGGGGAAGCGGCCGACCTTGACCTCGTGGCCCTCCGCCTTCGCCTTCGCCTCGGTCAGGCCGACGCTGGCGATCTGCGGCCGGCAATAGGTGCAGCCGGGCACCTTGGTCACGTCGAGCGGATGCGGGTGCAGCCCGGCGATCTTCTCGACGCAGATGACGCCCTCGTGCATCGCCTTGTGGGCGAGCCAGGGCGGGCCGACGACGTCGCCGATGGCGTAGACGCCCTTTTCGCCGGTCTCCAGCCACTCGTTGACGACGATATGGCCGCGCTCGACCTTCACCTTGGTGCCGTCGAGCCCGATATCCTCGACGTTGCCGGTGATGCCGACGGCCAGGATGACCTTCTCGACCGACACGTCCGCGCTCTTGTTGCCGGCGACGATTGTGGCGGTCGCGCCGCCGTTCGCGGCCTTGAGATCCTTCACCTCCGCCGAGGTGTGGATGGCGATGCCCTGCTTCTCGAACGACTTTGCGGGCGAAGGGCGCAGATCTCCTCGTCCTCGACCGGCAGGATGCGGTCGAGCACCTCGACCACCGTCACCTCGGCGCCGAGGTCGCGGTAGAAGCTCGCGAACTCCATGCCGATCGCGCCCGAGCCGACGACCAGCAGCGATTGCGGAATGGCGTCGGGGATCATCGCCTCCTTGTAGGTCCAGATCGTCTTGCCGTCGGGCTCGAGGCCGGGCAGCGTGCGCGCGCGCGCGCCGGTGGCGAGGATGATGTGCTTCGCGGCAACCGTCGCCCGCCTTGCCGTCCTTGCCCGTGACAGAAAGCTTGCCCGCGCCGTCGAGCTTGCCGGTGCCCTCGATCACGTCGATCTTGTGCTTCTTCATCAGGTAGGCGACGCCGTTCGACAGCCGGTCGGCGACCTTGCGCGAGCGCTGCGACCAGCTTCTGCGGATCGTAGGCGACCTTTTCGGCGGAGAACCCGAACTCGCCCAGATTGTGCAGCAGATGGTTGATCTCGGACGCGCGCAGCAGCGCCTTGGTCGGGATGCAGCCCCAGTTGAGGCAGATGCCGCCCAGCTGCTCGCGCTCGACGATCGCGGTCTTCATGCCGAGCTGCGCCGCGCGGATCGCCGCGACGTAGCCGCCGGGCCCGGCGCCGAGGACGATGAGGTCGTATGTGTCAGCCATGCGCCGTCGGTGCCCGATCTGCCGGTTGATCCCCCTTTGTCACCCCGGGCGGCGAGCGCAGCGAGCCGAGCCGGGGTCCATGTCGGACATGGGTCCCGGCTCTCGCCGCTCTGCGGCTCGGCCGGGATGACAAGCTGATATATGGCCCCGCAGCGGCTACGTCACGAACATCGTGACGGGTGCCTCGAGGTAGCGCTTCACCGTGGCGATGAACTGCGCGCCGGTGGCGCCGTCGACGACGCGGTGGTCGGCCGACAGCGTGATCGTCATCACCGTGGCGACGGAGAGCTGGCCGTTCTTCGCGACCGGCCGTTGCTCGCCCGCCCCGATGGCCAGGATGCCGGAATGGGGCGGGTTGATCACCGCGTCGAACTGCTTCACCCCGAACATGCCCAGGTTGGAGATCGAGAACGCGCCGCCCTGGTATTCCTCGGGCGTGAGCTTGCCGGCGCGGGCGCGCTCCGCCAGCGCCTTCATCTCCGCCGAAATCGCGTCGATCGATTTGTTGGTCGCGTCCTTGATCAGCGGCGTGATCAGCCCGTCGGGCAGTGCGACGGCGACCGCCACGTCGACCCGCTTGTAGCGGCGGATCGTCGAACCCTGCCAGATCGAATTGACCTGCGGATGCTCGGCGAGCGCGCAGCGCGACGGCGAGGATGACGAAATCGTTGACCGAGAGCTTCTCGTGATCGGGCCGCGCGTTGAGCTGGCTGCGTGCGGCCAGAAGCGCGTCGATCTCGCAATCGACGGTGACGTAGTAGTGCGGGATGGTGCGCTTCGCCTCGGACAGGCGCTCCGCGATGACCTTGCGCATCTGGCTGACACGCACATCCTCGTAGGGTCCCTCGCCCGCCGGCGCGGGCGCCGCAGGGGCGGGCCCCGCCCGAGGGGCGGTCCGCGCCGCGCCCTCGCGCATCGCGCGGGCGACGTCGAGCTTGACCACCCGTCCGCCGGGTCCGGACCCTGCGATCGCGCCGAGCTCGAGGCTTGCCTCGCGGGCCATGCGCCGCGCCAGCGGGCTCGCGAAGACGCGGCCTTCGGTGCCCGTCGCAGCGTGGGCGGCGGCGGCGGGCTGCGCGGCGCGCCTAGCCTGTGCGGTGGCGCCGCCGAGCGCCGCCTCGATGTCGGCCTTCACCACCTTGCCGCGCGGGCCGGAGCCGGCGAGCGCGGCGAGGTCGAGCCCCGCCTCGGCCGCCATGCGCCGCGCCAGCGGCGTCGCGGCGTGGCCGTTGCCCTTCGCTGCCGGCGCCTCGGAGGCGGTCGTCGCGGGTTTGGCCTCGGGAGCGGGCGCCGGCCGGGCGGGCGCCGGCTCGGCCGGGCCGGCGACCGTCGCGCTGTCCTCGGCCAGGTCGGCAGCGGCCAGCGCGGCCTTGTCCTCGCCTTCGCCCAGCAGCAGCCCGATCACCGCGTTGACCTTCACCCCTTCGGTGCCCTCGGGAACGACGATCTTGCCGAGCGTTCCCTCGTCGGCGGCCTCGACCTCCATCGTCGCCTTGTCGGTCTCGATCTCGGCGATCACGTCGCCCGAGCGGATTTCGTCGCCCTCCTTCTTGTGCCACTTGGCGAGGTTGCCCTCGGTCATGGTGGGCGAAAGGGCGGGCATCAGGATCTTGATCGGCATGTTCCCTGCCTTTGGCCGGGATGCGGGACGGTCAGTCGCGGTAGCAGACGGACTTGGCGGCGGCGACCACCTTGTCGGGCGAGGGCAGCGCCAGCTTCTCCAGATTGGCGGCGTAGGGCAGCGGCACGTCCTCGGAGGCGACACGGGCCACCGGCGCGTCGAGCCAGTCGAACGCCTTCTCCATCATGATCGCGGCGAGCTCGGCGCCGATGCCGGCAAAGGCCCAGCCCTCCTCCACCGTGACCAGCCGGTTGGTCTTCTTGACCGAGGCGACCAGCGTGTCGGTGTCGAGCGGCCGGATGGTGCGAAGGTCGATCACCTCGGCCTCGATCCCCTCGCCCGCCAGCGCCTCCGCGGCCTTCAGCGCGTGGTCGACCGAGATCGAAAAGGCGGCGATGGTCACGTCCTTGCCCGCCCGGGCGATGCGCGCGCGCCCGAGCGGAACGGTGAAGTCCGGATCGGTCGGCACGTCGAACGTGTGGCCGTAGAGGATCTCGTGCTCGAGGAAGATCACCGGGTTTGGATCGCGGATCGCGGATTTCAGCAGCCCCTTGGCGTCGGCCGCGCTATAGGGCGCGACGACCTTCAGCCCCGGCACGTGGGCGTACCAGCTCGCGAAGCACTGCGAATGCTGGGCGGCGACGCGCGCGGCGGCGCCGTTGGGACCGCGGATGACGATGGGACAGCCCATCTGGCCGCCCGACATGTAGCGCGTCTTGGCGGCCGAATTGATGATCTGGTCCATCGCCTGCATGGCGAAGTTGAAGGTCATGAACTCCAGGATCGGCTTCAGCCCGCCGAAGGCCGACCCGACGGCAAGGCCGGTGAAGCCGTGCTCGGTGATGGGCGTGTCGATCACCCGGCGCGCGCCGAACTCCTCGAGCAGGCCCTGGCTCACCTTGTAGGCGCCCTGGTACTGGGCGACCTCCTCGCCGAGCAGGAAGACCTTGGGGTCGTTGCGCATCTCCTCGGCCATCGCGTCGCGCAACGCCTCGCGCACGGTCAGCGGCGTCGTCTCACCCTGGTATTCCGCTTCCGGCGGCGGCGCTGCGGCAGCGGGACGCGACGGCATGGGCTCGTCGGCCTTCGCCGGACGGGCCTCCGCCTTCTTTTCCGGGCGTCGGTGCCGGCTTCGGCGCCTCGGCGTCCGCACCGTTGCCCCCGCCGGCCGCCGGCTTGGCGTTGGCGCCGGCGAGGGCGGATTCGTCCTCGCCCTCCTCCAGCAGCACGCCGATCACGTCATTGACCTTGATCCCCTCCGCCCCCTCGGGGGCGAGGATCTTGCCGAGCCGCCCCTCGTCGGCGGCCTCGACCTCCATGGTCGCCTTGTCGGTCTCGATCTCGGCGATCACGTCGCCCGACTTGACCGAGTCGCCCTCCTTCTTGTGCCACTTGGCGATGTTGCCCTCCGTCATGGTGGGCGAGAGGGCCGGCATGAGGATGTTGATGGTCATCGTCGTCCTTCCCGCTCGCGCCGGCTAGGCGGCCAACACGTCGGTGTACAGCTCGGACGGGTCTGGCTCCGGACTGTTCTGGGCGAACTCGGCGGCCTCGTTGACGCGGGCGCGTACCTCCGAGTCTATCTTCTTGATCGCGTCCTCGGAGGCGGCTTTCCGCGCGAGCAATTCCTTGCGCAAGTGGTCGATGCAGTCGCGCTCCTCGCGCATCTTCGAGACCTCCTCGCGCGTGCGGTACTTCGCGGGGTCGGACATCGAATGGCCGCGATAGCGGTAGGTCATCATCTCCAGGATATAGGGACCCTCGCCCGCGCGCACGTGTCCGACGGCGTCCAGCGCCGCCTCGCGCACGGCCATGACGTCCATCCCGTCGACCTGGTGGCCGGGGATGCCGAACGGCTCGCCCAGGCGGTAGAGCTCCTTGACGGCGGAGGCGCGGCCGATGGCGGTGCCCATGCCGTACTTGTTGTTCTCGATGACGTAGATGACGGGCAGCTTCCACAGCGCCGCCATGTTCAGCGCCTCGTGCACCTGGCCCTGGTTGGCGGCGCCGTCGCCGAAATAGCCCACCGTGATTCCGCCGGTGCCCAGATAGGACTGGGAAAGGGCGAGCCCGGCGGCGATCGGCACCGGCGCGCCGACGATGCCGTGCCCGCCGAAGAAGTTCTTTTCCTTCGAGAACATGTGCATCGAGCCGCCCTTGCCCTTGGAGTAGCCCGATCTGCGGCCCGTCAGCTCCGCCATCACGCCCTTCGGGTCCATGCCGGTCGCCAGCATGTGGCCGTGGTCGCGATAGGTGGTGATGACGTAGTCGTCCTCGCCCAACGCCGACTGCATGCCGACGACCACCGCCTCCTGGCCGATATAGAGGTGGCAGAACCCGCCGATCAGCCCCATGCCGTAGAGCTGGCCCGCCTTCTCCTCGAAGCGGCGGATCAGCAGCATGTCGCGATAGAGCCCGAGAAGCTGGTCGTCCGACAGGCCGCCGCGTTTCGCGGTCCCGCCTTCCGCGGCGCGGCGCGCTGGCCGCTTAGGGGGTTTCTTGGATCCGGCGGACTTGGCCATGCGCGCATTCCCTCTCGCCGACGATCGGCCGTTGAGGCCTGTGATTTATGGACCGCGGCCGCACACGGCAATCGCGCGAAACGGCGCGGGGGTCGGCAAAACTGGTAGCCCGAAACGCCCCCGCGCGCAATCTCTGGCTACGCAAGTTTGTGTCGTTTCAACGTGCTGTTTCGAAACAAAGAAAACCGGCGTGGTGGCTAACGCGCCGGGGAATTCGGCTGTTCGACCACCACAACGTCATGCGGCCCCACGAGGCCGAGCACGCGGCGCGCCTGCTCGTCGAGCATGTCGGGGTCGAGCCGGTCACGGCGCAACAGCGCGACATGGCGCTCGAGCCGCGCGCGCTCGGCGGCGACGACGGCGAGGCGCGCCTCGGTGCGGGTGATCTGCTGGCGGATGGCGAGCCAGGCGAGGATGCCGCGATCACCCTGCACCATGTGCGCCAGGAAGTACCCGACGACGAGAATGCCCGCGGCCGGACCGGCCACGTGGCGCGCCTGACGGCGGATTTCGTCGAGCAGCCCCATGACGTGACAGAATCACAGCGCGAGTCCGGCGGTCAAGCGTCAAATCGGTAAAAGGCGTTGCGAATCGGGGGTTTATACACGTTCTTGCCGACTCGGCGGCAGGTGGCGCGCTCGGTTCCGGGGTCCGTCCCTCGCCCTGTCCCTCTCTTACAGCGACAGGGACCCGCCTCACCTGTTCCTTCGAACGGCGCGGCCCTTGATCGCGGCGGGCCCGGCATAGCGGGCGGAATCGCCCAGCTCCTCCTCGATGCGGATAAGCTGGTTGTACTTCGCGAGCCGGTCCGACCGCGACAGCGAGCCCGTCTTGATCTGCCCGCACCCGGTGGCGACCGCGAGGTCGGCGATGGTCGAAATCCTCGGTCTCGCCCGAGCGGTGCGACATGACGCAGGCGTAGCCCGCCTTGTGCGCCATCTCGACCGCCTCGAGCGTTTCCGTCAGCGTGCCGATCTGGTTGACCTTGATCAGCACGGCGTTGGCGATGCCGCGCGCGATGCCCTGGGCGATGCGCACCGGGTTGGTGACGAACAGGTCGTCGCCGACCAGCTGGACTTCGCCGCCGAGCGAGCTTGTGAGCGCCGCCCAGCCCTCCCAATCGTCCTCGGCAAGCCCGTCCTCGAGCGACACGATCGGGTACCGCCCGGCCAGGTCGCCGTAGAACGCCACCATCGCGGCGGCGTCGAGCGTCTTGCCCTCCATCGCGTATTTGCCGTTCGCATGGAACTCGCTAGCCGCCGCGTCGAGGGCGAGCACCACGTCCTCGCCGGGCCGGTACCCCGCCTGCTCGATGGCGCGCATGACGAAGTCGAGCGCCTCGGTCGCCGAGCCGAGATTGGGCGCGAAGCCCCCCTCGTCGCCCACGTTGGTGCCGAGCTTCGCCTCGTGCAGGCCTGACCGAAGCGCGTGGAAGATCTCGGCGCCCCAGCGCACCGCCTCGGCCGCACCGTCGGCAGCGACCGGCATGATCATGAATTCCTGGATGTCGATCGGGTTGTCCGCGTGCTGGCCGCCATTGACGATGTTCATCATCGGCACCGGCAGGATCGACGCGTTGGCGCCGCCGACATAGCGGTAGAGCGGCAGCCCCGCCTCCTCCGCCGCCGCCTTGGCACAGGCGAGCGAGACGCCGAGGATGGCGTTCGCGCCGAGCCGTCCCTTGTTGGGCGTTCCGTCGAGCTCGATCATCGCGCGGTCGATGGCGCGCTGGTCCTCGGCATCCATGCCGGAGAGCGCGTCGAAGATCTCGCCGTTCGCGGCGTCGACGGCCCTGGTGACGCCCTTGCCGCCGAACCGGTCCGCCTCGCCGTCGCGCAGCTCGACCGCCTCGTGGCTGCCGGTCGACGCGCCGGACGGCACCGCGGCGCGTCCCTTCGCGCCTGTCTCTAGCTCGATGTCGACCTCGACGGTCGGGTTGCCGCGCGAATCCAGAATCTCGCGCGCGCGGATATCGACGATGGCGGTCATGTGTAATCCGGTCTGGTTTGGGCGTTGGTCTTGGCGATCCGGTCGAATTCCATCAGCTCGGCGATCAGCGCCGGCATGTGGGCGAGCCGGATCATGTTGGGCCCGTCGGACGGGGCCTTGTCGGGATCCTGGTGGGTTTCCATGAACACGGCGGCAACGCCGATGGCGACGGCGGCGCGCGCCAGGACGGGAACGAACTCGCGGTCGCCACCCGACGACGTGCCCTGCCCGCCCGGCTGCTGCACCGAATGGGTGGCGTCGAACACCACGGGGCAGCCGGTGCGCGCCAGGATCGGCAGCGACCGCATGTCGGAGACGAGGGTGTTGTAGCCGAACGAGGCGCCACGCTCGCATATGGTGACGCGCAAATTGCCCGTGGATTCGATCTTGGCGACGACGTTCGCCATGTCCCAGGGCGCGAGGAACTGGCCCTTCTTCACGTTGATCGCGCGGCCGGTCTCGCCCGCCGCGACCAGCAGGTCGGTCTGGCGGCAGAGGAAGGCCGGGATCTGCAGCATGTCGACCGCCTCGGCCGTCGGCGCGCACTGGGAGGCATCGTGCACGTCGGTGACGACCGGAATGCCCACCGTCTCGCGCACCTCGGCGAGGATCGGCAGGCCCTCCTTCATGCCGATGCCGCGCGCGCCCTTGATCGAGGTGCGGTTCGCCTTGTCGAAAGAGGTCTTGTAGACCAGCCCGATACCCAGCTTTGCCGTCATCTCGGCCAGCGCGCGCGACGTCTCCAGCGCGTGCTGGCGGCTTTCCAGCGCGCAGGGGCCGGCGATCAGCGCAAGCGGCAGGTCGTTGCCGATCGCGACGTTGCCGACGGTGACGTGGCGGGGCTCAGGCACGGGGCTACACCAGCCTGGACCGGTCGAGCGCCGCGCCGATGAAGGACGCGAACAGGGGATGCGGCTCGAACGGCTTGGACTTCAGTTCCGGGTGGAACTGGACGCCGACGAACCACGGATGGTCGGCGCGCTCGATGATCTCGGGCAGCACGCCGTCGGGCGACATGCCGGAGAAGACGAGCCCCGCCTCTTCCAGCCGGTCGCGATAGTTGATGTTGACCTCGTAGCGGTGGCGGTGGCGCTCGGCGATGTGGGGCGCGCCGTAGATGCGCCGGACGAGCGTGCCGTCGCCGAGGTCGCAATCATAGGCGCCGAGCCGCATCGTGCCGCCGAGATTATCGTTGGCGCCACGCCGTTCCACCACGTTGCCGCGCATCCATTCGGTGAGCAGCCCGACCACCGGCTCGCGCGGCCGGCCGAACTCGGTCGAGCCCGCGCCGGCCAGCCCGGCCAGGTTGCGCGCGCTCTCGATCACCGCCATCTGCATGCCGAAGCAGATGCCGAAATAGGGCACTTTCTGTTCGCGGGCGTAGCGTACGGCGGCCACCTTGCCCTCGGAGCCGCGCTCGCCGAACCCGCCGGGGACGAGGATGCCTTCGACGTCGGCGAGGTAGTGGCTCGCCGATTCGGACTCGAACAGCTCGGATTCGATCCAGCGCAGGTTGACCTTGACGTTGTTGGCGATGCCGCCGTGGCCCAGCGCCTCGACCAGCGACTTGTAGGAATCGATCAGCTTGGTGTACTTGCCGACCACGGCGATATTGACCTGGTCCTCGGGCTCGCGGATGCGGCGCACGATCTCGTGCCAGCGCTCCAGGTCGGGCTCGCGCGCCTCGATGCCGAAATGGCGGCACACCTCCACGTCGAACCCCTCGGCGTGGTAGCTGATCGGCACCTGGTAGATCGTGTCGACGTCGAGCGCCGGGATGACGCAAGCCGGCGCCACGTTGCAGAACAGCGCGATCTTGCGCCGCGTGTCGGGCGAGATCGCCCGGTCGCACCGGCAGAGCAGGATGTCGGGCTGGATGCCGACGCCCTGCAGCTCCTTCACCGAATGCTGGGTCGGCTTGGTCTTGAGCTCGCCCGCCGATGAGATATGCGGCACCAGGGTGAGGTGCACGAACATGGTCTGGGCGCGCCCCATCTCGTTGCCGAGCTGGCGGATGGCCTCGAGGAAGGGCAGGCTCTCGATGTCGCCGACCGTGCCGCCGATCTCGCACAGCACGAAATCCTCGCCGTCGATGTCGGCGGTGACGAACTCCTTGATCGCGTCGGTGACGTGCGGGATCACCTGGACAGTCGCGCCGAGATAGTCGCCGTGCCGCTCGCGCCGGATCACCTCGGAATAGATGCGCCCGGTGGTCACGTTGTCGGACCGGCGCGTCGGCACGCCGGTGAAGCGCTCGTAATGGCCGAGGTCGAGGTCGGTCTCCGCCCCGTCATCGGTGACGTAGACCTCGCCGTGCTGGGTCGGGCTCATCGTGCCCGGATCGACGTTCAGGTAGGGGTCGAGCTTGCGCAGGCGGACCCTGAACCCGCGCGCCTGCAGCAGCGCCCCCAGCGCCGCTGACGCGATTCCCTTCCCGAGGGAAGACACCACGCCGCCGGTGATGAAGACGAACCGCGTCATGGACCCACAATCTACATCAGTCCGAGGCAGGCCCGAAAGCGAATCGGGTCCGCCCCGGTCACGCCGCACTTGCGCGAGGCGCGGCTACTTCGCCAGGGGAACGCTGGGGGGCGCGGGCGGCGCCGGCTTGGCGGGCTCACCGGACGGGCGCTGCAGCGGCTCGGTCGCCACCGGCGGGCGTTCGAGCAGCGACTGGCCGGTCCGCGCGCCGCTGAGGATCACCAGGGCGAGCGAGGTGCCCATGAACAGCGCGCCCAGCACCGCCGTCGCGCGCGTCAGCAGGTTGGCCGAGCCGCGCGCCGTCATGAAGCCGCTCATCCCGCCGCCGCCACCCCCGCCGCCGATGCCTAGCGCGCCCCCCTCGCTGCGCTGCAGCAGGACGACGCCGATCAGCGCGAGGGCGAAAAGCACGTGCAAGGCGAGGAGGATCGCGATCATGTCGAGGCTCGGCTGGGGCTGCTGCCCATATAGGGCGGAACGGGCGCGAGTTTTAGCCCTTCGCGGCGGCGCTGGCTAGCACGAACGGCAAATCGTCCAGAACGCCTCGACGTCCAGGCTCGCGCCGCCCACCAGCGCGCCGTTCACATGCGCGACCGCCAGGATCTCGCCGGCGTTCCTGGCGTTGACCGAGCCGCCATAGAGAATGCGCACGCGGCCGCCCTCTGCGAAACGGCCAGCAAGGTCGGCGCGGAGCCGCGCATGGATCTCGGCGATCTCGGCGGGGGTGGGGGTACGACCGGTGCCGATCGCCCAGACCGGCTCGTACGCGACGACCAGATTCGCCGCGGTTGCCGGACTCGGGAACCGAGCCGGCGAGCTGGCGCGCCACGACCTCGAGCGCGCGGCCCGCATCGCGCTCCGCCTCGCTCTCGCCGACGCAGACGATCGCGGCCAGCCCGGCCCGGTGCGCCGCTTCTGCCTTGGCGCGCACGACGTCGTCGGTTTCGCCGTGGCCGGCGCGCCGTTCGGAATGGCCGACGATGACGTAGCCGCAGCCCGCGTCGCGCAGCATCTCGGCCGACACGTCGCCGGTGAAGGCGCCCTTAGGCTGGGGATGGCAGTCCTGCCCGCCCAGCGCGACCGCACCGCCCGCCAGCACCGCTGCCACCGGCGCGAGCAAGGTCGCCGGCGGGCAGACCAGCACCTCGCCCACGGGCGGAGACGCGGCGGCGCGCGCCGCGATGTCGCGCGCCCGCGCGACCCCCTCGGCGGCGAGGCCGTTCATCTTCCAGTTTCCGGCGATGAGGGGAATGATCTGGGGGGCGGCCATCGGCCGGGCGCATCCTCGGCGGCGGGAGCGTCCTGTTTAGCACGCCCCCGCAGCCCGGCCAACGGCCTGCACCGCCCGCAGCGACCGCTCAGGCCGCCTTGGAGCCCACCGTCTGCGCCACCTTGAACAGGCGGTCGGCCTGGTCCGCCATGGTGACCCACTCGTCCGCGACCTCCAGCAGGCTGTCGCGCTCCGGCGAGTTCATTCCCCGCGCCGCGCCGCGCAACTCTTCCGCCCGCTTCCGCCAACGATCCGCACGCTCGCGATAATCGACGATAGGCATGTATTCCTCCCTCGTCCAACCACTACCAAACCCGTAAGGCCGCCATATAACCGCCACGCGAGCCCCGCCGTTCCGTGGCAAGCCGGTGGCGCACGCGCCCCCACCGGGTCACAGCGTCAGCGCAGGCATTCCCAACCATTTGCGCTTCGCCGAACGGTGACTCCGAATGATCACCGCTCGATCACCGAACCGCCCGCACTCCCGCGTGTTTAGTGATCGGCGCGCATCAGCGAAGGGGGTTTTTATGTCAGCCACGCATGGGGGCGGCGACGCGTTCTGCCGTACGGGCAGGGGGCGGTGGCCGCGCTGGGGCGTTGCCGTTCCCGGGGTCGCGCTGCTTTGCGGCGTTGCCCTCATCCATCCCGCCCTGGCGGCACCCGGTGCGGCCTTGAGCTGCCCGTCCGACGGGCGGCCGATCGTGACGGTGGGAGCAGGCGGCGACTACGGAACGATCGCCGCGGCGGTGGGAGACGCCAGCAATGGCGACACGATCTGCGTCGCTGCGGGCACTTACGCCAACGAATTCATCACCACGAACAAGAACCTGACGATCATCGGGGTCGGCGGGCTCGCCCGTCTGGTGCAGACCGTCCCGGCCAGCATGCACGGCAACGACAAGGCGTTCATCGTCAGTTCGGGCAACCTGACAGTCGAAGCCCTCGAGTTCTCCGGCGCGCGGGTCAATGACGGCAACGGGGCCGGCATCCGCTACGAGGGCGGCACGCTGACCGTGCGCCAGAGCTATTTCCACGACAACCAGGACGGCATCCTCGGCACGGTCCCGAACGGCATAGTCGACATCGAAGACTCCAAGTTCGTCGGCAATGGCTCGGGCACCGGCCAGACGCACGCCATCTACCTCACCAGCCAAGCCCAGATCACCGTCAACAACAGCTATTTCGCCAGCACCGACGAGGGCCACCACATCAAGACGGTATCGCCCACCGATCAGGTACTGGTCGAGAATTCGACGCTGGAGGACGGGCTGGGGCCGGCAGGGACGCTGCCGAGCTACAGCGTCGATCTTCCGGGCGGCGGCCGCGCCCAGCTGAACAACAACACCATCATCCAGCGCGAGGGCGCCCAGCAACGGGGCGATCATCCATTACTCGACGGACCAGGCGCCCGGCGGGGTGGTGCCGGATGGCGGGCTGACGATCGACCACAACACCGTGATCAACCATCGCAGCGGCAGCAGCCTCCTGTTCAACCAGACCGGCGAGCCCGCGATGATCACCGACAACGTGCTGGTCAATGTCGGCACGCTCAGCGCCCCCACCTCGGCCAACGCCAGCGGAAACACCACGCCCACCACGCCGCACAGCTTCCAAGGCCCGCTGCTCGGCATCAATGGCGCCAACGGTGAGGGCCAGATCGCCGAGTTCGACGGCACGGGCACCAGCATTGGCGGGCTCGCGCAGCCGAGCGGCATCGTCGGCAACAGCGGCATCGCCTCGCTCAACGGCAACATCTACGTCGCCAACCGCATCCAGGGCGTCGGCCATCTCGACCCGCTGACCGGAAGCTCGACCGGTTATGCCGGGCCGCAGGGGATCGAGGGGCTCGGCGTATATGGCAGCCACCTGATCGGCGGCGTCTATGACACCGACTCGATCGTCGAGTTCGCCATCAACTCGATGGTCGAGCCCCACCCGGAGGTGATGGCCACCATCATGCTGCAGACGCCCGGTGACCGGCGCCTCGGCATCACCGGGCTCGATTCGAACGACGACACGCTCTTCTATGTCGGCTCGTATCTCGACGGGAACGTGTACACGTTCGACCCGAGCGGCGCATTCCAGGGCGAGATCGTGACCGGGCTGGGCGCCAACGCGCTGTCCGGCCTCGCCTACGACCGCGGCAACGACACGTTGTGGCTGGCGACCGGCTTCGACGGGAACCAGGTCTTGCACTACAGCCTGGAGGGCATGCTGCTGGGCAGCTTCGCCGCGCCCATCGACGGCATCGGCGGGCTCGCCGCGTTCACCGATGACATCGTGGGACCGCCACCGGGGCCGCCCTCCGCCGTGCCCGAACCGCCCGCAGGCGCGATGTTCGCGTTCGGCGGCGTCGTCTGGCTGGCGGCGCGGCGGCGGCGGATGCAGCAGGCGTAGCGGGAATTTCTCCCCCGCCTCCGCGTTATTCCGGGGCGCTTACGCTTATCGGAAGGGATTCCCGCCATGAGATTGAAGATTCTCGCGCAGTGCGCGCTCGCCGCCCTCCTTGTCACGGGTTCCGTCGCCGGCTGCGACCTCATGCAGGGCCGCGAGTCGGGCGGCGCGTACGCCAACGACGTGGCGATCAACACCAAGGTGAAGGCGAACCTGGTCAACCAGCTCGGGCTGAAGGGGATCGACGTGCGGACCCTGCAGAACGTCGTGCAGCTCAGCGGCTTCGTCAACTCGCAGGAAACAAAGATGCGCGCTGGCCAGATCGCTGCGAACGTCGATGGGGTGCGCGAGGTGAAGAACGACCTGGTCGTCCGGTAGGCGCCTCGCTCGCCATCGTCCAGCTATGGCCGCCGTCTCCGGGCTGTGTCCCGGGGACGCGGCTCCGTCTGCTTCAGCCGTCGGGGCGCGCGCTCGCGGCCCGCGATGCCATCAACGCCGATCTCGCGGCACTCCGGTCACGCCCAGACGCTCGAGCACCTCGTCCAGCGCCTCGGCCTGGAAGGGCTTGCCGAGCACGGCAATTCGCCGGTCGTCGGCGAAGCGTTCGACCAAGGCCGTCGCGTTGCGGCCGCTTGCGATGACCACAGGCAGCGCGGGGAACAGCACCCGGATCTCGGCGACGATAGTGAGACCGTCGCGGTCCGGCAGGCCCAGATCCACCACCACCGCGTCGTAGTCTTTGCCGGAGCCAGTGGCGTCCACCTCGAACCCCCGCTCCCGCCGCCGGCGAGAGGGAAAAGCTGGTGGGCGCGTTGGGAATCGAACCCAAGACCTGCTGATTAAAAGTCAGTTGCTCTACCGCTGAGCTACGCGCCCGCGCGACGGGCCGGCGGGACCGGCCGGTCGGTGCGCGGCAAGATAGGCCGCTATTTCCCGTCCCTCAACCGCGCGGCGAGGCGCTTGGCGATGCGCGGCGAGACGAAGCTCGAGACGTCGCCCCCCATCGTGGCGATCTCCTTCACCAGCCGCGCGGCGATGAACTGGTATCGGTCCGATGCCATCAGGCACACGGTCTCGATGTCGGGCGCAAGCTTGGCGTTCATCGAGGCCATCTGGAACTCGTAGTCGAAATCGGAGACGGCGCGGAGCCCGCGGATCAGTACGCTCGCCCCCTGCTCCGCGGCGAACCGCACCAGCAGATTGTCGAACGCACACACCGCCACCCGGTTGGCGAGCCCGTTGCCGAGTGCCGCCACCTCCTCCTCCACCAGCCGCACCCGCTCGTCGATCTCGAACAGAGGTCCCTTGCCGGCATTCACCGCGACGGCGACGACCAGCCGGTCGAGCAGCTTCGCCGACCGCCCGATGATGTCGAGATGGCCGTTGGTGATCGGGTCGAACGTGCCGGGATAGACGCCGATGCGCTCCATCGAATCCTGCTTCCGTGCGCCGTGAAGTCGCCGGGGCCCTCTTAGCACGTCTCGCCCGGCGCCGGAACCTCAGCCGAGCCCGAAGACGCGCCGCGCGTTGCCGCCCATGATGGCCGCCTTGTCCGCCGCCTCGAGCGGCAGCGCGTCGATATAGCCGCCATTGGCGTCGACATAGGGATAGTCGGTGCCGAACATCAGCCGGTCGCCCCCGATATATTTGTGCGCCATCATCAGGGGCGGCTCGTAGAACGTGCAGGTGTCGAAGTAGAACCGCTTCACGTATTCGCTGAACGGCTTCGTGATGTTGCCCTTGACGTCCGGGTTGCGGGCGGAGGACCGGTCGATACGCTGCAGCAGGTCGAGCAGCCCGCCGCCGGTATGGGCGACCACGAACGGGAAGTTCGGGTAGCGCTCGAATATTCCGGCCTGGATCAGCTCGACCACCATCATCTGGGTCTCGAACATGTAGCCCATGATGACGGCGTTGTTGTTCTTGCGGATGTCCTTCGAGAACACGGGATAGGCCGGGTGCTCGACCACCGGCAGGCGGAGCGCATCGACCTTCGCCCAGACCGGCTCGTAACGCGGCTCCGACGGGCGCTCGCCGCCGAAATTCGAGCGCATGAACACGCCGACCATCTCCGGCGCCGAGGCGATGCGGTCGAGCTCGGCGACGCATGCCTCGATGTCGCCGAAGGGCAAGGTGGCGAGCACGCGCAGCCGGTCCGGATGGGTGCGGGCCAGCGCGATCATCTCGTCGTTGGCGCGTCGCGCGAGGTCGACCTGCTCGGCGGGGGTGAATTTCGCGATGTCGGGCCCATGGGAGACGATGCGCATGTCGAACTGCTTCGCGTCCATGTCGCGCAGCGCGTGGTCGGGGTCGAACCAGTCGAGCGGCGTCGCATGGTCGCGGATGCCCGGGCGGACGCCGGACGCGCCGCCTTCGCGCAGCGCCTCGGCCGCCGCGCGGAAGTTGGGCCCGAACGCATGGGCATGCACGTCGATGTTCATGGAGCGCTCCCCCTCCGCGTTTGGGCGAGCCTAGCCCGCCGGCGCGCCCGAGGGAAGCGAGGCGGCGGTCGCCACGCCTATTTCCCGGCGGCGTCGGCCGGCGGCTCGTCCTCGCCCTCGGCATCCCCGTTCGCGTCGGCCGGCTCGCGCACCTGGGCGACCGAGACGACCCGCTCGTCCTCGCCCACCTGGAACAGGGTGACGCCCTGCGTGCCGCGCCCGGCGATGCGCACGTCGACCACCCCGATGCGGATGATCTGGCCGCCATTGGTGACCAGCACGAGCTGGTCCATGCGGTCGACCGGGAAGGAGGCGACGACCGCCCCGTTGCGCTCGGACGTGTCGATGTTGGCGATGCCCTGCCCGCCCCGCCCGGCGATGCGGTACTCGTAGGCCGAGGTGCGCTTGCCGTAGCCGCGCTCGGTGACGGTCAGGATGAACTCCTCCGCCTCGGCCATCTGGGCGAAGGCGGGCTCCTCCAGCCGGGCGGCCAGCGCCTCGTCGCGCGCGCGGTCCTCGGGCCGGTCCTCGTACTCCGAGCCGGAGAGGCGGCGCTGGGCGCCGACCGCGCGCAGATACTCGTCGCGCGCCTCGATGGCGACCTCGGTATGGGTCAGCAGCGACAGCGAGATCACGTCGTCGCCATCGGCGAGGCGGATGCCGCGCACGCCGGTCGAGTTGCGCCCGGCGAACACGCGCACGTCGGTCACCGGGAAGCGGATGCACTTGCCCGACCGCGCGGCCAGCAGCACGTCCTGCGCCTCGGTGCAGGGCACGACCCCGATCAGGTGGTCGCCCGCGTCCTCGCCCTCGAACTTCATGGCGATCTTGCCGCCGGACATGATGTTGGTGAAGTCCGACAGCTTGTTGCGCCGCACGTTGCCCCGGGCGGTGGCGAACACGACGTGGAAATTGTCCCAGGTCGAACTCGTCGTCCGGCATCGGCATCAGGGTCGTGATGTACTCGGCATCCTCCAGCGGCAGCAGGTTGACCAGCGCCTTGCCGCGCGCGGCGGGCGAGCCCTCGGGCACCTGGTAGGCCTTGAGCCGGTAGACGATGCCGCGCGACGAGAAGAACAGGATCGGGGCGTGGGTGTCGCAGACGAAGACGCGGCTGACGAAATCCTCGTCCTTCGTCGCCATCCCGGCGCGGCCCTTGCCGCCGCGGCGCTGGGCGCGATAGGCCGACAGCGGCACGCGCTTGATGTAGCCGCCATGCGTGACGGTGACGACCACGTCCTCGTGCTGGATCAGGTCCTCGATGTCGTGCTCGAATTCCTGCTCGACGATCTCCGTCTTGCGCGGCGTGGCGAACTGATCGCGTATCTCGCCCAGCTCGGCGCGTACGATCTCGATCACCCGCGCGGGCGAGCCGAGGATGTCGAGGTAGTCGCGGATCGCTTCGGCGAGCTCGTTCAGCTCCCCGGCGATCTTCTCGCGCTCGAGCCCGGTCAGGCGCTGCAGGCGCAGATCGAGGATGGCGCGGGCCTGCTCCTCGGACAGGCGGTAGGTCCCGGCCTCGGTCAGCTCGTGCTCGGGATCGTCGATCAGCCGCACCAGCTCGGCGACGTCGGACGCCGGCCAGTCGCGCGCCAACAGGCCCGCCCGCGCCTCGGCCGGATCCTTGGCGGCGCGGATCAGCGCGATCACCTCGTCGATGTTGGCGACGGCAATGGCAAGCCCGACCAGCACATGGGCGCGCTCGCGCGCCTTGCCCAGCTCGTAGACGGTGCGCCGGCGGATCACCTCCTTGCGGAAGGCGATGAACGCTTCGAGCATCGCCTTCAGCGGCAGCATCTCCGGCCGGCCGCCGATCAGCGCCAGCGCGTTGATGCCGAAGCTCGTCTGCAGCGGCGAGTAGCGGTAGAGCTGGTTGAGCACGATCTCCGCCATCGCGTCGCGGCGGATCTCGACCACCACGCGCACGCCGTCGCGGTCGGATTCGTCGCGCAGGTCCGAGATGCCCTCGATGCGCTTCTCGCGCACCAGCTCGGCAATCCGCTCCACCATGCGCGCCTTGTTCACCTGGTAGGGCACCTCGGTGACGACGATCGCCTCGCGGTCCTTGCGGACCTCCTCGACATGGGTGCGCCCACGCATGATGACCGAGCCGCGCCCGGTGGCGTAGGCGGCGCGGATGCCGGCGCGGCCGAGGATCAGCCCGCCGGTGGGGAAGTCCGGCCCGGGCAGGATCTCCATCAGCTCGTCGAGCCCGACCTCAGGATTGTCGAGCAGCGCCAGGCAGGCGTCGATCACCTCGCCCAGATTGTGGGTCGGGATGTTGGTCGCCATCCCGACCGCGATGCCGCCCGCCCCGTTGACCAGCAGGTTCGGGAAGCGGGCCGGCAGGACCGACGGCTCCTCGGTCGTCTCGTCGTAGTTGGGGACGAAGTCGACCGTCTCCTTGTCGATGTCGTCGAGCAGCGAATGCGCCGCCCGGGCGAGCCTGCGCCTCGGTGTAGCGCATGGCCGCCGGCGGATCGCCGTCCATCGAGCCGTAATTGCCCTGGCCGTCGACCAGGCGCAGGCGCATGGAGAAGTCCTGCGCCATGCGAACCATGGTGTCGTAGATCGCGACGTCGCCGTGCGGGTGGTACTTGCCCATCACGTCGCCGACGATGCGCGCCGACTTGCGGTAGGGGCGGTTCCAGTGCACCCCCTCCTGGTTCATCGAGAACAGGATGCGCCGGTGCACCGGCTTCAGCCCGTCGCGCACGTCGGGCAGCGCGCGGCTCACGATCACGCTCATGGCGTAATCGAGGTAGGAGCGGCGCATCTCCTCCTCGATCGTCACGGGCGCAATGTCGAAGGGCTTGGGCTGGGTCGGGTCCGCCACGGGAATCTGGAACTATTTCAAAGGGATGGCCGGAGGCGCTCCGGCACGACTGGAAACTAGGACGCAAGACCTCGCAAGTCTACCAACCCCGAGGGATTCGGGCAACCGGCGGCGCTTCGCGCGCGACGACGGTACAGGTTTCAGGCGGCGGCCCCAGCCGTCATAATGGCGGGCAGAAGAACGCAGGGGAGCACGCCATGCCGGTCCTCAAGCTCGACGACGCGGAGCTGCGCTACGAGACCTACGGGAAGGGCTATCCCATCCTGCTGTTCGCGCCGGGCGGGATGCGATCGCGCATGGAGATGTGGCACGCGCCCAGCGAAGGCCCGCCGCGGGTGTGGAACGACTGGACGGAAGTGCTGGCCGAAGACTGGATCGGTCATCGCCATGGACCAGCGCAATGCGGGCGATTCGCGGGGCGCCATCGCCGCCGATCATGGCTGGCACACCTACGCCTCGGACCATTTGGCCCTGCTCGACCATCTCGGGGATCGAGCGGTGCCACACGCTGGGCGGCTGCATCGGCTCGAGCTTCTGCCTGAAGCTGGCCGAGATCGCGCCCGGGCGGGTGAGCGCCCAGGTGCTGCAGAACCCGATCGGGCTCAACCCGGACTTTCCGACCTACTTTCCCGACGGCTTCGCCGAATGGTCCGAGGAGCAGCGCGCGGCGCGGCCCGACCTCGACATGGCGGCGGTCGCCGCATTCGGCCGCAACATGTGGTCGGGCGACTTCGTGTTCGCCGTCGGGCGCGATTTCGTCCGGCGCTGCGAGGTGCCGTCGCTGGTGCTGCCGGGCGACGACCGGCCCCACCCGACGGTGGTCGGCGTGGAGGTGGCCGAGACCCTGCCCCACGCCGAAATGCTGCGCGACTGGAAGGGCCCGGCGCACCTCGAAGCGCAGCGGCTGCGCGTGCTCGGCTTTCTCGCGGCGCACACGCCATGAAGATCGTCCGGTTCGAGACGCCCGGCGGGCCGGAGGTGCTGCGCTATGTCGACGCGCCGACGCCCGCCCCTGCGCCCGGCGAGGTGCTGGTCAAGGCGCGGGCGATCGGGGTCGGAATTCCCGACACGGTGATCCGCAAGGGCACCTATGGCTGGATGCCGCCCCTGCCCGCCACGCCCGGCACCGAGATGGCCGGCGTGGTCGAGGCGGTCGGCGCCGGCGTCACCGCGCGCGAGGTGGGCCAGCGGGTGCTGGTTTCGGCGCGCGAGCGGCCGCAGCGCGGCGGGTGCTATGCCGAATACATCGCGACCCCGGCCGACGGCACGTTCGTGCTGCCCGACGCGGTGTCGGACGAGGCCGCGGCGTCGCTCGCCAACTACCAGGTCGCCTGGCACATGATCGAGGACGCGATGCGCCCGCGCGAGGGTGACACGATCCTGCTCTACGCCGCGGCCGGCGGCATGGGCAACGCGGTCATCGACCTCGCCCGCGCCCGCGGCATGACGGTGATCGGCGTCGCCTCGGGCACCGCGCGCTGCGAATTCGCCCGCGAGATGGGCGCGGCCCATGCGATCGACCGCCGGGCCGAGGACGTGGGCGCCCGGGTGCGCCGAGATCACCGGCGACGGGGTGGACTGGATCGTCGACCCGGTGGGCGCGCCGCTGATCGCGGCCAACCTCGCCATGCTGGCGCCGCTGGGCACGCTGGTGATCTATGGCGGGCTCGGCGGGCGGACGCCGGTCGATTTGATGGCCGAACTTGGGAAGCACGGCGGCCGCTGCCTCGCCGTGCGGCGCTTTTCCATCCATCTGTGGGACCATCTGGTGGAGGCCCGCCGGGCCGGCATGCGCCGGCTGATCGAGCTGGTCGCGGACGGCACGCTGCGGCCGCGAATCCACGGTATTCTGCCGCTTTCCGAGGCGCCCCGGGCGCATCAGCTGCTGGAGGGCGGCGAGGTACGGGGCAAGCTGCTGCTCGCCCCCTGACGGGCTCGCGACTCGCGATCCCGGGGAAAGACCCCATATTCCGGATGAAACCGAAGCGGAGAACCGCATGACACCGGCTGAAATCGCGCGACTGCAGCAATTCCTACGCGATGCATTCGGCACCACGCGGATAGCCATCGCCGCCCCCGCCCGCGCGGGCGCGCCGGTCGAGCTTCGCGTCGGCGGCGAGACGCTCGGCACCGTCCACCGCGATGACGACGAGGGCGAGATTTCGTACTGCGTCTATCTCAGCGTCCTCGAGGAGGATCTGCCGAACAAACCATAGGGCCGCCGCGCGGCAAGGGCGGCAAGATGGGAAGGATGAGACCGCAGGAACGCGCATGGCTCGACGGGCATCCCTGTCGCGCCATGCCAACGCAGAGCCGGGCATGAAACGATTACTGGTGGCGACCGACCTGTCGGCACGGTCCGACCGGGCGCTGGAGCGGGCCTTTTCGCTGGCGCGCGACCTCGGCGCAGACCTCACCATCCTTTACGTCGTGGATGAGGATCTGCCCGCAGCCATGGCCGAAGAGCTGGAAACCGCGGCCAAGCGGTCCCTTCAGCAGTGTGTCGACAGCCTGGCCGCCGCGGCTCAGCCCGCGCCCGACGCCTCTATCAAGGTCGTTTCCGGACGGCCCTATTCGGACATCATCGAGATTTCGGAGGCTGAGCGGGCCGACATGATCGTCCTCGGGATGCATCGCGAGAATGCGTTCAAGGACATGTTCCGTGGGACGACCGTGGAGCGCGTGTTGCGGGCGGGGCATCTTCCGGTCCTGCTGGTCAAGGATCGCGCCGGCAGCCCCTACAGGCGCATCCTGGTCGGGGTCGACTTCTCCGTCTGCTCCAAGAAGGCCATCGAATTTGCGGTCGCGTTCGCGCCGGACGCCGAATTCCACCTCGTTCACGCCTACGACATCCCCTTCAAGGGATTCGGCTTCAGCCACGGCACGCGCCGCGCCGCCAGCAAGAGCCACGAGACGCAGTTCCGGGCCATGGTTGACGAGGAGTTGGCCAAGTTCGTCTCGTCCCTGGACGCGCAACCGCCCAATATCCGGCCGGTGATGGAGGAAGGTATCGCGACCGACGTGCTCCATCGCCAGATCGCGCACCTGAAGCCCGACCTTTTGGTCATCGGGACGCACGGCCGGACCGGCATCACGCATGCCATTCTCGGCAGCGTCGCGGAGGAATTGCTGCGGGACCCGCCGTGCGACGTGCTCGCGGTCAAGGCTTGGTAGCGGCATCGCGAAGCGATCCGGAGCGTTCCGGATCGCTTCGCTCTGCCCGTGATGGCGACGGTCTGTCGGCGACGGCCGTCAGCGCACGCCCTTGCCGCCGGCCTTCTGCCACGCGCTGTTGAACCAGCCGACCGCCTTGCCCGACGTCAGGATCAGGTGCTCGGTGCGGAGCGCCAGCTTCTTGCCCAGCACCTGGTCCGGATAGGGCAGGAACTCTTTGGAGGCGAGGTCGGTGCGCACCGGCACCTGGTTCGCGTACTGGTAGTTGGCGATCTGACCTTCCTTGCTCTCGTACCAGTTGAGGAAGAGCATCGCGGCGTTGGGGTGCTTGGTGCCCTTGACGACGCCCAGATAGCCCCAGGTCACCGGCACCGGCTCGGGACAGTGGGCGGCAACGGGCACGCCCTTCTTGGCGTCGCGCCGCGTGACGTAGGGCTGCACCGCCATGCCGGCGTCGAACTCGCCGACCGCGGTCAGCTTGCCGAACGCGGCCAGCGTCTCCTTGCGGAGCTGCGGCTTCACCACGTTGAACAGCGTGTCGAGATAGTGGTGCGTCCAGTCGTCGCCATACACGCCCCACAGCATGGGGATCCAGGTGTGCGCCGCGTTAGAGGCGAGGCCGATCCGGCCGTTGCGCCACTGTTTCTGGGTCAGCAGATCGTCCCAGGTCTTGGGCAGGTTCTCCGCCTTCACCCGGTCCGGGCTGTAGATCATGCACCAGTAGTTCATCTTGTCGGCGCCGTCGGTGCCGGCCTCGGTCTTCATCTCGTTGCGCAGCCCCGCATAGGCCGGCAGGTCGTTGATCTTGAGAAGCCCGTCCATCTTGCGCCACTCGGGAAGCGCCGATTCGTAGGCCGACAGCACGTCGGACAGCACCGTCCCCTTCTTGTAGGCGATCAGCGGCGCGACGGTGCGCGCCCGGCCGATGCCGCGCGTGTAATCGGCCTCGATGCCCGGATAGCGCGCCTGGAACACCGAGAAAATCTTGGCGAATTCCCGGTCGCTCATTTGCAGCCGGACGCTGACCTTGCCCTCCTTCTTCGCCGCCTCGACCATGGAGTCGGGCACTGCCAGCTCCTTGTCGAGCCCGGCCATGATGGTGTCCGGAAGCTCCGCATCCTTCAGCAACTGCTTGGTGGCGTCGGTGAAATGCTCGGCATGGGCCGGAAGTGCGAGCGCGGCCGCGGCGGAAAAGGCCAGGACGGCGAACGCTGTCGAATGGCGACGTTTCACGAGGAACCTCCCTGTCTGTCATGGACGCCCTGGGGGCGAATATTGCTTTGCGGAAATAGTACGGGCAGCCGCCGCTTGGATCAAGCGCAGCCCGGCCCGATCCCGCGTCGGCGAAAAGCCGTCAGACCGCGTCCTCGCTGAGGATCGCACGGTCGATCAACGCGCCGGCGAGCCGGGCGCCGTCGAGGTCGCAGCCGACAAGATTGGCGTTGGTCAGATCGGTGCCGGCGAAGACGGCACCGGCGATGCGCGCGCCCCGCAGCCGGGCGCCGGCGAGGTTGGCCTCGGTGAAGTCGCCGCGCGACAGGTTCGCCGGCCATTTCCGGCCGACCGCGCGGCCGTCGGAATGGCGCAGATCGACCGCCTCGAACAGCGCGTCGCGCAGGTCGGCCGCGCCGAACAGCGCGTCGCACAGCTCCGCCCCGGACAGGTCGGCGCCGACCAGCCGCGCCCGCGCGAAGCTCGCCCCCGAAAGGTCGGACAGCACCATCTTGGCGCCCGACAGGTCGGCGCCGTCGAACCGCACCGCCGCCATCCGCGCGCCCGACAGGTCCACCCCGCGCAGGTCGCGCCGGCTGAGGTCGCGGCCCGAGACGTCGATCCGCGTCCCCCGCGCACCGCCCGAGCGGATCCAGAGCTGATGGTCGTGGATCAGCTTCTCGATGTCGTCGCGCCACTGGTGAACGCCCGCGGGCAGTTCGGTGTAGCGCGGAAGGACACGCGGCAGCAGCGCCCCCTGCACGTCGGCAAGGTCGATCTGCTCGGCCGTGACGACCGCGTCGGTCAGGTCCGCGCCCTTGAGGACGGCGAGGTTGAGCCGCGCGCGCGTCAGGTTCGCGCCGCGCAGATTGGCGTTCTTGAGCTTCGCGAAAGACAGGTTGGCGTCCGTCAGGTCGGTCCCCGACAGGTCCGTGTGGTACAGCGCCGCGCTTTCCAGATCGGCGCGCACCAGGCTGGCGCGGCTGAGATTTGCGTCGCTGAGATCGACCGAGCGGGGATCGTCGCCATGCGCGTCGGCGATGTGCTGGGTGCGCCCGTCCATGATGACGCCGGGACGAAGGTCGGCCTGGCCCATGTCGGCGCCGGCGAGCTTGGCCCCGCGCAGCCGCGCGCCGCGGAAATCGGTGCGCGTCAGCACGGCGCCGGTGAAGTCGGCGTCCTCGAGAATGGCGCCGAAGAAGTCCGCATTGCTGAGATCGGCTTCGACGAAGCGAGCGCCCCGGCCGTTCGCGCCGGTGGCGATCGCGCTTTGCAGCTTGGCGCGCGAGAGGTCGTGTCCCGACAGGTCGGCGCCCCGGAAGTTCGCGCGTACGCCGCCGGAGCGGCCCGCGAGGAACCACCGGTGCCGTTCGAGGATGTAGCGCAATTCGTTCGGCGTCATGACCTCGGCCGCGGCCCGTCCGGTCCCGAACCGGCCAACGCTTGCGTGGTGTGGCGCGCCAGCCGCCCCGCCGGGCGCGCACGGGGCCGGATTGAACCGGGCCGAAGTTAACAAGTCGTTAGGGGTGCGGCGGTACCTCCGCCCGCGCTACTCGGCGAACACGCCGTGCCGGGCGGCAGTGCCCCGGGCCGCTTTGGACGCGGCCAGCTGGCCGATCAGCGTCTCCGCCTGGTCGCGGCAGCCGGATTCGTAAAGCCAGGCCAGGCGGGCGGCGTCGTTGGCGAAGCTCCGCGGCGCCATGTGCAGGGTGATGAACTTGGTGGAGAGCGGCCCGGCCAGCCGCACGCGGTAGCGCGCCCCATCGGCCGGGGCGAGGCCGCGCGGCCAGGGCAGCGTCGCCCGATCGGCCGGCCAGGCGACCTGCACCCAGTCCGAATTCGGCTCGCGCCGCATGACCAGCGTCCGGTCGAGCTGCGTGTCGGGACGCCACAGCACCGGCGCGCGCGCCTGGACGCAGCGGTCGCCGTTCGAGGACACGTCGATCGCCCACGGGTCGGTCGGGCGGTCGCGGCGGGGTGGCGGGACGGTCATGTCGCGCACCGCGCCGATCGAGGTGCCCCGCCCCTTGTCGGGGCCCGGCACCACCATGGCGGACAGCCGCTTCAGGAGATCGGGCTGGCCGGCCGCTTGCTTGCCGCCGGGCGCGCCGTGGAACGGCCCATCAAGCGCGACCGCCTGGCCCGAACCGTCCATCAGCACCACCCGGGCGCCCGCGGGCACGGTGACCTCCTGCGCGCCGTCGATGATGTCGCCTTTGTGCAGCGCCAGTCCGGCGGACGCGTCGAGCACCAGGATGTCGGCCGCCCGCGCGGCGCCGGCCGCGCACACGGTGAGGACCACGGTCAGGATCGAGAAAATGCTGCGCATCACTTGCCCTCGAGGATCATGGTGACACCGGTCTCGCCGCGCCGGAGCCGTTCCAGGTGCAGCGCGACCAGCGGATCGGTCGGGTGGGCGCGATTCAGCTCGGCGAACGCCGCCTCGGCGCCGCCGTCCCCCCGCCGCAGCAAATCGTACGCCTTGAGATAGGCCTCGTAGACCGCCGCGTCGAGCCCATTCGCCGGCTCGAACACCGGCACCGCCTCGTGCCGCCCGGCCACGACCAGCTCGGCCGACGGCCGCAGCCGGACATCCGGCGCGCGCCGGGCCGTCTCGCCGCTGACCGCGATCCGCGTGCCGAGATACTTGTTGGCGCCCTCGAGTCGCGAGGCGGTGTTCACCACGTCGCCCATGGCGGTGTATTCGATCCGGTCCAGCCCGCCGAAATTGCCGACCGTCGCGACGCCCGAGTGCAGCCCGATGCGGGTCAGCCCGAAGGCGAGCCCCTGGGCTTCGGCGTGGGCCCGGAACTCCTGCGCGAACAGGTCCATGTCGAGCGCGCAGCGGAGCGCCGCCGCGGCATGGCGTGGCTCGGCGAGGGGCGCGCCCCAGAACGCGACCACGGCATCGCCGATGAACTTGTCGAGGGTGCCGTCGTGCTTGTGGACGATGGCGCTGATGCCGCCGAGATACTCGTTGAGCAGCGCGACCAGCCGTGTCGGCTCGGCGTGCTCGCACAGCGTGGTGAAGCCGGCGATGTCGGTGAACAGGAAGGTCATCTCGCGCCGCTCGCCACCGAGCTTGAGTTGGTCGGGATGGGCGAGCAGGTGGCTGACGATCTTGGGCGACACGTAGCGCGACAGTACGCCATGAATGAATCGCTTCTCGTCGCCGAACTTGCGCCTCTTGTGCGCGATGCCGACTCCGACCGCCGCGAGGAAGCCCACCGCCGGCATGGCGAGGGGCAGCATCGGGCCGGTGGCCGCGCCGACCAGCGGGCCGCCATAGGCGTAGGCCGCGCCCCCCGCGGCGAACAGCGCCAGTACCGCCAGCGCGCCGAGCCCGGCGCGGAGAAGGCCGTTCATCTCCTTGCCGCCGAGGGCGAAGCCGGCGAGCGCGGCGAGGACGACGAGACCCCAGCGCAACCACGGCGCCACCGGCGGCACGCGTCGCCCGTCGATGAGCTGCGCCGTGCCGTGGGCCAGGATCACCACTCCCGGCGTCGTGGGCGGGCCCGCCAGAAGGTCGGCGGCGAACGGCGTACGGTAGCGGTCGGCGTCGGGAAGGTCGGCGCCGATCAGCACCACCCGGCCGGCGAAGATGCGCTTCTGGAACGCCCAGATCGCCGGGTTGGACGTGTCGATGAGGTCGGCCGCCGACCGTGTTGAATGGCTCGGACCGCGCCGTCGGATGGCCGTAATAGGCGAGCGGGATCTCGGCCGCATCGGGAATTTGCGCACCGGCCGCACGGGCAAGCAGCACGGGCACGGTCCGCGTCGTCTCCCGGCCGGCGCTGGCGAGGCGCAGCCGGCGGATCACCCCGTCCGCATCCTGGGGCAGATAGGCGAGCCCCGGCCGGACCAGCGGGTTGTCGATCGCCCGCAGCACCTTGACGAGATGCGCCTCCTGCCACGGCTCGATGGCGCCCCGCGCCGTCGCCGCCTCGGCCCAGGCGAGGACCACCGGCACGCGCACGCGGTGCAGCGCCGCGATCAGCGCCGCATCCTTCGCGGGCTCGCTCGGCTGGTCGAACAGCACGTCGATCCCGATGGCGCGCGGCCCGGCATCGGCGATGGCCGCGACCAGCCGGGCGAGGAACAGCCGGTCGATCGGCGAGCGCCGGCCGAGCTTGGCCAGCGTGCGCGCATTGATCTCGACGATGGCGATGTCGGGGTGGCGGGGCGCCGGCGGCGCGAGCAGGGCGAGCCTCATGTCGGCGAGCCAGCCTTCCAGCACGCGCACTGGCGTCAGGTGCGGGGCGAACACGACCGCCACACAGATCGCCGCGAGCCCGACCGCCGTGGGAAGCCACAGGGCCAGCCGCGCCGGCGCCTTCGTCTCACCCGGCATGGTCGGCGCCCCCTTCGCCAGACGCGTGCCCGTCCTCGCCGGCGCGCCGGCGGCTAGTGGCCCCGCGGGCTGCGCATGCGCCGGTTGCGGTCGCTGGTGCGCACCGGGAGGTGCATCTCCGTCCCGTCGCGGTTCACCGACAGGGTCACCTCGACCCCCGCCGGCCCAGCGGCCCACAGCCGGCGGTAGAACCCCGCGATGGTCTCGACCGGCTCGCCCTCGACGGAAACCAGTATGTCGCCCGCCTCGACGCCGGCCTCGTCCGCCGGCCCGCCGGTGAACACGCCGGTGACGACCAGCTTGTCCTGCGCCTCGGCGGTGTACATGCCGAGCCACGGGCGCGGCGGGCGCGAAAGCTGGCCCTGGCGCAACAGCTCGTCCAGGATCGGCTTCAGGATGTCGACCGGCACGAACATGTTGCCCGGCGCCGGCTTGCGGCCGCGCCGCGCCTCCTCGACGATCAGCGAGCCGACGCCGACCAGCGTCCCGCCCCGCCCGATCAGCGCCGCGCCGCTCCACGCGGGGTGCGGCGGCGCGGTGAAGATCGCCTCGTCCAGCAGGTACTCCCAGTAGCCGGCGAACTCGCGCTTCGAGACGACGCGCACGCTGATGGCGAAGGGCCGCCCGCCGCCGGCACCCACCACGACCGTCTCGCGCTCCTTGACCGCGGCCGAGCTGCCCAGCGCCATCGGCTCCAGACCCAGCGGCTCGATGGCGCGCACCAGACCGAAGCCGAACTCGTAGTCGTAGGCGACCGGGTGGGCCTGCACGGTGTCGCCCTCGACGGTGGTCAGCATCACCTGATCGGCTTCGGAAATCAGGTAGCCGATGGTCAGGACCAGCCCCTCGCGGTCGATCACGATGCCCGATCCCTGGCGGTCGGTGCCGAGGAACGAGGCGGTGAACGCCTCCTCGGGCACGTGCGCGCGCAGCGACACCACCGACGCCAGCGCCTGGTCGAGCTTGTAGTCGAGATCTTCGTCGCGCGGGCGCGGCGCCGACATCAGCGCCGGATGCAGGATGTGCAGAAGGCCGGCCGGCTTGTGGCCGTTGGCACGCTCGATATCAGCCATCGACTCGCTGTTCCCGGAAAATCATGGCGTTTCGCACCCTACCGCGCCGCGCCGCGGCCCGCCAAGACAATAGAAGGGCCGGCGCCGCGGCTGATTCGCGGTTGCGCGCGGTGCCGGCTTGTCCCATCGTCCGGCCGCCTTGGGGTCGAGGACGAGACATGGCGGGACGCGGGGCAGAACGCGGGGCGGAACGCGGACGATGGGGCTCGCGCCTGGGGTTCATCCTGGCCGCGGCCGGCTCGGCGGTCGGGCTCGGCAACATCTGGAAATTCCCCTACGTCGCCGGCGAGAATGGCGGCGCGGCGTTCCTCATCGCCTACGTGATCATGGTGTTCACGCTGGGCGTCGCCGTCATGCTCGCCGAGTTCGTGATCGGCCGCGCCGCCCAGCGCAACCCGGTCGGCGCGTTCGCCGCCTTGAAGGGCGGCAAGTGGGTGTGGGTCGGCTATATGGGGGTGGTCGCCGGCTTCCTGATCCTGTCCTACTACAGCGTGGTCGCGGGCTGGACCATCGCCTACATCGTGAAGTCGGCGACCGGGCTCTTGCAGGCCGCCGATCCCAAGGCGCTCGGCGCGATCTTCGGCGCATTCGTCGCCGAGCCGGGCGGGCCGCTGCTCTATCACTTCGTGTTCATGGCGCTGACGGTGGCGGTGGTTCTGGCGGGCGTGCATGGCGGCATCGAGAAGAGCTGCAAGGTGCTGCTGCCCCTGCTGTTCCTCATCATGGTCGGCCTCGCCATCCGTAGCCTCACCCTGCCCGGCGCCGAGGCGGGGTTGCACTTCTACCTCAACCCCGATTTCGGCAAGGTCAGCGGGGCGATGCTCGGCGACGCTATGGCCCAGGCCTTCTTCTCGCTGTCGCTCGGGATGGGGGCGATGCTGACCTACGGGTCGTATCTGTCGCGCGACCTGGACCTGCCGCGCGCGGCGCTGTGGGTGACGTTGTGCGACACGGTGGTGGCGATGACGGCCGGCCTGATGGTGCTGCCCGCCGTGTTCGCATTCAAGTACGACCCGGCGGCGGGGCCGGGGCTGGTGTTCATCACGCTTCCCGCCGTCTTCGCCCACATGCCGGCCGGCAGCGCCTTCGCCGTGGCGTTTTTCGTGCTGCTGCTGATCGCGGCGCTCACCTCGTCGGTCTCGCTGCTCGAGGTGGTGGTCGCGTGGTGCGTCGACGAGCACAAGATCGCCCGCGCCAAGGCCGCGCTCGGCGCCGGCGTCGTGTGCTTCATCTGCGGCATCCCGGCGCTTCTGTCGTTCGGGCCGTGGAAAAACGTGACGGTCGCGGGCAAGGGCATCCTCGATGCGATGGACTTCGCCGCGTCGAACGTGATGCTGCCGATCGGCGGCATCGCCATGTCGCTGTTCGTCGGCTGGGCGATCCTGCCGCGCGCAATGAACGAGGCGACGGCCGGTGGGCGGCACCGCTTCGCCTGGGCCGGTCTGTGGCAGGTGATGTGCCGCTATGTCGCCCCGGCCGCAATCCTCTATATCCTTATCGCCGGGCTGTAGCGGGAGGGGTGATGACCGTCGAGCTGTACCATTTCTGGAGCTCCGTCTGCTCTGTGCGGGTGCGCATGGCACTGGAGGAGAAGGGCATCGCCTGGGAGAGCCGCTATATCGATTTGTTCCGGCTCGACCAGATCAAGCCCGAATACCTCGCCCTCAACCCGGATGGGGTCGTGCCCACCCTGGTGCATGACGGCGAGGCGATCCAGGAATCCGCGATCATCTGCGAATATGTCGACGACGCCTTCGACGGGCCGCCTCTGAAACCCGACGACCCGCTCGCCCTCGCCCGCATGCGGCTGTTCGTCCGCAAGTGCGAGGACGATTTCCCTGCCGTGGTGCTCACCACCATGGCGAAGTACATCACGCCCAAGCTCAAGAACCGGCTCACCGAGGACCAGATCGCCGAGGCGGCGAAGAACCGCCCCACCGAGTTCTACAAGGTCGCCCATGCCCGCGCCGCGCGCGGCGAAATCGGCGAGGCGGAGATGGCGCGCCACTTCGCCACGCTCGACGGGCTGGTCGGGCGGATGGAGAGCCTTCTCGAACGGAATGGCGCGTGGCTGGTCGGGCCGTACTCGCTCGCCGACATCTGCGTCGCCCCCTATCTGTTCCGTTTGCTCGCCATGGGCCAGCAGCACATGTGGGCGCACGACAAGCGCCCGCGCGTGCATGACTGGTACGCCCGCATCTCGGCGCGGCCGGCGTTCCAGACCGCGGTCAACTGGCCCGACGAGACCGGCGGCGGGTACGAGGAGGTCGGGCTGACCACGAAGCGCGGCTAGCGGACGCCCGGCGCGCGCGCTACGATCGCGCAACCGCAAGGGAGGACCGTCATGCGCCCGCACAGGATTGGCGACGTCGCCGTCGCCTCGGTCGTCGAACTCGAGGGGCCGCTTCTGTCGGCGCCGATGGTGTTCCCGGACTGGTCGGCCGATCTGGTGGCCGCCGAGCCCGAGGCGTGCGGGCCGCGCTTCTATGACGCGGCGCGCGACCAGCTGATCATCGCCATCCAGAGCTTCCTGTTGAAGACGCCGCGCGCCACCATCCTGATCGATAGCTGCATCGGCAACGACAAGGCGCGTAACACCCCGTCCTTCAACCGGCTGCACGAACCGTGGCTCGACCGGCTGGCGGCCGCCGGCGCACGGCCGGAGGACATCGACTACGTGCTGTGCACCCACATGCATGTCGATCACGTAGGCTGGAACACGCGGCTGGAGAACGGGCGCTGGGTGCCCACCTTTCCCAACGCGCGCTACATATTCGCCAAGCGCGAATGGGCGCATTGGGAGGCGACCGAGCGCCGCGCGCCGATCACCGCGCGCTCGGGTGACTATTTCGGCGACAGCGTGCTGCCGATCTTGGAGGCTGGACGCGCCGACCTGGTGGAATCCGACCACGAGATCGAGGCCGGCATCTGGCTCGAGCCCCTGCCCGGCCACACGCCCGGCCAGGTCGGCGTGCATGTGCGGAACGGCGGCGCCGAGTGCATCTTCACCGGGGACATGATGCATCATCCGGTGCAGGTCGCCCGGCCCGACATGAGCACCAACTTCGACACCGACCAGAAGGCGGCGGCGACGACTCGCCGGCGCTTCCTCGACAATGCGGCCGGGCGCGACCTGCTGGTCGTGCCATGCCACTTCCCGGGCGCCACGGCGGGTCACGTGACGATGCGCCCGGGCGGCGGGTTCGGCTTCCGCTTCTCGGAATAGGGGACGGCAAGGGAGGACGGCGATGTACAAGGATTTCGACCAGGGGGCCGCGCTGGTGATCGGCGGCGGAAGCGGCATGGGAAGGCTCGCCGCTCTGGGGCTGGCGGAGCGCAGGGCGCCGGTCGCCGTCGCCGACATCAACGGCGACAGCGCGAAATCGGTCGCCGCCGAGATCGCCCGGGGCAACGGCCGCGCCGAAGCCTACCAGCTCGACATCGCCAAATCGGCCGACGTCAACGAAGTGGTGGCCGCGGCCTCGAAGGCGCTGGGGCCGATCGCCTATATGGCGAACCTCGCCGGCGTGTATGACGTGCGCGCGATCGAGGACATCACCGACGACGACTGGGCGGACCTCATGCAGATCCATGCAGCCGGCACGTTCTACGCCTGCCGCGCGGTGCTGCCATCGATGATGGAGCGCAAGTTCGGCGCCATCGTCACCACCTCGTCGGTGCAGGGCGTGCGCGGCCAGCCCAACGGCGCGCACTATGCCGCGGCCAAGGGCGCGATCATGAGCTTCACCAAGTCGCTGGCCCGCGAGAAGGCGCATCTCAACATCCGCGCCAACGTGGTGGCGCCCGGCCCGCTCGACACGCCGTTCTTCCGGCGCGACCGGCCGCTCGCCGACATCGAGGCCACCAAGGTGGCGTTGGCCAAGATCATCCCGCTGGGCCATGTCGGCGTGGCCGAGGACGTGGCGCCAATGATCGTTTTCTTGCTCGGGCCTGAATCAGGCCACATCACCGGCCAGGTCATCAACATCAACGGCGGCGAAGTGAACTGATGCCGGTCTCCCCGCCGCTCAACCTCGCCAAGTGGATCGACGACCACGCGGAGCTTCTCAAGCCGCCGGTCGGCAACGCCCAGATCTGGGAGGACCGCGAGTTCATGGTGACGGTGGTGGGCGGGCCGAACGTGCGGACCGACTACCACGACGATCCGGCGGAGGAGCTGTTCTACCAGCTCAAGGGCGACATGGTGCTGCGCATCATCGAGGGCGGGAAGCCGCGCGACATCCCGATCCGCGCCGGAGAGATCTTCCTTCTGCCGCCGCACACGCGCCACTCGCCGCAGCGCCCGGCGGGCTCGGTCGGGCTGGTGGTCGAGCGCAAGCGGCGGCCGGGGGAGACCGACGCCTTCGAATGGTACTGCGACAACTGCCATGCATGCGTCCATCGCCGCGAGGTGCAGTTGAACAGCCTGGTGGAGGACCTGCCGCCGGTGTTCGAGGAGTACTACGCGACGGTTGCGAACGGTACCTGCCCCAACTGCGGACATCCGAACCCGAAGAAGGCAGGCTAGCGAAGCGCTTCAAACCGTTGCCGGCGCGGATGGCCGCGCGGTCTTCCCGCCGCGGCGGAGCTCGCGCATCGCGGCGTCGAGGCCGTCGAGGGTGAGCGGGAACATGCGCCCGCCCATCAGCCGGCGCACGATGCGGACCGACATGGTGTCGTCCCAATACTGCGCGCGGCACCGGGTTGAGCCAGGCCGCGGCCGGCCACGCGTCCGTCAGGCGCTTGAGCCAGACCTGGCCCGGCTCCTCGTTCCAGTGGCCCAGGCTGCCGCCCGGCTCGGTGATTTCGTACGGGCTCATCGTCGCGTCGCCGACCAGGATCAGCCGCCAATCCGGTCCGAACGTGTTCAGCAGCTCCGTCGTTTTCGCCCAGACGCGGCGGCGGTTCGCGTCGTCGCGCCACACCCGGTCATAAATGAAGTTGTGAAAGTACCAGCTTTCGAGGTGGCGAAATTCGGCGCGCGCAGCCGCGAAGAGCTGCTCGGTCTCGCGCACGTGCAGATCCATCGAGCCGCCGATGTCGAGCAGCAGCAGCACCTTGATGCGGTTCCGCCGCTCCGGGACCATCCTGATGTCGAGCCAGCCCGCATTGTCGGCGGTGGCGCGGATGGTGCCGTCGAGGTCGAACTCGTCGGGCTGGCCCTCGCGCGCGAAGCGGCGCAAGCGGCGCAGCGCCATCTTGATGTTGCGCGTGCCGAGCTCGGCGTCGCCGGCGAGGCCGGCGAACTCCCGCCGCTGCCAGATCTTGACCGCGCTGCCCTCGCCGCCCGACCCGCCGATGCGGATGCCGGTGGGATTCCGGCCGCCGTGGCCGTAAGGCGAAGTGCCGCCGGTGCCGATCCATTTCGACCCGCCGCGGTGGCGCCCGCGCTGCTCTGCCAGCCGCTCGGAAAGGCCCTTCAGCAGCGCATCGAGCCCCTGGGCCTCGAGCTTCGCCAGCTCCGCCTCGGTGAACACGCGCCGCGCGAGGCCGCGCAGCCAGTCTTCGGGCACCTCGCCGCCGAACAGCTCGGCGAACGCCGTCTCCGCGCCGCGGAAGACCTGCTCGAACACCGCATCGAATCGGTCGAAATGGCGCTCGTCCTTCACCAGGGCGGCGCGGGCCAGGAAGTAGAACGTGTCGACGCGGCCCGCCGCTACGTCCCTTTCCAGCGCCTCCAGCAGGACCAGATATTCCCGGATCGTGACCGGGACCTGCGCCTCGCGCAGGGCGAAAAAGAAGTCGGTGAACATCGCCGCTATCGGTCCTGGACGTATTTTGCCAGCGCCGCATTGGCGCGGCCGAGATTTTCGATCAGCACCTTGTAATTCTCGCCCGCGTCCTTGAGCGCCGCGAGCTCCTCGGGCGTGGCGGGCGGCGGCAGGGCGATCAGCTTCTCGAGGACGCTCTGACGCGCGGTAAGGCCGGCGAACATCTGCTCATATCCGGGCGTGAGCACGAAGTCGCTCCGTTCCGCCTTCACCTCGGCAAGCAGCGGGACGACGTGATCGAGGACGAGCTTCAGCCGATCGGTCACGCCCGCCCAGGCGGCGGGCGACGGACGGTCCAGATACTCGTCGATGCTCACCGCCACATAGGCATGTTGCGCCACCATCAGCTGCGTGATGCTCGCGTTGAGGTCGACGAGATGCGACCGCGCCTTGCGCGCGGCAAGCATGTCGTAGGTCTTGGTGCCGGTTCCGATCAGCTTGTCGAACCCGTCGGCGAGCTTGCCCAGGCTATCGCCGACGACGCCTATCGTCTCGGCGAACTCGCGGATCACGACGACCGCCCCTGCTTGCGCCTGTGCGGCGCTGTCGAATCCGACGATCGCGACGAACAAGGTGGCGGCGGCAATCAGGGTCCGCATCGGGACCTCCGGTCAGTTGCGCGGGCGCGTGTGCCGGCCGCGGGCGAGGAAGGCGAGCCGCTCGAAAAGCTGCACGTCCTGCTCGTTCTTGAGAAGCGCGCCATGCAGCCGGGGGATCGCCTTGGTCGGGTCGGCGGCAAGCGTCGCGGGATCGACATCCTCCGCCACCAGCAGCTTGATCCAGTCGAGAAGCTCCGAGGTGGACGGGCGCTTGCGCAGCCCTTCGACGCCCCGCACCTCATAGAACCGCTCCAGCGCCTCCTTCAACAGGCGCTTCTTGAGGTCCGGGAAGTGCACTTCCACGATGCGCGCCATCGTGTCCGCGTCGGGAAATTGGATGTAGTGGAAGAAGCAGCGGCGCAGGAACGCGTCGGGCAGCTCCTTCTCGTTATTGGAGGTGATGATGACCAGCGGGCGGTGCCGCGCGGTGACGAGCTCGCCGGTCTCATAGACGGCGAACTCCATCCGGTCCAACTCGCGCAACAGGTCGTTGGGGAACTCGATATCGGCCTTGTCGATCTCGTCGATCAGCAGCACGGCCGGCTCAGGCGAGGCGAACGCCTCCCATAGCATGCCGCGGCGGATATAGTTGCGTATGTCGATCACCCGAGCGTCGCCGAGCTGCGAATTCCGCAGCCGCGAGACAGCGTCGTACTCGTACAGCCCGTGGCTCGCCTTCGAGGTCGACTTGACGTGCCATTCGAAGTAGGGGCGGCCCAGCGAGCGCGCCACCTCGGTTGCCAGCATCGTCTTGCCGGTGCCGGGCTCGCCCTTGACCAGGAGCGGCCGTTCCAGCATGAGCGCGGCGTTGACCGCCACCATCAGATCGTCGGTGGCGACGTAGTTCTCGGTGCCGGTGAATTTCATGTCCGCTCCACCCCTTGCCTGGGCAGGCTATGCGACGGGCGGGGCGCGATCAAGGTGGCGGGACAGCGACCTCGTCCTTCGACAAGCTTGCGATGAGGGCTAATATGAAATCCTCGTCCCGAAACTGTCGGAGGACGAGCAAACGGGGGAACCATGGACGCACAGACGATCGTCGCGCTCACGCTGCACATATTGTCCGCCGTCGTGTGGGTGGGCGGCATGTTCTTCGCCCATTTCGTGCTGCGCCCGTCGGCGGGCGCACTGGAACCGCCTGTGCGCGTGGCGCAGTGGGACCGCGTGTTCCGCCGCTTCTTCGCCTGGGTCTGGATAGCGGTGGTTCTGCTGGTGGCGACCGGCTACTGGATGATCTTCACGCCGCGCTTCGGCGGATTCGCCAACCTGCCGCTCTACGTCAACATCATGCAGGCGCTCGGCTGGATCATGATCCTGCTCTACCTGCATCTCTGGTTCTCACCGTACAAGCGGTTCAAGCGGGCCGTGGCGGCGGGCGACGTGCCGGGGGCGGCGAAGGCGCTGAATGGCATCCGCCTCATCGTGACCACCAATCTCACGATCGGGCTGGTCGTCATCCCGGTCGCGGCGACCGGCCCGTTCTGGGGAGCCTAGCCGGACTTGCCCTTGACGGTGGTGCGCACCACCACCGAGGAATGCAGCGTGCGGTGCACCGGGCAGCGATCGGCGATCTCGGCCAGGCGGGCGATCTGCGCCGCGTCGAGCGCGCCGTCCACCGTGATCTCGCGCGCGAACGCATCGACCATCCCCACCCGCGTCTCGCAGTCGGCGCAGTCGGCGGCGTGGATCTTCTCGTGGCGCACCCGCACGCGAACCCGCGCCAGCGGCCAGCCCTTGCGCTCGGCGTACATGCGCAGCGTCATCGAGGTACAGGCGCCGAGTGCCGCCGCGAGGAGCTGGTAGGGAGACGGGCCGGTATCGGCGCCGCCGGCGCTCTCCGGCTCGTCCGCGTGCAAGAGGTGCCGGCCGGCGGTGACGTCCTGCGCGTACCGCCCGTTGCCGTTCTCGACGACCGTGACCTCGTCTTCCATTGCGCCCTCCCGTCCGGCACCGCGAGCCTTTCATGGCGTCGCGCGGCCATCAAATGACATTTCGTCCGCGACGCGCTATCTGACAGTCGCACGGTCGCGAGGGAGAGAGATGGACGAATCCGACGTCGAGGTGATCGCGAAGCGGAACGTCTATTCGGGCTACGTCCGGATCGACGAGCTGCGATTGCGTCACCGGCTTTTCGCCGGCGGCTGGGGCAAGCCGGTGGTGCGCGAGGTGATTGATCGCGGCCACGCGGTCGCCGTCCTGCCCTACGACCCGGCGCGCGACGCGCTGGTGCTGATCGAGCAGTTCCGCCCCGGCGCCCTCCAGGCCGGGCGCGACCCCTGGATGGTCGAAATCGTGGCCGGCATCATCGATCCGGGCGAGACCGCCGAGGAGGTTGCCCGGCGCGAGGCGATGGAGGAGGCCGGCCTGAAGCTGGGCGAGCTCGTCCCCGTCTGCACCGCGCAGCCCAGCCCCGGCATCCTCAGCGAGACGGTCGAGGTGCTTTGCGGCCGGGCCGAGACCGGGGGCGCGGGCGGCATCCATGGGCTGGACCACGAGGGCGAAGACATCCGCGCCTTCGCGGTCGGGTTCGCGGCGGCGATGGACCGGCTCGCAAGCGGCGGGATCGCCAACATGGTCGCCGTGGTCGCCCTGCAATGGCTCGCCCTCAACCGTGAAATGCTGCGCGAGCGGTGGCGTTGATCCGGCACGGCCCGACCGCTAGTCTCCCCGCGGGCCAAGGAGGAGCCATGCAAGTCCGCGACGGGTTCATCGGCACGATCGGAAATACCCCGCTGATCCGGCTCAACCGGGCCTCGGAGGCGACCGGCTGTGAAATACTCGGAAAGGCCGAGTTCCTTAATCCGGGCAGCTCGGTAAAGGACAGGGCCGCACTGTATATCGTCCTCGACGCCGAGAAGCGCGGCGATCTGCGCCCCGGCGGGGTGATCGTCGAGGGCACGGCCGGCAACACCGGAATCGGGCTTGCCCTGGTCGCCAACGCGCGCGGCTATCGTACCGTGATCGTCATCCCGGAGACCCAGTCCCAGGAAAAGAAGGACATGCTGCGGCTGTGCGGCGCCGATCTGCGCGAGGTGCCGGCCGTGCCCTACCGCGACCCGGGCAACTACGTCCACGTGTCCGGCCGGCTCGCCGAGGAGCTGGCGAAGAGCGAGCCCAACGGCGCCATCTGGGCGATGCAGTTCGACAACGTGGCCAACCGCGAGGCGCATTACCGCGGCACCGGCCCGGAGATCTGGGAGCAGACCGGGGGCAAGGTGGACGGGTTCGTCTGCTCGGTCGGCACCGGCGGCACGCTGGCCGGTTGCGCGATGTTCCTGAAGGAGAAGAACCCCGACATCAAGATCGCGCTGGCCGACCCGATGGGGGCTGCGCTCTACAACTACTACAAGAACGGCCAGCTCAAGGCCGAGGGCAGCTCGATCACCGAGGGCATCGGCCAGGGTCGCATCACCAAGAACCTGGAAGGGGCGCCGGTCGACATTCCGTACCAGATTCCGGATTCCGAGGCCCTGCCCCTCATCTTCGACATGCTGAAATACGAGGGGCTGTGCATGGGCGGCTCGACCGGCATCAATGTCGCGGGCGCCATCCGGCTTGCCAGGGAGCTCGGGCCGGGCCATACGATCGTGACAATCCTCGCCGATTACGGCACGCGCTACATGAGCAAGATGTTCAACCCGGTCTTCCTCCGCGAAAAGAACCTTCCCGTTCCCGACTGGCTGGACACATGACCTACGCCCATCCCGACGCCCTGGTCTCGACCGACTGGCTCGCCGCGCATCTCGACAATCCGGACGTCGTGGTGCTCGACGGCACCTGGTTCCTCGGCGAGGGCGACGGCCGCACGGAATACGAGAAGTCGCACATCCCGGGCGCGGTGTTCTTCGACATCGACGAGGTGTGCGACCACGCGGACCCCCTGCCCCACATGCTGCCCTCGGCCGCTTTGTTCGCCGAGAAGGTGGGCGCCATGGGCGTGGCCAACTCGAGCCATGTCGTGGTTTACGACCGGTTCGGGCTGCAGACGGCCGCGCGGGTGTGGTGGGAGTTCCGCTTCTTCGGGCATGGGAAGGTGTCGGTGCTCGATGGCGGGCTGAAGAAATGGCTCGCCGAGGGACGCCCGACCGAGGCGGGCACGGCGGCGCCGAAGCCGGCCACCTACCGCGCGACGCCGCACCCCGAGCTGGTCCGCTCGCTCGACCAGCTCCGCGCGAATCTCGACAGCAGGGCCGAGCAGGTGCTCGACGCCCGCGCGGCCGGCCGCTTCAAGGGCACCGAGCCCGAGCCCCGGCCCGGGTCGCGGCCGGGCCACATCCCGGGCAGCCGCAACCTGCCCTACACCGACCTGCTCGACCCCGAGACGCGCACGATGGCCGACGCCGATGCGCTGGCCGCGAAGTTCAGGGCGGCCGGGATCGATCTCGCGCGCCCGGTGGTGACAAGCTGCGGCTCGGGCGTCACGGCTTCCGTGCTAGCCCTCGGGCTGCATTTGATCGGCCAGGACAACTACGCCGTTTATGACGGCTCGTGGTCCGAATGGGGCACCCGCCCCGACGTGCCGGTGGAGAAGTAGCGCCTACCTTCCCCGCAGCCAGCGCCAGCCATAGACGATGACGGCTATCGGCAGCACGATCGCCGCGCCGAGCACGATGTATTCCAGCGCGCGGTGCAGCACGACCATGCTGTGGTCCCACCCCCAGTCGAGCGCGTCGCGCATGCCGCGCCAGAAATCGAGCGGCGCGAAGCCGAACGCGTGGACCAGGAAGCCTACGATCAGGCAGAGGACCAGAAGCCGGACCAGCGTGCCGACGGTGAGCGAGGGATGGGGCATGGCGCTCCTTCGCCGTGGCGCGGGGCCACGGCCTCGGCATAGATAGGCCGGTCCGCCCGCCCCATCAAGAAGCTGCCGACGGGCCCCGCCCGGCGAATTTCTGGCGCCTGGCCATGCGGGGTGCTAGATAGCGGAGCGCTGTGCTGCCGGGGGTCGCCGTGGCTGACAAGGACCGCTTCAAGGAAGATACCGTGATCGTCCACGCCGGGGCCGATCCCAAGGCGAACCACGGCATCGTCAACCCGCCCGTCTACCACGCCTCCACCATCCTGGCGCCGACCCTGGCCGATCTGCGCGCGCGTCGGGCGCGCCGCTTCGACAAGGGCGTCTATACCTATGGCCGCCAGGGCACGCCGACCCAGGCGGCGCTGGAGGAGGCCGTGGCCGCGCTGGAGGGCGGCTATCGCTGCGTCACCGTAGGATCGGGACTCGCCGCGATCAACGTGGCGATCCTGGCCTTCGTGCAGTCCGGCGACCACGTGCTGATGGTCGACTCGGTGTACGGCCCGGCGCGACGCTTCTGCGACGCCTTCCTCAAGCGGTTCGGCGTCGAGACCACCTATTACGAGCCGACGATCGGCGCCGGCATCGCCGAGCTCATGCGGCCGAATACCAAGGTGGTCTACACGGAATCGCCCGGCTCGCAGACCTTCGAGATGCAGGACATTCCGGCCATCGCCAAGGCGGCCCATGCCGGCGGTGCCGCGGTCGTCATGGATAACACCTGGTCGGGCGGGCTTTTCTTCAAGCCGTTCGCGCACGGCGTGGACGTGTCGGTGCAAGCCGGCACCAAGTATGTCGGCGGCCATTCCGACCTGATGCTCGGCACCGTCACCACGACCGAGCCGCTATGGACCCGGGTGCGCCAGTCGGCCGCCGATCTGGGCGCGCCGTCGGGCCCGGACGATGCCTATCTGGCGTTGCGCGGCCTGCGCACCATCCGCGTGCGCATGGAGCGCCACCACCAGACCGGGCTCGCGCTGGCGCGCTGGCTGGCGACGCGGCCCGAGGTGTCGCGCGTCATCCACCCGGCACTGGAGACCGATCCTGGGTATGCGCTGTGGAAGCGCGACTTTTCCGGTGCGTCCGGCCTGTTCAGCTTCGTCCTCAAGGGGCCGGTGCCCGAGGCCGCCCTCGCCGCCATGCTCGACGGGCTGGAGCTCTACGGGATGGGGGCGAGCTGGGGCGGCTACGAGAGCCTGATTCTGCCGCAGGACCCGTCGCACATGCGCACCGCGACCCGGTGGGAGGAGTCCGGCACGCTGCTGCGCGTCCATGCCGGGCTCGAGGACCCGGCCGACCTTATCGCCGACCTGGAGCGCGGATTCGAAAGGTTGCGCCGTGGCTGATGCCGCCGCCGCGCTGCTCGACCGGATCGCGTTCGATTCGCGCGGGCTCGTTCCCGCCATCGCCCAGGACAACGCGACCGGCGCCGTCCTGATGCTCGCCTGGATGGACCGCGAGGCGGTGCAGAAGACCCTCGCCACCGGCCAGGTGCACTACTGGTCGCGCTCACGCCGCGCCCTCTGGCGCAAGGGCGAGACGTCGGGCCACACCCAGGAGCTGGTGGAGTTCCGCATCGACTGCGACAACGATACCATCCTGGTGCGCGTCAACCAGACCGGCCCCGCCTGCCACACCGGCCAGCCCACCTGTTTCTTCACGGTGCTGCGCGACGGGAAGCTGCAAACCGTCCAGCCCGACTGATCGAAGCCTGAACGATCGTGCATTCTAGTGCGATTTGTTAAGAGTCGGCGCTGACAATCCTTGCGACCAAGGCTGGAATCCAGGTGCGGGCGAAAATTCCGACAATGACGAGGCTTGGCCGGCCCGCCGTGGCGACGTCTTTCGCCGTGCTTCTGCTGCTGCTCGGGGCGGCGCACGGCCCGGCGTCGGCCGAAGACATCACGCTGTACGCCGCCTCCAGCACCCGCCCGGCGATGGAGGAGGTGATCGCCGCGTTCGAGAGCGCCACGCAGCTTCACGTCGCGCCGAGCTGGGGCGGGTCGGGCGCCCAGGCCCGGCAGATCGCCGCGGGCGCGCCGGCGCAGATCTTCGTGTCGTCGAGCCCGGCATGGATGGACTACCTCGCGGTGCGCAAGCTGCTGTCGGCCGGAAGCCGAAAGACGCTGTTTTCGAATCGCCTCGTCCTGATTTCCCGCGTCGGCTACCCGATCGCCGTGAATGTCGAGCGTGGGATGGACCTGGCCGAGGCCCTCGGCGACGAGAAGCTGGCGATCGGCGACCCCGAGACCGTTCCGGTGGGGGCCTATGCGAAGGCGGCGCTCGAAACGCTGGGCGGATGGAACCGCGTCGCGGCACATGTCGAAATCCTGCCCGACGAACGCGCCGTTCTCGAACATGTCGAGCACGACGACGTGGCGCTGGGGATCGTCTATGCCACCGATGCCTATCGCTCCAGGGCGCTGCAGGTGCTCGGCGTGTTCCCCGCATCGACCTACCCGCCGATTCTCTACGAGGTGAGCCTGACCGGCCCGACGCCCTCGCCGGACGCGGCGCAGCTGGTCGCGTTCATGCTGTCGGGCAAGGCCTATGAGATCTATGCGAAATACCGCTTCGTCGTGACGCGCCGCTGACGCCGTTGCCGCGCCGGCGTGTCGTTTTCTGGCGCCTCCGTTATGCTTGCTGATATATAGCGCCTGGGATTCGCGAACGGGGCGCCGAATGGAGGGCCTGACACCGGTCGAGATCGAGGCGCTATCGCTCAGCCTGCGCGTATCGCTGGTCGCGGTCGCGGCGAGCCTTCCCTTCGGCATCGCCGTGGCGTGGCTGCTGGCGCGGCGGCGCTTCCCCGGACGGGGGCTGCTCGACGGGCTGGTGCACCTGCCGCTGGTCATGCCGCCTGTCGTCGTCGGGTATCTGCTGCTGGTGGTGCTGGGCCGGAGCGGCGCCATCGGCGCGTGGCTGCACGATGCGGTGGGCATCACCCTGGCGTTCGACTGGAAGGGCGCGGCGGTCGCCGCCGCCGTCATGGCTTTCCCGCTGATGGTGCGCGCGATCCGCCTGTCGTTCGAGCAGGTGGACCGCGGGCTCGAGGCGGCGGCGCGCACGCTGGGGGCGGGGCCGGCCGACGTATTCATGACCGTGACCCTGCCGCTCGCCCTGCCTGGCGTGGTGACCGGCATGATTCTGGCCTTCGCCCGCGCGCTCGGCGAGTTCGGTGCCACCATCACTTTCGTTTCGGCCATTCCCGGCCAGACCCGCACCATCCCGATCGCGATCTACACGCTGATCGAGACACCCGGCGGTGAGGCGGCGGCGGCCCGGCTCGTCGTCATCTCGATCGTCGTCGCGATGGCGGCGCTGCTCGCCTCCGAGTTGATGGCGCGGCGCGTCGCGCGCCGCATCCGAGGCGCAGACCATGCTTGAGGTCGCCGTCGCCCGCCGGCTCGGCGCGTTCGAGATCGATGCGCGGTTCGAGGCCGGACCGGGCGTTACCGCGCTGTTCGGCCGGTCGGGCAGCGGCAAGACCTCGATCGTCAACATGCTGGCCGGGCTGCTCGCCCCGGATGCGGGGCGCATCGCGGTCGACGGCGAGGCGCTGTTCGACGGCGCGGCGGGGATCGACGTCCCGCCCGAGCGCCGCCGCCTCGGCTACGTGTTCCAGGACGCGCGGCTGCTGCCGCATCTCGGCGTGCGCGCCAACCTGGAGTACGGCGCGCGGCGCGCCCCGCGCGGCGACCGGCGCATCGCCTTCGACCAGGTGGTCGAGGTGCTGGGGATCCGCCCGCTGCTCGACCGGCGGCCGCACCAGCTTTCCGGCGGCGAGAAGAGCCGTGTCGCCATCGGCCGGGCGCTTCTGGCGAACCCGCGCCTTCTGCTGATGGACGAGCCGCTGGCGAGCCTCGACGCGCCGCGCCGCCACGAGATCCTGTCCTTCATCGAGCTGCTGCGCGCCAGCTTCGCCATCCCGATCGTCTATGTCAGCCACGCGATGGACGAGGTGATCCGCCTCGCCGATACGCTGGTGCTGGTGTCGGACGGCCGCGTGGCCGCGACCGGCCCGGTGGAGGCTCTGCTGAGCCGGCTCGATCTGCGCCCGCTCACCGGGCGCTACGAGGCGGGGGCGGTGATCGCGGCTCGCGTGGCCGGCGGCGATCCGGCGTTCGGCCTCACCTACCTGGCCTTTCCCGGCGGGGTGCTGCGCGTGTCGCACCTCGACCTGCCCGACGGCACCGTGGTGCGGGTGCGCATACGCGCCCGCGACGTGTCGCTCGCCCTGGCGCGGCCGGCCGACATCAGCGTCCTCAACATGTTCGAGGGCACGGTCGCCGAGATCGGTGCCGATTTCGACGACGCGCAGGGCCCGCAGCTCGACGTAAGGCTGGATATCGGCGTGCCGCTATGGGCGCGCATCACCCGCCGCTCGGCCCACGATCTGGGGATCGCGCCCGGCCGGCGCGTCCACGCGCTGATCAAGTCGGTCGCCATCGACCGCCAGAGCGTCGGGTATCGCTGACGCGCTACGCCGCCTTGGGCAGGCGGCCGCGGTCGTGCGGGCGGGTGTAGTCGACCAGCGGGCCGATCGGCACGATGCCGAGCGGGTTCACATTGGTCTGGCTGCCGTAATAGCCCCGCTTGAACTTCTCGATGTCGATGGTCTCGCCCACGTCCGGGTGCTGGTACAGCTCCAGCATGAAGTTGAACGTGTTCGGGTAGTCGCGGAGCTGGCGCAGATTGCACTTGAAGTGGCCGTTATAGATCGGGTCGAACCGCACCAGCGTCACGAACGCGCGCCAATCCGCCTCGGTGATCCGGTCACCGCACAGATAGCGCTGCTTGGCGAGGATCGATTCCAGCCGGTCGAGCCCGGCGAACACGCGCCGCGCCGCCTCCTCGTACGCCTCCTGCGTACGCGCGAAGCCGGCGCGATAGACGCCGTTGTTGATGTGCGAATAGACGAATTCGTTGATCTCGTCGATCTTGCCGCGCAGCGCATCGGGATAGTAGTCGGTCGCGTCGTTGGTGAACTCGTTGAATTCCGAGTTCAGCATGCGGATGATCTCGGCAGGATTCGTTATTCACCACCACGCGCGTCTTCTTGTCCCACAGGGTCGGCACGGTGACGCGCGCGGTCACTTTCGGGTCGGTCGCCGTATAGACCTGGTGCAGGCGGTAGAAGCCGTCGATCTTCTCGAACCCGTCGATCCCCAGGTCGGGGAACGCCCAGCCCTGGTCGCGCGGGCCTTCGGAATAGGCGATCGAGACCACGTTCTCGAGCTTCTTGAGCTTGCGGAAGATCGCCGTGCGGTGCGCCCACGGGCACGACCAGGCGACCAGCAGGTGGTAGCGCCCGGCCTCCGCCTTGAAGCCGGACGAGCCGTCGGCCGTCACCCGTTCGCGGAACTTGGACTCCGTGCGGTTGAACTCGCCGCCCTTGCCGAAGCGGAACTTCTCGTCGTCGTTGATCCAAGTGCCGTCGAGCAGCATGCCCATCTGCGCGCTCCCAAGGATGGTGTTGTCGTTCCGGTCGCGTAAGGCCGGTCGCGTAAGGATGGACCATTTGCCGCGGGAATCAACCGCCCCGCGCCATTGTGCCGCCACGGTCGGCGAGGAATTCTGGCGCTGTCCGCGCGTTGCGCAGGGTCGACGACGCCGGTCAGATCACTGGTCAGGAGGTCCGATGTTCACCCCGACGCCCCGCCTTCCGCCCCGCGTGCCCCGCCGGATCATCGTGGTGATCGGGCTGGGCGCGGTCTTCGCGCTCACGGCGTTCGGCATCCGGCGTCGATGTGCGCGACGGCGCCGGCCTGCCGCGACGCGCCGATGCACGCCGAATTGCCGACAGCGTGCTGCCCGTCACGAGCTGGCGACCGTTTCGCTCGCGCGTCAGCAATCGGGATAATCGCCGGACTTGTAGGTCCGCCCGGCCCACTGGCGGATCAGCCATTCGTAGTGATCGGCCGCCACGTCGCGTGCGGCGAAGGCGAGGACGCGGTGGTCTTGCGCTCCGCCGCGCCCAGCACCTCCGCGCCCCATAGCGTGCGCCCGCCCCGCTTGACGGAAAGCCGCCCGTGCCCGGCGGCGCGGTCGAAGCTGGCGTCGAGGCTGGCGCGGCCGAACAGGCTGTTGACCGCCCGGCAGCGCGACATGAAATTGTCGAGTCGTCATAGACGTCCGCGACGGGACTAGGGGACGTCGAACTCCTGCTGGGTGAATCCCGGCGCGGGCGGCGGCGGCGTGCCGCAACCGGACAGCGCCAGCGCGCCGGCAAGCATCACGATGGCAGCCCGCATGGCGACCGTCCCCTCCGTCCTCGGTGCGCACGATAGGGGCCGCGCCGGCGAGTCACAAGGCGTCGCTGCGCCGCACCGCCTGTGACCAATGGGAGGCGGCCGGCGGATTCCCCACCCCTGTCGCGTGTTGTCCTTTCGACGCGAAAGGAGCACGCATGACACGCCGCACCCTACGCACCCTCGCCGTCCTGGCCACCGTCGGCACCGCCGCCGGCCTCGGCGGCTGCACCATCTACGACACCGGCCCCGCCTATCCCTACGGCTATTCCTACGGCGAGCCGGGCTACTACGCTGCGCCGCCGCCGGCCTATTACGGCCCGGACCTGTATCTCGGGTTCGGCACGGGGTACGGCGGCCACAGCTATCACCGCCGCGGCCATTGGCACCACCGGCGCTGACGCACCGCGGGGCTGAGCGGCCCGAGACGTGGGTAGCAGATCGCACCGGACACATGGGTGACATCTCCCCCCAGGCGCGCCTGGGGGGAGATGTCGATGCCGTGGAAGGAGCTGCCGTTTCGTCGCGAAGCATCCTTCGGTTGCGACAGCTTGCAGCCTAGTCACAAGAGCGTCGGCACACGGCCAAATGGCCGTCAGCTCGCACGGTACAGCAGCGGCGCGGCCCGAGCAGAAAGCTAATGCACGGGCGCCAAGCCCGCTCCGGGAAGCAAGGAGACCGATGAGGGCGGCGCATCCGTTGTGAGCGTTCGGGGCAGTTCGCGGATGAGTTCGGCCGAAAAGCCGCTCGTCATCCTGTCCGCCGCCGGGGCCGATGACACGCTGCCTGAAAGGTTGGGATGCGAGCTTGAACAACAGTACGCGTATCTCGGCTTCGCGGCAGGCTTGGACAAACCAAAAATGGGACCTCCCGTCCGGTAGTACACTTGTTGACCATCAGTCGTCGTAAACCCAGCGACCACCCGATCTAGCCCCGCGTCGCTCAACATGTCCGCTGCGGCTGCCCCTTGGGCGATCAGGATCGAAACGGTCAAAACAAGGATTGTTCGGAGATACATTTGCCCCCCTAGCGGAAAAGAATACGGCGAGGTGCAACCTTTCGACCGGATGCTAAACCGACGCGGCCGTGGACGTTCCTCGATTTCGGGGTAGCGCGTGCCGCCATCGGTATCACGGGGGGGCGGGCGGCCGCCTGGGATCGCCCTCAGCGCGGCGCGCAACTTGTAGGGCGGCCGGTTCGGCACCTGAAACAGCTTGTCCTTGAACTGTTTGACCTGAGCGCGGGTGATGGCCGCGACGCGTGTATCTCCGAAAAGCTCTTCCCACCGTGCGAGCGCGCGCCGCATTCGCTTTCGGTCCTCTTCGGTCGCGCGCGTTCGGCTAGCCATCCCTTCAACATATCGGAATATCGGAGAGGGTCGCGCCGCCACCGGTTGCCGGGGACGCGGTGACAGGGGCGGCTAGCTGCCGCGATAGGCCGGACGGGAAGAGCGGGTCGCCGAAGCCACACCCGTAGTCGTTCTGACTGCGCGCCAGGGCCGTCGAACAAACCGGGCGGAACTCTGCGGCGGAAGACCCAACGGCCTGTCTTCGTGTGCGATAGGTAGGTCATCTGAAACCGAGCCATGGGTGCCTCTTCGTGTACCGTCTGCGAAGAGGCGAGGCCCCAGAAACACTAGGACTTGAGGTTTCTGCGGCTTTCAGAGGGGGAGTGGCGCGCCCGGCAGGACTCGAACCTGCGACCACAAGCTTAGAAGTTACGGGCGGCCACGGCCATGTGGTTTCAGGCGGTAACAAAGCCTTGCGGTAAGCCGCAGAAAACCTTACCTTGGAACGGTATGGGCGTTCTGCAACGTCCTGGCTATTTCGCCTTGTGCGTTACCGGGTGTTACCGAAGGGGCCGCCATGAAAGCCAAGCTCACCGCCGCCAACATCGCTCGGAAGGCGCCCGCCGAAGGGTGCCTAGAGGTCTGGGATACCGTGGTGCCGGGCCTCGCGCTCCGCATCTGGCCCACGAAGCGCACCTACACCGTCACGACACGGCTGGCGGGCAGCGGGAAGCAAATCCGCCGCCGGATCGGGACACCTGATAGCCACACCCTTGCCGAGGCACGAGACGAGGCGCGGGAAATCATCAAAGCCGCCGCCAAGGGCCAGGACGTGGCGTCGAAGGAAGCCCTTCGGGAAGCCGCCAGGGAGGCGCAGCGCGAGGCAGAGCGGTCGAAGGCGAACGGCTTTCGGAACGTGGTGGAGTCCTACCTCGCCGATACGGGCGGGAATGGCGGCGCCAACATGCGCTCCAAGAAGCTGGTCGAGCAGCGGATCGAGAACTACGCCATGCCGAAGTTCGGCGACCGCCCCATCGCCGACATCCGGCGGTCGGAAGTGAAAGACCTGTTGCGCGAGATCGTGGCGGACGGGAAGCCGGTCGCGGCAAATCGGCTGCTCGGCAATCTCAAGCTTGTGTGGAAGTGGGCGGTCGAGGCCGACAAGCTGGAAATCTCGCCCATTGCCGACCTGGACAAGCCCGCCGACGAGACGAGCCGCGACCGCGTTCTGACCGACGCCGAGCTTGCCGATATCTGGCACGGGGCGGGCAATCTGTCGAAGGTGCACGGCGCAGCCATCAAGGCGATGTTGCTGACCGGAGCGCGCCGGAACGAGGCGGCAGGAATGAAGCGGTCGGAGCTATCCGACGGCGGCAAGGTGTGGGAACTACCCGCCGACCGATCGAAGAACGGCAAGCCGCATCGCTGGCCCCTGCCTGCCCTGGCGCGCGAGATCGTCGCCAGCGTCGACCGGATCGACAGTGGCGACATGGTGTTCACCTTCGATGGCGAGACGGCCATAAACGGCTGGTCGAAGATCAAGGAACGGCTCGACCGGAAGATCGGCGAAGCCCGCGCCAAGGCCGCTGGCGAGCCCTACGAGGCCGAGAAACACGACCTCGCACACTGGACCTTCCATGATCTTCGCCGCACCCTCGCGACGCGGATGCACGAGGCGCTGGGCGTGCCGCCCCATATCGTTGAGGCGTGCATCGGTCACTTGTCCGGCGCGGCCAAGGCGGGCGTGGCCGGCGTCTACAACCGCGCGACCTACTGGCCGCAGCGCGTCGAGGCGTTCGAGCGGTGGGCCGAGTACGTGAAGGCGCTGACCGCCGGGAAGCCAACCACCGGCATCGTCTACCGCGAGCCCGCGGCCAACGTGACCGCAATCAAGCGCGGCCGGAAGGCGGCCTAGCGCCATGCAGCGGACGGTCGACCTTGGCCCCTATCGCCAGCGATTGCGCGCAGCGGCCGAGGCTGGAGGGGCCAGCGGCGCAGCGGACGCTGTCGCGATCGCACGAGATTTTCTCGGCGAGTTCGGTTTCACGTTGCATGAACTACGGCCGTTTCTTGAGATCCTCGCGGCCTTTGAGGATCATCAGGCGGGAAAATTGAATCCCCTGTTCGCCAAGGTGCCCCGGAAGGGCAATCGGGCGCATGTCGCCGACGCCATGTTTAAGGCTGCGGTTGCCGTGACGATGCAACTTTATCTAGACGACGGGAAGAAGAAGCCGGAGGCCGCCGCGATTGTCGCCGACGCACTTGCCGCCTCCGGGATCAAGATCGCAGCAACGACCGTAAAAAATTGGCATCACCGCCATTCGAATATGCTGCCTGACCTGGGGCTAGACGATTACCGCTTTTGGTTAGACCGCTTTCGCGGTCAGGAAGATGCTGCTGCACGCGCCCTCGCGATCCTCCCCGAACTCCATCGCCGGGAATTGTAAGTTTCCAACTAGTTTTTACTTACACAGGGCCTGCTTCGTATCTCTGCGTCACGCGGTGCACGCCTCGCACCGCATGGACGACGGAGACAAACCTTGGACACGAACACTCCCACTGGCCCCGTGATCGTGCGCGAGAAGCGCCGCGCCGAGATCACCGGGATTGATCGCACGAGTTGGTTCCGGCTGGTCAAGGCAGGCAGGGCGCCGAAGCCCGTCCCTCTCGGTGATCGCGCCCGCGGCTACGTTCTCGCGGAGACTCTACGCCTTCAACGCCCAGCGGATCGCCGAGCGCGACGCCAGGGCGGCGTGAGAAATGCAAACGCCCCGCACTCGGCGGGGCGCTGCAAATCGCGGGACTGATCACGGATGGCTCCTGATCAATACCCGCGAACCGGCGCCCCCGTCAAGCGAGCGCCGCCTATGGGACCAGTTCAGAGGCGCCGTCGCAGCCCATAATGCGCACCGTTCCCTAGCCAGCCTCCGCGCCCTGCTGCGCGCGCACGACCATTGGCGGGCAGCGGCATGATGCGAAACCGCCTCACCGATCCGGCCTTTCGTCGCGCGGTCGAGCGCATCCACGACCTCGGCCCGCGCGCCCTTGGCGAGATGCTGATCGAACTTGACGTCGGCGCCGACGTGCTCGCGCGCTATGCGCGTCTCGATCCCGAAATTGTCCGCGCGCTCGACGCCGACCATTGGCCCGTGTTTCGGCCCTATGAGGTGGCGGCATGACCGCGCTCGCCTCGGGCGCCTTCCGGCTTGCCCGACGTGGCGTGGCCGTCTTTCCATTGGCCGAAGGTGCCAAGGTGCCGATGGCCGGGACGCATCGGATTCAGGGACGCCAGCACCGATCCGGACGTTGCACGCGCCCGCTGGCAGCGATGGCCCAATGCCAATATCGGTGCCGCGACCGGGAAGGCGTCCAAATTTTTCGTGCTCGACGTGGACGCCCAGCACGATGGCCCCGCCAGCCTCGCCCGGCTGGAAGGCGAGCAAGGTCCGCTGCCGCTCACCATCGAATCGGCTACGCCAAGCGGCGGACGGCACTTGTTTTTCCGCTGGCCGGGCGAGCCAGAGATTAGGAACAGCACGTCGCGCGTCGGCCACGGTCTCGACATTCGAGGCGAAGGCGGAAGCATCACCATGCCGCCGAGCGTGTTGGCCGATGGCCGGCGCTATGCCTGGCGGAAGAACGGCGCCACCGCGTTCGCCGACGCGCCGGCATGGTTGATCGCCGCTGCGCTGCCGCCTCCGCCGCCACCGCACCGTGATCCTCTACCGCCGCCCCGAGACTGCGAACGGTACGTCGCCGCCGCCGTCGCGGCGGAGTTGCGCGAATTGGAGCAAGCGGCGAATGGCACGCGGAATGACGCACTGAACCGCGCGGCCTATGCCCTGGCCGGCTTCGTCCTGGCGGGGGCGCTGCCCGACGAATGGGCGCGCCACGAACTGGAAAACCGAGCTATCGCCATCGGCCTGCCTATGGTTGAGGCGCGTCGCACCGTCGATTCGGCCTTTCATGCCGCCCAGCCACGGGAGTTGCCGCGATAAATCCTGAGCGCATCGCGGCAATGGTTGAGCGTAAGGCGAATGGTGCGTCATCTGCCGCGCTGGACCGCTTCCGCCTGATCCCGTTCGGGGAGATCGTCCCGCGCCGGGAAGGCAACTACGTGGTCAAGGGGCTGATCCCGCACGGGCTGACCGTCGCCTGGGGGCCGCCGAAGTCCGGCAAGTCGTTCTGGGCCTTTGATGTTGCGGTCCATGTGGCGTTGGGCTGGCGCTATCGCGACCATAAGGTTACGGCCGGCGCAGTTTGCTACCTCGCATTCGAGGGCGCGCACGGGTTCGGCGCGCGTGTCGAAGCGTTCCGGCAGGCCAAGCTCGCCGACGATCACGAGCCGCCGCCCTTCTACCTGATGGGCGAGCGACTGGACCTGATCGGCGATCACCCGGCCCTGATCGAACGCATTCGCCAGCAGCTCGGCGAGGTACGGCCGGTCATTGTCGTGCTGGACACGCTGAACCGGTCCCTGGCCGGCTCGGAAAGCTCGGACGAGGATATGACCGCATACATCGGCGCGGCCGACGCGATCCGGGAAGCCTTCGACTGTTCCGCCCTGATCGTCCACCATTGCGGCGTGGACGGCACCCGGCCCCGTGGTCATACGTCCCTCACCGGAGCCTGCGACGCGCAGCTTGCCGTCAAGCGCGAGGGCGACGGGGGCGTATTCTCCGTCACGGTCGAGTTCAACAAGGACGGACCGGAGGGTGAGGTGATCGCCTGCCGGCTGGAGACTGTGGACATCGGCGAGGACGAGGACGGCGACGAAATGCGGTCCTGCGTCGTGGTCGAGGCTGATCACGTCCCCAGCGCCAAGCGGACGAGTCTCTCCCCGAAACAGCGTCGAGCAATGGACGCGCTCAACAACCTGATCGCGGATCATGGCATGCCCGCGCCCGACGCCCAGCACTATCCGGCCGGGGCGCGCGTCGTATCGGTCGAGACGTGGCGGGAGCAGCTTGGCAGCGCGGGCATCCTCAACACCGGCAACCCCCGGCAGGCATGGACACGGATTCACGATGGACTCGCTGATGCGGGCGCCGTCGCCGAATGGAACGGGCTGGTGTGGGCCGTTCGATCAACCCCAACCGGAGAAGTTTCCCAATGAGGTTCATTAGGGGTGCCGTCCCCTGTCCCCTGTCCCCACCCTTAGGGTGTGGGGACGGGACGGGACAGTGCGGAGGCACATTGCACCGTGTCCCATGGGACGCAAATGGGACGGGACGGGACAGTGGGACAGTCCCCTGCCAAGCATCATCCTCACCACGTCCGAGACGGTAGGAATGGGCGAAAGGGTGACATGTCGCGTACAGCCAACTCCATTTTTCTGCGGGCCATCCGTGCAGCCTGAAACGGTCCGAAATCGCCCGAAACAGTATGGCCACATGCTTTTTAAGCACGTCTTGAGTTATGAAAAGCCCTTTAGAAACGCTACGTTACGTGTTATCATGCTGAGCCGTGGCAATTACGGTACCAGTACGGTAACAGGATGATGGATTCCGAGGCTGTGGAGCGCGCAGAGGCCGATTGCGGCCCCGAGGGTGGGTCGGGGTACCCCAAGGGCGAGGATCGCGCTGTGCGGCCTGCTGAGGCGGCCGGCGACCCGTCCAACGTTGTCGATCATCCGACGCGCCGGAAGCCAGGCCCGCCGAAGGGCAGTCCGAAGCCGCCGGGAAGCGGTCGCAAGCGCGGCTCGACCAACTTCAACATCGCAAACCGGCGCGACCGGATCGCCAAGCGGTCGCGGGTCGAGGCGCTGGTGACGGACGTTGCCGCCGGCAAGCGCAACGTCGAGGGACTAACTCAGGCCGACGCGATCCGCATGTGCTGGAACGCCATCGTGCCGACGCTGAAAGCGGTCGAGCTGACGAGCGAGAACGTCAACGTCAACGCCGACGTTAGCGAGGGCTCGCCTATCGAGCTGGCCCGGTCCATCGCTTTCTTGCTCGACGCAGGCGCCCGTGAGACCGGCGAGCCTGATCCTGTCCGCTCTACGGGCGCACCACCGCCCGAGCGCGCCAAGCCGCTTCCCCCGGTCGATTGGACCCTGCCTGACCCTGCCGCCGAGCCTGAGCCGTCGCCGTGGCCCGATGGCGTGCCGGAACCAAAGCCCGCGCCCGCAGGGCTATACGTCGAACGCATGACGCCCCGCGATCCCACGCTGCGCGCCGCCGCCGCCACGTCCGCCAAGATCAAGAACGGCCGCTGGACCGTGCTGGATTTGCAGGGCCGGCCCTACGACGAAGCGATGGGCGAGGCTTCCCAGGACGCTGCCGAACGCAAGGCGGCGGCGATCCTGGCCGCACGTACTCCGAAACCTGAACCCGAGAAGGACTGACCGATGACAACCAACGTTGCAACCAAGACGCAGGCCGACAAGGCGCCGGCCGACTTCGTCCCGGCGGATGGGCTGAGCCCGAACGACTATGTAATCGAGATCGGCATGTGCCAGCCGAACGCCGAGGGCCGCTTCACCCGTGACTGGCACGTCGACCTGCCGCTTGGATGCCGCACGGTGCAGGACGTTCACGACCACGGGCCGCGCCTCTGGCGGCGTGTGCAGTCGTCGCGGAAGCCGATCCGCCAATTGGACCGGCTGCGGCTGGTGGATGCCTATCGCACGTTCGTTGTCGAAGCGATCTGTGTGAAGGCGACGACGACGGCGGTCGAGTTGGGCGAAATCCGGGTGGTGAAGCTGCCGCCGTCGGGTGAGCCGCTGCCGGCGAGTCAGGAATACGAGACGCGCCATGTGTCGGGCGGCATGCGGATTTACCGCCGGGCTGACAACGTGCCGATGTCGCGCGTTCTCACCTCGGCGGGCGAGGCGCGCCAGGAACTCGAACTGCTGCTGCTGAGGGCCGCTTGATGGGCGCGTTCATCGGCGACCGCGAGCGTGGGAGGCTGCTGAGCGACGGCGGCCACACGGGTTACTACTTCGTCGCGGATGCGGACCTGGCGCAGAACACGGCCATCGCGGCGGTGGTGATTTACCGCGCCTCCGACGGGATGCGCCTCCACAGGGTCGGCGGTGCGGATGCGAGCGCGGCGTTGGCGGCGGCGCATAGCTGGGCAGCGGCGCGATGAGCGGCGATCTAGTCCCGGTCGAGGGCGGCTCAGTCACGGTCGAGCCTGGCCAAGCCGATGAGCTGGCGGACATCCGTGGGCTGATGCGGAACAAGGGGTCGGAATACTACCGAGGCCCGCGTGCGGCATCCATCCAGGCCCGCTATCGGGCGTTGATCGACGGAACGGCAGTCGGCACGCGTCCGACTTCCCCGCCGGTGGCGGTCGATGCGTCGCGGGAGCTGGACGACCTTCGCGACATGCAGCGCAATCCGCACAGCGATTACTACAAGGGGCCGCGATCCGCGAAGCTACAGGCCCGCTATCGGCAACTGCTGGTCGAGGTGGGAGAGGCTCAACCTGAGATCGGCGACGTGTTGGCTGAGCATGAGCACCAGGCGCGGGGGATGCTGACCGGGTTCGAGGCGGACCTTTCCGGGATGGGTGCCGACGTTCAGCGGGCGGTCGTGGAGACGCTGGGCCTGCCGGTGACGCCGGTCTCGCTAGGGCCTGACGAGGTGGCGCAGCTTCGCCGGTCGCCGGTCGGCGAAATCCTGGGGCGCCTGTGGGGCCAGAAGTTCGGCCAGAACATGGGGATCGCTCAACGTCGGCTCGACGTGATCCTCGGCCGGCTGGGGCCGGAGGACGGCGAGGCGGTCGAACGCTATCTGGCGCACTCGGAGCCAACGGAACAAGCGGCCATGATGGCGATACTGGCGGGGGAAGGCTAATGCCGATCAATGCGAATATTGCGGCGCTGCGGCGACCGTCGCTCACGGTCGAGACTGTGGCGCGCGCCCTGGCTTCGGCTGGTGGCGAGGCTGGCCTGAACCGGCGAGTCGAAGCTATCGAACGGCGGTTCGATGACATGCACGCCGAGGCGCTGCGCCAGCTTGGCGAGGCGGAGACGGAGGCCAATGCCCGTCTCGATGCTCGGGCGGCTGAGATCGACGCGCGCGCGGTCGAGTTGGCGAGCCGTCTGTCCGAAGTCGAGCGGCGCGAGTCGAGGGTCCGGTTGTTCGCCGAGTACATGGGCGGCCGGATCACAGAGGACGACTACAACGCTGCAATGGCGAGCCTGGAGGCCGCGTCGTGAGGAATATCGGAACCGTGGTTTTCTACGACGCGCGAAAATCGTTCGGCTTCATCCGACCCGATGACGGCGGGCGCGACGTGTTCCTGGGCGGCGTGGCTGTGTCGGAGTCGGGGCTTCCGATCCCGGCGACCGGCGAGCGGCTGGAATATGACGTGGTTCCGGACGATGGCATGCGGGCGCGTGCCGTGAATTTGGAGCGTGCGGCATGAGCGACAACATGACCAAGGCGCTCAACGGCGTCGGCACCATCGTCAATACGCTGGGCCAGGCCAAGAGCCAAAGCGACGCCGGATCGTCCTACGCCCAGGCCGGGCAGGCGGAGCGTGCGGCCGCCTATGCCCATGCGCAGGGGCTCGACCAGAACGCCGGACAGACCCGCGCCACGTCGCAGCAGCAGGCTTATTTCGACCGCCGTTCCGGACGGTTCGCGGCGTCCAGGGCACTTGCCCAGGCGGCGGCGTCCGGCGGCGGTGCGGCCGACCCGAGCGTCATCAAGATCATCTCCGACCTCAAGGGCGAGTCCGAGTATCAGGCGCTGGCCGACATGGCGTCGGGCGAAAGCCGCGCCCGCTCCCTCGAATATCAGGGCGTTCTCGACCGTTATGGCGGGGATGTCTCGGCCTATACCGGCAAGGTGCGCAAGTCCGTGGCGCGGCAACAGGCGCTGAACACCATCGCCAAGGGCGCGCAGACCCTGTTCGACCGCTATGGCGGGGACGGGCCGCCCACGGTGGGCGACAACATCACCTGGGACACGCCCCGGATCAATCCCGACCTGGGGGCATACGCCACACCATTCGCCGGAGGCGCGTACTGATGGCGGAATATTGGATCAAGCATCGTTGTCCGTGCGGCGGGCGGGTGTGGTCGGTGCGCGACGCGCGCATCACGGCCGATGGCGTGGCGTTCAGCGAGCCGGTGGTGGTGCCCGCCATCGTCTGCCCGGAGCGGGCGTGCACGTCCTGCGCCGTGCCGCTGATCGGGGCAAATGTCGCGTTCGTCGCCGATATGCCGTGCTGGGGAGCCACCTGATCGATGGCGACGCAGACCGACCGCGCCTCGGGCGTGGCCTTCAGCACGGCGATCAAGGTTCCATGCCGGGTGGCCTCGACCGCGAACCTGACGCTTTCGGGCGAGCAGACTATCGACGGCGTGGACGTGGTGGCTGGCGACCGGGTGCTGGTGAAGGACCAGACGGCCACGACGGACAACGGCATATGGATCGCAGCGGCCGGGGCTTGGACCCGCGCGGCCGATTTCGACGGCACCAACGACGTGGTTACGGGGACGCGAATTGCGGTCGCAGCCGGCACGACCCATGCCGGCACGTTCTGGTACGTCTCGACCTCGGGCGATCCCGTCCCTGGCGATGCTATCGCGTTTTCACAGTCGCCGAGTGATGCAGCTGCGGCGGCGAGTGCGACGGCTGCGGCTTCCAGCGCGACGGCTGCGGCGGCTAGCGCCGCGTCCATCAGCACGCCCATTCCGGTCGCGTCCGGCGGCACGGCGGCAACGACGGCCTCCGGGGCGCGGACTAATCTCGGGTTCTCGGGCTCGGGCGGGACGGTTGCTTCTGCGAACATCGAGGCAAGCGCTGTCACGGCGGCGAAGCTCGACAAAGACACGGCGCTTGGCTTCCACATGGTCAACGGGAAGCTGACGACTTCGGTGGCGTCGGGCGCGCTCACCATCGCGCTCAAGACGCAGGCGGGGAACGATCCCTCCACCGCTGACCCGGTGCTGGTGCTGTTCCCCTCTGCGGCCGGCTACACGGCGCAGACGTTCACCTCGGCAACGTCGCTGGTGATCTCGTCCGGCTCGACGCTGAGCACCACGTCCGGGACGGCGTTCCGGCTGTGGGTCGTGGTGTTCAACGACAACGGGGCGGCGAAGCTCGGGATCATCAACTGCCTCAACGGGACGAACGTCTATCCGCTCGACGCTACCGATACGGCAGCGGCGACGGCGGAAGGCGGGGCGGGCGGTGCCGACTCGGCGCACACGTTCTATGCGACGGCGGCGATCAGCGCGACGAACTTCACCGTCATCGCCTACCTCACCTGGAACAGCGGGCTCACCACGGCGGGCACCTGGGATGCCGCCCCCTCCCCGGCCCGTCTCGTGATGAACCGGACGCCTCTGCCCGGCCAAATCGTGCAGCGGGTGGGGAACACGGACGGCGCCGTCGCGACCGGCACCACGACGATTCCCGAAGATGACACGATCCCGCAGAGTACCGAGGGCAACGAGTTCATGACGCAAGCGGTCACGCCCACGTCGGCGGCGAACCTGCTGGAGATCGAGGCGGCGCTGCAGCTCGGCACGGGCGCGGGCGATGTGGTGACGGCCGCGCTGTTCCAGGATTCGGGGGCCGATGCCCTGGCGGCGGCCTATACCTTCATCGCCACCACGAACCCGACGGGCCGGTTGTCGATCGAGCATCGGCAACTCGCCGGCACCACGTCCGCCACGACCTTCAAGGTGCGGGCGGGCCAGGCGTCGGCCGCCACGATCACGTTCAACGGCGTGGGCGGGAGCCGCTACTACGGCGGGGTGGCGAACAGCTACCTCCGCATCCGCGAGGTGATGGCATGACGGAAACGCTGCCCTCGGATCGCGCTGCGCTTCTCCGCGCCGCCGGGTTTTCGGGCGGCGAGGTGGCCGACTACGAAGCCAAGATCGCGAAGGGGCCGGACGAAACGCCGGACGCTTACTTGAAGCGCACCGCTCCAATGCGCGATCCACCGCCGCCCTCACAAGCCGCCCAGCCGCCGCAGGACGAGACGCGACGCCCGTGGGCTTGGCAGCGGTGGCTTCAGGATTTATCCCTGCCTCAATTCGCCCCCGCCTACATCGGCCCGGAACGATTGGCGGAGGACCGCAAGCGGCTCAAGTCGGTCGGATACAGCGACGCCGAGATCGACAAGGCGCTGTCGGTCCCCGTGCCGCCGCAGGAGCATCGCGGCATCATTGACGCGCTCAAGGGGATGGTCACGGGAGCCCCTGCCGACGCGCCCGTGCTGACGCTGCCCGACGTGGTGCGAGTGCAGGAATCGCCCATGGCGGGGCCCGAGATAACGAAATTCGACCCGCTTCACTGGCTGCCGCTGATCTTCTCCGGCGACGAGCGCGGCAAATTGGCGGGCGCGCTGACGGACGTGTTCGGGCCATCGGATAGCCAACGCGAGGCACATCGCCGGGCGATTGGCGCGCTGGTGCACCACATGCCATCCCCGGCCGGCCCCCTTGATCTGCCTTGACGCCGAGTCCCTGAGGGCGCACAGTCGGGCTTGGCGCTTGCATCGCCGAGACGGCCCCGCCCCCGATAGACTGGCGGATTTTCTATGCCCGCTCCCTTGCCGGGAGTCCGCGAATACAACACCCCGCGAGGGGGAATAAGCGGGCGGTTCTCGCCGTTGCAAGCTCCCGGCACCAGCGCAATCCCGTGGCTGGTGAGGTAGGGGATCATGATATGGCGAAGCAACCCAAGACCCGGCCCGCGAGGAAGGTCCCGGCGAAGGCGAAGCCGGACCTAATCGCGCAGAACCTCAAGCAGATCGAGGAAATCGTTGGGCAGATCGAGCGATATTCCAAGTTGACGGATGAGTATTGGAGTATGGTGGTTAAGGCCCGACAGACGCACGGGAACGATAGCGTACAGGCAAAACAGCTCCTGCGCAGATACGAGGACTGGGACTTGCACACTCAGTATTGGCTTTATCGCCTGCGCGAGGTCAGGGCCAGGAGCGTCGAGGCGGCGTTTCTCAAGCTGGACCTGCCGGACCGCAGGCAGGAATTGCTCGCTTCCATGTCGCGCGGGTTCGTTTCTGCGCTTGATGAGCTGCGGTTGCTGTGCGGGGTCAAGTACCCGATGTGACGCTACGGCCGCGCGCGCGTGGGGCGACGCGCCGAAGAAACTGGTCAATCTGTCCAGTTTTCCTCCCTCCCGCGCGCGCGTGGGTCCGTCGTGATGTCCAGCCTTCGGACATCACTACCTATGTTCCTGCTTGCGCGCGCGTGGGGCCGTCCTTCGGGGCGGCCCTTCTCTTTGCGACCGGCTACCTGCGTCCTTTCAGCGCTTCATGTGCGCTGATCATGTCCTCAAGGTAGCTGATCGAGTGGCGGCGTCGCACAATTTCATCCTGCGTCGCGTCTCGCCATTTTCCGTCGTCCCCGATTTCCCGAAGCTGCAGCCTTCCCTGTTCCATCGCCTCGATCGACCTGAGCAACAGGTCAACTTCGGTGCGTAGCATTTCGATCAGGTGATCCTGAGCGTCATTCATGAAGGGCCTCCTGCGTCACAATTTTGTTACCGGAGCTGTTACCGACTCTCGCATTAGGCATTCAACAACCGCTCTGATTTCCCCCTAAGTCATTGAAAGAAGTGGCGCGCCCGGCAGGACTCGAACCTGCGACCACAAGCTTAGAAGGCTCGTGCTCTATCCATCTGAGCTACGGGCGCGTCGGGGGAAAGCTAGCACGCGCGCGGGCCGGGACCAACGCGAAGCGCCGTGATCCGCCTCAATGCGTCCAGTTGGCGCCGCGGTCGGGGCGGAAATTATCGGCGTAGCTCTTCGGCTTGATGCGCCGCTCATGGGTCGCCTCGACGACATAGTCGAGCCCGTGCTTCTTGCAGTACGCGACCGCCTCGTCCAGCGTCTCGAAGTGCAGGCGGAGCTGGCGCCGCGTGTCGCGCGAGGCGGTCCAGCCCATCAGCCGCTCGCGCTCCTGCGGCGTCGAGGGCTCGAACTCCAGAATCCAGGCATGGGTGCGGGCGAGGCCCGACTGGGTGGCGCCCTTGGCGGGCTTGTAGATGCGCACGCGCTCCATATGGTCCTCTCCGCTGGGCCGCCGACCGGCGGGCGCGGAGTGTAGGGAGGGGCGCCCCGCGGCGCAACCGGCGCGTCCGAAAGGCTGGACTCCGCCCAAGTCGCGCCCCAAACTCGCGCGTCGAGGGCTGGCGGACACCCAGGAGGATCGCATGGAACCGTCGTCGAGCCTGGCGCGCGAACAGGAATACCTGCGCGCGAAGTCGAAGGAGCTCCACCTCGTCCAGTTCTGGAGCGAGCGCGAGGAGATCGAGAACCTCGTGCCGCGGCGGACGCCCGTGCCCTACATCTGGCACTGGCGCGACATGCGCCCGCAGCTCGACTGGGCCGGGCGCGCGCTGGGGGTCGAGGATGCCGAGCGCCGCGCGCTGCTCTTCGCCAATCCGGGGCTCGGCGGCAAGTACCACGCCACGCACACGCTGCTCGGCGCCTTCTCGCTCTACAACGTTGGCGAGACCGCGCCGGTCCACCGCCACACGCCGTGCGCCAGCCGCTTCGCGATCTCCGGCGAGGGCGGCTACACCACCGTGAACGGCGAGAAATGCGCGATGGGGCGCGGCGACCTGATCCTGACGCCGGCGGGGCTCTGGCACGACCACGGCAATGACGGTCCCGACCCGCTGATCTGGATGGACGTGCTCGACCTGCCTTACGTCGAGAGCCTCAATTGCAGCTATTTCGAATTCGATTATTTCGAGGAGGTCGCGCAGTCGAACTCGGCCGACGACGCGAAACGCACCACCCAGACCATCCGCTACCCCGCCGGCTATTCCGAGCAGGTCTACGGCCATGGCGGCATCGTGCCGCTGTTCGGCGACGGGCGGGCGCGGCCAGGGGCGGCATTCGCCGAAATACCACTATCCGTGGGCGGCGACGCGCGACGCCCTGCACGCGATGAAGGGCCACGAGGGCAGCCCCTATGACGGAATCATCGTCGAATATTGCGACCCGTCGAGCGGCCGGTCGGTCATGCCGAACATGTCGTTCCGCGCCCAGATGCTGCGCGCGGGCGAAGCGACGCAGCCCTGTCGCGATACGACCAGCGCCATCTACTGCGTGATCGAGGGCAAGGGCCACACCGAGGTCGGGGATGTCCGGCTCGACTGGGAGGAGAACGACGTGTTCGTCGTGCCCAACTGGATGTGGCGCCGGCACGTGAACGAATTCGCCGGGCGGCGAGGCGGTGCTCTATTCGGTGACCGACCTTCCGATCATCCAGCGGAGCGGCCTGTTCCGCCAGCAGAGCAAGAATAACGCCGGCGAGATCGTGGACCTCGTGCCGTTCTGAAGGCTGGTCGGGGCGAGAGGATTCGAACCTCCGACATCCAGCTCCCAAAGCTGGCGCTCTACCAGGCTGAGCTACGCCCCGGGCGGCTGCAATCTATGGATTTTCATGCCGAGCGGCAACGGGCGATGATACGTGCGCGCCCTCACCCGGGAGGACTTCCTTGCCCGTCCGCGCGTTCGAACATGTCCAGCTCGCCATGCCTCCGGGGCGCGAGGACGACGGCGCGCGCCTTCTATACCGGGCTGCTGGGCATACCCGAGAAGGCGAAGCCGCCGGCGCTGGCGGCGCGCGGCGGATGCTGGTTCGAGGACGGCGCGTTCAAGCTGCATCTCGGCGTCGAGGCCGGATTCCGCCCGGCGAAGAAGGCGCATCCCGCGCTGCTCGTCGAGGACTTGCCGGCGCTGGTGGCCCGGCTCGCGGCCGCCGGCCACCCGGCGCGCGACCGACGAGCCCCTGCCCGGCTATGACGCGCGTCTTCGTCGACGACCCGTTCGGCAACCGCATCGAGCTGATGGAGCCGACGGCATGACGGGCACGCTCGCCCCCGGGCTCAAGACCAGCGCGCGCTACACGGTCGACGAATCGCGCATCACCGGCTTCATGGGGCCCGGCCTCGGGGTCTATGCGACGCCCGCGATGCTGTGGGACATCGAGCGCACCTGCCGCGCCTTCGCCAAGCAGCATCTCGCCGAGGAGGAGGATACGGTTGGCGCGCATGTCACGCTCGACCATCTTGGCCCGTCGCTGCTCGGCTCGACGGTCGAGGTGACGGCCGAGATCGTCGCGATCGAGGGGCGGCGCATCACCTTCGAGGCCGAGGTGCGCGACGGCGTCGACATGGTCGGGCGTGCGCGCCACGTGCGCTTCGTGGTCGACAAGGACGCGCCAGCGCCAGCGCCTCGAAGCCAAGGCCGCGAAGCTCGCCGCGAAGGGCACCGATGGCCCGAGCTGACCTCGCCGTTCCCGTCGCGTGACCCGCCCGCCCATCCTCCTTCTCACCGTCGTGCTCGGCGCGGTGGCGACGCTGGCGCCGCTCTGCATCGACGGGTTCCTGCCGGCGACACGCTCGGCCGCGGCCGCGTTCGGCACCGACGCGACCGGCATCCAGGTCGCGCTCGGCGCCTTCACCATCGGCATCGCCTTCGGCCAGACGGTGCACGGGCCGCTGTCCGACCGCATCGGGCGCAAGCGCGCCATGCTGATCGGGCTCGCGCTGATGGTCGCGGCGACGCTGGGCGCCGCGAGCGCGCCGAGCCTCGATGCGCTGGTCGCCTGGCGCGTGGTGCAGGGCTTCGCCGCGGCGTCCGGCATGACGCTGGCGCGCGCCATCGTGCGCGACCTCTATGCCCGCGAGGAGGCGGCGCGGGTGATGTCGTACATGACCGTGGTCTCGGGGCTGGGACCGATCGCGTTTCCGATTGTCGGCGGCCAGCTCGCCGTCGCGTTCGGCTGGCGCGCAGTGCTGATCTTCGCCGCCGCCTACGTGACGATGGCCGGCCTCGCCTTCGCCTTCGTCGTGCCCGAGACGAATGTGCGGCGCGACCCGGGCGCGACCTCGCCCGGGCGGCTTCTGCTCGCGTGGAGATCGGCCTTGGCCAACCCGAGTTCCGCCATTACCTCGCCTGCAACTGCTTCGCCAATGTCGGGCTGTTCGCCTTCCTCGCCGCCTCGCCCAAGGTGGTGATGGCCGAGATGGGCGTCGGCCCCGACCGGTACGGGCTCTATTTCGCGGCGACGACATTCTGCTTCGGCGCCGGCGCCTTCACCGGCGGGCGGCTCGCCGGCAGACTTCGCATCGACGCGATCATCCGACGCGGCGCCGTGCTGGCCGCGACCGGCGGCGCGGTGCTGGCCGCGCTCGCCTTCGCGCAGGTGGCGAAGCGTGCCGGCGGTGATGGCGCCGGTCGCGCTGTTCCTGTTCGGGTTCGGCGTGCTGGTGCCCAGCGCGACGGCCGGCGCGCTCACGCCCTTCCCGCACATCGCGGGTGCGGCGTCGTCGGCGATGGGCCTCACGCAACAGGCGGCTGCGGCGGCGACGACGCTCGTCATCGCCACGTTCGGCGCGACGCAGGAATCGATGGCGGCCGGCGTCGCGGCGAGCGGTCTCGCGATGGTTGCACTTGCGTTACGACCGAAGCGAGTGATGTAATGATCGCGGGAGACAACCGCCGGGCGATCCGGCCATACGAAACCAGGGGATCAGCTCATGTTGGAACAGGGTTTCAAGCACGTCGGTTTCGCCGACGTGATCGGCGGCGGCCAGGTCGTGGTCGATGGCACGACGGCCTACATCGCCCACATGTTCTCGCCGCACCAGAACACCATCGTCGACGTGAAGGACCCGAAGCACCCGAAGGTGATCGCCGAGGTGCCGCTGGGCTGGGGCAAGGGCGTGCATGCGCACAAGGTGCGCGTCAAGGACGGCATCATGGTCACCAACCTCGAGACGGTGAAGTACCAGGGCGAGGCGCCGGCCGAGTTCACCGGCGGCATGAACATCTACGACGTGTCGAACCCCGCGAAGCCGCGCCACATCAGGAAATGGGACTGCGCGCGCGACGGCGTGCACCGCTTCACCTTCGACGGTCGCTACGCCTACACCTCGCCCTGCATCGAAGGGTATCACGAGAACATCACCATGATCCTCGACCTCAAGAATCCGGAGAAGCCGGAGGAGGTCGGGCGCTGGCACTATCCCGGCCAGTGGCACGCCGGCGGCGAGGAGCGGACCTGGGACCCGAAGCATCCGCCGCGCACCCATCATCCCATCCGCATGGGCGACCACCTGTACACCAGCTACTGGCACGGCGGGTTCGCGATCATCGACATCTCGGACATGTCGAAGCCCAAGACCGTCTCGATCATGAACTGGACGAAGCAGTTCACCTATCCGGTGCACACCTGTCTGCCGATCCCGTTCGAGATCGAAGGCCGCCGGCTGATGCTGGTCACCGACGAGGACGCGCTGCCGCGCACCGACCCGGCGCCCGGCTCGCTGGTGTGGCTGGTCGACATCACCGATCTTTCCAACCCGATCCCGTTCTCGACCTTCCGGGTCGACGACATGCACGGCCAGCCCCAGCCGCCCCACTCGACCTGCCACCAGCCGGCCGAGGAAGTGCGCGGGACGGAGATCCCGGTCGCCTATTTCCAGCGCGGGCTGGTGATGGTCGACATCTCCGACCCGCACCGGATGAAGGAAGTCGCGTCGCTACACGCCCGACCACGATCCGGGCAAGCACGTCACCTCGAACGATCTGCACTATGACGACCGCGGGCTGATCTATCTGCTCGACCGGGTGCACGGGCTGTCGATCGTCGAGCGCAAGAACGGCGCCGGGCCCAAGAGCATCGACGGCTCCAAGGAGCGCACGCCGGCCATGGCCGCGCGCCGCGCGGTCAAGGCCCCGGCGCGCAAGCGGCCGGCCGCCAAGGCGCCGGCGAAGAAAGCCCCGGCGAAGAAGGCCCCGGCGAAGAAGGCCCCCGCCCGGAAGACGGCGGCCCGCAAGGCGCCGGCCCGCGCCGCGACCGCCCGCAAGACCGCGGTGAAGAAGCCCGCCGCGCGCAAGGCGCCCGCCAGCAAGACGCCGGCCCGCAAGACGGCGGCGTCGCGTACCGCCGCGTCGCGCACGACGACTGCGAAGAAGGCGCCCGCCCGCAAGCCTGCCGCCCGCAAGGCGCCGGCCCGCGCCACGGCGGCTCGCAAGACCGCGGCGAAGAAGCCCGCCGCTCGGAAGGCCGCCCCTGCCCGCAAGAGCGGCCCGCAAGGCGCCGGCCCGCCGCACCTCTCGCTAGGTCGGCCACGCATCCTCTCGTCGTTGCGACCCTCGGTCTAAGGCCGAGGGTCGCGATGACGGAGGAAGCCCTACCGCGCCTGTGCCGCCCCGCGGCCGAACCCGATGAAGCGCAGCAGCAGGACCAGCAGGAACAGGCTGGCCATCAGCATCACCCCGATGGCGCCGACGGATTCGATCTCGCCCTGGTCCCACATGTACCAGATGAGCACGGCCAGCACCTCGTTCCGGTGCCCCTCGTAGAGCACCAGCGGCAGGCCGGCGATCCGCACCGACAGCAACACCACCCAGATCCATAGACCCACGAAGCTGGGCAGCATCAGCGGGAAGAACACGCGCAGCAGCGTGCGCCACGGCGTCGCGCCGGCCACGCTGGCCGCGTCCTCCAGGTCTCGGTGCACCTGCACGATGGCCGCGTTCATCGCCCGCGTGCCGTAGGCGATGAAGGTCACGGTGAAGCCGACCACGATCGAGAACACCGTGCCGAACGCGTGCAGGGTGAGGAACAGCCACAGGAAGGCCAGGCCGGCGACGATGCCCGGGATGGCGTGCGGGATGAACGCGATCTGGTCGATCAGCCGCCGCCCCCAGAACCGCGTGCGCACCACCACCATCGAGATCAGGAACGAGAAGATCGTGGTCGCGGTGGCGGTGGAGACCACCATGATCACCGTGTTCCAGAACGTCTCGCTGAACTTGGGATAGCTGAATACGTAGGCGTAGTGCGACCAGGTCAGCTGGCTGAACACCTTCCAGCTCGGCTGCTGCAGGAACGGCACGAACGAGGCGTAGAGCATGACCAGGAAGGGCAGCGCGATGGCGAGGAACAGGTACAGCCCTGCCACCGACAGCGCCGGATAGCGCCACGTGCCGAGCGCGGTGACGCGCGGCCGATAGGCCTTGCCCGACACCACCGCGTAACGGTCGGAGCGGCGGATCAGCGTCCAGTAGAGTGCGGCGGCGGTCATCCCCAGCACCAGGTACATCATGCCCAGCGCGTTGGCCTGGCCGAATATGGGCAGCGAGTTCGGAGCCCTGGATGATCGCGTAAATCTTGGTGGCGAAGACATGAATGCCGACCGGCATCCCCAGCACGCCCGGGATCTCGAACACTTCAAGCGCGGTCATCGCCTGGTAGATCGTGACCGCGACCAGGCCGGGCAGCATCAGCCCCATGGTGACGCGCCGCACCATCGAGGACGGCTTGGCGCCGGCCACCTGGGCCGCCTCCTCGAGCGACGGGTCCATCGAGCGCAGCAGGGGCACCAGCATCAGGAACGCCGTCGGCACGAGGCGCAGCCCCTCGACGAACACCATGCCGCCCAGCGTGTAGGCGTTGAGCGGCGCGGTGTGGGTGCCCAGCAGGTCCTCGAGCGCGCGGTTGATGAATCCCGACCGCGGCGAAAGCAGCAGCACCCACGCCATCGCCTGCAGCAGCCCCGGCACGGCGAGCGACATCGGAATGCCGGCATAGAGCCAGATCTTGCCCGGCATGTCGGTGCGCTCGACCAGCCAGGCGAGCAGCGCCGCGATCACGATGCCGATCACCGTCGCGCCGCCGACATAGATGCAGGTGTTGATGAGAAGCTGGTAGGTCTGCGGGTCGAGCCACACCGCGACGTAGTTCGCCAGCCCCATTTCCGACAGGCTGAATTCGGTCGGGAGCTTCGCGAGCGAGAACGACCCGATGATCAGGAAGCCGAGCGGAATGAGCACCGCCACGGAAAGCAGGACCAGCACGACATAGGGCCAGATCGAGCCGCGCGCCAAGCGCCAGCGCGCCGCGGCGGGCAAGGCCATCGTCCGGGTCGCCATGAATTCCTCCCTCGGGCGCGTTCCCGGTCTTCCGCCGGCGCGGCGCCCCTTGACTATCGCCGCAGTCTAGCCGGTTTTTGCGCGGCCCCCCAACCCCGCATCACCGCCCGGCGCGGCCGCCTCGCGCAGTGCGGCGCGGCGCGCCTCGGTGGCGGGGTGGTCGATCTCCAGCGTCTCGGGATCGAGCACCACGCCATAGTTGCGCGCCGCGGAGTCGCGAGACACGTAGCCCTGGCGGACGTCGTCCCGAACCTTTTCGGCCGGGCGCAGCCAGGCGGGGCCGAATCCGCCGCCGCCCCCGCCGCGGATCGAGAACCCGTCGCCTTCGCCCAGGCGGCAGGACAGCACCTTGGCGTTGGGCAGGTCCTTCTTGTGCTCGCCCTTGATCCACAGCTCGACCCGGTTGCCGGTTCCCTCCCCGCCCCCCTCGAGGCCCCAGGGCGGGCAGTTCACCCGCTCGATGCGGGTGTTCAGCATCATCTCGGCGCGCGCCGCGACGGCGTACTCGGCGCCCAGCCCGCCGCGGAACCGCCCCGCCCCGCCCGAATCCTCGGCGAGGCGATGGTAGCGCACCAGGATCGGGTTCTTGGTCTCCAGCATCTCGACCGGCGAGTTGTGCGTGTCGCCGTCATTGATGCACACCGTCGCCGACACGCCGTCCTCGTTGCGCTTGGCGCCCCAGCCGCCGCCGATCGGGCCGAACGTCACGATGTAGAGCCGGCGCTGGGCCGCCGAGAAGCCGTGAAGCTGGGGCACGCCCAGGTCGGCATGGTGGCCGGCGATGACCCGGTCCGGGAGCGCGGGCGCAAGCGCCTTGAACACCGTGTCGACAATGGTCATCGGGATCGTCATCCACAGCTTCAGCGGCGCGGGCTTCACGGCGCTGACCACGCGCCCGGGCGGGAGCACCACCTCGAGCGGGCGGAACGAGCCGTCGTTGATCGGATAGTCCGTCGGCGACGACACGCATTTGTAGGCGACCTGGGCGCAGCCATAGCCCGTCGTGGGGCCCGAATTGTAGAAGCCGCGAAGCTGGTGCGCGACGTCGGTCAGGTCGACCGTGAACCGGTCCCCCGCGACCGTCACCCGCACGCGGATCGGCACGCGCTTGCCGATCTCGATCCCGTCATCGTCCATGAACGATTCGGCCTCGTACGTGCCGTCGGGGATGGTCAGGGTGCGCTCGCGCGCCTTGCGCTCGGACTGGTCCATGATCTCGGCGATCCCGCCCAGCACCTCGTCGGCGCCGTAGCGGTCACAGAGCTCGAGGAAGCGTCGCTCGCCGGTGCGCACGGCGGTGAGCTGGGCGCGCAGATCGCCCATCGCGCGCTCCGGGATGTGGACGTTCATCTTGATGATGTCGACCAGGTCCTGGTTCAGCACCCCGGCCGTCTGCAGCTTGAGGATCGGGATCTGCAGCCCCTCGGAGAAGATGTCGGTGGTCATGCCCGACAGCACGCCCCCGATCGACAGCCAGTGCGCCATGCAGCACGAGAACGCGACCAGCCGGCCCTGATGGAAGATCGGCAGCGAGATGGTGACGTGGTTCAGGTGCGAACCGGTGATGTAGCCGTCATTGGTGATCAGGATGTCGCCGGGCGCGAGCCCGTCCGGCCCGAAATGGGCGAGCTTGGCCTTCAGGGTCGCCGCCATGCCGCGGATGAACATCGGCAGGCCCAGCCCGATCGACACCGTCTCTCCCGCGGCGGTGAACAGGCCGGTGGTGAAGTCCAGCGCCTCGTAGATGATCAGGTTGTAGGCGGTGCGCATCAGGTTGGTCTTCATCTCCTCGGTGACCGCGATCACGCCATTGCGCACGATCTCGGTGATCACCGGGTCCACCCGCGTCCGCCTGCCTCGACAGGCTGGCTCCCGAGTCGACGAGAACTCTGCCTTCTCCAACTGCGTTTCGCCGGTCAGTCTATAATGGCGGCATGATCCCGCGCTATTCCCGTTCCGACATGGTGGCCCTGTGGGAGCCGCAGGCCCGCTTCCGCATCTGGTTCGAAATCGAGGCCCACGCCGCCGACGCCCAGGCCGAGCTCGGCGTGATCCCCAAGGAGGCCGCCAAGGCCGTGTGGGCGCGGGCGCCCGCTGAATTCGACGTCGCCCGCATCGACGAGATCGAGCGCGAGACGCATCACGACGTGATCGCCTTCCTCACCCACCTCGCCGAGCATGTCGGGCCGGAGGCGCGCTTCGTGCACCAGGGCATGACCTCTTCGGACGTGCTCGATACCTGCCTTGCCGTCCAGCTCACCCGGGCGGCGGACATCCTGATCGCCGACGTCGACCGGGTGATGGCGGCGCTCGAAAAGCGCGCGCGCGAGCACAAGGACACGGTCTGCATCGGGCGCAGCCACGGCATCCATGCCGAGCCGACCACGTTCGGCGTCAAGCTCGCCGGTCATTACGCCGAGTTCGCCCGCAACCGGGCGCGCCTCGTCGCCGCGCGCGCCGAGATCGCCACCTGCAAGATCTCCGGCGCGGTTGGCACGTTCGCCAATATCGACCCGCGCGTCGAGGAGTACGTCGCCGCGAAGATGGGGCTGACGCCGGAGCCGGTCTCGACCCAGATCGTGCCGCGCGACCGGCACGCCGCGTTCTTCGCCGCGCTCGCGCGTCGTCGCGTCGGGCATCGAGCGGCTGGCGATCGAGATCCGCCACCTGCAGCGGTCGGAGGTGCGCGAGGCCGAGGAGTATTTCGCGCCGGGCCAGAAGGGCTCGTCGGCCATGCCGCACAAGCGCAACCCGGTGCTGACCGAGAACCTGACCGGGCTCGCGCGCCTCGTGCGCTCGGCGGTCGTGCCGGCGCTCGAGGACGTGGCGCTGTGGCACGAGCGCGACATCTCGCACTCCTCGGTCGAGCGCATGATCGGCCCGGACGCCACCATCACGCTCGATTTCGCCCTCGACCGTCTGGCCGGCGTGGTCGAGCGGCTGGTCGTCTATCCCGAGAACATGAAGCGGAACCTCGACGCGCTCGGCGGGCTGGTCTTCTCCCAGCGCGTGCTGCTGGCGCTCACCCAGGCGGGCATGAGCCGCGAGGATTCCTATGCCGCGGTGCAGCGCAACGCCATGAAGGTGTGGCGCGAGGGCGGCGACTTCCGGGCCGCGCTCGCGGCCGACCCGGAGGTTTCGAAGCACCTCAAGCCGGACGCGCTGGCCGAGCTGTTCGACCTCTCCTACCACCTGAAGCACGTCGACACGATCTTCGCGCGGGTGTTCGGAAAAGGAAGCGCGCCATGAACGACGATCTGAAATTTTTCACGGACGGCGCGGCGTATGAGCGGCTGATGGGCCGCTGGAGCCGGCCTGTCGGAGAGAAGTTCCTTGACTGGTTGCGACTGCCGCAAGGTCTGCGCTGGCTCGATGTGGGGTGTGGCACCGGCGCGTTCACCGAGATAGTGGCGAAGCAGTGCGCGCCCGCCGAACTGCACGGCATTGACCCCGCAGAAGCGCAGATCGCATACGCCAAATCGCGGGCCGCGGCGAAGCAGGCTCAGTTCCAGGTGGGCGACGCTCAAGCCCTGCCTTTCGAGGATTCGCGCTTCGACGTTGCCGCCATGGCGCTTGTGATCTCCTTCATTCCCGATCCCGCAAGAGCGGTGGCAGAGATGGCACGTGTCGTCCGTCCGGGCGGCTGTGTGGCGACATACATCTGGGATATTCCGGGCGGCGGCTTGCCCTACCATGCGATCGTGGACGCGGTCCGCGCCCTGGGGCTTTCCGGCAGCATGGCGCCGCCCGGAAGTGGCGTGACGCAGCTTGCCGATATGCGGAGCCTCTGGGAACGGACGGGACTGCAGGCGATCGATGCGTGCCGGATCGACATCACGGCGACATTCTCCAGTTTCGACGATTTCTGGGATTCCGCCATGCTCCTCGGATCCCCGGTCGGCAGGCTGGTCGGCGGCCTGTCGGAGGCGGACCGCGAGCGCCTGCAGGGTCACCTGGACGATACGCTGACGAGGGATTCCGGCGGGGCCATCTCATTCGGCGCCTTCGCGAATGCCGTGAGGGGCCGCGTCCCCGGCTGAGCGCCGGCGCCGTACTCTGCAGCCCGGCACGCTGGCGATGCTGGGCTTCGGGATTGCAGCGTTGGGCTGGCGCCGCCGCGGGCAGGCCACTCGTGCGCGGTGAGGCGCGCCCGACTGCCGGCTACTCCTTCTTCTCGCTGAGCACCTGCTCGCGGGCGACGGCAAGGAGCCGGTCCATCTCCTTGCGCACCTCGGCCGCGCCGAGCGCGACGCCCTTGGCCTTGAAGTCGCCCACGACCTTGTCGAGCACGTCCTCGTCGCCCGGCTTCTCGAAATCGGCGGCCACGACCTCCTTGGCATAGTCGTCCGCGTCCGCCCCGGTGATCGCCGAGCTTTTCCGCCGCCCACAGCCCGAGCAGGCGGTTGCGGCGCGCGGTGATCTTGAACAGCGTCTCCTGGTCGTGGCGGTACTTGGCCTCGAAGCCCTTTTCCCGGTCGTCGAAGGTCGGCATGTGCGTCTCCGGCATCGCTGTGCGTTGCTGGCGACAAGCTAACCGAACTTCGACAGGGGCGCGAGGGCCCTCTATAGTCCGGCGTCGCATGTGCACAGTCGTCATCCTGCGCCGGCCAGGCCACCGCTGGCCGCTGATCCTCGCCGCCAACCGCGACGAGATGGCGGGCCGGCCCTGGCGCGGGCCCGGCCGCCATTGGCCCGACCGGCCCGGAGGTGGTGGCCGGGATGGACGAGCTGGCCGGCGGCACCTGGCTCGGAATCAACGACGCGGGCGTGGTCGCCGGGGTGCTCAACCGGCGCGCCGAGCCTTGGCCCCGACCCGATGCTGCGCTCGCGCGGCGAGCTGCCACTCGAGGCGCTCGACCATGCCGACGCGGTCGATGCCGCAGCCGCGCTGGCGCGACCTCGACGCCCGCGCCTACCGCGCCTTCAACATGGTCGTCGCCGACAATCGGGATGGCTACTGGATCAAGGGGTTGGGGCCGTCCGCTGGGCCAAAGGTTCAGGTTAGTCGAGATTCCCGAAGGCGTCTCGATGCTGACCTCGGGCGAGCTGAACGACCGGTCGCTCGGAGCGGATCGCCCGGTTCCTGCCCCGCTTCGAGGCTGCGCCGCCGCCCGATCCGGACGTCGCGGACTGGGCCGCCTGGATCGCCCTGCTGGCGGTCCGCGAGGACGGGCCGGAAAACGGCCGCGAACGGGCGATGTGCGTGGTGACCGATACCGGGTTCGGCACGCTGTCGAGCTCGCTGATCGCCCTGCCGGCTGCGGATTCCGTGGGATTCGGCCGATCTGGCAGTTCTCCGACGGCCGGCCCGGGCGAGGCACCGTTCGCGCCTGTCGAACAGTAGCCGGGGCCTTCCCGGGCCGTTGTTCCCCCGCCCGCGAGTTGCTATATCTCGGGTCCGGCCGACGCCGCGGCCCGCCCCCGGGCCGCCCGGTCGCAGGAGTATCCCCCATGGCTCGCCGCAGACGGATCTACGAAGGCAAGGCGAAGGTGCTTTTCGAGGGTCCAGAGCCGGGACCCTCGTCCAGTACTTCAAGGACGACGCGGCGACACGAGCAGAAGACCGGCACGATCACGGGCAAGGGCGTACTCAATAACCGCATCTCCGAGTTTCTGATGCTGCGCCTCGGCGAGATCGGCGTTCCGACGCATTTCGTGCGTCGGCTGAACATGCGCGAGCAGCTCATCCGCGAGGTCGAGATCATCCCGGTGTCGATCGTGGTGCGCAACATCGCCGCCGGCTCGATCGCCAGCCGCTTCGGCCTTACCGAAGGCCAGCCGCTGCCGCGCTCGATCGTCGAGTACTACTACAAGAACGGGCAGCTCCGCTCGCCGATGGTGGCCGAGGAGCACATCACCGCGTTCGGATGGGCCGCGCCGCACGAGCTCGACGAAATGCTGTCGGTCTCGCTGCGGGTGAACGACTTCCTGACCGGATCTGTTCCTCGCCGTCGGCATAAGGCTGGTCGATTTCCGGCTCGAGTTCGGCCGGCTGTGGGAAGAGGAGCAGGTGCGCATCGTGGTGGCCGACGAGATCAGCCCCGACAATTGCCGCCTGTGGGACCTGTCGACCAACGAGAAGATGGACAAGGACCGGTTCCGCGCCGATCTGGGCCGGGTCGAGGAGGCCTACCAGGAGGTCGCGCGCCGGCTCGGCGTGCTCGATGCCGGGCCGAACGACCTCAAGGGCCCGGTCGCTGATGCAGTAGGCCGCGCACCGCGTGAAGGCCCGCATCCATATCGTCCTCAAGCCCGGCGTGCTCGACCCGCAGGGCAAGGCCATCGGCACCGCGCTCGGCCATCTCGGCTTTTCCGGCGTGGGCGAGGTGCGCCAGGGCAAGTATATCGAGCTCGAGCTGGCCGAGACCGACCCGGCGAAGGCCCGCGAGGCCGCGACTGAGATGTGCCGCAAGCTTCTCGCCAACACGGTGATCGAGGATTACCGGGTGGAGGTGGAGTGAAATCGGCCGTCATCGTGTTTCCGGGATCGAACTGCGACCGCGACGTGGCGGTGGCGCTCGAGGCCGCGACCGGCCGCGCGCCCGCGATGGTCTGGCACGGCGAGCCCGATCTGCCGAAGGTCGAGCTGATCGTCGTGCCGGGCGGGTTCTCCTACGGCGACTATCTGCGCGCGGGCGCGATGGCGGCGCACTCGCCGGTGATGCGCGAGGTGGTGGCGCGCGCGAAGGCGGGCGTGCCGGTGCTCGGCATCTGCAACGGCTTCCAGGTGCTGTGCGAGGCGCATCTGCTGCCCGGCGTGCTGATGCGCAACGCCAGCCTGCGCTTCGTCTGCCGCGACGTATTCCTGAAGGTCGAGCGCGCCGCGCCGCCCTTCACCGCGCGCTACCGGCCGGGCCAGATCGTGCGCATGCCGGTCGCCCACATGGACGGCAACTACTTCGCCGATCCCGCCACGCTCGACGCGCTGGAGGCCGAGGGGCGCGTCGCGTTCCGCTACGTCGATCCCGACGGCGCGCCGACGCGCGGCGGCTAACCCCAACGGCTCGGCGCGCAACATCGCCGGCATCGTGAACGGGACGGGCAACGTGCTGGGCATGATGCCCCACCCGGAGCGCCTCGCCGATCCCGCTGCTCGGCGGCATCGACGGCACGCCCCTGTTCGCCGGGCTGGTCGAAGCGCTGGCAGCATAGGACCGGCGAGGTGGTCTTCCTCCCGATCGCCGATGAGAATCCGCGGCAATGGATCGATGCCCCCTACGTGACCTGGGGGCTCGTCGGCACCTGCGTCCTGGTCTATCTGTGGCAGGTCTCGCTCGGCCCGCAGGGCGAGGCGCAGATGCTTTACGGGCTTGCCGTCATCCCTTCGGTGGTGTTCGGCGAGAAGCATCTCGGCCCCGACCTATACCTGATCCCACCGGTCCTGACCCTGGTGACCGGCCAGTTCCTGCACGGCAGCTTCTGGCATCTCGCCGGCAACATGCTGTTCCTGTGGATCTTCGGCGACAATGTAGAGGACGCGATGGGGCACGTGCGCTTCCTCGTGTTTTATCTGCTGTGCGGCGTGGCGGCGTTCCTCGCACAGGGGCTCGCCATGCCGGCTTCGGACATTCCGGCGATCGGGGCGTCGGGGGCCATCGCCGGCGTGCTCGGCGCGTACTTCCTGCTGCACCCACGCGCGCGGGTGCTGGTGCTGTTCTTCATCATCGTGTTCCACGTGCCGGCCTATCTGCTGCTCGGCGTCTGGTTCGGCATGCAGGCGCTCAGCGCCGTCACCACCAGCGCGGGCGAGGCGGGCATCGCGTTCTGGGCGCATGTCGCCGGCTTCGTCTGCGGCCTGCTGCTGATCACGCCGTTCAAGCGACCGCACGCCCAGCTGTGGAGCCAGGACCCGACCGGGCTGCGCGTCGGCGGGCTGCGCTTCAAGGACCCGAACGATCCGCGCCACGGGCCGTGGGGGCCGCGATGAGCGAGGTGACATCGGCGCTCGCGGCCGAGCACGGGCTGACCGAGGAGGAGTTCGGGCGCTGCCGCGCGATCCTCGGGCGCGACCCGACCTTCACCGAGCTCGGCATCTTCTCGGTCATGTGGTCGGAGCATTGCTCGTACAAGTCCTCGCGCATCCATCTGAGGAACCTGCCGACCACGGCGCCCTGGGTGATCTGCGGGCCGGGCGAGAACGCGGGCGTCATCGACATCGGCGACGGGCTCGCCTGCGTGTTCAAGATGGAGAGCCACAACCACCCCTCCTTCATCGAGCCTTACCAGGGCGCGGCGACCGGGGTCGGCGGCATATTGCGCGACGTGTTCACCATGGGCGCGCGGCCGGTCGCCAACCTCAACGCGCTGCGGTTCGGCGACCCGTCGCACCCGAAGACCCGGCACCTGGTCGCGGGCGTCGTCGCGGGCATCGGCGGGTACGGCAACTGCGTCGGCGTGCCGACGGTGGGGGGCGAGTGCAACTTCCACCGCTCCTACAACGGCAACATCCTGGTCAACGCGATGACCGTGGGCATCGCGCCCGCCGACCGCATCTTCTATTCCAAGGCCTCGGGCGTCGGAAACGCCGTCGTCTATGTCGGCTCCAAGACGGGACGCGACGGCATCCACGGCGCAACCATGGCGTCCGCCGAGTTCGACGCCAATTCCGAGGCGAAGCGCCCGACCGTCCAGGTCGGCGACCCGTTCACCGAAAAGCTGCTGATCGAATCCTGCCTCGAGCTGATGCAGACCGACGCGATCGTCGCCATCCAGGACATGGGCGCGGCCGGCCTCACCTCCTCGTCGGTCGAGATGTCGTCCAAGGGCGATCTCGGCATTGCCCTCGATCTCGACAAGGTGCCAGTGCGCGAAAGCGGGATGAGCGCCTACGAGATCATGCTGTCGGAAAGCCAGGAGCGCATGCTGATCATCCTCGCCCCCGGGCGCGAGGACGCGGCGCGGCGCATCTTCGAGAAGTGGGAGCTCGACTTCGCGGTCATCGGCCACCTTACCGATACGGGCCGCATGGTGATCTCGAAGGACGGCCAGGTGCAGGCCGACATTCCGGTGGCGCCGCTGGTTGCCGAGGCGCCCGTCTATGACCGGCCACACCGCGCGCCCGACCCGCCGCACGCCGCGCCAGCCCCGCCCGAAATCGATATCGGCCGGGCCCTGGTCCGGCTGATGGGCGCGCCCGATCTGTGCTCGCGCCGCTGGATCTGGGAGCAGTACGACCACATGGTGATGGGCGACACGGTGGAGCGCCCGGGCGGCGACGCGGCGGTCGTGCGCATCCACGGCTCCAACCGCGGCCTCGCCATGACGACCGACGTGACGCCGCGCTACTGCCGCGCCGACCCCGTCCAGGGAGGGCGCCAGGCGGTCGCCGAGGCGTGGCGCAACCTCACCGCCACCGGCGCGCGCCCGCTTGCCGTCACCGACAACCTCAATTTCGGCAACCCGGAAAAGCCGGAGATCATGGGCCAGTTCGCCGGCTGCATCGCCGGCATGGCCGAGGCCTGCCGCGCGCTCGACTTCCCGGTCGTCTCGGGCAACGTGTCGTTCTACAACGAGACCGAGGGCGAGGCGATCTGGCCCGCCCCGGCCATCGGTGCCGTCGGGGTGATCGACGATCTGGCGGAACGCGCGACGGTCGGCTTCAAGGCTGCGGACGAGTTCATCTTCGTGATCGGTGAGACCAAGGGCCATCTCGGCGCTTCGATCTTCCTGCGCGAGATTGCCGGTTCGGAGGATGGCGCCCCGCCCCCCGTCGATCTCGCCGCCGAGCGGGCGAATGGCGACTTCGTGCGCGGGCTGATCCGCGACGGCACGATCACCGCCTGCCACGACTGCTCGGACGGCGGGCTGCTGGTCGCCGTCGCCGAGATGGCGCTGGCGGGAAATCTCGGCGCTTCCCTCGACGGCGCCGCCGGCGCCGCCTTCTGGTTCGGCGAGGACCAGGCGCGCTACGTCGTCACCACCGCCGATCCCGACGGCGTGCTGCGGGCGGCCGCCGCTTCGGGCGTTCCCGCCGCCAGGCTCGGCCGCACCGGGGGGGCGGCGTTGACTGTCCCCGGGGCCGGGCCTATATCGCTTTCGGAATTGCGCGAGGCGCACGAGGGCTGGCTGCCCAGCTATATGGCCGGCCCCTGAGCCCGCACGAAGGAGCCTTCCCCGATGGCGATGGACCCTGGCGAGATCGAACGTCTGATCAAGGAGGCCTTGCCCGACGCCCAGGTCCGGCTTGAGGACTTGGCGGGCGACGGCGATCATTTCGCCGCCTATATCACTTCCGCCGCCTTCAAGGGAAAGACGCGGGTGCAGCAGCACCAGCTCGTCTACAAGGCACTGCAGGGGCGCGTCGGCGGCGAGCTGCACGCGCTGGCCCTGCAGACCTCGGTCCCCGAAGGCGCCGCCTGAACCCGAACCAAAGGACGGTCCCGATGAGCGACAACCCGGCTTTCGACCAGATCAAGGGCGAGATCAATTCCAACGACGTGGTGCTGTTCATGAAGGGCACGCCCGTCTATCCCCAGTGCGGCTTCTCCGCAATGGTGGTGCAGGCGCTGTCGAATCTCGGCGTACGCTTCAAGGGCGTCGACGTGCTGGCCGACAACAATGTGCGCCAGGGCATCAAGGAATTCTCGAACTGGCCGACGATCCCGCAGCTCTACGTCAAGGGCGAGTTCGTCGGCGGCTGCGACATCGTGCGCGAGATGTATGAATCGGGCGAGCTGATCGAGCTGCTCAACAAGTCGGGCGTCGAGGTCAACCTCGCCAACCCGGCATAGCGGCGGCGCCAGGCTTCCGGTCGTCCTCCCGGCCAAGCCGCCAAGCGGCGCGAACCGGAACCCGTCTCACCGCCATCCCCGACGTCGCGACCGTTGGGCCGCGCGACCCGGGGGGCGCGATCCCCCCGGCGATCGGCGCGGCGGAAACGCGGTCAGCGCGAGTAGAACTCGACCACCAGGTTCGGCTCCATCTTCACCGGATAGGGCACGTCGGCGAGCTTGGGCGTGCGCACGAAGATGCCCTTCAGCGCATGATGGTCGACCTCGGTGTATTCGGGCACGTCGCGCTCGGTGGACTCGATCGCCTCGAGGACCGAACCGAAATTCTTCGCCTTGTCGCGCACCTCGATCACGTCGCCCTCCTTCACCCGATAGGAGGGGATATTGACCCGGCGGCCATTGACGTTGACGTGGCCATGGCTCACGAACTGGCGGGCGGCGAACACGGTCGGCACGAACTTCATGCGGTAGACGACGGCATCCAGCCGGCGCTCGAGAAGCCCGATCAGCGTCTCCACCGTGTCGCCGCGGAGCCGCGTCGCCTCCTCGTAGATGCGCCGGAACTGCCGTTCGCCGATATTGCCGTAATAGCCCTTGAGCTTCTGCTTCGCCATCAGCTGCGTGCCGAAGTCGGATGGCTTGCGGCGGCGCTGGCCGTGCTGGCCCGGCGGGTATTCGCGGTTGTTGATGGGGCTCTTGGGCCGGCCCCAGAGATTGACCCCCAGCCGGCGGTTGATCTTGTACTTCGACTCCACGCGCTTGGTCATCGCGGCGCTCCGTTATGGCATTCATGTCCCGATAGTCCGATCCGGCGCACCGGCGGCGGGGCTTGGGCCCACATTCTCGGGAAGGCGGCGGAGTATAGGGATCGGGGGGACGTTGTCAAACGGGCGCTTCGCCCGCCATTGCCGCTGGCAGGCATGGCCGGAGTGGAAGCGATCCAGCGGCGGCTGGATCGCTCCGTTGCGACGCTCCCCGCAGCCCGAGGAACGTCGGAGTCAGGCGGCCGTGCGCTTCTTCTGGACGTACGCCAGGGTCAGGTGCTCGGCGCAGTAGTGCCGGCCCGGCTGGCAGGTCTTGCCGCAGATGAACAGCCCGAACCGACCGGCATCATGGGTCGGCCAGCGGCACATCCAGTTCTTGAAGTCGGCCCGCGGCTCGGGCACCGGCTCCTCGCGCGGCGGCGGCGGGGGCGGCGGCGGTTCGGGCGGCGCGACGCTGCGCTCGACGCCGCGGCTCAAATTCAGTCGGTGCGCCTTGCCGATGACGGCGTTGCGCGTGATGCCGCCGAGCTTGTCGGCAATCTGGCGAGCGGAGAAGCCCTCCGCCCAAAGCCGTGTCAGTATCTCGACGCGCTCGTGGGTCCATTCCATCGCCAAACCCCCTCCTGTCTGCCTTTGTTGTAAGACCCCCAACATGATGCGGGTGGAACGGCAATTTCCACTATATATAGGCAGGGTTCGGTTGCAACTGGAAACTACCCCGCGGGGCCAGTTTCCGGTGGGCGCTTCTTGTGTGTTCTCTGTACGTGCTGTGGACAAGGCTGGGGTGCTGCGGACGCCGGCCCGGCACGCTACCAATTTCACCCCGGCGCGACCGACGACGACCCGCTCGCGGTGTTGCTCGACCCGCCTCTGACGCACCCGACCGCACGCGCCACTTCGCAGGTAAGACCCGCCCAATGAGGGCGCCGCGTACGGCGCTACTTCTCGTGCTGGGAGGGACGCTCAGCGGCTGCGCGGCAGGCGCGCCGCCACGCCTGGTTCGTCACGGATGTGGGACGGGGTCTGCCGCGAGTTTCTGTCGTCCGTCTTTCGACGTTTGCGGGCGACTAGGGCGCGGAGGAAAAGCGACATGACACCAGTAAGTTAGCCCGCTTCCCGGCAGACACCCCTCCGCCATACCCTGCGGCGTCCACCCGCCGCACCAGCCCGCGCGCGCCCCTCGTCCCCGTTCCGCCGCACGTCATAGGGAATTTGCGACTTGCACAGCCCGGTGCGGTCACCGATTTGATATCGAACGCACATCTCTCGGCCCCTCCCTCGGACCGGACGCCATGCACGAGCTCATCCTGCTGGAGCTGCTCTTCCTCCTGATGCTGGCGAACGGGACGCCGGTGATCGCCAAGCGGCTGCTGGGCGCGCGCTACGCATGGCCACTCGACGGCGGGGCGCGGTTCCTCGACGGACGGCCGGTCTTCGGCCGCTCCAAAACCATCCGGGGCGTGCTCCTCGCTCTCGTGGTGACGATGGCGGGCAGCGCCCTGCTCGGGCTCGGCGGCCATGTCGGGCTCGCGGTCGGTGCGGCCGCCATGGCGGGGGACCTGCTCTCCAGCTTCGTCAAGCGGCGGCTCGGCCTGGCCCCGCACTCCATGGCGCTGGGGCTCGACCAGATTCCGGAATCGCTCTTCCCGCTGCTCGCCTGCCGGCCGTGGATTGCCCTCGACGCCGCCGACGTCGCGGTGGGCGTGGTCGGCTTCCTGGTCGGCGAGATGGTGCTGTCGCGCCTGCTGTTCATGGCGCACATCCGCGACCGGCCCTACTGAGGCCTATCCCGGCGCCGGCTCGAGCCGGTGCAGGGTGATCTCCGGCAGGCAGTTGAGCCGCGCCACCACCAGCGAGGTGCCGACCCCCACCGAAGTGTAGCCCGCCATGTCGTGATAGGCCCACGGCCCCGCCCCCAGGCGGCGCGGCAGCACCGAATCGAGGGTGATCGGGATCGCGCCCGGCAGGCAGATTTGTCCGCCATGCGTATGCCCGGCGAGCAGCAGCTTGAAATCGGCGTGGGCCGCCTGGCGATAGATCTCCGGCGTGTGCGACAGCAGGATGGAGCAGGCCTCGTTCGGCACGTCCTCGGCCGCCTTCTCGATATTGTCGACCCGGTAATAGTGCGCGTCGTCGATGCCGGCGAGATAGAGCCGCTCGCCCTCGCGGACGATTTCGACCGACTCGTTCAGGAGCATGCGGATTCCCATATCCTCCATCCCCGGCACCATGCGGATGGTGTCATGGTTGCCCAGCACCCCGTAGACCGGGCCCGACAGACGCTCGCGCACCCGCGCCAGCCCGTCCAGCGCACGGTCGAACGGGCCGAACGTCTTGGCCCGGAAATCGCCGGTCATCACGCACAGGTCGTAGGAGAGGCCGGGCAGCAACTCGCCCAGCCGTCTCATCGCCTCCGGGTTCATCTCCACGTGCAGGTCACTGAGATGCAGGATGGTGAAGCCCGCGAACGCCGCCGGCAGGCCGGGCAGCCGGACGACATTGCGCCGGACGCGGATACGCGCCGCGTTGCGCCGGCCGCGCCAGTAGAGCCCGCTCATCCGCAGCGCCAGGCGGATCACGGCGTGGACCGAATACCAGTTCTCGATATGGAAGAAGTTGAGCCCCTGGCCGAAGGCGCGCGCCTCGTGGTCGCGCTCGATGCCGATCCGCTGGCGGGCATGCACGCGCCCCAGCCGCTGCGCCAGGCGCGCCGCGATCTCCTTATCCAGCTCGGGTGTGGACCCGTCCGTGGCTTGGCCGGCGGCGTGCGCTGCCAAATGACACCTCCGGGGTCGGAAGTTGCCTCATCCCGCTCCGCGGGCCAAGCGACTTGCAACCCCGGAAGCCGCGCCTCATGGCCGCCAGAAAGGCTTTCCGGCCTCGTGATCGATCTGTGCCCGGATCAGCCCGATATCGGCCAGTGTCCGGTCGTCGATGCCCAGCGCCGCCCGGCGCCGCGCGCTGCGGGCCCGCCAGACTGCGAGGCTGGTCCATAGGTCACCGATCGCGCCGCGCCGAGCCTCGTCGTCGCCGGCGCTGGTTGGCAGGAATGTGCTTGAAATCGTTGCCATTGCACGCGCTCCGCTAATTCGACGGATATTCGTGTCTAATCCGTCCGTTCCCGAGAAGTGAGGGCGCCGCACCTTTCTTCCCAGCGACAAATGTCGCAAGATGGCCACATTGACGAGGCTCGACATTTCACAAGGAATTTCCGCGATGAACCGGGAAAGGGAGCAGGCAGGCAGCGGTGCGCCCCTGCCCATGCCGCCGGATCCAGCGTTGAGCGAGGGGCGCTTTGGCCCGGACGGCCGGGACCGGACCCTGGCGCTGTTCCCCTTGTTCGAGGGGGTCGACGACGCCACGCTGCGGCGGATCGAGCGCACCTGCCGGTGGCGCCGCTACGCCGCCGGGGATACCGTCATCGAGCGCAACGAGGCGAGCCGCGACACCTTCTTCATCGCCGCGGGCGCGGTGCGGGTGGTCACCGACGGCGCCCAGGACCGCGACGTCACCTTCGCCGACATCGGCACCGGGGCATATTTCGGCGAGCTGGCCGCCATCGACGGGCTGCCGCGGACGGCGACGGTCCGGGTGGTCGAGCCTGCGCTGCTCCTGGCCATGCCGCACGAGACCTTCGTCGGGCTGCTGAACGAGAACGGCATGGTGGCATTCCGCCTGCTCCAGCGCCTGACCCAGGTGGTGCGCTATTGCGACGACCGGATCACCGCGCTCGCCACGCTGAACGCCGCCCAGCGGGTCTACGCCGAGCTGCTGCGCCTCGCGGTGCCCGACGCGGCCGTCGCCGGGCTGTGGATCCTGCGTCCCTGCCCGACCGAGCGCGAGATCGCGAGCCGCACCGGCGCGACACGGGAAACGGTCGACCGGGCGATCCGCCAGCTTCGCCAGTCCGGCGTCGTGCGCCGCAAGGGCAGCAACCTTTATCTGCTCGACCGCGCCCGGCTGGAGATCATGGCGCGCAGCGCCGACCGGCGCGTTCGCTGAACCCGCCGCCGGTCCTGCTGCGGAAGATCGCCTGTCGCCCCGCCGGGCCGTTCGCCGTCTCCGGCCGGGACCGGTGCGCACCGAACAACGGCGCGCCGCGCCCCGCCGCGCGTTGATCGGGGCGGACAAGTCTCTTATATGAAGGCGGCGGTGGAGCCGGAGATCATGGGCGCGAGCGCGGCGGTCGAGGAAGAGAAGCAGCGGATCATCGACGAGTTCGCCGTGCTGGGCGACTGGGTCGCGCGGTACGAATATATCGTCGAGCTGGGCAACGCCCTGCCGCCGCTGCCCGACGCGCTGAAGACCGAGGCGAACCGGGTGCAGGGTTGCCAGTCGCGCGTCTGGTTCGTCGCCGAGGAAGAGGCCGAGGGGCGCATCCGCTTCGCCGCCGATTCCGACGCCGTGCTCGTCAAGGGGCTGATCGCGCTGCTGCTGCGCCTCTATTCGGACCGCACGCCCGACGACATCCTCGCCACCTCGCCCGCCTTCTTCGAGAAGATCGAACTGGGCTCGCACCTCACCGGCAGCCGCGCGAACGGGCTCGCGGCCATGGTCAAGCGCATCCAGGCGACGGCACGGGCCATCCAGGCCCGCTACGCGAAATCGCCATCAACGCCCGCCGCATGAGCCCGGTTCCGTCCTCGCAGAAAAAGATTCCTGCTGACAGTGCGGGCGGTTTGTAAGAACATGTTCCCATGTTGAAACATGCCGATGTCTGGCGCGCGATCGACCGGCTGGCGGCCGAGCACCGTCTCTCGCCATCGGGTCTCGCCCGCAAGTCGGGGCTCGACCCCACCACCTTCAACCGCTCCAAGCGGGTGACGCGCGAGGGCCGGCCGCGCTGGCCCTCGACCGAAAGCATCTCCAAGATCCTGGCCGCGACGGACTCGACGCTCGCCGAGTTCGTGGATTACGTCGCCGCCGGGTCGGACGAGGCATTCGTCCATCGCATCCCGCTGGTCGGGCTCGCCCAGGCCGGCGCCGCGGGCTATTTCGACGATGCCGGCTTCCCGGCCGGGGCGGGCTGGGACCAGATCGGCTTCCCCGACATCCACGACCGCCACGCCTTCGCGCTCGAGATCAGCGGCAACTCGATGGAGCCGGTCTATCGCGAGGGCGATATCATCGTCATCGCGCCCGGCGCCGACATCCGCCGCGGCGACCGCGTGGTGGTGAAGACCAAGGCGGGCGAGGTCATGGCCAAGCAGTTCGTGCGCCAGACCGCGACGCGCATCGAGCTGCAGTCGATCAACCCGGCCCATCCCGACCGCACCCTCGGCGCCGAGGAGGTGGCCTGGATGTCGCGCATCGTGTGGGCCCGGCAGTAGCGGCCGCCGGGGCCATGGCGGACGCCCTCACCTACGTCGACGGCGCTTGGCAGGCGGGAAACCCGCCGATCCTCGGCCCGATGAGCCACGCCTTCTGGATGGCGTCGGTGGTGTTCGACGGCGCGCGCGCCTGGGACGGGATGGCGCCCGACCTCGACCTGCACTGCGCCCGGGTGATCCGCTCCGCCCGCGCGATGGGGTTCGAGCCGCCGGTGACGGCTGACGAGGTGACGGCGCTCGCGTGGGAGGGCATCGCACGCTTCCCGGAAAGCGCGGCGCTGTACATCCGCCCGGTGATCTATACCGAGGAAGGCTTCGTCAGCCACAAGCCGGGCAGCGAGCGGTTCATCCTGTCGGTGTTCGAGGAGGCGATGCCCGCGCGCGAAGGTCTCTCCACCTGCCTCGCGCGCTGGCGCCGCCCCTCGCCCGAGACCGCGCCCACCCTCGCCAAGACCTCGTCCCTCTATCCCAACGTCTCGCGCATCCTGCGCGAGGCCCGCGGCGCGGGGTTCGACAACGCGCTGGTGCTCGACCCGCTCGGCAACGTCGCGGAGTTCGCCACCGCGAACCTGTTCATGGCGAAAGACGGGGTCGTGTACACCCCCGCCGCCAACGGCACGTTCCTCGCCGGCATCACGCGGCAGCGGGTGATGGGGCTGCTGCGCGACGATGGGGTCGAGGTGCGCGAGGCGACGCTCGGCTACGACGACGTGAAGGCTGCCGACGAAGTGTTCGCCACCGGCAACTACTCCAAGGTGATGGCGGTCCTGCGGCTCGACGACCGCCACTACCAGACCGGGCCGGTCACGCGCCGCGCGAAGGAGCTTTACCTCGATTTCGCGCGGCGGCACGGGCGCCGGCCCGGCTGAGCGGCAGGTCGCGCCGGCGCATCAGTCGCGGCCGGCCAGGGCGCTGCGCACGGCCTCGACAAGCTGGTGGTCGGAAAACGGCTTGGTCAGCCAGCCCAGCGGCCGGGCGACTGCGGCGCGGCGGCGGGTGTCGTCGTCGTCATAGGCGGTTACGATGACGCTCGGGATGTCGAACTGTTCGCGGATCGCGCGGGCGGCGTCGATCCCGTCCGATCCCCGCGCCAGCCGCACGTCCATCAGCACGATGTCCGGCCGCTCGCTTTCGGCGAGGGCGAAGGCGCGGGACGCATCCGCCGCGATACCCACCACGTCGTAGCCCGCCTCGCCCAGTATGTCGCGGTTCTCGCTCGCGACCAGAACCTCGTCCTCGACGATAAGGATCCGCGCCCGGTTGCCCGGCCGCGTTCCCTCACCCATCTCCGGTGCGGTGAACGGCAGGGGCGGAAGCGCTCTGCGGGCCAGCTGCCATCTCGCCGGTCCGGGCGTCCCGATCGTGGTGGCCGGGAGGCCGATCACGCCGCCAGCTCGCGGCGGACCGGAAACCTCACTGTGCATTTCGCCCCCGCATCGTTTTCCATGCTCAACGTGCCGAAAAGCTGCCCCGCCAGCGCCTCCACAAGGCCGAGACCCGAGCGGCGACCGCCGGGTGCGGCGGGTTCGGGAAGGCCAGGCCCGGAATTGTGGATGGTCAGCTCGTACTCGTTGCCCACGCGGCGGAACCGGACGCGAATCTGGCCGCACCCGTTCACCAGCCCATACTTGCACGCGTTGGTGATCAGCTCGTTGACCATCAGCGCGATGGGCAGCGCCTTCTCCGAATAGATTTCGTGGTCCTCGACGTCCAGCTCCACCTCCGCCTCCGGGCAGTGCGCATTGGCGACCGCGACGACGAGCGCCCGCAACAACACGCCCGCGGAAGCGGAATCGAGCGTGCGCGAGTGGTGCATGGCGTCGTGCACCACGCTCATCGCCACCAGGCGCCCGCGCACCGCAGACAGAAAGGCGGCGAGCTCCGGACCCGCGCCGCGCCGTCCGGCGGCGGAAAACATCGACATCAGCATCTGAAGCTGGTTCTTCACGCGATGCTGCAGCTCGCGCAGCAAGAGGTCGCGCTCGTGCAGCGCCGATTCCAGCTCGTGCTGTGCCGCCTGGCGCAGCCGCACCTGCTGGTTTAGTCGCCGCACCGTCTGAGCCAGCACCGAGAACCGGCTGAGCCCCGATTCGTGAACGCGCAGCCCGAGCACGACTGGCCCCGGTCCCATTCCGGACAGCTGCCGGGCGCGGAAGGTGAAGCGGCGGGAGGTGCCCGCGGCATCCGTCACGTCGAATGCCCCGATCGTCGACGACCCGGACCCGGAGCTGCGGCGGAGATAGTCGGCGAAGCGCGGCCGGGCCTCGGGTGCGAGCGCGTCGGCGAGTTGGCTGCCGATTGCGTCCGCCCCGAGCAGCGCGCGCGCCGCGGCGTTCGCATATCGGACAGTGCCGCAGACCGAGACGGTCAGCAGGGCGTCGGGAACAAGATCGAGCAGCGCGTCCGGCTCACTCACCCGCGGCGTCAACCTCGCGGAAATATTCGCGTCCAGCGGTGCCTGCCTCCCCGTCGGGCCGGAGATGGACGATGACGCGGCACCCGCCGTCGCCCTGGGCGATGGTTTCCTGAAGATCGACCCGTGCATAGCCGAGATTGTCGGCGGCGATGCGCCCGAACACGTTGGCGGTCATCATGCACAGAGACGGCCGCCCCTCGACGAAGGCGCCGAACGGGCAGCGCCGGTTGCCGAGGACGATGCGCTCGTCCGTCTCCTCGATGATGTAGAAATCGCCCTCGATCCGCCGCTTGAGGTCGACGAGGGCGGCGGCGACCTCGCGCCTGTCCATACGCTCGGTTCTCAACGCGGTACGATAGGCCCCGTCGATCTGGCGGCCCACGGCGTTGCCGACGACGCTGATATAGCCTTCCGCCTCGTCGAGACCGACCACTTCCTCGAGCGTCCCGGTCAGCTCGCGCAGCAGCGTGCGCAGGAAGCGGTCGCGGCCGAGCGGAACCGGCAGCGCCTCGATCACCTCCCGTGCGGATTCGTTCGGTGGGCCATCGTCCGGCATCGTACCTCCGCTCGGCCCATTGGCCGTTGGAATTGGAACCCATTGTTCGAAACCGGTGGGATCGAAGTCAAGTGAGCAAAGTGAGTTGAGGCATCGCGACCCCCGACCTCCCGGAGCGCGACCGCGCCGCTCAGGGTTGCGAGCGGCAGGCCTCTGGTCTAGGGTCATTGTAAATATTGAAGAACCTCCGCGTCGTCCGGCTGCAGACGAGGGCCAGGGGGCGCCACTGCATAGGGAGCGAGGACATGATCGAAAGATCCGCACGGCTTGGAATCCGGCTCGCGGCGGCGGTGGCGGCGCTGGCCTGCGCCGGCACGTCGGCGCAGGCCGCCGAGATGGAGCACACCAAGATCGCCATGCCGGTCCTGTCGCTGTCCCAGGCGCCGAACCTGATCGCCGAGGACATGGGATTCTGGAAGAAGGCCGGGATCGACGTCGAGGTGAAGCTGGTGCGCGGCATGGGCGCGACCAATGCGGTCCTGGCCGGCAGCGTCGATTTCTCCAACGGCTCGGGCCCGACGGTGATACGCGCCAACGTCAAGGGCAAGAAGCTGATGGCCATCATGACGACCATGACGCGGCCGACCTACGAGGTGGTGCTGCGCAAGGACGTGGTGAAGAAGCTCGGCGTCTCGCCCGACGCGCCGGTGGCCGAGCGGGCGAAGGCGCTGAAGGGGCTGCGCATCGCGCTGACCGGCTTCAACAACGTCACCCACGTCTTCCTGAAATACATCCTGGCCCAGGGCGGGCTCGACCCGTCGAACGCGGTGAAGCTCACCACGATGGGCTCGCCCGCCATGGTGGCCGCGCTGAAGCGCGGCGACATCGACGGGATGGACGCCGGCGCGCCTTGGTCGTTCCTGCCGGTGGACCAGGGCGACGGGGTGCTGTGGATCAGCGGACTGCGCGGCGACCTGCCGGCGCTGACCAACTTCGCCAACACGGTGGTCATCACCCGCCAGGGCTTCTGCGACGAGAAGCCATCGGTCTGCCAGAAGGTGGTGCGCGGCTACCAGATGGCGCTGCGCTACATCCAGGAGCAGCCGGAGGCCGCGCGCGACGTGCTGCAGAAGCACTTCAAGCGCATGGACCCGGAGCTGTTCAAGAGCTCGTTCGACCGCATCCTGCGCGTCGCGGCGTCGAAGGAGGCCGGCAAGTTCCCGGAGGGCGGGCTCGCCGGGGCGCAGGAGTTCATGCTGAAGGCCCACCACATGAAGCCCGAGGAGGCTCTAAAATCCTTCAAGGGCATCTGGACGAACAAGTTCGTCCTGGCCGGCGAAAGCTGAGACGCGGCGGGGCGGGCGCATGTTCGCGCGGCGCACCATCCTCGACCGCACGATCCTGTTCGTGCTGCTGATCGCGGCGTGGGAGGCGATGAGCCAGGCGATCGGCACCGGCTGGGCGAGCTCGCCCGTCCGCACGCTGGATCGCCTGGTCGAGGTGCTCGGGGCGGGGCACATCTTCTATCACGCCTGGGCGACATTCCAGGCCGGGCTGTGGGGCTTCCTGATCGGCGGGATACCGGCGATCGTGCTGCCCTTCCTCCTGCGTCGGTTCCCGACCGTGGTGGAGGTGCTCGACCCCTACTTCATCGGCGGGTACGGCATGCCTAAGATCTCGCTCGCCCCGCTGTTCATCCTGTGGTTCGGGATCGGCATCGAATCGAAGATCGCGCTCGTCGCCTCGATGACGTTCTTCCTGCTGTTCTTCAATACCCATGCCGGCGTGCAGGCGGTCAACATCCAGCTCATGAACATGGCGCGCGTGGCCGGGGCGACCGAGCGGCACATCGCACGGCACATCGTCTGGCCCGCCGCCGTGCCCTACATCTTCGCCGGGCTGCGCATCGCCGCGCCGCACGCGATCGGGGGCGCGGTCGTCGCCGAGGTCATCTCGTCCGACCGCGGGCTGGGATTCATGATCCAGGCCGCGGCGACCGATTTCGACATCACCGGCATTTTCGTGCCGCTGGTCGCGCTGACCATCCTGGTGGTCGCGATCTATTACGGGGTCGACCGGCTGGAGCGCTACCTCCTGTCCTGGCGCCCGGTCGAGCTGGGGATGAGCCGCATGACGCTGAGCATGTCATGAGCGCGACCCGCACCCTCGCCCTCGACGGCGGCCAGTCACGCACGCGCAACTGGCGGCGCGTTCGCATCCATGCATGGCGGGCGGTGGTGGGGATCGCGCTGCTCGCGGCGTGGCAGCTCGCGGCCGAAGCGACCGGAAAGCTGTTCATCGCCGGGCCCGTCGACGTCGCCGAGCGCATCGGCTACCTCGTCCAGTCGGGCGATCTCTGGGTGCACAGCCTCGCCACGTTCGAGGAGGCGCTGGCCGGCTACGGGCTCGGCGCGGCGGCGGCGATCGCCCTGCCCTACGTGCTGCGCCTGTCGCCGCGGCTGATGATCGCGCTCGACCCGTACATGGCCGCCGCGATGGCGGTGCCCAAGCTCGCCCTCGCGCCGCTGATCATCCTGTGGTTCGGCATCGGCATGCTGTCGAAGGTGCTGTTCGTCGCCTCGCTGGTGTTCTTCCTGATCTTCTTCAATGTCCTGGCCGGCGTGCTCGCGGCCGATCCCAGGCTGATCGCGATGGCGCGCGTCGCCGGCGCCAGCGAATGGATGGTGGCGCGCGAGATCATCTGGAACAGCTCGATGCCCTATTTGATCACCGGGCTGAAGATCTCGCTGCCGCGCGGCATCAGCGCCGCGGTGGTGGGCGAGTTCCTGGCGGCCGACGCGGGGCTCGGCTACTACATCGAGTATTCGCGCGACCAGGCCGACACGGTGGGCATCTTCACCGGCATCGTGGTTGTGACGATCTACGTGCTGGTGCTGAACACCATCCTCAAGCGCATCCAGCTCTCGGCGCTCGCCTGGCGGCCCGTCGACCGCGAGATGGCGGCGGACTGACCTACCCCTTCGGCAGGACGGGCAGGACGAGGTGCGACGGGTGCGCCGCGTCATGGTGGATCGTGTCCGCGCCCATCTTGTCCGGCCGGTAGATGTGCGTGAACAGCCCATCGGTGACCGGCGAGTCGCCGCAAGCGATCTCGACGCGGATGCGGCTGCCCTTCTTGAAGCGATAGGCGATCGGCAGCAGCGGGATCTCGAGCGCATAGATCCTGCCCGGCTCTAGCGGCGTCGAGCGCTCGTGCGTGTAGTACGGCGTGTCCGGCGTGTCGAAGCGCGGGTCGCGGTCCATATGCGACGCGCGGTGCCAGCCCTTGGTGGCGATCGCGTAGCGCGGCTGCAGCCCCTTCGCCCGATCGTCGGCAGACTGGGGGAACTGCTCGGAGACTTTGCAGACAACGTCGGCGTCGGTTTTCGTGGTGGACAGGTGGACCACCAGCTTGCCCGCGCCGGCGATTTCGAGGTCTTCCGGCAGCGGCGCGCCGGTAAAGGTCAGCACCGCGCGCACCGGGTCGGGCCCCATCGGCCCCATCGCGACGACGCCCAGCACCCATGAGGGCTGCGGATAGGTGTAGCTCGTGGAACCGCCCGCATTGCCCGGCGCGGCCGGCGCGAGCGCCCCGTCATTGAGTGACGTGACGGTCCCGGTCGGACCCGGCGCCAGGTAGAGCGGCGTCGGCGTCACGCCGGGCGGCGGCCAGTCGGTCGTGCCGCGCGGCTCGCCCGTGCCGCGCACGATGTACTCGACGTCCGGCCGCTCGTCCCAGCTCGTCTTTTCGCCCTTCAGGAACTTGCCATAGAACGGCGCGAGCCACTTCTTGTGGAACTCGACCGACGCGAAATCCTGCATCGAGGAGAACGCCGTCGGCGTGTCGGTGAAGGCGAGCTTCTTCGGCCCCTGCGCCTTGCGCCAGCCCATGATGTTGCCGAACAGGTGCAGGTCCTGCTTCGCCCAGACGCCGACGGAGAAGAGCGGCGCCTTGATCCGGTCGAGCCGCTCGAGCGCCGAGCGCTCCTTCCAGAAATCGTCGTAGAACGGGTGGCGCTGCACGTCGAGGAACACGTCGTGCTCCAGCTCGCGCGGGTTGTCGCCGTTCGCCGGGTAGAGGTTCGGCACGCGCACCGACGAATTGAACCAGTAGGAGAGGAAGTTCCCCTCGATGCCGCCCGGATAGCCCATGTAGCCGTACGGGTCGTTCAGCCCGTCATAGGCGCCGAGGCAGGCGAGGTGCGGCGGGTTCTCGATGCCGAGGAACCATTGCAGCATGCAGTAATAGGACTGCCCGATACCGCCGACCTTGCCGTTCGACCAGGGCTGCGCCGCGATCCACTCGACGACGTCGTAGAGGTCGTGCTGCTCGGCCGTGTCCATGAACCGGAACACGCCCTCGGAGATGCCGGTGCCGCGCACGTCGACATGCACATAGGCGTAGCCCTCGCCCACATACCAGTCGACCGGCCCGGTCTCGCGCCACAGGAACACCGGGATCGCCGGCGCATCGTCGTTGTCGTAGCGGTAGGGCGAGACGGCGAGCAGCGTCGGATGCTTGCCCGATCCCTCGGGCCGCCAGATGCGCGCGCCGAGCCTCACGCCGTCGCGCACGGGAACGCGGATGTCCTTCTCGTGGATCATGGTTCTATCGTCCCCAACGACCGGCCCCTCGCCCTGTCCCTCTCCCAAAGGGAGAGGGGACGAACGGCACGAACCATACCTTTCACGACACGATCCGCCACCTCATTGGTCCGGCCCAGCACATCCTTGTTCCAATACCGCACGACCCGATAGCCGAAGCTCTTGATGGGAGCCCGTCGCCGGACGGTCATTCTTCGAACGGGTTCCACGATACCGACCGCACAATAGGCCGTCATGCTCGGACTTGTTCCAAGCATCCGAAGGGGTCCCCAACGCAACGGGGCGCCCGAAGGCGCCCCGAAACGTGGCCAGCCGTCAGGCCCGGTTACGGGCTGACGTGGTGGACGAACTTCTCGGGCGGCGGCTCGCCCCACTGCGACGAGAAGCCCACCTCGACCGGCAGCAGGTTCGATCCGTTCTGGATGTTGAGCCGGTCCGAGTCGGTCCAGTGCTCGTGCACGCGGCCCCACGGGTCCGCCCAGTAATCGTAGACCTGGCTGCCGAGCAGGTGGCGGCCAATGCCCCACATATGCTCGTACTTGTTGAGCGACTTGCAGATACTCGTGGCCGACGAACACGTCGTCGATGTCCTCCACCTCGAAGGAGAAGTGGTTGAGGCCGGCGCGCTCGTTCATCGCACAGAAGAACACGTGATGGTCGACATAGTCGTCGCCGTTGTCGCAGCGGTTGAACGAGCCGATCACGTTGGCCTTGTCGCCCGCGTAGACGTCGTCGGAGCAGATCAGCCCCAGCGTGTCGCGGAACCACTTCACCGTCTCGACCACCTTGGGCGATCCGAGCACGGCGTGGCCCATGCGCATGACGTGTGACGGCTCCTTCTTCAGCCGCATCAGGTCGCCGGTGCGCTCGTATAGGCTCTCGCGCCAGTTGATCGGCTGGCGATCGACATGAATCGGCTTGGCGTCGGGGATGCCGGCGACAACCTCGATCTGATAGCCGTTCGGCTCGGTCAGCCGCACGCGCTTGCCGCCGCCCGGTTCGTCGATGTTCTCGATGCCTGACGCGCCCGGCGCGGTCGCGATCTTCTTCAAATCGTCCTCGCTCTGGGCATAGAACGCGAAGCCGATCAGCTTCGGCGAGTCGCCAAGTTCGGTGACGTGCAGGTGATGGGCGGGACCGGTGCCGCGCATGAACAGCTTGTTCTTCGTGCGCTCGACCTTGATCATGCCGAAATGAGTGAGAAATTCCTCTTCCGCGTCGAGGTCCGGCGCCTGCAGGCGGCCGAACGCAACGTCCTTGACCTTGATGATCGCCATTGTTTTCTCCCGTTCACTTTCTTGCTGCCGCCAATGTTCGGCGCCGCATAGTCTAGTTTAGAGCTTATATAAGAATGGGGCGCCCTCCCTGCCGCGTCAAGCGGCAACAAGCCCGCGTGGGCCCGGCCGCCCGTCCGACATGGAGCGAGACATGGCGAACCCGAAGGAATCGCGTCCGCACCGCAGCGGCACGTGCCAGGTGTGCGGCCAGACCAAGCCACTGCGCGACTTGCTGTCGGCGGGGCTGGTGCGCGACAGCGTCGCGAAGGTAATCCGGCACAGGATTGCGAATTGGTCACCCGAAGGGCTGATCTGCTCGGCCTGCCTCAATCGGTTCCGCTCCGCGTATGTACAGAGCCAGATGGAGGAGGACCTCGGCGAACTCAGCCGTGTCGAGCACGAGGTTCTCGAGAGCCTCAGGGAGAGCGAGCTCATCGCCGACAACCTGAACGAGGAGTACGAGAAGCAGCTTACGTTCGGCGATCGTGTGGCCGACCGCGTTGCGGCGTTCGGCGGAAGCTGGCGATTCATCTTCATCTTTTTCACAGTCATGTTCGCATGGATTGCGATCAATGTGGGCGTGCTGCTGACCCGCCCGTTCGACCCCTACCCGTTCATCCTGCTCAACCTGATGCTGTCGCTGATTGCGGCGGTCCAGGCGCCGGTCATCATGATGAGCCAGAACCGCCAGTCCGACCGCGACCGGTTGCGCGCCGAGAACGACTACAAGGTCAACCTCAAGGCCGAGATCGAGGTGCGCTCGCTGGGCGAGAAGCTCGACCAGTTGATCCATCACCAGTGGACCCGGCTGATCGAAATCCAGCAGATCCAGATGGAGATGATCGAGGACCTGGCGGCGAAGAGGGAGCGCTGAGCACCGCAGGGGCTGCGACATCGCGTCGGGGGACAAGCCGCCGGGAAGTCACAGTTTTGCCCCACCAGACATGGCATCGTTCGCGCTACAGCGAATGGCGTGGCCGGCATCATCCGAAGCGCGTGAGCCAGGCCCGCCATCCGTGGGAACTCGAGGGGAACGGCGGCGCGGCACCCGCGCCGCACCCCGCGAGACATGCAGGGGAGAGAGCGATGACCACCGAGACGAACGAGGCTCCCGGACTATCGCTCACCATCATGGATGTGTGCGATCGGCTGAACCGCAGGCTGCACTGGTACGGCCTGCCTCAGCTGCGTACCGGCATGGTGATGGAGACGAACGGCGACACCATCGTCGCGGTCCTCACCGACCAGCACGACATGCGGAAGGTCAGCCTCGCCTTCGACCGGCGAACCGGGCGCGTCGCGCCCGTCTGCCGCCCCGAGCGGCCGACACCCTCAACGACGCGTGCCGACGATCGCGAGCCGAGCCTCGCCCTCGCCGAGCTCTAGTCGCCAGCCTCTGGACGCGGGCGAATGCCCGCGCCGGGAACGCGGTGGCGCGGCCGGGCGCAACGGCGCAGCCCCTTGCTTTTTCGGCCCCGAGTGCAAAGCTCTCCCGCAGGATCGGGTCACCTGCGGGAGAGGACGATGCGGGGTCGGGGTATCTGGGCGGTCTGCGCGGTCGCGCTGGCGTTGGCGGCGTGCGACCGGCAGGTCGTGGTGAATTCGCCGGCGAGCAACCCGCGCTACTTTCCCAACGAGGAGCACTACGCCGCACGCAACGGCGCGATCCGCGTGGAAGTCGCCGGCGACACGCTGGGCGTGCCGCACGAGCGCTTCGCCGAAATGGTCGTGGCCGAGATGCGGCGGGGCCAGCCCGCCCTGCCCCAGCCCGGCTTCGTCACGCGTGGCTCGCGCATGACCGACCCGACCTACAGGGTCGTCGCGATGTTCTCGCCGCCGACCTGGCTGTCCGCTGACGAGCTATGCAGCCATCGCCCGCCGCCCCCGGCGCCTCGCGCCGCCGGCCAGGAGCTGGAGCTGCTGCAGGCCTTCTGCCGTGCCGGCGAGGCCTCGTCGGAGGCGCATGGAAGGGTGTCCGTGTCGGCCGCGGGCGCGAACGATCCCGCCTTCGGCGCGCTGGTGCGCCAGGTGACGCTGAACCTGTTCCCGTCGGTGAGCGACACCCGCCTGAACGACGGCGCCCCGACCCTCAGGTAGCGTCAGCCGGCGAGCCAGTCGCGCAATGCGGCGCTGACCTCCGCCGGCCGCTCCAGCGTCGAAAGGTGGCCGCAATCCGGCACCTCCACCAGCCGGGCGTGGCGCACATGCTCCGCCATCTCGCGGTGCAGCTCGGGCGGGGTGAGCGAATCCTGCGCGCCGCACAGGATCAGGGTCGGGCAGCCGATGCGGCGCAGATCCTTGCGTCCGTCGACCCGGCCAAGGATCGCCTCCTCCTGGCGCAGGAACGCCTCCTGGCCCACCCTCTCGGCCATCGCCATCACGGTCTCGACCAGCGTCTTGTCGTCCAGCCGGTCGGGATGCAGCAGATAGGGCAGCAGGCGCGGCGTCACCCCCTTGAACGTGCCCTTGCGCGCGAGCTCGATCAGCCCGCGGCGGCGCGCGCTCTGCTCCGGCGTATCGGGCCGGGCGGAGGTGTCGAGCAGCGCCAGCCGCTCCACCCGGTCGGGGGCGAGGCGCATGATCTCCTGGGCCACGTAGCCGCCCATCGAAAGGCCGGCCAGGGCGAACCGGCCCGGCGCCGCGGCGAGGGCCGCCTCGGCCATGCCCCGGATCGCGGCGCTGCGCGTCAAGTCGGCGACTTGCGGCTCGGCGATGTCGGCCAGGGCCTCGATCTGCGGGCGCCAAAGGCCGGCGTCGCAAAGCAGTCCCGGCAGCAGCAGAAGAGGTGTCTTTCCCGTCACGAACCGGCCGCCGCGCCAAGTGCGGGAGTTAGGCCCATAAGGTGAAATTTTAACGACATAGGACCAAATGGTTTGACTTTGACGCGCCTGCCCCCACATATGGCGCAGGCACAAAGCCCATCTTCAATATTTTTCGGGAGTTGGCGAGTAACCATTGCATGAGTTTCACTGATCTCGGCTTAAGCCAAAACGTACTGCACGCCGTCTCCGACGCGGGCTATACCGTCCCCACCCCCATCCAGGAACAGGCGATCCCCTACGTACTGATGGGGCGCGATGTGCTGGGGTGCGCCCAGACGGGCACCGGCAAGACGGCCGGCTTCACCCTTCCGATGATCGACATCCTGTCGCAGGGCCGGGCCCGGGCGCGCATGCCGCGCTCGCTCATCCTCGAGCCGACGCGCGAGCTGGCGGCCCAGGTGTCCGAGAATTTCGAGACCTATGGCAAGCACAACCGGCTGACCATGGCGCTGCTGATCGGCGGGGTCGCGTTCGACGAGCAGATCAAGAAGCTCGACCGCGGCGTCGACGTGCTGATCGCCACACCGGGGCGCCTCCTGGACCATATCGAGCGCGGCCACGTGCTCTTGTCCGACATCAAGATCCTGGTGATCGACGAGGCCGACCGGATGCTCGACATGGGGTTCATCCCCGACATCGAGCGCATCGTGAAGATGCTGCCGCGCAATCGCCAGACCCTGTTCTTCTCGGCGACGATGCCGCCCGAGATCAAGCGGCTGGCCGATGCGTTCCTCACCCTTCCCAAGGAAATCTCCGTCGCGCCGCCCGCCTCGCCCGCCGAGACGGTGGCGCAGGCCCTGGCCGTGGTGCCGGAAGAGGCGAAGCGCGAGGCGCTGCGCCGGCTGATCCGCTCGGAGGACGTGAAGACTGCGCTGGTCTTCTGCAACCGCAAGCGCGACGTCGACATCCTTGCCAAGTCGCTCAAGACACACGGGTTCGGCGTTGCGGCGCTGCACGGCGACCTCGACCAGCACACGCGGACCAAAACGCTCGATACGTTCCGGAACGGTGAGACGTCCATCCTGGTCGCCTCCGACGTGGCGGCGCGCGGGCTCGACATCGACGTGGTCAGCCACGTGTTCAACTTCGACGTCCCGATCCACGCCGAGGACTACGTGCACCGCATCGGGCGCACCGGCCGCGCCGGGCGCTCGGGCAAGGCGTTCACCCTGGCGACGCCGGCGGACGGCAAGTTCGTCGCGGCCATCGAGACGCTGATCGGCAAGGCGATCCCGCGCACCACCGTCGACGGGCTGGACGAGGCCACGCTCGAGGAGGGCGACGGCGCACGATCGCGCCGCCGCTCGCGCGGCGGTCGGGGCACGTCGGAGCGCAAGACCGCACCCAAGCCCGAGCGCGCGCCGCGCGCCCAGCGGGCACCGAAGGAGGAGCGTCCCGCCGCCGAGGACCAGCCGCAGGCCGCGGCGCCCCAGGCGCAGCCCGAGGCCGCGAAGCCCGAGGCCGCGAAGCCCCGGCGCGCCGCCAAGCCCGCCGCCCCGCGGCGCCGCGAGGAGGAGGAGTTGCGGCCCGAGTCCGATTTCGTCGGGTTCGGCGGCCACGTGCCCGCCTTCCTGCGCCGTCCCGCGCGCGAGCCCGCCAAGTCGGACGCATGAACGAGGCGGGCCGCCGGCCCGCCGCCCGCTCCGCTACCGCATAGGCGAAAGGGCCGGTCCAGGACCGGCCCTTTTCTGTTGCGCTTTCGAAATGCCGCCTGGCGCGATCGCGTCAGACGATCACGTTGTCCGAGGTGAACTGGTTGTTGGCGTCGACATTGTCGATCGTGACGGTGTCGCCGCCGCCGAAATCGACCAGCGAGTAGCCGTGGCCGCTGTCGTAGGTGGTGTGGGCCAGCAAGTCGTCGAGGCTGTTGATCCCGGGGATCGCGCTGACGTCGAGCACGTCGCCGCCCGCGCCCGGGGTGAAGTCGGTGATCCGGTCCTGGCCGCCGCCGACCGAGGCGATGAACGTGTCGCTTCCGTTGTCGCCCTGCAGCACGTCGTTGCCGGTGCCGCCGTCGAGCGTGTCGCTGCCGCCGGCGCCGTAGAGGTGGTCGTCGCCGGCGTCGCCGTACAGCCGGTCGTCCCCCAGGCTGGTGTCGCCGTAGAACCACACCCCGCCGAACAGATTGTCGTTGCCGGCCCCGCCGTGGATCACGTCGTCGCCGTTCTCGCCCACCAGCCGGTAATCGTCACCCGCCCCGCCATCGATCGCATCGTTGCCGGCGCCGCCGAAAATATGGTCGACCCCGCCCATTCCGGACAGCGTATTGGCCGCGCCGTCGCCGAACAGCTGGTCCGCCCCGGCCCCGGCGATGACGTTCTCGATGCCGTGGAGCTGGTCGGTGCCGATGTCGGCGCCCGTCGCCTGCGAGCCATAGAGGTTGACCGTCACGTCCGCCGTGGCGGAGTTGTAGACGACGGTGTCGATTCCTGCGCCGCCTTGGAGCGTGTCGTTGCCCGTGCCGCCGTCGAGCGTGTCGTTGCCGTCGCCGCCGTCCAGCAGATCGTTGCCGCCGGCGCCGTAGAGATGGTCGTTGCCGGCATCGCCATAGAGGCTGTCGTCGCCCAGGCTGGTGTCGCCGTAGAACCACACCCCGCCGAACAGATTGTCGTCGCCGGCGCCGCCATGGATCAGGTCGTTGCCGTTCTCGCCCACGAGGCGCCAGTCGTCCCCGCCCCCGCCATCGAGCACGTCGTTGCCGTTGCCGCCGAAAATCTGGTCCGACCCGCCCATCCCGGACAGCGCGTTCGCCCCGCCGTCGCCGAACAGCTGGTCGGCCCCCGCCCCGGTGATGACGTTCTCGATGCCGCTGAGCTGGTCGGTGCCGATGTCGGCGCCGGTCGCCTGGTTGCTCGACGCCGCGAGATTGACCGTGACGTCGGCCGTGGCGGAGTTGTAGACGGCCGTATCGATCCCGGCGCCGCCGTCGAACGTATCGTTGCCCGCGCCGCCGTCGAACGTATCGTTGCCGTCGCCGCCGGAGAGCAGATCATTGCCGCCCGCGCCGTAGAGATGATCGTTGCCGGCGTCGCCATAGAGGCTGTCGTCGCCAAGGCTGGTGTCGCCGTAGAACCACACCCCGCCGAACAGATTGTCGTCCCCTGCCCCGCCATGGATCACGTCATCGCCGTTCTCGCCGACCAGCCGTGAATCGTCGCCGGCGCCGCCGTCGAGCACGTCGTTGCCGTTCCCGCCGAAGATCTGGTCGGACCCGCCCATGCCGTACAGGGCGTTCGCCGCGCCGTCGCCGAACAGCTGGTCCGCCCCGGCCCCGGCGATGACGTTCTCGATGCCGTGGAGCTGGTCGGTGCCGATCTCGACGCCGGTCGCCTGCGATCCATAGAGGTTGACCGTCACGTCCGTCGTCTCGGCGTTGTAGACGACCGTGTCGACGCCCGCGCCGCCGTCCAGCGTATCGTTGCCCGCGCCGCCGTCGAGCGTGTCGTTGCCGTCGCCGCCCGAGAGCAAATCCGCGCCGCCGGCGCCATAGAGATGGTCGTTGCCGGCGTCGCCAAACAGCTCGTCGTCGCCCGCGCTGGTGTCGCCGTAGAACCACACGCCGCCGAACAGATTGTCGTCGCCGGCGCCGCCGTGGATCACGTCGTTTCCACTCTCGCCGACGAGCTGCACGTCGTTGCCGTCGCCGCCGTCGATGAAGTCGTTGCCGGCGCCGCCGAACAGCGAGTTCGGACCCGGCGCCGCCGACCAGCTCGTTGTCGCCGCCATAGCCTGTCAGGAGATCGTTGCCGTCCGTCCCCGCGATGACGATGTTGCCGTTCGGCCCGTAATCGCCGCTGCCGAAGAACCGGGCAGCATCATAGAGCAGGTCGAACTGCGTCCCCGTCATGTCGACGCCGATGGCCCCGCCTACGCCGGAATAATCGGCGTAGTTGGGAAGGTCGGCGATCGCCGCGTCCAGGTCCGCCGCGGTGAAGCTGTGGTCGGAGAAGTTGTAGGTTTCGACTTTGGCGTCCTGCGTCTCGACCAGGTAGAGCGGCAGCACGATGGCGGTCGAGGTGTTCTGGTCGACCAGGATCAGGTCCGTATCATTGACGGTGAAGCCCTGCACGTCGTCGATGGCGACGCCTGGCGCGTTGAGCACGTCTCCGGTCGACGACGAATTGTCGATCACGAACGCCACGCTTCCGGTGGAGACGTTGTACGTGTCGTTGCCGCTGCCGCCGACAACGAAGTCGACCGCGCCCGACGCGACCGTCACCAGCGTGTCGTTGCCGGCGCCACCGTAGTCGATCGATCCGCCGGCCGCGCCGGTGATGGTGTCGTTGCCGGTGCCGCTCCACACGACCGGCACGAAGCCGTTCGGGCCGGTCCCGCCGTCGGCGGTGATGGTATCGCTGCCGCCGGTGCCGAACGTCAGGCGGTAGACCTGCTGGATGTCCGGAACGCTGTCGGCCGCGGCCCCGCTGGCGGGATCGCCATCGGTGGTCGGGGTGATGGTCTGGTCGGATGTCGCCACGGTCGCGAAGGGCGGGCTCGCCGCCCCGTAGAACCCGGTGACGGCGAGGCTGTCCGTACTGTACAGGCTGGCGACCGCCAGCGCGTCGCCGCTGCGGTACGCGATCAGGTCGTCGCGGGCGAGGCCGGCAAACACGACGCTGTCGGAGCTGGACGGATCCGCGAGGATGTCGAGCCCCCAACCGGGCGAGAAGATGGAGATGTCCGCGCCCGAACCGGTCATGAGCAGGTCGTCGCCGGCACCGCCGCGCAGGCTGTCGTTGCCGTCGAGACCGAGCAGAAGATCGTTGCCGTCGCCGCCGGTCAGGCTGTCGTCGCCGCTCGTGCCGTAAAGGGTCTGGCTGGTCATGATACGCTCACCCGATCAATGGCTCGATGAAAGTCAGACCCGGCCGCCGCGCCGGAACGGCACGGACCCAGGCCAAGCGCGAGACGGAATGAGTGGGAAAAAGACGAAGAGAAAGAAGCCGGCGCCTGCGGGCGGTCGTCCGCGCCGCACCGGTCCCGAGGGGGGCCCAGCGGACGGACGCAATACGCGGGGTACGCAGCGCTGACTGACATCGACCCTACCCTGCCGCCGGCCCCGCCCTTGTGCGGACGGCACCTCGCGGATGCAGGCTCGGGGGCATTCCGTTTATCGGGACGGCCCCGCGAGCCGGCGACTCGTTCCTTGCACGCTCTCACCGTGCGAACGCGAACGGTCGTAACCCGTTCCCACAGCAGCGGCTAAAAATCCGCCGTGCGGGAAGCAGGGGCAGGTTCCGAGGACAGGAAACTTATCGAAGGCCGGTCCCTTCCCCTTGCGGGAAGGAACCGGGTCGCTGTCAGGTGAAGCGGCGCCGCGTCAGTTCTTCGAGCGGTCGACCAGCCGGCGTTCCTTGATCCACGGCATCATGTCGCGCAGCTTCTCGCCGACCTCCTCGATCGGGTGCTCGGCGGCGCGGCGCCGCTCGGCCTTGAAGCTCGCCTGGCCGGCCGCGTTCTCCAGCACCCAGTCGCGCGCGAACCGACCCGACTGGATGTCGGCCAGCACTTCCTTCATGCGCTTCTTCACGCCCTCGTCGATCAGGCGCGGCCCGGTGACATAGTCGCCGTACTCGGCCGTGTTGGAGATCGAGTAGCGCATGTTGGCGATGCCGCCCTCGTAGATCAGATCGACGATCAGCTTCACCTCGTGGCAGCACTCGAAATAGGCCATCTCGGGCGCGTAGCCGGCCTCGACCAGCGTCTCGAACCCGGCATAGATCAGCGAGGTGAGCCCGCCGCACAGCACCGACTGCTCGCCGAACAGATCGGTCTCGCACTCCTCGCGGAAGGTCGTCTCGATGATGCCGGCGCGCCCGCCGCCGATCGCCGCGCCGTAGCTGAGCGCGATGTCGTGCGCGTTGCCCGACGCGTCCTGCTCGATGGCGAGGAGGCAGGGCACGCCCGCGCCGCGCTGGTATTCCGAGCGCACCGTGTGGCCCGGCCCCTTGGGCGCGATCATGAACACATCGATGCCGGCGGCCGGCTCGATCAGCCTGAAATGCACGTTGAAGCCGTGCGCGAAGGCGACCGCGTTGCCGGGCTTCAGGTTCGGCCCGATATGGTCGCGGTAGAGCGCGGCCTGCAGCTCGTCGGGCGTCACGATCATCACCACGTCGGCCCACTTGGCGGCCTCGGCGGGCTCCATCACCTCGAAGCCCTGCGCCTTGGCCTTCTCGGCGCTGCCCGAGCCCTTGCGCAGCCCGACGCGCACGTCCTTGGCGCCGGAATCGCGCAGGTTCAGCGCATGGGCATGGCCCTGGCTGCCGAAGCCGATGATCGCCACCTTCTTCGACTTGATCAGGTTCACGTCGGCGTCGCGGTCGTAGAAAACGCGCATGGAGCGGCTCCTCAGGTCTTGGTCCATCTCAGGAAAGAAGGTGAGTTACCCCGGGCCGATAGTCTCGGTCCACAGCAAAATCCCGGCCAGGATCGGGAGAAAATTGAGACCGATCCACAGTGCTTCGTGGCTGAACAGCCGGGTCAGCGCATTCTGCCGGTCGAAGCGGGCGCTGGCGACGCGCCAGAGGGCATCGGGCCGGCCCCCTTTGAGGGCGCGCAGGAAGGCCTTGCGCCAGACGAGCGCCATGTTGAAGTGGAAGGCCATGGCGTCGCTCAGCCGCCAGGAAAGGCCGATTCCCAACAGGCCGAGCACGAACAGCGCGAGCGGAAGGGCCGGGCCGGCGGCGCCCGTCCGGCTCGTCGCCACGAGGCCCAGGATGGCGCCGGTCGCGGCGAGGATCGCGGTCGTCAGGCTGGCGCGCACCGTCTCGTAATGGCGCGACGAGTTGCTCATCAGCTTGCAAAGATCGAAATACCGCTCGGCCTCCTGGTCGCCGATCTCGCCGAGCAGGGTCGACAGCGCCTCCTGGAAGTCGTCCGGCGACAACCGGCGCACCCGCGCCCGGAACGCCCGATCCTCGCCGCGCTGCTTCAGAAGGTTCTCGACGAGGCTGGGCACCGGCCGGCTCCCGCTAAAGCGCCGCGTTGCCGCGCGCGATGGCGACGACGCCGGTGCGCGACACATCCACCAGGCCCAAGGGCCGCATGATGGCGATGAAGGCGTCGATCTTCTCGGTCGAGCCGGACACCTCGAACACGAAGGAGTCGGCCGAGGAATCGATGGCGCGCGCGCGGTAGATGTCGGCGATGCGGAGCGACTCCACCCTCTTGTCGCCGCGTCCGCGCACCTTGATCAGGGCGAGCTCGCGCTCGACATGCGGCCCCTCCTCGGTCAGATCGTGCACCTTGTGGACCGGCACCAGCCGCGCGAGCTGAGCCTTGATCTGCTCGATGATCATCGGCGTGCCCGACGTGACCACGGTGATGCGCGACAGGCTGTTCGCCGGGTCGATTTCGGCCACCGTCAGGCTCTCGATATTGTAGCCGCGCCCGGAGAACAGCCCGATGACCCGGGCCAGCACCCCCGCCTCGTTGTCCACCAGCACCGCGATCGCATGCTTTTCGATCTCAGACACGTTCGTTTCCAGCAAGAGAAGAGGCCCTCATCCTGAGCATGTCGAAGGACGAGGGCCTCATGCTTCGACAAGCTCAGCAAGAGGAGGCCTTAGACCAGCACCATGCCTTCCTCGGAGATCGGCTTGGCGGCCTGGTCCTCGGGGCCGAGCAGGATCTCGTTGTGGGCGGCGCCCGACGGGATCATCGGGAAGCAGTTCTCCGTCGGATCGACACGGATGTCGGCGATCACCGCATTGTCGGCGGCCAGCATCTGCGCGATCACGTCGTCGAGCTGGTCCGGCCGCTCGGCGCGCAAGCCCACGGCGCCGAACGATTCCGCGAGCTTCACGAAGTCGGGCAGCGAGTCCATGTAGCATTCGGAATAGCGCGAGCCGTGCAGCAGCTCCTGCCACTGGCGGATCATGCCCATATACTGGTTGTTCAGGATGAACACCTTGATCGGCAGCCGGTACTGCGCCGCCGTCGACATCTCCTGGATGTTCATCATGAACGACGCCTCGCCGGCAATGTCGATGACCAGCGCGTCGGGATGGGCGACCTGCACGCCGATCGCGGCCGGCATGCCGTAGCCCATCGTGCCCAGCCCGCCCGACGTCATCCAGTGGTTGGGCTTGTCGAACTTGAACAGCTGCGCCGCCCACATCTGGTGCTGGCCCACCTCGGTGGTGATGTAGACGTCCTTGGCCCGCGTCGCGGCGTAGAGCCGCTCGATCGCCTGCTGCGGCTTGATGATCTTGGCGTTGGTGTCGTAGGCGAAGCAATTGCGCTTTCGCCAGCGGGCGATCTCGGCCCACCACGCTTTCAGCGCCTTCGCGTCGGGCTTCGCCTTCTTCTCCTTCCACAGCTTGATCATGTCGGCGAGCACGCTGGCGCAGTCGCCCACGACCGGCACGTCGACCCGCACCGTCTTGTTCATCGAGGACGGGTCGATGTCGACATGGATCTTCTTGGAGTTGGGCGAGAAGGCCGAGAGCTTGCCGGTCACCCGGTCGTCGAACCGCGCGCCGATATTGATCATCACGTCGCAGCCATGCATGGCGAGGTTGGATTCGTACGAGCCGTGCATGCCGACCAGGCCGAGATACTGCTCGTCGGTGCCGGGATAGGCGCCCAGCCCCATCAGCGTGTGGGTGATCGGATAGCCGGTCATGCGCACCAGCTCGGTCAGCAGCCTGGATGCGCGCGGGCCGGAATTGATCACCCCGCCGCCGCAATAGAACAGCGGGCGCTTGGCCTTCGCCATCAGCTCGACCGCCTCCTCGATGCGGCGGGGGTCGGCCTTCTTCTTCGGCTTGTAGCGCTTGGGCTCGAACTCGTCGGGCGCGAAATAGGGCCCGATGGCCTGGAGAATGTCCTTCGGCAGGTCGATCACCACCGGGCCCGGCCGGCCCGAGCGCGCGACGTGGAACGCCTCGTGCATCGTCATCGCCAGCTCGTCGATGTTCTTCACCAGGTAGTTGTGCTTGGTGCAGGCGCGCGTGATCCCGGTCGTGTCGGCTTCCTGGAACGCGTCGTTGCCGATCAGGTGGGTCGGCACCTGGCCCGTCAGGCAGATGATCGGGATCGAATCCATCAGCGCGTCGGTCAGCCCGGTCACCGTGTTGGTGGCGCCCGGCCCCGACGTGACCAGGATCACGCCCACCTTGCCGGTCGAGCGCGCATAGCCTTCGGCCATGTGGGCGGCGCCGAGTTCCTGGCGCACCAGCACGTGGCGCAGCCGGTTCTGCTGGAACAGCGCGTCATAGATGGGAAGGACGGCCCCGCCCGGATAGCCGAACACGACCTCGACGCCCTGCTCCACCAGCGCCTTGATCACGATCTCCGATCCGTTCATGGGCTTCGCCGCCATCGCACGATCTCCGCCAAAAAGCGTGGCGGGGCGGAGGGTCGGAAATCCGCCGGATTCCACGCCTCACGCCCCGCAAGGAAGCCGTAACCTAGTGGCTCGCCCGGGGCCGGTCAACCCAAATCTGCTAATTATCGGAAAGGTTCTTCTGGATAGACTTCCCGAAAGTTTCAATCTTTTCCAGCGCCTCGTCCGGCACCGGCGGAACCAGAGACGGGATCACAAGATCGGGCGCCAACCGATTGCGGAACCATGTCATTTGCCGCTTGGCATAGTTCCGCGTCGCCTTTTGCCCGGCGGCGCAGGCTTCGGCCAGGGATGCCCGCCCGTCGAGGAATGCCAGGAGCTCACGCACCCCCAGCGCCTTCATCGCCGGCAGGGATGGATCGAGCCCGAGCCCGGCGAGGCGGCGCACCTCGTTCACCCCGCCGCGTGCGATCATCCCGGTATAGCGCACGTCGCAGGCGGCATAGAGCGCCGCGCGCGGCGGATCGATCAGGATGGTGAGGAAGCGAAACCCGCCGCTCGCCTCCTGCCCGTCCCGCTGCCAGTCGGACAAAGAGCGGCCTGTCGCCTCCCACACTTCGAGCGCGCGTGCGATGCGCTGGGGGTCGGACGGCGGCACGCGTGCCGCGCTCTCTGGATCGGCACGGGCCAGCGCCGCATGCGCGGCCGCCACCCCCTCGCGGTCGAGACGAACGCTCACGGCACGGCGCACGCTCTCAGGAACCGCGGGGACGGCCGCGAGCCCGCGCATCAGCGCCTCCAGGTAAAGCCCCGTGCCGCCGACCACCACCGGCAGCCGCCCCTCGGCGCGGGAAGCCTCGATCGCGTCGACGGCCATGGCCCGCCAGCGCCCGGCCGAGCAGCGCTCGGCCGCCGGGATCGCGCCATAAAGGTGATGCGGCGCGCGCCCCAGCGCGTCCGCGTCCGGCCGGGCCGTCAGCACCGCAAGCTCGCGATAGACCTGCATCGAGTCGGCGTTGACGACCGCGCCGCGGAACCGCTCGGCGATGGCGAGGGCGAGCGCCGACTTGCCCGAGCCGGTGGGCCCGGCGACCACGACGACGCAGGTCATTCGCCCATCGTCGCGGATCGGATGCGGCGGTCTTGCCGGCCCTACCCCTTGTCGCCGAGCTTGAGGGCGACGAAGCGGCGGTTGCCCCCGGTCTCGACCAGGACCAGGATCGTGCGGGCCTTGGCCTTGCGGGCCTCGGCGAGATGCGCGCGCACCTCGCCCGGCGTCTTCACCGCCGCCTGGTTGGGCCCCATCTTGACGATCACGTCGCCCGGCCGCAGGCGCTTCTCGTCCGCCGGGCTGCCCGGCTTCACATCGGTCACCACCACGCCCGCCACGTCGTCGGAGAGCTTGAACTTGTCGCGCAGGGCGCGGTTCGGCGTGGCGAGGGCGAGGCCGAGCTCCGCCACCGTGGCGCCGGTAACGATGGTGGGTGTCGGCGGGGCCTCGCGCGCCGCTACCTTCCGCACGTCGTCGGGCAGCTCGCCCAGCACGACGTGGACGTCCTTCCTCCCGCCCTTGCGCCACACCTCGACCGGAACCGAGGCGCCGACCTTGGTCTCGGCCACCATCCGCGGCAGATGGTGCATGTCGGCCACCTCGCGCCCGTCGAACTTGAGGATCACGTCGCCGGCCACGATTCCGCCCTTGGCGGCCGGGCCCGCGGTCGAGACCGAGGCCACGAGCGCGCCGGAGGCGCGCTTGAGGCCGAGCCCCTGGGCGATCTCCTCGGTCACCGTCTGGATGCGCACGCCCAGCCAGCCGCGCTTGACCCGGCGGAACTCGCGGAGCTGGTCGATCACCGGCTGGGCGAGCGAGGATGGCACGGCGAAGCCGATCCCCACGCTGCCACCCGAGGGCGAGACGATGGCCGAGTTGATGCCGATCACCTCGCCATCCATGTTGAACATGGGACCGCCGGAATTGCCCCGGTTGATAGCCGCGTCGGTCTGGATGAAGTCGTCATAAGGGCCGGCATTGATGTTGCGCCCGCGGGCCGAGACGATGCCGGCAGTGACCGACCCGCCGAGCCCGAACGGATTGCCGATGGCGAGCACCCAGTCGCCGACGCGCGTCTTCTGCGACTGGCCCCACTTGACGAAGGGCAGGCGCTGCTTGGGGGCGACCTTGAGCAGCGCCAGGTCGGTCTTCTCGTCGCGCCCGACCACCTTGGCCTTGAGCTCTGTCTGGTCCGACAGGATCACGGTGATCTCGTCGGCCTCGTCGATCACGTGGTTGTTGGTCACGACGAAGCCGGTCGGGTCGATGATGAAGCCCGAGCCCAACGAGGTGGCGCGGCGCGGCGGCGCGTCCGGCCTCTGGTGCTCGAAGAACTCGCGGAACTCCTCGAACGGCGAGCCGGGCGGCAGCTTGAATTCCTGGCCGGCATGGCCGCGGATCGTCTGTGTGGTCGAGATGTTCACCACGGCGGGCGCCAGCCGGTCGGCGAGGTCGGCGAAGCTGTCGGGCGCACCGCGCGCGGCGGCCGTCCCCGCCGCGACGAACAGCACCATGGCCCACACCACGGCGAAGGGAGCGACGCGGCGGCCGGTCCAGCCGGCGGCCCGCGCCGACGCAAGCGAGCGTGCCAAAAGAGTTATCTCCTTAGTGGACCGGATCGGTGGTCCGGATCGGGGATCGGGATGGCCGATCCTAGCCGGGAAAATGTGTATCAAATGTGGCGCGCGGCAAGTCGGAAGCAAGGGGCGTCTGGAGCAAGATCGGGGGAAAGCTAACGAAGTAGACCCCCCGAGTCTTGCTCGATCGCGCTTCAGCCCCGGACGAGCCGGACGACGACCAGCCCGACCAGCGCGGCGAGCAGCCCGACCCGGCGGATCGTACGCGCCGGAAAGCCGGCGAGCCGCGCGGCCATGCGCGGCAGCTGCTCGGGCATGAGGGCATACAGCACGCCCTCGATCACAAGGACGAGCCCGAGCGCGGTCGCGAAATCCCTCAACGGGCCTGCGTCGCAGCGGGGGTGCCCGGCGCCGGCATGGCGTTGCCCGTCAGGTCGCGGAAATAGCGGAAGAACTCGGAATCCGGCGTCAGGATCATGGTGGTGTCGTCGTTGTTCAGGGCCTTCCGGTAGGCCTCCATCGACCGGTAGAAGCGATAGAACTTGGCATCCTTGCTGGCCGCCTGGGCATAGATCTTGAACGCCTTGTTGTCGCCCTCGCCGCGCAGGATCTCCGACTGCTTGCGCGCCTCGGCCAGCAGCACCGTGCGCTCGCGGTCGGCGGTGGCGCGGATCTGCTGCGCCTGTTCGAAGCCCTGGGCGCGGGCTTGGCGCGCCTCGCGCTCGCGCTCGGAGCGCATGCGGGCATAGGTCGCCTGCGAGGCCTGCTCGGGCAGGTCGGCACGGCGGATGCGCACGTCGACCAGCTGGACGCCGAAATTCGACGATTCCGCCGAGACGTCCTTTTGAATGTCGGACATGACCTCGTCGCGGTCCGACGACAACAGCGTGAGCAGCGAGACGTTGCCGAGGACGCGGCGCAGGCTCGAATTCACCACGTTGCTCAGCCGGGCGCGGAACCCCGCCTCGTTGGTCACCGCCTGATAGAATTTCAGCGGATCGACGATGCGGTAGCGCGCGTAGGTGTCGACGTCGAGCCGCTTCTGGTCCGACAGGATGACCGTCTCAACCTCAGGATTCAGGTCGAGCACGCGATGGTCGTAGAAGATCACATTCTGGATGAACGGCCACTTGAACTTGAGGCCGGGCTCGCTGACGACCCGCTTGGGCTCGCCGAACTGCAGGACAAGGGCCTGCTGGCGCTGATCCACCGTATAGACGGCGCTGAACGCGACGATACCGAGAACGATGATGCCGATCCCAAGGGCGACGAGCTGGCTGCGGTTCATTGGCCCGACCCTCCCTGCGCGGCCGAACCGCTGCTACTCGATGCGTTGCCATTGGAGGAGGATTGGCCGCCGCCTCCGCCGCCTCCGCCGCCTCCCCGCCGCGCCGTGGGGCCGGGCCTGAGCTCCGGCAGCGGCAGGTAGGGCACCACGCCCGTGCCGCCGCCCTTCTCGTCGACGATGACCTTGCGCATGCCTGCGAACACCCCCTCCAGCGTCTCGAGGTAGATCCGCTGCTGCGTCACCTCCTTGGAGGTGTCATAGGCGTCGAGCACCTTGAGGAAGCGCGACGCGTCGCCTTGCGAGCGGTTGACCACCGCCTCCTTGTAGGCCTCGGCGTCCTGCAGGATCTTCTGCGCGTCGCCGCGGGCGCGCGGCAGGATGTCGTTGCGGTAGGCCTCGGCCTCGTTCTTCAGCCGCTCCTGGTCCTGGCGCGCGCGCTGCACGTCGATGAAGGCGTCGATGACGGGCGCCGGCGGATCGACCTTGAGGAGTTGAACGCGACGGATCTCGATGCCCGCGCCATAGCTGTCGAGCAATCTCTGCAGCCCGGCGACCGATCGCTCCTCGATCTTCTGGCGGCCTTCGGTGAAGGCGGCCTGGATCGGCGTCTGGCCGATCACCTCGCGCATCACGCTTTCCGCGGCGATCTTCACCGTGGCCTCGGGATTGCGGATGTTGAACAGGTATTTCCCGGCGTCCTTGATGCGCCAGAATACCGAGTAGTTCACGTCGACGATGTTCTGGTCGCCGGTCAGCATCAGGCTTTCCTCGGGCACGCTGCGTTTCTGCGCGCCGCGAAACTCGCCGCCCGACCGGAATCCGATCTCGAGCCGGTTGATCCGCGTCACGCCCGGCGTGAACACGGTCTCGATCGGGGACGGCAGGTGGTAGTTCAGCCCCGGCGGGGTCGTGCGTACCCACTTGCCGAAGCGCAGCACCACGCCCTGTTCGTCCGGCTGGACGCGATAGAAGCCCGACGCCAGCCACAGCGCGATGGCGGCGACGATGAGCAGCAGGATGCCGCGCCCGCCGCCCAGCCCGCCCGGCATGTAGCGGCGAAACTTCTCCTGGCCGCGGCGCAGCAGATCCTCGAAGTCGGGCGCCTGCGGTCCGCCGCCGGGCCCGCGGCCCCACGGCCCCTGGCCGCCGCCGCCGCCCCACGGGCCGCCGCCGCCGCCTTGCTGCATCAACGACATCGCGCCATCCCCTCTGCCGCGCCTTGCCCTTGCGATCGTCCGGGCGATACGCATGCGGGCGCGGCTTTGCTTGAAATTACCCTGGCCTTATATGACACCTTGGCCGCTGGCGCAACGCGGCCCGCTGGCGCGGGCTGGCGCGCGGTTCGGAAAGCGCTGTTTTTTCGGGAGCTTACGGCATGGCAGAGATCGGCGAACGCGACGTTCTGGCGGCATTGGGCGCGGTCCTCGACCCCGACAGCGGCCGCGACATCGTCACCGCCGGGATGATCTCGGGGCTCGCGGTGCGCGCGGGCAACGTGCAGTTCGTCATCGAGGTCGAGCCGTCGCGCGGGCCTCGGATGGAGCCGGTGCGCAAGGCCGCCGAAGAGGCCGTGGCGCAGCTTCCCGGCATCGTCTCGGTCACCGCCGTCCTCACCGCGCACAACCCGAAGCCGCAGGCTGCCCCGCAGGCTGCCCCGCAGGCGCCACCGCCGGGTGCCCACGGCCACGGGCCGGCGCACGGTCCCGCACACGGTCCGGCGGCGGAGCCGATCCTGAAGGACGTGCGCGCCATCGTCGCGGTCGCCTCGGGCAAGGGCGGGGTCGGCAAGTCCACGACGGCGGTCAACCTCGCCCTCGCGCTCGCGCGCCAGGGCCTCAAGGTCGGCATCCTCGACGCCGACATCTACGGCCCGTCCCTTCCGATGCTGATGGGGATTTCCGAAAAGCCCCGATCGCTCGACGGCAAGAAGCTCGAGCCGATCGACAAGTACGGCGTGCGCTGCATGTCGATCGGCTTCCTGGTGCCGCCCGATACCCCGACCATCTGGCGCGGGCCGATGGTGATGGGCGCGCTGCAGCAGCTGATGAGCGAGGTGGCGTGGGGCGCGCTCGACATGATGATCGTCGACATGCCGCCGGGCACCGGCGATGCCCAGCTCACCATGGCCCAGCGCGTGCCGCTGGCCGGCGCGGTCATCGTGTCGACCCCGCAGGACCTCGCTCTGATCGACGCGCGCAAGGGGCTCAACATGTTCCGCAAGGTCGACGTGCCGGTCCTCGGCATCGTCGAGAACATGAGCTACTTCGTCTGCCCGCATTGCGGCGAGAGGACCGACGTGTTCACCCATGGCGGGGCGCGGCGCGCCGCGCTGGAGATGGGCGTGCCCTTCCTCGGCGAGGTGCCGCTCGACATCGCGATCCGCGAGGCGTCGGACGCCGGCAAGCCGATCGTCGAGGCCGACCCCGACGGTGCCGCACGCCAAGGCCTATGGCGAGATCGCGACCGCCGTCCGCGCCGCCATCGGCGCCCGCGAACCGCCCCGCGCCGAAGATCGTGATGAGCTGACGGAAGCCTGCCCATGTCCGCCCCCGCCATCCCGTTCCGCAAGGATTTCGATTTCACCTATGACGAGGCCGAGCGCGCTGTCGCCGCTGATCCGGCGCGTGGTGGCGAACAACCCGACGCCCTTCACCCAGAACGGCACCAACAGCTTCATCGTCGGCAACGGCACGGTGGCGGTGATCGACCCCGGCCCGGCGCTCGCCGACCATGTCGCGGCGCTCGCCCGCGCGGTCGAGGGCGAGACCGTGTCGCACATCATCGTCACCCACACCCACATGGACCATTCGCCCGCCGCCGCCATGCTCAAGGAGGCCGTCGGCGGCGAAGTGGTGGGCGCCCATCCCCGCGCGGTTCCGGCGGGCGCGGCGCCGGCGGAGTCCATCCAGTACGATTTCGCGCCCGACCGGGTGATCGCCGACGGCGAGACGGTGTCGGGGCCGGGCTGGACGCTCGAGGCGGTCTACACGCCGGGCCACATCTCCAACCACCACTGCTTCGCGCTGGCGCGAGGAAGGGGCGTTGTTCTCGGGCGACCACGTGATGGGGTGGAACACCACCATCGTCTCGCCGCCCGACGGCAACATGCGCGAATATCTCGCCAGCCTGAACAAATGCCTGGCGCGCGACGACCGAATCTACTACCCGGCGCACGGCCCGGCGATCGACAAGCCGCAGCCTTACGTGCGGGCGCTGCTCGGCCACCGCCGCGCGCGCGAAACCGAGATCGCGTCCTGCCTCGCCCGCGGCCTCGCCACCGTCCCCGAGATGGTCGCCGAGATGTACCGCCACATCCCGCCGGCGATGCATGGGGCGGCCGGGCGCTCCGTCCTCGCCCATCTCGAGCACATGGTCGAGACCGGCCGGGCCGCGACCGACGGGCCGGTCACCGCCGCCTCCCGGTTCCGCCTGCCCTAGCGGTTCAACTGGCGGAGCTGGCCCGTGGCGGTGGCGGTGGCGATCAGCCCGCCGTCGGGGCCGGTGATGCGGCCTTCCATGAACACGATGGTCCGGCCGCGCCGGACGACGTGGCCCTCGCCGAACAGGGGGCCGGGCCGGGCGGGCGCGACGTAGCTCGTCTTGATCTCGAGCGACGGCACGACCCAGCCTTCCTCGATCTCGCACAGCACGGCGAACGCCATCGCCATGTCGAGCATGGCGGTGAGCAGCCCGCCCTGCACCGTGCCCATCAGGTTGCAGAACTCGGGCCTGGCCTCGAACGCGATCACCGCGCGGCTTCCCTCCGCGTCCCACGAGACCGGGCGCGCGCCGATCAGCCCCGCCACCGGGATGCGCGCGAGCACGCCCCGCATCCATTCGACCCGGTCGATCTCGAGATGTATCCATGCCGGCGCTTATACCAGAACGCGGGCCTTCCCCTCACCCTGTCCCTCTCCCGCGGGAGAGGGAACGTGCGGCGCGACCGTTTATTCCCGTCGATCGCCGGTGGATCATAGCCAGCGCTCTCGCAACGGGTCCCCTCTCCCTCTGGGAGAGGGACAGGGTGAGGGTTACAATGGCCCCATGAAATACCGCAAACTGGGCCGCACCGGGATCGAGGTCTCCGAGCTGATCTTCGGCTGCGGCGATGTCGGGGGGCTGCTGGTGAAGGGCGCGCCCGACGACATGGTGGCGGGCGTCAAGCGCGCGCTCGACGCCGGCGTCAACTGGTTCGACACCGCCGCCGCCTATGGGCAGGGCCGGTCCGAGACCTCGCTCGGCCGCGTGCTGAAGGAACTCGGCGCGTCGCCGCACGTCTCGACCAAGGTCCGGCTCGACACGTCGAAGCTCGGCGACATCGCCGGCGAGATCGAGCGCAGCGTCGGCGAAAGCCTCGCCCGGCTCGGGCGCGACCGGGTCGATCTGCTGCAGTTCCACAACGCCGTGACGCCCGCGACCGGCGCGCGGTCGATCGGGCTCGACGAGGTGCTGAAATCCGGCGGCGTCGCCGACGGGCTCCACCGCATGCGCGACCAGGGGCTCACGCGCTTCGTCGGGTTCACCGCGCTCGGCGACGCGGCGAGCTGCCGGGCGGTGATCGAGTCCGGCCGGTTCGACTGCGCGCAGATCTATCTCAACATGCTCAACCCGTCGGCCGCGCGCGCCATGCCCGCGCGCTGGACCGGCCAGGATTTCGGCAATCTGATCGCCGCCTGCCGCGCGCAGCAGATGGGCGTGATCGCGATCCGCGCGATGGCGGCCGGGATCCTCGCGGGGTTCGGCCGCCCGGTGCCGCAGGCGATCCTGACCTCCGACACCGACATGGACGAGGAGGAGCGCAAGACGCGCGCGGTGTTCGCCGCCCTCGGCACCGCGCACGGCACGCAGGCGCAGGCGGCGCTCCGCTTCGTCCTCGCCAACCCGGACGTCTCGGCGGCGAATATCGGCTTCGCCAACCCGGCCCAGGTCGCCGAGGCGCTGGCCGCGTGCGACGCCGGTCCCCTGCCCGCCGCGGCGCTGGCCGCGCTCGACCGGCTGTACGAGACGGATTTCCGCTAAAGCGCGAATGGTGAGAGCAAGATTCACGGGTTAGCTTAATTCAAGCTGACCCGATCTTGCTCTAGACGCTCAGTCGAATTCGAAGCGGAAGGCGTCGCCCGCGCGCGACGCCTGGCACGGCGCGAAATGGGCGGGCAGCACCCAGCTGGCCGGTGTCCGCGACGCGGGACAGGAAGTCGCGCCGCGTCTTCGCCGCCAGCGGCTTGTCCTCGCAGTGGCGGCTGTTCCACTCCGGATGCACGGCCTGGATCGGGTGGTGCATCATGTCGCCGATGCAGAAGGCGGTCTCGCGCCCTTCGCCCACCCGGATGGCGACGTGGCCCGCCGTGTGGCCGGGCGTCGGCTCCAGCGCGACATGGTCGGTGACCGCATGGTCCATGGCGACCTGCTCGATTTGGCCCGACTTGATGACCGGCAGGATCGAATCCTCGTAGAGCAGCTTGTAGAAGGCCGGCCCCTGGGTGCGCCTGCGCTCGAACGCCGCCATCTCGGTCGCGTTGGTCAGATAGCGCGCGTTGGGGAAGGTCGGCACCCACGCGCCGTTCTCCAGCCGCGTGTTCCAGCCGGTATGGTCGACATGCAGATGCGTGCAGAGCACGACGTCGATGTCCTCGGGCTTGAAGCCGGCGGCGGCGAGGTTCTCGAGGAACGGGAACTTCGCCATGGTCCAGCGCGGGTTCGACCGCCCCGGCTTGTCGTTGCCGACGCAGGTGTCGACCAGGATGTTCTTGCCGCCGGCGCGGAACACGAAGCCCTGGGTCACGCAGCGGAGGTTGCCCTTCTCCGGGTCGTAGTGGCGCGGCACCATCCAGCCATATTCGGCCTGGAACGCCTCCGGCGTCGCGTCGGGATAGAACGTGGCCGCCTCGAACAGCGTGCCGGCATCGTCGACGACGGGCGAGATCGCGATGTCGCCGACGCGGATAGCGGCCATGCGTGCCTCCTATGGCGTGTAGGGCGTGGCGCCCAGCGCCCCGGCATCCTCGGCCCGGCCGCGCAGCTCGATCACGTTGCGGTCGGGATCGCGCACGAACACCGAGGCGTGCCCGTCGGCGCCGAACGTCACCGGCCCTTGGGTGATCTTGATGTCGTTCGCCGCCAGCGCCTTCACCGTGTCGGCGACCGAGGCGACGCGCAGCGCGACATGGGTGTAGCCCGGGTACTTCACCGGTACGTCCATCAGGATGTTCTTGCCGCCATTGTCGTCCTTGGCGTTCAGGATCAGGTTGATCTCCACGCCGTCGTCGTTGCGGATGATGGCGACGTCGTCGAACTCCACCTTGTGCAGCAGCTTGAACCCGAGCGCCGCGTAGAATTTCAGCGCGCGGTCGGTGTCGGTCACGCGTATGCCGATATGGTCGACGCCGGTGACCTTGATCTGCTCGTTCGCCATGGCTTCCTCCGCGTCAGACGCCCTCGAAGGCCGTGTCCTTCATCGAGGCGGCCCAGCCCTCGAACGGGCCGTTGACCTGGGACCATGACTTAAGACCCTTCATGGTCTTCATCCAGCGCGCCAGGTTGGGATATTTCGAGAAGTCGCAGCGGATCGCGTCGCCCACCCCGATGATCTCGGCGGCGAAATAGTCGGCGATGGTGATCTCGTCGCCGCAGAGATATTTCTGCGCCCCGATCAGCCCGTCGAGCACGGCGAGCCAGTTCTGCGCGCGCTCGCGGTGCCAGGCGATGGTCGCGGCCTGCACGCTCGTCGGACGGGCGCTTGTGGGTCGGGAAGACCTGCGGATAGACCAGCCCGTAGCCGTAGTCGCGGTACAGGTTGGTGTTGATCCAGTCCATCATCTCGTTGACGCGCGCCCGCTTCTTCAGGTCCTTGGGATAGGCGGGCGAGTTCGCCTTTTCCGCCAGATATTTCAGGATCGCCGAGCTCTCGGTCAGGCGGAACCCGTCATCGTCGAGCACCGGCACCATGCGGCTCGGGATTCACCTCGAGGAACGGCGGCTTGTAGTGCTCGCCGGAGAACAGGTCGACGACCTGCTCCTCGAGCGCGATGCCCGCCTCGGCGACGAACAGCAGCACGGTCCGGCTCGTGGTCGACATCGGGTGCATGTAGAGTTTCATGGCGACTCTCCCTGCCGGCACCGGACGATGCTGCCACCGGGCGGCGGGCGCGACAAGGGGGTCACATGCTGCGCGTCGCCTTTCTCGACGACTATACCCACATGGCCGAGGCCGAGGGCGCGTGGGACACGATCGTTCCCGCCATCGACCTAACCGTGTTCGACGAGCCCTTCGCCGACACGGATGCGGTCGCGGCCCGCCTCGCGCCGTTCGACGTAGTCGTGCTCAACCGCGAGCGCACGCCGTTCCCGGCCGCGCTGATCGCCCGCCTGCCGCTTCTGCGCTACATCGTCAGCTTCGGCGCGCGCAACGCCTCGCTCGACCTCGCCGCCGCGAAGGCGCGCGGCATTCCGGTCTCGGGCACGGTGGACGAGAGCGCCGCCGTCGCCGAGCTCGCCTGGGGGCTGATCGTCGCGCTGGCCCGCGGCATCGTCCGCGAGGACCGCGCCGTCCGAAGTGGCGTCTGGCAGGAGGGGGTGGGGATCGAGCTCGCCGGGCGCCGGCTGGGCCTGCTCGGGCTCGGGCGGATCGGCGGCCAGATCGCCCGCATCGGCGCCGGCGTTCGCCATGGAGCGCGTCGCCTGGAGCCACAACCTGACCCAGGCGCGCTGCGACGCGGTGGGCGGGGTGCGGCTGGTGGGCAAGGACGAGCTGATCGCCACCGCGGACGTGATCGTCGTGGCGCTGGTGGCGAGCGCCCGCACGCGGGGGCTGGTCGGCGCCGCCGAGCTCGCGCGCATGAAGCCGGGCGCCTATCCTGGTGAACGTGTCCCGTGCCGTCCATCGTCGACCAGGCGGCGCTCGCCGAGGCGCTGGCCCGCGGGGCCATCGGCGGCGCGGCGCTCGACGTGTTCGACACCGAGCCGATGCCCGTCGGCCGATCCGCTCGCGCGCTCGAAAACGTGATCCTCACCCCGCATATCGGCAATTTGACCCGCGACCTGTGGCGCCGCCGCTTCGCCCAGGTGGCCGAGAACATTCAGGCCTTCCAGCAAGGAACGATTTTGCGCCCCATGGGTTGAACCAAAGGGGCTGGTCTGCTAGAATTCACGCGTCCCAGAAATGTAAAATCTGTCGTGTGCGGCCTGGGGGCCACACGCCGCCGATTACCTTTGGAATCGACGCAAGGAAAAGGAGACAAATAATGACCGAGAGCAGTGCTTACTCGGAAATTAATTCTGGCAAGGAAGCTTTTGACGACATCTACAATCAACCCGTTCCCTTCGGCTACTTCAAGACCTTGGGCGCGCTCGACTACGAAATCCCGTCGACCGCGAAGCCCGTGCTGCGCTCGGTGATTGGCGCGCTGAGGGAGATGCGCGGGATCGAGGTGCCCACGGTGCTGGACCTCGGCTGCTCCTACGGCATCAACGGTGCCTTGTGGAAGTACGACCTGGAGGTCAGCGACCTGGTCGAGCGCTATGCGGCCCGCGAACTGAACGGCACCCCGGTGAACCGGATCATCAGCGAGGATGCGCGCTTCTTCGACGCGCTGCCGCCGACGGAGGATATCCGGGTCATCGGGCTCGACGTGGCCGACCACGCGATCGACTACGCCGTCAAGGCAGGCATCATGGATGCCGGCGTCGCGGAGAATCTGGAGGAGCGGTCGCTGTCCGCCCATGCCGCCGAGCTGCTGGCGGACACCGACCTGATCGCCTCGACCGGCTGCATCGGCTACGTCACCGAGCGGACCTTCGACCGGCTGGCGCCGGTCGTGACCCAGGGCGGCGCGCCGTGGGTGGCCTCGTTCGTGCTGCGTATGTTCCCTTATGACAAGATCGCCGCGACGCTCGAATCCTGGGGCTTGGTGACCGAGAAGCTGGAGGGCCGCACCTTCACCCAGCGCCGCTTCGCCTCGGAGGAGGAGAAGGCGCATGTGCTCGCGCAGCTCGAAAGGGTGGGCATCGACCCCACCGGCCTCGAGGCCGAGGGCCAGTTCCACGCCGAGTTCTACCTGTCGCGCCCGGTGGACGAGGTGCGCCGCCGGCCGCTCGCAGCGATCGTCAGCGAGGCCTGATCGGCCGTCTCCCGACGCAACGAAGCAGTCCAGAACCCGGCCGGGTGCTGGATTGCTTCGCCCCGGCGCTGCGGCGGGCTTGGGCCGCGCGACCCGCGTGACACCGGGCCGGCCATGCCGCTATCCTGCACCCCATGCCGTCGTCAGTTTCGGTCGTCATCGTCAACTACAATGCCGGTCGTTACCTCGCCGCCGCGGCGGCCAGCGTGGCCATCGAGGCGCCGCCCGCGACCGAGCTGATCGTCGTCGATAACGGCTCCACCGACGACAGCCTCGCCGGGCTCGAGGGCGCCGCCGAATTCGCTGCCGGTCCGGGTGGTCGAGCTCGGCGCCAACACCGGCTTCGCCAACGCCTGCAACGCGGGCATCGCCCTCGCCACGGGCGAGACGGTGCTGCTGCTCAACCCGGACTGCCGGCTGCGGCCGGGCGCGCTGGCGACCCTGCTCGCCGCGCTGGAGGCGCGTCCCGCCGCCGGGATGGCCGGCCCGCGCCTGGTCAACCCCGACGGCTCCGAGCAGCGCGGCGCGCGGCGCGACGTGCCCAACCCGTGGCAGATCTTCTGCTTCATCATGCAGCTCCACAGGCTGATGCCGCGCCATCCCCGCTTCCGCGATTTCAACCGCACCGGCGAGCCGCTGCCGAGGGAGCCGGTGGCGGTGCAGGCGATCTCGGGCGCGTGCATGCTGGTCCGGCGGTCGGCGATCGACCGGATCGGCCAGCTGGACGCCGAGCGGTTCTTCCTGCATTTCGAGGACCTCGACTGGTGCCTGCGCCTCACCAATGCGGGCGAGGAGGTGCTGTTCGTCCCCGACGCGGTGGTCGAGCACGCCCAGGGCGTGTGCGGGGCGCGGCGCCCGGTACGGGTCGAGTACCACAAGCACCGCTCGCTCACCCGGTTCCTGCGCAAGCATTTCGCGGCGTTCTACCCGTCGAGCTTCATGGCCGCCCTGTCGGCCCTGGTGGCGCTGCGCTTCTGCTGCATCGCGCTCCGGCTGATGGTGCGCCGCCCGGCGCCGGCGATGCTCGAGCTGCGCTCGGCCGCGCCCGCCGGCGACAAGGAGGGGATCGGAAGTTGACCGCCCCGCCGGGGGGCCGGGGGGCGCCGCCGGTGCGCATCGTCATCGTCAACTACAATGCCGGCGCCCACCTCGCCCGCGCGGTGGCCTCAACTCTGGCCCAAACCCACGCAGAGTTCGAGCTGGTGGTGGTCGATAACGGCTCGACCGACCACTCGCTCGACGCCCTGCCCGCCGACCCCCGCCTCTCGGTGCGGCGGATGGGCGCCAATCTCGGCTTCGCCGCCGGCAACAACCGGGGCGCGGCCGACGCCGCCGGCAACTGGCTCGCCACGCTCAACCCCGACGCCTTCCCCGAGCCCGGCTGGCTCGACGCCCTGCTCGCCGCGGCCGCGCGCCATCCCGCCACGGCCATGTTCGGCTCGACCCAGCTCCGCGACGACGACCCGACGATCCTGGACGGTGCCGGCGACGCCTATTCGGTGTTCGGTCTGCCCTGGCGCGGCGGGTACGGCCGGCCGGCGACCGAGACCCCGCCCGAGGGGCCGTGCTTCGCCCCGTGCGCGGCGGCGGCGCTCTACGACCTGGCCTCGTTCCGCGCCGCCGGCGGGTTCGACGAACGCTTCTTCTGCTATTGCGAGGATGTCGACCTCGCCTTCCGCCTGCGCCTCGCCGGCAAGGGCTGCCTCCAGGTGCCCGACGCCGTGGTGCGCCATGTCGGCGCCGCCAGCGCGGGGGCGGGCAGCGATTTCATGCACTACCATTCGGCGCGGAACCGCATCTGGCTGTTCGTGAAGAACATGCCGGGCACGCTGTTCTGGCCGCTTCTGGCGCCCTTCGCGGCGGCCAACCTGGCGCTCCTCGCCTGGGGCGGGGCGCGCGGCCATGGCGCACCCGTCTGGCGCGGCATGCGCGACGCCGTGGCCGGGATCGGGCCGGTCTGGGCCGACCGGCGGCGCCTCCAGGCCGGGCGCTGCGCCGGCACGCTCGCCATCGCCCGTGCGCTCTCCTGGTCGCCTTTCCGGCTGCTCGCCCGGCGCGTGGACGTCCGCGCCTAACCCTTCGTTAAGCCTGTTGCGCGAGCGCTCGCGCCATGCGCGCGACCTCCCTTCCCGACCCCGGCTTCTGGCACGGACGCCGGGTGTTCCTGACCGGCCATACCGGCTTCAAGGGAAGCTGGCTCACCCATTGGCTCGCCGAGCTGGGGGCGGAGGTGTGCGGCTATGCCCTGCCGCCCGAAACCGCGCCGAACCTGTTCGAGGCGGCGGAGATCGGCGCGCTGTGCAGCCACGTCGCGGGCGACGTGCGCGACGGCGAATGGCTCGCCCACGCGATGCGCGCCTTCGCGCCCGACATCGCCTTCCACCTCGCCGCGCAGCCGCTGGTGCGGCGCTCCTACCGCGAGGCGGCGGCCACCTTCGCCACCAACGTGCAGGGGACGGTGCATTTCCTCGAGGCGTGCCGGGGCGTGCCCGGCCTCGCCGCCGCGGTCGTGGTGACCACGGACAAGGTCTATGCCGAACGGGGCGATGGGCGCGGCCACCGTGAGGGCGATGCGCTGGGCGGGCACGACCCCTATGCCGCGTCGAAAGCCTGCGCCGAGCTGGTCGCCGCCTCGTACCGCGATTCGTTCCTCGCCACCGCCGGCTGCGCGGTCGCGACGGCGCGCGCCGGCAACGTGATCGGCGGCGGCGACTGGTCGGCCGACCGGCTGATCCCCGACGCCGCACGTGCCTTCGCCGCCGGAGAGCCCCTCCGGGTGCGCAATCCCGATGCGATCCGCCCCTGGCAGCACGTGGTCGAGCCGCTCGCCGGCTACCTGATGCTGGCCGAGCGCCTGGTGGCGGACGGCGCCACCTTCGCCGAGGGGTGGAATTTCGGCCCGGCCGCGGGCCAGATGCTGACCGTCGGCGGCATCGCCGAGCGATTCGCCGCCGCCTGGGGAAAGGGCGCGCACTGGGAAGCGATCCCGGAGCCGGGCGCGCCGCACGAGGCCCCGACCCTGACGCTGGGCTCGGCCAAGGCCGCTGCCCGGCTCGGCTGGCGGCCGCGCATGGACGCCGCCGAGGCTGTCGCCGCCACTGCCGCTTGGTACAAGGCGCACGCGCGCGGCGCCGGGCCCGCCATCTTGCGCGGGATGATGAGAGAGTGCTGCGAGGCCGGACCGGTTATGGTAAAGGTCGCGTCGTGAGTCCTGTATGACCGTCGCAGAAATCCACCTCATCGCGGCGGCGCGGCCCAACTTCATGAAGGTCGCGCCGCTCTACCACGCGCTCGCCCGCGCCGACTGGTGCCGGCCGGTGGTCGTGCATACCGGCCAGCATTACGACGCCAACATGTCGGACGCGTTCTTCCGCGATCTCGGCCTGCCGGCGCCCGACCACCATCTCGGGGTCGGCAGCGGCAGCCATGCCGAGCAGACCGGCAAGGTGATGGTCGCCTACGAGAAATTGTGCCAGGAGCACACGCCGGCCTGGACGGTGGTGGTGGGCGACGTGAACTCGACCATGGCCTGCACGCTGGCCGCCAAGAAGCTGCTGCTGCCGGTCGCGCATCTCGAGGCGGGGCTGCGCAGCTTCGACCGCACCATGCCGGAGGAGATCAACCGGCTGGTCACCGATGCGCTGGCCGACCTGCTGTGGACCCCCTCGCCCGACGGCGACGCCAATCTGCGCCACGAGGGCGTCGCGCCGGAACGGATCGAGCGGGTCGGCAACATCATGATCGACGCGTTCGAGCTGCAGCGCGCCCGCATCGAGGCGGCGCACGCCGCGCAGACTCTCGATCTGGCGCCCGGCAGCTACGCCATCGTCACGTTGCACCGCCCGTCCAACGTCGACACCGCGGAGTCGCTCGGCCGCATCGTCGATGCGCTCGTCACCGTCGCCGACGGGGTGGGGCTGGTCTTCCCGGTGCATCCGCGCACGCGCGAGCGGCTCAACAGCTTCGGGCTGATGGAGCGGCTCGCCCGCCATCCCGCCATCCGCCTGATGGAGCCTCAGGGCTATATCGACTTCATGAGCCTGCTGGTCGACTCCGCGATGGCCATCACCGATTCCGGCGGGATCCAGGAGGAAACCACCTATCTGGGCATCCCCTGCCTCACCTTGCGCGACAATACCGAGCGCCCGATCACGGTGAGCGAGGGGTCGAACCGGTTGTTGAAGGTCGGCCAGCTCGTCGACGCGGCCGCGAAGGCCAAGGGCGCCTCGCGCTCCGACGCGCCGCGCCCCGAGCTGTGGGATGGCCATACCGCGGACCGCGTCGCCGCCTCGCTCAAGCGGCACCTCGCCGCCGGCTGAGGCTGCGGCCGACGCCGCGGCCGCTACGCGCGCGCGGCGCGACCGGGCGCCGCGCCCTGGGATTGTAATGGGTTGCCGATCGGCAGGGCGCTATGATCCCGCGTCCAGGGGACCCGCTGGCGCCATGGGCAGGCTTTCGGGGTGAGTGGCATAACGGTTCGCGCAAATTCGGGCCTATGGTACTGGCTCGCGGCGCTGGTTCTGGTCGCGACCTATATCGGAGCGTTCCATGCCTGGCGGGCGCTGGTGGGCGGGATCGGCGAAGGCCGGGCCGATTTGCTGCCGGTCGGCCTGACGGTCATCATTGCCCTCGGGCTGATGGCGCTGGCGCTGAAGTTGGGCGCCATTGGCCGCAAGGTGCGGCTGCGCCCGGTGGCGATCGGCATCGGTATCGCGATAGCGGCGTTGCTCCTGTCCGACCCCGCCTTTCCCGCCAAGCGCATCCACGTGCTGGAATACGCCCTCCTGGGGCTGGTGGTGGGCCGCGCAATATCCACCGCCTTCGGCGGGCGCTGGCTGGTTCCCGCCGCGGCGCTTGCCACCGCGGTGCTGGGCAGCCATGACGAGCTGATCCAGGGGCTGCTGGCCGACCGCACCTTCGGGCTGCGCGACCTGGGAGTCGACGCGGTCGGAGGGTTGGCGGGCGTTCTGGTCGGCGACGGGCTGGCGCTGTTCGGCCCGCGCGACCGACCGGAGGAGACCGCGGGCGCGCTGCGTCCGGCCGCCTGGCTGGGCTTCGCCATACTGGCGCTGGGCTGGCTCGCCCTCGTGGTCGCCATGCCAGGCCTGACCGACCGGGCGATCCCGCTCTGGCCGGTCGTCCCGGTCGCGGCCGGGGGGCTCGCCTGGCAGATCGGCGTCGCGGACGCCCCGCCCACCGGCATGCGCCGCGCCGCCGGCGCCATCGCCCTGTTGATGCTCGCCACCGTGATCGAGCCGGTCCTTGCCCATGCGCTCCCGCTGGCCTTTCATTAGCGCCGCCGCCGTGCTGGCGATGGCGCTGGCGATCCTCGCGGTCGGCGGGCTGCGCACGCCGTACCGGCCCAACGTCATCATCCTGACGATGGAGAGCGCGCGCGCCGAGGTGATGTCGCCCCAGGTCATGCCCAACGTGTGGCGCATCGCCAAGCAGGGCATCCGCTTCACCCAGCACCGCGCCGTCTCGGGCTGGACCGCGCCCAACGTGATCTCGCTGCTGACCGGCATCTCGCCCTTCGTGCACGGGGTGCAGAGCCGCGACCAGCACGTGCCGGCGGCGTGGGACACGCCGCTCGAGGATCTGGCGAAGGATGGCTGGCACGTCGCCGGGCTGCAGCCCTTCATGCAGATCCCGGGCTTCCAGGACCTCGGGCTCGACGTCGCGCCGGGCGCCAACCTCGAAGGGTGGCTCGCCCGTCAACGGCGCGACGGCCGGCCCTTCGTGCTCTGGTACCACTATCTCGATACCCACTTGCCCTACGACCCGCCGCCGCCCTACCGCCCGAACTACGCCAAGCTGCTGCCGGCCGGGGACGAAGCCGCCCGCAAGCGGGTCGACACGGTCACGACCGCGCCGGCGATCCCGGCGGGCAGCGTGAAGTTCGACTCCACGAAGGACCGCAAGGCGATCCGCGCCCTCTATCTCGGCGATTTCCATGCGTTCGACGCCTGGTTCGCGCAATTCTGGGAGTTTTTGGAGAAGAGCGGGCTGCGCGACGACACGATGGTGATCCTGACCGCCGACCACGGCGAGGAGCTTCTCGAACGCGGCAATGTCGGCCACGCCTCGACCAACCATGCCGGCCAGCTCCATGAGGAGATCGTCCACCTTCCCCTGGTGGTGTGGCTGCCGAAATCCTACCGGCAGGCGAAGCTGCCGCACGTCGTCGACACGCCGAACGACCATCTCGACATCATGCCGACCGTCTTCGCCGTGCTGGGCGAGAGGCCCGGGCGCAAGCTTCCCGGGGCGAGCCTGCTGGATTTGCCGAAGGGCCGCGTTTGGCAGGGCGTCACCAGCGGCGCGGGGTTCGGCGAGCCCGACCCCTATCGCATCCGGCGCTACGTCTATGCCGAGCTCGACTGGCCGTGGAAGCTGCACCTCGTCCAGCGCGACGGCAAGGATGCGGGGGTGGAGCTCTACAACCTGGCCGCCGACCCGGCCGAAATGCACGACGTGGCGGCGGACCACCCCGACATCGTCGCGCGGCTGCACGCGAAGCTGCTTCCCCCGATCCGCGCCATGCGCCACCCGGCCCCGCCGTCCGCCGCCGAGCTGGCGGCAAACGAGGCAACGCCCCACTGGCTGTTCCCGTCGGGCAGCGGCGCCTACCACTACGACGACCTGCACGGCGATTTCCGCCTGCAATGGTCGGGCGCGGCGGACGCCACCTATCGCATCCAGTACCGCGCGGGGAGCGGGCTGCTGGCCGTATCGGGCGAGTTCGACGTGACCGGCACGGCGCGCGATTTCGGCAAGATCGACCGCGGCTACTGGAACACCTGGCTGGTGCCCTACGGCACCTTCCGGCTGCGCGTCGGCGTGCCGGGGCGCGACGACCGCTGGTCGAAGTGGATCGAGCTGAGGGCGCTCAGATGACGCGGGCGGCGATCAAGGAAGGGGGGCGGCGCGCCCTGATCGCGGCGATCGGGCTCGCCGGGTTCGCCATATATTTCTGGGGCGCGGTGGATTCGCCGCTGTTCGATTCCCGGCGCGGCGCGGAGAAGGCCTATGTCGACCGCGCTATCCGAAGCCACCGGACCGACCCGGCGGCCGAGCGCGCGCTGGCCGAGGCCTATTGGACCCGCAACACCGACGTCGCCGGGGATGCCTATTACGGGCGGAACGGCAAGCTGGGCCTCGCCGGCGCGCGCGCCCATTACGAGCGCTACGGTCGGGCGGAGGGCCGCAAATGGGGCCTCGAACCTTAGACCGAGCTGAAGGTCCGGTCGGAGCTCTGGGCGGCGATGCGCCAGCCCTGGGGCGTGCGGCGGAACTTCGAGTGATAGGTGAGGATCGACCTCGGAGTCCCTAGGGGCGCAGGGCCTTTTCCGTCGGCATCGGCGCCGTAGACCAGCACGTAGCCGGTGGTGTCGGCCGAATCGTCGCCGGTGAAGTCGACCACGAAGTTGGCGAGGCAGTGGCGGCTGACATAGCCGGGCGGGCGGCCGGAGATGTTCTTCTCCACCCCGGCCGGCCCTTTGATCGGGCCGCCATGCTGCGTCGCCCACTCGGCGTCGTCGGTGAACAGCTTGGCGGCGGCGGCGCCGTCATGCGCGTCGAGAAGGATGAAGAACCGGTCGAGGATGGCGCGGAGGTCGTGCTCCGCGGCGCGGATCTGGTCCTGGGTCATGGTCCCTGCTTTCCAATGGGAAGCTCGCGCCCGACGCCCTTCGCCTTGGCGCGGTCGTAGATCAGCTTGCAGAACGCCACGTCCTCGTAGGCGAGGCCGAGCGACTTGAACACCGTCACCTGGTCGTTCGCGGTCCGGCCCTTCATCCTGCCCGCGACCACGTCGCCGAGCTCGGCCACGTCGTTCCAGTCGAGCCGGCCCGAGGCCGCGAGCTCGATCAGCTCGCCCGCCTCGATGGTCGCCTGCAGCCGGTGGTCGGTGACCAGCAGGTCGGCGCGCAGGATGGTCCGGTCGTCGGCCTCGCGCCGGTACGCCGAGTTGGTGCCCATGATGTTGATGTGCATGCCGGGCTCGATCCAGTCGGCGAAGAACACGGGCTCGGACGACATGGTGGCCGTCACCACGATGTCGGCGCCCTTGACGCAGGCGGCGCCCGACTCGGCGGGCTCGACCGCGACGCCGAGCGCCTCGGCCATGCGGCTGGCGAACGCCTCGCGCTTCTCCCTGGTGCGCGAGAAGACCGAGATGTGGTCGAGCGCGCGCACCTCGGCCAGCGCCTCGAGCTGGGCGACCGCCTGGCGGCCGGTGCCGATGATGCCGACGCGCTTCGCGTCCTCGCGCGCCATGTAGCGCGTGGCGATGCCGGTCGCCGCGCCGGTGCGGGTGGTCGAGGCCGAGCCGGTCTCGATGATGGCCAGCGGCGGGCCGCCCTTGATGTCGTGCAGCACGGTCGAGTTGTTCATCTGCCCGCCTGGGACGAGCGCGTAGGTGCGGTAGCCGTACACGCCCTTCGCCGGGTAGGACGCCGCCATGACGTTCACGTGCCCGGCCGGCAGGCCCAGCCGGCGGCGCGGCAGATTGTCGGTGCCCGCGTCGTGCCAGTGACGGAATGCCTCGTCGAGCGCGTCGACCGCGTCCTTCATGGTGACGAGCGAGCGCACCTCGTCGACGGTGATGTAGAGCGTCACATGTCTCTCCCGAAAATCCGTGCCGCGACGATGGCCGGACCGGCCCCGACGGTCAAGCCCGCCCGCGCACCGGCCACGTCCCCGCCTCGACCTGCGCGAGGAAGGATTCAATGTGGCGGTTGAAGGCGGGCGGGTCCTCCAGGTTCACGAGATGCCCCGCCTTCGGCATGACCACGAGGCCCGCCGTCGGCATGGTCCGCTTGAGGAAGAGGTTCACGTCGAGGCAGGCCTCGTCCTCGTCGCCGGCGACCAGCAGCACCGGCGCGGCGATCGCCGCCAGCCCGTCGCCCATGGTGTAGAGCGAGGGGCGCTGCCCCTGCACTCGCCGCATGGTATAGGCCGATCCCTTGGCCGACGCGTTCTCGAGGTCCTTGAGGAAACGCTGGTGGTTCTTCGGGTCCTTGCGCGCGAGCTGGACGCGGTTGGGCGCGTTGGCGAACCCCTCGACCGCGGCGGGCCAGTCGGCGAGCATTCGGTCGGCGCGCGCCCGGGAGTCTTGCGCGAAAACCTCGGTCTTCGCCGGGTCCGCGGCCGAGCCGCTGCCGCCCGACGCCGCCACCACGCCCCACACCCGCTCCGGCGACTGCATCGCCAGCATGAGCGCGGTGTAGGCGCCCATCGACAGCCCGACGATATGGGCGCGCGCGATGCCCATCGCATCCAGGAGCCCGCGCAGATCGTCGGTCGCGATCTGCTGACCGTACGCGGATTCGTCCTCCGGCACCTCCGACGGCGGATAGCCGCGCGAATTGTAGGCGATGCAGCGATATCTGCGCGCGAGCCGGCGGAATTGCGGCTGCCAGCTCGCCGCGTTGCCGGCGAATTCGTGCAGGAACACGATCGGCGCGCCGTCGCCGCGCTCGACCACGTGAAGTCTCACCCCATTGACCGGAACAAGCGGCATTGCGTTATCCTCCCCCTCGCGGAGCGCCATTCTAGCAACAGCCGGCCGCAGGGGGACCACGGAATGCAGCGCAGCACCGAGCGATTCCTGACGACGCATACCGGCAGCCTGCCGCGCCCCGACGATCTGACCCGCGCCATGTTCGCCAAGGAGGAAGGGGTGGCGGTCGACGGCGCCGCGCTGGCCGCCCGCATCCGCAGCGCCGTCGCCGAGACGGTGCGGAAGGAGGCCGAGGCGGGCATCGACGTCGTGAATGACGGCGAGATGTCGAAGCCGTCCTATGCCACCTATATCAAGGACCGGCTGGCAGGCTTCGGCGGCGAAAGCCAGCGCCTCATCTACCAGGACCTGGTTCCCTTCCCCAACCTCGCCGCCAAGGTGTTCGGCGATCCCGGCCGGGCGCGGCGCAAGACGCCTGCCTGCGTCGCCGACGTGCGCGTCGCCGATCCCAACGCCGCGCGCGTCGACGCGGCGAACCTGAAGGCGGCGCTCGCCGGCACGACGGCGGCCGAAGGATTTCTGACCGCGGCGTCACCCGGCGTGATCGCGCTGTTCTTCCGCAACGACCACTACAAGGATTACGAGACCTACCTGTTCGCCATCGCCGATGCGATGCGGCTGGAATACGAAAGCGTCGTCGCCTCCGGCCTGGTGCTGCAGCTCGACTGCCCCGACCTCGCCATGGGACGGCACATCCAGTTCGCCGACCGCGACCTGGCCGGGCTTCCGCAAGATGGCGGAGCTGCACGTCGCGGCGATCAACCGCGCGCTTGCCCACGTCCCGCCCGACCGCGTGCGGCTGCACCTCTGCTGGGGCAACTACGAAGGCCCGCACCATTGCGACGTGCCGCTGGCCGACATCATCGACATCGCGTTCACCGCGCGCGCCGAGGCCTTCTCGTTCGAGGCGGCGAACCCGCGCCATGCCCACGAATGGGCGCTGTTCGAGACGGTGAAGCTGCCGCCCGGCAAGATCGTCATCCCCGGCGTGATCGAGTCCAAGACCAACTTCATCGAGCATCCGGAGCTGGTGGCGCAGCGGATCGGCAATTATGCGCGGCTGGTCGGGCGCGAGAACGTGATCGCCGGCACCGATTGCGGCTTCGGCACCTGGGTCGGCCAGGCCGCGGTCGACCGCGACGTGGTGTGGGCGAAGCTTGCCGCGATGGCCGAGGGCGCGAGGATCGCGACGAAGCGGTTCTGGGGCTGAAGCCGGCACTGGATTGGTTCGGGCGCTCGGTTTTGGCCTTTGGGCCGGGCCGCGTTCTGGGGCATGATATGCGAACGATCCGGAACCGTTCAGGAGGGATTGGGCGATGGCGACAGAGATGAAGACCCGCCTCGAGGACAAGTTCGTCACGATCGACGGGCTGCGCGTGCGCTATATCGAGCAGGGTACCGGGCCCGCCGTCCTGTTCCTCCACGGTGCGTCCCTCGGCTCGACCTCGGACGTGTTCGTCGACAACATCCCGCAGTTCGCCGAGGCCGGATTCCGCGCCATCGCGTTCGACATTCCGGGATTCGGGCTGAGCGACACGCCGGCCCAGCAGACGGTGAAGGCGCAGCGCGAATCCATTCCGAAGTTCATCGATGCGATGGGATTGGGCAAGTGCGCGCTGATGGCACATTCGCGGTCGGGCGGCTTCGCTATCGAGCTCGCCCACGCCGAGCCCGAGCGCTATTCGCACGTCGTCGTGCTGGGCGGCGGCAACGTGCTGCCGCCGCAGGACGAGGGCCAGGTGGTACGGCACCAGGCGGCGCAGCAACGCGCCGACCAGATGATGGCCGAGAAAGAGCCGACGGTAGAAGACTCGCGCAAGCAGCTCGGGGCCGACGTGTTCAACCACGAGCTGCTCACCGACGAACGCGTGCGGGTGCGCAACGCCCGCAGCATCGGACAGAATTTCAAGAACCATGTCGCACGCCAGTCGGCCCCCGGCGGCGGCGCGCCCGGCAGCGCCAACGCGCCCAAGCCCGTATGGGAGCGGCTGACCGAGCTCAAGATGCCGGTGCTGCTGATCTACGGGCGCGAGGACCGCGCCCACGCCGCGGAGCGGGCGGCGGCGCTCAAGCAGAAGCACCCGGAGATGGACATCCACATCGTCCCCAACTGCAAGCATTTGGTGCCGTGGGACGCGGCCGACGAGGTGCTGCGCCTTTCGGTGCCCTTCCTGCGCGGGTAGGGCAAAGCCGGTCCCGGATCAGCAGCGCACCGTTGCACGCTGCGCTGCATCCGGGATGACATCTTTTGGGGCGGCAAGCGTCAACCGTTGTCATCCCGGGCGCGGTGCAGCGCAGAGTGATGCGCCGCAGACCCGGGACCCATGGCCCGCTCCAAAGAGATGGAAAGATGGGTCCCGGCTCGCGCCGCTTCGCGGCTTGGCCGGGGTGACAATCCAATTTGCCCCGCCCAATTTCCCCCGAGCGGAAGCAATCCAGAGACCGAGCGTCCGCCCTGGATTGCTTCGTCGCCCTGCTGCTCGAATGACGTCGAGAGACCGTAGGGGCGGGTTTCCGACCCGCCCCCTTGGCCGCCGGAAAGAGGGCCGGTCGGGGACCGGCCCCTACCTAGGCCGCGGCGCCGACGCACCCCTCAGTTCTTGGTGCGCTCGAATATGTGCAGCCCCTGGGTGCGGTCGATCACGTAGATCAGCCCGCGATTGTCCCAGCACACGTCGTTCGCCTTGATCGCCTTCACCCCCGAGGGCGGGTCGTACTCGTAGTACGCCACCTCCTTCATCTCGAAGGGATCGGACACGTCGATCATGCGCAGCCCGTAATTGAACCAGGCGACCGGGATCTCGTCGCCCATCACGTCCTCGGCCGGCTGGTGGCAGGTCTGCACGCCCGAATGCTCGGACGGCACGCGGAAGGACGACACGGCGATCGGGTTGGTCGGGTCGGTGACGTCGATCATGCGCAGCATCGCGTGCGCCGGATCGGCGTCGCGCCAGCGCGGCACGGCGCACTCGTCGGCGTGCAGCATGAACTCGCGCCCCTCCTTCTTGCCGGGCAGCGGCAGGCAGGTGTGGCTGGGCCAACCATAGGCACCGGTCCAGTCCATGTGCGAAAGCTGCTTCGGCTTCGCCATGTCGGTGATGTCGAGGATCACGAACCCGCCATGCCAGTAGCTGGTGTACAGGATGTTGCCCTTGCGGATCGGATGGTGGCAGTGCGGGACGAGGTTGCCGTTCTCCTCCCACGACGGCGTTTCGCCGCCTTCCTTCCACTGGCCCTTCATCCACCAGCGCCCGACCTCGACCGGGTTCCGCGGGTCCTTCAGGTCGAGGATCATCACGATGTTATCGCGGTAGCCCTTCACGCAGGGCGAGATGTACGCGTAGCGCCCGTCGAACGTGTAGCGGTGCACGCCCTTGCCGGCGCATTCCCACTTGCAGACATGCTCGGGATGCTGCGGGTCGGACACGTCGTAGATGTTGAGCCCGCCGACGAAATCGTCCGGCACCTTGGCGCCGCCATAGCCGACCGACTCGACGTTGGTGACCATGATGTTGTTCTTCACCCGCACCTTGTGCGAATGCGCCCCTTCCTTCCAGGGCAGGTTGATGGTCTGCACCAGCTTGGGGTTCTTCGGGTCCTTCACGTCGACCACCGAGGTCGCCTCGGGACCGGTGATGTGCCCGACATAGGCGGTGTCGCGGTCGAACACGACCTGCCCGCCGCCCTTCACGTCGATATAGCCGATCTCCTTGAAGCCACTGGACCGTGCCATTCCTGCGTCTCTCCCATGAGCTGCCGGCGCGGCGGCCGGCCGTTTGCGTTTGGTCGCGCCGTGCGTCAGAACATGTCGGTCGGCGCGGGCTCGGCGCCGAGCATGATCTTGCCGTAGATGCCCATCCCGGTTTCCCAGGCGCCGACGATGTGGTGGCCCATCGCCTGAAGGTCGCGATAGCCGCGCTGCACGTGCTGGGTATCGTAGAGCCCGTTGCCGCCCGTCGCGGCGAACAGCGCCTCCGCCGCCTGGGTCGCCATGCGGATGGACTGGTTCTGGTCGCGGCGCGAGCGCGCGCGGTGCTCGTTGGAAAGCGCCTCGCCCGCCTCGACCTTGTCGATGGTCTCCTTGAGCGAGCGCTTGTACAGCCACTCGGCCGCGTCGGTCAGCGCGCCGGCCTCGGCGATCTTGTAGTGCACGTGGGCGAACTGGGACAGCGCCTCCTGGGTGATGGCCGTCTTGCGCGTGCGCATCTGCTCCAGGTAGCTCTCGAACACGCCGCGCGCGATGCCGCTGGCCGGCGAGGTGACGCAGAACGGGAAGATCGCCCACATCGGCGCCTTCAACAGGTTCATGTGCGGGTGCGCCTTCGTGCCGGGGCAGCCCGGCCCGGGCCCGAAGGGGCCGGTACCGGCCGCGAACGGTCCCCACGACAGGATGCGGTGATCGGGCACGAACACGTCGTTCATCGCGAAGCTCTTCGACCCGGTGCCGCACAGCCCCATCACGTTCCAGTCGTCGATCACCTCGCCCTCGCGCTTGGGCACCAGGACGAAGCGGAGATCGGGATGGGGCGGATCGCCCTCCATGCCGAAGAAGACGCCGAACACCATCCAGTCGGCATTGTCGATGCCCGAGCAGAACTGCCAGCGGCCCGATATCTTGGCGCCGCCCCGGGCGGGCTCCGCCTTGGCGGTGGGCGCGAAGGCCGAGGCGCAGAGCGCGCGCGGGTCGGCCCACAGCTCCTTCTGCGCTTCCTCCTCGAACAGGGCGATGATCAGCTCGTGCACCACGATGACGGCGTGCACCCAGGCGGCCGAGCCGTCGCCGCGCGCGAGCTCGATCGCCAGGTTCAGGTAGTCGTCGTAGCGGATTTCCTTGCCGCCGAACTTCTTCGGCTTGATCAGATCGAACAGGCCCGCCTGCCAGAAATCGTCGATCGTCTCCTTCGGCACGCGGCGGTCGCGCGAGGTCTGCTGCGCGCGCCCGCGCAGCACCGGGACCAGGTCCTGCGCGTTCTTGCGAAGCTGGTCGAGGCTGGTTTCGTTGGTGGCGGCCTTGGTCGCCATGACGTGTCTCCCTTCGCTGGCTAGATCGAGAGTCCGAGCAGCTTGGCCAGGTTGTTTCCCAGTATGTCCGCCTTCTCCTGCTCGCCGATCTTGTTGGAAGCGGTGACGAAGCCGACCGGGTCGTCCTCGCCGACCGGGTAGTCCGAGCCGAGCACGATGCGGCCGGGCCCGACCTTGTCGATCAGCGTGTCGAGCATCTCGGGATTGTAGACGCAGGTGTCGTACCAGAACGAGCGCTTGAGATACTCGGACGGCGAGCCGGTCATGCTCCCTTGCAGATAGGGCTTGTCGTAGTAGTTCCGGTCGAGCCGCCCGGCGTAGTAGGGCGAGAACCCGCCGCCGTGCGCGACGCAGATCTTGAGCTTGGGGAAGGCGTCGAGCACGCCCTCGTACATCAGCGAGGCCATCGCCATCGCCTCCTCCAGCGGCTGGCCGATCGAGTTCCAGAGCTGGTGCGGCTGGTAGCGGAGGTCGAACACGCCGGCCGGGTGGAGATAGACGACCGCCCCCAGCTCCTCGCAGCGGCGCCAGAACGGCCGCAGCCGGGCGTCGCCCAGCTCCATGTCGCCCGCCTGGCTGGAGACCTGGACGCCCTTGAAGCCGAGCTCGCCCATGCAGCGCTCGAGCTCGTTGATGGCGAGCTGAAGCGAGTGCAGCGGCACGCCGCCCAACCCGACGAACCGGCCGGGGTACTTCGCGATCACCTCGGCCATGCGGTCGTTGGCCAGCCGCTCCATGCGGTGGCTCGCCTCCTCGTCGGCGCCGGCCCAGTAGGTGTGGTGGCTGATCAGCATCAGGCTCAGCACCTGGATGTCGACGCCCTGCTCGTCCATGTCGCGGATGCGCCGGTCGTAGTCGGACGTGCGCGCGCGCACGTTGGCGATCCATTCCGCCTCCAGCCGGCGATGCTCGTCGGTCTTCGCCGCATGCTCGGGCAGGCGGCGGGGCGCACGCGAGACCGAGTGCGGCGCGGCATATTCCGCCACTTCCGGCACGGCGATATGGGCGTGCACGTCGATCACTATCGGCTTCTTGGTAGGCCCGCTCATCGTTTCCTCCGTGCCTCTTGTTGGGGCGAGCTTACCATAGGCTCGCCGGGCAAATCATCGGCCGGCGCGGCCGATTTTGACTTGCCCCGGGCGCCCCGCTAGCATCGCGCGCGACGCCGGAGGACCCCATGCCACGCCAGATCATCGATTTGTCGGTTACGCTGCAGAACAACATCAAGTCGGACCCCGACTTCATGATCCCGCAGATCCAGTATGCGACCCACGACCGGACGCAGAAGGAGATCTGCGACTTCTTTCCGGGGCTGACGCCGGAGGATCTGCCGGACGGCCAGGGCTGGGCGGTGGAGACCGTGAAGCTGTCGACCCACAACGGCACCCATGTCGACGCGCCGTGGCACTACCACCCGACGATGGACGGCGGCAAGCGGGCGGCGACCATCGACGAGTTGCCGCTCGACTGGTTCTGCCAGCCCGGGGTGAAGCTCGACTTCCGCGACCGGCCCAACGGCTACGTCGTGCCGCCGGCAGAGATCGAGGCCGAGCTCAAGCGGATCGGCCACGAGCTGAAGCCGCTGGAGATCGTGCTGATGAACACCGCCGCCGGGGCGCGCTACGGGAAGGACGATTTCCTGCATGCCGGCTGCGGCTTCGGGCGCGAGTTCACGCTGTGGCTCACCGAGCGCGGCGTGCGCGTCGTCGGCACAGACGGGTGGAGCTGGGACGCGCCGTTCAGCCATACCCGCAAAAGGTGGGACGAGACGCACGACCCTTCGATCATCTGGGAGGGCCACAGGGCCGGCATGGTGCGCGGCTACTGCCAGATCGAGAAGATGGCCAACCTCGACGCGCTGCCGGACCACGGGTTCACCGTCGTCTGCTTCCCGGCCAAGATCAAGGACGCCTCGGCCGGCTGGACCCGCGCCGTCGCCATCGTCGAGTAGCGCGCTTGCGCCGCCCCGCGACGGCCGGCGCCGACCGGCCGGCTCCGCCGCGCACGACGGGCACGAAGCGCTACGCGCTGGTCGCGGCGCTCGCCCTCGCCGTCATCATCTACGGCTCGCTCTACCCTTTCGAGTTCCGCGTGCCCGCCGGCGGCGCGGGCGCAGTTGCCGAACTCCTCCGCACCTGGCACCGGGGATCGAGCCGGGGAGACCTGCTCGCCAACATCCTGCTCTACATGCCGCTCGGCTTCTTCGGCGCTCTCGCCCTCGCCCGCCGAAGCGCGAGCGCGCGCATCGTGCTGATGGGGCTCGCCGGGCTCGCGCTCTCCGCCAGCGTCGAACTCGCGCAGCACTACGACCCGAGCCGCAACCAGGCCATGTCCGACGTCTATTGCAACACGTTCGGCGCGCTGGCCGGCGCCGCGGCCGCGGTGGCGGTCGGCGCCTCGATCCGCTGGCCGTTCCTCGGCGCGGTGCGCGCCCGGCCGGTCACGGCGCTGCTACTGGTCGCATGGCTGGGCTTCAACCTCTACCCGTTCGTGCCGACCATCGATCTGCACAAATACTGGAACGCGCTGAAGCCGGTCGTCCTCACGCCGAGCCTGCCGCCCGGCGAATTGTTCCGGTTCTTCGTCACCTGGCTGGCGGTCTGCGCGTCGTTCGAGGCGACGATCGGCCGGCGCTGGTGGTGGCTGGCCTTCCCGTTCTTCGCCGGTGCCGCCCTGTTCGCCGAGATCCTGGTGCTGTACCGCACGCTCAGCGTCGCCGAGCTTCTGGGCGGCCTGCTTGCCTATCTCGCCTGGCTGGCGCTTCCTTGGCGCGACGTGCGGGCGCGGATGGGCCTCGCCGCGCTGCTGCTTGCGCTCTACGTGGTGGGGCACCGGCTCTCGCCGTTCGCGTTCTCGGACCGGGCGGGATCGTTCGGCTGGATTCCGTTCTACAGCTATTTGCACGGCGCGCTGGGCACCAATGTCCGCGCCTTCCTGGAGAAGCTGTTCTATTACGGGGCGCTGATCTGGCTGCCGGTCGAGGCGGGGATGGGACTCGCCGCCGCCACCGTGCTGACCGCCGCTTTGCTGCTCGTGACCAGCGCAGCGGAAATCTATCTGCCCGGCCGGTCGGCCGAGATCACAGACGCGGTGATGACCCTGATGATCGGCGGGGTGTTCGCCCTGCTCCGCCAGCGGCCCGCCCGCGCCGGCTGACGCTTGCCAAAGGCCCACTGACACGGATCTATACATGTCGCGTCCGCCCTTCGAGACGCGCTCCGCGGCCTCCTCAGGGCAAACGGAATGGGTGCGGCTCGACGATGAGCACCGGCGTCAGTGCATCGTCGAGGGCAGCCACAGCACGATGGCCGGGAACAGCACCAGTAGCACGAGCTTGAGCAAGTCGGCCGCGACGAACGGCATGACGCCGCGGAAGATCGTGCCGAGCGGCACGTCGGGCACCATCGATTTCAGCACGAACACGTTGAGCCCGAAGGGCGGCGTGATCAGCCCGGTCTCGATCACCACGACCATGATGATGCCCCACCACACCAGGTCGAACCCCAGATGCGTCACCAGCGGCGTCACGATGGGCACGGTGATGACCATCACCGCGAACAAATCCATCACGCAGCCGAGCATCAGATAGAGCACCAGCAGGACGGCGATGATCCCCAGCGGCGACAGGTTGAGACCGCCCACGAGCCGGGTCGCCGTCTCGGGCAGCGCGCTGACCCCGACGAAGAACGAGAAGATCAGGGCGCCGAAGATCAGCCCGTAGATCAGCGCCGTGGTGGCCGTGGTCTCCGCCATCACGCGCCAGAACGCCCCGCCATTCAGCCGCCCGCGGCCCAGCGCGAACAGGAAGGTGGCGAACGCGCCCACGGCGGCGGATTCGGTGGCGGTGAACACGCCGGAATAGAGCCCGCCGATCACGCAGACGAACAGGAATACGACGCCGACCGACCGGCGCATGGCCGCGATCAGCTCGTCCAGTTCGATGCGCGAACGCTCCGGCACCGTGCCCGGCGCGAAGCGCACGAACAGCGCGATGGTGATCAGGTAGAACGCCACGGCCAGCAGCGCCGGTCCGACCGCGGCGATGAAGAGCTGGCCGATCGATGCCTCGGTCAGCAGCGCGAAGATCACGATGGGCGCCGAGGGCGGGACGAGCTGGCCGAGCGTGCCCCCCGCCGCGATGCAGCCGGTGGTCAGATGCGGCGCGTAGCCGCGCGCGCGCATCTCGGGCAGCGCGACGCGCCCGATGGTCGCGGCACAGGCGATGGACGAGCCGGTGACGGCCCCGAACCCCGCGCAGCCGCCGATGGTGGCGAGGGCGAGCCCGCCGCGGAACCCGCCGAACAAGGCGTGCGCCAGGGCGTAGATGTCGTCCGACAGCCCGGCCGTGGCGGCGAAGCTGCCCATCATCAGGAACAGCGGCAACACCGCCACCTGGCTGTTGGTCAAAAAGCCGGCGGGCTCGGTCCCGAACGCGCCGAAGGACGGGCCGAACCCGATGAACAGGGCCGCGCCGAACAGCCCCATCATCGCCATCACCGCCGCGAGCGGCATCAGCCCCAGCAGGAAGGCCCACAGGAACAGGAAGGCGATCAGCACGGAGAGCTCGGGATTGTGCTGGGCAAGCTCGCCCAGCCCCTCGAAATCGGATACGGCATAGGCCGCGATGGCCAACGCGATCGCCGCCACGATCCCGACGGCAACCCGCGCCGAGAGCGGCGCCGGCGCCACCCCGCGCAGCGTCGCCGCCTTGCGCAGCGCGTTCGCCGCCACGACCGCCTGCACGAGCGTACCCGCCGCGAACAGGAAGGCGACGGCGTGCATGAACGGCGCCTCTGGCCAGCGCAGGATGATGGTGATGCGGTGCTGCTCCGCCAGGCTCTGGGCGAAGACCTCGATCCGCCAGGCGAGCAGCGCCACGAAGACCAGCAGCAGCACCGCACCCGCGGCGGCGAGCCAGGCGGCGAGCCGGCCGGTGATCCATTTCGCCAGGATGTCGACGGTGAGGTTGACGCTCTGCGCCAGGCCCGACGGGATGCAGGCAGCGACGCCGACGGCGAAGACCTCGGCCACCACCTCGTTCAGTGCGGGGATCGGCGCATTGAAGAACCACCGCCCTAGAACGTCGACCAGGGTCGCGCCGGCGACGATCAGCATGGCGAGGACGCCGACGAAGGCAATCGGCCGCGTGACGCGCGCGCATTCCGCCTCGATCCGGTCGAGCCCGTGCGGCTCGGCTGCGGCGATGGCGGCGGCGTCTGTCATCTTTCCGCCTTGACCTCGGCCAGCGTCGCGCGGAACCGGGCGAGCACCGCCGCGCCGCCCGGCGTGCGCTGGACCCAGGCCTCCACCGCCGGGGCGACGCGCCTGCGGAAGGACGCGAGCTGGTCCTTTGCGGGGGCGACCACGACCTGGCCCTTGCGGCCGCCGGTGGCGTAGCGCCCTTCCTGCGCGGCGGAATCCCAGTAGCGGCCAAGCATCCGCGTCTCATGCTCGCGGGTGCGGGCGTCCAGCGCATGGCGCGCAGTCCGCCGGCAAAGCGAGGTAGCGCTTCTTCGCCATGAACACCATGCAGGGCGTGCCGCCGAGCGCGACCTCGACATGGAACTTGGTCACGGCGTGCAGCCCCAGCGGCTCGAACAGCGGCCACCCGGCCAGGACGCCGTCGGCGCTGCCGTCGGCGAGCGTCTTGCGGTAATCCTCCAGGTTCCGCGCCAGCGGCGTGCCGCCGAGCGCGGCGATGGTGTCGGCGCCGATGCGCCCGGTCTCGACGATCTTCATCCCCTCGAACCCGTTGTTCGAGCTGGGCACCTGGCGCAGATGCACCCCCGCCTCGGAGGTGGTGCAGAGCTTCAGCGGCTGGATCTTGTCGTACTCGGCGCCGAGCGCGCCCGCTTTCCACATCCGGTAGAGCGCAACCGACGCGTCCTGGGCGCTGTCGGCGACCAGCGGCAAGGCCGCCACCTCGCTCAACGGGAAGGCGGCCGACATGTAAGGCTGCAGCGCCCAGCCGATCTGCACCTCGTCGTCGAGCACACGCTGATAGACGTTGGCGAAGTTCGCGCCGTGCGGCCCGTCCACCACGCGGATATGAAGGACGTCGCCGCGCGCCCCGCTCACCCGCTCCGCCCAGGGGTGGTGGATGTGGATGTTGACGTCGGAATAGGCGCTGTCGATCGTCGCGAAGGTCAGCGTCACCGCCGCCCGCGCCGCCGGCGCCGCGACACAAGCCAGCGCGGCGCAGACCGCCACCATTCCCGCCCGGACTGAACCGATCATCACGCGACGTTCTCCCATACTCATAGTCCACTCATAGTCTACTCGTGCTCCGTCACCGGGCGCCGCGGCGACGCCGCCCGATTGCAGCCTCGATGCGTCCGGACGGCGTCGCTTCATGGGCAATGACAGGTCGTTCGTTCGCTCGTCTCCCCTCCCCGCCCCCGGGGGCCCGCCGCCATGCGGCACGGCCCGCGAAGGGGAGCGGGCGGCGCCTCACATCGCCTTGTCGACCTGGGTCAGCAGCTCGCGATACTTCGCCAGCACCTTGTCGCCGCCGGGAGTGGCCTTGGCCCAGCCCTCGGTGATCGGCGTCACGCGCTTCTTCCAGCTCGCCTGCTGCTCCGGGCTGAGCTTCATGATCGTGTGGCCCTTCATCTTCATCGTCATGGCGCGGCCTTCGCCGACCACCTCGTCCCAGAACTTGCCGAACTCGCGGCTTTCCTTCTCGGTCGCGTTGGCGAGGAGGATGTCGCGCGCCTTCTCCGGCAGGGAGGCGAGCTCCTTCCGGGTCATGAACACGAAGCCCGGGCTGGTGCCGAGCTGGGTCTCGACGTGGTAGTGCGTGACCTCGGCCAGCTTGAACGGCTGGAAGGCGGTCCAGCCGACCACCACCGCGTCGGCGGTGCCACGCTGCAGCCCCTCGTAATACTCGTTGACGCGCAGCGAGATCGGCGCGCCGCCCAGGGCCTGGACGATCTCCGACGAGACGCGGCTACCGGCGATGACCTTGAGCCCCTCGAGCCCGTCGAGCGTCTTGGGCTGTTCGCGATACTGCACGCCCGACTGCGGGAACACGATCAGCTTCAAGGGCACGACCTGGTCGTATTCCTTGTCGAGCATCCCGGTCTTGTAGAGCCGCCAGAAGGCCGTGGAGGCGACCTCGGAGCTGTCGGACAGGAACGGCAGGGTCACCACGTTGGTCAGCGGGAACTTGCCGGCCGAATAGACCTGCAGGCCCCAGCCGATCTGGGCCACGTTGTCGAGCACGCGGCTATAGACGTTGCCGTGGTTGGCCAGGGCCATGCCGTCGCGCACGTCGATCTTGAACAGGCCTTTCGCTTCCTCATTGATCTTCGCCGCCCACGGATGATGGATGCGCACGTTGAGGTGCGCCTGCGGCGAATCCAGCGTCACGAAAACCAGCTTCATCTCGTCGGCGGGGGCCGGGCCGGCCAAGCCCGGCGACCATTGCCGCGGCCGCGAGGCCGCTCAGCACGCTCCGTCTCATAGGGTCCTCCCTGTGTAGCGCCGCGCATTGCCGTCCGCGGCGGCGCGACCGACTATACCAGCCGCCGCGCCGCCAGGCGACGGGCGCGCGTCACATCGCGCCCTGCTTTTTCAGCTCGTCCTTGAACGCCGCCAGCACGTGCGGCCCATCGGGCACGCGCTGCGCCCAGTGGTCGAACACGGGCTGGATCAGCTTCTCCCACTTGGCGTGCTGCTCGGGGGTGAGCTCGGCGATGGTCTGGCCCTTCATCTTGGCGACCGTGGCGCGCTGGTACTTGGCGATGCCGTCCAGCGCCACGCCGTAGCGCTGCGACAGCGCGGCGCCGGTGGTCGAATCGAAGATGTCCTTGCCCTTCTGCGGCAGCCGGTCGTAGGCGCCCTGGTTCATCAGCACGAAGCCGGTGAGCGAGCCCATGAACGTCTCGAGGTGGTAGTGGGTGACCTCCTCCACCTTGAACTGGAGGACGCCGGTCCAGGCCATCACGATGCCGTTGATCATGCCGCGCTGGCCCGCCTCGTACACCTCGGGCGGGGCGAGCGTGATCGGCGTGCCGCCCAGCGCGTTGACGATGTCGGCCTGCACGCGGCTCTGCGCACTGACCTTGATGCCCTTCAGGTCGTTGAGGTTGTGCACCTCGCGGTTGAAGTGAAGCTGGTTCTGCGGATAGATGAACAGGGCCAGCGGGTGCACCTTGGCGTACTCGTCGGCGATCACCTTGTCCGGGATCAGGTTCCAGAACGCCACCGAGGCGTGCGTCGATTCCTTGGCGAGGAAGGGCAGCTCGGCCACCGAGGTCTTGGGGAACTTGCCGGCGATCGGGCCGTGAATGCCATAGGCCAGCTCGTAAACGCTGGTCACCAGCCGGTCGTAGACGTTGCGCGGGTTGTTGAGCGAACCCGGCGGGAAGACCTGGACGTGGAAGATCCCCTCGCCCTTCTTGTTGATCTCGTCGACCCAGGGCTTGGTCGCGCGCAGGAACACCGGCGAGGTGAGCGGCGAGCCGATCGGCAGCTTGAGCGTCATCGGATCGGCGGCGGCGGAGCCGGCGAGCGCGGCGGTTGCCGCAAGGAAAGCGGCGGCGAGAAGGCGGCGTGTCATGGGTCCTCCCAGGGGGCGGCCGGGGTTTCGCGCGGGCCGCCGATGCGCCGAAATGGTAGCCGAGCGCCCGGGTCCCTGTCATCCGCCCGCAAGCGCATGGCGGCCGGGCGCAGCAGGGAACAACGCCCCGGCGAGCCACTCGCCCGCCTCGGCAAGCCGGTCGGCGAGGCGGTAGGGCGGGTTGACGATGGCGAGCCCCGATCCCTGCAGCCCGCGGACGGGCGGCGCACCGGGCGCCAGCTCGCTCGTCAGCACCGGCGCCTCGAGCCCGTCGAGCGCGGCGCGAAGGGCGCGGTGGCGCCCCTCGGGCAGGATCGGGTACCACAGCGCGAAGATGCCGGTCCGCCAGCGGCCGAGCGCGGCCGCGAGGGCGCGCGGCGCCACCTCGTAGTCCCCCTTCACCTCGTAGCTCGGGTCGATCAGCGCCAGGCCGCGGCGCGGCACCGGCGGCACGGCGGCGCCGAGCAGCTCGAACCCGTCGCGCCGGTGGATCGCGATGCGCCCGTCCCTGCCCGCCCAGCGCCGCAGCGCCGCGTGGCCTGCCGGATGCAGCTCGGCAAGGACCAGCCGGTCCTCCGCCCGCAGGCGGGCACGGATGATCTCGGGCGAGCCGGGATAGCGGCGCAGCCTGCCGTCCGGATTCGCCGCCCGCACCAATGCCAGATAGCCCGCCACGCCGGCGGGCGCGTCGTCGCGCCGCCAGACCTGCCCGATCCCGGCCGCGAACTCGCCCGTCTTTCCGGCCTCCGCGGAATCGAGATCGTAGAGCCCGTCGCCCGCGAAAGCGTCGATCACCGAGAACGGCTTCGCCTTGGCCCGCAAATGCTCGAGCAGCAGCACGAGCGCCGCGTGCTTGTGCACGTCGGCCCAGTTGCCGGCATGGAACCCGTGGCGGTAGCTCAGCATGGCGGGATTATACCGGGCGCGACGTCTGCTATAAGGCTCCGCCATGCCGCCGGAGCCCGAGACCGCCCAGCCGCCGCCGCACCCGCATCGCTGGGCGATGCTGGCCGGCGTGCTGATGGTGTATTTCTGCTTCGGCACCACCTCGGCGGCGATCGCGCCGCTGGTCCCGCGCATCACCGCCGAGCTCGGCCTCAGCCACACCCAGATGGGCAGCATCCTGGGGGCGTGGCAGCTCATCTATATCGGCGCGGCGATCCCGTGCGGTGCGCTGATGGACCGGCTGGGGCCGCGCCGGGCGATGGCGCTGGGGGCGCTGGTGATCGCGGCGTCGGGCGTGTTCCGCGGCCTCGCCAGCGACTACGCCACCATGTTCCTCGCCGTCGCGGCGTTCGGCATCGGCGGCCCGCTGGTGTCGATCGGCGCCCCCAAGGTGATCAGCCAGTGGTTCGTCGGGCGCGAGCGCGGCCTCGCCATGGGGCTGTACATGGTGGGCCAGTCGACCGGCACGATAGGCGCGCTGGCGCTGACCTCCAGCGTGTTCATCGCCTGGGCCGGGGGCGACTGGCGCCGCGTGCTGACCGCCTACGGGCTTCTCGCCTTCTGCGCCGCCCTCGCCTGGACCGCCATATCGAGCCACCCGGCGAGCCGCGCACTGGAGCGCCGCGTCGCCGCCGAGCCCAAGACCGCGACCAGCGGCGTGTTCCTCGAGCTGATCCGCGCGCGGCCGATGCAGATGGTGCTGGCCCTCGCGGTCGGCACGTTCTTCTTCGGTCATTCGCTGAACAACTGGCTTCCCGAGATCCTGCACGCCGGCGGCATGCCGATGGCGCGCGCGGGGTTCTGGGCGGCCGTGCCGGTGGCGGTCGGCATCATCGCCGCGCTCAACTTCCCGCGCCTCGCCATCCCGTCGCGCCGCATGGCGATCCTCGCCGGGCTGTTCACCTGCCAGATGCTGGCGCCGCTGCTGATCGAGGCCGGCGGCGGCGCGCCGCTGGCCAGCGGGCTCGTGCTGCAGGGACTCGCGCGCGGGTCGCTTTCGACCATCGTTCTGCTGGTGCTGATGGAGCTGCGCGAGGTGGATTCGCGCCGCATGGGCGCCGCGGGCGGGATGTACTTCACGGCGGGCGAGATCGGCGGCGTATTGGGACCGCTGACCATCGGCACGCTGGCGGACCTCACCGGCGGGTTCTCCGCCGGGCTCTACTTCCTCGCCGGCATCTGTGCGATGCAGCTCTTCCTGCTGAGCCGGCTGCGCCGCGCCCTGGCCCGCGATTAGGCTCTGAGCAGCGCCTCGACGCGGGTCACCATCTCGCGCAGCGAGACCGGCTTCGCCAGCGCATCGTCCGCGCCCAGCATGCGGGCGTATTTCAGATAGTCGGTGAAGCCATGCGTCCCGCCGCCGGACAGGGCGACGATGCGCAGCTCCGGCGCCGCGGCGCGCAGATGGCGGATCGTCTCGATCCCGTCCATGCCCGGCATGACGATGTCGACCAGCACCAGCTCGGGCCGGGCGCTCGGCACGAGCGCGAGCGCATCCGCCCCGTTTCCCGCCTCGATCACCGCATGGCCCGCGTTTTCGAGGGCGATGCGCAGCAGCTCGCGCACCTGGTCGTCGTCGTCGATCACCAGAAGCCTGGCCATGGCCCCGTCTCCTTCAGCCCATCGCGCTGCGTGCGGCGTCACGTCCCGCCCGTCCGGGCGGCGCGATCTCGGCGGGCAGGGCCTCTCCCGGGACCGGGCGCGAGAACAGAAAGCCCTGCGCCACCTCGCAGCCGGCTTCGCGCACGATGGCCAGGTGCTCCGGCCGCTCGACCCCCTCGGCGCACACGGTAAGCCCGAGATTGTGCGCGAGGTCGGCGATCGACCGGACAATGACGCGCGCCTCTTCGCTGCGGTCGGCGTCGAGCACGAACGACTTGTCGATCTTGAGCGCGCCGAACGGCATGCGGTAGAGCTCGATCAGCGACGAATAGCCGGTGCCGAAATCGTCGATCGACAGCCCGAACCCCTTGAGCCGGATGCGCCCGAGCACGTCGAGGCTCAGCGTCGTGTTCTCCATGGCCGTCGTCTCGGTCACCTCGAAGGTGATGCGCTCCGGCGCGACGGAGGCTGCCTGCACCTGCCGCCACAGCCGGTCGGGCAGGTCGAGCTCATGCAGGCTCGACTGGGCGAGATTGATAGAGACCGATATGGCGCGCCCCTCGCCCTCCCACGCGGCGATGCGGTCGAGCGAGGCCGCCAGCACCCATTCGGTCAGCGCGGTGCCGAGGCCGGAGCGTTCGGCCAGCGGGATGAAGGCGTCCGGCCCGATCCGCCCGCGCGCGGGATGGCGCCAGCGCACCAGTGCCTCCACGCTCGCCACCGGCATCGGCGCGCCAGGCGCGCCGACCGGCACGATCGGCTGATATTCGACGAACAGCTCGTCCTCGGCCATCGCCCGGCGCAGATCGTCGGCCGAAAGCGGCCGCACATGGTCGACCTGCAGCCTCAGCAGCGAGGTAAGCGCATTCAGCGGGAACGGCTTTTTCAGCGCGCCCACCACACGCAGGTTGTACTCCTTCGCCAGCCGCTCGGCGGAGGCCAGCACCCGGGCGTCGGCCCCGCTCATCACCACCACGCGGGCGCGGCAGCCGGCTTCCGACAGATGCCGCATCAGCTCGATCCCGTCCACCTCCGGCATCTGCAGATCGAGCACCACGAAGGCGGGATCGTCGCGCCCCAGCACGGCGAAGAATGACGGAGCGTCCGCGACCGCCGTCGCCGAAAGGCCGCACGCGCGCGCGGCCGCGCAGACGAATTCGGCGATCGCAGCGTCGTCGTCGATGACCAGAAGACGTGGCTTCTCGCTCATTCCCCCTCCTCGCCGGCACGCGGAAACAGCAGCGTGAAGGTCGTGCCCATTCCCTCGGTCGAATCCAGCACGATCTGCCCGCCCGACTGTGTGACGAATCCGTAGACCATGCTGAGACCGAGCCCGGTGCCCTTACCTTCGGCCTTGGTGGTGAAATAAGGCTCGAACACCTGGTCGCGGATCGCGGCGAGAATGCCCGGCCCGGTGTCGGCCACCTCGATCGCCACCCAGCCTGTCCCCTCGAGACCGGCCCGCCGCAGCGTCTCCGGGCCCGCGGGCCGCACGGACAGGGTGAGCCGGCCGCCCTCCTCCATCGCGTCGCGCGCATTGGCGGCCAAGTTGACGATCGCCGATTCGAGCTCGGCGGCGTCCACGTAGAGCGACGGGGCCGTCCGGTCCAGGTCGCACTCCACCGTGATCGCACGGCCCATGGCGGTACGCAGCACCGCGACCACCCCTTCCAGCAGGGCGCAAGGGTCGACCCACGCGGGGGCCAGTTCGCGCGAGCGCGAGAAGCTGAGCAGCTTGCGGGCAAGCTCCGCCGATCGCTCGACCGCGACGCGCGCCGTCGCGGCGAGGCTCGCCGTCCGCTCGTCGGTGCCCTCGGCCAGCATCAGGTCGAGCGAACCGCCGATCACCTGGATGATGTTGTTGAAGTCGTGGGCGATGCCGCCGGTCATGTGGCCGAGCGCCTCGAGCCGTTGGGCGGCGCGCAGGCGCCGGTCGGCCTCGCGCAGCTCGGTCACGTCGCGCAGCACGATCACCGCGCCGGTTCGCCGAGTCGTTTCGTCTGCAAGCGGTGCGCCGGAAACGGAGACATAGCGCTGCGTGCCGTTCGGCCCGCGCTGCATCACCTCCATCGCCGTGAAGTGGTCGCCGCGCAGGGCGCGTGCCAGCGGCAGCTCGTCATGCAACAGGAGCTGGCCGGTCGCGGGGTCCGACGGCTGGTTGCGCTCGATGTACCAGCCAGGCCGAGGCTGGCCTTCTGGGCGGCCGAGCATGGCATGCGCGGAGCGGTTCATGAAGGTGATCCGGCCGGTCGCATCGCACGCCACTACCCCGTCGCGCATATTGTCGACCAGCGCTTGCAGGAACCGCCGCTGATTGGCCAGCTCGTCGGCCGCGTGCTTGCGTTCGAACGCGCCCGAGAGCTGGTCGGAGACGGCGGTGACCGTGGCGACGAGTTGCTCGTCACGCTCGCGCGGATATTCGAGGAAGAACACGATGACGGCGATGACCTGGTTCGAGGTGTCGCGGATCGGCACGCCGAGCGCCGCGTGCAACCCCACCGCGGTCGCCAGCGCATGGCTGCGCAATGGCGAATCCTCCCGGATGGGGCTGAGCCAGATCGGCTCGCCCGTCGCCCAGACATGCCCGGGCAACCCCTCGCCCTTGGCGAAGCTCATGGCGTGCGTGCCGTCGATGAAGGTCTGGAAGCGCGGCTCGGCGCAATAGGCCCGGGCGCCGGCCACCAGGCGCGTATGGTCCTCGTTGAACAGCCATCCGTCGCCGAGCACCCAGCCGGTCTCCTCGCAGACCATGCGGATCGCCTCGCCGAGCGCCTCATCCAGGTCTTCGGCGAAGTGGATCGCGCGGCCGATCGCGGTCAAAAGCCGCGCGCGACGTTCGGCATGCACCCGCTCGGTAATGTCGCGGGTAATGCCGATGACGCGGTAGACGCGGCCGGTGTCGTCGCGCACCGCCGCCTTCGGGACGTCGAATACCAGCGCGGCTCGTTGTCGCTCGTGTCGATGCGCTCGACGCGAGTCCAGGGCCGGCTGGCCGTCGCGGAGGATTTTCGTCGAGGGCGTCGCTGGTGCGCCCGCGCCACCGCCTCGGGCAGGAAATCGTGGTCGGTGCGCCCAATGGCCTCGTCGGGAGAGGAGACACCCAGCAGCGCGCCGTGGGCGGCGTTGAGCCGGACATAGCGGTGCTCGAGATCCTTGAAGTAGAGCCCGTCGGGAGCCTGGTCCATCAGGCTGTGCAGCAGCGCCTGCTCCTCGCGGTACATGCGGCCCAGCCGGTAGAACTCGGCGGCGTTGTACATGACGCGGAGGAACTGGTCCTCGTCCCACGGCTTGGCGATGTAGGCGAAGATATTGCCCTCGTTTACCGCGCGCACGACCGCTTCGAGGTCCGCATAGCCGGTGAGCAGCACGCGCGTCGCGTTTGACACCTCTCGCGCCTTGGCCAGGAACTCGGCGCCGCGCATGCCGGGCATGGCCTGGTCGCTGACGATGACGCTGAGGCCCGGCTCGCGCTGGATCACCTCGAGGCCTGCCGCCGCCGACGGCGCCGTGTGCACGGTGAACGAATCCTCGAGCATGTCGGCGACGGCGCCGAGGATCAGGCGCTCGTCGTCGACGACGAGGACTCTGGGTCGCTGGACGTCGATCATGCGCTGCGCTCCCTCGCCCCTTCCGCCAGGTCGACGGGCAGGGCGACCGACACCTCCGCTCCCCGGCCCGCGGGATTGTCGCCGATCTCTATCGTGCCGCCGTGGCGCTGGACGATCGCGTAGGAGATGGAAAGCCCGAGCCCGGTGCCCGCACCCGGCTCCTTGGTCGTGAAAAACGGTTCGAACACGCGCTCGCGAACGGCGGGGTCGATCCCGGGGCCGTCATCGCGCACGATGACGCGGAATGCCCGCGCGTCGCGCGTGGTCACGATCTCCAGGGTTCCCTGACCCGCCATCGCATCGACCGAGTTAGCGATCACGTTCATAAACACCTGGTTAATCTCCCCCGGAAAGCAGAACAGGTCACCGCGATCACAGTAGGAACGGACAATAGTCACCGCACTCCCCAGCCTGTGTGACAAAATTCTCAACGTCGAATTCGAGGCTCTGGTGGATGTCGACCTCCTTCAGGCGCCCCTCGTCGAGGCGGGAGAAGGTGCGCAGCTTCGTCACCAGGTCGGCGACCCGGTCGAGCCCCTCGCGCATGTCGGCCAGCCGGGCCGCCGCCTTGGCCATCGGCTCGGCCACCGCCGCGGGCGCCGCAGGGCCCAGCGCGGCCTCCGCCTCGCCCAGCCGACGGCCGACCGTGCGGAGATGGCTGAGCACGAAGGCGAGCGGGTTGTTGATCTCGTGCGCGATGCCGGCGACCAGCTCGCCGAGCGAGGCCATCTTGGCCGACTGGACGAGGCGCGCCTGAGTCTCCTGCAGCGCGCGGTAGGCCTTTTCGAGCTCCTGCGCCAGGGCAACGCGCTCCTCCGCCGCCGCGCGGCCGGCCCGCTCGCTGACGATCTCCTCGTCGCGGCGGCGCAGCTCGCCCGCGATGCGCCGCGCCTCGTCGAACTGCGCCTTGCGCCGCAGCACGACGCGCAGGCGGGTCTTCAGCGTGGTGAGGTCGGCCGACTTGACCAGGAAGTCGTCGGCGCCGGCCTCGAACGTCGCGGCCATCGCCTCAGTGTCGTCGCGCCCGGTCAGCACGATGACCGGCAGGAAGGACGCGTCCCGGCGGCGCAGCGCGTCGATCCGGCGGCACAGCTCGATCCCGTCCATGCCCGGCATCACCAGATCGCCGATCACGCAGTCGAAGGCCACGTCCGCCAGCGCCGCCAGCGCCTCGGCAGGGCTCGCGACTCCCACCACCTCGTAGCCTTCGGCGCCCAGCCCCGCCTCGAGCAGCGCGCGCTGTGTGGCGCTGTCGTCGACCACCAGGCAGCGCGGGCGGCGTGGCGCGCGCGGCCGCGCGGCGCCGCCGAGCTGGGCGCCGCGGGCGAGCAGCGAGCGGATGCGGAGCCCGAGCGTGGCCGGCGCGATGGTCTTGGGCAGGTAGTCGTCGGCGCCGCTTTCCAGCCCCTGGCGCTCGGCCGCGCCGCTGTCCTCGCCGGTCAGGATCAGGATCGGCAGCGAGGCGAGCGCCGGGTCGAGGCGCAACCGGCGGCACAACGCGTCGCCCGGCATGCCCGGCAGATGGTAGTCGACGATCAGCAGGTCCGGCGGGTCCGACGACAGGACCGGCAACGCCGCCTCGGCCGAGCCGACATGGCTGGCGGCAAGACCCTCGCCCTCCAGCAGCGCGATCAGCCGCGCCGCCTGGGTGGGCGAATCCTCGACCAGCAGCACGCGCGCGGCCCCGCTCATGGCCGCCCCCCGACGGCCGCCAGCAGGGCACGGATGCGCCCGCCGATCGCCTCGACCGGCAGCGCCTCGATCGCCGCGCCGCATTCGACGGCGGCGCGCGGCATGCCGTAGACCACCGCGCTGGACCGGTCCTGCGCGATGGTGTAGCCGCCGGCCTCGCGCAGGCGCAGCAGCCCCTCGGCGCCGTCGCGTCCCATGCCGGTGAGCACGGCGCCGATGGCGCGGCCGCCGAACGCCTCGGCGACCGAGTCGAGCAGCACGTCGCCCGAGGGGGTGTGGCGGCCGGGGGCCGGCGCGCCGCGCGTGCGCAGGCGCAGCGGCTCCACGACCAGATGGGTCTCGGCCGGCGCGACATGGACCTTGCCGGCCGCAAGCGGCGCGCCGTCGGCGGCGAGGGCGACGGGCACGCCGGTGACCTGGCCGAGCCAGTCGGCGAACCCGCCGACGAAGGCAGGGGTGATGTGCTGGACGACCACCACCGGCACGCCGACCGGGCCGAGGTCGCCGATCACCCGGGCGAGCGCCGCCGGCCCGCCGGTCGAGGCCACCAGCCCGACGATGCCGACCGGCCGGTCGGGCGGCCTCTCGCCCCACACGGCGGGCGGGGCGGACGAAGGCCGCGGCGCCTTGTGCGGCACGGCCTTCTGGCGCACCACACGCACCTCGCTCATGGTCACCAGCGCGTCGCAGATGCGGGCGGCGACGGCTTCGTACTCGGCCCGGCTGGTGCCGACCGGCTTCTCCACCACGGCGAGCGCTCCGGCCTCGAGCGCGCGCATGGCGATGCGCAGGTCGGCATCCTCCACGCTGCCCGAGACCACGACGATGGGGGTGGGTGTGCTGCGCATGATGTGCCGCGTCGTCTCGAACCCGTCGATGCCGGGCAGGCGGATGTCGAGCGAGATGACGTCGGGCCGGACGACGGCGAGCTTCGCCAGCGCCGCCTCGCCAGAGGCGACGGACGCGACGGTGACAAGCCGCGGGTCGGAGCCGATCACATGCTCGAGCAGCGCGCGCACCACGCTCGAATCCTCGACGATCATCACGCGCTTGGGAACCATCGCGGTCACACGAGCTGCTCGATGGTCTCGACCAGCTCGCGCTCGTCGAAGCGCTGCTTGACGATATAGGCGTCGGCGCCCAGCGCCAACCCCCGGCGCCGGTCGGAATCGGCGTCGCGCGAGGTGACCAGGATCACCGGGATTCCCGCCAGCCGGCTGTCCGCCTTCATCGCCTCGACCAGCGCGAACCCGTCGGTGCGCGGCATCTCGACGTCGGCGATCACCACGTCGACCGCGGTGCCGCCGAGCTGCGCCAGCGCCTCGTGCCCGTCGACCGCGACCAGCACGCGATAGCCGCGCGCTTCCAGAAGGCTCTTCTCCAGCGTCCGGGTGGTGATGGAATCGTCCGCGATCAGCACGACCGGCTTCGCGCGCGGCGCAACCGGCGCGGCGGGGCGCGCGCCGGCGGGGCGACGTGCCTCGGAGCTGCGGAGCCAGACCGGGTTGAGCACGGCGACGAGTCTGCTGCCCTCGACCGCAGCGCAGCCGATGATCGCCTCCGCCGGCGTGCCGGCGACCCCGGCATCCTCGACGATGCGGTCGACGATGGTACCGAACGCGTCGACGACCAGCGCGAACACGTCGTCCTCGGCGAGCGTGACCTCGATCAGCCGCACCGGCCCGTCCGACGCGGCGGCATGGAGCGACACCGCCGGCATCTCGCCGCCGGAATCGCGCACGACGCGCCGGCCTTCCACCGTCACCAGCGCGTCCGGCGCGGCGCGGCGCACCCGTCGCACGCAGTCGAGCGGCAGGGCGTAAAGCTCGCCACCGGCATCGAAGGTGAGCAGCCGCCGGCGCGCCACGACGCTCGGGACGGAGAGCGTGAACGACGTGCCCTTCCCCGGCGTGCTCGCCAGCTCGGCATAGCCGCCGAGGCGGCGCACCGCCGCATCGACGACCGAAAGTCCCATTCCCCGGCCCGACAGCTCGGTCAGCTCGGGCGCCGTCGACAGGCCCGGCTGCGTCACCAGCCGCAGCAGGGCGGCCTCGGCCGGCCCGTCCTCGTCGGGCGCCACCAGCCCCAGCGCGCGCGCCCGCGCGCCGACCGCCGTCGCGTCGATGCCGCGCCCGTCATCGGCAACGCGGACCTGAACCGACCGGCCGCGCAGCGCGAGCGCCACGGTCACGCGGCCGCGCGGCTCCTTGCCGGCGGCGGAGCGCGCGTCCGGCGGCTCGATGCCGTGCACGATGGCGTTGCGCACCAGATGCGCCAGGGGGTCCTTGAGCGCCTGCAGCACGCCGCGGTCGGCCCGGACATCGAGGCCGGTGACGCCGACCGCCACGTCCTTGCCCTCGTCGCGCGCGATCTGGCGGCCGTGGCGGGCGAGGTCGAACAGCACTTGTTCAGCGGCGACCAGCCGGCTCTCGTGCGCGACCTGATCGATCCGCGCGCCGTGCCGGCGCACGTGCCAGTTGGCGTCGGCCAAGGTCCCCGCCAGCTCATGCAGCCGCGCGATATCGCCCTTGAGCGCCGCAACGGTCGCGGGACGGGCCGCGCGGTCGAGCTCGCGCTGCACCCGGTCGAGCCCGTCGGCCAGCGTGCGCAGCTCGCCGATCGCCGCGCGCTGCCGCTCGGCCTGGGCGCCGAGGCTGGAGGCCCGAGTGAGCATCGTGTCGAGAATGCCCACGTCCACGCGCACGGTCTCGCCGCGCGGCGTGACCGCCTCATGGGTCGCAGCGGCGCCGGCGTCGGCGGCAGGGTCCGGCACCGGTGCCGACGAAACGGCGGGCGGCGCGACCGGCTTGTCTTCCAGCCAGGGCCCGAGCGCCTCTTCCGCCCGGTCGAGCGCGCCGGGCGTCCGTCCGGCCAGCGCGTCCGCGACCCAACGCTCGGCATCGTCGAGCAGGATTTCCAGCGCCGCCGCCATGTCCGCATCGACAATCTCGGCGCCCGACTGCAACCGCGCTGCCAGCGTTTCCGCGCGGTGCATCGCGCGCTCCAGCGGGCGGAAATCCATCGCCCGCGCCGCGCCCTTGAAGCTGTGCAGACGGCGATGAATTTCGGTCAGGGCATCTGGCGCGAGGTGCCAGCCCGCCGCCTCGGCCCCGGCCAGCGAAACGCGCAACGCGTCGACATGCTCACGGTGCTCGACCGCGAACGCCTGTTCGAGCCGGCGGCGCAGGTCGTCGGTCACAGGCGGTAGCGCTCCGTCGAACGGCGCAGACCGAGCGTCAGCTCATCGAGGCTGCGCGCCGCCTCGTCGAGGCTGCGCGTGCCGGCCGCCACCTGATCCATGGATTCGCGCACGCCCTGCACCGACTCGGCAGCCTGGTGTATGCCGATCTGCTGCTGACCGATGCCGGCGACGATCTGGCGGAAGGCGGTCACGCTGCCTTCCATCGCGGTGGTGAGCTGGTGGATGGTGTGTTCGGCGGCGTCGGACTGGCGCTTGCCCGCCTGGACGCGCTTCACGGCCTCCTCGGTCTGCATCACCGCGCCGCTCATGGCCTGCTGCATGTCGCCCAGAAGCGCCCGGATCTGGCGCGTCGCCTCGCGCGCGCGCTCGGCCAGGTTGCGCATCTCCTCGGCGACGACGGAGAACCGCGCGCCCGCCTCGCCGGCCGACACCGCCTCGATCGAGGCGTTCAGGGCCAGCAGGTTGGACTGCTCGGCGATCTCGTCGACGCTCGCGGTGATTTCGCCCACCGACTGCGCCTTCTCGGTCAGGCGCACCATGATCTCGGCCACCGCCTCGGCCTGTTCGCGGATCGAATCCATCGCGCGCGTCGTATCGCGCACCGCCTCGACGCCCGAACCGGCGGCCTGCGAGGCGGTCTCGGCGTCGGCCGACACGCTGCGCGCGCGCTCGGAGATTTGCGTGCCGGATTCGCCGATCTCCTCGAGCGTCGAGGCGAACTCCTGGATCGCGCTCGACTGCTCGGTGGTCGAGGCTGCCTGTTGCTGTGCCGAGGCCTGCATCTCGGCGACCGCGCTCGCGATCGACTCGGCGCCCGCCCGCACCTGCTGGGCGAGGCCGCGCAACCCGTCGACCATTCCGTTCAGCGTGCGACCGAGCCGGCCGATCTCGTCCGGGCCGGTGCGCACCGTGGTCTGGCTCAGGTCGCCGGCGCCGATCCGCTCCGCAAACCGCACGAACTCGGCGAGCGGGCCGGCCACCGAGCGCTGGATGGGAACGCCGACCGCCAGCGCGATCGCGATCAGCACCGCGAGCGCCACGAGGGCCACGTTGTCGGCGTCGGCATAGGCGCGCTCGATGCGCGCGGCGGTGCCGTCGCCGAGCTGGTCGGCCAGGTTCTCGGCGATCGACGCGTTGACCGTCGCGGCGCTGCGAATCTGGTCGAGCCGCTGGTCTATGGCGCGCTGGTGGCTCAGATCGCCGGCGTCGAAATTGCGAAGCTCCTCCTCGGTCGTCGCCGACATCGCGTCGAGGTTCTCGCGCTCCGTGGCGACGCTCGCGGCGATGGCGCGCCACACCTGGCGCGAATCCGCTGCGTCGAGCGAAGCGATCCGCGCCTTGACCGCCGAATTCGAGTGTGGCCAGTGCCGCGAGCGCGGTCTTGCGGGCGTCGCGCCAGTGCGCGCGCGCGGCGGCCTCGGTATCGGCGGTCCCGTTGCCGAGGGCAAGGAAATGGACGAGCGCCGCCCTATCGCGCAGCGTATTCATCCGGCTGACGGCGAGCCGGGCCGTGTCGTAGAGCCGGATCGTCGCGATATCCTCGCGCACCGCCCGCTCCGCGATGCCGGCCACATCGTTCATCGTGCGGTACTGGTACCAGCCGATGGCCGCCGCGATGACCACGATCGCCGCAAAACCCAGGCCCACCCGGCGCCCGATTCCGATCGTCATGTCGTCCCCTCCTTGCGTAGCACCGGATGGTCGAGCACCGCGTCCGCGTCGACCAGGATGAGCTTGTCGGCGACGGCCCGGGCGAAGCGCGAGGCCCCGCCGGCCGGCCCCGTATTTGCTACGTCGCGCAGCCCGTCGAGCGCGTCGACGCCCAGCGCGCAGCGCCGCACGCCGCGCCGGAGCAGGACGGCGCAGCGCGGCCCGCCCTCCGCCGGCGCGAGGCCGAGCAGCCGGGCGAGATCGAGCACCGGCCAGATCCGGCCTTGCTCGCTGAGCGCACCCGCCAGCTCGTCCGGCCCGCCGGGCAGGCGCGCCAGAGCACCGATGCGCACCACGCCAGCGGTGTCCGCGATCTGCACGGCGCACGCCTCGCCGCCCGCACGGACGATGACGTGGCGCCGCGACGGGTCCTTCGCCGCGACGGCGCCGCGACGGGCGAGTGCCGCCGCCCGCGCCGCGAAAATCCGCTCCAGGGCGCCATCGTCGGAGGCCTGCCCCGTAAGCGCCGCACCCAGAGCCGCCAGCCGCGCGCGGGCGCCCGCCCAATCGAAACTGGCCTCGCCCGTCATGGCGCCGCCACCGATTCGAGCTGCAGCGCGACGAGGTCGCGCAGCGCGCCCACGGTGAGGCCGTCGATCTCCGAGGCGATCTCGTCCGCGTCCCGCCTGTGATAGAGACGCGCGACGTTGCGCAGCTCACGCAGGGCGCCGGCGCCGTCGCCGCGCGCCATCAGGAGCTGGCTCAGCCGGAAGCGGGCGGGTCCGAACTTGCGGTCGAGGAACAGGGCGCGGCGCAGCGCCGTCTCCGCCGCCGCGGGCTCGCCGGCCCAGTCCGCGACCAGCGCCTCCATGTAGTGCGACTGCGCATCGAACGGGCACGCTTCGACGCGCGCGCGGCAGGCGCGCCGGGCCGCGGCGCCATCCCCTTGCCGCAAAAGATCCTGGATGGAGGCAATGCTCGGCGCGGCGTCCTCGACCGGGAGCGGCGCCGCGACCTTCGGGACGGGACCGGCGGCTGTCGCGGGGGGCGGCAAGAACGGCGCCGGGACGGGACGGCTCCGCTCCCTCTGCGCCGGACGCGCGCGCCGCGCCGTCTTGTCGGCGGGGCGGTAGGCGAAGACCTCGCCCACCCATTCGGGGCGGAACAGGTCGTGGCAGGCGAGCAGCGGCTCGGCATGGCCGACCATCAGCCAGCCATCCGGCGCCATCGTCGCGCGGATATTGGCGAGCACGCGGCGCACCGTCGGCGCGTCGAAATAGATCAGCACGTTGCGGCACAGCACCAGGTCGAACGGCGCGCCGCGCGCGCCCTCGGGATGGGACGCCCTCATCAGGTTGTGCTGGCGGAAGCGCAGCATGCGCCGGTACGCCTCGGCCAGGCGCCGCCCGTCCTCGACGTCCTCGAAGCAGGCGCGGTCGAGCCGAGGCGCGAGGCCCCTGCGGTCGCGCACGCCGAACACCATCCGGCGCGCTCGGCGCACCGCCGGCTGGCTGAGATCGGTGCCGAGAATGTCGGCGCCTCGTCCGCCGAGCCGTGCCTCCCGCCCGACCAGCAGGGCGAGCGAGGCGGGCTCCGCCCCGTTGGCGCAGGCGGCCGACCAGATGCGCAGCCTCTGGCCCGGCGGCCGGGCGCGGTCGAGCGCCGGCAGGATCGCGTCGCGCAGGGCGGCGAACTGCGCCGGGTGGCGGAAGAACGAGGTCTCGCCGATCACCAGCTCGGAGATCAGCGTCTCGAGCTCCGCGCGCCCGCGCTCGGACCGGACCAGCGCGAAATAGAGCTCGCGCGTGGGCGTCCCGGCGCGGCGCATGGCGCGCTGCACCACGGAGACCAGCTTGCGCTCCCGCCCGCGGTAATAGGCGAGGCCGGTGCGCTCCACCACGAAGTCGCGAAGCGCGTCCATGGCGTCGGGCGGCGCGCCTGCGCGGTCGCGGCGGAGGGCGGCGGTCATGGCGCGGCACCGTCCGGCACTTCGGCGAGGGCGGCCAGACGGCCCTGCTCGACGGCACGGAAATGCGCAAGGGCGCGGGATCTCGGCCTCGATCAGCAGGCGATCGAGCGCCAGCAGCGCGGCCTGTCCGCCGGGCCAGGACAGCGCGGCGGCGACGCAGCCGGCGAAGCTGGTCCCCGGCGCCACCTCCTCGCGCACGGCGTCGGCCGCGCGGACCAGGGTGCGCGCCCGCGTGACCGCCAGGCCGAGCGGGCCCGCCTCGGTGCCGGCCAGGACGATCTGGGAATAGCGGTCGCACGGCGGCGCGGCGAGTCCGAGCAGCTCGGCCAGCGCCACCACCGGCACCGCCTCGCCCGCCAGGTCGAGCAATCCCGCGAGGAAGGGCGGCGCGGTCGGTGGCCGGCCCAGCGCGCACTGGAACAGCACCTCGCGCACGCAGCCTGCATCGAGCGCAAGCACCCGTCGGCCGGCCTCGACGACCAGGTAGGCCGTGCCCGCTCCGGGGAACCCGGTCACGTCGTCTTCCCCCCAACGCTTCCATCCGCACCACGCGCTTCGCGTCATGGAGCGGTAAGGTTAAAAGTCCGTTAACTCCGGATTGTAAGCGACTCAACCCTCCGCGATCATCAACTGGTCGGCATACAGGTCGGAGAAGTCGAACGGAACGCGGCCGAACGCGTCGCGGTCGGCGAAATGGGCGACGTTGGTGCCATGCACCATGTCGAACCCCATCGTGGCCGCGGCGAGAACCAGGCTGCGCGACCCGAGCCCGATGGCGACGGTGCGCAGCCCCAGCGGGCGGGCGCCGACCACGAAACGGTCGAGCTCGGCGATCAGCTCGTCCTCCGGCGCGTCGTAGCCGGTGAGGTCGGTCGAGACGACGGAAATTCCGAGCTCGCGCCAGAACCGGGGATCCTGCACCCGCAGAGGCAGGTTGGCGCCCAGCCGGCTGCAGAACGGGCGCAGCGCGTGCACCACCGCGCGGAAGCGCGCATCGGTGCGCCCGGCGAACGCGTCGACGATCTCGAACACGATGCGCGCGCGGCCCGACGTGGGCAGGTTGTGCAGCATCTTCATCAGCGGCTCGCCCGACCAGTCGGCGACGAAGCTGACGAAATGCAGCGGCACCACCACCATGCCGTCGCGCTTGTCGTGCAGCAGGGTCTCGATGTCGAGCAGCACGTTCGCAAGGGTCAGGTGGTCGAGCATCATGTGGAGCTCGTGGGCGCCCGGATTGGGCAGCACGGCATCGCCCTCGACCAGCCCCGTCTCGTTCTCCATCACCGGCGTGCAGCGGAAGATCGCCAGCGACCGGCTGCCCACATGCCAGAGCGGCCGGTAGGCGAAGCGCACCCGGCGCAATGCCGCCTCGACCGCCGGCTCATATTTCGCGTGCTCGCGCGCGGCGCGCAGCGTGGCGGCGACCATCGCCTCCTCGATACGGCGGATCTCGCTTTCATCCCGTTGCGCCCGGCGCCGGGCGGCCCCGCCGGCCGGCAGGACGGCGTCGGCCCACGCGGCCTGCCCGGTCACGACCAGGGGCAGCGAAGCCGGGGGCGGCGCGGCCAGAGGCGCGCGGTAGATGTGCCGCGCCGCACCGGTCGGAGGGGCCGCCTGCGGCTGCGGCGGCATCGGCAAGGCGGCATCCGGGACCGATGGCGGCGCGGCCAATTCCGTCGAGCCCGGTTCCGTCGAGCCCGGTTCCAGTCGAGCCCGGTTCCGTCGAGCCCGGTTCCGTCGGGCGGGAGGATTCGGGAGCCGGCGCGGCGGCGGGTGTCACGTCCTGATCGGCGGAGGCAGCGACCGGCGCGACCTCCCCGCCCCGCCCGGTGCGGCGCAAACGGCGGCTCAAACGGGGGCGCAACTGCGCGCGCATGGCCGCGAAAAGCCGCCGCCACCATCCCGACGTCGCGGTTTGACGAGCCGGCGCGCGCCGCGTCCGGGTCGCCGGCACGTCGCCGAGCGCGCCGCCGGCCCCATAGAGCAGCTCGGACAGGTCCTGCTCGATCTTGGCGAAGGCGCGCCGGTGGCGGAAGGCGGAGACGCCTTCGAACTCGATCACGAAGGCGTCGCCGTCGCGCCGGTGCCGGTCCTTCGGCCCCAGCTCGCGCCGGATCACCTTCTCGGCGATCAGATAGACGGCCTCCGAATAGCGCGGCCAGTGCGGGCCCAGCTTGTCGCGCACGGGCCCGAGGTCGAGAACCCGGCGCCGCCCGCTGCCGTGCGTGACCAGCCCCTGACGCGAAGTGGCAGCCTCCGGCGAGGCGCGCCGGCCGCGTCGTCCGATGCCGCGCCGTGCCAGGGCCGTGCCGCCGTCCGCGGTCGCCATCGCGCCCCCCATAGGAGGCCCCCACGCTACCCAGGGTAGCCTTAAGGGCGGGTTAACGCCCGCGCACGTTCAAGGACGCACCGCGCCGAGCGCGACCAGCCACAAAGCGGCCATCGCCAGCGTCGCCAGGGTCAGCGGCACGCCCGCCCGGGCATGGTCGCGAAAGGTGAGGCGCACCCCCTCGCCCGCCGCCCGCTCCGCCGTGATCAGGTTGGCGAGGCTTCCGACCAGCAGCAGGTTGCCGGCCAGGGTCGACAGAACCGCGAGCGCGGCGAGCACCCCGGGCGGAAGCGCCGGAAACAGCTCGAGGATCATGATCACGGCGGGCACGTTGCCGATGGTGTTGCTGAGCACCAGCGCCAGCGGGCCCAGGGTCAGGGCGCGCGTCGGCACGATGCCGTGCGCCGCCAGCGCGTCGACCGCATGTACGGCGAGACCGGTGCCGGTCAGCGCGTCGTTCACCACGAACAGCCCGGCGAACAGGATCAGCAGCGGCCAGTCGATCCGGTCGAAGAAGATCCGACTCGCCATCGTCCGGCTGACCACCAGCCCGGCGGCCACCGCCAGCGCCGAGATCTCGCGCGGCACCGGCGTCGCGAACAGGGCGAGCAGGGCGACCAGCCCCGCCGCGCACAGCCACGCCTGCTCCGCATGGACCGTCACCGGCTCGACCGGCGCCGGGGGCGGCGCGGTGGCGAGCTCCCGGCGCCAGGTGATCGCCACGGTCGCGAAGACCGCGACGAGGCTCGCCAGCGCGACCGGCGTCGCAACCGCCGCATAGGGCCAGAAGCCGAGATGCCCGGCCTGGCCGATCAGGATGTTCTGCGGGTTGCCGACCAGCGTCGCCGCCGAGCCCGCGTTCGACGAAGCCGCCAGCGCGTAGAGGTAGGGCCGCGCATCCGCGCCCCGCCGCACCAGCGCGCGGCACAGGATCGGGGCCATGGCGAACACCACGATGTCGTTGACCAGCAGCGCCGAGAGCACTCCGCCGACCGCGACCGTCAGCGCCAGCAGCAGGATCGGGCGCGCGGCACGCTGGGCGATCCACGCCGCCGCCGCGTCATATAGCCCGGCGGCGCCGAACCGCGCCGACAGCACCATCATCCCCGCGAGCAGCAGGAGGGTCGGGAAGTCGATGGAAGCGGCGGCGCGCGCCGGCGATTCGGCGCCCAGCGCAACGAGCGCCACCGCGGCGATCATCGCGATTCCCGTGCGGTCCACCCGCGACCCGGGCAGGCGGCCCAGCGCCATGCCGAAATAGGTGACGGCGAATACGGCGACGACGAACGTGCTCACGCAGCCCCCCGCGCGGCGCAGCGCGCCATCGCAATGCCCGAATCACGCCCCATATGGGATTGTGGAACGGGAACGGAGGCCATCATGATCAAGACGACCGCTTTGTCGATCCTGTTGATGGGCGTCGCCTCGAGCGCCATGGCGTTCCAGACCGGCGACATGAAGCGCCTTGTCAGCAAGGATGCCTGCGTGAAATGCGAGCTTTCCGGCGCGCTGCTCAGCGCCCACAAGCTGGCCGGCGCCGACATGTCGGGCTCCGACCTGTTCGTCGCCAATTTCGCGAAGTCGAACCTCCGGCGGGCTGATTTCGCCGGCGCGACGCTCGCGGGGGCCAACCTGTACCGCGCGGACTTGCACCAGGCCAACCTCAGGAAGGCCGACCTCAAGAGTGCGGATCTGACCGATGCCGATCTTACCGGGGCCGATTTGAAAGGCGCGGACCTGACGGGCGCCTATCTCGATCGCGCCAACATCACCGGCGCCGACCTCGACGGCGCGATACTGTGCGGCACGCGCATGCCCGACGATTCCGTCAACGACGACGGCTGCCCGGCGAACAACGAACCTTAGATCCGGCTTCCCGCGCTACTCGGCCGGCTGGCGGGCCCCCTCGGCGCCCGCCATCTCGGTCGCCGGGACGCGGCCGGCGAGGTAGGTGTAGACGCACGGGATCACGAACAGGGTGAAGAAGGTTCCGACCAGCAGGCCGCCGACGATCACAAGGCCGATGGAATGGCGGCTCTCGGCGCCCGCGCCGGTGGCCACCGCGAGCGGCACGGCCCCGAACACCATGGCGCCGGTGGTCATCAGGATCGGCCGGATGCGCATCACGGCCGCTTCGCGCACCGCCTCCATCGCATCGAGGCCGCGGGCGCGGTTCTGGTTGGCGAATTCGACGATCAGGATACCGTGCTTGGTGATCAGCCCGATCAGGGTGACCAGCCCGACCTGGCTATAGATGTTGAGAGTCGCCCCGTCGAGCCACAGCGCGAGAAGGCCGCCCGCGATCGACAGCGGCACGGTCAGCATGATGATGAACGGGCTGCGGAAGCTTTCGAACTGCGCCGCCAGCACGAGGTAGATGAAGGCGAGCGCGAGGGCGAAGGTCATGTACACCCCGCTGGTCGAGCGCAGGAACTCGCGCGACTGGCCGCTATATTCGATCTGCGCATCGGCGGGCAGCACGCGATGCGCGGCGTCCTTCAGGTAGGCGAGCGCCTCGCCCATGCCGGCGCCGGGGGCGAGATTCGCGGTGATCGTCGCCGCGCGGAGCTGGTCGAAATGGTTGAGCTCGCTCGGCGCGACCGTCTCGTTCACCCGCACCAGGTTGCCGAGCTGGACGAGGCCGGACGCCCCGCGCACGTAGAGCCTGGGGACGTCGACCGGGCTCACCCGGTAGCGGTCGGCGACCTGGAGCATCACGTCATACTGTTTGCCCTGGCGCTTGAAGCGCGTGACCTGCTGGCCGCCGAGGAAGGTTTGCAGCGCATGGCCGATGGTCTCGCCGGAAATGCCGAGTGAGGCGGCCTTGTCGCGGTCGACATGCACCTCGAGCTGCGGCTTGTTGAGCTGCAGGTCGGAATCGATGTTGAGGATCGCCGGGTTCTTCCCCGCAGCGGCCGTGAACTTGTCGACCATCTTCTGCAGCTCGCCGTAGGTCCGGGTGGTTTCGATCACCACCGAGATCGGCTTGTCGCGCGGACTGCGCCCGAGCGGCGGCGGGTTGATCGGGAACGCCGAGATGCCCGGGATGTCATAGAGGCTGGGCGCGATCGAGGCTGAGATCTCCTGCTGCGCGCGGGTCCGCTCGGCCCAAGGCTTCAGCAGGGAGAACGAGATGCCCTGGTTGATCGTGGGATAGCCGACGATCAGGAACGAGCGCTCGACCTCCGGCACTTTGCGAACGATGTTCTCGACCTGCAGCGCGTAGTTCTTCATGTAGCCGATGGTCGAGCCTTCGGGCGCCTTGAAGAATACCACCAGCGTGCCCTGGTCCTCGTAGGGCGCGAGCTCGTTGTTGAGGTGCGAGAAGAAGAAGTAGCCGCTGCCGGCCACCGCGAGCCCGATCAGCAGCACCAGCGGTCGCACGCGGAGCGCCGCGCCGAGTACGCCGCGATAGCCCGAGACGAGCCCGTCGAGCGCGCGCTCGCCCAGCCGGTAGGCGAAATTGTGGCGCGTCGTGCGCTTGAGGAGGCGCGAGCACATCATCGGCGAGGCGGTCAGCGCGACGAAGCCGGACACGATAACCGCGCCGGCGAGGGTCAACGCGAACTCGGTGAACAGCCGGCCGGTCGTGCCCTGCATGAACCCGATCGGCACGTAGACGGCGGCGAGCGTCATCGTCATCGCGATGACGGCGAAGCCGATCTCGCGCGCGCCCTTGAGCGCGGCCTGGATCGGCCGCTCGCCGCGTTCGATATGGCGCCAGATGTTCTCCAGCATGACGATGGAATCGTCGACCACCAGGCCGATCGCCAGCACCATGGCCAGCAGCGTCAGCGTGTTGATGGAGAAGCCGAACAGGTACATCAGCGCGAACGCGCCGATCGAGCGCGATCGGGATCGTCACCAGCGGCACCAGGGTCGCGCGCACCGAGCGCAGGAACAGGAAGATGATCAGCACGACGAGGCCGACCGCCTCGGCGATCGTCGTGTAGACGTTCTCGATCGAGGCGCGGATGAACAGCGTGTGATCGTGCGCCACCTGGATGTGCATGCCGGGGAGAAGGCTCGCCTGGATGGCGGGCACGCGCGCGCGCACCTCGTTCACCACGTCGAGCGGGTTGGCGGTCGATTGCTTGATCACACCGACGGCGACCGCGTTGCGCCCGTTGAACCGTATCAGGCTTCGGTCGTCCTCGGGGCCCAGCTCGGTGTGCGCCACGTCGCGCAGCCGCACCAGCGTGTCGCCCGCGCCCTTGCGGATCACCATCTGGTCGAACTGGGCCGGTGTCCGCAAATCGGTCTGCGACAGCACCGTGAACTCGCGGTACTTGCTTTCGACGCGCCCGGCCGGCACCTCGACGTTCTCGCTGGCGCAGCGCCGTCTCGACGTCCTGCGGCGTCACGCCGTAGGCGGCCATGCGGTCGGGGTCGAGCCAGATGCGCATGGAATAGCGCCGCTCGCCGAAAATGTGCACCTGCGCGACGCCGGGCAGGACCTGGAGCTGGTCCTTCACGTGGCGGTCGAGGAAATCGCTGATCTCCATCGAGTTGTGCCGGTCGGAGGACAGGGTGAGGAAGATCGTCGACTGGGCGTCGGCCTCGACCTTCTCGATGATCGGCTCGTCGATGTCGTCGGGAAGCTGCTTGCGCGCGCGGCTCACCCGGTCGCGCACGTCGGCCGCCGCGGCCGAGGGGTCGCGGTCGAGGTTGAACGTGACCGTGATGTTCGACCGCTCCTGCCGGCTGGTCGAGGTCATGAAGTCGATGCCCTCGATGCCCGACAGCGACTCCTCCAGCGGCTGGGTGACCTGGCTCTCCATGATCTCGGGGCTGGCGCCCTTGTAGGTGGTCTGCACGCTGACCACCGGCGGGTCGATCTTCGGGATATTCCCGGATCGTCAGCCGCTCGTAGGAGACCAGCCCGATCAGCACGATCACCAGGCTGAGCACCGTGGCGAAGACCGGCCGGCGGATGCAAAGCTCGGAGAGCTTCATCGCCCGCCCCTCGCCTGCTGGGCGCGCGCCGGCGGGTCCATCGCCGCGCCGCCCGACGCCTTTCCGGGCGCCGCGCCCGGTGATGCGCCGGCCGGCGGCCGGGCCGGGATCACCATGACCGCCGCCCCGTCCTGCACCTTTTGCTGGCCCGCGGTGATGATGACGTCACCGGGAGAGAGGCCCTTCACGATCTCGGCCCGGCCGTACTGGCGCAGCCCCAGCGCCACGACGCTGCGCTTGGCCTGGCCGTCCACCACGCTTGAACACGACCAGCGCGTCGCCCTGCGGCACGATCGCCTGCTCGGGGACGACGATCGCCTTGCGCTGCTCGCCGACCGCAACGGTGACGCGGGTGAACATGCCCGGCTTGAGGAGATGGTCGGGGTTCGGCACAACCGCCCGGACCCCCAGCGTGCGCGACTCCGGATCGATCCGCGTGGCGGCGACCGAGACCTTGCCTTCGAAGCTGCGCCCCGGCAGGGCGTCGGGGGCGAGGATTACCCGCTCCTGCTCGGCGATGAAGCGGGCGTAGCGCTCGGGCACGTCGAAATCGATCTTCATCGTGTCGACGTCGTCGAGGCTCACCAGGTCCTGGCCGGCGGTGACGTAGGCGCCGGTGTCGACCTTGCTGATGCCGGCGATGCCCGCGAACGGCGCGTGCACCACGGTCTGGGCGAGCCGCGCCTTGGCCAGCGCGACGGCGGCCCGGTCGGCGGCGAGCGCCGAGATCGCCTGGTCGCGCGCCTGGGCCGTGCCGGAGCCCTTGCGGTAGAGCTCCATCGCCCGGTTGTTGTTGCGCTCGCTGAGGGCGAGCGCCGCCTCGGCCTGGTGGAGCTGGGCGCTGACGATCGCGTCGTCCATCCGGTAGAGCACGGTCCCCTTGGCGACCGGCGCCGAATTCCTTGAAGCCGATCTGGGTGAGCAGCCCGGCGATCTCGGGCCGGACCATGACCGAGCGGTTGGCCCGCAGCGTGCCGATCGCCTGCACCTTCTCGACGATGGGCTCGACCGTGACCTTCTGCGCCTCGACCGGAATCCCGGACGGCGGCCCGCCGCCGCGCCCGCCCGGGACCTGGGCCGCGGCCGGCAGCGCATGGGCGACGAGTCCCACGGTCAGTGCCGCCGCGATGGTCCGAGCGAGCGTCACGTGCGGAAAATCCCTAGGCTGGTGGGGCCGGCGCGGGTTTAGCCCCGACCGGTCCGCGGCACAAGTGCCAGTCCGCCGCGGCATTTCTGTGGCAGCCGCGGCACGGGCGGACGCCCGGATATAAGGTCTCCGGCGCCGCCCGACCAGATGCTTCGCGACGCGGGCTACAACCCCAGGCGGTAACGGGTCATCACGACGATGATCGAAAGCTGCAGGACCCCCTGGATCCCCGAGATGGTGAGGTACGCCCGCATCAGCCTTCCGACGAGCTGCATGTCCGGGGCGGGCTTGCGCAGCTCCCACAACGTCCGCAGGTTGAGCGGCATCAGGAGGCAGATTCCCTGGAACGCCAGGATCGAGACGATCACCAGCGAGGCCACCACCCACCAATATTGCGGATAGGGCAGGTCGGTGTAGCCCAGCCGCTTGGCCAACTCCCAGCCGGCCATCGGGGTGACGGTCGAGATCATCGGGAACAGGAAGAAGAACCGGGCCGAGAGCTCGACCGACACGATCTTGCGCAGCTCGGGCTGCAACCGGCGCAGGATCGGGCCCAGGATGAACCCCATGAACAGGTCGATGCCGGTCCAGACCAGGCCGAAGAACACATGCACCCAGTTGAGCAGCCAGTTGGACGGGCTGTTCAGCGCGTAGACCAGCAGCGCGATGCCGGCGACGAAGATCCACGAATAGCGCCAGCGAATCAGCGGCTGCTGCTTCGGCTGCACGGCCTGGCCGGTTGCGGTCGCCATGGCGTTCCCCCTTGGGCACGCGATGTTGCGAGCGGGGCGGCTCCGCGTCAAGCCGCGGGCATGCGCGGTGCCAATCTGCTAGGATCGCCCGGTTTGCACTTTGCACGCGCTGCGCGGCTTGCTACACCGCGCGGTCGAACAATAACATGCGCCCGGTTCGGGCACGCACCACAGGGGCAGAAAATTGGTCTTTCTCGCTGTCGACATCGGCGGCACGTTCACCGACCTGATCGCGTTCGATGAGCAAGCCGGAAAGTTCTTCCAGGCGAAGAGCCTGACCACGCCGCGCGACCCGGTCGACGGGGTGATCGACTGCATCGAGAAATCGGCCCTCGAGCCCCGCGCGATGTCCAACCTGATCCATGGATCGACCATCGCGATCAACACGCTGATCGAGCGCAAGGGCGCTTCGGTCGGGCTGGTCGTCACCCGCGGCACGCGCGACGTCTACATCATCGGCCGCGCCAATCGGCCCGAGGCCTACAACCTGTTCTTCCACCGCCCGCGGCCGCTGGTGCCGCGCCGGCGCACGCTCGAGGTCGCCGAGCGCATGCTGGCGTCGGGCGAGGTCTACGAGAAGATCGACCTGGGAAGCGTCGAGCGGGCCTGCGAGACCCTGGCCAAGGACGGGGTCGAGGCGGTCGCCGTGTGCTTCCTGCACTCCTACACCAACCCCGAGCACGAGAAGCTCGCCGGGCGCATCGTCGAGGACAAGCTGCCCGACGCCTATGTCTCGCTGTCGCACGAGATCCTGCGCGAGTACCGCGAGTACGAGCGCATGTCGACCACGGTGGTGAACGCCTATATCGGCCCCAAGGTCGGCGGCTATGTGCACAACCTGCAGGGCCGGCTCGACAAGCTCGGCTTCAAGGGCGACCTTGCCATCATGCAGTCGAACGGCGGGGTGATGGCGCCCGAGGCGGCCGTCAAGCGGCCCGTGACCATGATGGAATCCGGCCCGGTCGGCGGCATCATCGCCTCGGCCGAGATCGGCCGCGCGCTCGGCTACAAGGACGTCGTCTCGTTCGACATGGGCGGCACTACCGCCAAGGCGAGCCTGGTGCGCGACGGCGAGACCTCGATGGCCGAGGGCTACTATGTCGGCGGCTACGCGTCGGGCCACCCGGTCATGGTGCCCGTGGTCGACGTGGTCGAGGTCGGCGCCGGCGGCGGCTCGATCGCCTGGATCGACGAGGTCGGCGCGCTCAAGGTCGGGCCGCAATCGTCGGGCGCCGAGCCCGGCCCGATCTCCTACAAGCGCGGCGGGACCGAGCCGACCATCACCGACGCCAATGTCGTGCTGGGCCGCATCGGCGCGCACGACTTCCTCGGCGGCGAGATGCCGCTGGACGGCGAGGCGGCGCTCAAGGGCCTTCAGGCCAAGGTGTCGCAGCCGCTGTCAATAGGCGACATCCAGGCGGCCCGCGCGATCGTGCAGATCGCCGTGCTGCACATGTCGCTCGCCGTGCGCGAGGTGTCGGTCGAGAAAGGGTACGACCCGCGCGACTTCGCCATGGTCGCCTCGGGCGGCGCCGGACCGTTGCATGCCGTCGCCATTGCGCGCGAGCTGCACATCCCGACCGTCATCATCCCGCGCTTTCCGGCGCATTTCTCGGCCCTCGGCATGCTGATGGCGGACGAGCGGCACGACTTCATCCGCACCTTCTACGCCCCCCTGCAGGACGCCGACTTCAAGGCCCTGCGCGGCGTCTATGACGAGATGGTGGCGGAAAGCCGCACGATGCTGAAGGAAGGCAAGGACGTCTCGCACCAGGCGCTGTTCGACCTGCGCTATGTCGGCCAGGAGTTCGCCCTGTCGGTGCCGGTCTCGCTCGAGCAGATCAACAAGGGCGATCACGCGGCGATCCGCACGGCGTTCGACCAGCTGCACGAGCAGCGCTACGCCCACCACGCGACGGACGAACCGCTGGAGATCATCAACGTCCGCATGGTGGCGCTCGGCCACCGCGCCAAGATCGCCCTGCCCTCGCTCGACGGCGCGGCGGGCGGCGAGCCGGCCGAACACCGCACCGTTTATTTCGACGAGGACAAGGGCGTGAACTGCCCGGTCTACCAGCGCGAGACGCTGCGGCCGGGCACGCGGATCGCGGGGCCCGCGCTGGTGCGCGAATATGCCTCGACCACGGTGATGTTCCCGGGCGACAGCTTGAAGGTCGCCGAGACGGGCGAGCTGATCATATCGGTGAGGAGCGAGTGATGGCCACGAAGCTGGATCCGGTCACGCTGGAAGTCGTACGCAACGCCCTGCCGGCGATCGCCAACGAGATGGCGGTCGATCTGCAGCGCACCTCCTACAACATGATGATCTACGAGGTACGCGACTTCTGCACCTCGCTTGTCCTGCCGACCGGCGAGCTGGTCTCGCAGAACGTCGGCGGCGTGTCGCACTTCGTGTCCGACCTCGGCGTCGTGATCGTCGACGGGGTGAAGACCTGGGGCGAGGACGGGTTCTCGCCCGAGGACGTCATCATCACCAACCACCAGGCGGTGGCCGGCCAGCACCTGAACAACATCGTGATCTACATGCCCTATTTCTTCGAGGGCAAGCTCGAGATGTTCGCGATGGTGCGCGCCCACTGGATCGACGTGGGCGGCAAGTCGACGGGCTTCGGCGCGGGCGCCGAGGTGAAGGATCCGTGGGAGGAAGGGCTGCAGCTCGACCAGCTCAAGATCTACGAGAAGGGCGAGCTCAACAAGCTGCTGTACAAGGTCATCGGCGACAACATCCGCTTCCCCGACTCCTCGCTGGGCGACATGCGATCGCAGATGGCGGCCTGCCGCCTCGCGCTGCGCCGGCTCGACGAGCTGTTCAAGAAGTTCGGCCGCGAGACCATGCTGGCCGCGATCAACCACATCTTCGACGAGACCGAGGCCAAGTGCCGCAAGGTGGTCGAGACCATCCCCGTCGGCACATACGAGGCCGAATCCTTCCTCGACGACGACGGGGTCGTGGTCGGCGAGAAGGTCCGGCTGCACGCGAAGGTGACGGTCGAGCCCGGCGGCTCGATGATCATCGACCTCTCCGGCTGCTCGAAGGAGCGCCGCGCCGGTATCAACTCGCGCACCATGGCCGGACCGCGCGTCGCCTACAAGGCACTGACCGCGCCGCTCGACAACGTCAACGAGGGCTCGTTCCGGGCGCTCAAGGACATCATCCCCGAGGGCAACATGATGATGGCGCGCTACCCCGCGCCGATGGCCGGATGGTCGACCCCCATTCCGACCGTGGTCGACACCATCATCACCGCTCTCGCCCAGGCCTGGCCCGACAAGGTGCCGGCCGCGCACATGGGAACGCTGGGCGGCGCCGTCGTGTTCTTCGGCACCAACCCCGCGACCCGCAAGCGCTTCGTGCTGCAATCGATCGAGGGCGGCGGCTGGGGCGGAAGGCCATTCGAGGACGGCGAATCCGGCACGGTCTCCGTCTGTCAGGGCGACGTGCGCAACGGCCCGATCGAATCCATCGAGATGAAGGCCCCGGTCCTCATCGCCGAGCGCGCGCTGCGCACCGATTCCGGCGGTGCCGGGCGCTATCGCGGCGGTCTCGGCGGCAACACGCGCGTCATCAACTTCGTCGAGGGCCGCTGGAACCTGACGCGGCCGCCGCGCATCGAATGCCCGCCGTGGGGCATCCGCGGCGGCAAGCCCGGCGGCCACGGCGATTTCGTGCTGCGCAAGCCAGGCGAGAACGAATTCCGCGCGGTCGACGAGAACGGCTATTTCGTCGGCCCCCAGGCCGAGGTCATCGTCATGACGGGCGGCGGCGGCGGCTGGGGCGATCCTTGCGACCGCGAGCCCGAGCGCGTGCGCGAGGACGTGCTGGACGGGTTCGTCTCGCACGAGGCCGCCGAGCGTGAGTACGGGGTGGTGCTGAAGGGCGCCGACCTGGCCATCGACAGCGCGGCCACGGAAAAGCTGCGCGCCGAGATGCGCCGCTCGCAAGCCGCCGAATAGAACGCCGCAAGGCGCGGACGGTGCAGACGATCCGAACCACAACAGGGAGGTACGACATGACACGGAGCACGAGCCAGAATCTGCGGACGTGGTTGGCGGCGGGGCTGGCCGCCGCGGCGATCGGGGGGCTGAGCGCGGCGCCCGCCACCGCCGAGGACCAGCTGCGCGTCGGCATTTCGTCGCAAACGGCGTTCACCTTCGCGCCGCTCAAGCTCGGCATCGCCAAGGGCTTCTTCAAGAAGCACGGCCTCGACGTGAAGGATTTCGCCTTTGCCGGCGGCGGCAAGGAGCAGCAGGCGCTGGTCGCGGATTCCATCGACATGGCGCTCGGCTCCGGGCCCGAGATGGCGTCTATCGCCAAAGGCGCACCGCAGATGGCGGTGGCGGCGATGGCGAACGAGCCGAAGCTGCTCGGCGTCATGGTCCGGCCCGACGTGCCGGTACATTCGGTGAAGGATCTCAAGGGCCATACCATCGCGGTCTCCACCGCGGGCTCGCTCACGGCCTGGCTGGTGAAGCAGCTTGTCGCGCCAGCAGGGTTGGGGGCCGAACGGCATCAAGACGGTGCCGCTGGGGACCACCACATCCGAGGCCGCCGCCATGCGCACCAAGAAGGTGGACGGCATGGTTGCCAGCCTCAACCAGATGTATGACTTCGAGGCCAAGGGCTATGCCCGCACGATCACCAATTTCGGCAATATCGTGCCGCACTTTCACATCCACGTGATTTATGCGACGAACAAGATCATCGAGAAGAACCCCAAGGCCGTGACCGAGTTTCTCGCCGGCTGGTTCGAGACGATCAAGTGGATGCGCACCCACAAGGCGGAGAGCGTGAAGTTCATCGCGCCGATTATCGGGAGCGACGAAAAGGTCACGGGCTGGACGTTCGACCAGCTCATGCCGATCATGCGTGACGACGGGCATTTCGATCCCAAGGCGCTCGAGACGCTGGCACAGTCCTGGGTCGATCTGCATGTCCTGAAATCCAAGCCCGACATGTCGAAGCTGTACACCGAGAAGTACCTGCCGGGCGCGAACATGTAGCTGGCAGGCCCGGAGGCGCCGTCGGGCGCCTCCGGAACCTGCCCCAAAACACGACGGGGAGACGTAGGTTGGATTCGCAAGACGTTGCGATCAGGATCGAGGACGTATCGCACGCTTTTGGCCTGGAGGAGGACCAGCGGCGTGTCGTCGCGCTGGAGCACACCTCGCTGAACGTGGCCAAGGGCGAGCTGTTGAGCCTGATCGGTCCGTCGGGCTGCGGCAAGTCGACCCTGCTCAACATCTGCGGCGGGCTGCTCGAGGCCTCGGCGGGCAAGGTGCACATCCACGGCCAGGAGGTGAAGGGTCCGCTGCCCAAGACGGTGGCGTTCATCTTCCAGGAGAACGCGCTGTTCCCCTGGCGCAGCATCAAGGAGAACGTCAAGCTCGCGATGTCCTTCCAGGGCGTGCCGGTGCGCGAGCGGGACGACCGCGCGCGCGACGCGCTGGATTCGGTGGGCCTTCTCGAGTTCGCCGACCATTACCCCAGCCAGCTTTCCGGCGGCATGAAGCAGCGCGCCCAGCTCGCCCGGGCGCTCAGCCTGCAGACCGACGTGCTGCTGATGGACGAGCCGTTCGGCGCGCTCGACGAGCAGACCCGCATGGTGCTGGGCGAGGATCTGTCGGTGTTGCTGGCCCGCACCGGCAAGACCATCGTCTTCGTCACCCATTCGCTGTCCGAGGCGGTGTTCCTGGCCGACCGGGTCGCGGTGTTCACCGCCCGCCCCGGCCGCATCAAGGAGGTGATGAACGTGGAGGAGGCGCACCCGCGCAGCCCCTCCTTCATGACCTCCGACAAGCTGGGGCACATGCGCAACAAGCTCTACGAGCTGCTGCACGACGAGATCCGCAAGACCATGGCTGGCTCCGACCGCCCGGCGGGCCGCGCCATGGCGGCCGGGAGGTAAGGCGGTGAAGCTCACCCCCAAGGCGGCCCAGCGCCTGATCCAGTTCGGCTTCCTGGGTGCGCTGCTCGGCGGCTGGTTCCTGCTCACCACGGTGGGCGGCGTCAACCCGCTGCTGCTGCCCGACGTGCCGTCTGTCTGGGACGAGTTCACCACGCTGATCGAGACCGGCAAGTTCTGGGCGCCGCTGCGCACGACGCTCTACGAGTACATCGTGGCCGTCAGCATCGCCGCGCCGCTTGGCATGCTCGTGGGCTATATGGTCAGCCGGTCGCGCTATTCCGTGCGGGTGTTCGATCCGCTCTTCTCGGGCATGTACTCGATCCCCGCGATCGTGTTGCTGCCGGTCTACATCCTGTATTTCGGGCTCGGCGTCGGCTCGAAGATGGCGATCGGCGCGACGATCGGGTTCTTCCCGGTCGTGCTCAACACCATCGCCGGGTTCTCCTCGGTCGATCCGCTCTATATCCGCGCGGCCCATTCGATGGGGGCGAAGGGCACGCAGATGTTCTGGGGCGTCATGGTGCCGGCGGCCTTCCCGGTCGTGCTGACCGGGCTGCGCATCTGCCTGATCCTGGCCTTCCTGTCGATCCTGGGGACCGAGACGATCGCCTCGCTGTCGGGCCTCGGCCACCAGATCGTGTCGCTCGCCGAGCTTCTCGATACCGCGCAGATGTTCGCCTACATTGTCTTCGCGGTCTCCGTGGCGGTGACCCTCAATGTGGTCGTCTCGTGCGGCCGAGCGGCGCTGGAGGCGCGACTGACATGTCGACGGTGGCGCCATCCGGGGGAGCCGCGTCGACCCCCTTCTTCTTCGGCGCTCTCGAGCGCGCAGTGGGAACCACCCTCGCCCGCCGGTTCTCGCGGCCCGGCTTCGTCCGGCTGATCCTGGTCATCCTGCTGTTCGTCGCGTGGGAGGTGGGCGTCCGGTTCTTCGGCGACCCGCTGTTCCTGTCGCCGCCGACCGAGGTGGTGGGCGGGGTGATCGAGCTCGCCCACGACGGCGCCGTCGTCAACGCGGTGCTGACCACCCTGTGGGAGATTTTCGTCGCGTTCGGGCTCGCGGTTGCGGTTGGCATCTTCCTCGGCCTCGCGGTCGGGCTGCAGAACTTCACGCGCCGGGCCGTGTTCCCGATCGTGCTGCTGCTCTACGCGACGCCGCAGGTGGTGTTCCTGCCGCTGGTGATCCTCTATTTCGGCATCGGGGCGGCGTCGAAGGTGGCGTTCGGCTTCTCGCACGGCGTGTTCCCGATCATCGTCACTGTCGTCGCCGGCGTGCAGAACATCAGCCCGGTGCTGCTGACCTCGGCGCGCTCGATGGGCGCGTCGCGCCGCCAGATCCTGCGCTGGGTGGTGTTTCCGCACATGGTGCCCAGCCTGTTCACCGGCATGCGTCTGGGCATGACCGGCGTGCTGCTGGGCGTGCTGCTGGCCGAGCTCTACGTATCGGCGGGCGGCATCGGCTATTACACCAGGCTGTTCACCGACACGTTCGCCCCGGCCAAGGTATTCGGGCTGATCGGGGTGCTGTCGATCTTCGCCGTCTGTCTCAACGAGGCCGCGCGCAAGGCGGAGCAGCACTTCCAGAAATGGCGCGGCTGACGGGAGCGTGACCATGGACCATGCGGATCGCATCGCCGACGTGCGCCGCCTGCTGGCCGACGAGGGCGCGGACACGCTGGTGGCGGCGTCCAGCGCCGCGCACTCGATCGGACGTCCCGACCCCGTTTTCCACCTGACGGGCTACCGCCCGGTGGCGCCGAGCCTCGCCATTGTCGGGGCGCAGACGACGACCCTGATCGCCGCCCCCGCCTGGGACGTGGAGCGCGCAGCCCAGCGCTCGCGCGCCGACACGCTCGTCGCCGCCGACGATCCCGTCGCCGCCCTGGCCGAATGCCTGCGCGGCATGCGTCCCGGGCGCCTGGCCAGCGTCGGTGTCGGCGCCCTGCCCCACGCGCTTGCCGGCCGGGTGGGCGCCGCGCTGGGCGAGGCGAAGCCGGTCGACGCCGCCTTCCACAAGGCGACCGCGCGCAAGACCGACGCCGAGATCGACCATGCGCGCGAGGCGACGCGCATCGCCGAGACGGGCTACGACAAGCTGTTGGAGATCGGCCATGGCGGCATGCGCGAATGCGACCTGGCCGTCGAGCTGCGCCTCTACATGGAATCGATCGGCGCCGACGACAATTTCCTGATGTTCAACGCCTCGCCGCACAACCGCGCCGTCCAGCCCTCGTCTTCGCGCAAGCTGCAGAAGGGCGACGTCATCCTGGCCGAGATCACCCCCAGCCATCAGGGCCAGTTCACCCAGATCTGCCGCACCGTGTCGGTCGGCACCCCGTCCAACGCGCTCGCCGACAAGTACGCGCTGGTCGTGCGCGCGATGAAGGAGGGCATCGCCGCCGTCCGCCCCGGCGTGCCGATCGGCGACGCCTGCGCCGCCATCGACCGCGTGCTGACCGCCGAGGGCTACGGCGAGTACTGCAAGCCGCCGCATATCCGCCGGCGCGGCCACGGGCTGGGGTTCGGCTCGATGATGCCCGGCGACGTCGCCACAGACAATCCGGTGACGCTCGAGGAGAACATGTTCTTCGTCGTCCACCCCAACCAGTACATCCCCGAGACGGGCTACCTCCTGTGCGGAGAGCCGGTGCGCGTGGTGCCCGGCGGCCACGAGGTGCTCAGCGCCCGCATGGCCGAGCTCGGCACCATCCCGGCCTGAGGCGCGAATTCGGCCCTCGTGCTTCGACAAGCTCGGCATGAGGGCCTCACCCTGAGCTTGTCGAAGGGCGAGGCCCGCTATACCCGATCTCGATGATCGGTACTCTCTTGAAGCTGTCATTGCGAGGAGCGCAGCGACGAAGCAATCCAGAAGCCTTGGCACAGCGCCGGATTGCTTCGCTCCGCTCGCAATGACGGCATAGGTTCAGATCATCGAGGCTTGGTATCAGCATCACGGAGAAGGAAATGCAGACCATGCAGACGGCCCTGCTGGTCGGGCCCTATGACTGGGACGAGGCGATCGTGCCGCGCGCCGAGTTCGACCGGCGCATATCCGCGGCGCTCGACGCCGCGCGGGCGCGCGGCTTCGCCGGGCTGGTCGTGCACGGGTCCAGCGAGGATAACGGCGCCCTCGCCTGGCTCACCGGCTTCACGCCCAAGCTCGGCTCGGGCTTTGCCCTGCTCGCCCCCGGCCGGCAGGTCCGCATCATCACGCCGGGGGCGCCGGCGATGCTGGAGACGGCGCGGCGCCTCACCTGGGCCGAGGACGTGCACGCGCTGCGCGATCCGGCGAAGCAGATCGCCGACTGGCTGGGCGAAGTGGCCGGCGACGCGAAGAACGGCGCGACGCTCGGCCTCGCCGGCACCGGTACGCTGGCGGGCCAGCTTTACGCGCGCGTGACCGCAGCTCTGCCCGGGATCGAGAACGCCGACGCGCTGGTCGACACGTTGCGCCGCACCAAGTCGCCCGTCGAGCAGGGGCTGCTGCGCAAGGCCGCCGCCATCCTCGCCGCATCGGTGGAGGCGCTGCGCACCGCCCACGCCGCCGGCAAGGGCGCGCGCACGGCCGCACTCGCCGCCAAGGCGGCCGCCTTCCACGAGGGCGCGCAGGACGCCCGGCTTCTCGCCAGCGCGCATGACGGCGGCGCGCCCCTGCCGCTCGACGGCACCGCCGATCCCGCTTGCGATCCGCTGCTCGCCCACGTGGCTGTCCGACTTGCCGGCTACTGGGCCGAAGGGTTCGTCACGCTGGGCAAGGAGACGGGCGCGCACGAACATGCCCGGGCCGCGCTCGCCGCCGCCGTCGACACGGCCAGGCCGGGCGCGACCGGCGCCGAGATCGCGCGCGCCGCGGCCGCGAAGCTCGCCCCCTACCGTCCCCACCCGTCGCCCGGCCCGGCGATCGGCACGGGGATCGGTCTCGCCCTCGCCGAAGGTCCCGACTTCGCAGCAGAGCCCGACGCCCGGGTCGCCGAGGGCGGCGCCTATTCCCTCAAGATCGGGGCGGCCGGCAACGGCGGGGACAATGCCGTCGCCTCGGCGTTGATCCTGGTGGCGGACGGCAAAACGCAGACACTGTGGTGCGCCGCCTAGCCGTGACCGCCCGCCCGCCGGGCTGACGCCCGCCTATCCTCCGCACTGGATCGCCATGGCCGAAGATCGCGCGCCACAACCCGCCGCTACGCCCGCCAAGGCCCTGCGGCTGGGCGGGCTCGCCTTCGGCGCGCTCGGTGTCGTCTATGGCGACATCGGCACCAGCCCCCTCTACGCGATGCGCGAGACTTTCGCCGGGCCGCACGAGCTGCCGATCGACCAGCCGCACGTGCTAGGCGTGCTGTCGCTGGTGTTCTGGTCGCTGGTGCTGATCGTCTCGCTCAAATACCTCACCGTCATCATGCGCGCCGACAATGACGGCGAAGGCGGCAGCCTGGCGCTGTTTGCCCTCGCCGAGCGCGCGGTCGCCGGGCGCACGCGGCTGGTTGCCTGCCTTGCGGTGGTGGGCATCGTCGCCGCCGCCTTGTTCTACGGCGACAGCATGATCGCCCCGGCGATCTCGGTGCTTTCCGCGGTCGAGGGGCTGAAGGTTGCCGCGCCCAGCCTCGAGCCGTTCGTGGTGCCGCTGACCGTGGCGATCCTGGTGGGGCTGTTCGCGCTGCAGCGCCACGGCACCGGCGCCATCGGCTTCCTGTTCGGCCCGGTCATGCTGATCTGGTTCGCCACGCTCGGCGTCCTCGGCGCGCGCAGCATCATAAACGCGCCCGAGGTGCTGTACGCGCTCAGCCCGCACTATGCTGCCGCGTTCCTGCTCCAGGGCGGCGGGATCGGGTTCCTCGCCCTCGGCTCGATCTTCCTGGTCGCGACGGGGGCCGAGGCGCTCTACGCCGACATGGGCCATTTCGGCCGCACGCCGATCATGCTGGCCTGGTACATGCTGGTCCTGCCGGCGCTGCTGCTCAACTATTTCGGCCAGGGCGCGCTGCTCCTCCACCAGCCGGCAGCCATCGACGACCCGTTCATCCGCCTCGCGCCCGACTGGGCCTACATCCCGCTGGTCGGGATCTCCACGATGGCTACGATCATCGCCTCGCAAGCGGTGATCTCGGGCGCCTTCTCGATGACCCAGCAGGCGATGCAGCTCGGCTACGTTCCGCGCATGCGCATGCTGCATACCTCGGCGACGACGCGCGGGCAGATCTACATCCCATTCGTGAACTGGACGGTGCTGGTGTTCGTGGTCGCGCTGGTGGTGGGCTTCGGCAGCTCCACCAACCTCGCCTCGGCCTACGGGCTCGCCGTTTCGGGGACGATGGTGCTCGACACGGTGCAGATCGCGGTGCTGATGTTCCTGATGTGGCGCTGGCGCTGGGGCGGCGCGGCGCTGATCGCGCTGTTCGCGGTGGTCGACCTTGCCTTCTTCTCGGCCAACGCGACCAAGATCCCGCATGGCGGCTGGTTCCCGCTGATCGTCGCGGTGATCGTCTACATGCTGCTGACGACCTGGAAGCGCGGGCGCGAGGTGCTGCGCGCGCGCCAGAAGCGCTCGGTCACCATCGACGAGCTGATGGACTCGCTGTCGGACAAGGTGGCGCGCGTGCCGGGCACCGCGATCTTCCTGACCGGCCGGCCGGACGAGGTGCCGGGCGCCCTGCTGCACAATTTGAAGCACAACCGGGTCCTGCACGAGCGCAACGTGTTCCTGACCGTGACGGTGCTGGACAACCCGCGGGTGCCCGCCTCGCGCCGGCTGGAAAGCCGCGACGCCGGCCACGGCTTCCGCTGCGTGGAGCTGCTTTACGGCTATCTCGACCCGATCGACGTGCCCAAGGCGCTGAGCGCCGTCAGCGAGGAGGAGCTGGGGTTCAAGTTCGACCCGCTGGAGGTCTCGTTCTTCCTGACGCGCGAGACCCTGGTGCGAAGTCCGGAGCCCTTGATGGTCCGCTGGCGCGCCAAGCTGTTCTTCTGGATTTCGCGCAATTCGCTCGGCACGCTCGACTTCTTCCAGCTTCCCACGAACCGCGTGGTCGAGCTCGGCAGTCAGGTCGAGCTGTAGCGGCAGCGCGACCCTTCACCCTGTCCCTCTCCCGGCGGGAGAGGGAACGCTGCGCCAGCTTTCCTCACCTTGTCGGAACAAATCGTACTTCGACAAGGTGCACGCTTTGCACCGCGGGTCACCTCTCCCTTGGGAGAGGGACCGGGTGAGGGGGCAAGCGCCGGAAAATTCACATATTCTGTGGCGGCCGCGCAGCGGCAAATAAATCCCGGGCTCAGCGTCCCTTCGTCGCCAGGTTGGGCGGCGTGTCCCGCTTGGCGAGGCCGGGCCAGCCTCGGGCGTTGTCCTCCTGCACGCGGCGCCACTGGTCCTCGAGGCCCTGCGTGTGGCCCTGGAAGCGCGGCATGACGTAGCGCGCGAACAGCTCCAGCGACTTCCGGATCTTGTCGGTGCCGCACCATTCATGCGCGGTAAGCATGATCCCGCCGAACCGGCCGATCTCGGCCTGCTTCGCCTCGATCCAGGCGATCGCGTCGTCGGGCGTGCCGACCACCCAGTCGCGCCGGTCGATGCACGACAGCGGCGTGAATTCGTCGAATGGCTGGTCGGGGTAGGATTCGTAGGCGCGCTTGAGGCCGGTTTCGGAGAAGTACTTCGCCTCGCGCAAGATGCCCCGCTCGACGTCGGCCAGCGCCTCCTCGCGCGTCTCGGCCAGGTAGAAATAGTTCGAGATGCGCCAGCCGTCGCGCGAAGGCACGGTGCCGTACCTGGCGCACAGGCCCTCATACTTCGCCCAGTCGTCGGCATGTTTGGTGGGCCGGCCCTTCCCCGCCGGCATCCACAGATCGAGCCCGAACCGCGCGGCCATGTCGAGCGTCGCCTCGCCGCCCGTCGCCGACGGCGTGGCGATCGGCAGGCGGGGGCGCTGGAACGAGCGGAGCTGCAGCCGCATGTCCTTGAAGCGCCAGAACTCGCCGTCGTAGCTGAACGGCTCGGGCGAGTCCAAGAGCTTGATGATGATGTCCAGCGACTCGACCATCATCGGGTAGAGGTTCTCCTGCGCCACCTGGAAGAGCTGCTTGTCGGGCGGCAGCGCGCTGGGCCCGACGCCGAGGATCGCCCGGCCGCGCGTCAAATGGTCGAGGAAGGCGATGCGCTCGGCGACGTGGAACGGGTGGTGGAACGGCAAATCCACGACCGACGTGCCGAGCCGGATGCGGTGGGCCTTCGCCGCCGCCATGGCGAGCGCCATCTCGGGCACCGGCATGGTCTCCCAGCCGCCGGAATGGTGCTCGCCGATGCAGAACTCGTCGAAGCCCAGCTCGTCGGCGAGGTGGATGTACGAGATGTCGCGCTGGAAGGCGAGCGCCGGGTTCTCCGACGGATGATGGATCGGCATCATGAAGAACGAGAATTTCATCTGGCGCACCCCGCGACCGTTGCCCCGACAAGGTGCCATGGCCCGCCCGCCGCGGCAAATGCCCGCGCGCCTTGCGCGGGCGCGACGGATCGCAGATATCGGCCGGACGGAAGCGAACAGAGGAAGCCGCCATGGCGCTCAAGGCCGTACGCTACGCCAACCTGTTCCTCGTGGCGCTGACCATGGGGCTGGTCTTCGCCCACGTGATGGAGATGCCCGGCAAGCTCCGCCTCGACGGCGCGACGTGGCTTGCCGTGCAGCACAACCTCTACATCGCGTTCGGCGTCGTCGGCGCGGCCATCGAGATCGCGGCGATCCTCACCGCCTGGGCGCTCTGCGTGATGGTGCGGGCCGACCGCCGCGCCTTCGCCTGGACCCTGTTCGGCGCCGTCGCGGTAAGCGCCGGGCTTGCGGACTGGTTCATCCTCGTCTCGCCCGCCAATGCCGTGCTGAATGGCTGGACGGCGGCCAGCCTGCCCGCGGACTGGACCGCCATCCGAAACCAGTGGGAGACCGGCCACGCCATCCATTTCGCGCTGTTCGCGCTGGGCTTCGCCGCTCTGCTCGCCGCCGTGATCCGCGAGACCCCGGCTACAGCAAAGCGAGGCTGAGCCCCGGGAAGGCGATCAGCAGGATCAGCACCATCAGCATGATCACCGCGAACGGAAACGCGCCGGTGAAGATGTCGCGGAGCGTGATGGTCGGGTCGCCAATGGTCGACTTGATGACGAAGCACGAGATGCCGAGCGGCGGGGTAAGGAGCCCGATCTCGGCGCCCACCACGGTGACGATCCCGAACCAGACGATGTCGCCATTGAACTGCTCGACCGCCGGCAGGAACAGCGGCACCACGATCAGGATGATCGAGGCCGTCTCGATGATCGTGCCGAGCGCGAGCAGCAGCACGACGTAGAGCGCCATGAGCTCGGCGAGCCCCAGATGCTGGCCCTCCAGCCAAGCGCCGAAGGTGGTGGGCAGGCCGGCAATGCCCAGCATGCGGCTGTACATCGAGGCGGCGATGATCAGGAACAGGATCGCGGCCGTGATGTGGCCGGTCTCGACCAGCACGCCCCACAGCTTGGCGGGCGTCATCCGCCGCTTGGCGAGCGCGATGAGCAGCGCGACGGTCGAGCCGGCCGCGCCCGCCTCGGTCACCGTGATGATCCCGCCATAGATGCCGCCCAGCACCACCAGCACCAGGATCGCGATGGGGGCGAGCTTGCCCAGCGCCTCCATCGCGCCGAGCGACTGCCATTCCCCGCCTCCCGCCGCAGCGCCGCCGCCGCCGACAGAGGCCGGGCTCACCGTCGCCATCGCCAGGATCGCAACGCCATAGGCGCAGGCGAGGATCAGGCCCGGGATGATGCCGGCGATGAACATCTGGCCGATCGACTGCTCGGCGACGATCGCGTAGATGATCATCATCGCCGACGGCGGGATCAGCATGCCGAGCACGGACGAGCCCGCCACCACGCCCACCGTGAAGCGCGCGGTGTAGCCGAACCGGCGCATCTCGGGCACCGAGACGCGGGTGAACACCGAGGCGGACGCGATGGACGAGCCGGTGATCGAGGCGAAAATCGCGTTCGCCGCCACCGTCGCGATGCCCAGCCCGCCCCGCACCCGGTAGAAGGCGAAGTTCGCGACGTCGTAGATGTCCTTGCCGAGCCCGGCGGCGCTGACGATGAAGCCCATCAGCGCGAACAGGGGCACGGCGGCGAACACTTCGTTCGACACGGTGTTCGCGACCGACAGCGACAGGAGGTTGACCGCCACGTCGAAATTGTCGCGCAGGTACCACACGCCCAGGAAGGACACGAGCCCCAGCGCGACGGTGATGTAGAGGCCGGCGTAAATCAGGAGGACGATGACGCCGACCGAAACGATGCCGACGTCGATGCCCGTCATCTCACACCCCGTCGGGCGAATAGGCGGGCTCCGCCTCGGCGCCCCGGTCGGCGCGGGCGTAGCGCCAGGCGAATACCGCGAACTGGACCAGCATCACCAGCGTGCCGATCACGACGACCAGCTTCACCGGCCAGGTCGGGAAGACGAACAGCCCCTTTTCGCCGACATAGTAGTTGCGCTGCCACGCCTCGGCGAGCAGCGGCACGCTGCCATAGAGGACAAGGCCGAGGAACGCCGCCCCCAGCGCCTCGAAGGCGCAGCCCAGGGCCCGCCCGACGCGGCGCCGGCGCGCCAGCAGCAGGTTGAACAGCCCGTCGGAGCGGGTGAGCTTGCCGGTGCGCAGCGCGTCGGAAAGCTGCAGGAACACGATGGCGACAATCGACATCTGGGTGATCTCGATCACGCCCTCGAGCGGATGGTCGAAGAAGGTCCGCCCGATCGCGTCGCCGTCGATGATCAGCATCAGCACGAAGATCCAGCCCGAGCCGAGCGCGTTCAGCCCGACCACGACCCGGCGGAACGCACCGGCGGGGGCGCTTTCTTGCGCCCCCGCTTCGGGGCCGGAGACGGGCCGCTCCGGATCGGCCATCGCCTACTCTTTATCCCACTGGCGCAGGATCGGCTGGTGGGCGGCGCGCATCTTGTCCATGTACGCCGTCAGGATCTGGCGGGCCGGCAGGCCACGCTTCTCCAGGTCGCTGGCCCAGTCCTGCGCGACGTTGGGCATCGTCATCGCCCAGTGCTTGCGGTCGGCCTCGCTCAGCTGGGTGATCGTGCCCCCCATCGCCTTGTACTTGGAGTAGGCCGTCTTCGCCGCCTCGATCACCTTGTCGACGGTGTAGTCGCGATAGACCGGCGCCGCGTCACGGATGGCCGCCTTCACCTCGTCAGGCAGGCGCTTCCACGTGTCCATGTTGACCGTGATCGCCTTGGAGTTGGCGGTGCCGATGTCGGACTTGACCATGTACTTGGCGACCTCGGCGATCTTGAACGAGACCATCGCCTCGGGCCACAGCATGGTGCCGTCGATCACGCCGGTCTTCATCTCGTTGTAGTAGTGCACCAGGCTGCCGGCCACGCCGACCGCCCCGGTGTTCTGCAGGTAGCGGAGATTGAGGCCGGCCGAGGCGATCTTCTTGCCCTTGAACTCGGCGAGCGAGGTGACCTTCGGCTTGAAGAACATCTGGTACGAGTTCGAGCACGTCCAGGTTGGTCAGGTAGACCTGGTTGTATTTCGCCCAGGTATCGGGGATCGCCTTGTATTCCTTGGCGAGCTCGTCGAACGTGCGCGAGACGAGCCCCACGTCCGAGGTGACGAACGGGGTCGCATAGGCGATCTCGTTCAGCGGCACCTTGTCGGTGTGGAACACCGAGGTGACGACGCCGATATCGCCCAGCCCCTTCTGCAGCCCGTCCAGCACGTGCTGGACCTTGCTGATCTGGCCGGACCAGCCCTGGTTCCAGTTGATCTTGTAGTGGCCGGTCTTGGCCAGCCGCTTGTCGATCTCGGGGATGTAGGAGTTGATGAATGCGGCAACCCACAGCGCCTTCGGCGGATAACCGTCGATCGCGGTAAGGCTGATCGTCTCGGCCGCGCGCACCGGTGCGGCCAACGCGAATGCGCCGAGCAACGCGCCCGCCGCCAGACTCAGCGACATGCGATAACGCAATGAACCCGATGACATGGCTCCCTCCCTTGCCGTTTCGTGGCGAAGCGCGCCGGGGCGGGACCGGAAGGGCCGGCCAAGGACGCGCGAAAATGCCGATCGAGCCCTGTTGCCCGGATTGTTGAACCGGAAGCTAGTGCCAATTCCACCCGCCCCGCAACTGGAAAAGGCGACGCGCCGCCTCACGCCTTCGCTGCGGCGCCGTCCTGGTGGTGGTAGTTGGAGTTGATCGCCGCCCGATAGTAGTCGCCGTAGGTCATCGGCGGATAGTGCGGCGGGTCGTCATCCGTGCGGCAGGTGGGCAGGCAGCCGATCTCCACGTCCGGGTTGGTCGAGAAGAAGAAAGGCACCGAATAGCGGGTCTCGCGGCCGGTATGCACCACGCGGTGCGGCGTCGAGACGAACCGGTCGTTCGACCAGCGCATGCAGAAATCGCCGGTGTTGACCAGGAAGCACCCCGCCGGCGCGGGAGCGGCGAGCCACATCCCTTCGCGGGTCAGCAGCTCGAGCCCCGGCAGGTTGGCCTGGGCCAGGATCGTGAAGAAGCCGTAATCGCAATGCGGGGCGGCACCGAACTGGTTCTCCTCGATCCGATCCTGCGGCGGGTACTCGATCAGGCGCAGCCCGGTCATCGTGCCGCCGGCGGCGAAGGCCAGGTGCGCGGTGAAATAGTCCGCCGGCATGCCGAGCGCCGCGGCGTAGAGCGGCAGGAGGCGCAGCGACAGCGCCTCCATCGCCGCGAGATATTCGGTCATCGTCTCGCGGAAGCCGGGCAGACCGTCGGGCCACTGGTTGGGCGAGCGGAACGGCTTCTTCGCCACCACGTCGGCATGGTCGGGCCCGAGGTCGCGCCCGAGGAAGAACGAGGCGTTGAGGCTGGGCTTGGTGTTGCGGTTGACGGTCGAGGTCTTGAGCGTCGTGCCGCCGAGAGGCATATAGCCGCGATTGTCGCGGTTGATCGGCGTCGCCATCTTGCGCTCGAGCGGCAGGTCGTGGAACCGCTTCGTCTCGGCGAACACCCGGTCGATCAGCTCCTGCGGCACGCCGTGGTCGCGGATGAAGAAGAACCCGATCTCGCGGCAGGCCCGGTCGAGCGCGGCGGCGGCGGCCTCGAGCGCGCCCGGCGCGCCGTCGCCATACGGCCCCAGCTCGATGATGGGAAGCTCGTCGATCTCCGCCGCCTCGGCCCGTCTGGTCGCCATGCGCGTCCTCCCTTTGCCGACCCCCTTTTGTACCAGGATCAGCGCGGCGGCGTCAGGGCCTTCGTCGGGCCGGGCGCGCGCCGGGGCGGTCAGGCGTTGCCGGCGGCCGAGACGTTCTTGCCGGCCCGCTCATGCGGCACGGCGCCGATCTCGCCGTCGAGCGCGGCGCGCACCCGTGCCAGCAGGTCGGTGCGCACGAACGGCTTCAGGATCAACGGCGCCCCGTCGCCAATGGCGCCACTCGCGACCAGCGTGTCGTAGGCGTAGCCGGAGGCGAACAGCACCTTGAGCCCCGGGTCGCGCGCACGCGCCGCCAGTGCCAGCGCCGGGCCGTTCATTTCGCCCGGCAGCCCCACGTCGGTCAGCAGCAGATCGGGCAGGCATCCTCCGTCAAGCAGCGCCAGCGCCTCGCGCCCGTTCGTCGCGGTGAGGATCCGATAGCCGGCGAGGCGAAGGCAGCGGGCCACGTAGTCCAGCACCTGCGGCTCGTCCTCGACAAGCAGAACGCACGCGCCGTCGCCGGTCCCCAGGCCGGCGTCGGGATCGGGCCGCGCCGCGGCGAGGGCGCCCTCCGCAGCCTCCGCGACCGGCAGGCAGATGTGGAACGCCGTCCCCTGTCCCGGCTCGCTCGCCACCGACAGGAAGCCGCCCGACTGCTTGACGAAGCCGAACACCGCGCTGAGCCCCAGCCCGGTGCCCTGCCCCACCTCCTTGGTGGTGAAGAACGGGTCGAACACGCGGCCGAGCACCTCGGGCGTCATTCCCCCGCCGGTGTCGGCGATGGTCAGCTCGACATAGCGGCCGGGCTTCACCGCCTCGTCCTGGTCGACCAGCTCGTCGGGGCCGACCACGCGTTCGCCGGTGGCGAAGGTCACGCCGGCCGCCGCCGGCCATGGCGTCGCGCGCATTGACCGCCAGGTGCAGGATCGTCGCCTCCATCTGCACCCGGTCGACGCACACGCGCGCCGGCGCGGCGCTCAGCTCCGTCACCACCTCGATCCCTTCGCCCAGCGAGCGGCGGAACGGCCCGCAAATGCGCGCGATCAGCGCGTTGAGCTCGAGCGGCTCGGGGCTGAGGGCCTGGCGGCGCGAGAAGGCGAGAAGCTGGCCGGTCAGCTCGGCCGCGCGGCGCGCCGCCTGCTGCGCGTTGGCCAGGCATTTGGCCAGGCTGACGTCGCCCTTGGCGCGGTCCCCGGCGAGCTCGAGGTTGCCGAAGATCACGGTCAGGAGGTTGTTGAAGTCATGCGCGATGCCGCCGGAAAGCTGGCCGATGCTTTCCAGCCGCTGCGCCTGGGCAAGCCGTGCCGAGGCCTCGCGCTCGAAGATCATGTGGCCGACCTGGCGCGCGGCGCTGCCCAGCAGATCGTGATCCTCCGCCGACGCCGGGGCCGGCAGGAACCCGCCGTCGGCAGCACCGATCTCGATCTCGCCGACCTGCTCGTGGCCGGCGCGGATCGTCGCGCGGTCGACCGCCTCGCTGCCGTTCGGCGTGCCCGACACATAGGTCTCGCCGCGCAGCGTGATGCGGACCCACAGCCGGTCGCCTTGCCCCCAGCCCTCGCGCAGCACGTCCACCAGGTCGCGGCAGGTCGCGTCGATGCCGCGCGCCCCGTCATGGGTCAGCCGGGACAAGACGTAGCGGCAGTGCAGCTCGCGCACCCGGTCCTCGAGGGCGCGGCTCTGGCGCGCCAGACGCGCCTCGACGTCCTTCAGCTCGCTCACGTCCAGCCCGCAGACGATGATCTCGTCGTCATTGGACAGCCCGCCGCCCATCAGCGAGACCAGCCCGGGGAAAAGCTCGCCGTCCTGGCGGCGGAAGGCGATCTCGCGCTGCACGACCGTGCCCCGCCGCGTCAGCTCGCGGGCCATCTGGCGGGCGGTGTCGGAATCTGCCATCAGGCGCGACACGCGCACCCCGCCCATGCGGCCGACCGAATAGCCGAACATGTGCTCGCAGGCGCGGTTGGCGTAGCGGATCCGCCCGTCGTCACGCCCGATCAGCGCCAACGCCATCGGCGCCAGCGCCGTCATGAAGCGGAAATGCTCCTCGTTCCGGCGCAGCTCGCGCTCGGCGCATTTCTCGGCGGTGACGTCCAGCATGACGCCGTCCCACGTGACGGTGCCGTCCGCCGCCCGCCTCGTCTGCGCGACGCCATGCATCCAAAGGTCGCCGGACGGGCTGGCGAGACGGATCACCAACTCGAAGGGGGCCGCGGCGCGGGCGGATTCACGCATCGCACCCTCGAACGCCGCGCGGTCGTCAGGGTGGATACGGTCGAAGATCAGCTCGGGGCGGCGCATGACGTCGGCCGGCTCGAGTCCCAGCAGACGCCGCACCCCGTCGCTCATATAGGTAAACGCGCCGCCAACGCCGTGCCGCCTTTCGTAGCGGAACACCAGGCCGGGCACGTTGGCCGCGATGGCGCTGAGCCGTGCCTCGGTGTCGGCCAGGGCGCTTCGCGTCGCAAGCTCCTCGGTCACGTCCTCGACGATGCCGGTGACGTGGCTCAGCCTGCCGTCCTCGCCATAGGCCACCTCGCGCGCGATGCGCAGGTGGCGCAGCGCCCCGTCGCCGCGGACCACCCGCAGCTCGGTCAGGATCGGGCCCGGCGGCTGGGTGCCCGACTTGATGCGGTCGACCAGCTCGCGCAGGGCGGGACGGTCCTCCGGGTGGGTGATCTGCACGAAGAAGTCGCCGCCCGGCTTGAACGTGGCGGGGTCGCGCCGGAGGATGCGGTAGAGCTCGTCCGACCACCACACCTCGCCGGTCCGGCGGTCCGAGCGGTAGCAGCCGATCTCAGCGATCGCCTCGGCGCTCGACAGTGTCGACTGGACCTCGTACAGCCGCCGCGTCGCGGCTGCGCCTTTCTCAAGCGCCGCGCGCTGCGCCGCCAGCTCGACCGCGCGGCGGCGCAGCTCGGTGACGGCGGCGCCCACCAGGATTCCCATGACGCTGACCACCGCCAGCAGAAGCTGCGTGTCCTGCACGGCAACAGCGTCGCCGGCAAGCTTCTGGGCGACCGGCACGCCGACATTCACCGCGGCCACGACCGCCGCCGCCCCGCGTGAGCCGAACACGAAGGCGGCCCAGATGACCGGGATCGCCACGATATAGGCAGGGGCGCCGTCGAACTGCGCCCAGCGCTGGGCACTGGCGGCGATGGCGGCCAGCGTGGCCGCCCCCACCACGGTCATCAGCGCGTGGCGGTCGTCGGGTTCGGCCCCGGCGTCGAGGCGGGCGCCCGCCAGAATCTTCGCCGCCCGCCCGGTGCCGCGCAGCGCCAGCGGCGCCAGCCCGAACATGGCCAGGGTGTCGCCGATGGCGCAGGAGATCATCCGCGGCCCGAGTTGGGCCATCGGGATGGCCCCGGTCGCGACCAGCGCCGGGCCCAGGATCGCCGGCAGGACCAGCGATGCGGCCACTCCGGCAGCCAGGAACTCGACCGCCGCGCGCAGGGTGCCGAGCCGAAGATCGGTGCGCCGCGCGTAGAGGACCCACCCCGCTAGGCCGTAGCTCGCCACGACGGCGATCCCGGCGGCGAGCGTGGTGAGCGCCGGCTCGGACGTGATGGCCGCCCCGGCCACCAGTCGCGCGACCAGCAGCAGCGGCAGGTAGCGAGGCCCGAACGCCGCGATCAGCGCCATGCTGAGGGCGTGGCCAGGATACCAGGGGCTGACCCAGAGGGCAGGCGCCAGCGCCGCCCCGAGCCCGCCGAGCCCGGCCCACAACCCCAGATATCCGACCGATACGACCAGGACGCGAAGCGGCATGACGTTCACGTGATCCGGCCCCCTCCGAGCCGCGTGGCTTCGTCTCAAGGCTACGAAAAAGGGGCTTAATGACCGGTTAACGCGGCCCTCTCCAGCGCGCCGTCCGCGGCCCCCACGCGCCCATTCGGCGTGCTAGGCGGCAATTTGTGCCGCGCGGCGAGGCACGAACTGCCGACCTTCTCTTGCCGTGAGAGATAAACGACGACGACCACACCACTGATAAATCTGGATGATTCTTCTCCGACTACAATCTGGCACGGTTTTCGCATGCGCCCGTTCAGGACCATTCGGCAGGGCGCAGTCATGGGCGTTGAGGCGTATTTGGCGGGACAGGGAACGGCACGGCTGCGGAGCGCGGCGCAGATGGCGCTCGCCGTGCTGACCGTCGCGCTGATCGCACTGACGGTGACGCTCGCCGCCGCCGCCCCCGCCCGCGCCAGCTCGCGCATCAAGGACATCGCCGACTTCGAGGGCGTGCGCGAGAACATGCTGATCGGGTACGGGCTGGTCGTGGGGCTGAACGGCACCGGCGACACGCTGACCAACTCCGACTTCACCAAGCAGAGCCTGGTGGGCATGCTCGAGCGGCTGGGGGTGAACACCCGCGACGCCGCCACCAACAACACGCTCAAGACCGCCAACGTGGCCGCGGTCATGGTGACCGCCACCCTGCCGCCCTTCGCCCGTCAGGGCTCGCGCATCGACATCGCCGTCTCGGCGCTCGGCAATGCCAAGAGCCTGCTGGGCGGCACGCTGCTGGTGACGCCGCTGATCGGCGCCGACGGCGAGGTCTATGCCGTCGCCCAGGGCCAGGTCGCGGTGTCGGGCTTCTCGGCCCAGGGCGCGGCGGCTTCCGTCACCAAGGGGGTGCCGACCAACGGGCGCGTCTCCAACGGCGCGATCGTGGAGCGCGAGCTCGATTTCCGCCTCACCAACATGCGGAGCGTCCGGCTCGCCCTGCGCAACCCGGACTTCACCACGGCGCGGCGTGTCGCCCAGGTCATCAACCGCTTCGTCGGGCGCGCCACGGCTGCGCCTGCCGATCCCGGCACCGTGACCGTCAGCGTACCGCCCGACTACGCCGGCGGGGTGATCGCGCTGCTCACCGACATCGAGCAGCTTCGCGTCGACCCCGACCAGATCGCGCGGGTGGTGGTCGACGAAAACTCGGGCGTGATCGTGATGGGCGAGAACGTGCGCATCTCGACCGTCGCCATCGCCCAGGGCAACCTTACTGTCCGTATCACCGAAACGCCGCAAGTCTCTCAGCCGACGCCATTTTCCCAGGGCGGCCAGACCGCGGTCGTCCCGCGCACCAACATCCAGGTCGACGAGGACAAGGGCAAGAAGCTGGCTGTGGTGCCGTCCGGCATCAGCCTTCAGGAGCTGGTCAACGGGCTGAACGCGCTGGGCGTCGGACCGCGCGACCTGATCACCATCCTGCAATCCATCAAGGCGGCCGGCGCGCTGCAGGCCGAGATCGAGGTGCTGTGATGACCGACCTTCCTTTGCCCGCCTCGTCCGCCCCCGTCATGCACGCCCTCACCGCCGCCGACGCCGCGCGCGCGAAGAAGGAGGCGGCGGCGGCCCAGGCGGCCGAAACGTTCGAGGCGCACTTCCTGTCGCAAATGATGGAGCCGATGTTCGACGGCCTGGGCACCGGCGGCCCGTTCGGTGGCGGCCACGCCGAGAAGGTGTGGCGGTCCTTCATGCTGCAGGAATACGGCAAGGTCGTCGCGCGGTCTGGCCGGCTCGGCATCGCCGACGCGGTGAAGCACGAAATCCTTCGGGCCCAGGAGGCACAATGAGCACGGAGCTGCACCCCCGCATCGAAGCGCTTATCGCCGTCGGCTCGCGGCTGATCGAGCTGATGGAGCGCGAGATCGCCATCCTGCGCGACATGCGCCCCGGCGACGTGGCGTCGCTGCAAGGCGAGAAGGACGCGCTCGCCGGCGCCTACGAGACCCATCTCGCCGCGCTGCGCGACGAGCCCGTCCTGCTGGCCGCGCTGGCGCCGCCGCTGAAGGACGAGCTGATGCGCGTCGCCATGCGTCTGAATGCGACCGTGGCGGAGAACGCCCGCGCGCTCGAAGCCGCCCGCACGGCGAACGAGCGGCTGCTGAAGGCCATCGTCGACGCCGTCGCCGCCGAGCGCGAGCGCGCGACCGGCTATTCGCAGACCGGGGCTCGGCTGCGCCCGGCCGCCGGCCGCGCCGCACCGGTCTCGCTCAGCGTGGACACGCGGCTCTAGGGCGCGGGGCGGGCGGAACGCCCATGACCAACCTTAACATCGCGCTTCTCGACGCGCTCAGCGGGCTGCACACCAACCAGCGCCTGCTCGGCGTCGCGTCGCAGAACGTCGCCAACGTCAACACGCCGGGCTACACCCGCAAGACAGGCATCCAGGAAGCCCGGGTGCTGGGCGGGGTGGGCGCGGGCGTCGACGTCGCGTCGATCACCCGCAACGTCAACGACTACCTGGTGCGCGACCTGCGCAGCCAGGGCGCGGCACTCGGCGCCAGCCAGACCCTCGACGCGTTCTACAAGAACCTGCAGAACCTGTTCGGCACGCCGGGCTCGGATTCGGCGATCGGCGCTCAGGTCGGCTCGCTGGGCAACGCCTTCCAGGCACTCGCCACCTCGCCCGAAGACGCCTCGCAGCAGATCGACGTGGTGACCCAGGCGCGCTTTGTCGCCAGCCAGCTCAACGGCCTGGCCGGCCAGGTGCAGGATTTGCGCCAGCAGGCGGACAGCGACATCGCCACTGCCGTCGACGACATCAACACCCAGCTCGACGCCATCGCGGCGCTGAACCTGCGCATCGCGCGCGAGATGGCCCAGGGCGAGCCGGCCGGCGACCTGCAAGACCAGCGCGACCAGGCGGTCGACAAGCTGAGCCAGCAGATGAACATCACCTATTTCACCCGCGATACGGGCGAGCAGGTGATCTACGCGCCGGGCGGCCATGTGCTGGTCGACGCCACCGCTCATCACCTGGCGCACGCGCCCACCTCGCAGATGAGCGAGACGCTCGCCTGGGCCGACGGTACGGTCGGGCCGATCACGCTGGACGGCAACGACATCACCGGCGACCTGTCCAGCGGCACGCTGGGCGGTCTGGTCCAGATGCGCGACACCACCCTGCCCAACCTCGGCTCACAGTTCGACGAGCTGGCGACGGCGCTGGCCGACCAGGTGAACGCGATGCACAACCAGGGCACCGCCTATCCCGGCGCGGCATCCCTGACCAGCGCGCGAAGCTTCGCCACCGGCGACACGGCGGGCTTCACGGGCACGGCACGGTTCACAGTGACCGACCAGGCGGGACTTGTCGTCGCCACGACCGACGTGACGCTGGGCCCGACCATGACCATCGGCGGACTGATGACCGCGATAAACACGGGCCTTGGCAGCGCCGGCAGCGCGACGATGAATGCGAGCGGCCAGATCGTGCTGCAGCCGTCCAACGGCAACGACCGGATCTGCGTCAACGAGATGACCAGCCAGGCGGCCGACGGCGGCGCCACCGAGGGACTGTCCACCTTCCTCGGCCTCAACGACTTTTTCGCGACCGACAAGTCCTACGCGTCCTACGCCTCGGCGCAGCAGGCTTCGAAGACGGCCGCGCTCGGCCTCGCCGGCACGCTGACCGTCAATGTCGCGGGCGCGCCGGTCGCACTCGCCTACACGTCGGGCGACAGCCTCCAGTCAGTCGCCGCCGCCATCAACGCCAACTCCACCCTCGCCGCCGCCAACATCACCGCGCGCGTGGCGACGGACGGCGGCGGGTTCCGCCTCCAGATCACCGACGCCGACGGCGACAACCTGTTCCTGGACGATTCCGGCAGCCTCGTCTCGACGCTCGACATCAAGACGCGCGCGCCCGCCGCCGCGCGCAACGTAACGGTCCGGAGCGACATCGTCGCCGACCCCGGCCGGATCGCCTCGGCCACCCTGTCGGCGGCAAGCGGGCTCGGCGTCGGCGACGTCGCCGTGACGCCCGGCGACAACACGACCGCCCAGGCGATCGCCAACGGCTTCACCCAGCGCATTTCGTTCGCCGCCACCGGCCAACTCGCCGCGGGCAGCCGCACCCTCGCCGACTATGGCGGCGCGATCCTGTCGCTGAACGCCACCCAGGCGAAGAACGCCTCGGACCAGCTCGACTACCAGAACGGGCTGTACCAGGCGCTCTCCAACCGCGCCGTGGCCGACAGCGGCGTCAATCTGGACGAGGAGATGGGCAACATCATCCTGCTGCAGAACGCCTACGCGGCGGCGGCGCGGGTCATCACCACGACCTCGCAGCTCTACGACATCCTGATGAACATCCGGACGTAAGCCATGACCGGCGTCTCCAACCTGTCGCAATACAACGCGCAGTTCTACTACCTGTCGCAGACGACCAACCGGATCGCCGACGAGCGCATCCAGGTTTCGTCGGGCTACCAGTCGCAGGACTATGCCGGCATCGCGGGCAGCGCTAACCGGCTGGTCTCGATGAACGCCGAGGTGGGCCGCGTCAACCAGTACCTCGCCGACAACAAGCTGATCTCGAACCGGCTGACCACGATGGAATCGAGCGTGGCGCAGGTCTATGACGTGGCCGGCAGCATCAAGTCGCTTCTGGTCAACGCTCTCAATGGCTCGACCACCACGCAGGACGTGAACCTGACGGGTCAGGCCTCGAGCATGCTCGACCAGGTGGCGTCTCTGCTCAACACCCAGTTCGACGGGCGCTATGTGTTCGCGGGCAGCCGCACCGACACCCGCCCGGTCGACCTCACCCAGCTTCCGCCGGGCTACGCCGTGCCCTCGAATGCGGGCGACGCGCTGGGCTACTACCAGGGCGATTCCGCCCAGCTCGCCGTTCAGGCCTCGGACTCGCTCAGCGTCACCTACGGCGCGACGGCCGGCGAATCGGGCTTCGAGGCGCTGATCCGCGGGCTCGACATCGCGGTGAAGGCCGCGCCCAACGACCGCGCCGCGCTGCAGGACGCGCTGGCGGCGGTCAACCAGGCCGCCCAGGACATCCCCAACATCCGCACGCGCATCGGCGCGGCGCAGTCGACGCTGGATAGCATCAACAAGATGCACAACGACTTCACCACCTACACCGAGAAGGCGATCGGCGACCTGGCCAACGTCGACGTGACCCAGGCTTTGACCAAGATCCAGAACAACTCCACGGGGCTGCAGGCCTCGTACATGACGATCAACACTTTGTCGCAACTGAACCTGATGAACTACCTGCGCTGAGCCCGCGGCGAGGCGCATCTATCCGCCAAGGAGACGGACCATGAGTTCAGACCAGTGCCGCACGCGCCGACGGCGAGGCGGCAAACACGCCCGCGACGACCGCCCCGGCGGAATCGCAGCCCATCGTGCTGAGCACCCGCTTCGGCGAGATGGAGGTCCATCCCGACGCCATCGTCCGCATGCCGCGGGGCCTGATGGGGTTCGCGAGCCTGCGCGACTTCGCTCTCGCCGCGCTGCCCGAGGCGCGCCACGCGGGGTTCCGCGTGCTGCAGAGCCTCGAGGACCCGTCGCTCTCCTTCATCGTGCTGCCCGGCGAGGCGGCGCCGGGCGCCATCGCCCGCGAGGATGTGGTCGAGGGACTCCGCGCGCTGGGCATCGAGGAAGCCGATGGGGCGGTGCTGCTGATCGTCTCGGTACGCAGGACGCCCAGCGGCGAGAACAGCGTGTCGGTCAATCTGCGCGCGCCGGTCATGGTGGACGTGAAGAACCGCAAGGCGTGGCAGCACGTCCTGGCCAACCAGTCCTATCCGGTGCGCCAGGACCTCGCCGCTTTAAGCAAGGGTTAACCAGCATGACCAACGATGCACCGAGGCCCCGGCCGGCCGCGCGCGCGACCGGACGCGCTCACGGGACGCGGAGAGAGGCGCGGCATGACCGCCGTAAAGGATTTGTCAGTCCTGGTTCTGTGCGGCGGCCTCGGCACGCGGCTGCGCGAGGAGACCGAGTTCAAGCCGAAGCCGATGGTCGAGATCGGCGGACGGCCGATCCTGTGGCACATCATGAAGCATTACCGGCATTTCGGCGCACGCGACTTCGTGCTCTGCCTCGGCTACAAGGGCGAGGTCATCCGCGACTATTTCCTGAACTACCCGCTGCGCAACACCGACTTCGCCATCGACCTCGCGACCGGCGCCGTCGAGACGCTGGCGCCGCGCTGCGAGGAGGATTGGCGCGTGACGCTGGCCGAGACCGGCCGCGACGCGCTGACCGGCGCCCGGCTGCGCCAGGCCATCCGCTACGCCAAGGGCGACGTGTTCTTTGCCACCTACGGCGACGGGCTGGCCGACATCGACCTCGACCGGCTCTACGCCCATCACGTGGCGTCGGGCAAGCTCGCCACCGTCACCGCGGTGCGCCCATCGTCGCGCTTCGGCGAGCTGTCCATCGCCCATGGGCTGGTGCGCCAGTTCCGCGAGAAGCCGCAGGTGGCCGAGGGGTGGATAAATGGCGGGTTCTTCGTGTTCGACCGCCGCGCCTTCGACCTGGTCCGCCCCGGCGACAACGTAGCGCTGGAGGAGGCGGTGCTGGCCGCCCTGGCCTCGCGCGGCGAGCTTGCCGTCTACCAGCATTACGGCTTCTGGCAGTCGATGGATACGTATCGCGAGATGCAGCTTCTCAACGATTTGTGGCAGGGCGGCACTGCGCCCTGGATGGTATGGCGCGAATGCCGGATGTCGGCCTGATCCGGGACGGCGCGGCCGCGCTGGCGGCCCCGCCCCGTCCCAGCCTGCGCACCGCGACCTGCCGGTTCTGCGGTACGGCGCTGACGCGCTCGTTCTGCGACCTTGGCGCGACGCCGCCTGCCAACGCCTATCTGCGCGAGGCGGATCTGAGCCGGCCGGAGGTCCATTACCCGCTGCACGCCTATGTGTGCGAATCGTGCCTCCTCGTGCAGCTCGAGGAGTTTGCGACACCGGAACAGCTTTTCGGCGACTACGCCTATTTCTCGTCCTACTCCGCCACGTGGCTCGCCCACGCCGAAGCCTATGCCGCGATGGCGGTAGACCGGTTCCGGCTCGACGGCACGAGCCGGGTGATCGAGGTTGCCTCGAACGACGGCTACCTGCTGCAGCATTTCGTGCGGCACGGCGTGCCGGTGCAGGGCATCGAGCCCGCAGCCAACGTCGCGCGGCGCGCCGAGGAGATCGGCGTTCCCACGCTGGTCCGCTTCTTCGGCCGCGCCACGGCGCGCGAGCTGGTGAGGAGCTTCGGCCGCGCCGACCTGGTCGTCGCCAACAACGTGCTGGCGCACGTGCCGAACCTGAACGATTTCGTCGCCGCCCTCGCCATCGCCCTCAAACCGGGCGGCACGCTGACGGTCGAGTTCCCGCATCTGATGCGGCTGATCGAGCAGGGCCAGTTCGACACCATCTATCACGAGCACTTCTCGTACTTCTCGTTCCTGACCGCCGAGCGCATCCTCGCCGGGCACGGGCTCCGCGTGTACGACGTCGACACGCTGCCCACCCATGGCGGAAGCCTTCGGCTCTATGCTGCGCACGCCGATGGCGCGCGCCCGACCGCTTCAGGGGTCGGCCGGCTGCGTGCCGCCGAGCGCGCCGCCGGGCTCGACCGGATCGACGTCTACCAGGACTTCCAGTCACGCGTCGCGGCGGTGCGGCGCCGGCTCCTCGCCTTCCTGGTCGCCGCTCGGGAGGACGGCAGGACGGTCGCTGCCTACGGCGCCGCAGCCAAGGGCAACACGCTGCTGGTCACGTCGGGCGTGCAGCGCGACCTGATCGACTACGTGGTCGACGCGAACCCCCACAAGCAGGGGCTCTATTTGCCCGGCACGCACATCCCGATCGCGGCGCCCGCGCGCCTCGCCGAGACGCGGCCGGACTACGTGCTGATCCTGCCGTGGAACCTGACCGCCGAAATCACGCGCACGATGTCCCATGTTCGGGACTGGGGCGGACGCTTTGTCGTCGCCATCCCCGAGCTCGAGGTGCTGCCGTGAGGTTCGAGCCGACGCCCCTGCCCGGCGTGGTCCTGGTGGTGCCCGAGCTGAGCGCTGACGCGCGCGGCACGTTCGCCCAGACCTTCAACCGCGCCGCATTCGAGGCGCACGGGCTCTGCGCCGAGTTTCCCGTCAGCGCCCTTTCGGCGAACCGCCGCGCCGGCACGCTGCGCGGACTGCATTACCAGGCGGCGCCGCGCGCCGAGGCGAAGCTGGTGAGCTGCCTGGCCGGCGCCGCCTTCGACGTGGTGGCCGATCTGCGCCCGTCCTCGCCGATGCGCGGCTTCACCATGGCGGTCGAGCTTTCCGCCGCCAACGGCCACCTTCTCTTCATCCCGGAAGGCTGCGCGCACGGCTTCCAGACCCTCGCCGACGAGACGCTGATCCACTACCAGCTTTCCGCCGACTACGTCGCGGCGCTGGCGCGCGGCGTGCGCTGGGACGATCCCGATCTGGCCATCGACTGGCCGATGGCCCCGACCGCCATGTCGGACCGCGACCGCGCGCTGCCCACTTTCGCCGAGCTGCGGATGGCCGCGTGATGGCCGCGACCGCCGCCCGCATCGCCGAGCTCGCCGCGCCCGATGAAGCGGCCCCGCGGCTCGAATCGCTGTTCCGGACAATGGTCGAGATCCGCGCGGTGGAGACGGCGCTTCTCGACCTGTTCGCGGCCGGAAGGCTGCGCGGCACCGTCCATACCTGCCTGGGGCAGGAGGCGATCGCCGCCGGCGTGGTCGGCGCGCTCGACCTCGCGCGAGACGCGGTCTGCTCGAACCATCGCGGCCACGGCCACTACCTTGCCTATAGCGGCGACGCGCGCGGGCTGATCGCCGAGATCATGGGCCGGCCCGACGGGGTGTGCGGCGGTGTCGGCGGCAGCCAGCACCTGCATCGCGGCAATTTCTACGCCAACGGCATTCTCGGCGGCATGTCGCCGGTGGCCGCCGGCATCGCGCTCGCCGAGAAGACGATGGGGTCCGGCGCCGTCACGGTGGTGTTCCATGGCGACGGCGCGATGGCCGAGGGTGCGACGCACGAGACGATGAACGTCGCCGCGCTGTGGCGCTTGCCGCTGCTGATCGCGGTCGAGGCCAACGGCGTGGCCCAGTCGACACCCATCGCGTGCGAGGCGGCCGGCGACTTCGTGCTGCGCGGCCGCGCGCTCGGCATCCCATCCGTGCGGATCGACGGCAATGACGTGCTGGCTGTGGACGACACGGCGCGCCGGCTGGTGGACGAGATCCGCGCCGGCGCCGGTCCGCGCCTGATGGTATGCGACACCTATCGCCTCGGACCCCACTCCAAGGGCGACGACGACCGCGACCCGGCGGAGATCGCCGCCGCCCGGCGCCGCTGCCCGATCGCCCGCGCCCGTGCGCGGCTCGACGGCGCGTGGTGCGACGCGACCGAGGCGCGCGCCGCCGCCGGGATCGCCACCATCGTCGCGGAGCTGATCCAGCCATGATCACCTATCTCGCCAGCCTGCAGGCGGGCCTGCGCGCCGCGTTTGACCGCGACGAGCGCGTGATGCTGCTGGGCGAGGACGTGGCCGATCCCTATGGCGGCGCGTTCAAGGTAACAAGGGGCCTCGCCACCGCCTTCCCCGACCGCGTGCTGGCCACCCCGATCAGCGAGGGCGCGATCACCGGCCTCGCCTGCGGCCTCGCGCTGCGCGGGCTGCGCCCGACGGTCGAGATCATGTTCGGCGACTTCCTGACGCTCGCCGCCGACCAGATCGTCAACCACATCGCCAAGTTCCCCGGCCTGTATGGCGACGCCGCGCGCGCGCCGGTGGTAATCCGGACGCCGATGGGCGGCGGGCGCGGCTATGGCGCGACCCACAGCCAGAGCCTGGAAAAGATGTTCTTCGGCGTGCCCGAGCTGCGCGTCGTCGCTCCAAGCCACGTCCACGCGCCCGGCGCGATGCTCGGCCACGCCCTGACCGCGGGGCGCGACCCGGTGCTGTTCTGCGAGCACAAGCTGCTCTACCCGATGGCGCTGTTCGCGGGCGACGACGACGTGTCGGTCGAGATGGAAGACGAGATCGCGCACTTCCCGACTGCCATCCTGAGAAACCATGACGGCGCCGCCGACGCGACGCTGATCGCCTATGGCGGGATGTCGCGTGAGATCGTGCCGCTGCTCGCCCGGCTGCGCGCCGAGGAGATCGCCGTGACCGCCGTGCTGCCGGCGAGCCTCAACCCCCTGCCGGTCGAGACGCTGGTGCGCGCGGCCGACGCGACCGGCCGCGTGGTGATCGCCGAGGAGGGCACCGAAGGGTTCAACTGGGGGGCGGAGGTCGCCGCAATCCTCTACGAGCGGCTGCTCGGCCGGCTCGAGGCGCCCATCCGCCGCCTGTCGTCGCGCCCGGCCGCGATTCCCTGCAGCGAGGAAGGCGAGCGCGCCGTTCTGGTGCAGGCCGACGACCTGGAACGCGCCATCCTGGAGGTGCTGTGAGCACGATCGTCCCCGCCCCCACCCTCGGCGCCAACGAGGATCGCGTGACCCTCACCCGGTGGGAGGTCGCCGACCGCGCGCACGTCCGCGCCGGGGAGATCGTCTGCGGCGTCGAGACCACCAAGGCGACGGTGGAGGTGGAGGCGCCGTGCGACGGCTATCTGGTCCGCGTCGCGGCGGAGGGCGCGGAGATCCCGGTCGGCGCGCCGCTCGCCGTCATCGCCGACGCGCCGAACGCCGAAATCGCCGCGCTGCTGGCCGCCCCCGCCCCCGCCGCCGAGGCGGCGCGGCTTTGGACCCGGAAGGCCGAGATCCTGGCGAAGCGGGCCGGGCTCGACGTCGCGGCCCTGGCAGCAACCCTCGGGCGCACCGTCACGGAGGCCGACATCCGCGCCGCCGGCGAGGCCCCGAAGCAGGCCGCCAGCGTCACGCCTTTGCCCTCCGCCATGCCGCGGCGCGCCGGCGATCTGCACGAGGACCGCTTCCCGGTGAACCGCCCGGAGCGCGTGCTGCTGCTCGGCGGCGGCGCCGGAGCCGGTGCGATGACCGTGGACGTGCTGTCCCGCGTGCATCACCAGCGGGCGGTCGGCATCCTGGATTCCAACCCGGATACGCACGGCAGGACGGTCGGCGGCGTCCCCGTGCTGGGCGCGCTCGACCGCGTCGACGCGCTGTGGGCGGAGGGCGCGTTCGACGGGGCGATCATCCTGTTCACCCAGGACGTGGACGAGCGCGCCGCCGTGTTCACCGCGCTGAAGTCGCGCGGCATCCGCTTCGCCAACGTGATCGACCCGACGGCGGAGCTGCGCGGCGCGACAACGCTGGGCGAGGGCAATTTGATTATGGCGCACGCCTTCTTCTCGACCGCCGTCGCCATCGGCGACAACAACTTCTTCGCCAGCCATTGCTGCGTCGAGCATCACAGCCGCGTCGGCAGCCATTGCGCCTTCGGCCCGCGCACCACCACCTCGGGCGCGGTCACCGTCGGCGACCGGGTGAAGACCGGCATGGCCGTCGCCATCGAGCCCTACGTCTCCATCGGCGCCGACACGCGCATCGCCTCGGGCTGCGTGGTGACGCAGGACGTGCCGGCGGGGTCCCTGCTCAAGGCGCAGTCCACCCATGTGGTGCGGCCGCGCGGCGCACAGGCGAAGGCGGTGTGATGGCCCGCTTCACCGTCATCGGCGCGCGCGGCTTCATCGGCGCCCAGATGATCGCCCACCTCGCGGGGCGCGGACACGCCGTGGCGGCGCCGGGGCGCGGCGAGCTGCCCGGGGCGGAGCCGGGCCACGTGATCTACTGCGCGGGCGTCACCGCCGATTTCCGCACTCGCCCCTTCGACACGGTCGAGGCTCACGTCACCCATCTCGCCGAGGTTCTTCGCCGCACCCGGCCGCTGTCCTTCCTCTATCTCTCCTCGACCCGCGTCTACGAGGGCGCGGCATCGGGCGACGAAACGTGCCCGGTCGCGCTCGACAGCGCCGCGCCGGGCGCGCTCTACAACGCCACCAAGCTGGCGGGCGAGGCGCTGTGCCTGGCGCTGCCCGGGACGACTTTGCGCGTCGCGCGCCTCGCCAACGTGGTCGGCGCACCGATGATGGACGACGGCCCGCCGCGCGCCGACTTCCTGGCCGCCATCGTGCGCGAGGCGGTCGAGGACGGCGCGATCCGGCTGCGTACCGCCCCCGGCTCGGCGAAGGACTACGTGACGGTCGAGGACGTCGCGCGGGCGCTCGAGCGCATCGCGCTCGCGGGCGCGCACCGGCTCTACAACGTCGCCTCGGGCACGGCCACGACCCACGCGCGCGCTCTGCGGCCGCCTCGCCGGGATCACCGGCTGCAGCGTGGAAGTCGCGCCCGACGCGCCGGTCGTCGCCTACCCCGCCATCCGCACCGCGCGCCTCGCCGCCCTGTTCGACGGGGACGCGCCGTGGCGGCCCGCCGACGTGCTCGACCGCCTGCCCGACCTGGTCGCCGCCGCGCGCCGCCCCAGCCTGGAGCCTGCCGCATGAAGAAGTCCCGCACCGTCACCATCGACGAGCAGAACGCGCTCGTGATCGTCTCCGACGAGCACGGCACGGTGCAGCATCCGATGGCCTCACCCGAGGCGTTCTCGGCCGTCAGCGCCGCGTGGCTGCGCTGCGGCTGGGACACCAAGTACGTGTACGGCTTCTCCTGGCTCGGGCGGCCCGATCATTCAGCTTCCCGACGACATGTTCCGGCTGCAGGAGGTGATCTACCGCGTGAAGCCGGACGTGATCGTCGAGACCGGCATCGCGCATGGCGGCTCGCTGATCTTTCATGCCGGTCTGTGCAAGGCGATGGGCAAGGGGCGGGTCATCGGCATCGACGTCGAGATCCGCCCGCACAACCGCGCGGCCATCGAGGCGCACGAGCTCTCCCCCTACGATCACCATGTTCGAGGGCTCGTCCATCGACCCGGCCATTGTCGCCCGGGTGCGCGACGCCATCGCGCCCGGCGAGACGGTGATCGCGATCCTCGATTCCAACCACACGCGCGACCACGTGGCGGGCGAGCTCGCCGCCTATGGCGAGCTGGTGACGCCGGGCTCCTACATCGTCGCGTGCGACGGGATCATGGGAAGGCTCGCCGGCGCGCCGCGCAGCGACGAATCCTGGGAATGGAACAACCCGACCGAGGCGGCCAGGGAATTCGCCGCCGCCGATCCGCGCTTCGCTCTCGAAGAGCCGGAATTCCCGTTCAACGAGGGCATGATCACCGAGCGCGTGACCTACTGGCCCGGCGCCTTCCTGAAGCGGGTCGCCTGAGCTCTACGGCCAGACCAGCCCGAAATCGACGTCGCGGTAGTGCGCGGCGAGGCGGGCGATGCGGTCACGCTGTCCGCCCGAAAGCTGCGCAGCGCCGCGCCCGGCGACGCCCTGGTTGAAGCGCGTCCCCTGCCGGTTGCCGTCCGCGGCGACGACGGCTGCGGCGATCTCCGCCGCGGATTTCTCGATGCCATAGAAGCGAGCGACGGCCGACAGTGCCGCGCTCTTGTCGCGCGTCAAGCCGGCGTAGGTCAGCCAGTGGATGTCGACCCGCGCGTCGCGCGATGCATAGGCCCATGAAGCGTAGAACGACACGTACCACGGCATGACCAGGTCGACGATCGCGTCCAGCTTTTCCGCGCGATCGAGCCCGCTCCACACCGGGCGGAAGAACGTGTTCACGTCGGCGCCGCCGTCATAGAAGTCGCACAGGCTGACCGCCACGTCGGCGAGATTGCGGACCAGCACGACCGGCCGGATGCCGAAGCCCTGCATGATCTGCAGGTTCGCCTCCGTCGCGCGGGCATGCTGCTGGGTCACGGTCGCCCGGCGCGCCATGGCGAGGACGCCGGGCAAATGGAGCTCCTGCTCGTTCTGGTGGAAGGCGTAGGTGAGGGTCGCCTCGAAATAGCCGGTCAGCGCGACCAGAGCCGTCTTGAGGAAGCTCGATCCGCTTTTCGGCATGCAGGCGACGAACAGGAACGGGCCGAGCGCGTCGGCTCCGAATTCGGTGGTGAAGTCGGCGAGGGCGGCGGGCATCTGAGCGCTGGCGAGAAGGCTCGCAAGCTTGATCCGCGTCGCGTCTTCGCCGGGCACCAGGGCGAGAACCTGCCGGAACCGGTCGATGGCGCGAGGGGTGTCCCCGCGTCCCAGGAACTCCTCCGCCAGCTCGAACTGCCTGGCCGCCAACGCCTGGCGCGCTTCCACCGTATCCAGAGCCCCATCCGACACGCCGTCGAGCGCGGCACAGGCCGCGTCGAACGCCCCGGCCGCCAGATGGCACCGGCAGAGCGTATCGGCGGCGGCGACCAGGTTCTGCGCCGGGCCCGTCTCGCGCAGCACGGCCACCGCCCGGCCGAGCGGCGGGATCGCCGCCTCGGGGCGCCCCATCTGCATATGAGTCGTGCCGGAAAGGTAGAGCGCATCGGGCTGATCGGGATCGATGGCAAGGACGCGCTGGAACACCTCCAGCGCGAAGTCGGGCCGCCCCGCACGAAGATGGGCGACCGCGGATGCGTTCAACTCGACCAGCCCGGCCGCATCCGGGGCGGCCGAGACAGTGGACGGGTGCGCCCCTGTCATCGTGCCGCGCCGCCTACCTGAGCCCGTGGCGCTCGACCAGCTCCATCACCCGGTCCTGGAAGTCGCGAGCGAAACCAGCCGCGTCGTAGAGGGGCGACGCCTTCACGACGTCACGAAGTCCGCGGCGCAGAGCGTGCAGCCGGTCGGTGTCGGTCGCCAGGCGGACGGCGGTCTCGAAATAGGCGTCGTCGCTGGTGACTGACAGCTCGCCCAGCCCGCAATGGCTGCTGAGGGCATAGTTCAGCCGCTGGTGCATGTTCGGCCCGTAGCGGCCGACGATCGGCACCCCCATCCACATCGTGTCGCAGCTCGTGGTGCCGCCGACCGCGGGGTAGGTGTCGAGCGAGATGTCGATCTCGTTGTAATGCTGCAGATGATTGAACTGGCCGCCGACGTTCGCGATGAACAAGATGCGCTCCGGCGCGATGCCGTGCTTCACGAACTCCCTGGCGATGTTGGCACGGGCAACCAAGGCCTTGAACTCGGGCCGTACGAACAGCATGCGCGAGCCGGGCACGGCATGGAGGATGCGCGCCCACAGCGCGATCATCGCCGGCGTCTGCTTGTAGCAGGCATTCATGGTGCCGAACGTGACCACGCCATTGCGCTCCAGCGGAAGGGTCTCGTGGATCGGCGTGTCGGGATAATCGCTGAAGCAGACCCAGGCGCCCTGCATCTCCAGGAATTTCTCGACCCAGAGATCGGGTTCCGTCGGCTTCACGTAGCGGTCCATCAGGGCGTAGTCGACGGCGCGGAGGCCCGTCGTGCCGCCATAGCCGAGCCACGAAACCTGCATCGGGGCCGGGCGCCACGCGAGCGCCCCGAGCTGACTGTGCTGGGTGGCGGCGTTCAGTTCGAACAGCACGTCGACGTCGTCGGCGCGGATGGTGGCCGCGACCTCGCGGTCGGACATCTGCCAAGTCAGTCGGAAATGCGCGACCTTCGCCTTGAGCTCGACCTGCATCGGGTCGCTCGGCAAGTCGAACTGGGTGTAGGCGAGGATCTCGAAGCGGTCGCGGTCGTAATGGTCGAACAGCGGCTTTACGAACTTGGCGACGGCGTGGCTGCGCAGGTCCGACGACAGGAACCCGAGCCGGATTTTGCCGCCGCGCCGCGGCCCGGTTCGCTCGGCGAGCGGGCTGTTCGCGGCCCGGGCCATCGCGTCGTCGCCCCATTTGACGTGGAGGGCAGTCAGCCGCCGGTCGACCTTGATGTCGTCGGTGAGCGGCCGAAGATCGAGGAACGCGCCGATCAGGCTCTTGGGCTTCACATGCTCTTCGCACAGCGTGATCAGGTCGCCCAGCGACTCCGTCCCCTCGAAGTCGCAAGTCGCACGGAACGAAGTGTTCACGGCCGGCGCCATGCGCGGCTCCCAGCCCGGCATCTGCATCGCCACGTGAGCCTGGACGTTCGCCTCGTCTCCGAACCCTGCCTTCTGCAACGACATGCAGAGGTTGGCGTGAAGCAGTGCCGTCCCCTCGCCCGCCGCCGCCAGGGCCGCGCGAAACGCCTCCACCGCCTCACCATGACGGCTGAGAGCGCCGAGGGCCGAACCGATATTCGCGAGGTACTCGGCGTTCTTCGGAGCAAGCGCGTCGGCCCGCAGCAACGCGGCCAACGCCTCGTTGGCGTGCCCGAGTGTGCCGAGGCAGGCGCCGAGGTCGCTGTGGTGGGCGGCGCTGTCCGGCTCGAGCGCGACCAGGCGGCGCCAGAGCTCCAGCGCCTCGCCAGGGCGATCGGCCTGCATCAGCGCCACCGCGCGGTTGCGCAGGATCACGGGATTGTCGGACGCGAGCGCCACCGCCCTGCGATGGTACAGGTCGGCCTCGTCGTGCCGGTCGAGCCGCCTCAGGATGCCGCCAAGATTGCTGCAGATCTCGGCCGAGTCCGGCGCCTGCTCATGCGCCTTGAGGTAGAAGGGCAGCGCCTCTTCCCACCGGTCGAGCTTCTCCAGTGCGTAGGCGTAGTTGCTGTTGGCTTCGGCGTCGTCGGGGAACCGGTCGAGATAGGTGCGGAACAGACGCGTCGCCTCGTCGGAGCGGCCGGCATCGAGATAGAGCGAGGCAAGGTGCTTGTGCACGCTGCGCACCTGGGGCTGGAAGCGGATCGCCGCTTCGTAGCAGCGCATCGCCTCCGTGCCCTCCCCCTGGTCCTTGAGCAGGTGGCCGAGATTGGCGTTGGCATCGGCGTTGACCGGGTCGAGCGCCAGGGCCCGGCGATAGCCCTCGACGGCGTCCGCGACGTGGCCGAGCTTCTGCAAGCGCCGTCGCCCGGTTGGCGTGGTAGATGGGACGCGCCGAATCGAGCCCGATGGCCCGGTCGATCAGCTCGACGGCGCCGGCGCTGTCGCCCGACTGATGGCGCAGCACGCCCAGAAGATGCAGCGCGTCGGGATTGTCCGGCGCGATCTCGAGCACCTGCGCATAGAGCGCGGCGGCGGCATCGAGGCGGCCCAGACGATGCGCGGCCAGCGCCTCGGTCAGCATGTCGACCGCACCCGTGACGCCCAGGCCCTTCCGCTGTGGCACCCGTTCGGCGGCCGGCGCCGCCGTGGATGAAGCCGCCATGCCCGTTTCCTCCGCACCGTTTCGTGGCTGCCGACGGTCGCAAATCATCGTTGCGAAAATCTTAAGCGGCGTGGTGCGCGCGGCACGGGCCGACCGGGCAAAGACTGCCGGCACCCGGCAAAACATGCCGGCAAATTCTGCCGGACGCGGCATCTCTTGCCGGGCGGCGCCGAAGCGCGGGCACGCGCGACGCCCGAAATCCGCCAAGTTTGTCCGTTCGCCAAACTGGCACCGTTCTTGCATGTGACCTGTTGCGCCGGTGGGTTCGCCCACGGCGTGGGGCCCCAAGCCCCCTGTCGGCAGGATGCCGGCTCCATCATCCACGTAGGAGAACCCTTATGCCTCTCAATGTAATCTCGAACTACGCGGCGAACGTCGCGCACCGCAACCTCATGGCGTCGGACATGGCGGCCACGAGCTCTCTGGCCAAGCTGTCCGCCGGCACGCGGGTGCTGTCGGCGAAGGACGACGCGGCGGCCCTGGCGGTCGGTTCGCGCCTCGCCCTGGAGGTGTCGGGCCTGAAGCAGGCCGCGGTCAACGCCGGCCAGGCGAGCTCGATGCTGCAGATCGCGGACGGCGCCATGTCCAAGGTCTTCGACATCATGACCCGCATGAAGAGCCTGGCCGTGCAGGCCGGTTCGGGCCAGCTGTCCTCGACCGACCGGACCAACCTGAACACCGAGTACACGCAGCTCACGGCGGAAATCGACCGTATTTCCGATAACACCACCTTCAGCGGCACCCTGCTCGTTAACGGGTCGCAGACGGCCGGCACGCGCCCGTCGGGCCTCGACATCGCCGACGGCGTGTCGTCGATCGACGTGCGCGGCTTCGACCTCGGCGGCGCCACGAGCTCGGCGGGCTACTCGCTGAGCTACGCCACGACGCGGCACGTTCACCCTGACCGATGGCTCCACCAACTTCGTGGGCTCCATCGCCTCGGACGCGATCTCCAGCGGCCTTACCAACCAGTCCGTCACCGTGAAGCTGACTGCGGCCGGCTCCGACGCGGAGATGGACATCAACCTGGCGGCGGGCTTCGACACGACCGACACCACCCCGACCAGCCCGACGGCCATCACCCTGACCGGCAACTCGACGACCAGCTTCACCTTCAAGGTGGGCGCCGGGACCGGGTCGAGCGACGACATCACCATCTCGCTCGGCAGCGTGTCGCTGACCAACCTCGCGCTCTCGGGCACAACGGTCGATACGGTGGCCAACGCCGCGACGGCATCTGACGCGGTCGATGCGGCCGTCACGCAGCTCAACACCTCGCGTGCCACGGTCGGCGCCTTGCAGAACCGACTCGACTTCGCCGCGTCGAACATCTCGATCGCCACGGAGAACACCGAGGCGGCGCGGTCGAACCTGATGGACCTGGACGTTGCGTCCGAGATCAGCTCGCTGACCTCGAAGCAGATCCTGATCCAGACCGGCGTCGCGATGCTGGCCCAGGCGAACCAGCTCCCGCAGGGCCTCCTGCGTCTGCTGCAGTAGTGGTACCGGCGAAGGGGGGAGCCTCGGCTCCCCCTGGAGCCCGGCAGGCCAACCCCTAACCGGTGGGCAAAGCCGTGACCGACCAGGCGAACATCTCCCCCATCACGCGCTCGGCGCAGCTCGCGCCCCGGGTCGCCCACGCGATCCAGGCCGGAAAGCTGGCCGCACAGCGTCGGGAGCGCGATGCAGGCGGCGACGCCACAGCCGTCGCGGCTGCGTCGCAACCCGGCACGCAGGTCCCCACCTTCGATCTGCTCGACTCCCGGGTCGAGCTGCACATCGACAAGGAGTCGGGCCTTGTCGTCGGGCGCGTGTTCGACAAGCAGACCAACGAGCAGATCCGGCAGATCCCGGCCGAAACCATGGTGCGGCTGGTCGCCGCGCTGAAAAAGGAGCTCGGGCCGCTGGTGAACATAAAGGCTTAAGCCTTTCCCGGCAGATTCTCGCCAACCGACGGGTCATTCGCGCATGGCGACCACCAGCAACAACGTCACGACAGGTGGCCTCAACCTCAACCACCTGACGGTCGATCCCGCCACCGGGCGGGTCTCGCTGGCCGGCGGCGTGTCCGGCATCGACTACCAGTCGATCATCGACACGATCATCGCCGCGCACCACGTGCCGGTCGACACGCTGAAGACCCAGGTGGACGACAACACCACCTCCGTCAGCGCGTTCAACGACCTGAAGTCCCTGCTGACCACCCTGCAATCGTCGCTGAGCAAGCTCTACGGCGCGGTCAGCTTTCAGGACGCGAACAACGATTTCGCGGCGAAGACGGTTTTCGCGTCGACCTCGCGCAGCGACGGCCAGACGCCGCCCGACGCCTCCACCCTGGTCGGCGTGACCGCCGACAACTCGGCGAGCGCCGAGGCGCACACGCTCGAAATCCTGCGCACCGCAAAGGCGGAGAAGATTTCCTCCGGCAACTTCTCCAGCGCCGTTGCAGACCTCGGCACTCTGGCAGGACTGACCGACGGCAGCTTCGACCTCAACGGCGCCACCATCAACGTCTACGCGACCGACACGCTGCAGGACGTGCGCGACCGCATCAAGGCGGCCGACCAGGGCACCAACGCCACGGGGGTGACCGCGAGCATCGTGTCGGTCAGCGACACCCAGAACGTCCTGGTTCTGACCTCGGACAAGACCGGCGAAGCCAACAAGATGACGATCTCCAACGAGACCGGCGGCGTGCTCTCGTCGCTCGGCATCTCGTCGGACGGCGGCACGACCTTCACCAACGAGCTCCAGACCGCGCTCGACGCGCGATTGAAGGCGGATGGGGTCAAGAACGCCTCGCGCTACGAATTGAACACGCTGGTCAGCCAGACCGCCACCCTGTCCAACTACGTGCTGACCGCCTCCTCGACCGGCTCGTTCGACGTGACGATCGGTGGATCGACCCAGACCATCAACTACGACGCCTCGACCGACACGCTGCAGACGCTGCGCGACGACATCAACACGGCGTTCGGCTCGAGCGTCGCCTCGATCGAAAGCGACCCGTCGGGCTACCGGCTGGTGATCGACGGCGGAGCCAGCGCGGTCACGACCACCGACACCAACGGGCTTCTCGGCGATCTCGGCTTCGACAACCTGCAGGTCATCACCCGTCCGGAGAACACGGTCACGGACCTGTTCGCCGGCGTCAGCATCAGCCTGTACCACGCCCAGGAAGGCACCACGATCGACCTGTCGGTCGAGCGCGACCTGTCGCACCTCGAAACCGACATCCAGGGCTTCGTCACCGCCTATAACGGCGTACGGCAATTCATCAACACGCAGAACGCGACCGACCCCAATACCGGCCTCAAGGATAGCGCCACCGCCGGGCCGCTGTTCGGCTCGCCCGTGCTGTCGCAGGTGCAGTCGATGCTGTCGTCCATCATCGGCACGGGGGTCGCCGGGGTCGACCAGGCCTACTCGACCCTCGCGCAGATCGGCATCAACTTCGTCGACAACGCCACCCAGACCGACCCCACGCTGAAGGACACGCTCCAGGTCGACACCACCGCGCTGGAGAACGCGCTGACCAACCACACCGACGACGTGCGCCGGCTGCTGGAGTTCGACTTCTCCTCGTCCGATCCGCGCCTGTCGCTGGTCAACTTCACCGGCGACACGGCCCGCAGCAACACCGGCTACACGCTGAACATCGCCTATTCCAAGAGCTACAATTCCGAGACCTTCACCCCGACCACCACCTTCACACCGGTCTACGCGGTGACCGGCGCGCCCGGCGGCAACGGAATCTCGAACATCGATTTCGGCTCGAGCGTCGCCTCGGGCGACGCGTTCCGGTACAGCTACGACGCCTCCGGCGAGGATCTGACGCTGACGGACCTGACCACCGGCACCAGCCAGACGGTCAACATCACGGCCGCGCTGGACGCGGTGGCGGGCTCCGGCAGCGATCTGGGCGCGGGTGAGACGGCCGACATCTCGTTCTCGAGCTTCGGCGCGACGGTCACGCTTTCGGGCGACGACGGCTTTTCGCGTGCCACCGACATCGCGCCGGCCGCGCTCGACGGCGCCAGCCTGGACGCGAACACCACCCTCACCAACGGCGCGGCCACCCTCGCCGCCTCCGGCCTCGACAAGGCGACAATGGACGCGCTGACCGCCGCCGGCGCCTACGACGCCGCGACGGGGCTGGTCACGCTCGGCGTCACCTCGACCGGGGCGGGCGAGGCCCATTTCGACACCGCCGCGGGCCTCAAGTTCGCCGTCGACGACGGCACCGTCGCGGCGGACATCTCGGCCACCAATCTTGACGACGGCGCAGCCCATTCGGTCGCGGTGTACGTCAACGACGGCACCAGCGACGTGCTGGTCGGCACGGTGAGCTTCGATTCCCTCTCCGCCGCGGCCGCGGGCAGCGGCAGCCTGGCGATTGACGCGGGGACCGGTCTTCTCGGCGAGACCTCGGTCACCCAGGACGGCTCGACGGCCATGTCCGACTATCTCTCAGGCGTATCGAATGGTTCGTTCGAGATCCATGACAGCGGCGGCACGCTCCTGGGCACGGTCAGCTACAATGCCACGGACAGCCTGGACACGTTGGCCGCCAACATTTCGGCCATCTCGGGCGTCACCGCGAATGTCGTCGCCAGCTCCACCGGGCTAGCCGTCGACATCACCTCGGACACCAACGACTCGCTCACCTTCGCAAGCGATTCCGGCGGGCTGGTCGCCGCGCTGGACATCACGAACCGGGGCAACACGATTTATTCGGCGAATTTCGGCGGCTCGTCGACCGGCGCCGACGACGGCTCGGCCACCGTCAGCGGCAACGTCGTCACCGCGACCGACCAGACCGACGCCACCGGGCTGCAGGTGCTGTACACCGGCACGGGCGACCTGTCCGGCGCAAGCGTCGACTACACGGTCGGACTTGCCGCCATGCTCAACTTCACCACCAGCAAGCTTCTGTCGTCGGAAGGGATCATCGATTCCGAGATCGGCATCTTCAACGGCCAGAACGAGGTGGCCAACCAGCGCATCACCGAGATGGAAAACCGTCTCGACATCGAGCGCCAGACCCTGCTCGAGAAGTTCACCCGCATGGAGACCGCTCTCGCGACCGCCCAGAGCGTGCTGCAGAGCCTCTCTGCCCAGACGCGCTCGCTCTACGGCGGCTCGTCGGGCTCGGGCGGCTAGTCGCCCGCCCACAAGTTCCCTTTCCCGGAGTACACGCCGTGGCGCCCTCGCCCCAGGCCTACCAGAACCAGCGGATCATGACCGCGACGCCGGCCCAGCTTGTCGCCATGCTGTACGATCGGGCGATCCTGTCGCTGAAATCGGCCGTCCGGGCGATCGACGCGGGCGACATCGAGGCGCGCTTCAAGGCCAACAAGCTGGCCGGCGACATCATCACCCACCTGTACACCACCCTCGACATCGACCGCGGCGGCGAGATCGCCGCCAATCTGGGCCAGCTCTACCGCTACATGCTGGGCCGGCTCACCTTCGTCGACGTGCGCAACGATCCCGCTCCCGCGCACGAGGTGATCGCGCTGCTGGAGCCGCTGCGCGAATCCTGGGTTTCGATCGCCCGCCAGGGCGACGCGTCCGCCCGCCCGGCCGACGGTGCGCCCGAGGCCGTGCCGGGCGGGCTTTCCATCTCCGCCTGACCGTCCGTTCCTGGCGTCGCCCGCCGCGCCGCGCGGCGTCCCCCGCGGCGCCTTCGCGCGCCCGCACTTCCGCCCCCGGCAAATTCCGCCCGCCCGGCACGAACTGCCCGGTCGCGCCTGACGTAATTGCCGCCGCCCGCAGCCGACGGGCCGCGCGCGGATCCGAAATCTCCTTTTGATCCAGCATGTTGCGCGAGCCGGTCGAGTTGGCCCGGTTCTTGCGTAGCGTTCGGCGAACGAATGTTGCCCCCCGCCGGCGCGAACGCCCCGCGGCACGTGGAATCGCAGGAGAACCTTCATGACGTTGAACGTCATTTCCAACTATGCGGCGAACGTCGCCCACCGGAACCTGATGACTTCCGACATGCAGGCGACCGACTCGCTTGCGAAGCTGTCGGCGGGCACGCGGGTCCTGAGCGCCAAGGACGACGCCGCCGCCCTCGCGGTCGGATCTCGGCTCGCGATCGAGGTGTCGGCGCTGCGCCAGGCCTCGGTCAATGCCAGCCAGGCAAGCTCGATGCTGCAAATCGCCGACGGCGCGATGTCGAAGGTGTTCGACATCCTGTCGCGCATGAAGGCCCTGTCGGTGCAGGCCGCCTCCGGCCACCTGTCGAGTGCCGACCGGACGAACCTGAACACCGAGTTCAGCCAGCTCCAGTCGGAAATCGAGCGGATCGCGCAGAACACCTCGTTCAGCGGCACGCAGCTCGTCGCCGGCTCGCAGACGGTGCAGACCCAGCCGACGGGGCTCACCCCGTCCGATGGCGTCTCGATGATCTCGGCGCGCAATTTCGACCTGGGCGGCAACACCACCTCGGCCGCCTACTCGCTCGGCTACGACAGCTCGAACCAGACCTTCACGCTGACGGACGGCACGACCAACTGGGTCGGCGCCATCTCCGCCGACGCCATCACCTCGAACGTCACGAACGAGCCCGTCACCGTGCGGCTCACCTCCGCCGGATCGGACGCCGAGATGGATCTCAACATCGCGACCGGCTTCGCCACCAACTCCTCGGCGAGCTCGGCCACCATCACGCTGCAGGGCAACTCGACCACCAGCTTCATGTTCAAGGTCGGGCCGGGCACGAACACCAGCGACGACATCACCATATCGCTCGGCAGCGTGACCCTGGATACACTCGGGCTTTCAGCCGACCAGATCGACACGGTCACGGGCGCCAACACCGCCTCGCAGAACATCGACTCGGCAGTCGACCAGCTCAACACCGCGCGGGCGACGGTCGGCGCCCTGCAGAACCGGCTCCAGTTCGCCGCATCGAACATCTCGATCGCCACCGAGAACACCGAGGCCGCGCGATCCACCCTGCTCGACCTCGACGTGGCGAGCGAGTTTGCGAACTTCACGTCGAAGCAGATCCTGCTGCAGGCCGGCGTCGCCATGCTCGCCCAGGCCAACCAGATGCCGCAGAACCTGCTGCGGCTCTTCCAGTAACGTCATAGGAGGCCGCGATGAGCGCCACCATCGAGCTTGCCACCATCGAGCGCCTGCTCGACGCCTCGCCCAGCCGGCTGGTGGTCATGCTGTTCGACGAGGCCGAAACGAGCCTCGCGGCGGCGATCGACGCCGTCGCGGCGGATGACATCGAAGGCCGCTGCGCCGCCGTCAACCGGGCGATCGACATCGTCTGCCACCTGTACGAGACGCTTGATTTCGAGCAGGGCGGCGCGATCGCCGAGCAGCTCGGCGCGCTCTACCGCTTCGTCATGCGCCGCCTCGCCCTGGTCAACGTACGCAACGATGCCGGGCCGGCGCACGAGGCGAGGACGCTCCTCGCCCCGCTCGGCGCGGCGTGGCGCGAGATCGACGAACGCATCGAGGCGAGCGTCGCCTATGCCGAGGCCATGGCGGCCGCGCCGCCGGTCGCGCCCGGCCTCGTGCTGCTGGGATAGCCCGCATGACCGCCCCCGACCTTGCGCGCGCGCCTCTCGCCGCGCCCGGCGACCGTCCGGACGCCGGACGCCGCCTCGGACCGCGACGCCGGACCCGACCTGTTCCGGCCGCACGACGCGGCCGCTCCGGCGGCAACGGGTCGGGCGGGACCGGCGGGGCACCCTGCTCGGCCGGCCCCTGGCGCGGCGTCTTCATCGCGGCCGCGATGCCGTTCGGCGCGCCCGCTCCCGCGCCCCTGGGCGCGGCGTGGTGACATGAAGATTCCTCCGCCGCCCAGCCCCCTGCCGGCGCCCGCGCCGCGGGCCCAGGACGGTTCCTCCGCCCGGTCCCACCCGGGAGGGGATCCCGCGCCCTTCGCCCAGGCTCTCGCCGCGCCCGACGACGCGCCGAAGCCGCCGCCACGCGAGACGGACACGCGCCGGGCGCGCGACGAGGATGCGCCTCGTGCCCCATCACGAGAAACCGACGACGCGCCGGATGCCCCAGCCAAGGATACGGCCGCTAAGTCCGATACGCCGTCCGACGACGTGCCGGCGCGCTCCGAGACCGCCAAATCCACCCAGAAGGCGGAGCCGGCACGGCACGAAACCGCCAAGCCCGACGGCGCCGACGCCGCAGACAAGCCGGCCGGGCCGATCAAGCAGGCCAAGCACGAGGCGCACAAGCCGGCACCGACAGAGGCCGATTCCGGGGGCGATCCCGGGGCCGCGCCCGCCACGCCCCAGCCAGCCCAGCCGCCGCACGGGACGGCCCCGCAAGCCCAGACGGTCGTGGCGGTCACGCCGACGCCGGACGCACCGGCCGCGGACGCAACTGACGTCCGCCGGCTCCGAGGTCGCCGCCTCGGGCGCTGGGGCCGCCGTGCGCAGCGCCGCGCCGGGCAGCCATTCGCGCCGCGCCGCCGCACCGGCGACGCCCGAACCGGCCGATCCCGATTCCACGCCGACGGAGGGCGACGCGCCGCCGCGCGCCGCCGCCTTGCACCGGGCGGCCGGGCCGGATCGGCCCGACGCTCCACCGGCGAATCCGCCTCATCCCGCCGCGGCGGGAAAGCCGTTCGCCCACCTCATTCCCGCCGACGCACGGCTCCAGCCGGCCCCGCCGGCCGGCCCGTCGCCGGTCGCCGGCATCGCAGCACGGCCCGGCACCCCGCCAGAGGCGTCGCACGACGGCGAGGCCGCCCGCCTCGCGACGGGCGACGGCACCGGCCTTTCCTCCGCCCTCGGCGCCGATCCGACCGCCGCGAACAGCCGTTCCGCGCCCGCCACGGCCGCCTACGCCGCCCGGCCCGCTGCCGTGCCGCCGGCGGTCCAGCAGGTGGCGCTGCACATCACCCGCGCGGCCGAGGACGGAATCGACCGCTTCACGGTGCAGCTCAAGCCGGCAGAGCTCGGCCGCATCTCGGCCCAGATCACGCTGCACGACCATCACCACGTCGAGATCGTGATCAGCGCGCAGCGCGCCGACACGCTGGCGGCGCTGCAGCGCGACGCCGGCGCGCTCGCCCGCGCCCTGCAGGATGCCGGATTGCACGCCGACGCGGGCAGCCTCTCCTTCCAGTTCCAGGGCCACAACCAGGGCGCGCCCTCGCAGGGCCCCGCCCCGTCGGCCCGGCTCGCCGCCATCGCGCTCGCCGTACCGGCGGGTGCGGACGGCGGCGCCTCCTCCGCCCTCGCCGGCGCGCTGCTGCGCCCCGGCGGCATCGACCTTCGCGTGTAGGGAGCACGACCATGCCCGTCAGCCCCACCACCACCTCGGTTGCCTCGGCCTCGACGCCGCCCGCCACCGCTTCGCAGGCGGCGAACGCGGCCAAGTCGCTGTCCGGCACCTATGACAGCTTTCTCAAGCTGCTGACCACGCAGCTGCAGCACCAGGACCCGCTGTCACCGATGGACTTCGAACCAGTTCATCTCGCAGCTCGTCGCCTTCGCCGGGGTCGAGCAGCAGATCAACTCGAACTCCAACCTCGAAAAGCTCATCGGGCTGCAGAACAACAACCTCACCACCTCGGCGCTCGGCTATATCGGCAAGACCGTCAAGGCGGCCGGCGACACCACCGCCCTGGTCGATGGCCAGGCGCAGTTCGGCTACAGCCTCTCCGGCGCCGCCGCGGCGACCGACCTCGCCGTGCTCGACGCCTCCGGCCACGTCGTCTACGCGACCCGGGGCGAGATCACCCAGGGCGAGCACGGCTTCACCTGGAACGGCCAGGACATGAACGGCAACCAGCTGCCGGACGGGGCCTATACGCTGCGCGCCGTCGCGCTCGACGCTTCCGGCGGCACGGTCGACACCTCGACCTCGGTGTTCGGCAAGGTCACCGGCGTCGCCAACGACCCGACCGGCCTCACGCTCGAGGTCGGCGCCACCAAGATCCCCGTGGCCGCCGTCATTGGCGTCACGGGAGGGTGACAGAATTCCGCCGGCGCGCTGCGGCGCGCGGCGGGCCCCGCACGAAATTACCGGGCGCCCGGGCGGCGCCATGAGAAGGAGCAGGAAGATGGGTATCTACGGTGCGTTGTTCTCCGGCGTGTCGGGACTGAATGCGCAGAGCCAGGCGCTCGGCGTCATCTCGGACAACATCTCGAACGTGAACACGACCGGCTATAAGACGGCGCGGTCGGCGTTCTCGACCCTGGTGACACAGCAATCGATGAACATGTACTCGCCGGGCGGCGTGCGGTTTTCGCCGCTTTACGACGTGACGCAGCAAGGGCTGATCCAGTCCTCGGCCAACGCCACCGACCTCGCCTTGTCGGGCCAAGGCTTCTTCGCGGTAACGCAGAACGCCGTGGCCGCCTCGACCGACCAGCGCTACTACACCCGCTCCGGCAGCTTCCAGCCCAACTCCTCGGGCTATCTCCGGACCCCGACCGGCTTCTACCTGCAGGGCCTCGCGACCGACGCGAACGGGGTGCCGCTGGCCGCCAATCCGGCCGACCCGGCCATGCTGGAGGCGGTCCGGGTAAACAGCGTCTCCGGCAGCGCGCGGGCGACGTCGTCTGTTTCGCTCGGCCTCAACCTGCCGGCCTCGGGCTCGACGACCGAGACGACGGTGGTGCCGGTCTACGATTCGCTCGGCGTCCGCCACGACCTGACCTTCACCTGGACCCAGAACTCGGCGAAGGACTGGACGCTGACCGCCGCCGCGCCCGACGCGACGGGCGTGTTCGAGGGTGCCGCCGGCTCCACCACGCCGTTCAGCGTGAACGTCCTGTTCAACGGCGATGGCACGCCGGCGAGCTTCGACGGCGCCGCCACGCCGCCGAATTTGCAGCTCACCGGGTGGAGCTCGGGCGCCGACGACAGCGACATCTCGCTCGGCCTCGGCACGACCGGCCAGGCCGACGGCGTGACCCAGTTCGCCAGCGCCTATTCCACCACCTTCATCAACCAGGACGGCGCCACGTTCGGCAATTTCGCTGGCGTCACGGTGGACGAGAACGGCATCGTCACGGCGAATTTCGACAACGGCCAGTCCCTCAAGATCTACAAGATCCCGGTCACGACCTTCGCCAACCCGGACGGGCTTACCGCCAAGACCGGCACGCTCTATATCGAATCGAGCGAGTCCGGCACGCCCGTGGTGCAGTCGGCCGGCACGGCCTCCGCCGGCAAGATCGTGCCCACCGCCCTCGAAGCCTCGACGACGGACCTCGCGACCGAGTTCACCAACATGATCATCACCCAGCAGGCCTATTCGGCCGCGGCGAAGGTGATCACGACGGGCGACGAGATGCTGACCACGCTGATCCAGACCAAGCGTTGACAGCGGGCTCTCCGCCCGCCGCATACGGAGGCGTTTCCGCGCCGGCAAACAGTGCGGAAACGCCCATTTTTCGGCCATTTCTTTACCTTTCTCCTTAGCCCTTTTTTAAGTCGGGCGGGCCTATCGTGCGCGCCGTTGCAGCGATGCTTTCCGAGCGGAGCAGCCCATACATGCCTCATAACGAGCTTCCGCGGGTGGAGATGGTTCTGGGACCTTCGGGACGGCCGATCGGCGCGGCCGACCTTCCCCCGCCGAACACCAAGCGCTGGGTCATGCGCCGCAAGGCCGAGGTCGTCGCCGGCGTGCGCGCGGGGCTGCTGTCGCTCGAGGAGGCGTGCGAGCGCTACACGCTTTCGGTCGAGGAGTTCCTGTCCTGGCAGAAGCTCGTCGACCAGCACGGCGTGCGCGGCCTGCGCGCGACCCAGCTCCAGAAATACCGCCGCGTCCAGAACCGCTAGGCGGTTCTCGCTCCCTCTCCCACCGGATCCTCGCGTCGCCGCAGGCGCGATTCGCGCGCTGCGACATCTCGTCCGATGCGGCAAAACCTGCCCGGTCGACGGCAAATTTTGCCGCCTCTTAACGCGCTGTTTACCGCACCTCCCTAGCGTGCCCGAGACGGCGGCGTGGTGCCCGTCGACAGGTTGCGCTTCACAGGTTCCGGGAATTCAGCGTGCAAGCCTTGATGCAGACCCTGCGCAGCCTCGGGACCGTGCGCCTGGCAGCGATGGGCGCCGTCGCCCTCGGGCTGGTGATCTTCTTCGTGTTCCTTTCGCAGCGCCTGTCCACCCCCGACAACGCGCTGCTGTTCGCCGATCTCGACCCGTCGGAGTCGGCGAAGATCGTCGGCAAGCTCGAGACGATGAACATCCCCTACGAGCTGCGCGCCGACGGCCGCCAGATCCTGGTGCCGCAGGACCACGTCCTGCGGCTGCGCATGGCGATGGCCGAGGACGGACTGCCGTCCGGCGGCACCGTCGGCTACGAGCTGTTCGACAAGTCCGACACGCTGGGCACCACCAGCTTCGTGCAGAAGATCAACCTGGTCCGCGCGCTCGAGGGCGAGCTCGCGCGCACCATCCGCTCGATCTCGACGGTCGACGAGGCCCGCGTGCACCTGGTGATCCCGCAGCGCGAGCTGTTCAGCCGGCGCGAGCGCCCGCCGACCGCCTCGGTGCTGATCCGGCCCAAGGGCGCCGACCGGCTGACCAAAGGCCAGGTCGCAGCGATCCAGCATCTGGTCGCGTCGCGGTCGCCGGTCTCGACCCGTCGCGCGTGTCGGTCATCGACAGCGCGGGCCACCTGCTCGCGCGCGGCGACGGCTCGTCGGAAGGCGCCGGCGGCGCTCGATTCCAACGAGGATCTGCGCCGCGCCTACGAGGACCGCATGTCGCGCACCATCGAGGAGCTGGTCGAGCAATCGGTCGGCATCGGCAAGGTGCGCGCCGAGGTCACCGCCGACATGGATTTCGACCGGGTCACCACCAACACCGAGAAATACGACCCGGACGGCCAGGTCGTGCGCTCGACCCAGACGGTCGAGGAGAACTCGGACTCCACCGACACGCGCAACCGTCCGTCGGTGTCGGTGAAGAACAACCTGCCGAACGGCCAGACCGACAGCACCAGTCCGAACAACCAGAGCCTCGACAAATCCTCGCGCAACGAGGAGACGGTCAACTACGAGATTTCCAAGACCGTGCAGAACCACGTCCGCGAGACCGGCAAGGTGCGCCGCCTGTCGGTCGCGGTGCTGGTCGACGGCACCTACACGCACGACAAGGCGGGCAAGCCGGTCTACCAGCCGCGCACCGCCGAGGAGATGGCGAAGCTCACCAAGCTGGTGCAGTCGGCCATCGGCTACGATGCCAAGCGCGGCGACACGCTCGAGCTGATCAACATGCAGTTCGCCGCCGGCCCGCAGGAGCCGGAGAAGATCGAGCCGCCGCTTGTTCGGCCTGACCAAGGCCGACTATTTCCGCATCGCCGAGCTGCTGGTGCTCGCCGTCGTCGCCATCCTGGTGCTGCTGCTGGTCGTGCGCCCGCTGGTCAACCGCACGCTCGACGCGCTGCCGACCGCGCTGTCGCGCGACCACGAGGCGAAGCTCCTGGCCAACCAGTGCGATCGACTTCGCCGGCCCTGACCGGCCCCGGCGGCACCGGCGTCGCCCAGCCCGAAGAGGACGACATGATCGACATCGCCCAGGTCGACGGCCGCGTGCGCGCCTCCACCATCAAGAAGATCAGCGAGATCGTCGAGCATCACCCGGAGGAGACCGTCGCCATCATCCGCGAATGGCTGTACCAGGACGTGTAGCACATGCTCACCAAGACCGAATTCCGCAGCGTGACCGGCACCCAGAAGGCGGCGATGCTGATGCTGTCTCTGGGCGAGGAGCATGCGATGCGCATCTTCACCATGATGGACGAGGACGAGATCAAGGAGCTGTCGCAGTCGATGGCCAATCTCGGCACCGTCGACGCCGACATGGTCGAGCGGCTGTTCGTCGAGTTCGCCGAGAAGATCTCCGCCACCGGCTCGCTGCTCGGCACCTACGAATCGACCGAGCGCCTGCTCTCCAAGGCCCTGCCGGCCGACCAGGTCGAGCAGATCATGGAGGAGATCCGCGGCCCGGCCGGCCGCACCATGTGGGACAAGCTCGGCAACGTGAACGAGGAGGTGCTCGCCAACTACCTGAAGAACGAGTACCCGCAGACCGTCGCCGTGGTGCTCTCCAAGATCAGGCCCGAGCACGCCGCGCGCGTGCTCGCGATGCTGCCCGAGGAGTTCGCCATGGAGGTGGTCATGCGCATGCTGCGCATGGAGGTGGTGCAGAAGGACATCCTCGACGGCGTCGAGAAGACGCTGCGCACCGAGTTCATGACCAACCTGGCGCGCACCAACCGCCGCGACCCGCACGAGATGATGGCCGAGATCTTCAACAACCTCGACCGCAACAACGAGAGCCGCTTCCTCACCGCGCTGGAGGACCGCAACCGCGACGTCGGCCGAGCGGATCAAGGCGCTGATGTTCACCTTCGAGGACCTGGTGAAGCTCGACCCGTCGGCGTCCAGACGCTGCTCCGCACGGTCGACAAGGACAAGCTGGCCGTCGCGCTCAAGGGCGCATCGGAACAGCTGCAAGGACCTGTTCTTCTCCAACATGTCCGAGCGCGCCGGCAAGATCCTGCGCGAGGACATGGAGGCGATGGGCCCGGTCCGGCTGCGCGACGTCGACGAGGCGCAGACGCACATGGTCGAGTCGGCCAAGGACCTCGCCGCGCGCGGCGAGATCATCATCGCCGACACCAAGGGCGAAGACGAGCTGGTCTACTGACGATGGTCGCACGTCCGCAAGTTCCTGTTCGACACCCAGTTCGACCCGAAGCCGCTCGAGGACGAGCCGCGAGGCGCCGCCGCCGCGCGCCGACCTTCTCCGAGGCCGAGCTCGCCGCCGCCCGCGCCGCAGGGCGCGGCCGAGGGACGCGACAGGCCGGCTCGCCGAGGCCGCGCGCGCCGACGCGCGCCGGGCCGCCGAGGCGCTGGAGAAGATCGCCGCCGCCATCGCCGGCCTTGGCGCCGCCCAGGAAGCGGCGCTGGACGACACGCGGCGGGCCGCCATGGCGATTGGCCGCCGCCATTGCCCGCAAGATCGCGCCCGAGCTCGCCCGGCGCGGCGCCGACGAAGCGATCGCCACCCTGTTCGCCGAGCGCCTGTCCGACCTGCTCGACGAGCCGCGCCTGGTCATCCGCCTCGACGCCGCCCGCATCGACGCGGTGAAGGACCGGCTGGAAGCCATCGCCGCCCAGTCGGGCTATGCGGGCAAGCTGATCTTCCTCGCCGCCGACGGGCTCGACGCGCCCGACTGCCGCATCGAATGGGCGGACGGCGGCGTCGAGCGGCTGATGGCGCGCGTGACCGGCGAGATCGACCGCATCGTCGCGCAGTACCTCGATTCGCCGTCGGCGACGCCGCCGCGGCCGCACCCGAACCCACCGAGATGCTAGGAGAGCCTCATGGCCGACGATCCGCAGACCCCCGCGACCGGCGCGCCCGGTGCCCAGGCCCCGCGTGGCGCCCCCGACGCCTCGCGCGGCAACGCCGACCTTCCGCTCGACCCGCTCGAGGCCGCGAGCCGACGACGGCGAGGCGCTGCTCAAGCGGCCCGAGCAGCCGGACGACCTGCCCTCGGGCCACGAGCTCGACGCCGTGTACGACATCCCGGTCCAGGTCTCGGCCGTGCTGGGCAGCACCACCATGCAGGTGAGCCAGCTCCTGAAGCTGGGCCGCGGCGCGGTCGTCGAGCTCGACCGCAAGGTCGGCGAGGCGATCGACATCTACGTCAACAACCGGCTGGTCGCGCGCGGCGAGGTGGTGGTGGTCGAGGAGCGGCTGGGCATGACCATGACGGAAATCATCAAAGGCGACCACCACGCCTCCTAGGCGCGGAACGGCGAGATCGGATTCATGGCACGCACCCAGGCAGCACGGGCACGCACGCAGGCGCACAGGACGAACGGCGACGTCCGCCGCCGCACGGCCGGCGCTCGACGTCGCGACCGTTCTGGGCCTCGCCAGCGGGTTCGGGCTGGTCGCCATCGCAATGGTGCTGGGCGGCTCGCCCCGCATGTTCCTCGACGCGCCGTCGCTGCTGATCGTGGTTGGCGGCACGTTCGGCGTCACGCTGACCTGCTTCAGCCTGCGCGACATGGCGGACCGTCCACCGCACCATCGCCAAGGCCGTCGTTCCATTCCGTGCCGCGCGCCGATGCAGAGGCGCGCCGCATGCTCGCCGCTGGCCGAGGAGTGCCCGCAAGCAGGGCATGCTGTCGTTCGAGCAGTCGCTGCCGGCGCTGCGCGGCAACCCGTTCCTTACCAAGGCGATCTCGATGGTGGCCGACGGCTTCCCCGTCGAGGAGGTCGAGCGCGTCATGCGCCGCGAGATCGACGAGATGACCGGCCGCCACCGCAAGAGCGCGTCGGTGCTGCGCAAGGCCGCCGAGATCGCGCCGGCGATGGGCCTGATCGGCACGCTGATCGGCCTGGTCCAGATGCTCGGCAACCTCGACGACCCGTCCACGATCGGCCCGGCGATGGCGGTCGCGCTGATGACCACCTTCTACGGCGCGGTTCTGGCCAACATGCTTTTCGCGCCGCTGGCCGCCAAGCTGGAGCGCAACTCCGCCGAGGAGGCGCTGGTCTACAACGTCTATCTGCTGGCCGCCGTCTCGATCGGGCGCAAGGAGAACCCGCGCCGGCTCGAGATGCTGCTCAACGCCCTGCTGCCGCCCGCCCATGCGCGTGCGCGTCTTCGACTGATAGCCCGGAGAGTCACCGCGACGATGCGTCTTCTCATCGTCGGACAATTGAACGGACAGATCGGCGCCGCCAGCCGGATCGCCATGTCGCACGGCGCCAAGGTCGCCCATGTCGACGACGTCGAGGGCGCGCTGCACACGCTGCGCTCGGGCCGCGGCGCCGACCTGGTGATGGTCGACGTCAAGCTCGACATCAAGGCGCTGATCGGCCGGCTGGAAAGCGAGCGCATCAGCGTGCCGGTCGTCGGCTGCGGCATGGGCAACGATTCCGAGGGCGCGGTGCGCGCCATCCAGGCCGGCGCGAAGGAATACATCCCGCTGCCGCCCGACGCCGAGCTGATCGCCGCCGTGCTGGAGGCGGTCACCGAGGAGAACCACGCGATCATCACCCGCGACCCGCAGGTGACGCAGGTGCTGGGCATGGCCGAGCAGGTGGCGCCGTCCGACGCCTCGATCCTGATCACCGGCGAATCCGGCACCGGCAAGGAGCTGCTGGCCCGCTACATCCACACCAAGAGCAAGCGCGCGCGCGAGAAGTTCATCTCGGTCAACTGCGCGGCGATCCCCGAGAACCTGCTGGAATCCGAGCTGTTCGGCCACGAGAAGGGCGCCTTCACCGGCGCGGTCGCGCGCCGCATCGGCAAGTTCGAGGAGGCCAACGGCGGCACGCTGCTGCTCGACGAGATCAGCGAGATGGACCTGCGCCTGCAGGCGAAGCTGCTGCGCGCCGATCCAGGAGCGCGAGATCGACCGCGTCGGCGGCACGCAGCCGGTCAAGGTCGACATCCGCATCATCGCCACCTCGAACCGCAACATGGAGGAGGCGGTGGCGAAGGGCGCTGTTCCGCGAGGACCTGCTCTTCCGCCTCAACGTCGTCAACGCTGCTGCTGCCGCCGCTGCGCAGCCGGCCGGCCGACATCGAGGCGCTGGCCGACCATTTCATCCGCAAATACGCCGAGGCCAACGGCGTTGCCGGCGCGGCCGCTTGTCCGACGAAGGCCGGCGCAAGCTGCTGGGCCATGTCTGGCGCGGCAACGTGCGCGAGCTGGAGAACACGATGCACCGCGCCGTGCTGCTCGCCCGCGGCGACGACGATCGACGCCGGACGCCATCATCCTGTCCAGCCCGCAGCCCCAGTCCGGCGAGACCGCCGCAGCCGGCGCGGCCGGCACGAATGGCGGCGACCAAGCCCCTCGCCCTGCCGGCCGAGACCGCGACCCGCTCGCTGGTCGGCTCGACCGTCGCCGAGGTGGAGCGCGACCTGATCATCGACACGCTCTATCACTGCCTCGGCAACCGGACCCATGCCGCGAACATCCTCGGCATCTCGATCCGGACGCTGCGCAACAAGCTGAAGCAGTACACGCCGAGGAGGGCGTCAGCGTGCCCATGCCGGGCGAGATCGACCGCGCTGCGATCTGAGCCGACCGGGCCTGCGGCAGTGCCGCGATGACGGCACCGCGTGACCCATGGCTGACGCACAGGCGACGGCACCGGCGGCCGGCGCAGAGAACGCGGCCGGCTCGAACCCGCTCGAGGCGATCGGCGGGTTCCTGCGCAAGCACGGCGACATCGCGCTCGCGCTCGGGCTGGTCACGCATCCTGGTCGTGCTGATCCTGCCGATGCCCGAGCTGGCTGCTGGATTTCGCCCTCGCGATCTCGATCACCTTCTCGGTGCTGATCCTGATGACGGCGCTGTTCATCTCGCGGCCGCTCGACTTCACGTCCTTCCCGACGGTGCTGCTGATCGCGACGATGCTGCGTCTGGCGCTCAACCTGGCCTCGACGCGGCTGATCCTGGCCAACGGCCACGCCGGCCCGGCGCCGCCGGCCACGTCATCGAGGCGTTCGGCAATTTCGTCATCGGCGGCAACTTCGTGATCGGCATGATCGTCTTCGCGATCCTGGTGATCGTGAACTTCGTCGTCATCACCAAGGGCTCGGGCCGCATCGCCGAGGTCGCGGCGCGCTTCAGCCTGGACGCCATGCCCGGCAAGCAGATGGCGATCGACGCCGATCTGTCGGCCGGCCTGATCGACGAGAACGAGGCGCGCACGCGCCGCAAGCAGCTGGAGGACGAGACCAGCTTCTTCGGCGCGATGGACGGCGCGGCCAAGTTCGTGCGCGGCGACGCGATCGCCGGCCTGCTGATCACCTTCATCAACGTCATCGGCGGCATCGTCATCGGCGTCGCCCAGCAGGGCCTGTCGATCGGCGACGCGGCGCACACCTACACCGTGCTGACCATCGGCGACGGGCTGGTCACCCAGATCCCGGCGCTGATCGTCTCGACCGCGGCGGGCATGCTGGTGTCCAAGGCCGGCGTCACCGGCTCGGCCGACAAGGCGCTGTTCGGCCAGCTCGGCGGCTATCCCACCGCGCTCGGCCATGTGCGTCGTTCCTGACTGCCGCCCTGGCGCTGCTGCCCGGCATCCCGATGCTGCCCTTCCTCACCCTGTCGGCCCTGACCGGCACGGTCGCGTGGCACCTGCGCGCCCGCAGGGCGCAGGAGGCGCGAGCGCGAGCGCGCAGGCCGAGGCCGGCAGCCGCCGCCCCGCGCGGAGGAGCCGATCGCCACCGCGCTGCAACTCGACGACGTCCGGCTCGAGCTGGGCTACGGCGCTGCTGTCGCTGGTCAACCCCGGCGACGGGCCGATGCTGACCGACCAGATCAAGGCGCTGCGCCGCCAGCTCGCCAACGAGATGGGCTTCGTCATGCCCGCCGTGCGCATCCAGGACAACATGCAGCTCGGCGCCAACACCTACGTCATCCGCATCAAGGAGATCGAGGCCGGGCGCGGCGAGCTCCGCCCCAACATGCTGCTGGTCATGGACCCGCGCGGCGAGCCGATCGCGCCTGCCCGGCGAGGACACGACCGAGCCGACCTTCGGCCTGCCCGCCATGTGGGTCGCCGACAGCCACCGCGAGGAGGCCGGCTTCCGCGGCTACACCGTGGTCGACCCGCCGACGGTCATCACCACGCATCTGACCGAGGTCATCAAGGACAACATGGCGGAGCTGCTGTCCTACGCCGAGACCCAGAAGCTGCTCGACGAACTGCGGCAAGGAGCACCAGAAGCTGGTCGCCGACCTGGTCCCGGCGCACATCTCGGTCGGCGGCGCTGCAGCGCGTGCTGCAGAACCTGCTGTCCGAGCGCATCTCGATCCGCGACCTGCCGACCATCCTCGAGGGCGTCTCCGAGGCCTGCGGCTTCACCCAGCACACCACCGCCGATCACCGAGCACGTGCGCGCCCGCCTCGCCCGCCAGATCTCCGACACGGCGCACCGGGCCGGACGGCTACGTCCCGCTGGTCACCTTGTCGCCCGAGTGGGAGCAGGCGTTCGCTGGAATCGATCACCGGCCAGGGCGACGACCGGACAGCTCGCCATGGCGCCGTCCAAGCTGCAGGAGTTCATCGCCAAGGTGCGCGAGACGTTCGACAGGCTGGCGCTCACCGGCGAGACGCGCGGCGCTGCTGACCAGCGGCGCGACGCGCCCCTACGTGCGCTCGATCGTCGAGCGCTTCCGCCCGGCCACCATGGTGATGTCGCAGAACGAGATCCACCCCAAGGCCCGGATCAAGACGCTGGGGCAGATATAGATGAGGCTCAAGAGCTTCACCGCGCCGAGCATTGGCGAGGCGATGAGCGCCGTCCGTGCCGAGCTGGGCGACGACGCGATCATCGTCGCCACGCGCAACACGCCCGACGGCGGCGTGCGCGTGACCGCCGCGCTGGAGCCGCGCGAGGCCGACGCCTCCGTGGCCGGGCCCTACGGCACGACCGCCACCGAGGAGGCGATCGACTTCCTGCGCCGCGCGCTCGACTATCACGGCGTGCCGGTGAAGACGAGCGTGCGCCTGCTCGACACGGTGCGCGCCCGCGACGTGGAGGACAAGGTACTGGGGCTGGGCGCCGCGCTGGACGACGCGTTCCACTTCGCCCCCCTGCCCGCCCTCGGGCACCCCAAGCCGCTGATGCTGGTCGGCCCGCCCGGCGCCGGAAAGACGGTCTCCACCGCCAAGCTCGCCGCCCGCGCGGCGCTCGCCGGGCACGACGTCGCCGTCGCCACCGCCGACACGACGCGTGCCGGGGGCGTGCAGCAGCTCTCCGCCCTCACCGGCGTTCTGGGCATCGAGGCCATGGTCGCCGACACGCCGGAGCGGCTGTTCATCGCCCTCAACGACCGCGCGCCCGCCGCGCTGACCTTGATCGACACGCCCGGCACCAACCCGTTCGACAAGGACGCGCTCGACCGGCTGGGCGAGCTGGTGGCGTGCGCCGGCGCCGAGCCGGTGCTGGTCCTGGCCGCCGGAATGGACGCGCGCGAGGCAGCCGAAACCGCGCGCGCCTTCGCCGCCGTCGAGCCCACGCGGCTGTTGTGCGCCCGGCTCGACGCGGCGCGGCGGCTTGGCGGGCTGATCGCCGCTGCCGAGGCCGGAGGGCTCGCCTTCTGCGACGCCGGCACCAGCCCATCCATCGCCCAGGGGCTCGCGCCCCTCAACCCGGTCGGAATCGCCCGCCTGCTGCTGCGCGAGCCGCGCGGCGCCGACGCCGACCTCTTCCTTGCCGAGGCCGCCCAATGAACACCGCCATCTCGTCGATCCTGCCGCACCCGGCGCGTCGCGTCGCGGGGCGCAACGTCATCACCGTGGCCTCGGGCAAGGGGGGCGTCGGCAAGACCTGGTTCTCGATCACGCTGGCGCATGCGATGGCGCGCGCCGGGCGGCGCGTCCTGCTGTTCGACGGCGATCTGGGCCTCGCCAACGTCGACATCCAGCTCGGGCTGACGCCGGAGCACGACCTCGACGCGGTGCTGGCCGAGCGGGTGGGGATCGACGAGGCGGTCACCCGCTATGCCGAGGGCGGGTTCGACATCCTCGCCGGCCGGTCGGGCTCCGGCACGCTTGCCGCCCTGCCGCCGGCACACCTGACGGGGCTGCGCGACCAGGTGCTGGAGCTCGCCGAAAGCTATGACGTCGCGATCATGGACCTGTCCGCCGGCATCGAGCAGCCGGTGCGCGTGCTGTCGGCTGCGGCGGCCGTGCGGCTGGTCGTCACCACCGACGAGCCGACCGCGCTGACCGACGCCTACGCCTTCATCAAGCTCAGCGTGGCGCGCGTGCCGACGGAATCGCTGCGGGTGGTGGTCAACATGGCGCCGTCGGACCGCGAGGGCCGCCACACCTACGCCACGCTCGCCAAGGCATGCCGGCACTTCCTGGGGATGACGCCGGCGCTGGCAGGGGTGGTACGCCGCGACAACCATGTGCGCGACGCGATCCGCAGCCAGGCGCCGCTGCTGATCCGCCACCCGAACTGCCCGGCCGCCGCCGACGTGATCGCCCTGGCGCGGGGGCTGGAGCCGGCCGGTGGCTGAGCCTGTGGCGCTCGTGCGCGAGCGGATCGCGACGCGCGCCAACCCCGGCACGCGGCACGACTACCTGGTGCGGCTCGCCGGCGCGGTGATGCTCGGCGAGGGCACGGCGCACCTTACCCTGCACTACGTGCCGGACCGGCTGATCGCCGAGGCCGCCGGGTTCGACTCCTATGTCGCGGCGCTCGGGTCGGTTCGCCACGATTCCCTCGAGGCGCTGGCGACCGCCGTGCTCGACGACGTGAACAACGCTCTGGTGCCGCGCTGGGTGCGGGTCGCGCTCGCGGCCGACGCGCCCGCCGCCGCCCACCGCCATGCCGTGCTGATCGAGGACACCCAGCCCGGCTGGGAGAACGACGCGCTGCTCTCCGTCCTGCCGCCGTTCTGAACAGCCGCTAGATTTCGTACACGACGCGGCCACCGACCATCGTCATCTCCGCGACGATGTGCGGCAGCGCGTCCTCGTCACAGGTCAGCGGATCGGTCGACAGCGCCACCAGGTCGGCCTGCTTGCCGGGCTCGATCGAGCCCAGATCGCCCTCGCGGAACATGAGCGACGCGCTGCCGAGCGTCGCTGCGCGCAGCGCCTGCTCGCGCGTCAGCTTCTCGCTCGCTGGCGTGACCTCGCGCCCCCGATGATCGCGCCGCGCGACCACCTGATGGATCGCCGCCCATAGTGTAGGCGGGACGTTGTCGGTCTCGAGCCCGACGCGGATGCCTCTGCCCATCAACGTGCGCAGCGGCATGAAGGTCTCGTCAGCGGGGTTGCCGAACGGATTGCCCGGCGCGTTGCCCTCCTTGTCGATGAAGCGCTTGGCCAGCGGCGTGATGGCGATGTTGTGGCGCCTGAGGATCGCCATCTCGTCGGCGCTGGCCGCACCGAGATGCTGGCCGATCCAGCGCAATCCGTCGATCGGTGCCTCGGCCGCGACGCGATCGAAAATTCGGACGAAGCGCATCGTCAGGCCCGACACCTGGATTTTGTGCCGCGCGGCCGCCACCAGCACGGGAAGAATCTCGTCCTCGGGCAGCCCGCAGTCGTAGTTGAACCCGGCCCAGCTCGTGTAGGGCGCGGCGGAGGCCCGCGCCTGGCTGTCCGGCCCGCCGCCGATTTCCACGAACATGCCGCCGACCCGCAGCCAGTCGTCGCCCCTATTGCCGGCGAAGTCCCCCACGCGCCGCACCCGCGCTTCGGGGTCGAGGCCTGACCAGGCCGGGCTGTGGACGAGCTGCGCGCGGACCGTGAGCCTCCCGTCGCGGTGTGCCGCCTGCCAGACCGTCATCACCTCGTCGGCGATGCCGTGCGGCTCGTGGACCGCAGTCGTGCCGGTCGAATTGTAGGTGCGCATCGCGCGCGCCAGACCGTCGCGGCGTTGCTCGGCGGTGAAGCGCGGCATGTCGTGGAAGAAGACGAGTTCGACCACCGACGCATGGGTCTTTTCCTCGAAAATGCCAGTGGGCTCGTCCGCCGCGTCGCGGCAGATGGTCACCGCAGGCGACGGAGCAGGCGTATTGCGGCCCACACCGGCGAGGGCAAGCGCCCGAGAGTTGGCCGCAGAGACCAGCGTCTCGGCCCGCGGCGCATCGCGCCAGTAGCCCCAGATCGGGCGGATATAAACCGGGTTGCCGGGCGCGGCGCGATCGAGCGCGTGGCGGTCGGGCGGCGGCGGCGCGTCGCGATATTGCGGCGGGCTGCCGAGCGGCATCGTGACGATCCATTCGCCTGGCCGCGCCTTCGCCGCCAGCGCGCGGATGCGCTCCAGCACCGCGTCCGTCGTCCGCGCCCCGGCGAGCGACGGGAAGAGGTCCTTCAGCCCCTCGCGGTCCAGATGGGCATGCGCGTCGATCAGCCCGGGAATGACCGTGCGCCCGCCGAGGTCGCGCTCGGCAACCCCGGGCCCGGCGCGTTCGCGCATCTCGGCGATGCTGCCGACCGCCGCGATCCGTTCGCCCTCGACGAGAACGGCGTCGGCGACACGCGAGTCCGGCGAAAGCGTGACGATCCGGCCGCCGGCGAGGATCAGGCGCTCCACGGACGTGGCGCTACTTCCCCTGCCAGACGGGCTTGCGCTTCTCCATGAAGGCCGTGCGGCCTTCCTTGAAATCGGCCGAGTCGAAGCACTCCCGCATCACGCGGGTCATCTGCGCCGGGTCGCGGTCGTGCGCGTCCTTCATCAGCTCGTCGATGGTCATCTTCGAGGCGCGGATCGACAGCGGCGCGTTGTTGATCATCGTCGCGCAGTAGTCGGTGACGTGCGCCTCGAGCCCGTCCGCCGGCAGGACCCGGTTCACTAGCCCGATGGCGAGCGCCTCGGACGCCGGTAGCCGGCGCGCCGAGAACAATATGTCCTTGGCGCGCGACGGCCCGACGAGCTGAACCAGCCAGCTCACGAAATCCGTCCGATAGGCGATCGAAAGCCGCGCCGCCGGAATGGCGAACACCGAATCCTCGGAGGCGATCCGCAGGTCACAGGCCATGGCGATGGCGAGCCCGCCGCCCATGCAGTAGCCGCGGATCATGGCCAGCGTCGGCTTCTCCATCTCCTTGATGCGCGTGAACAGCCCGCCCGACGTCTCGGCGTACTTCTCCGCCTGGGCCGACGAGGAGCGGTTCTTCTCGAACTCGGAGATGTCGGCGCCGGAGACGAAGGCGCGCTCGCCCGCCCCCTTCAGCACCACGACGCGGACCGCCGGATCGGCGGCGAACGCGTCGAGCGCCTGGCTCGCCCCGATCGACATCTCGAGCGAGATCGCGTTGTGCTTGGCCGGGTTGTTGAACACCACCCAGCCGATCCCGTTCTCGCTGTGCGCCAGGATCTTGTCGGTCTCCAGCGTAATCGCGCCGTCCATCGTCCCGTCCTTCCGTTGCCTCTCATTGTCACCCCGGACGGCGCGCGAAGCGGGTCGAGCCGGGGTCCATGTCGATATGGGTCCCGGCTCTCGCCGCCACGGGCGGCTCGGCCGGGATTGACGAGCAGTTTGCCCTACACCACCTGGTTCTCGTGCAAGGCGGCGATCTCGGCAGCGGAGTAGCCGATCTCGCCCAGCACCTCGTCGGTGTGCTCGCCGCGCTCGGGCGGCGCCTTGGCCAGCGCCGAGGGCGTGCGCGACAGCGTCACCGGCTGGCCGACCAGGTCGAGCTTGCCGAGCTTCTTCGATTGCACGCTCTGCACCATGTCGAGGTGGCGCACCTGCGCATCGGCGAAGGTCTGGTCGACCGAGTAGATCGGCCCGCACGGCACGCCCGCCTCGTTCATCAGGTCGACCCAGTGCTTGCTCGGCTTCGTCCTCACCACCTCGCCCACCCGCGCGTTCACCGAAGCGCGGTTCTTGAGGCGGATCTGCGGCGTCGCCATCTCCGGGTCGTCCTTGAATTCCGGCTTGCCCAGCGCGTCGCAGAACCGCTCCCACATCCATGGCGTCGGCGCCAGGTTGATCGGCGTGTCGGCGGTCTCGAACACGCCGGTCGGCACGCCGGTCGGGTGGTTGTTGCCCTCCTGCTTGGGCAGGTCCTGGCTCATGGTCCAGCGCGCCGCCTGGAAATCGAGGATGAAGATATTGGCCTGCAGCAGCGAGGACTGCACCCACTGCCCCTCGCCCGACACCTCGCGCTCCAGCAGCGCCGTCAGCGTGCCGATCGCCGCCATCAGCCCGCCCGAGACGTCGGCGATGGCGATGCCGGCGCGCATCGGCCCGCGCCCCGGCTCGCCGGTGATCGACATCAGGCCGGACATGCCCTGCGCCACCTGGTCGACGCCCGGCCGCTTGGCGTAGGGCCCGTCCTGGCCGAAGCCCGAGATCGAGGTGTAGACGAGGCGCGGGTTCACCTTCTTCAGCGACTCGTAGTCGATGCCGAGGCGGAATTTCACGTCCGGCCGGTAATTCTCGACCAGCACGTCGGCCTTCTCGACCAGCCGCTTCAGCACCGCGACGCCCTCGGGCTTCTTCAGATCCAGCGTGATCGAGCGCTTGTTGCGGTGCAGGTTCTGGAAGTCCGACCCGTCGCGCCGCCCCATGCCGCCCGAATCCGCGCCCAGGCTTTCCGGCATCTCGACCATGATGACATTGGCGCCCCAGTCGGCGAACTGGCGCACGCAGGTCGGCCCCGCGCGGACGCGGGTGAGGTCGAGCACCGTGAAGCGCGACAGCGCCTTCGAAGGTTCGGTCATGGCAACTCCTTAACCGGCCGGGACGGGTTTTGCCGATCCTAACCCGGCCGCACAATAATCCCAATTGTCACCCCGCAAGGCGAGCATCGCGAGCCGATCCGGGGCCCATTCCGCCGAGACCGAGACATCCCGGCATGGCTCCCGGCTCGCACCGCCCTGGGGCTTGGCCGGGATGACAAGACTAATGAAGCCGGACCTTCCGACAACCCGTCGCGCAGCGGCCTCTTGGTCCCGTGTCGCGCGCTGTCACTGGCCGCCGCCGCGCGCGGTGAGCCCGCCGTCGATCGTCAGCATCGCGCCCGAGATGTAGGACGCGCGCTCCGAGGCGAGGAAGGCGACGACGCCGGAGACCTCGTCCGGCCGCGCCGGACGGCCATAGGCGTACTTTTCGGCCTGGGTGCTGCGCCACGCCTCGCGCTCGGCGGGCGGGATCTTCTCCTCGGCGATGTTGCGCAGGAAGATCAGCCGCTCGGTCTCGACCGGGCCGGGGTTAACGCCGCACACGCGCACGCCGTGGCGGATCAACTCGCCGCCCAGCGAATAGGTGAAATGGATCAGCGCGGCGTTGTTCGGCCCGCCGCAGATGTACCGGGCGCTGGTCGTGATGCCGCCCGAGCCCACGATATTGATGATGACGCCCCGGCCGCGCTCGCACATAGCCTTGTAGACGATGCGCGAGATTCCGACATAGCCGAACAGCTTCAGGTCCCACGCCGCGCGCCAGCGGTCCTCGTCCACCTGGTCGAGATCGCCACCGGGCACGGCGCCCGCGTTGTTGACCAATATGTCGACGCCGGCGCATTCGCGGGCCAGCGCGTCGCGCCGGTCGCGCTGCGACAGGTCCACCGCATGGGTCGTGACCTCGACCCCGAAGCCCCGGGTGAGGTGCGCTTTCGCCTCGGCCAACTCGTCGGAGTTGCGCGCCGCAAGGTGCAGATTCACCCCCTCGCGCGCGAACTCCTCGGCCACCGCGTAGCCGATACCCTTCGACCCGCCGGTGATCAGCGCCGTCTTTCCCTTGAGCCCCAGTTCCATGTGCCGGTCGTCCTCCCCGCTTGACTTACAACGATCCGCCGCGCGCGACCACCCCGCCATCCACGGTCATCATCGCGCCCGAGACGTAGGAGGCCCGGTCCGAGGCGAGGAATGCCACCAGCCCAGACACCTCATCGGGCCGCGCCGGGCGGCCATAGGGATATTTCTCCGCCTGCCCGGCGAGCCACGCCTCGGCCCCTTCCGGCGCCTCGGCCGCGCGCACCGCGTGCAGCTTCTGCAAGCGCTCAGTCGCGACCGCGCCGGGATTGACGCCGCAGACGCGCACCCCGTGGCGGACGCTCTCCCCGCCGAGCGACACGGTGAACTGGATGAGCGCCCGGTTGTTCAGCCCGCCGCAGATATAGCCCGCGCTGGTCGAGATGCCGCCGGCGCCCACGATGTTGACGATCACGCCCCGGCCGCGTTCGCACATCGCCTTGTAGACGATGCGGGTGAGCCCGACATAGGCGAACAGCTTGCCGTCCCAGGCGGCGCGCCACGTATCCTCGTCGACCGCGTCGATGCCGCCGCCGGGGATTGCGCCCGCATTGTTCACCAGTATGTCGACGCCAGCGCAATCCCGCGCCAGCGCGTCGCGCGCCGCCCGGTCCGCAAGGTCGACCGCGTGCGGCTTGACCTCGATGCCGTAGGCGTCGCCGAGGCGCCGCGCCGCCGCCGCCACCTCGTCGGGGGTGCGGGCGGCGAGGTGCAGATTCACGCCTTCCTTCGCCAGCTCCTCGGCGACGGCGTAGCCGATCCCCTTGGAGCCGCCGGTGACCAGCGCCGTCCGTCCGGCGAGCCCCAGCTCCATCTCTAGCGCTTCTTCCGCCCGCCGGCGGCGCGCGCGGCAAGCTCCTTCGCCGCCGCCTCCTCGACCACGGTGCCCTTGAAGAAGTCGGGGTTCGCGCCGGCATGCAGCGCGATGGCGTTGCCGAAGGTGAAGCCGCGGAAATCGTCCGGGCTCAGCAGCTCCTCCTCGACCAGCCCGTACGCCTCGGGCAGCACGTCGCGGATGTCGATCACGTCCCAATGGCCGATGTCCGAGCCCAGCATGGCGTTCAGCCGGATGCGGTAGGTGTTGAGCCGCGTGTCGAACGCGACCGCGTTCATCCGGTCGTCCGCCTCGCAGCCGAAGAAGAACCGGTCGCGGAACATGTCGCGGATGTCGCCCGGCCGGCGGATGCCCAATTCCTCCCATTCGTCGACCGCCCGGTTGTCCGGGCCGGGGATCGCCGAGGTGGGGTGGTGCGGGTTGGCGCGGATGCGCTCGGCGGTCAGGTAGTCGTTGCCGTACTTGCCGAACATGTCGCTCAGGAGATCGACGTCGACCTTCTCCGGGTCGAGATTCTCCATCAGCGTCTTGATGTTGCGCTTCTCCCAGTACTCGAACAGCGAGTTGTAGAGCGCGGCGCTCCAATGCACCCCGCCCTCGAGGAAGGCCCAGCGCAGCGCCGGGAAGCGGGTCGCGACGCCGCCGAAGATCAGCGCGCGGCAGAAGAAGTCGCCGCCCTGCGAGAACCCGCCGAGATGGTTGAAGATGTAGTTCGAGGGCGAGGCGCGCGAGGTGCCGACGCCCTGGTTCCGGTTGTGGCAGGCGACCGAGACCTTCAGGTCGACGCATTTCTGCCAGACCTTGTCGTAGGCGCGCCCGTCATCCATCGCGGGCGAGAGCATGCGGCCCTCGCGCCTTATCTCGGTGTTCACCGTCACCGTCTTGAGGCCCAGCGTGTTCACCGCGTGGTCGAGCTCGTCCAGCGCCTCCTCGGGCGTGTGCATCGGGATCACCGCCGACGGCGTCAGCCGGTCCTTCACCGGGCCGAACATGTCGGCATAAAGGGCGTTGAGCGCGCGGTGGGCGGCGCGGCGCATCTCGGCGTCGGGAATGTGCATCGCGCCGAGCCCGTGGGTCGTGTAGACGACCGCGAAGTCGATGCCGGCATCGTCCAGCCGCTCGCGGTAGAGCCGGGGGAGCATGACGGTGGCGCGGTCGATCGTGTGCGGGCCGGAGGGCGAGTTCCACCACACCTGCTTGTAGGGCGGCTTGCGGCGCGAGCCCTTGACGAAGGCCTCGTACTTGGCCGCCATCTCCGGCCCGGCGACCTGGCGCACGAAGTCGAAGATCGCGAAATCGCACTCCAGCACGTGCGCGTCGACGTCGACCACCGGGTGGTCGAGCCGCGCCCGCAATTCCGCCGCCGTCAAATTCTTCACGTCCGTCGCCATCTGCTCCCTCGCTTTCGTCGGCGGCATTTAACCGGGTTTCGCCGGACGGCGCGAGGGGTTTGCCTCAGCCCGGAAACCCAGCCAGCGCCCGAACCTCGGCGGGGGAGCGGCCTGCCGCACGCAAATCGGCGAGTGTCGCGGCCCGGTCGCGCTTGGCGAAGCGCCGCCCGGCCTCGTCGCGCAGCAGGTGGTGATGGTGATACTCGGGCACCGGCAGGCCCAGCAGTGCCTGCAGCAGCCGGTGGATGTCGGTCGCCGGCACCAGATCCTCGCCGCGCGTGACCAGGGTCACGCCCTGCAACGCGTCGTCGACGGTCACCGCCAGGTGGTAGCTCGCCGGCGTGTCCTTGCGCGCCAGCACCACGTCGCCGAATGCCTCCGGATGCGCCGTCATCGTTCCTCGCGCCCGGTCGTGCCATTGGAGCGGGCCGGCCCGGGCGGTCCCCCGCGCCATGTCGAGCCGCAGAGCGAAGGGCGCGCCGGCAGCGATCCGCGCGGAACGCTCCGGCTCGGTCAGGTGGCGGCAGGTGCCCGGGTAGACCGGCCCGTCCGGCCCGTGCGGCGCGCCGCTGGCCCGCGCGATCTCGGCCTGGATGTCCGCCCGCGTGCAGAAGCACGGATAGACCAGCCCCATCGCCGCCAGACGATCGAGCGCGGCGCGGTAGTCGTCCATGTGCTCGCGACTGGCGGCGCACCGGCCGCTCCCAGTCGAGCCCGAGCCAGGCGAGGTCTTCCTCGATCGCCGCGACGAATCCGGGCCGCGACCGGCCCGCGTCGATGTCCTCGATGCGCAGCAGGAACCGCCCGCGCGCCGCCTGTGCGGCCCGCCAGGCGAACAAGGCCGAGTGGGCGTGGCCCAGATGCAACAGCCCCGTCGGGCTCGGCGCGAAGCGGGTGACGGTGACCATAGGGCAGTCTTATCACCGTCATCGCGAGGAGCGGAGCGACGAAGCGATCCTGGTCGGCCTCTGGATTGCTTCGCTTCGCCCGCAATGACGGGAATTGCCGATGGGTCGTCATCGCGCTATCACCGGCCCTGGAACCGAAGGAGGCGCCGATGGCCACGCCCGACCCGCTCGCCGGACCCACCCTGCCGCCCGCGGCGGGGGGCGCGCCCCGCCAGCTCGTGGTGCTGCTGCACGGGTTCGGCGCCGATGGCAACGATCTCATCGGGCTCGCACCGTACTTCGCCCGCGCCGTGCCCGAGGCGGAGTTCCTGTCGCCGCACGCGCCCTACCCGTGCCGCGCGGCGGGGTTCGGCCGCCAATGGTTCGACGTCACCGACACCGACCCGGCCAACCGCCTGCCCGCGATCCGCCACGCGGCCGGGCTGATCGACGCCTTCCTCGACGCCGCGCTGGCCGAGCGCGGCCTGACCGACCGGAACTTGGCGCTGGTCGGGTTCAGCCAGGGCACGATGATGTCTCTGTTCGTGGCGCCGCGGCGGCTCCGCCCCTGCGCCGGGGTCGTCGGCTACTCGGGCCGGCTGGAATCGCCCGAGCTGCTGACCGACGAGCTCCGCGTGCGCCCGCCGATGCTGCTGATCCACGGCGACCAGGACGAGCTTCTGCCCGTGGGCCTGCTCGACGCGGCCGCCCAGGCGCTCACGGGAAACGGCATTCCGGTGGAGCACCATGTGCGGCCCGGCCTCGGCCATTCCATCGACGAGGAAGGGATCGCCCTGGCGGGCGCGTTCCTTCGCCGCACCCTGCTCGGCTAGGGCAGCGACGGGATTTTCGCCTCCCGCCGTGTAGGATTTGCGGCCTGGCGGCCAGCCACGGAGACATCCATGAGCACCATCGCGCGCGACGAGCCCGGCACGGGCCGGGTCTATGTCTGGGACCGGTTCGTCAGGCTGTTCCACTGGACGCTGGTCTGCGGCTTTTTCATCGCGTACTTCACCGAGGAAGACCTGATGTCCCTGCATGCCTGGGCCGGCTACGTGGTAGGCGCCCTGGTGCTGGCGCGCGTCGTGTGGGGCTTCGTCGGGCCAGAGCGGGCGCGGTTCCGCAACTTCGTCACCGGCCCGGCCACGGCGGCGCGCTACGTCTTCGACCTGCTGCTGCTGCGATCCAGGCGCCATCTCGGCCATTCGCCGGGCGGCGGCGCGATGGTCGTGCTGCTGCTGGTCTGCATCTTGACGATCGTCGGGCTCGGCATCGTGCTCTACGGCGCGCAGTGGCATGCGGGGCCGCTCGCCGGCTTCTTCCCGCCTGCGGCGCCTGGCGTGCGCGAGACCCACAACGCCTTCACCCGCTCGATCCGCCAGTGGCACGAGCTCGTCGCCAACTTGACCTTCATCCTGGTGTGCCTCCACGTCGCCGCGGTGGCATTCGCGAGCTTCGCCCACCACGAGAACCTGGTGCGGTCCATGATCACCGGGTTCAAGCGGAAATAGCGCCTGACAGCGATCTGTCCCGCTCGCCCTGAGGAGCCCGCGCAGCGGGCGTCTCGAAGGGCGAGCACAGCACGGTCTCGAAGTTTCGCCCTTCGAGACGCACCCTTCGGGCGCTCCTCAGGGCGAACGGAGAGGTGGAATTTGCTCCGTCTTATTTCTTCGCGAGCGCCGGCATCACGTCGGACGCGAACAGGTCGAGCGACCGCATCTCCTGCGCGTGGGTGAGGCAGCCGAAGGCGATCTGGCAGACCAGGTAGTTGAAGGGAATCTGCTCGGCCTGGGCCAGAAGTTCGGCCTTCACCGTCTTGGCCGAGCCCGCCACGATCACGCCGAGCCGGCGCGCCTCGTCGTAGCCCGGGATCATCATGCCGGTGATCGGCTGCGCGCCATGCGCCCGCCACAGCGCCGTGACGCTGGCGAACCAGTAGTCGTAGGCCGGCCGGGCGAGCTTCTCCGCCGCCGCGTCGGACTCGGCGACCAGCACATGCCTCCCGACGCCCGCCAGCGGCTCCGACACGCGCGACCATTTGCGCTCCGGCGCGCCCTTCAGCTCGTCCCACGCCGCGAGATACGCCTTCAGCACGGTGGCAACGCGCTCGTTCGGGCCCAGCGTCACGAAATGCATGCCGTAGCGCGCGGCGAGGGTCGCGCCCCGCTCGTCCCCGCCGCCATACCACAGCGGCGGCACCGGCTTCTGCACCGGGTGCAGCTCCAGCGGCATGTCGGACACGCGGTACCATTTGCCCTCGTGCGAAAGCCGGTCCTGGCTCAGCCCCTTGAGCAGCACCTCCAGCCCTTCCTCGAACATCGGTCGCGTGTCGGCGGTCTGGATGCCGTACGAACCGACCTCGTAGGGCGAGATGCCGCGCCCCACCCCCATGTCGAGCCGGCCGTTCGACAAATTGTCGATCATGCACACCTCCTCGATCAGCCGCACCGGGTGGTAGAGCGGCAGGAGGTAGACCATCGGGCCGAAGCGCAGCGTCTTGGTCTCGCGCGCCATGGCGGCGAGGAACAGGTTGGGCGACGGCGCCATGCCGAGCGGCGTCGCGTGGTGCTCGGCGATGTGGTAGCTGTAGAAGCCCGCCTTCTCCACCGCCGCGGCGAGCGCCAGCCGGTCGTCGTAGAACTTGGCGAGCGGCTCGTCCCGCCGGTCGAGATGGTCGAAAATGCCGAACTTCACGTCGTCCTCCCCGAATCCCTTGGCCCGCCCATTTCACCCTGTCGCGGAGGCCCGCGCAATGGCAACCCGGGCGGATGTGCTAGCGTGGCCCCGCCCTTCGACGAGCCCAGGGTGAGGCCAAAAGACAATTCCTCATCCTGAGCCTGTCGAAGGATGAGGAGTCGGGCTTGCCCCCACGGTCGGCGGGGATTTAAATCGCGGCGCAGAAGGGGAACGCACCGATGAACGCCACCGCCGCCGCGACCGTCTCGCAATCCGTCCTCGACCGCATCGCCCAGGTGGTCGGGCCGCGCGGGATGATCACCGACCCTGCCGAGATCGCGCCCTACATGCTGGACGAGCGGCGCGAGTTCCCGCCCGGGCGCGCCGCCGCGGTGGTGCGGCCGGCCTCGACCGACGAGGTCGCGCGCGTCGTCGCCATCTGCAACGAGACCCGCACGCCGATCGTGCCGCAGGGCGGCAATACCGGCCTTACCGGCGCGTCGGTGCCGCATCCCGAGGGCGGCGAGATCGTCCTCAGCGTGAAGCGCATGAACCGGGTGCGCGACATCGACCCGCTGAACTACACCATCACGGTGGACGCGGGCGTCGTGCTCGCCGACGTGCAGAAGGCGGCCGCCGAGGCGGACCGGCTGTTCCCGCTGTCGCTCGGCGGCGAGGGCACGGCGGTGATCGGCGGCAACGTCTCGACCAACGCGGGCGGCACCGGCGTGCTGCGCTACGGCAACGCGCGCGAGCTGGTGCTGGGGCTCGAGGTGGTGCTGCCCGACGGGCGCGTGTGGGACGGGCTCGGCCGGCTCCGCAAGGACAACACGGGCTACGACCTGAAGCAGCTTTTCATCGGGGCCGAGGGCACGCTGGGCATCGTCACCGCCTGCGTCCTCAAGCTCTATCCCAAGCCGCGCGACATCCAGACCGCCTTCGTCGCGGTGGAAGGCCCCCATGCCGCGCTCGAGCTGCTGGCGCTGGCCCGCGCCGCCTCGGACGACCGCGTGACCGGTTTCGAATGGATCCCGCGCCTGCCGCTCGACTACGTGCTGATGAACATCCCCGGCACGCGCGACCCGCTGCCCGACCGCCACGACCACTACGTGCTGATGGAGCTCACCTCGGCTTGGGACGACGGGCCAGCTTCGGGCTTGCCTCGAGAACGTGCTGGCCGAAGGGATGGAGCGCGGCCTCGTCCGCGACGCGGCCATCGCCGAGAGCCGCGGCCAGGCGGCCGATTTCTGGAAGATCCGCGAGACGGTGCCCGAATCCCAGAAGCCGGAGGGGATCAGCATCCGCCACGACGTGGCCGTGCCCGTGTCGCAGGTGCCGGTCTTCCTCGAGCGCGCCAACGCCGCCGTATCCTCCGCCGTACCGGGCATCCGCATCTGCTCGTTCGGCCATCTCGGCGACGGCAACGTCCACTACAACCTGACCCAGCCCAAGGGCGCCGACGGCGCCGGCTACGCCGCCCGAAAGGACGAGATCAACCGGCTGGTCTACGACCAGGTCCTGGCGCTGGGCGGCTCGATCTCGGCCGAGCACGGGATCGGCCGGCAGAAGCGCCATCTGCTGCCCGAGGTGAAGCCCGCGCCGGCGATGGACCTTATGCGCCAGATCAAGCGGACGCTCGACCCCAACAGCATCATGAACCCCGGAAAGCTTCTCTGACGCGCCTTTCCCTTCGTGTACCGTTCGGGCCTTGAACGCCGGATGTACCGTCGCGCGCGCGGCAACGGCATTGCCCCTCGCCCTGTCCCTCTCCCAAGGGAGAGGGAACGCGGGGTTCATCCTTCCTTTTTCGCCTCCGCGAGCCGACCTTCGACAAGCACCAAGGCTGGCGCTTCAGGATCCCCTCTCCCTTGGGAGAGGGACAGGGTGAGGGGCCGGATCTTGAACGGCTGATTGGGGCCGGCGCGGGCTATCCCGCCCTTGCCGGGCGGCCGTGCGCCTTGGCCAGCACGCCGCCGAGCCGCTTCATGCGGCGCACCCAGCGGCGGTAGGGCTTCGCCGACAGGAAATGCCGGCGGTTGGTGTAGGTCGCGAAGAAGCGCGACATGCGGGCGTAGTTGTCGGGATAGAGCCGCGTCGCCGCCGGGTCCTCCGCCGCCAGGCGGAACACCAGCCCTGTCGAACGCTCGTCCTGCGGGCCGACCAGCTCGAGCCCGGCGCGCGCCGCCATCATCACCAGGCTGGCGTGGTTGAAGTTGTGCAGATGGGCGAAGTGGAACCGGCCATAGGGGGTGCGGTCGGGGTTCTCGATGTTGGGCACCGAGACCTCCAGCAGCCCGCCGGGCTTCAGCCAGCTCCGCATGCGCCGAAGCGCCGCCAGCGGGTGGCGGAAATGCTCCACCGCGTGGTGGGTGGTCACGAAATCGACGCTGCCCGGCGGTATCTCGACGTCCTGCCAGCCGCCCTCGCGCATCGGCACGCCGTACTGGGCCCGCGCATAGGCGGCGAAGGCGGCGTTCGGCTCGACCCCCGAGGCGTCGAACCCCTCGCGGCGCAGCACCCAGACGGCCTCGCCGCTGGACGCGCCGACATCGACTACCTTGGCGCCGGCCGGAATGAACGGCCGGAGTGCCCGCACCCGCGCCTCGGCGCCGCGCCGGGCCTTGTAGATGGCCTTGGCCGTGGGCGCGAAATCGTTGTGGTAGTACTTGCGATAGTGCAGCCGGTAGAACGCGTCCACCTCGGCCTCGGTCGGCATCGGATTGGTAAAGACCAGCCCACAGCCCCGGCACAGTACCGTGCGCAGCCGGTTGCCGTAACGGTCGCGCCGCCCGACCACTTCGTGGTCGGTGCCGTCGCACAGCTCGCAGGCCCGCGTCTCGCCGGCGAACCGATATGGCGCCATGCGGGAGAAGACCGACCGCACTTCGCCCGGCAGAGACCGGACGAGGGCAAGCAACCCGCCGCTCGCCCTTCGCGCCGCCTCTGCCTCCTGCCCCTCGTTCCGGGCCATCCGCACCTCGCTTCGCCCCGCCGCCGGGGGCCGGATCGTGTCTAACGCCAAACCGCCGAGGCGACAAGTTCGCGACGATTGCCGGCCGGTCGCGACACGCCCGCCGCAGCCGCCCGGAGCGGTTCAAAAATTCGCCTTCAACCCCCGATTTTCACTTGAAAATCCGGCCCGAATGCGTCACAACGCGCGTCTTTCGCGCAACCCCCTTAGACAAGCATTGAGGTCTTGATCGAGGACTACCTGAGGAGAACCCAATCGAAATGGTTGCTCACGCTTCCGTGCCGACGAAGGTTTCGGCGGAGCCGGGACGCCCGGCTGTTCGGGTCGCAAACCCGACGAACCTGTCAGCTCTCGGTGAGAGCGAGGCGCGTTCCCCCAAGTTGGACTACTTCGTCGAGCGGGACGGGCACCTGTTCGCAGGTACACACCTCCTGATCGACTTCTGGAACGCCTCACGTCTGGACGACGTGGCGTACATGGAACAGGCGATGCGCAACGCGGTGGCCGCGGCGGGAGCGACGCTCCTGCACATCCACCTGCATCACTTCACGCCCTTTGGCGGCGTGTCGGGCGTGGCCGTCCTGGCGGAATCGCACATCAGCGTCCACACATGGCCGGAGCGCGGCTTCGCCGCGTTCGACGTGTTCATGTGCGGCGCGTGCGATCCGCACAAGGCCCTGCCGGTGCTGCGCGCGGCGTTCGCGCCTGAGACGATGGACGTGCGCGAGGAGAAGCGAGGGGCGGTTTATTGACCACAGCGCCCTCCTGGTTCTCGGAGACGCTATACCCCGACTACCAGCAACGGCACCTGGTCGAGCGGGTGCTCTACGAGGAGAAGACCGAGTTCCAGGAACTGGTCATCTTCGAGAGCCCCCGCTTCGGCCGGGTGCTGGCGCTGGACGGGGTGGTGCAGACCACCGAGCGTGACGAGTTCGTCTATCACGAGATGCTGACGCACGTGCCGATCCTGGCGCACGGCGCGGCGAAGCGCGTGTGCATCATCGGCGGCGGCGACGGCGGCGCCATGGAAGAGGCGCTGAAGCATCCCGGCATCGAGACGGTGACGCTGGTCGAGATCGATCCCAAGGTCGTCGAGCTGACCAAGCAGTACATCCCGTCGATCCCCGGCAAGGCGTTCGACGACCCGCGCGCCGAGCTGGTCATCGCCGACGGGCGCGAGTTCGTGAAGAACCCGCCCGCGCCGTACGACGTGATCATCGTCGATTCCACCGACCCGATCGGGCCGGCGCAGGTGCTGTTCGAACAGGATTTCTATGCCGACTGCCGCGACGCGCTGACCGACCGCGGCATCATGATCACCCAGTCCGGCGTCACCTTCATGCAGGCCGACGAGGCCGAGGGCACGTACAAGCGCCTCGAACGCGCTGTTCCCCGACGCGACGTTCTACGTCGCCCAGGTGCCGACCTACGCCGCCGGGTTCATGACGCTCGGCTGGGGCTGCAAGGACAAGAGCGTGCGCGCCACGCCGCGCGCGACGATCGAGACACGCTTCGCCGTGGCCGAGCTCGACACGCGCTACTACAACCCCGCCATCCACGAAGCCTGCTTCGCGCTGCCCACCTATATCGAGCGGCTGAAGAGCTGACGGCGCCGCCTCAGTTCGTCCGGATCGGCACCGGCTTGGTGGCGAGGCCGGGCTCGCCCTGCGCCTCGGCGCGCTCCAGCACGCGGCAGTAATAATCCCATAGCGAGTCCGAGCCGTAGCGCGAGCGCTGGGTATAGCGCCGGTCGGTCTCCTCGGGCTTCGGCGCCTCCCACGGCAGGCCGGCCGTCGCGGCGGCCAGCATCTGCTTGCAGGTCGCCTCGATCTGGATGCCGTTGAACACCATCTGCTCGGTGTCGCGGCCGCAGAACGCGACGCCGTGATTGCGCATGAACACGAAGTTGGCGTCGCCGAGCGCCTGGGCGAGCGCCGCGCCCATCTCCGCAGACTGCACCAACTCGGAGGTGAGCTCGAAGCGCGGCGGCGGGTTGCGGATCGCGCGGGTGAGCGAGACCAGCGGCCCCGGCATCGCCGAGTAGATGCAGCAATGGAACGGGTGCGTATGGCCGGTCGCGTTCACGTCGGGCCGCGCCTTGAAGATTTCGGCGTGGATCGGCCATTCCGAATGGCGCGCGCCGTCGCCGAAGATCTTCTTGCCGTCCCAGTCGACCAGCACCAAGTCGCGCCAGTCATAGACCTCGCCCAGCGAGATCTGGTGGCGCTTCATCCAGAAGCCGCGCCCGTCCGGGTCGCGCAGCGCGACGTGGCCGAACACCCGGTCGGAATGGCCCTGCATGTCGAGGATGCGCGCGCCACGGGCTAGCTTGTCGAGTTCGCGCCGGAGGTCGTCGTTCACGACGTTGGAGATGGCGGTATCGGGCATCGCTGGGCTCCCAGGCTCAGTGCGGGCGGATCGGAACGGGGCTGGTGGCGAGCGTCGGCATGCCCTGCGCCTCGGCGCGCTCGAGCACGCGCGAATAATAGTCCCACAGCGTGTCCGAGGTGCCGTAGCCCTTCGACACGCGCACCGCGTTGCCGGCGATCTCGGCGGCGGGCGGCGGCTCCCACGGCATGCCGGAGCCGGCGGCGGCCAGCATCTGCTGGCAGGTCTCCTCGATCTGGATGGCGTTCAGCACCATCGCCTCGATCGTCTTGCCGGCGAAAATGACGCCATGGTTGCGCATCAGGCAGTACGGGTGGTCGCCCAGCGACTTGGCCAGAGCGCGGCCCATCTCCGGCGTCTGGATCAGCTCCGACGTCGCCTCGAAGCGCGGCGGCGGGGCCGTGATCGAGCGGGTGAGCGATATCAGCGGGTCGGGGATGGCGGAGAAGATGCAGCAGTGGAACGGGTGGGTATGGCCGGTCGCGTTGATGTCGGGCCGGGCCTTGAAGATCTCGGCGTGGATCGGCCATTCGGAATGGCGCGCGCCTTCGCCGAAGATCTTCTTCCCCTCCCAGTTCACCAGCACGAAGTCGCGCCAGTCATACACCTCGCCCAGCGAGATCTGGTGGCGCTTCAGCCAGAAGCCGCGCCCGTCCGGGTCGCGATAGGCCACGTGGCCGAACACGCGGTCGGAATGGCCCTGCATGTCGAGGATGCGGGCGGCCCTGGCCAGCTTGTCGAGGTCGGCCCGCAGGCTGTCATTCACCACGTTCGAGGCGGCGTCGGTCATGTCTTTTCCCTTCCCTACTCGTCGAGCGTCGCCGGGGCGAACGCCTCCTCCAGCTTCATCAGGCGCGGCGTCAGCCCCTGCTCCACCGAATACTGCGCCGCGGTCTCCAGCACCTTGCGGTTCGCCACCACGCCATGGTGGATCAGCGGCGTCGCCAGGGCCTCGCGCGCCTCGCGCGGCAAAAGCCCGGTCGCGACGTGGTAGTCGGTATGGATCTGGCGCTCGCGCTCGGCGATCTCGTTCGCCTTGCGGAAGGCGGCGAGCAGGTTGGTGACCACCCACGGGTTCTTTTCGGCGATCGTGCGGCGCACCACCATGCCGTGATTGATGGGGAAGAGGCCGGTCTTGCGGTAGTAGCGCACCCCCTCGCCCAGGCGATCGGGGAACAGCGGCTTGAAGTCCGGATGCCCGTCGAGCTTCGCGGTCGAGCGGTCGACCCGGTTCGCCACGCCGTAATAGAGGAGCGTGGCGTCAAGCTCCTTCTTCAGCAGCATCTCGCCGATGTTCTTTTCCTCGGGGATCTGGTGGATCGTCACCCCTTCGGGCGCGGTGAAGTTCACCGCCCCGGCGTGGCTGTGCGACGGGATGCGCTCCATGTGCCAAGTGACGTCCGACGGGCGCACGCCCCATTCGTGCTGCAGCGCGCCGCGGGACCACAAGGCCGCGGTCTGCTGGTATTCGGGAACGCCGACCCGCTTGCCCTTCAGGTCTTCCGGCCGCTCGATCCCCGCGTCGCGGCGCACCAGGACCCGCGTGTGGAAGAACTCGCGCGTGGTGAAGATCGGCAGCCCGACCCAGCGCTCGTCGCCGCGCGCCAGGGTCATCAGCAGCGAGGAGAACGACATCTCGGACACGTCGAACTCGGCGAAGCGGAGCTGGCGCCAGAACAGCTCCGACACCGGGACCACGTTGCAGATCAGGTCGATCCCGTCCGGCTTCACCCGCCCGTCGAGCACCGGCCAGGTGCGCGGGTTGGAGGCCATGCCGATGGAAAGCTGAAGCGCCATGTTCCCCCCTCAGGGCTTGTCTTTGTTGTGCGGACGCAAAGCCATATTGGTCCGAAGCGGAGCCCGGTGCAATCGTGCGCGCGGCCGCGCGCGACATGACGCAGCGGGGTCGCGCCCTGTCGCGCGATATCTCCTAAAGCCGCCTCAAGCCGCGTCGATCGCAGGCGCCAAGCTGTTGAACTGCAACGAACCGTAACCGGATCTGGGCAAAAAATGCTCCGGCCGGCGCCGCAACGGCCCGGCGTCGGCGGGCACGGCGTATAAAGGAAAATGTCCATCAACCGGCCTCGGCGAATTCGAGCGCAAGCGTGTCGCCATCGCGGAGACCGAGCGCAGCGCGCACTTCGATGGCCGCGATCACCTCCACCTTGTCGGCCGGATAGGACGGCAGCTCGGGCAGCACCACCGCGCCGGGGATGCGCCCGGCGATGGTCACGGGGTAGAGCTTCGCCGCGCACCAGCCGGGATCGGGCGGCACGATGCGCAGGCCGGGCCGCGCGCGCAGCCGCGCCCACATCGCCCGTGCGGCCTCATCGTCCAGCGCCAGATTTACCGTGCCGGGATACGGATCGATACCGACCTTGGCGACGAACGCCGCCCGCGCCCAGTCGAGCCGGGTGAACGATTCGCCCTCCCCCAGCCCCGACGCCAGAATGCCGGTCAGCGTCGCCATGCGTCCTCGAACATCTTGCCGGCCATCCGCGGCATGATACACTGCGCCCCGCCGCGGGCGTAGTTCAGTGGTAGAACGTCAGCTTCCCAAGCTGAATGTCGTGGGTTCGACTCCCATCGCCCGCTCCATTTCCCCCGCGCCAGGCTCGGCCGCTCCAGGCTTCGAGCGCGCATTCCTATAGCTGTGACATCGGCTCGGAACCCTCCGCGCCGCCCCGCCGTTGACCTTGCAGAACGGCCCACCGCGCGCAGACGAGACGCGGATCAGATTTTGCCGCACGAGTAAGGCGTGCCGACGATGGCGAGAAAGACCAGCACAGGGAGCAATGGAGGCCGGGTCAACGGGGACCGGCCCGAACGGGGGATGCGGATGACCAACTCCTCGCACGGCGTTAATCAGTTCGCGGAACCGCAGGCATGGCTCGCGGCGATCGTCGAATCGGCCGAGGACGCCATTGTCGGCAAGACGCTGGACGGCGAGGTCGTCAGCTGGAATCCCGCCGCCGAAGGGCTGTTCGGCTATCGCGCCGAAGAGATCGTCGGGCAGCCAATCGCGATTTTGGCCGACCCCGCCCATCCGAGCGAGATGGCGGACATCCTCAGCCGGCTGCGCGATGGCGAGCGCATCGGGCGCTACGAGACCACGCGCCGGCGCAAGGACGGGACGATCGTGCCCGTGTCCCTCACCATCTCGCCGGTGCGCAGCGACGCCGGCACGCTGATCGGCGCGTCCAAGATCGCCCGCGACATCACCGACCGGCGACGCAGCGAGGAGCAGATCCGGCTGCTGAACGCCGACCTGTCGCATCGCACCAAGAACCTGCTCACCATGGTGTCCGCCCTGGTCGAGCGCACCCAGCGCGACACCGTGCCCGAGTTCCGCGAGGTGATCCGCGGCCGGATCATGGCGCTCGACCGGGCGAACTCACTGCTGAGCGCGGGCGGCTGGCAGCAGGCCGACCTCGACCTCGTCATCCGTCGCGTGCTCGAGACGTTCGGAACGCGCAGCCACGGCTTCCTGGTCGAGGGCCCGGCGGTGGCCGTCAGCGCCGAGGCGGCCCAGACGCTCGCCATCGCCATCCACGAGCTCGCCACCAATGCAGTGAAGTACGGTGCGCTGGCCCGCGAGGGCGGCGTGGTCGAGGTGAGCTGGGAAACGGGCGGCGGCGACATTGCGCTCCATTGGCGCGAGGTCGGCGGGCCGTCCGCGGCGCTCCCGACGTGCGAGGGGCTCGGGCTCACGATCGTGCGGCTGGGCATCGAGCGCCAGCTCGACGGCGTGCTCGGCATGGATTGGCAGGAGACCGGCCTCGCCTGCCGCATCGCCCTGCCCGCCCGCCACCTGCGATAGAGCCATTTTCCGCCCACCCCTCTACTCGCCTGCCGCCTCGGCGGCGTGGCGGCGCTCGACGGCGGAATCGATGTCGCCCATGGTGAATCCCACCACGACGGCGGTGATCAGCAGAATGGCCGTGCCGGCGTGGAACACCACGTCCATCCCGCCGACGGCATAGATCAGCCCGAAGATCGGCGGCGCGATGGTCTGGCCGATGCGGAACATGGTCGAGTTGAGCGCCATCACCGCGGCCCGCGAATCGTGCGGCGCGAACTCCGCGACCAGCGTGTTGACCGAGGGGTTGAGCACCCCCTGCGCGAGGCCGCGGATGAAGGCCGGGATCAGCAGGTACCACAATGACGGCATGCCGACATTGAGCGAAATCCCGGCGCCCGACAGGACCAGCCCGATGACGATCATCTGGCGGAAGGTGAGCAGCCGGCGGATGCGCACCGCCTGGGTCGACATGATGGTGGAGATCACCGGGCTGAACCCGACGATGATGCCGATCTCCAGGGGCGATCCGCCGAACCGGCTGGAAATCAGGAAGGTCAGGTAGACGATCAGCACGCCGAACGAGACGGCCACCGTCATCAGGTTGCACAGGAACAAAGCTGCCATGCGCCGGTTGGCGATGCCGCGAAGCGCACTGCCCACATACTCGCCCATCGGCAGCGCGTGCTTGGGCTCGGGGTTGCGCAGCCGGAACGCCACCAGCCACGCTGCCGGCAGCCCGATCAGCGCCAGCAGGAACGGCCAGTGCCAGCCCGCCAGCGCCACCGCGCCGCCGAGGATCGGGTAGCCCAGCATCAGCGACGACATGACCGAGGCGTTGTAGCCCATCGCCTCCATGCGCCGTCGCCCGGTGAACAGCTCGCCGATGACGGTGTTGTTGAGCGCGCCGAGCGGCGCCGCGGCGCAGCCCTGCAGGAAGCGGAGCACGATCAGCGTGGTGAAGCTCTGCGTCATCACGCAGGCCGACCCGGCAGCGGCGAACAGGATCAGGCTCGGCACCAGCACGCGCTTGCGGCCAATCCGGTCGGCGAGGATGCCGGCGACCGGCGACAGGAAGATGCCCGGCAGGGTGTTGAAGGTGATCAGCAGCCCCGCCTGCTGCGAGTTGATGTGGAACGCCTTCATGATCAGCGGGAAGGCCGGCGTGATGGTCGACGTGCCCAGCATCGCCGTCGCGGTCACGCAGAACAGGATCAACAGGTTGCGGTCGAGATAGAGCGGCCGCTCTCCGCCCCGCTTGCGGCGCGCCAGCGCGATCATGCGGCCGCCCCGGTTCCGGTCGGGGTCGGGCCGAGCGCCCAGCCGACCGTAACCGCGCTCGCCGCCAGCATCACCGCCGCCGTGTAGAATACCGTGTCCATCCCCCCCAGCGCATAGCACAGCCCGAAGATCAGCGGGCCGAGCGTCTGGCCCGTCCGGCTGAGCATGCCGTTGAACGCCATCACCGCGGCGCGGCTCGTCACCGGGGCGTTTTCCAGCACCATCGTATAGAGCGACGGGTTGAGGATTCCCTGAGCGATGCCGCGCACGAAGGCCGGCACCAGCAGCAGCCACAGGGTTGGCATCAGCGTGTTGGTCGCCATGCCGATCGCCGACAGCAGCGTGCCCAGCACGATCATCTGGCGGTAGGTCATCAGCCGGGTGAGCCGTATCGCCTGGCTCGACATCAAGCGTGGACACGAACGAGGCCGAGGCGATCACCACGCCGATGGTGAACGGGTCGGCGTCGAACCGGTTCTTCATCAGGAGCGCGAGATAGACCATCAGCGCGCCGAACGCCACGATCACCCCCACCAGATTGGCGCTGCACAGCGTGATCATCCGCCGGTTGACGATGCTCTTGATCGCGCCGAGCAGGTACTCGCGGAAGCTCTGCGCGCCCTTGGGCTCGGGGTTGCGCAGCCCGAACGCGACGAAGCACGCGACCGGCACGGCGAACAGCGGCAGGAAGAACGGGTAGCGCCACCCCGCCAGCGCCACCAGCCCGCCCAGCATCGGGTTGTTGAGCGTCGCCATGTTCTGCACCGACGCGTTGTAGCCGATCGCCTCGGCGCGGGTGCGCCCGGAATAGAGATCGCCGATCAGCGTGTTGTTGAGCGCGGTCAGCGCCGCGCCGCCGGTGCCCTGGACGAAGCGCAGGACGAGCAGCCAGTGGAAGCTGGGCACGAAGGCGCACGACGCGCCGGCGAAGGCGAACAGCAGCAGCGACGGGACCAGCACCCGCTTGCGCCCATAGCGGTCGGCGAGGAGCCCGACCACCGGCGCGAACACGATGCCAGGCAGCGTGAAGAAGGTGATCAGCAGCCCCACCTGCTGCGACGAGATGTGGAAGGCGTGCATGATGGTGGGAAAGGCCGGGGTCAGCGAGCCGACGCCCATCATCGCCGTGATCGTGACCGAGAACACGATCATCAGGTTGCGCTCGAGATAGAGCGGCGGGCGGCGCTGGCCTTCGCGGGGAAACGCGGTCATCCGGACCTCGGTGTGGCCGGTCAAGCTAGCAGATGGCGGCCCCTGCTCCAACGCGCGGGGCTGCAAGCCAGCCCGCCGGCGCGGCCAGATCGAGAAGGGCGAACCCCGGTACCGGCGGTCACACCTCACCCTGTCCCTCTCCCAAGGGAGAGGGGATGCTGCGCCAGCTTTCCTTACTTTGCTTACTTTGCCGGAACAAGACGTACCCGACGAGGTTCAATGCTTGCACCGCGGGATCCCTCCCCCTTGAGAGAGGGACAGGGTGAGGGGGCGGACGTCCAGAATTCGCGAGCTCTCGCGGACGAACGGAAGGTGCGGGCGGTCGCCCATTCTCGACCCCTGACCCCTTCCCTCGCCGGCGCGGGCGGGGCATTCTGGCCGCCAGGAGGGATTCGATGGCCGCGACGAACGTTGCAGAACGCACCGCCTTCTACGACCGCATCCGTGCGCGCCACCTCGCGCCGCTGTGGGAGTACGTTAACCCGTCGGTGCCGACCACGCCGGCCGTCCCGGCGCTGTGGCGCTGGGACGAGGTGCGCGCGGACGTGATCGAATTGGGCCGGATGATCTCCAAGGCGGAGGCGCACCGCCGCGTGCTGGTGCTGGAGAATCCCGCCCTGCCGGGCGGCCAGGCGGCGACCCGCACGCTCTATGCCGGGCTGCAGCTCATCTATCCCGGCGAGGTCGCGCCCAACCACCGCCACACCCAGTCGGCGCTGCGTTTCCTCCTGGAAGGCGAAGGCGCCTACACCGCCATTTCGGGCGAGCGAGCCTGGATGAGCCCGGGCGACTTCGTGGTGACGCCGTCCTGGACGTGGCACGACCACGGCAACGAGGGGGACGGGCCCGTCATCTGGCTCGACGCGCTCGATTCGCCGCTGGTCGCCTTCCTCGGCGCCGAGTTCCGCGCGCACGCGCCCGAGCACGCCCAGCGCGAGGAGCGGCCGGCCGGGGATTCCGCGGCGCGCTACAATGCCGGGCTGCTGCCGATGGGGCTCGACCGGCCGAGCCAGGCCTCGCCGGTGCTCAACTACCCGTTTGCACGCAGCCGGGCCGCCCTCGCCGCCCTCGCACGCGCGGGCGAGCCCGACCCGTGCCACGGCCATCGCCTGCAATACGTCAACCCGGCGACGGGCGGGCCGGCCTTCCCGACCATGGGGACGTCGCTGCAGCTTCTGCCGGCGGGATTCGTCGGCACGCCCTACCGCGCCACCGACTCGGCACTCTATGCCGTCGCGGAAGGGCACGGGCGCACCATCGTCGGCGACGCGACGTTCGAGTGGGGCCCGCGCGACGTGTTCGTGGTGCCGTCCTGGCACCGCCACCGCCACGAGGCCGCGACCGAGGCGGTGCTGTTTTGCGTGTCCGACCGTCCGGTGCACCAGAAGCTCGACCTCTGGCGCGAGGAACGCGGCAACGCGGCCGGCTGACGTGAAACGGGCCCTCGTCCTGATCCTGGCCGCACTGCTCGGGGCCGCCGCGCCGGCGCGGGCGGCGCCGTGGACCGATTATCGCGTCATCATGTGGCAGGACCAGACGCCGGAAGCCTACCGGGCGCTCGCCGCGATCGGCGTCGACGCCGCCGCCGTGTCATGGCGCAACGTGGGCACGGAAAAGCTCGACCGGGCGCTCGCCCCGCTGCGCGCGGCCGGGCTCGGCTGGTATTTCGAGAACGTCGCCACGGATTTCTACGCGTCCTATCACCGCTGGACGCCGGGCAAGCCGGTCAATTGGCGCTTCCTCGAGACGAAGCGGCGCTACAAGGCGAACCCGGACGACCCAACCGTGTTCTACCGCGAGCCGGGATTGAACGATCCGGCCTGGCTCGCCCGCATCCGCGCCCGCCTCACGCGGGCCGCGCGCGCCGCCGCCCCCTACCCGCCATTGTTCTACAACCTGGCGGACGAGGCCGGCATCGCCGACAACGGCTCGTACTGGGATTTCGACCTCGCGCCGCGCTCCCTCGCCGGCATGCGCACCTGGCTGCGCGGACAGTACGGCTCGCTCGCCGCGCTCAACCGGGAATGGGGCACGGACTTCGCGCGCTGGGACGAGGTCATGCCCGAGACCACGCCGCAGGCCTTCGCGCGCACGGATTCCAACTTCGCCGCCTGGGCGGACTTCAAGGCGTGGATGGATGTCGCCTTCGCGCGCGCGGTGCGCACGGGCACGGAGGCTTTGCACGCGGCCGACCCGGAGGCGCGCTCGGCGCTGGAAGGCGGGCAGGTGCCCGGCTGGGGCGGATACGACTACACGCGTCTCGCCGGGGCGGTCGACGTGTTCGAGATCTACGACTTCGCCCAAAACATCGACATCGTGCGCTCGCTGTCGCCGGAGACGGTGCTGCTTTCGACCAGTGGCGGCATTGGGCCGCCCGCCGCGCACCAGGCCTGGAACCTGCTGCTGCGCGGCGAGCGCGGCATCATCCTGTGGGACCCGAAGCACCGCCTGATGCAGCCGGACGGCGCGCCGGGCCCGGGCACGGATGCGGCCGCCGCTTTGTTCGCCCGGCTGCGCGGCGGGATCGGCGCGCTGATCGCCGGCGCGAGCCCTCATTACGACCCGGTCGCGATCCTCTATTCGCCGCCGAGCTTCCGCGCCCAATGGATGCTCGACGTGAAGCCCACCGGCGCGGCATGGAGCGCGCGAACGCCCGACTCGGAGTACGAGGACAATCCGGTGCGCGCGGCACGGCGCGGCTATTTCCAGGCGCTGCGCCGGCTCGGCATCGCGCCGCGCTTCATCTCCCCTGCCCAGCTCGCCGGCGGCATCCTGGACCGCCGCAAGGACAGGATGGTGGTTCTGCCGCACGCGATCGCTTTGTCCGAGGATGAGGCGCAGGCGGTGCGGCGCTTCGCCGAAGCGGGCGGGATCGTGGTCGCCGATACGATTCCCGGGGCGTTCGACGCCCACGTGAAGAAGCGGACAGCACCCGCGTTGGCCCGACTGTTTGGCTCCGGCCGCACCAACGTCAGGCTGGTTGCACCCGAGCCCGCGGCCCTGGCCGACGCGCTCCCGCCACTGCTGGCCTCGGCCGGGATCGCGCCCGCCGTGACGGTCCGGGGCGCCGACGGCGCGCGCCCGGCCGACGTCCAGAGCTACGCCTACCGCAATGGAGACGTGACCGTGATCGCCGTGCAGCGCGAAAGGCGGAAGGGCGCGCCGGCCGAGGAAATCGTGACGCTCGACGTGCCGAAGGGCGCCTACGTCACCGACCTGATGCAAGGCCGTCGGCTCGGCCAGACGGACCGCGTGACCGTCACGCTCGGGGCGGTCGCGCCGGCCATCTATGCGGTTTCGGCGCGGCCGCTGCCGCCATTGGAGATGTCGCTCGCCGACGGGGCGGATGCGACCCTGCATCTCGGCCGCGCCTCTCCGGTTGCGCGGCTGCGGCCGATCCACGTCGCGGTGACCGGACCCGATGGCAGGGCCGTGCCGGCCCTCACCGGAAACGTGCTGCTGACCGGGATGGCCACCGACCGGCCGGTCGCGCCCGGGCAGGACGCGCCGCAGGGAACCTGGCGCGTGCGTGTAACCGACCTGCTGGCCGGCACGACGCGCAGTTTCGCGCTGGAGGTGCCCGCTACGCGGCGAGAGCCGCGCGATTGATCTCGGTCAAGGCCAGGTCGGTCAGCGCCAGGTCGGCCTCCTTCTCCTCGTCGAGCGAGCGATGCAGCGCCGCCGCATCGTCGTCGAGCCCCTGCTGCGCCGCGAGCGCGGCGACCGTTCCGTAGGCGGCCATCTGGTGGTGTTGCACCTTCTGCAGCGCGCCGACCAGACCGACATCGCCCAGCGCGTCGCTGTCCAACGGGGCGAGCATCTTCTCCATCTTTGAGACCATCGCCTCGACGATCTGGTCCATGTGGGGCAGCGGCTCGGCCTTGTGCGCCGCGAGGATCGCCTCGAGCCGCTCCAGGCGCAGCGCCGCACCGTCGCGGTAGCTAAGGATGTGGGCCTTGAGCGTGGGCCGCGTGGCCAGCTCGGCAACCCGCGGCAGGTCGTTCGCCAGGATGCTCTCCGCGCCCAGCACTTCCTGCAGGGTTGCGACGTAGAAGCCCAAAAGAAGTCTTGATCAGCATCGCTCGCACCTTTCGCCGCCGGAGGGGCGCCTGCCCGCTCAACGGCCGGGCGGGCCGCCGGTTCCCAGCTCGGCGGCGAGGCACGCGGCGAGCGCATCGACAGCCGCCGCAACGGCCGGGCTCACGCGGCTGCCGATGTCGAAGCGCATCCCCTCGACGGCACAGACGATGCAGGCCGGCGGCAGCGTGCCAAGCGTCCGCGCCAGCTCGATGGCCTCGTGAAGCCCGAACCCGTGGGTCGACATGCCGAACCGCGCGGCGGGCAGCGATCGCGCCGCCGCGTCGAAGCGGCGGATCGTCCCTGCCGGCGCGCCGGACGCACAGGCATCGACCAGCCATACCGCCGCCGCGCGCTCCATCAGCGCAAGCAGCGCCGTCGCCTCGCCATCGGATTCGCAAATCAAGATGTCGTCGCTGGGCGCAGGCTGACCCCCCTCCCCAGCCCTCCCCCTCAAGGGGGGAGGGGGCGTTGCGTTGCTGCCCGTGTGCGCGATGGCAACATCGCGGCCGGGCTCGATGCACCGTCGAAAGTCCCGGCGTTCCCTCCCACGTTGAGGGGGAGGGACAGGGTGGGGGGTAAGCAGAGCGGCCAGCCGCTGGGTGACGAGGCGACCGGCGGCGTCGTCGCCCCGATCGGGATTGCCGATGCCGATCACGACGCGGCGCGGGGCGTTCACCGCGTCAGCCCCGGTCGATGTCGAGCCGCAGGAAATGCGTCGAGCACGAGATGCAGGGGTCGTAGTTGCGCACCGTCTGCTCGCAGCGATGGCGCAGATCCTTGTCGGGCAGGTCGAGGAACCCGCCCACGAAACTCGCCAGATCGGCCTCGATGGAGGCCTGGTTCTGCGATGTCGGCGGCACGATCTTCGCCGTCGCGATGGTGCCGTCCGCGTTAAGCCCGTAGCGGTGATAGAGGAGCCCGCGCGGCGCCTCCGTCGCGCCGTACCCGGTGCCGGCGCGCGGCACGACCTCGACCGCCGGCCGGTCGGGCCGCTCGTACGCGTCGATGAGGCGCAGCGCTTCGTCGCAGGCAAACAGCACCTCGACGGCCCGCACGACGATGCTGCGATACGGGTTGGTGCAGACCGGCCCGAGCCCCGCCTCGCGCGCCGCCTCCCGCGCCAGCGGCGACAGGCGCTCGAGAGTTGAGGCATAGCGCGCGAGCGGCCCACAGAGATAGTCGCCGCCGTCGGTCATGCGCGAATGCAGCGCGGTCGAGCGCGCCACGTGGGACTCCTCGAAATGCGCCTCGTAGTCGCGCACCGCGATGTCGAGCCCGCGGTTCGACACGATGCGGCCGTCATTGAACGGGTACTCGTCGGGATGGCGCAGCGCGACAAAGGTGTAGTCGCGCGACCGCTCGGGGAAGTCGAACCCCGCCACCCAGCGCACGGTTTCAAGCGCGTCGTCGCGGGCGCGCTTCAGCGTTTCGGCGAGCGGCGCGAGCTCGCGCTTCGTCGGCACGCGGTAGAACCCGCCGACGCGCACGTTGATCGGGTGGATCTCGCGCCCGCCGAGAAGGGCGACGATCTCGTTCCCCGCCTTCTTCAGCGCGAGGCCGCGCGTCACCTCCGGGCCGTGGTCCCTGGCCATCTCGATCGCGCCGTCATAGCCGAGGAAGTCGGGCGCGTGCAGCATGACGACGTGCAGCGTGTGGCTTTCGATCCACTCCCCGCAATAGAGCAGCCGCCGCAGCGCGCGCAGCGGCCCGGTCACCGCCACGCCGAGCGCGTCCTCCATCGCGTGCACCGCGCTCATCTGATACGCGACCGGGCAGATGCCGCAGATGCGCGAGGTGATGTCCGGCGCCTCCGCATGGTCGCGGCCGCGCAGGAACGCCTCGAAAAATCGCGGCGGCTCGAAGATCGAAAGCTCGGCACGCGCGCACCTTGCCGTCGCGCACCACGACCTTGAACGCGCCCTCGCCCTCGACCCGCGCCAGATAGTCGACCTTGATGGTCCTACGGGTCATGCCGCTCGCTCTCCTCGCGGAAGCCCGGCGCGTTGCCGTTGAAGTTGCGCCAGACGCTGGCTGAAGCGCGCGCTCATCCATGCCGAGCATCGTTCATCCAGGCGCTGAGCGAAGGTGCGTTCGGCGTCTCCTTCGGGCCGTAGCAGCCGTAGCAGCCGCGGTCGTAGCCGGGGCACAGCGCGCCGCACCCGGCATGGGTCGCGGGGCCCAGGCAGGGCGTGCCGTGCGCCACCATCACGCAGACATTGCCCTTCAGCTTGCACTCGATGCAGACGCTGTGCGGCGGCGTCACCGGCCGGCGCCCGGCGAGGAAGGCCGAGATCACCTCGACGAGCTGGCGCTTGGAGATCGGGCAGCCGCGCAGCTCGAAATCGACCTTCACGTGGTCGGCGATCGGCGTCGATGTGTCTCGAGCGTCTGGATATAGTCGGGCCGCGCATAGACCACCGACGCGTATTCCTTCACGTCGGCGAAGTTGCGCAGCGCCTGGATGCCGCCCGCCGTCGCGCACGCCCCGATGGTCACGAGCGTCCTGGAGCGCAGCCGGACGTCGCGGATGCGCGCCGCATCGTGCGGCGTGGTGATCGAGCCCTCGACCAGCGACAGGTCATAGGGCCCCTTCACCGTGCCGCGCGTCGCCTCGGGGAAATAGGCGATCTCGACCGCGCCGGCGACAGCCAGCAGCTCGTCCTCGCAATCGAGCAGGGTGAGCTGGCAGCCGTCGCAGGACGCGAACTTCCATACGGCGAGACGCGGCTTGCGCGGTTTCGCGGCCACGTCAGATCTCCTTCGTCGCCAACAGCGTGCGGATGCGGTCATAGCGGAACACCGGCCCGTCGCGACAGACGAACACGGTGCCGAACTGGCAGTGGCCGCACAGCCCGATCGCGCATTTCATGTTGCGCTCCATCGACAGGTGGATCGCATCGTCCGTCACGCCTGCGTCCCCCAGCGCGGCGACCGCGAAGCGCATCATCACTTCGGGCCCGCAGACCAGGGCGATGGCGTGCAGCGGGTCGAACGCCGCGCGCGGGATCAGCGCGGTCACCACGCCGACATGGCCGCGCCAGTCGCCCGTCGCGTGGTCGACCGTCACCTCGATGTCGATGTCCAGCCGGCGGCGCCACTGCTCCAGCTCGCGGCGGAACAGGATCTCGTCGGGGCTGCGCGTGCCGTAGAGCAGGCAGATCGTGCCGTAGCGCTCGCGCTCGGCCAACAGCCGGTAGAGCGCGGGACGCAGCGGCGCGAGTCCGAGCCCGCCGGCGACGACCACCACGTCGCGCCCGGCCGCCTCCGCGATCGGCCAGCTCGGTGCCGAACGGGCCGCGCAGCCCGACCGCATCGCCCGGCGCGAGGCCCGTCAAGGCGCGCGACACGGGCCCGACGGCGCGAATGGTATGGACCAGCGCCCCGCCGGCGGCGGGATCGCCGCTCACGCTGATCGGCACCTCGCCGACGCCGAATACGCCCAGCATGTTGAACTGGCCGGGCGCATAGCCCGCCTCGTCCGGCGCCTCGATGTCGAGCGTCCAGGTTTCCGCCACCTCGCGCCGGCGGCGGGCGACACGGGCGACGCGCGGCACCATCGGGTCGGGCTCAGCCACCGTCCGGCCGTCCATAGACGTCGAGAATCTGCAGCCGGGTCGCCTGCAGCCGCTGGGCGATGACCGGCAGGAAGCGCATCAGCACGTCATATCCGAGATCGTGGTCCGCCTCGCACTTCTCGCGCAGGCACCTCGCATCCATCGCGATGGCGCGCACCAGCACCAGCGCCTTCGCGTCGTAGGTCCAGCGATAGGGCGGGATCAGCCAGGACACGCCGACGATCTCGCCGGCGACGATGGTCTGGAAGGTGACGGCACCGCGGCCCGGCGCCGTCACCTCGAGCGCCACGCGCCCGTGGCGCAGCAGGTAGAAGCTGTCTGCCGGCTCGCTTTCGCGGAACAGGTACTGGCCCGCCTCGAACCGCACGTTCTTCGCGCAGCCGCAGATCAGGTCGCAGAACGCGTCGGGCAGCCCGGCGAAGAACGGATGCTCGCGTACGATCCGGTCGATGCCCTCGATCTCCACCATGGCCCCTCCTCAGCGCGACGGCGTCTCGCGGATCGCGCGTACCTCCTCGGTGATGTCGATACCGACCGGGCACCAGGTGATGCAGCGCCCGCAACCCACGCAGCCGGACGTGCCGAACTGATCGTACCAGGTCGACAGCTTGTGGGTCATCCACTGGCGATAGCGCGAGCGGGTGGAGGCGCGCACCGAGCCGCCGTGAATATAGGAGAAATCCATCGTGAAGCAGGAGTCCCAGCGGCGCGACCGCGACGTCTCGGTTCCGGTCAGGTCGCTGGAGTCCTCGACCGAGGTGCAGAAGCAGGTGGGGCACACCATCGTGCAGTTGCCGCAGGACAGGCACCGCTGCGCCACCTCGTCCCAGCGCGGATGATCGAGATTGGCAAGAAGGAGCTGGTGCACATCCTCCTCGTGCATCTCGCGCCCCATCGTGGCGGCGGCGTGCGCGACGGCCGCCTCGGCCGCGGCCGTATCGGCCTCGGTCGCCGCCCGCTGCGGCAGGCCGGCCAGGATTTCGCCGCCCCTTTCGGAGCCGACCTCGACCACGAAAGACCGTTCGCCCTCGACCACGATCTCGGTCAAGGCGAGGTCGAACCCGCCAGTCGCCTTGGGGCCGGCCTTCATCGAGACGCAGAAGCAGGTACCGCCCGCCGTGCCGCAATTCACCGCGACCACGAACGCGCGCTCGCGCCGCGCCTTGTAGTCGGGATCGACGTGGGCGCCCTCGAGGAACACGCGGTCCTGGATCGCGATGGCGCCGAGGTCGCACGACCGCACCCCGATGAAGGCGAAGCGCTCCTCGCTGGGCGGCTCGGGCGTGACCTCCACCCCGTCTTCCGTGCGGCGGGCCTGCCACAGGCGCAGCACCGGCGGGTGCAGGAAGCGCTTCCAGCTATGCGGCCCGACCGCGTAACCGAACAGCGCGTCGTCCTCGCGCCGTGCGAGGCGATAGGTGCCGCCGTCCTGCGTGTCGGTCCAGCCGCGCGGCAGGTCGGCGACCCCGGCGACGTCGTCATAGACGATCGCCTGATCGCGCAGGGTGGGGCCGATCAGCCGATAGCCGCGGTCGCGCAATGCGCCAAGAAGGGCGTCGAGCGCGTCGATGCCAATCACGACGGGATCGCCGGTCATGCGCGCTGGGCCCGGGCGGTGCTCATGCGGCTGCTATGGTTTCACAGCATGTCCGGCGAATAAAGGGAATCCGCGGTCGCACCCGCGTCGCGGGCGCCGGGAACGTCGCTACGCGCGGCGTTGAGTGGTCGCGTCACCCTCGACGCGGACAAGCCGCCCCTGCAGCTGGTCGGCGAGCCTGACCAGCTTCGGCCCCCAGCGCGTCTCCAGGGTTTCGCGCGTGAAGTGGAAGACGGTACCGGTGCAGTTGAAGGCCAGCACCCGCGAATGGCCGACGGGCACGAACGGCACCCCGACCGCGCAGGTCTGGGGCGAGAACGCCTCCATGGCGAGGCAGAAGCCACGCCGCTCGATCTCGGCGAACGCGGCGTCGAGCCGGGCGCCGAGCTTTTTCCACTGCTTCGGCATCGCCTCTGCAAGCCGCGCCATCGTGGCGGCCCGGTCCTGCGCGTTCAGCCCGGCGAGATAGGCCCAGCCCAGCGTCGACGTCGCGATCGGGATTCGCATGCCGACGAAGATGTTGCGCGTGAGCCCCGCCTCGCCGCGGGCGATCTCGACATAGGTCATGTCGAGCCCGTCCGCGATGCCCAGCCCGATCGTCCCGCCGCTCTCGTTGGCGAGCTCGGCCATCAGGCGCCGTGCGAGGACCGGCGCCTCAAGGGTGGAGAGCGCCGCGTAGCCGAGGGACAGCACGCCCGGTGCGAGCTCGTAGGTCCCGATCCGCTCGTCGTAGTCGAGGTAGCCGAGCTCGGCGAGGGTGAAGGTGAGGCGCGACACGGTCGCCTTCGGGATGCCCGTGCGGGCCGACAGCTCCGCATTGCCGAGGAACGCCTCGCCCGGGCGGAAAGCGGACAGGATCTTGAGGCCGCGGGCAAGCGCGGTGTTGAATCGCGGATCGCGCTTCGGCGCGCCCCGCCTGGCGCCGCGCGGCTTCCCAGGATCGGCCCCGGCGCGGGTCATCGCACCCCGCACGACGGGCGGCGGACCCGGCCGATCACGTCTCGACGCTCGTGCCGCGCCAGCGCAGGAAGTACTGCTCGAGCCGCAGGAAGCCGAAATTGATGCAGTAGCCGAGCAGGCCCAGGGTGAGGATCCCGGCATACATCTCGGCGACGCGGAAGACCCGCTGCATGTCGAGGATGAAAAAGCCGATGCCACTGTTGCCGCTGATCATCTCGGCCACGATGCCGACGATCAGCGCGATTCCGAGGCTGATGCGCATCCCGATCAGGATGGAGGGCAGCGCCGCCGGCAGGACGATCTGGCGCAACGTCTTGAACGGCGCGATCCCGAACGTCCGTCCGGTATCGATCAGCACCGGGTCCACGCCGCGCACCCCGCCATAGGTGTTCAGCAGGATCGGGAAGCTGCACGCCATGAACACCACGAAAACCTTCATCTCGTTGCCGATGCCGAGGATCAGGATCGCCACCGGAATGTAGGCGGAGGCCGGGATCGGACGCACGAACTCGGTAATCGGCTCCAGCAGGCGGTAGACCAGCGGAACCGTCCCCATCAGCAGCCCGACCGGAACGGCGACCGCGACCGCGAGCGCGAAGCCGCCGAACACCCGCGCCAGCGTCGGCAGCACTTCGTGCATCAGCGCGCCGCCGTAGATGCTCTCGGCCCACAGCGTCAGGATGTCCGAAACCGGGGGAAAGGTGACCGTGTCGATCCATGCGTTGCGCGACGCGATTTCCCACATCACGAGGATCAGCGCAATCAAAATGAAGCCGGGCCAACGCCTTATCATGATCCTGCGACGGCCGGCTCAGCGGCTCGCCACCCCCTCCTTCTCCTGCTGGAAGATGCTCGAGAACAGACGCTGCCGGTAGGTCGTGAACTCGGGCAGGGCGCGGGTCTCGATCTGATCGCGCGGCTGCGGCAGGGCGATGGCGCAATCGTCGCGCACTTCCGCCGGCGGGCGGCCGAGCGAGATGATCCGGTCCGACAGGAACACCGCCTCGTCGACATCATGGGTGACGAACAGGATGGTAATCCGGAGGGATTGCCAGATGCGCAGGATCAGCTCCTGCAGGATCGCCCGCGTCATCGCATCGACCGCGCTGAACGGCTCGTCCATCAGCAGGACCTCCGGATTGCAGATCAGCCCGCGGGCCATCACCACGCGCTGCTGCATGCCGCCCGAAAGCTGGTAGGGGAAGTAATGCTCGTACCCATCGAGCCCGACCAGCTTCACGTACTCCATGCAGCGCTCGCGCGACGCGCGCGACGAAAGGCGCTCCCGGCTGTCGAGCCCGAACTGGATGTTCTGCAGCACGGTGCGCCAGCCGAAGATCGATTTCGAATATTGCTGGAAGACGTAGATCATCCCCTTCGGCGGCTTGGCGACCGGTTTCCCGTGAAACAGGATTTCGCCGCCGGTCACCGGTTCCAGCCCGGCGATCATCTTGAGCAGGGTCGACTTCCCGCAGCCGGACGGGCCGATGATGGACAGGAAGCCGCCCTGCTCGACGGTCAGATCGATTCCCGAAAAGACATGCAGGCTGGACTTGCCGGCCGGAAAGGACTTTCGGACGCCGCGGACCGCGATGATCGGTTCGTTTCGGGACAACAGCCCGCCCTAAGACTTGGATTTCCTGAGCGACCAGATGAAGTCCTCGGGGCGCTGCGTCTTCTGGATCTCGCCCTCGTCGACGAACATCTGGATCAACGCTTCCCAGTTCTTCACGACAACCTTGGTGCTCCACGGGATCGGCGGCATCTTGGCGACAAGCTCCGGCTTCAGGCCGGTATATGCCGCGACCGCGGCGCGCGCCTTCGCCGGATCGGCGAGATAGGCGTTCGCCTCCTCGATGGCGGCCGCGAAGCGCTCGATCGCCTTCGGGTGCGCCTCGGCCCAGCTCCGCTTGGCCCAGTACGACCCCGTCGGCTCGCCCGGGATCGCCGCGTAGTTCCACGCGATGATGCGGCCCTGCTTGCGCTCCTTCATGAAGGTGACGAACGGCTCGACCGAGATCACGGCCTGGACGTCGCCCCGCGCCAGGGCCGCGCCCATCGCCGGGAACGGAACCTCGTAGTAGCGGATGTCCTTGAGCGCGACGCCCATCTTGCGCATCGAATGCTGGACCGACACCTGCTCCTGGGCGTGGCGGGCGTTGATGCCGATCAGCTTGCCCGCCAGGTCCTTGAGCGAATGGATGTCCGACTTGGGCGAGACCAGCACGGCGCCTGTGTCCGGCGGGGTCGTGGCCGAGACCTGGTTCTGAAGCACCATGACGAGGTCGAGCCCGCGCGCGTTGGCCATGAGGCCGAAGCCGGGAATGGTGATGGCGATGTCGAGCGAGCCGCCCTGCATGGCCGACATGCCGTCCGACCCCGAGCGCACGTTCACGAGCTTGGCGTCGAGCCCGTGCTTCTTGAAGAAGCCTTCCTTCTCGGCGACGTAGGCGTTGGTCTGGCCGCCGATCTTCAGGATGCCGACCCGGATCTGCATCGTATCCTGGGCGCGGGCCACGGGCGTCGCGAGGCCCGATGCGATGAGGCCCGAGGCTGCACACAGCCCGAGGACGGTCCGCCGCGTTATTCTAGACATGTTTCCTCTCCTTTTCCGGTTGATGGCCAAGGCCGTTCCGACCGGTCGGCGCGTCAGGGCAGACGTGCGCTGGCTCCGGCGGCAGCCTTCTTGTTGGCGAAGCGCGAGATCAACAGCCGCAGCACCTCGCAGGTACCGTCTCCGATTTCGAACAGCTTGGCCTCCCGATAGAAGCGCTCCACCGGGTGGTCGCACGTGTAGCCGTGCCCGCCCATCAACTGGATCGCCTCGGACGTCGCCTCGGTGGCGACGTTGCTTGAGAAATTCTTCGCCATCGACGCGGCGACCTGGGCATCGGGCGAGTCGGCATCGACCAGCGCGCAGGCGTTGTAGGTCAGGCTGCGCGCCGCCTCGATCCTGGTCACGATGTCCGCCACCTTGAACCGGATGCCCTGGAACGAGGCGATGGTCTCGCCGAACTGGCGCCGCTGGGTGGCGTGCTGCAGCGCATAGTCGACCGCCGCCTGCGCGACGCCGACGCAGCGCGCGCCATAGACCGCGCGCGTATGCGCGAAGCCTTCCTGAATGTGGCGGAATGCGTCGCCTTCCGGACCCAGCAGGGCGCTGGCCGGCACGCGGCAATCGTCGAACAGAAGCTCGACGATCGGGTTCGCCTGGTGGCCCAGCGTGCGGAAGTGCTGGCCGACGGAAAAGCCCGGCGTGCCCTTCTCGACGATGAACATCGAGATGCCCTTGCCGCGGTCGGCGTCGGCGGTCCGCGCGAACAGGATCACGAAATCGGCGCGCCCGCCGTTGGTGATGAAGATCTTGCGGCCGTTGATCACATAGGAATCGCCGTCGCGCCGGGCCCGCGTCTTGATCGAGGACGCGTCCGACCCGGTGTCGGGCTCGGTCAGCCCGATGGCGGCGATCGTTTCTCCCCGGCACACCGGCGGAAGATATCGCTGCTTCTGCGCCTCGGTGCCGCTCAGCACGATGGGCCGGACCGCCATGTTGACCACGTAGGTGGCGGCCGAGAACCAGCCATAGGCCATCTCCTCGACCAGGGCGGCCGAGGTGACCGTGTCGAGCCCCTGCCCGCCATAGGAAACAGGAACGTCGACGCAGGCGAGGCCGAGCGTCGCCATCTGCCGCATGAGGTCGAGCGGCACCGGCTCCCCCGCCGCCTCGATCTTGAGCGACAGGGGCCGCACGACCTCGCGCGCGAAGCGGCGCACGGTCTCGCGCAGCGCCGCCCGATCCTCCGCCGTCGCCCACACCGTCTCGCTCATCGCTGCGCTCTCCCGCGCAGCACGACCAGCGCGTCGAGAGGCACGACTCCCTCCCCGGCCGGGCGCACCAGCAGGGGGTTGATGTCGAGCGTTTCCACGAGGTCGCCGAGCTCCGCGGCGAGGCGGCCCAGATTCGTCAGCGCGGCGATCAGGGCCGGCTCGTCATGCCTCGCGCCCCCGCGATAGCCGCCAAGGAGCGTGTCGAGCTTCGTCCCGGCAAGGAGATGCTTCGCCTTGCCCTCGGTCACCGGCGGCACGGCGAAGGCGACGTTGCGGGTGAGCTCGAGCAGGATGCCGCCGCTGCCGCACATGATCACGGGCCCGACCTCGGGATCGCGGTGCACGCCCAGCACGACCTCGATTCCGCCTTGGACGAAGGGGGCGACCAGAACGCCCTCCAGCGGCTCATGGAAGCCCCTGGCGTCGAGATTGCGGTGGATCTCATCCCAGGCGCCACGCACCGCCGCCGCATCGGCGAGGTTGAGCCGGACGGCCCCGTACTCGGTCTTGTGCGTCAGCGCGCTGGACACCGCCTTCAACACCACGGGATAGCCGATCGAGTCTGCGGCGGCGACGGCGGCCTCGACCGAGGCGCAGAGGCGCTCCTCCGGTCCCGCAATGCCGAACGCGCGCAGCAGTGCCTTCGACTCCATCTCGTTCAGCACGACCCGCTCGCCGTCCGCGGCCGCGACCCGCGCCCGCAGGGCCCGCGCCTGTTCGCTGTCGGCGCGCGCCGCCGGTCCGGCTTGCGGCGCCGCAAGTGCGACCATCTCGCCCCGTCGGATGCACAGGTCGATGGCGCGCAGCGTGTTCGTCGCCTCCTGCAGGAAGGGGAGGTTCGGCAGCTCCTGGCGCAGCGTGCGGCTGTACTCGCTCTGGCCGTGCGACAGGATGGTCGTGTAGATCACCGGCTTCTTCGCGCGCGTGGCGACGTATTCGTCGATGCGGCGCAGATAGCGTTCGCCGCGCCGGTCCGCGCCGGGATCGCGGGGCAGCTCCTCCTGGATGACGAGCGCGTCGACGTTCGGGTCGCTTTCCAGCGCCTCGGCGCACGCGACGTAGATGTCCTCGCTGGTCAGCACGCCGAACCCGCCGTCCAGCGGATTGCCGATGCCGGCGCCCACGACCAGGAGCGATTGCAGCTTCTCGATCGTCGCCGGGGCGAGCCGCGGAAAGGAAAGGTGATTGCGCGCCGCCGCGTCGTGCAGCATGCCGCGATAGGCGCCCGACAGCGACAGCCCGGCGAGGCGCCGCCCGGCCGGAACGGTGCCGTGGACCAGAAGCTCGGTGATCTCGATCGCGTCGTCGAAGGACTCGACGCGGATGACGCCGAGGTCGGCGGCGAGCGCGTCGAACGCCTCCACCCTGCCGGCGAGGGAACCGGTATGGGCGAGCGCCGCCTCGCGCCCTTCCGCCGACTGGCCCTGTTTGAAAACGACGACCCACTTGCCGTTTTCGCGCGCCGAGATGCAGGCGGCGCGGAAGCCGGCGATGTCCTTCACCCCTTCGCAGTAGCAGACAATGACCTTGGCTTCGGGCTCGGTCGCGAGGTAGGCGATGTAGTCGGCGAGCGTCAGCCCCGTCTCGTTTCCGGTCGAGATGATCCAGCCCACCTCGATGCCGCGATCCTGCAGCTCGCGATTGACGAAGATCGAGACGCCGCCGCTCTGCCCGATCACGGCGACCGGGCCCGGGCGCATGGTGAGCGCCACATCCTGGCTCAGCGTGGCGAGGCGGCTTTTCGTGCAGACATTGCCGAGGCAGTTGGGACCGGAGACGGCCATGCCGGTCTCGGCGATCGCCCGGCGCAGCTCGGCCGCAAGCCGGAGTCCCGCCTCGGTCCCCGCCTCCTCGAATCCGGACGAGACGATGGTCGCGCTGCGCGCCCCCGCCTTGTGGCCCTCGCGCAGCGCCGCCACGGCGTGCGGCGCCGGGACCACCAGCACCAGGTGGTCGGGCGGCTCCGGCAGAGAGGCGACATCGGGATAGCATTTGACGCCGTAGACCTCGTCGCGGCGCGGGTTGACCGGGAACAGCTTCCCTTCGAACCCGTTGGCGACGAGGCTTTCCCAGATGCGTGCCGACCAGCTTCCCGGCCGGTCGTTGGCGCCGACGACCGCGACGTTGCGCGGGTTGAGCAGCGCCTCGACCTTGCGGACGGCGTCGCTCATGCCCATCGCCTGGCCTCCGGCGGGCGGGCTCACGGGTCGCGCCGGTAGTGGCCGAGTCCCGGCCGGAACGACTTTTCGTCCAGGAACTGGGACATGCCCTTGTCGCGGCCCTTCTCCGGATCCTGCAGGCGATGCTGGTCGAGCTTCGCGTAGGTGTAGTCCTCGGCGTTCTCCCAGGTCATCTCGCGGACACGGTGATAGGTGTGCTTGGTCGCGCGCATCGCCGACAGGTTCTTGGTCATCAGCATGCGCGCGACCTCGGCCGTGCGCTCGCGAAGGCGCGCGAGCGGCACCGCCTCGTTGACGAGCCGCAGCTCGGCCGCCTTGCGCCCGTCGAACGATTCGCCGGTCATGCAGTAGTAGAGCCCGTCGCGCGGCGACATGATCCAGGACATCAGCTTGACCACATTGCCCGCGGGGATGATGCCCCAGTTCACCTCGGACACGCCGAACGTCGCCTCCTCGGCGGCGATTGCGATGTCGCAGGCGCAGACCGGCGCGAGCCCGCCGCCGAAGCACCAGCCATTCACCATCGCGATGGTCGGCTTGGCGTAGTAGAGGAGGCGGCGCCATTGCCAGTCGGCATTGATCTCCGACAGGCGGCGGCGCGCCTCGACCTGCATGTCGTCGGTGGCGCGGAAATATTCGCGCAAATCCATGCCGGCGTGGAACGCCGACCCGGTGCCGGTAATGACCACCACGCGGCAGCGGTCGTCCGTCTCCAGCGCGTCGAGCGTCATCGACATCTTCGCGGCGAGGGCCGGGCTGATCGCGTTGCGCTTTTCGGGCCGGTTGATCCTGACCCAGGCGATGCCGTCGTCGAACTCGACGACCACCTGGCCTTCCGCGCCCTTCGCCATCTGCTCGACGATCATCTCGACCATCGCACCTCTCCCTCCGTTGCTCGGACCATGACCCGTTCGCCGCCTAGCGTGCCGCCTCGCTCAGGATCGGGCGGCTCAGCGCCGCCTCGGCCTCGGCGGCGAGCTCGGCGACGATCGCGCCCGCCGACTGGATCCGCTTGACCAGCATGGCGCCCTGGCCGGTCGGCCAGTTGGCGACGGCGACGTCGCCCGCCTTCTTGGCGGGCTCGACCAGCGGCCGCACCATGTCCCACTGCGCCGGCATGGTCAGGATTTCGGCCTCGTGGCCGCGCCAGGCGTCGGTGAATCGGTTGCGCAGCACGCGCGACGGCTTGCCGGTGAAGCAGCGCGACACCAGCGTGTCGTCGTTCTTCATCTCGACGATCTTGCGCTTGTGCCCGTCGGCCGTGCGCGCCTCGGGCGTGGCGAGGAACCGCGTGCCGAGAAGCACGCCCTCGGCCCCCAGCATGAAGGCGGCGGCGATCCCGCGCCCGTCGACGATCCCGCCGGCGGCGATCACCGGCACCCCGACCGCGTCGGCGATGGCGGGCACCAGCACCATGGTCGAGGTGCGGCCGGTATGGCCGCCCGCCTCGTGCCCCTGCGCGACGATGGCGTCCACGCCGCTCGCCTCGGCCTCCAGTGCGGTCCGCAGATTGCCGGCGAAGGCGATCACGAACATGCCGGCCGCCTTAGCCCGCTTGACGACGTGATCGGGCGCGCCGAGGCCGCAGGCGAGCACCGGAACCTTCGCCTCGATGGCGATGTCGAGCCGCTGCTCGGCGATTTCGATCGCCTCGCGCCGGCTGCTCACCTCGGTCGGCAGAGGGCCGCTGGCAAGCGGCAGCAAGAAGTCGGGAAGAGGCCGGCGCGGCACGGCGGTGCCGGGCGCCGAGGATGGCGCGTCGGTGACCGTGGGGAACAGCAGCCCGACGCCGAACGGCTTGTCGGTGTGCGACTGCACGAACCGGATGTGCTCGCGGACATTCTCGAGGGTGGTGACGCCGTGGCCCAGCATGCCGAGACCGCCCGCCTGCGACACGGCGAGAGCGAGCTCTGGCCCGGCCTCCTCGCTCATCGGGGCGTTCAGGATCGGAACGGCAATGCCGAGCCGGTCACTGAGGCCGGAGGCCAATCTCCCCATCGACGCGCCCTCCTCGAATTTTGACCACATCTTGCGGCGTGGATCGCGGCGAGTCAAGAAAATGGAACATTGTTCCATTTTTGAAAACCGGCACGCGAGCGCCCGTCCGCGCATGCGCGCGGCGACCGTGCGGGTTCCGGCTGGAAAGAGGTCGCGCGACTGCTTCCCGCGGTTCGGGGTGCGTCGCAAAAACAGTTAGGGCCGCTCTCGCGAGCGGCCCTTAAACGATTGGAATAATGGTCGGAGCGACAGGATTTGAACCTGCGACCCCTTGACCCCCAGTCAAGTGCGCTACCAGGCTGCGCCACGCTCCGTCGGTGAGGGGGCGGAGACTAAGCGGCAACGTCGCGCGAGGCAACGGGTTTCCCGTCGCTGCGGCGCCGGTGCCGGCGGGCGGCTACCCGTCGGCGAGAAGTGCGCGGAGGGTTTCCGAGTTCGCCCAGCAGCGCCTCGAGCTCCGCACGCTGCACCGCCTCCGGCGCGGCCGCGGCCGATAGCGGCTGGGGTGCAGGCTGGGGCTGCGCGTAAGGCGCCGCGCCGGGCGGACGCGCCGCGGCCGGTGCCGGATCGGGCAAGGCGTCCGCCGGCCGGTCGACGGGGCGCACGGCGGCGGGACGCTGGCCGCCTTCGCGCAGCAGCTTCTGCACGCCCTTGATGGTGTAGCCGTCGGCATAGAGGAGCTGGCGGATGCGGCGCAGCAGCTCGACATCCTCCGGCCGGTAGTAGCGCCGCCCGCCGCCGCGCTTCAGCGGCCGGACCTGGGCGAACTTGGTTTCCCAGAAGCGCAGCACGTGCTGCGGCACGTCGAGATCGCCCGCCACTTCGCTGATGGTCCGGAAGGCCGACGGCGACTTCGCCGGCCGGCGGGAAGGCGCGGGGTCCGCTGTGGCGTTCATGGCGCGGCGGCAGGCGATTCGGCCTCGCCGCCCTGGCCGGCGTTGATGCGGCTCTTCAGCACGTTCGAGGCGCGGAATACCAGCACGCGGCGCGGCTGGATCGGCACCTCCTCGCCCGTCTTGGGGTTGCGTCCGACGCGCTGGCCCTTCTGGCGCACCGAGAAGCTGCCGAACGACGAGATCTTCACGCTCTCGCCCCGGGCCAGGGTCTCGGCCAGTTCGCCGAGCACCGATTCGACGAGATCGGACGATTCGTTCCGCGAGAGGCCCGACCTCCTGATAGACCGCCTCGCTCAGATGCGCGCGCGTAATCGTCTGTTCCGCCATTGCCGCCCCCTCATTAAAGCGCGACTTTAACGGTCGCCACAAAGCCCGTCAATATCAGGAGGATATGAGAAAATCTTCATGTGCCGATTCGCGCGGCACGGGCGCAACGGCGGCTACCAGCGGATCAGGCTGGACGCCCAGGTGAAGCCGCCGCCCATCGCCTCGAGCAGCAGAAGCTGGCCAGGCCGGATGCGCCCGTCGCCCACCGCCTCGGCGAGGGCGAGCGGGATCGACGCGGCCGAGGTGTTGGCGTGGCGGTCGATGGTCACGACCACCTTCTCGGCCGGGAGGCCCAGCTTGCGCGCCGTGCCGTCGAGGATGCGCCGGTTGGCCTGGTGCGGCACCAGCCAGTCGACGTCGGAGGCGGCGATCCCGTTGGCCGCCAGCGCCTCGTCCACCACGGCGGCCAGGTTGGTGACGGCGTGGCGGAATACCTCCTTGCCCTGCATGCGCACATGGCCGGCCTTGCCGGTGGAGGACGGCCCGCCATCGACGTAGAGCATGTCGTGCTGGCGTCCGTCGGAATGGAGGTGGCAGTGAGAGGACGCCGCGGTCGGTCTTGGCGCCCGTCCCCTCGACGGCCTGCAGCACCACGGCGCCGGCGCCGTCGCCGAACAGCACGCAGGTCGCACGGTCCGACCAGTCGAGGATGCGCGAGAAGGTCTCGGCGCCGATCACCAGGGCCGTCTTCGCCTGGCCCAGCCGGATGAAATTGTCGGCGATGTTCAGTGCGTAGATGAAGCCCGAGCACACCGCCTGCACGTCGAAGGCGGCGCCGTGGGTGACGCCCAGCATCGCCTGCACGCGGGTCGCGGTGGCGGGAAAGGTCTCGTCCGGCGTGGCGGTGGCCAGGACGATCAGGTCGAGCGCGTCCGCCTCCATGCCGGCGGCGGCGAGCGCGCGGCGGGCAGCGGCGCAGGCGAGGTCGCGAGGTCATCTCGCCCTCGGCGGCGATGTGGCGCTCGCGGATGCCGGTGCGCTGGACGATCCACTCGTCCGACGTGTCGACCATGCGGGCCAAGTCGTGGTTGGTCAGGATGCGTTCGGGGAGATAGGCCCCGCTTCCGACGACGGCGGACCGGAGCACCATCAGGATGCGGCGAGGCTCTGCTGGACCGGCAGCTTGTCCGCGCCGAACACCTCCAGCTCCTTGGTGATCACACCGTTGAAGCCGTTCACCGCCATGTCCACCGCCACGCCGATGGCGTTGGCGAAGCCGATCGTGTCGGTGCCGCCGTGGCTCTTGACCACGATGCCGTTGAGCCCGACCAGCATGGCGCCGTTGTAGCGCCGGGGATCGAGCCGAGCGCGCAGCTTTTTCAGCGCGCGCCGGGCCAGGAGATAGCCCAGCCGCGACGACAGCGAGCTGCGGAAGGTGCGGGCCAGGAACTCGGAATAGAGCTTGGCCGTGCCCTCGGCGGTCTTGAGCGCGACGTTGCCGGAGAACCCGTCGGCCACCACCACGTCCGACGTGCCGCGGGTGATGTCGTCGCCCTCGACGAAGCCGTGGAAGCGGATCAGGTCGGAGGCGCGCAGCATGGCGGCGGCGCGGCGCACCTCGTCATGGCCCTTCGATTCCTCCGCGCCGACATTCAGAAGCCCCACCGTCGGCTCGGGTATGCCCAGCACGATGCGGGCGAACACGTCGCCCATCAGCGCGAACTGGACCAGATTCTCGGCGGAGCAGTCGAGATTGGCGCCGAGGTCGAGCATCACCGTCTCGCCCCGCTGGGTCGGGAAGTAGCCGGCGATCGCCGGACGATCGATGCCCGGCAGGGTGCGCAGCGACCAGCTTCGCCATCGCCATCAGCGCGCCGGTATTGCCGGCCGAGACGACGCCAGCCGCGCGCCCGTCGCGCACCGCGTCGATGGCGAGCCGCATGCTGGAATTCTTGCCCTGGCGCAGCGCCACCCCGACGCGGGCATCGTTCGACACCGCGTCTTCCGTGTGGTGGACCGTGACGCGGTTCTTCAGCCGGCGCAGGCGCTTGAGGGCCCGGCCCATGCGCCGCTCGTCGCCGTAAAGCTGGAAATCCACGTCGGGAAAGCGCCGGCAGGCCATGGCGGCGCCCTTCAGCACCATGCCCGGCGCGTTGTCGCCACCCATGGCATCGAGCGCGATGGTCAGCCTGCCGCTCACCCGGGGACCCTCCCGCACCGCACGCGCCGCTAGGCCGCGGCCGGCTGAACCTCGCGCCCGTCATAATGGCCGCAGGCGCCGCAGACGTGGTGCGGCCGCTTCAGCTCGCCGCAGTTGGGGCATTCGTTGCGCGCCTGCGACGCCACGGCATGGTGGGAGCGCCGCATGTTGCGGCGCGACTTGGAAGTCTTCTTCTTCGGTACAGCCATCGGATCCGTCCGTCAAAAATAGTCAGGGGGTCGGGCGGCCGGCCCCGCCGCGTTCCGGGGCCGCGCAAAGATACGGCATATTAGTGGCTTCGCTTGAGCCGCGCCAGCGTTTCGAACGGCCGGTTGGCGCCGTCGCCACCCGATTCGGCCCCTTCCATCTCGACGCCCGGGGCGCGCGGATAGGGATCGAGCGACAAGGACAGCTCCTCGGCCACCGCCTCGCCGATATCGACCATATCACCCTCCAGCGGCTCGATGTCCACCTCACCGGCGTCCACCACCACCTCGCGCCCCTCGGCCCCGGCGCCGGGATCGTAAAGGATCTCGAACGTGCTCCGCACCGAGGCGGGCACCGGGTCCAGGCTGACGACGCAGGTCTGCACCACCTCGGCCTCCAGCGTGGCGGCGAGGCGGACAAAGCGCCCGGCGTGGGTGCGGCCCAGCCGGACGGTGGCGGCGAGCCTGCCGATTGCCTGCAGATCGAATCGGCGGGCGAGCGCCGCACGCTCGGCCTCGTTCGCCTCGATCTCGTACACGCGCTCGGCCGCGCCCAGATCGTCGACCCGCACCGGGCGGGAAAATTCGCCAGCGGTCATGGCCTCCCTCCATCGTCCTCGCCGGGAGCGGGCGGCGTGCCGAACGCGACCCTGCCTGCGGCGATTTCGGCCGAATCCGCGGCGGCCAGCGCCGCCGCCTCGCGCCGCAGGTAGCCGGCCATCGCCTCCACCACCGCGGGCGGCGCCGTGGCGGTGCCGTAGAGGTTGCGCGCGAGCGCCGCGACCAGCCCGCCGCCCCCGGTGGCGAGCCCCGCCTCGTAGGCGGCGATGCGGCCATAGAGGGCGCGCGCCATCGCCTTGACCCGGCGGCCGACGCCCAGATCGCCCGCCCCCATCTCGCGCAGCGACCGGTCGAGATCGTCGAACAACCGGTCGGCCAGCGCCTGCGACACGTCGCGCGCCTCCGGCTCACCCTTCAGGCGGCGCAGGACCAGGAACAGGTGCAGGGCGATCAGCTCGAATCGCCCGTCCAGCGTATCGGGCACGGCAAGGGTGCGGTAGAATTCGGGCCGGCGGGCCTGTGCGACGATGGCGGCATAGGCCGCCTCGGCCGCCGGCCGGGCGTCGGATCCGCGTCGCAGCAATCGTGTCACGGGGTGGGCCAATTGACTCGTCCACAGGGCTTCGGCAAGTTCCGACTAGATGGCAAGGGGCGCCGCCGCCGTCAATCGGCGTGTGCCCCGCGGGGCGTAGCGCTGGAGGTGCGTATGGTGGCGACGAAGCGGGATGGCGGGATGAGGATGCGCAAGGCGTTGTTCGCGGTGGCGCTGGCGGGGCTTGTGGCCGGCTGCGCAAGCGAGCCGGACACGCACGGCGTCCTGCCCGACAAGGGGCTGATCTCCGAGATCAAGCCGGGCGTCACCACTCGGGCGGACGTGCAGCGCCTGCTGGGCACCCCCTCCACCGTCGCCGCCTTCGACAAGGAGACTTGGTACTATGTCGGCGAGCGGACCGAGCAGGTGGCATTCTTCAAGCCCGACGTGCTGGAGCACAAGGTGCTGGTGGTCCGGTTCGACAAGGAAGGCAAGGTCGAGAACGTGCACGACGTCGACGCCACCAAGGCGCCCGACGTCGAGTTCGTCGACCGGGTGACGCCGACCCGCGGGCGCGAGCTGACCATCCTGCAGCAGCTCATCGGCAATGTGGGCCGCTTCAACAACAAGGGCAGCGGCAGCTAGCGTCGCCGCCCGCCCGGGGGAGAGGGAATGAAGCTCGCGACGCTGCGCTCCGCACGGCCCGACGGCGAACTCGTCGTCGTGTCGCGCGACCTCGCGCGGATGACGCGGGCCGCCGACATCGCCCCCACCCTGCAGGCCGCTCTCGATGACTGGTCCGCGATCCGGCCACGCCTCGCCGAACGCTACGAGGCGCTGATGGCAGGCCAGGCGCCGGCCGAGCCGTTCGACCCGGCGCTTGCCCACTCGCCCCTGCCCCGCGCCTACCAGTGGTGCGACGGCAGCGTCTATATCGCGCACACCGAGCGCATGTCGAAATGGATCAAGAAGGAGGTCGATCCGCGCTACACCACCGAGCCCTGGATGTACCAGGGCGCCTCGGACGGGTTCCTGGCGCCGCGCGACGACATTCCGGCGGTCGACGAGGCATGGGGCATCGACTACGAGGGCGAGATCGCGGTCATCACCGACGCCGTGCCCTACGGCGTGCCGGTCGCCCAGGCGGGCGCGCATGTCGCGCTGGTGATGCTCGCCAACGACGTGTCGCTGCGCAATTTGATGGCCGCCGAGCTGTCGAAAGGATTCGGCTTCGTCCAGACCAAGCCCGCCAGCGCGTTCTCGCCGGTCTGCGCGACGCCCGACGAATTGGGCGCGGCATGGCGCGACAGCCGGCTGCATTTGCCGCTGAGAAGCTGGGTCAATGGCAAGCGGTTCGGCGATCCGGACGCGGGCGAAATGGTGCACGGCTTCGACCGGCTGATCGCCCACACCGCCAAGACCCGCGCGCTGTCGGCCGGCTCGATCATCGGCTCGGGCACGGTGGCGAGCCGCGACCCCAAGCGCGGCGTGAGCTGCCTGCAGGAGCAGCGCGTGATCGAGGCGCTGGAGTTCGGCGAGGCGAAGACACCCTTCCTGCACTTCGGCGACCGGGTGCGGATCGAGATGCTCGACGAGGCCGGCCAGTCCGTCTTCGGCGCCATCGAACAGACGGTCGTCAAGGCCGGCTGAGCGACCGTCCGCCCTGAGGAGGCGCCAACGGCGTCGTCTCGAAGGGCGAGCGCGCCGGGTCCTACTCCCCCGGAAGCTGCCACGTATCGTAATACAGCTGGTCGATGTCGACCGCGGTGCCATGGCCGCGCGGCGGGCCCTTGGGCATGTCCTTCGCGCCGGGATAGCCCTCGAGGCAGAACAGCTCGATCACGTTGCCCGACGGGTCGCGGAAGAACATCAGCGACTCGACGCCCATGCGCGTCCACAGGTTGGAAGTCGGCACGCCACAGCGCGCGAGCCACTCGCGCATCTGGGCCATTTCGTCCGCATTCACGTAGAACGCGAAGTGCGGGTACTCGGTCGAGCGGGTGATGAAGGTGCAGCCCTCGGTGCCGATGCCGACGTCGACGCCGGCGATCTTGAACGAGGCGAAGGTCGGGGTGTCGACGTGGATCTCGCCGCCCAGCACCTTCGTGTAGAACTTCTTGCCTTCCTCCAGGTCGCGGCAGGGCACGCTCAGATGGGCGAACTCGCGCAGCCTGGGGGGACCTGCGACGCGCGACCGGGTCTGGGTTTCCGCCTGTGCCATGAGGGCTGCCTCCCGTCTCAAGGACCGAGGCGGGAATGCTACTCCGAACGCGGCGGTACGGGAAAGGGGCTCGGCGGCGCGCTCAGCGGCACTGGTAGCCGTAGCGCGTACCCGTGTGGCCCGGCAGGGTCACCTCGATATGGTGCAGGTTCATGTCGTAGCTGACCAGGTGGATCGGGATGGTGGTCCCGTTGGCCGCGCGCGCCTCGACCGTGTCGCCCGAGATGCGGTAGGTCACCTGGCGCTGGCTGGGCGAGGCGCCCAGCGTCTTGAGCCAGCCATCCTCGATGACCAGCGCGTCGATGCAGCTTGTCGGGATGTACTCGTCGTTCACCCGGCGCGGCTTCGTGTCGAGGGTCCAGCGGCCCAGCAGGAAGGGCGGCACGTCCTTGTGCCACGAGCCGTAGCCGTAGGCCTCGCTATACGCCGCCATGTAGGCGGCGAAGCCCTTGGTGGTGCGGAGCTGTTCCAGGTAGCGCGCGAAATCGGTGCGCGCCAGGGTGGCGTCGCGCCGGGCGAGCTGGTGGTCCTCGACGTTGAGGAAGAACACGTAGGCCCCCATCGCGAGGATCAGCAGCACCGCCCCGACGAGGTTGTAGCGGACCTTGCGCGAGCCGAGGCCGTATTTGATCGCACCCATGGCGGCGATCGCTCCTTTCGAGAATGCTGCGCCGGCCGGCCGCCCCTCCCGCACCGGCCGCCGTCGCTGGGAGACAGGTACAAACACAGCCCGGCCGTGGCAAGGCAGGCGCGGCGCTTCGCCGCACGAAGCGGCCGGAACCGTGGGCGTGAGCCGGTTGGCACAGGCTTCCGGCGGGTGTATTGCAGGGGCCCTCGCACGGTTTTCCAGCCAGTCGGAGCCACGCGCGCCGCGCGCACAGCGGGTGCGCAAGCTGCGTCGGCCCCGGCTGGCGAGACGATGCCTCCTCGGCACCCGCGGTGAAAAAGAATGGCACGCTCTCCCAACGCCGACCGCCGCACGGTCGGCCTCGTCACGCTTTGCATCATGTCCATCGTCGTGGGGGCGGTGACGGGGCTGGGCGCGATCGCGCTCCGCGCCTTGATCGGGCTGATCCACAACTTCGCCTTCCTCGGCACGTATTCCTGGTACTACGACGCGAACGAGCACACGCCGCCCTCGGTGTGGGGACCGTGGATCATCCTGGCGCCCGTCATCGGCGGGCTGATCGTGGTGTTCCTGGTGCGCCAGTTCGCACCCGAGGCGCGCGGCCACGGCGTGCCCGAGGTGATGGACGCGATCTTCTACAAGGGCGGGCGCATCCGCGCCGTCGTGGTGGTGATCAAGTCGCTGGCCTCGGCCCTGTCGATCGGCAGCGGCGCCTCGGTCGGGCGCGAGGGCCCGATCATCCAGATCGGCAGCGGCATCGGCTCGACGCTGGGCCAGCTCGGACGGCTGCCCACCTGGCAGACCGTGACGCTGGTCGCGGCCGGCGCGGGCGCGGGCATCGCCGCCACGTTCAACACGCCGCTCGGGGGCGTGATGTTCGCCATCGAGCTGATGCTGCCCGAGCTTTCGGCGCGCACCTTCCTGCCCGTCGTGCTGGCGACGGGCACCGCCACCTATCTCGGCCGCATCTTCTTCGGGGTCGAGCCGGCCTTCCTCGCGCCCAGCCACGTGCTGTCCAACATGCTGGTGCCGACCTCGGCCGAGTTCCTGCCGATCTACGTGGTGCTCGGGCTGATCTGCGGCCTCGCCTCGGCGCTGTTCGTCTGGTTCCTCCATTTCATGGAGGACCTGTTCGAAGTCGATGCCGGGCAACGACTACACGCGCAACATCATCGGCATGACCTCGCTGGGCGCGCTGTTCTACGGCATGTTCGTGCTGTTCGGGCACTACCACGTCGAGGGCGTCGGCTACGCGACGATCCAGCAGGTCCTGTCGGGCGAGATGAATACGGCGTGGCTGCTGCTGCTTCTCTGCGTCGCCAAGCTGCTCGCCACCTGCCTCAGCCTGGGGTCGGGCTCGTCCGGCGGCATCTTCTCGCCGTCGCTGTTCATCGGCGCGACTTTGGGCGGCTGGTTCGGCGTGCTGTCGGGCGAGATGTGGCCCAATCTCGGCCTCGGCCCGGTGCCGTTCGCCATCATCGGCATGGCCGGCATGGTCGGCGGGGGCACCGGCGCGGCGATGACCGCGATCCTGATGATCTTCGAGATGACGCGCGACTACGCCATCACCGTGCCCGCGATCATCGCCGTCGCCTCGGCGATCGGGCTGCGGCGCGTCATCATGCGCGAGAACATCTACACGATGAAGCTCGCCCGGCGCGGCCACTGGATCCCGCGCGAGCGCCATTCGCACATGTTCCTGATCCGCCATACCAAGGACGTGATGGTCCCGGTGACCGGGGTGGTCGCGGTCGAGGACCTGGCCGAGCACCGGCCGGAGACCGGCGTCGCCGGCGGGCCGGCCGGGTTCCGCGTGGTCGCCATGGGGCGGCGCATCGCCGGCATCGTCCCGGAAGGCGACCAGTGGAAGGGCGCGCTGTTCACCCACTACATCGTGGTGCGCGACGACGACTTCCTGCAGGCGGTGATGCAGCGCATGGGCAAGCGCACCCGCAAGGTGGCGCTGGTCGTGCACGGGCGCGGCGTGCCTCGGCCCGAACGCGTGATCGGCGTCATCACAAGGCGCGAGATCGGCGAGGCGATCATGTCCGACTTCATGCGCTGAGCGCGCGTGCCGCGCTCAGCCCAGCGCGACATAGGCCACCAGCAGGGCGAGCCCGCAGATCGCGACGGTCGCATGCGCCGCGGCGACCAACCCGCCGAGCCGGCGCTTGCGGGCGATCCGCCACGCGGCGAGAGCACCCACCGGCGCTGCGAGGAAGAACAGGGCGAGCGCGATCGCGCCGAACGATTCGCTGCCCGTCGCGATCCCGCGAACCGGCCCCGTCGCCAGCGCGCCGGCCAGCAGCGCCGCAGCCCCGATTCCGGCCGCCCCGTGGGCGCGCACCCAGCGTGCGGCGGGCCTGCGCGCTCCCTCGCTGTCGAGCAGCACAAACCCCATCGCGGCGCCGGCGACGGCGGCCGCGAGCGCGATGCCCATCGCGATGTAGAGCAGCATCGTGCCGATCCTGAACCTCGCCCCCGGCGCGCAACCGGCGGATAATGGCCCGATGAGCCAGGCAAAGGAAACGTCCGTCGCGGGGGTGCGCGCGACCGTCGCGGCGCTGCCCCGCGCGGTGCGGCTGCTGCTCGCGGCACGCCTCGCCCGCAGCCTGGGCCAGGGCGCGCTGGTGGTGGATTTCTCGCTCTATCTTCACGCGCTCGGCTGGTCGAGCGCGGGAATCGGCTCTGTGCTGACCGCAGGGCTGGTGGTGGGCGCGACGCTCACCCTCCTGGTCGGGCCGTTCAGCGACCGCATCGGGCGCAAGCGCTTCCTGCTGTTCTACGAGGCGGCGCAGATCGTCGCCGCGATGGCGGCCTGGGCCACCGCGCAGCCCGTCGTGCTGGTCGCCGCCGCCATCGTCGGGGCGTACGGTCGCGGCGGCAACGGCTCGGCGGGCCCTTTCGGGCCGGTCGAGCAGGCCTGGATGACCACCTGGGTGCGCCGCCGCGACCGCGGCAACATCTTCAGCGTCAACAACGCCGTCGGGTTCTTCGGCATGACGCTGGGCGCGCTGGTCGCCATGCTGCCCGGCGTGATGGCGGGCACGCATCTTGCGGCGGCGGATTTCCGGCCGCTGTTCCTGGTGGTCGCGGCGGGATCGGTCGTCTGCCTCGTCTGCATCGGGCGCATCGCCGAGGACCCGGCGATCCGCGCACGCGCCGCAGAGGCCGCCGAAGTGCCGGCCGTCGAAGCCGAGGCCGCGGCAGCGGCCGACGCGGCGCTGACGCGCGACGAGAACCGCGACCTTCTGCGCCTGGTGCTGGTCAACGGTCTCAGCGGCGTCGGGATGGGCCTGACCGGCCCGCTGATCGCCTACTGGTTCGCGCTGCGCTACGGCAAGGGGCCGGAGCTGATCGGTCCCATGATGGCGCTGTCCTTCGCGCTCGCCTCCGCGGCGGCGCTCTACGCCGGCCGGCTTTCGATGCGACTGGGCATGGTGCGCGCCGTGGTGCTGATGCGCCTGGTCGGGCTGGTGCTGATGGTCGCGATGCCGCTGATGCCGAGCTTCGGGCTGGCCGCAGCGATCTACGTGGCGCGCGCCGTCTTCCAGCGCGGCTCGATCGGCGCCCGCCAGGCGGTGGGGGTGAGCCTGGTGCGCGCCCCCCGACGCGGCCTCGCCGCCAGCCTCAACAACGCCTCCCAGCAATTCCCCCGCGCCGTCGGGCCGCTGTTCGGCGGGCTGATGTTCGACGCGGGGATGCTGATCGCGCCGTTCCTGATCGGCGCGGCGATCCAGGCCGCACATCTTTATCTCTATGACCGGATGTTCCGGCGGGTGGACCACCTCCCCTAGCCGCCGCTATGCTCGGGCGCCAGTGCAAGGGAGGAAACGATGGCGCTCGACGACCGCATCTACGCCACGCATGTCGGCAGCCTGGTGCGTCCCAAGGAGCTGATCCCGTTTCTCGAGGCGGGCCAGGACCGCAACGCGACCGACCCGGCGGCGTTCGACGCGGCGCTGCGCGCGGCGGTGATCGACGTGGTTCGCCGCCAGGCCGACGCCGGCATCGACATCGTCTCCGACGGCGAGTACGGCAAAGCCGTGAACTGGGCGTTCTACGTGCATTCGCGCCTGGGCGGACTGACCCGCCGGCCGATGACCGAGGCGGAAAAGGCCGACCCGCTGGTCCAGGCGATGGGCGGGCGCGACCGCGACTCCTTCCCCGAGTTCTATTCCGAGTATGACGCGCGCGTCCTGAAGAACGCCTCGGCGCCGGTGCGCCCGGTGGTGTCGGGGCCGCTCACCTATACCGGCCTCTCCCAGCTCCAGCGCGACATCGACAACCTGAAGGCGGGGCTCGGCCAAGTGAAGGTCACCGGTGCGTTCCTGCCCGTGGTCGCGCCCGCCTCCGCCCTGCCGAACGCCAAGAACGAGCACTACAAGGACGAGGAGAGCTTCCTGTTCGCCCTCGCCGACGCGCTGGCCGTGGAATACAAGGCGATCGTCGACGCCGGCCTCTACCTCCAGGTCGACGACGCGTTCTTCCCCTACATGTACGAGAAGATGGTCCCGCCGATGACCATGGCCCAGTACCGCGCCTGGGCCGAGCTGCGCATCGCCGCACTCAACCGCGCGCTCGAGGGGCTGCCGGCGGAGCGCACGCGCTATCACATCTGCTGGGGAAGCTGGAACGGCCCGCACATCCACGACGTCGAGCTGAAGGACATCGTCGACATCGTGACCAAGGTGAAGGTCGGCACCTATTCGTTCGAGGCGGCCAACCCGCGCCACGAGCACGAGTGGAAGGTGTGGAAGAACGTCAAGCTTGCGCCCGGCCAGAAGCTGATGCCCGGCGTCATCAGCCACGCCACCAACGTGGTCGAGCACCCCGAGCTGGTGGCCGAGCGGCTGGAGCGCTTCGCCGGCATCGTCGGGCGCGAGAACGTGATGGCCGGCACCGATTGCGGATTCTCGCAGAGCCCGCTGGCGGGCCGCGTGCACTACACCATCATGTGGGCCAAGCTGCGCGCGCTCGCCGAGGGTGCGCGCCTCGCCACCAAGGCGCTGTGGGGAAAGTAGCGGCGGGGCGCGGCGGCCCCGGCATCGCGCCGGGGCCTCCGTCCGCTACGCGCCCGGCGAACGCTCGCCGACGAAGTCGACCAGCTCCTTCCGCGTCGTCTCCTTGGCGAAGAACATGAAGAGCGGCGCGATCAGGAGGAACGACAGGGCGAGCACCGGAAGACCGGCCGCGATCGACGCCCTGGTGGCGATGATGCCCATGATCATCGGCGCCGTGGACGCCGTGGCAAGCCCGATGAAGAACGCGGCGCCCACCGCCGTGCCGCGGATCTGCGTCGGGAACAGCTCGGTCGTGTAGCCGAGCCCGGTGCCGAACGAGCCGGTGATCAGGAAGTTGGTCGCGAGCCCCACCCACAAGAGGCTCGACGGGCTCGAAATGTGGCCCATCACGACCAGCAGGATCGCCGCCGGGGTGACGAACAGCGGGATCACCCAGCGCCGACCGAAATGGTCGCACAGCCAGCCGCAGATCCAGTAGGCGAGGATCGCCGCCGCCATCCAGATCGACAGGTAGCTCGCCATCGTCTTGAAGCCGAGATGCTTCTCGACCGCGAGATATTGCGGCATCCAGGCCGACCAGCCGACCCAGGTGAACAGGTAGAAGAAGTAGACCAGCGTGCCCACCACCATCTCGCGCGGGTAGCGGCGGATGGGGGTGAGGATGTTGAGCTGCTTCTTGATGCCTTCCCTCACCATCGCGGCGGTGACATGCTCGAAGCGCGGGCTTTCCTTGATGCCCCACGCCACCCAGAACACCATGAGCGCGGGCAGGATGCCGAGCCAGTAGAGCGGCCGCCAGCCCCACAGCGGCACCACCACCAGGGCGGCGAGCGAGCAGAGGAAGTAGCCGAACGGATAGCCGCCGACGAGCCCGCCGAGGGCGGTCGCCCGCCACTTGGTGGGCGCGGTCTCGGCCACCATCACCATGCCCACCGGCGTCTCGCCCGAAAGTGCGATGCGGGTGATCGAGGAGAAGATCAGCAGCGTGATCACCCCGCCCGAGAATCCGGTCAGGCCGGAGAACAGCGAGAAGCCCAGGATCGACCAGATAAGCACCGGCTTGCGGCCGTAGATGTCGGCGAGCGCCGGGAAGACGAACGTGCCGATGATTCCGATCCAGCGCGAGATGGTGGTGATCGTCCCCATCGTCGCCAAGGTCATGTGGAATTCCTTGACGAGCAGCGGCGTGACGATCTGCATCACCGTCATCTCGTAGACGTCGAACGCCCACGCGCAGATGCAGATGGCGAGGACGGTGATGTTGTAGCGGTTCCAGCGGTCGGCGCTCGCGGGCACCGGTGCGGCGACGGACGCGGCAGATGTGGCCATCGGGTTCCTCCCCTGAAAGACCCAAATGCGTCGTGTATTCGTCTAATTTTCCGGCAAGCGTGCGCCCCGCCGGAAAGACTCGTCAAGCGATTATTTGGCGGGGACTTGGGGAGGAATTGAAGGACGGGCGGGTGGCTATTGGCTGGCCCGCTACCCCTTCTTGCGGCGGCGAGCCGGCCTGGCGCCGGCGCCGAGGAAGGCCGTGATCGCCTCGGCCACCTCGTCCGGCCGCTCGAGATGCGCCATGTGGCCCGCCTCCTCGATCAGCGCCACCCGCGAATCGGCGATGGCGCCGGCGAAATCGTCGGCATAGGCGGGCACGCAGATCCGGTCCTCGCGGCCCCAGACGATCAGGGTCGGCGCCGCGATGCGGTGCAGATGCTTCTTCATCCCGCGGTCGGGAATGGGCCAGACGAACTTGCCGGTGCAGGCCTGCGACCAGACGAGGTCGGTCAGCGTCTGCTGGCGCGCCTCGGGATCGTTGGGCACGCGGAAGAACCGCCCGGCCGCCTCGCCATCGGGCGCGGCGAACAGCGCCGACTTGCGCTCCGCGTCCGGCAGGATCATCCAGTTGCGTACCGGCCGCGCGTCGTTCCACAGCCCGACCGGGTCGACCAGCGCCAGCTTGCCGGCGCGGCTGGGGAAGGTCGCGGCGATCTCGGCGGCCATCATCCCGCCGTAGGAATGGCCGGCGAGGTCGGGCGCGGCGAGGCCGAGCGCGTCGAACAGCTCGGCGTGGTAGATCATCAGATCCCACCAGTTGTCGATCCGGTGGACGGCGTTGGGGTCGCCCTTGGTGGTTCCCGGGTGGTGCGGCGCGTAGACCGTTCGCGTGGCGGCGAGGCGCGCGACGAACTCGCGGTCGGGCGCCAGGCCCCAGGGGCCGTGCAGCCAGACGAGCGGCGGTCCATCGCCCTGGATCTCGATTTCGGTCTCGACCGTGCCCTGCCACAGCCGGAGCCTGCGCGACTGCGCCTCCGCCATCGATTCCTCCGTTGTCTTGGTTATGCCGCCCGGACGGTCACTCGGCGGCCGCGGCGCGCGCGCCGTTGCGCAGCCGCTCCGGCCACCAGCGGTCCTCCCATTCGTCGTCCCACAGCCCTTCGAGATGCGGCAGGACCTCGCGGCAGAACAGGTCGATGTTCTTCTTGCACAGCTCGGTCGGCATCGAGCCGAAATGGAGCAGCGTCAGCAGATGGCCGATGCGCAGCCGCTTGACGCCTTCCAGAAGCTGCTCGGTGACGGTCTTGGGGCTGCCGGTGACGACGAAGCCGCGCTCGCGGAAATCCTTGAACGACATGGCGCGGAGATCGACCGCCTCGCGGCCGGTATTGCCCATCGCGCGCACCAGCGAATCGTATTCCAGGCAGCCCGGGATCGCCTGGTAGTAGCTCGGCGTGTAGAGCAGCTTGTGGAAGAAATATTCCGCGTGCGCCGCATACTCCTCGGCCTCCGCATCGGTCTCGGACACGCCGACGAGCTGCAGGAAGCTGAACCGGTAGGGGTTGGCGTCGCGCCCCTTCTCCGCCGCCATCTCCCAGTAGCGGTCGCCCACCTGGGTGGCATTCTTCGCGCCGAAATAGCTGAGGTGGCAGAAGCAGTCGTCGCGCTCCACCACATACTCGGCCGTCGACGAAATTCCCGAGCCGGGGATCCAGATCGGCGGGTGCGGCTGCTGGATCGGGCGCGGCCAGAGATTGACCATCGGAAGCTGGTAGTGCTTGCCGTTCCAGGCGAACACCTCCTTCGCGCTCCACGCCTTGACGACCAGGTTCAGCGCCTCGCGGAAGCGCTCGCGCTGGTCGATCGGCACGACGCCGTTCGAGATCGTCGCGTCGGTCGGCAGGCCGGTCGGGAACCCCGCCACCAGCCGCCCGCCGGAAATGCAGTCGAGCATCGCGTACTCCTCCGCGATGCGCGTCGGCGGGCTGGTCGACGGCAGGGTCGAGCCGATCTGGATGATGGCCGTGTCCATGCCGGCCGTCTGGCGCGCCAGCACCGCCCCCATCAGGCTGGGGTTCGCCATGAAGCCGTAGACGTTCTGGTGGTGCTGGTTGGTGCAGAGCCCGTGCATGCCGGCCCGGGCGGCATGGGTCATCTCGTCCAGCGTGGCGTTGTAGTAGCCGCCGACTTTGTCGGCGTCCGCCACGTCGAACCATACCGGATCGAGATAGGCCGAGTTGTAGCGGCTTTCGTAGTCCGCGGGCAGGTCGCGGTACGGCATCAGGTGGAACATGCAGACTTTCATGGCGATCCCTCCCGTCACGCCGGCGCCGATGGCCGTAAGGAGCTTAGACCAGCGCTTCGGTCGTGGCCAGAGCGGCAGGCGGAACCCCCCTTTGGGATCGACGTTACCGGTGCAAGCGCTGGTCGCGCGTCAGGCGCGGAAAGGCTGGCTCCCATGACGAATCCCGTGAAGATGGCGCTGTCCGCCGCGCTCGGGTGCGCACTGGCCATCGCGGCGCACGCCGCTCCGCCGCCCGACGTCAATCCCGCCTTTGCCCGTTGGTTCAACTCGCTGCAGCGGCCGGACGGCGGCGGCTCGTGCTGCTCGATCAATTCGGACTGCCGCGTGACGGAATTCCGCACCGCCGGCGACCATTACCAGGCTGTCTATGCCGGCAACTGGATCGACGTGCCGACCGAGGCGATCGTGCACCGGCACGACAACCCGCTCGGCCGCGCCGTGCTGTGCGCCATGTCCGCCGGAACGCACGTGCACGTATTCTGCTTCGTGCCGGGGGTCGAATTGTAGGGCCGGCCGGGCTCCGGATGGGAACTCCGTCCGGCGTCACGCGTTTGTCGGCAAGGTTGATCTGCATCAAGGCACCCGCCCGCGCATGCCTCTAGCCTGCGCGCGAGCGGCGTTCTGACGGGAGAGGTTACCATGGACGGCGACGGCCAGGCGAATATCGGCGATCTGCAGGCGGAGATCGGGCAGCTTCGTTCCGACCTGTCGAAAATTGCCGACACGCTGAAGACGATCATGTCGGGCGAGGCGAAGGAGCGCTACGCGCAGGTGCGCGGGGCAGCCGAGGGCGTGCAGCAGCGCGCGACCCAGACCGCCGAGGTGGTGGGGCAGGAGATTTCGGAGCGCCCCTTCACCAGTGTCGCGACCGCGTTCGGCGCCGGCATCCTGCTCGGGTTGCTGTTCGGCCGGCGCTCGTAGCCCCGGGCGGCTCGCCGTGGAGGCATTGCACGACTACGCCGCGCGGCTGAAGAGCGGCGTGGCGCTGGGTGGCGCCGCGCTCATCTTCGTGCTGGTGGCGTTCTGGTTCCTGGCGTTCGCGCTGTTCCTGTCCCTGACCGAGGTCACCTCGCAGGCGATCGCGGCGGGCGTGACGGGGCTGGTCTGTGCGCTGGTCGCCGGGGCGGCGATCACCTTCGCCCGCGCCGCGCTGAAGGGAAAGCTGTCGAACCACCATGCGCCGGCCGCGAAGGGCGCGTCTGCCCCGCCGCTCGCCAGTGGCGGCGACCGCGAGTTTGCCGTGCAGATGGGCCAGCTCCTCGGCCAGCAGGCTGCGGGCTGGACGCGTCAGCACCCGTACGGCGCGGTCGGTGTGGCGCTGGCGGCGGGCGTCGCGGTCGGGATGAGCCCCGAGCTGCGCCGCGCCCTGCGCGGGCTGATGCGGTAGCCGGCCCTTCCCTCCCCCGGCCGCGCGCCATATGCTTCCGGCCATAAGCGCCGTATTGGCGCCCTGGCTGGGAGACTCCCTCAATGAAGATCGTCCTGTACTACGCGCCGATCACCTGCGCGCTGGCGCCGTTCATCACCCTGACCGAGGCGAAGGCGGATTTCGAGCCGCGGCCGGTCAATTTCGGCAAGCGCCAGCATTTCTCGCCCGACTATCTGAAGATCAATCCGAAGCACAAGGTGCCGGTGCTCGAGGTCGACGGGAAGCACCTCACCGAGAACGCCGCGATCCATCTTTGGGTACACCGCAATTTCCCGGACGCCAAACTGCTGCCCGCCGACGGGTGGGACGAGCTGAAGGCGATCTCGCTGATGTCGTGGTGCTCGTCGGGCATCCACCCCTATCTCAGCCGGATCAACAACACGGCGAAGGTGTGCGACGTGCCGAACGCCGCCGACAACGTGAAGGCGCACGCCACCGAGGCGCTGGACGAGACCTACGGCATCGCCGACGAGATGCTGGCCGGGCGCGAGTGGTTCTTCGACCATTTCACCGCACCCGACGCGCACTTCTTCTGGTGCTGCCGCCGCGGCACGCAGTTCGGGCTGGACCTCGGAAAGTTCAAGAACGTGTCGGCGCATTTCGAGCGCATGCAGGCGCGGCCGAGCGTGCAGAAGCTTCTCGCCTTCGAGAAGGACGTGCAGGCCCAGTTCGCCAAGGCGGCGTAGCACGAGCCCGGTTCCCGTCTTCGCAAGCCCCCCTTGCGATGGCGGCGGATCGGCGGGAGAAGACCATGATCATCGATTGTCACGGCCATGTCAGCGCGCCAGCCGAGCTGTGGGCCTACAAGGCGACGCTGCTGGCGGCACGCGGCTCGCATGGGCGCGGGCGGGTCGTCGTCTCCGACGACCAGATCCGCGAGGCGGTGGAGAAGAAGCCGTTCGGCCCGATGAGCCACATGGACTACCTCAACAAGCTGGGCACCGACCTGCAGGCGATCAGCCCGCGCCCGTTCCAGATGATGCATTCGGAGAAGCCGGCGAAGATCGTGCAGTGGCTGCACGAGGAGGTGAACAACGTTATCCATCGTGAGACGCAGCTTTATCCCGACCGGTTCTTCGGCATCGCGGGGCTGCCCCAGCCGGCGGGCGAGCCGCTCGACATGGCGGTGCGCGAGCTCGAGCGCTGCGTGAAGGAGCTGGGGTTCAAGGGATGTCTGCTGAACCCCGACCCTTTCGAGAACTCCGGCACGCAGCCGCCGGCGATGGGCGACCGCTACTGGTATCCGCTCTACGAGAAGCTGTGCGAGCTCGACGTGCCGGCGCACATCCACGGCACCGGATCGCGCGCCGAGCGGGAGCCTTACACGCTGCACTTCATCAACGAGGAGACGACGGCCGTGTTTGGCCTCGTCAACTCCACGGTGTTCGACGATTTCCCCGACCTCAAGATCATCGTCAGCCATGGCGGCGGCGCGATCCCCTACCAGCTCGGGCGGTTCGAGGCGTCGTCGATCATGCATGCCGGGCGCGGCGGCAAGATGGACGAGGCCAAGCTGTTTTCGTCGCGCCTCAAGAAGCTCTATTTCGACACCGTGCTGTACACCAAGGAGGCGAACGAGCTGCTGATCAGGACGGTCGGGGTCGACCGCTGCCTGTTCGGCGCCGAGTGTCCCGGCACCGGCTCGGTCGTCCACCCGCATGACGGCCACCACATGGACGACGTGGCGCCGCTCGTCCGCTCGATCGAGTGGCTGTCCGACGCCGACAAGGAGAGGATCCTCGCCGGCAATGCGATCAAGCTGTTCAAGCTGGACGCGACCGCCGGCGCCAAGGCGGCGGGGTAGCGGTGCCCGACGACCTCGCGGCGCGTCTCGCCCGGCTCGACTGCTGCGCGGTGTCGGATGCGCTCGACCGGCTCGGCCTTCCGGGCGCGGTCACCGGCATCGCGCCCTTGTCCGTCACCCGCCGCATCGCCGGCACGGTCCGGACCGTGAAGCTGGTGGCGAAGGACGCCACCCGGGAAGCCGCGGGCACGCCCCGCCACCTCGGCACCGCGGCGATCGAGGCGGCGTCGCCCGGCGAGCTCGTCGTGATCGAGCAGCGTTCGGGGATCGACGCCGCCGCCTGGGGAGGGATCCTGTCGCGCGGCGCCAAGCGCAAGGGCCTCGCCGGGGTGATCGTCGACGGTCCCGCGCGCGACATCGACGAGGCGCGCGCGCTCGACCTACCGGTCTATGCGCGGGGCGCGACCGCCCGCACGGCGCGGGGCCGCATCGTCGAGGCCGAGACCGACGGGCCGGTCACCATCGGCGACATCACGGTTCGGCCCGGCGACTACGCCGTCGCCGATTCCTCGGGCGTCGCGATCTTCGCCGCCGCCGATGCCGAGCGCGTCATCGCCGCAGCCGAGCAGATCGCCGCGCGCGAGGCGGCGATGGCCGATGCCCTCGAACGCGGCACCCCGATCACCGAGGTGATGGGCGCCGATTACGAGCACATGCTGAAGCGGTAGCGCGCGGCGCCGGCGGCGCAGCTCACGCCGTCGAGGCGTACGCGGCCAGCAACTCGCGCTTGACGACCTTGCCGCTCGGGTTGCGCGGCAGGCTGTCGACGAACTCGACGCGGCGCGGCCGCTTGAACGGCGCGATCTCGCGGCTCTTGCGGAAATGGTCGTCGATCGCCTGGACGGTGAGCTTCGGATCGTGCTTGACGACGAACGCCGTCACCGCTTCGCCCCAGCGCCCGTCGGGAAGCCCGACGACGGCGGCGTCGGCGACGCCCGGGCAGCGGAACAGCACCTCCTCGACCTCGCGCGGGTAGATGTTCTCGCCTCCCGACACGATCATGTCGTCGGCCCGCCCGTGGAAGTGGTAGTAGCCCTCCGGGTCCTTGCTCATCAGGTCGCCGGTATAGAGCCACCCCGCCTTGATCTTCCGCGCCGTCTCGAACGGGTTGTTCCAGTAGCCCAGCATCACCTGCGGCCCGCGCACGATGAGCTGGCCGATCTCGTCCGGCGCGGCGACGTCGCCGGGCGCGACCTCGCGCCCCGGTTCGTGGGCGACGATCCGGCAGCCCGAGATCAGCGTCGGCTTGCCACACGATCCGAGATGGCTGAGCGCGTCCTCGGGATGGAGCAGCAGGGTCAGGCTGGCCTCGGTCATGCCGTACCCGTTGAAGATGTTGGGGCAGAACTCGCGGATGGTGCGCTCCATCGTTGCCGCCGAGATCGCCGCGCCGCCGGTGGTGATCATGCGCAGGCTCTTCACGTCGAACGCGCCGAAGCGCTCGTTGCCCAGCATCTCCTGGATCTGCGCCGGCACGGCGAACAGGGTGGTCGCCCGCTCGGCCTGGATCGCCGCCAGCGCGGCCAGCGCCTCGTAGCGGCCGAGCACGACGTTGGTGCCGCCGACCATCATGTGCGGGATGAAGAAAGCCTGCATCCCGCCGACGTGGTAGAGCGGCGCGATGTGGAGCGCCACGTCGTTGTGGGTGAGGCCGTACTCCATCACGCAATTCATCGCGATCGCCACGTCGTTGGCGTGGCCGTGCATCACGCCCTTGGGCCGGCCGGTCGTGCCCGAGGTGTAGACCAGGGCCGAAAGCTCCTGGTCGCCCGCGACCGGGCGCGCGTCGCCCCGGTCCACCGTCGCCTCGGCCAGCGTGTCGAAATGATGGTGGCCGGGCGGCACCACCGACGGATCGGACGAACAGTTGACGTAGTCGTGGGTCGAGCGCAGCCGGGACTGCACCTCGAGCGCGTTGTCGACCAGGTAGCTCGCGTAGATGAACACGCGCGCGCCGGAATCCTGCAGGATGTAGGTCACCTCGCCCGGTGACAGGCGGAAATTGAGCGGCACGGCCACGGCGCCGAGCATCTGGCAGGCGAAGTAGCTGGTGGCCGAGTTCTCCGAGGTCGAGACCTGGAACGCCACCCGGTCGCCCGGCCGGACGCCGAGATCGGCGAGCGCCTGGGCGAAGCGCATCACGCGCCCGTGCCATTCGGCGTAGGTCCAGCGCCGGTCCTCGTAGACCAGCGCGGTACGCTCGGGGTGGCGATCGACGACCTGGTGGAAGACGGTTCCGATATCCATGGGCTCACGCGGTGCGGGAAGGGATCACAGGGCGGGCGGCGCGTCGGGCAGCTCGGCGCGGGCGATCACGTATTTCACGATCTCCGTCGTGCCGCCGACGATGGTCAGCGCCCGCGCATCGCGATAGATCTGTTCGGCGCGGCCGTACTCCTTGGTCAGCCCGTCGCCGCCCAGGATCTGCACCGTCGCGTCGGCGCAGAAATTGGCGGTCTCGCTCGCCACCAGCTTGGCCATCGCCGCCGGCTGCATCAGCGCGCGCCCGTCGGCGCCGGAATCGAACATCGCGGCGGCGCGATAGGTCAGAAGCTCGGCGGCGTCGATCCGCCAGCGCATCTCGGCGATCTTGTCCCAGACCAGCTCCTTCGCGCTCAGCGGAGCGCCGAACGCGACGCGGCGCTGGGCGTGGGCGACGGCGATGTCGCAGGCCGACCGCGCGACGCCAAGCCCCGCCCCGCCGAGCAGGATTCGCTCCAGGTTGAACATGCCCAGCATCACGCGGAAGCCCGCCTCGGGCTCGCCCAGGACGTTCTCCGCCGGCACCTTGCAGCCGTCGAACGAGACCTCGCCGACCACGCAGCCGCGTCGTCCCATGAAGCGGTAGTTGCGGGGAAAGGACATCCCCTGCGCGTCGCCCGGCACGGCGACGCAGCTCATCCCGCGATGCGATGGCACGTCCGGGTTGGTGATCCCGTAGACCAGGTAGACGTCGGCGACCGAGGCGTTGGAGATATAGCGCTTGAACCCGTCCACCACCCAGCCGCCGGCGGAATCGCGGCGGACCGTCGTCTCCATCCCGGCGGCGTCCGAGCCGACATTGCGCTCGGTGACGCAGATCGCGCCGACCGCCGTGCCGTCGAGCAGCGGCGCGAGGTAGCGGTCGCGCACCTCGGGCCGGGCGTGGCGGTAGAGCGGCACGGCGCAGCTCAGCGCCGTCGCGATGGTCGTCTCGAAGGCATAGTTCAGGTACGAAGCCTCCTCGGACAGGATCGTGGCATGGACGAGGCCGGGCTTCGCCAGCCGGCCACGATACAGGTCCGGGAACATCAGGCGGAGATAGCCCGCCTCGCCCAGCGCGCGCACCACCTCGCCGATGGTCGACCAGTCCCCGTTATCCTCGATGGCGGCGGCGCGCGGCGCCAGGGTCGCGCCGAGGAAGTCGCGCAGCTCGGCGCGGAACGCCCTGTCGTCGCCGGAAAGCAGGAAGTCGCGCATCAATCTTCCCGGACGCTTTCGGGCACGCCGACGGTGCGCACCAGCCGCTCCGTTTCGCGCAGGATCAGGTCGAGGTTGGAATCGCGCAGGGTGGGCAGCCGGTAGCGCGCCTCGCGCACGTTGCGATAGTCGAGAACGCCGGTGATCAGCGCCTCGTCCTTCCCGGCGCGGGCGACGACGCGACCGAACGGGTCCAGGATGCGCGAGCCGCCCCAGAAATGCAGGTCGCCCTCGGCCCCCACGCGGTTGGCCACCATCAAGGGCATCCCGTAGATCATGGCGTAGAAGCCGACCACCCGGTCCCAGCCGTCGGCATTGTCGAACTCGATCCCCACCGCCTCGACGGCCGAGCTGATCGGCGCCATCAGCACCGTGGTGCCGTGGACCGCCGCCAGGTGGACCAGCGCCGGGTTCCACAGATCGGCGCAGATCAGGATCGAGGCCCGCCAGGGCGGCGCCATCGCGAAGGTCTCGACGTAGCGCCCGGCGGCGAAGTGCTTGCCCTCCTCCAGCGCGCCGTAGGTCGGCAAGTTCACCTTGTGGTGCAGGAAGGCGAGCGCGCCGCCCTTGACCGCCAGGCAGGCATTATGGAACTGCGCGGCCGGGCCCTCCTCGATGCAGCCGAACACCGTGCACATGGGGCCGGACGCGGCCGCGATTTCGCGCACCATCGGGTCGTTGCGCACGATGGCACAGGCGAGCGCATCCTTGCCGGCGATATAGCCGGTCAGCGACAGCTCGGGGAACAGCAGCAGCTGGGCGCCCTGGCCGCGCGCCTCGGCGATCACTTCGAGGTGCTTGCGGAGGTTGGCCTGGAGGTCGCCGACGACGCTCTCGATCTGGGCAACGGCGACCTTGAGCTTCGCGGGCTCGGGCAAGGGGCGCATCCTCCGCAGCGGTCCCCGACCCTATCGCAGCAAGGTGCCCGATGCGAGCGCGTTATCGGCGGCACGCGGTCGCGGCGGGGACCGCCGCGACCGCCCGCCGGTTCCTACATACCGTTCACGCGGGCGCCGGCCTCCTTCACGTAGCTCAGGTCGATGTGCTTCGACATGTCGAACTTTTCCCTCAGGAAGCCCAGATTGTGCTGCAAGTCGGCGGTGTGCTGCAGCGCCTTCGTGTTCGGGATCAGGTTCGGGTCCTGGTAGAGGTCGTTCTTGGTGAACTTGTAGTCGAGCACCTTGGGCGGCACCTTGATCATGTCGGCCAGTACCTTGACCGCCGCGTCGTGGTTCTTCGGGTCGAGGAACCAGTGCGCCGCGCGGATCATGTCCTCGAGCCAGTCGACCACCGCCGCATGGTTCTCCTTCAGCCATGATTCCTTTGCGGCGTAGATGATGAACTGGCTGGGGCCATCCAGCGCGTCGACGTCGGTGAACAGGGGCGTCGCCTTGGCCTGGAAGTCGGGCTTGAGGTCGAACGGGTGCACGTTGGCGACGAGCTGCGCCTTGCCCTGCAGCAGCATCGCATTCATCGACGGGAAGGCCGCGGTCACGATCTGGTAGTCGCGCTTCGCCTCCAGGCCGTTCTTCTTCAGCATCGCCCGCATGGCGATGTCGACCGCCGTGCCCGGCCCCACCGAGGCGAGCACCTTGCCCTTCAGGTCCTTGATGGTCTTGATGGGCCCGTCCTTCAGCACGAAGTAATTGCCGGTGTAGTAGCCGTGCGCGCCGTCCTGGATGTCGTCGGCGATGATCTTGAGGTCGCTCATCCCGCCGTTCTGCACCGCGATCGAGAAGGACGAGTAGGCGAGGTCGGCGACGTCGAGCTCTCCCGCGCCCATCGCGGTGATCATGAAGGTGGTGCCCTTGTAGCGGGTGGATTCCACCGTGTAGGACTTGCCGTAGTGCTTCATCAGGTCGGTCTTGTGGTAGATGAAGCCGACCCAGTTGCCCACCGGGACCACGTAGGACGTGCGGATCTTCAGCGGCTCGGCCTGGGCCGCCGCCGCAGCCACGCCCAGCGCGGTGGCGACCGCGACCACCAGCATCGTTTTGGTTCTCATCGTGACCTCCCTCGGTTGTCGCCGCCCCGGCGCATCACGCGGACGAGGGGGCGTTGGCCTCCTGGTGCCAGATCAGCAAGCGTCGCCGCAGCATGGCCATGCCCTTGACCATGGCGTACCCGATGATCGTCGTCTCGATGATGCCGGCGAACACGCCGCGCGAATCGGCGAACCGGGCCGCATCGTTCATCGCCCCGCCGATGCCATAGCCCGACATCGCCATCTCGGTGATGATGCACACGATGAAGGCGATCGGAAGCGCGACCTGCAGGCCGGTCATCACCTGCGGCAGCGACGCCGGCAGCACCACCTCCCACAGCATCTGCCGCTCCGTCGTGCCGAGCGAACGCGCCGACCACACCAGCTCCTTCTCGACGCCCTGGACGGCGAGCATCGTCGTCGTGATCACCGGGAAGGCTGTGGAGAAGGCGACGAGCGTGATCTTCGAGGCGTCGTGGAAGCCGAGCCAGAGCACGATCACCGGCAGGAACGCGATCTTGGGCATCGGGAAGCCGACCGACACGATGGGGTCGAAGAACCAGCGCGTGAGGCGATGGCGCGCGGTGCCGACGCCCAGCGCCACGCCGATCGCCGCCGCGACCGCGAAGCCGACGAAGGTGCGATAAAGCGTCAGCCCTACGTTGATCCCCAGCTCGCCGGTGCCCGCGTCGTGCAGGATGCGCGCGACGCAGGACGAGAAGGACGGCAGGGCGAAGGGCGTGGCGAGGCCGAAGCGGGACGCCGCCTCCCACGCGACGAGCAACCCGATGATCGGCAGCCAGGCATAGAGCATCAGCCGCACGCGGGTGCGGCCGGCCTCCGCCTTCGCGGCCCGGGCGCGAAGGGTGCGGGCGGCGACGGCCGGGTTCACTCCCGCCATGCCAGCGCCCTTCTCACGATGAACAGGTAGCCGCGGTCGGCCGCGAAGCCGAGGGCGGAGACGATGATGACCACGGCGAACATGCCGGTGTAGTTGCCCGAGTCGCCGAGCTCGCTGAGCATGAAGCCGAGCCCCTGGCGCGCCACGATCAGCTCGGAAGCGACCAGCAGGATGAAGGACAGCGCGAGCGCGGTGCGGATGCCGTTGAGCAGCTCCGGCATGGCGGACGGCACCACCACATCCCGCAGCGTGCGCAGCCGGCTCGCCCCCATGCCGCGCGCGGTCCACACCAGCGTCTGGTCGGCGCCGCGCGCGCCGTTGAACGCGCCCAGCGTCACCGGCAGCATGCAACCGAGGAAGATCAGCAGGATCTTCGACGCGTCCCCGAACCCGAGCCACAGCGCGGTGACCGGGATCAGAGCCGACTTGGGCAGCGGATAGAACATCTCCACCAGCGGGCCGAGCACCGCGTTGATCAGCTGCCACCACGCCATGCACACGCCGATCGCGCCCCCGACCACGACGGCCAGCGCGAGCCCCACCGCCGCGCGGTAGAGCGAAGCGGCGGCGTTGACGAAGATGTCGGAGTCGTCGAACAGATGGACGCCCGCGACCATGACGCTGGAGAAGGACGGCAGCACGTCGGTCGAGACCAGCCCGGCGCGGCTGGCGGTCTCCCACAGCGCGGCGAGAATCAGCAGCGGCGAATACCGGACGAATCCACCGGCTATTGCGGACATCGCACCTTCGCCTCCCGTGCGGTTACGCAGTGAAGCTCGGCCCTGTACGCTTTCCGGCCCGCTCTTGACCGCGGCGGGTGAGCGAGCTTAGCGCCTTCGGTTCGCCCTGTACACGCCGGATGGCCGGCGGCGGACGGCACCTCGTCCCGCGACAGGCTGGCGACACGCCGCGGACGAGGATGTATCAAGGGCCTACAGCGACAATGGGAGGAGACACATGGCCGACCTCGAAGCCGCCCTGAAGGACCTCGTCATCGCCAACCGCGTGCTCGCCCGCGAGGGGGTGGTGGACGCGTTCGGCCACGCCTCGATCCGCCATCCGGACGACCCGACGCGCTATTTCATTTCGCGCGCCCGCGCGCCCGAGCTGGTCGAGCGCGACGACCTGGTCGAATGCACGCTGGACGGCACGCCATTCAACGACCGCGGACGGCGCCTGTACGCCGAGCGCCACATCCATGGCGCGATCTACGAGGCAAGGCCCGAGGTGGGGGCGGTGATCCACAACCACAGCTATGCGGTGATCCCGTTCACGGTGACCCAGGCGAAGCTGCGCCCTCTGCTGCACACTTCGGGCGGCATGGGCGCCGAAATCCCGGTCTGGGACATCCGTAGGAAGTTCGGCGACACCAACCTCCTGGTCCGGAACATGGAGCACGGGCGCGACCTCGCCGCCACCCATGCGGCGAACACGGTGACGCTGATGCGCGGCCATGGCTGCGTGGTCTCCGGTGCGGACATCAAGTCGGCAGTGATGGTGGCGGTCTACACCCAGGTGAACGCGGCGCTGCAGCTCGCCGCGTCGTCGCTCGGCCAGATCGAGTTCCTGACGCCGGGCGAGGTCGGCCACTGCGCGGAGATGGTCGTCTCGCCACTCTCGATGGAGCGGAGCTGGGAGTATTTCGTCCTGCGCGCCGGCTGCCAGGACATGTGAGGGGTCTCCCCCTCATCATCCCGCGCGATGACGAAGCGGGGTTAGCCGGGCGCCCTCAGCCCCGCCACTCCTCGACGATCTGGGCCAAGTCCGGGCGCGGACGCTCGCGCGGTGGTCCGCCCGGGCTGCCGATATGGATGAACCCGATGATCTGCGAGCCTTCGGGCACGCCCAGCGCGGCGCGCACCTCCGGATCGTAGGCGGGCCAGCCGGTCACCCAGTTGGCGACGTAGCCGAGCGCATGCGCCGCGTTCAGGATGTTCATGCAGAGCGCGCCGCCAGACAAGGTCTGCTCGAGGACGGGGATCTTGTGGCCCTCGTGCAGCCGGTTGGACACGACCAGCAGAAGCGGCGCGCGCTGCGGCCGGCGCGTCTCCTTGTCGATCTGCGCCTCGCGCGCGTCCGGGTTCAGCGCCTTGTAGCGCGCGACATATAACTCGGCGAGGCGGCGCTGAGCGTCCTTCCTGAGCACCTGCACGCGCCAGGGAAACAGCCGGCCGTGATCGGGCACGCGCAGCCCGACGGCCAGGATCTTCTGCAGGTCGCCGTCGTCCGGCCCGGGATCGGCCATGAAATCGGCGCCCGTCGACTGGCGCCCGCCCAGAAGCTCGATCGCCTCCACGGTCACTCCTCGCGACTTCACCCGTCCTTCGACACGCTCAGGACGAGGATTTTCCACGACCTCATCCCGAGTCTGTCGAAGGATGAGGCTCTCCGAAGAATAATGGGCGCCCGCCCCCGACGCTACAGGATTGCACCGGGCTGGGGGATCGCGTGTTCCGCCAGCTCGCGCGTCAGGTAGTCGAACGCGTCGTCCACCGTGTCGCAGCGGCGCAGCAGGTCGATGTCGGCCGCGTCGATCGTGCCGGCCTCGACCATCGCGTCCAGGTTCAGCACCCGGTCCCAGTAATCCGTGCCGTACAGGACCAAAGGCAGGTGCTTCCGGATCTTCTTCGTCTGCATCAGGGTCAGGAGCTCGCACAGCTCGTCCAGCGTGCCGAACCCGCCGGGGAAGAAGATCACCGCCTTGGCGAGATAGGCGAACCAGAACTTCCGCATGAAGAAATAGTGGAAGTTGAAGCCGAGCTCGCGCGAGACGTAGCCGTTCAGCCCTTCTTCGGTTGGCAGCGAGATCGACAGGCCCACGTTGACGCCGCGCGCCTCGGACGCGCCGCGGTTCGCCGCCTCCATGATGCCCGGCCCGCCGCCGGTGCAGACGACGAAGCGCCGATGCCCCTCGCCCAGCCCCTTCGACCAGGCCGTGAGACGGTGGGCGAGCTCGCGTGCGTCCTCGTAATACGTAGCGAGCTCGAGCCGCTTCTCGGCCCTCGCCGTTCCCGCGCCGGCGAGCTTCGCCTCGGCGACCGCGGCCTCGGCCGCCTCGCGCGAGGCCAGCCGTGCCGAGCCCATGAACACGATCGTGTCCTCCACCGCGTAATGGCGGAACCGGCTCGACGGCTCGATATATTCGGCGAGGATACGGAGCGCCCGGGCGTCGCGGCTCTCGATGAAGGCCGGGTTGTGATAGGCCTGGTGCGGATGGCCCGGCTTGTCGCTGAGCTTCAGGGCGGGCTTGGCGGGATCGTCCTTCCTGTCGGTCATGTTGTGAACATAGGCCCGCGGGCGCGCGGGCGCCAGATCGCGGCTTTCACTTGCCATCCGGCGCCGGACCGGTTCCAATCCGGCCCCATGACCAGCCATGCCGCACCCCGCCCCTGTCCCGGGCCGCTTCCGCCGCACAAGCCGCGCCTCGCCATGCCCGCCGGGGCGTGCGACACCCATGTCCACGTGCTCGGCCCCTACGGTCGCTTCGCCATGACCGAGGCGCGCGAATACACCGCCCCCGAGGCGCCGGTCGAAAAGCTGCGCGCGATGCTCGACACGCTGGGGCTCGCCCGCTGCGTGATCGTCCACGTCGTCGCCCACGGCGAGGATGTCTCCGTCACGCTCGATGCCCTGCAACAGCTCGACGGGCGGGCGCGCGGCATTGCCATCATGCGGCCCGGCGTGACCGACGCCGAGCTCCGCGCCTGGCACGAAGCCGGCATTCGCGGCATCCGCCTCACGCCCCTGTTCGGCGGCGAGCCGAGTTTCGACCACCTGCGCACATTGGCCGAACGCATCGCACCATTCGGCTGGCATATGCTCTACATGCCGTCGGGTCAGAAATCCTGGGCCGAGATCGGGCCGCGCCTGCCCGACCTGCCGGTCGAGGTGGTGCTCGACCATTTCGCCTGGCGCGGCTGGGACGTGGCGGAGGGCTTGACCAGCCCGGCTTCCGGCTGCTGCTCGACCTCGCGAAGTCGGGCCGCTGCTGGGTAAAGCTCGCCGGCCCAAGCCGGTTCGGCAAGAGCCCCGCGCCCGAGCACGCCGACACCGTGCCCTACGCCCGCGCGCTGATCGAGGCGCGACCCGACCGCATGATCTGGGGCACCGACTGGCCGCACGTCCGGGTGTGGGACTACCCGATGCCCGACGACGCGGCGCTGCTCGACCTTTTGGGCGAATGGGCGCCGGACGCGGCCACCCGCAAGGCGATCCTCACCGACAACCCGGCGACGCTGTACGGGTTCTGAGGCCCTTTCCCTGCTCGTCCGCCTCTAGGAGCGGGCGGCAATTCATGCGAAGGCGTGGTGCCGAGCCTCGGTCCCCCAAAGAGTTCTGGTACGTCACCCGTTTTTTCCGATGGCCGCGCAGCGATTGATTTCGTTTGCGTTTTCGGCCGTGCGCGGGCTTCAAGAGCGGCTTGGCCCGCCGGATTCGTGAAAGCGGTCGCGGGCAAGGAACGTGCCGCTCCCATCTCTATTCGTGACGTCGCGCGCCGCACAGTGCGCCTTTACCCGTCGCGCTAGCGCAGCGACCGCGGTCAGATCACGGCCGACAGGGGAGACCGGAGATGCGGAGCAGGAGGATCGGAGCGGCTTTGCTGTTGACCAGCGCCCTCACAATTGCGGGCTGCGAGGGCCAGGACGGGATCGGGGGAATGAGCCGTAACCAGACGATCGGCACGGCGGGAGGCGCGGTTGCGGGCGGTCTCGCCGGCTACGCCATCTCGGGAGGCGCCGTCGGGGCCTTGCTCGGCGCGGCCGCGGGCGGCGTCATCGGGAACCGGCTAGGAAACTTCCTCGAAGGCGATGCCGACCAGGCAGCGGCCACGGCGGCGGCGCGCGCTGCCGAGTCCGGCGAGAAGGTGACCTGGAAGAAGACGGGGGCCACGTTCCAGACTACCCAGGAGGGCTGGGCGGCACCCGACGGCGCCTCCTTTACCGCGGCCGACGGCAGGACCTGCCGGCCAATCCGCCAGTCGGCGACCCAGGGGGGCCAGACGCGCGAGGACACCGTGAGGTTGTGCAAGGGGACGTCGGGCTGGGGACCGGCCTGACCGGCTACTCCTCCGCCGTCTCGACGAAGGGGGAGCGATCCATGGTGATGCCCATCGCCTCTTCATAGGCGCGGCGGACGTGCTCGGGCTGGCCGGCCTGGAAGATGAAGCGCCGCGCGGCGGACCCCTCGACATTGCCCGCCTTTTCCAGCTCGGCGCGGGTCTGGCCGTGCTCCAGCCCGGCGCGGAACGGGATCGGCAGGTCGATGCACGAGTTGCGCGTGCGGTCGCGCATGATCGCCTTCGGGTCCTCGCCCTTCTCGATGCGCGCCAGATCGTCGAAGAAGCGCTTGCGGATGGCGATGATGCCGCGGTCGGACTGGCCGAGATGCTCGCGCCCGCGGTCGGTGATCCGCCCCTGCCCCATCCAGGCGATGAAATCCTGGTTCATCACGTGGCTGGTGATCCAGCGCCCGGTCTTCGGGTCCTTGATCGGCGAATACCAGTAGGGGATGGATTTCTGCTCGAACGGCTCCATGTCCGACGGTACGTGATTGAAGAACCAGCCGACCGACAGCGTGTTCTCGTCGTCGACCGGGACGCGCCATTCGAAATGGTTGCCGGTGAACAGCGCGTTGGGCCACAGGCAGGTGCGCCCCACGGTCCAGAGCGGGTTCTTGTCGTCGGTCGTTTCGAGGATGCGCTTGTAGACGAAGCCCCATTCGAACTCGTCGAAATCGACCTTCACGTGCTTCGGCGTGTAGGGGCCGGTGCGGCCTTCGAGCCGGACCTTCCAGTTGGAATGCATCCACTCGAAATGCACCGGATCGATCGAGTTCTCCTGGCACTGGAACCAGTTGCACGGGATTTCGGAGAACACGATCTGCACGAACCCGTTGTCCCAGGTGAACGGCTCCCAGGTCGGCACCAGCGGGCGCGGCTCCGGCCCGAGATAGGCCCAGACGAGCCCGGCCTTGGCCTCGACCGGATAGGCCTTGATGCGGATCTTGTCCTTGAAGCGCGAGGTGGGATCGGCCGCCTCCTCGTAGGGCTGCTCGATGCAGCGCCCCTCGTGGTCGTAGAGCCAGCCGTGATAGTTGCAGCGCAGCCCGCACTTCTCGACATAGCCGTAGGACATGTCGGACGAGCGGTGCGCGCAGTGCCGGTCGATCAGCCCGAGATTGCCGCCGAGGTCCTTGTAGAGGGTGAGGTCCTCGCCCATCAGCCGGACCGGCTTGGTGGGGTTCTCGTCGAGTTCCGAAAGGGCGGCGATCGGCTGCCAGTAGCGGCGCATCAACTCGCCCATCTTCGTGCCCGGGCCGACCCGGGTCAGCGTCTCGTTGCGTTCCTGATCGAGCATCGTTCCCTTCCCCGCGGCGGGGACTGTCCGCCGCGTCTTCCGCAAAATTAGCGGACCAAGCGCGGGATCGCCAGCGCCGCGCGCAGCGCCGCCCCCGGGGCCGGGTGGGACAGTGCCCGCCGCGAAACCCGTTGCGCGGCGCCCGCAAGGAGTCGCAACATGATCGAAACAACCGAGGGAGGAGAACATGACACGGCATGGTGCGACAATCGCGGCCGCGGCCGCCCTGTTCCTGGTCGCCACTACGCACGGCGCGGCCGCCCAGCAAGTCAGCGGGACCTACTCCATCGCCACCCTGCCGCCTGGGACCACTTTCAACGCCACCGCCGCCGGCATCGCCCGGCTGTTCCACGAGCATAACGGCGCCCGCATGCGGCTGCGCGAGGCGGGCACCGGGCTCGACGACCTGGTCGGCGGCGGCGAGACCGATTTCGCCCTGGGCGGCACGACCTCGACGCACGACGCCTATGCCGGTCTCGCCACCTACAAGGGCCACGCCTTCCCCGACGAGCGGGTGGTGATCCAGGGGCCGCCCCTCTACGGCAGCTGCATGGCGCCCAAGTCGCTCGGCATCACCATGGTGTCCGAGCTCAAGGGCAAGCGCGTCCCCGCCAAGTTTCCCGGCACGGTCGCGTTCCGCGATGACATGACCGCGATGCTGCACGCCGGCGGCCTTTCGTGGGACGACGTGACGGAGGTGCCTGTCGCCGGCATCCGCGAGAACTACCAGGCCTTCCTCAACGGCCAGACCGACTGCGCCAACGCGTCGATCGGCTCGGGCGTGGTGAACCAGGCCGACGCGCAGTATCACGGCGTCCGCTTCCTCGGCCTGCCGCCGGGGCCCCAGACCGGCGACAAGCTCGCCGAGAGCAAGGAGGGCTACTACGCCGTCACGCTGAAGAAGGGCTCGTTCACCGGCATCGTCGACGACACGACGGTGTGGGAGAAGGACATCCTGATCAACACGAACAAGAAGACGCCCGACGACGTGGTCTATGCCATGGCCAAGACCATCTGGAACCATGTGCGCGAGCTCGACGGCGCCCATCCGGCGATGCATCTGTGGACCCACGAGGGGATGAGCGCGGTGCGTTTCGCCGCGCCAGTGCACCCGGGCGCCATCAAGTTCTTCAAGGAGATGGGGGTGTGGGACGCGGCGCACGAGCAGCGCCAGAAGATGCTGCTCGCGCTCCATGGCGGCGCGTAGGACACGGAGTCGGTTCGCCCTTCGAGACAGCCCGTCGCGATGCGGCGGGCTTCCTCAGGACGAACGGAAATGATAGCGGCCCACCGTTCCGCGAGTCCCCATGGCTGAAACCGAACTCGGCGTCGAACCGACACGCACCCGCACCCTGCCACCCTTGTACAAGACAGCCGCCGAGCTTTGCGGCGTCGTCGTGGTGGTGACCGGCGCGCTCTATGCGCTGGAAGTGCCGATCTACCTGCACTGGACCATCTTCGCCCAGCAGTTCTACGGGCTGGTGCTCGGCATCACCCTGTTCACGGTGTTCCTGCTGTTCCCCGCGACCCGGCGCACGCCGCGCCACGGCGTGCCATGGTACGACGTGGCATGCGCGCTGATCGGGCTGACCTGCGGCATGTACATCATGGTGCTGTACCCGGAGATCAGCTACCGCGTCGCCGACATCACGCCGTCCAAGGTGGTCCTCGGCTCGGCGACGGTGCTTTTGGTCGTCGAGGCGACGCGGCGCGTCTACGGCCCGGTCCTGCCGATCCTCGCCATCCTGTTCGTGCTCTACGCGCTGTTCGCGAGCCACTTCCCCGGCATGCTGCGCACGCGCTCGATCGCGTGGGACCGGGTGGCGGTCGACCTGTTCGTCGGCGGCGAGGGGATGCTCGGCATCATCATGGGGATCGTGGCCACGATCGTTCTGGTGTTCGTGGTGTTCGGCCAGCTCCTGTTCGCGATGGGCGGCGGGACATTGTTCACCGACCTCGCCATCGCCGCGCTGGGACGCTATCGCGGCGGGCCGGCCAAGGTGGCGGTGATCGGCTCGGCCCTGTTCGGCTCGATCTCGAACTCGGCCGTCGCCAACGTGGTGATCACCGGCTCGGTCACCATTCCGATGATGAAGCGCATCGGCTACCGGCCCGAGGTGGCCGGCGCGGTGGAGGCGTGCGCGTCGACCGGCGGGCTGGTGATGCCGCCGGTGATGAGCGCCGTCGCCTTCGTCATGGCCGAATACCTGCACAAGCCCTACGGCGAAATCGTGCTGGCCGCGGCGCTGCCGGCGATCCTCTATTACGGCGCGCTGCTGATCCAGGTCGACCTCGAGGCCGGGCGCACCGGCATGAAGGGGCTGCCGGCCAGCGAGATCCCCAACGCCTGGAAGGTGCTGAAGCGCGGCTGGGCCTACCTTCTGCCTCTGCCGATCCTGATCTACACGCTGGTCTGGCTGCTGTGGGCGCCGGAGAAGGCCGGCATGTTCGCCGTGCTGCTGCTGCTGGTCTGCGGCTACTGGTACGTGCGCCACAAGCCGCTGCGCTGGTGGTTCGAGACCGTCGCCCAGGCCGGGCTGCAGGTGTGCGAGATCATCGTGGTCGCGCTGCTCGTCGGCATCATCCTCGGCGTGTCGTCGATGACCGGGATGAGCTTCACCTTCACCGAGCCGCTGGTCCAGCTCGGCCAGTACAGCTACATCCTGCTGCTGGTCGCGACGGCGCTGATCAGCCTGATCCTGGGGATGGGGCTGCCCGGCATCGCCATCTACTTCATGCAGGTGACGCTGATCGTGCCATCTTTGGTGAAGTTCGGGATCCTGCCGATCGCCGCGCATTTCTTCATCTTCTATTTCGGCGTGTTCTCGCTGATCACCCCGCCCGTCGCGGTCTCGGCCATCGCGGCGGCCGGCATCGCCAAGTCGGCGCCGCTGCGCACCGGCTACGAGGCGTGCAAGCTGGGCGCCGTCGCCTTCATCGTGCCGTTCGTCTTCGTCTTCTCGCCGACCCTGCTCGCCCAGGGACCGCTCTGGCTGATCTGCATCAACTTCCTCTCGGCCTGCGTCGGAATCCTGGCGCTGTCGATCTCGATGCGCGGCTATTTCATGGCCCCGGTCGCCTTCGTCTGGCGCCTGGTGCTGTTCGCCTGCGCGCTGGGGCTGTTCCTGCCGGTCGAGGGCGAGGGCATCAAGGCCGGCATCAACGTCCTGTCGCTCGTCGTCGGTGCGGCTCTGGTGGGGGCGAACTGGCTGGCGGTGAAGCCGCGGAAGCGTGCCGCCGTGACCTGATCGCCGGAAATCGGAACCTGCGCCAGCCCCCTCCGTTGCCAAAGAGAGCCCCCTGCCAGCAACGGAAGGAGAGCGAATATGCGCAACCGATTGGCTTATCTGGCGCTGCCCCTGGGCGCGCTGCTCGCGCTGCCCGCCGCGGCGGCCGACACGACGAACGGCAATGCCAACACCCAGGCAAACGCCCAACAGGCGCGGCCGGTGGCGAAGGCCTGCCTGCAGAAGCTCGAGAAGCTCGACCGCACCCTCCGCAACAGCGGCTACAATTACGGCGGCTATGGCTACGGCCCTTATGGGCGCGTCGGCGCGCCCGGCACCGCGGCACGCCCGATGGGCGTGGGCGCGGGCATTGCCGGCCCGGCGCCGGTCCAGATCCGCTCCGCCATGCAGGCCGGCTACGTCTTCGCGATGAACGGCAATTCGCGTGCCTGCGAGGCCGTGGTCGCCGGCGCCAAGCGGCTGCAGGCCCAGCTTCCGCCGCCGGGCGAGCGGCCGAACATGGCCGAGAACACGGCCGAGACGCGCCAGGAGGCGTTCCTCAAGGGCGCGATCCCGGTGGAGGAGCTCAAGTCGATGCGCGCGCAGGAGATCATGGGCGCCGACGTGCGCAACATGGACAACAAGGCGCTGGGCAGCGTCTCGGACATCCTGCTGAACAAGCAGGGCGAGATCGCCTACGTGCTGGTCTCGCGCGGCGGCTTCCTCGGCATCGGCGGCGAGCTGGTGCCGGTGCCGTGGTCGATGGTCAAGGTGGCGAACCAGCCCTACCATCCGACGACCCTGGTGCTGAACGTGCCGCAATCGACCATGAACGCCGCGCCGACGGTGCAGTCGGACCAGCAGGCGCAGAACGATTGGCAGCAGTGGCAGGGCGACGTGAACGGGTTCTGGCACAGCCGTGCGCCGTCCAATGCCGCGCCAAGCGCGAACGGCAACGGGAACACCAACAACCAATAGCCGGAGCGGGCGGGGCCGCCGCGGCGGCTCCGCCTCACCGCCTGAGGGCGAGTCCCGCCCCCAGCCCGCCCAGCGCGCAGGCGAGCCACAGCCAGCCGGACAGGCTGCCCGACGCGACGGCGGCCACCAGCGCCTGGAGGGGGCTTCCGGCAATTCCCGCGCCGTAGCCCATCACGAGCCCGCCGCCGAGCGCGGCGAGAAAGGCCGGTCGCCCTGCCGGCAGGAAGGCCGTGCCACGCACGAGGGCCAGCATGGCGACGGCACCCAATCCCACCGCAACGTCCATCCGCCAGGCCGCGGCGAGCGGCACCAGGCGCCAGGGCGTGCCGGAGACCAGCAGGACCAGCCAGCCGACGATGGCGAGCCCGGCGGCGGGCGCGATCAGCGGGCGCCGCTTCCGCTGCGCCACGGTGCCCGCCCGGAGGCGCGCGAAGGTCCACAGCAGGATCAGCACGCCGATCTGGATCGGCGCCGCGCCCTTCCACCGCACCAGCGCGGGCAGCACGACCGTGCCGGCCGACGGCAGGCCGGCCCACAGCTCCGGCGTCAGCCCGGCGAGCCAGGCGCCGGCGATTGCGGCGACGAGGGCGGCGACCAGGCTCCACCCGCGCTCGACGAAGGCGAGCCCGAGCCCGAACAGCGCCCCGCCCAGGGCGACGGCGACGCCGAACGGCGCGGCGTATCCTTCCAGGCCCATGCCATAGATGCCCGGCCGCGCAAGCGCGGCGGCGAACAGGATCACGCTCGCCCCGACCATCACGATCTGCGCTTCCGCGCCCGCCACGTCGCGCCTGACGATCGCGTCGCGCCACGCGCCGACGAAGGCGAAGCCCGTCACCGCCAGCAGCGCGCCGCCGATCCCGCCGAGGGCGAACAGCGCCCCCTCGCGCCAGGACTCGCTCGCCAGCGCCAGCGCCCCGCCCGCAACCAGCAGGATCGCCGCGCCGCCGACGCGCCCCCGCACCGACCGCTGCGGCTGCTCGAAAAATTTCATGCGCTACCCCTGGGGAAACACCAGCGACTTGATGACCACGGCGACGGCGCCGGAGGATTCCAGCATCGTGCCGATATCGATGAAGTCGAACGCGGCGAGCTCGAGCCCGTCGATCGAGACGATCGGGTTGGCGAGGCGCAGCTCCTCGCGGCAATGGATGCCCAGCAATCCGCCGATGTCGGAATCGCCCGCCAGCACCAGCGGATGGCCGGCGGCGAGCACCGGCGCGAGCCCGGCGGCGACGCCGCGGCAAAGCGCGTCGAGCCGCGCGAAGGTGGCCGAGCCCAGCCACGGCACGAAGACGCACACCGGCCGCTCGCCCCCCGCCAGGTCGAGCCGGGCGAGCGAAGCCGCCACCTCGCGAGCGACGGCGTCGCGGTCGATCTCGTCGGCCTCCAGCGCAAGGGCGGGCGCGACCACCGGGACGTTGCGCAGCGGCAGCGCGTCGAGCGGCGCGACGTAGATTGTCGAGCCCGAGACCTGGATCGTGTATTGCGAGGCGCCGATCACCGTGGCGCGGATGCCGGCGCGCGGGACCAGCACGCGCGGCCCCCACCCCTCCGCGCGGCGCGCCACCGCCTCGGCGAGGGCCGGGCCCAGATCGCCGAACGCCGCCGGCTCGCGCTCGTAGATGTATTCCGCCACCCCGCCCGAGAAGCTCAGCGCGTCGATCCCGCGCCGCCAGCCGAGCGGTTCGAGACGCAGCAGCGCGGCGCCCGCCGCCTCGGGCGCGCGGCCCGCCATCGCCTGGAACAGGCGGTCGGCCATCGCGTCGGCCAGGCGCTCCGCGGCGCCCTCCGCCAAGTGCCGGCCCACCGCGACATCGACTCCCACGGCCTCAGCGAACCGCGCCCCTGCCGGCTCGATGCGCGCAACGCGCCCCTCGCCGTCGAGGCACACCAGCCGGGCGCCGACGTCGAGCGCGGTGCGGTCGACCACGCGCCCGTCGCGGCATACGGCGATCTTCGACGTGCCGCCGCCGATATCGACGTTCATCACCGTCGCGCGCTCGCGAATCGAAGCGGCGACCGCGCCCGCGCCATGGGCCGCCATGATGGTCTCCAGGCTGTCGCCGGCCGAGACGGCGACCAGCTTGCCGGCCTCGCCGGCGAAGATCTCGCCGATGGCGCGCGCGTTCCGGCGCGCGACCGCGACACCGGTCAGGATCAGCGCGCCGGTGTCGATGTCCGTGCGCGCGATGCCGGCCTTGGCGTACTCGGCGGCGATGAAGGCGCCGAGCGCGTCGGCGTCGATCGAGTCGGCGCCCGCATAGGGGGTAAGCAGGATGTCGAACTCGTGGATCGCCTCGCGCTGCGCCACGACGTAGCGCGAATCCAGCCGCTCCAGCACCAGCCGCGAGATCACCAGGTGCGAGGTCGACGAGCCGATATCGACGCCCACGCTGGTGAGCCGGATCTCATCCTCGACCTCGAGCGTGCGCCCGACGGCCGAGAAGAACACCCGCCCGCCGTGATCGTCGGTCATGCCGCGACTACCACGCGTGGGCAAGCGACCCCCGTCCCCAACCCTCCCCCTCAAGGGGGGAGGGGGCGAACGCGTCTGTCCTTGCGCTAATGTCGCACCCAGTGGTTGTCGTCACGAAGGAAGGTCGCACCAACGTTCCCTCCCCCTTGAGGGGGAGGGACAGGGAGAGGGGTCAGAAGACAAATGCGCCCCACCTCAATCCGCCATCGAGGCGACCTTGGCGCCCGGCTTGTACCAGTCGTCCTCCATGCGCGAGGCGACGCCCTCGCGCTTCAAGGTCTCCTCGTATTCGGCGCGGATGAACGGGTCCTCCATCCAGTACGGCACGGCCGTGCCGCCCTCGGGGATCTCGATCGCGCCATAGTCGGTGTGCTTCTCGCCGGGCGGGCCGGGCTCGCGCCCGGGCGAGTTGGGGCCGAACCAGGCGGTCAAGCGAAACAACTCCTTCGAGACGCCGAAATGCTGGTGGAACCAGCGCGCCCCGCCCGGCGCGGCCGAGACCATGCCGACCGGCTCGTAATCGACGCGCTTGACCTTGTCGGCGTGGCCGTCCTTCCACGGTGTCGGGCCGCACGCCTCGGGCCAGGTGTAGGTGTAGCCCTTGCCGGCGAGGCAGATCAGCACCGCCGCCGAGGTGTGCGCGTGCGCCTTGGAATACCGCCCGTTCTCGTGCTGGCCGATCCACAGATAGAACGTGTTGCCGGTCATGAACGGCTCGACACGCCGGTAGCCGGGCGAGCGCCGGTTGTCGAGCGGCAGCTCGCAGCTCACGATGTCGGGGATGAAGTTGGTCCGCCGCATGGCGAGGCCGCGCACGGGATCGGGCTCGATCGCATCGTTTGGCTTGTAGAAATCGTCGGCGCCGGAGAACCGGTCGCGGAACTGGTAGGGGTTCTCGAAGATCGCGCCACGATTGTTGATCAGGTTCATCAGGTTGGGCGCGGTGGTGCCGGCGAGCAGCAAAGCGGGCGAGGAGGTCGCGTTCACCACGCGGTGCAGCGCGTTCACCGGGATCGAGAAGAGCGAGCCCTGCTGCCATTCGAAGATGTGGCGCTTCCGGTCGCCTTCGAGCCACACCTCGGTCGAGCCGCGCCCCTCGACCACGTAATAGATCTCCTCGTAGAGGTGCTTTTCGGGGTTGAGCGCGCCAGCGCCCGGAACCTCGACCACGTAGCAGCCCCACTTGCCCTCGGTGCCGTAGAGCTGGATGTAGGTGCCGCGCCCGCCCATGCGGTGCCACGGCGCCAGCGGCAGGTCCTGCACGCGGCGCACGCCGATTCCGCGGAAGACGGGGATTTCCTCGGATTCCATGAACAGGTCGTAGGGCGTGGCGGGCCGGCCGAACGTGCCGTGCCCGGCCTTCCTGCCTCCGGCCGGCTCGTGCCAGTGCGCCTGTCCCGGTAGGTCGTGCGGCATGTCGATTCTCCCTTTGCGGCGCCACCTTACCCCGCGGACAGCATCCCGCCATAGAGCTCGTAGCGCAGCAGGATTTCGAAGCCGAGCCAGATGCCGAACGTGGTGGCGACGGCGGCGATCAGGCTCACGCGAAGCGTGCGCTTCCCGTGCAGGATGAGATAGGCGAACACGTAGACCGGGATCGCCACCAGGAAGCCGGCCACGACCACCAGCGCCAGCGCCGCCGCGACCCACGCCACCGCCAGCGCCTCGGCCGGCAAGCGGCGGCGCGGCTCGGGCGCGGGAGCAGTGCCGCCGGCAAGCGCGGCCGCGATCCAGCGGCCGGCCGCGGTGCCGGTATGGGCGAGCACGTCGAGCACGCCGAGAAGGACCGCCGCGCCTGACACCAGAACAGGAAACTCCCGCCCGCGAACATCGGCGATGCCCTCGGACCAGACGAACAGCCCCGCGAAGATCGCCAGCGTCGCGATCGAGGCGTAAAGGTTGCGCCGCGCCGGGATCATGTCGTGCCCCTCGCCCGGCGGCGCTGCATCGCAACGCGCAGCGCCGGAATGGCGAGCGACAGCAAAGTGAGCGCCAGCAGGATCGCCGAGATCGGGCGGGTGACATAGACGGTCCAGTCCTCGCCGGTGATCTGCATGGTCTGGTGGAAGCTGCGCTCGGCCAGGTCGCCCAGCACCAGCGCGATCACCATCGCGACGCGCGGATAGTCGAACTTGATCATCAGATATCCGACCACGCCCATGATGGCGGCGATCACCACGTCGCCCACCTTGCCGTCAAGCGCATAGGCTCCGACCAGCGAGACCGAGATCACGGCGGGCACCAGTATGTGCACGTCGACCAGCGTGATCAGAGAAAGCCACCGCGTGACCGACAGACCGAGAATCGTCGCCAGCACGCAGGAGAGCGTGAGCGCGACGATCAGGCTGAACATCTCGCCCTCGTGCTCGATCAGCAGCAGCGGGCCGGGGTCGAGCCCGTGCAGCACCAGGAGGCCGAGGAACACCGCCATCTCGGCGCTGCCCGGGATGCCGAAGGCCAGCGTCGGGATCAGCGCCCCGCCGTCCTTGGCGTTGATCGCGGATTCCGGCCCGATGACGCCCTGGATCTCGCCTTTGCCGAACCGCTCCGGGTGCTTGGAGACCTGCACCGTCACGGAATAGGCGAGGAACGACGCCACCGTTCCGCCCACGCCGGGCACCGCACCGATGAACACGCCGACGGCCGAGCCGCGCAGCACCGTGGCCCAGTTGCGGAAGACGGCGGCGATCCCCTGCCCCACCCCCACGATCTTGGTGCCGAACTCGGCGGTGCGCACCACCGTGCCGCCTTCGATCGACAGCTTGATCATCTCGGCGACGGCGAACAGCCCGATCAGGGCCGGCACCAGCGGGATGCCGTCCCACAGATACTCGATGCCGGCCATGAAGCGGTTGCCGCCCGAGACGGAATCGTAGCCGACGAACGCCATCATCAGCCCGCCGCACGCCGCGATCAGCCCGCGCAGGAACGCGCCGCCGGTCGACGCGGCTATGGAGGAGAGGCCCAGCAGCGCCATCATGAAGAATTCGGGCGGGCCGAAGGCGAGCACGAGCTCGCGCGCGATCGGCACGACCAGCACCAGGATGAAGACGCCGCACAGCCCGCCGAGCGACGATGCCGCGCCGGCCGCGCCGATCGCCATGCCCGCCTTGCCCTGCTGCGCGAGCGGATAGCCGTCGAAGCAGGTCGCCGCGCTCATCGGCGTGCCCGGCGTGTTCAGGAGGATCGCGGTGATCGTGCCGCCGAACGCGACGGCGCCCATGATGCCGCCGGCCAGCGCCATCGCGTCGTGCGACGGCATGCCATAGGTCAGCGGGATGAACAGCGCGATGGCGGTGGTCCCGCCGAGCCCGGGGATCGCACCGAACACCAGCCCGACCACGACCCCCAGCGCCAGCATGAGCAGCCCTTGCTGGGTGAAGATCAGCGCCAGCCCCTGGGTCAGCCCGTCGAACATCGTTTCCAGCCGGAGGCGGTCCCGTCGCCTTCCGCCCTACCTGTCATTGCGAGGAGCGCAGCGACGAAGCAATCCAGCGAGGCCGCGCGTCAACCTGGATTGCTTCGCTTCGCTCGCGATGACGCGTGGCAAGGCGGCGCCGGAACACGACGCACTACTTCTTCAGCTCGTCCTTGAAGCGGAGATAGAGGGCGAGCTGCTTCTTCACCGCCGCCGCGGCCTGGTCGCCGTCGAGCGGGGCGAGCGGGCGGTGCGCCTTCTGCGCCGTTGCCTTGAGCTCCGGGTCGGCCATTGCCGCCGTGAACGCGTCCGACAGCGCCTTCGCCACGTCGGCCGGCAGGCCGGGCGGGCCTGCGATCAGGCGGTGGATGAACAGCCCGTCGAGGTCGTCGAGCCCGAGCGACTTGGCCGACGGCACGCCTTTGTAGGGGCTCGGGTCCTCGGTCGTGATGAGCGCGCGCACGTCGCCCGACTGGATGTACTTGCGCGTGGACAGCGACGGCAGGATCGCCGAGGCGGTATCGCCGCGGATGACCGCCAGCGTCATCTCCTTGGTGCCCTTGTAGCCGGTGACGAGTTGGCCCTTGATGCCGAGCACGCCGAGGAAGACGCGCGCCATCACGTCGGCGGTCGAGCCGGCGCCGGTCGACGGGAACTTGACGGTGTGCGCCTTGGCGAAGCTCTTGAACTCGTCGAAGCTCTTGATCGGCGACTTGCCGCCCACCGCCAGCAGGTAGGAATCGAAGCTGAGCCGCGCGACCCAGCTCATCTTGTCGAGGTCGTACTGCACCTTCTCGCCCATCAGCGGCGGGATCATCGCCCCCGGCACGTTGACGATGACGATGGTGTAGCCGTCGGGCTTGGCGCGGTAGACCTTGGTGAGGCCCAGCCGGCCGCCCGCCCCCGGCTCGTTCTTCGGCACGACGTTGACGTGGTTCGGCAGGTGCTTCGCCACGAACGGCGCCACAAGCCGCGCATAGGTGTCGAACCCGCCGCCGGTCGAGAACGGGATGACCAGCGTGATGTCCTTGTCCGGAAAGGCGGCGCGCGCCGGCGCAGCGAGGCTCAGCGTCGCCGCCGCGGCGGCGACGAGGGCGAATGTTCGTGTCCCGATCATGATCTCCTCCCCTGGTTCTATCGACGTGTTCCGGCGATCCTAGCGCCGCACCCCGGCACGGGGAAGCGCCGCCTTGCGGACGGAAACGCGGTCGGGCGGGAGGAGGGAGGCGCTACAGCGCGAAGGCGGCCAGCACGATAGCCACGATCACCACGATGCCGGCGATCCACACCGCGGGGGCGAGGCCCTTGCGCTGGGCGGGGCCCGGACCGGGCGTCGGCGGCACCGTGCCGGGCGCGGGGAAGACCTCCTCGGCGCGCTCGACCTCCGGCGCACCGGGCGGCGGCTTGGGCGCGGAGGCGGCCGCGTCGCGCGCGGTCTCCTCGGTCGCGGTTTCGGGTGCGGGTGCGGGCGTTGGTGCGGGTGCGGGCGCGGGCGCCGCCGCGGCGCCCGCGGATTCGGGCTTGGGCGCGGGCGCGGGCGACTGCGGCATCGCTGCTGCCTCGCCCCCGCCGCCCGCGCCGACGACATTCGCGAACTTGCTGAAGAACTGGTCGGCCATCGAGCGCGCGGTCGACTGGATCAGCCGCGAGCCGATCTGGGCCAGCTTGCCGCCCACCTGGGCGTCGGCGTTGTAGGTGAGCACGGTCTCGGCGCCCTCCTCGGCGAGGTGCACCGTGGCGCCGCCCTTGGCGAAGCCGGCGACGCCGCCCTGCCCTTCGCCCGAGATCCTGTAGCTTTCAGGCGGGTTGATGTCGCTGAGCGTGACCTTGCCGGAGAACTTGGCCGAGACCGGGCCGACCTTGGCGGTGACCTTGCCGTTCATCTCGGTCTCGGAAAGCTTTTCGAGCAAGTCGCAGCCCGGGATGCACTGCTTCAGGATCGCCGGGTCGTTCAGCGCTTCCCAGACCTTCTGGCGCGGCGCCGGAATGCGATATTCACCTTTGATTTCCATGATGCTTTCCTTCCTTTCCGCGCGTCGGTCCTGGCCCGGAACCTAGTATGGGCTTGCGGGCGGGGCAAGGCGGGGTTGCCCGGTGTCCGCTTCCGGCTATGATATAGGGCCCCGTCGGCCATCGCCGTCGGCACAAGGGGAATTTCCGGACTGGGAGGAATCGATGCACAAAGGCATGAGGATGGTTGCGGCCGTGTCGCTCGCCGCGCTCGGTTTCGCCGGGCCGTCGCCCGCCGCGGCGCAATCCGACGACACCATCACGCTGGGCGCCGCGGTGTCGCTGACGGGGAAATATTCGACGGCCGGCCAGCATACCAAGAAGGGCTATGACCTGGCGGTCGAGCGGATCAACAAGATGGGCGGCGTGAAGGTCGGCGGGAAGACCTACAAGCTGCACATCGCCTATTACGACGACGAGTCCACGCCGGCGCGCGGCGCGCAGCTCACCGAGCGGCTGATCGAGCAGGACCACGTCAAGTACATGCTGGGCCCGTACTCGTCGGGCCTGACGGTCGCGGTCGCCCCGGTGATCGAGAAGCACAAGATCCCGATGGTCGAGGGCAACGGCGCGGCGCGCTCGCTGTTCACCAAGGGCTACAAGTATCTGTTCGCGGTGCTGACCTCCGCCGACCAGTATCTCAGCGTGGCGGTCGACGTCGCCGCCGAGGTGGCCGAGAAGCACGGCAAGAAGCCTTCGGACGTCAAGGTCGCCATCGATGTCGAGAACGACCCGTTCTCGCTCGACGTGCGCCAGGGCGTGGTCGAGGCGGCGAAGAAGCACGGCATGAAGATCGTCATCGACGACCGGCTGCCGAAGGAGCTGAACGACATGTCGGCGACGCTGACCAAGGTCCGCGCGCTGCATCCCGACCTGCTGATCGTGTCCGGCCATTCCAAGGGCGCGGCGACTGCGATGCGCCAGATCGGCCAGATGAACGTCTCGGTGCCGATGATCGCCATGACCCATTGCGACGCGGCCCAGATCGAGAAGAAGTTCCCGAAGGAGGCCGAGGCGGTGCTGTGCGCCTCGCAGTGGGATCCGTCGATGACCTACAAGGACCGCTGGATGGGCACGGCCGCCCAGTACGCCAAGGACTTCAAGGCCAAGTATGGCTATGAGCCGCCCTACCAGGCGGCCGAGTCCTCGGCCTGCGTCGAGGTGTTCGCCAACGCCTTCGAGAAGGCCGGCAGCCTGGACGTCGACAAGGTGCGCGACGCACTCGCCGCGACCGACATGCAGACCTTCTACGGCCCGATCGACTTTGACGGCACGGGCAAGAACGCCGCCAAGCCGATGGTGCTGCTGCAGGTGCAGAAGGGCGAATATGTCGCCGTCGCGCCCACCAAGTACGCCTCGGGAAAGCTGGAGTACCCGAAGCCCAGCATGTAGGGCGGAAGGCGCCCGCCCGTGCGCAGCCTCCGCCGGCCGCCGCTCTGCGTCTTGGAGCGCGCGGCCGGCGGCCGCCCCCCGGCCGGTGTTCGGGCTGGGGGTGACCTGCCGATGGCGGGCACCGCACCATGAGCAATCTCGACATCTTGTTCCAGGCGCCGGTCCTGACCGTGCAGCTCCTGGTCGACGGGTTGCTGATCGGGGCGGTCTTCGCCCTCGCCGCCTACGGCATGGCGCTCGTCTGGGGGGTGATGAACATCATCAACATCGCCCAGGGCGAGTACGTCATCCTGGGCGGCTACGTCGCCTACTACCTGGGGGTCTGGGGCATCCACCCGCTGGCCGGCATCCCGGTCGCGGCGCTGGTGCTGTACGCGGTCGGCTGGGCGATCTACCGCGTGGTGATCTGGCGGGTGATCGACCGCGACATGTTCATATCGATCCTCGCCACCTACGGCATCTCGATCCTGCTGCAGCAGCTGATGAACCAGGCGTTCGGCGCCGACATCCAGACCGCCCATTCGGGCCTCGGCACCTGGGCGGCGTTCGGCGGCATGGTGACGGTCGCGCAGATCAAGGTGGTCAGCTTCGTCTGCGCCGTCGTCGTGGGGATCGCGCTGATGGCGTTCCTGCGCCGCTCGCGCCTCGGCCAGGCAATCCGCGCGACCTCGCAGAACGCCCGCGCGGCGCGCGTCATGGGCATCGACACCGACCGGGTCTACGCCACCACCTACGCACTCAACGCGGCGATCTGCGGCGCAGCCGGCGCGCTGGTGGCGATGACCTGGGTGATCCAGCCTTATCTCGGCGTCGCCTACACCATCCGCTCGTTCATGATCGTGGTGGTGGCCGGCCTCGGCAACGTGGCGGGCGTGATCGCCGCCGGGCTCGGGCTCGGCGCCGCGGAGCAGTTCGCCGCCTTCCTGCTGGGCGCGCAGTTCCAGGTGGCGTTCGTCTTCGGGCTGCTGGTCGCGATCCTGCTGTGGCGCGCCGCGATGCTGCGCCGCCAGCGCCAGGTGCTGCGATGAGCGCCGCCGCGCGTCCCGCCGCGACCTACGCGATCATCGGGATCGCCGGCGCTCGCCGCGCCGTTCGTGCTGCACGCCTACCAGGCGCAGCTCGCCTTTCTCTGGCTGATGGTCCTGTTCGCGCTGACCTGGGACGCGCAAGGCGGCCAGATGGGCTACAACTCGTTCGGCAACATCGTGTTCTTCGGCGTCGGCATGTATGTCTGCGCCGTAGTGCAGGTGGGGCTGTTCTACGACGTCGCCGCCTACAACGCGCCGGGCGGCGCCGCGAAGAACTTCATTTTCACCGCCGACCAGTTCCTGGTCGGCTTCGTCGCCGGCACCATCGCGGGCGGGCTCGCCGCCACCTTCGTCGCGGCGACGCTGGGCGCGGCGATCCTGGGGCTGCGCGGCCACTACTTCGCCATCGGCACGCTGGGCCTCGGCATCGCGGCCGGCCAGATCGCCGGCGGCATCGACTATATCGGCGCCGGGTCGGGCATGGTGCCGCCGCTGTTCCCCGGCACGGTCGGCGAGCCGGCGCGGTTCTTCTACTTCGTGTTCTTCGGCCTGGCCGCGGCGGCGTTCTTCGTCCTGCGCTGGCTTTACGCCGGGCGGTTCGGCCTTGCCGTCAACGCCATCCGCGACGACGAGGACAAGGCCGAGGCGATGGGGCTGCGCACCACCCTGGTCAAGACCGTATCCTGGTCGGTCTCGGCGTTCTTCCTGGGGCTGGCGGGCGGCGGGGCCGGCATATTGATCGGCTTCATCGACCCGACCGACACGGCGTTCGCCGCCGAAAGCTACGGCGTATGGATGGTGCTGATGGCGATCCTGGGCGGCAAGGGCACGCTGTGGGGGCCGGTGATCGGCGCCGTCGTGTTCGAGGTAACGCAGGAGCTGTTCTGGACCTACCTGCTCGGCTGGCAGCGCGTCGCGCTCGGCGTTCTGATCGTGGTCATCGTCGTCTTCTTCCCGACCGGAATCCTCGGCTGGATGCGCACGCGCTGGCCCGAGCGGTTCGGCCGCAAGGTCGAGGCGTCGCCGTGACCGCGCTGCTGGAGGTCGAGGGCGTCTCCAAGGCGTTCGGCGGCGTGCAGGCGAATCGCGGCGTGTCGCTCGCCGTTCCGGAGGGCGCGATCGTCGGCATGATCGGGCCCAACGGCTCGGGCAAGTCGACCCTGTTCGGCTCGATCTGCGGCGCCCATCCGATCGATGCCGGCGCGATCCGCTTTCGCAGCCGCGAGATCTCGCGCCTGCGCACGCCCCAGATCGCCCGGCTGGGCCTGCTGCGCACCTTCCAGCAGACCCGCATCTACGGCGAGATGAGCTGCACCGACAACATGCTGATCTCGGCGCCCCACCGCGACGAGGGCATGCTGGCCCTGTTCCGCCGGTTCGAGCCCGCCGAGCGCGAGCGGGCGGACGAGCTGCTGGCTTTCGTCGGGCTCTACGAGAAAAGGCGCCTGCTCGCCGGCGACCTGTCGTTCGGCCAGCGCAAGCTCCTCGAGTTCGCCATGGCGCTGATGAACGAGCCCACCCTGCTGCTGCTCGACGAGCCGACGGCGGGCATCAACCCGACGCTGATCAACGGGCTGATCGACCGGCTGCAGCGCGCCAACGCCGAGCGCGGCATCACGCTGTTCGTCATCGAGCACAACATGCGCGCGATCATGGCGCTGGCGAGCCACATCTACTGCCTCGCCCATGGCGAAATCCTGGCCGACGGCCCACCCGAGGCGATCCAGTCGGACCAGCGCGTGCTCGACGCCTATCTGGGGGCGCAGTGATGGCCGAGCGCGCGGCACCGCCGCCGCTTTCGGTCGACGATGTCGCACGCCAGGCCGGGGCGCTGGCGGCCGAGGGGCCGAGCGCCGCCGAACTCGCCGCCTTGTGCGCCGGCGAGCCGCTGCTCTCGGTCGAGGCGCTGCGCGCGGGATATGGGCGGATGGAGATCCTGCACGGGGTCGAGCTCCGCGTCGGGCGCGGCCAGTCGCTCTGCCTGATCGGGCCGAACGGCGCCGGCAAGTCGACCGTGCTGCACGCGATCTACGGCTTCGCCGACCTGTTCGGCGGCACGGTCACGATGGCGGGGACGGACGTCACCCGCCTGCCGCCCAACGACAAGCTGAAGCGTGCCCGCATCGCCTACGTCCTGCAGGACAACTCGGTCTTTCCCGACATGACGGTCGAGGAGAACCTGCTGATGGGCGGCTATTTGATGTCCAGCCCGCGCGACGCCCGGCTCGCCGCCGAGCGCGTGCTCGACGACAACCCGCGCCTCGCCGAGCGGCGGCGCCACCGCGCGGGCGTGCTGTCGGGTGGCGAGCGGCGCCTGCTGGAGATCTCGCGCGCCTTGATCATGGACCCCGAGGTGCTGCTGATCGACGAGCCGTCGATCGGGCTCGAGCCGCGCTACATCGACCAGGTGTTCGAGATTCTCGCGCGGCTCAAGTCCGAGCAGCGGCGCACCATCGTCATGGTCGAGCAGAACGCCCGCAAAGGGCTGGAGTTCGCCGACGTCGGCTACGTGCTGGTCTCGGGGGCCGTCGCGCTGGCCGGACCGGGGCGCGACCTCTTGGCCAATCCTGCCGTCGGACGGCTGTTCCTCGGCGGGTAAGGGACGCGGCCGGCCGCGACAGGCGGTCGGCTTGACTTGCCGCCGGCTTTGGATCAACGCTCCCGCGCCGCGACCGCTACCGACCGGCAGCGGCCACGACCGAACAACCAGAATGAACCGGCTGGGCGCCGCAACGGGGCCCATGAGGGGGGCCGTCCATGGAGTTGCCGCACACCATATTCGGCGTGAACCCGATGTTCCTGGCGGGCGGCCTGCTCGTCCTCACCTACGCGCTGATCATCACCGAGCGGCTCAACCGCTCGATCATCGCCCTTCTGGGCGGCGGGCTGATGATCCTGCTCGGCGTCCTGGACCAGGAACAGGCGATCCACGGGATCGACTTCAACACCATCGCGCTGCTGACCGGCATGATGGTGCTGGTCTCAATCTCGCGCCGATCGGGCATGTTCGAATATCTCGCCATCTGGTCGGCCCAGAAGGGCCGCGCCCAGCCCTGGGCGATGATCCTGATCCTTTCGGTGACCACGGCGGTCCTCTCCGCCCTGCTGGACAACGTGACCACCGTGCTGCTGATCGCGCCGGTCACCCTCGCCGTCACGCGCGAGCTGGGCGTGCCGCCCTACCCCTTCCTGTTCTCGGAGATCATGGCGTCGAACATCGGCGGCACCGCGACGCTGATCGGCGATCCGCCCAACATCATCATCGGCTCGGCGGCCAATCTCAGCTTCAACGATTTCGTGCTGAACCTCACCCCCTGCATCCTGATCGTGCTCGCCGTGCAGGTGTTCGCCATCCATCTGATCTGGGGGCGCCGGCTGACCGCCACCCCCGAGGCGCGCGCCCGGGTGCTCGCCCATGACCCGCGCAAGATGATCGTCGATGCGAGGCTGCTGCGCTACGCGCTGCTGGTGATCGGGCTGGTCATCACCGGCTTCGTGCTGGCGCGCGCCCTGCACCTGGAAGCCGGCACCATTGCGCTGACTGGGGGCGGGCTGCTGATGCTGCTCCACAACATCGAGCACCACAACGAGCGCGAGAAGCAGACCGTCAAAGTCACCGAGACGTTCGGCGACATCGACTGGATCACCATTTTCTTCTTCGTGGGCCTGTTCGTCGTGGTGCACGGCGTCGACGTCGCCGGGGTGCTGAAGCTTCTCGCCGACGCGCTGGTGCGCGCGACCGGCGGCAATCTCCACGCCACCGCCTACGCCGTCCTTTGGTCGTCGGCGATCCTGTCGGCGATCATCGACAACATCCCCTTTGTCGCCACCATGATTCCCGTGATCAAGGCGATGGCTCCTACCTTCGGCGGCGCGCACGCCCTGCAGCCGCTCTGGTGGTCGCTGTCGCTCGGCGCCTGCCTCGGCGGCAACGGCACGCTGATCGGCGCCTCGGCCAATCTCACCGTCGCCGGCATCGCCGAGCGCAACGGGGTCGAGTTCCGCTTCATGACCTACACCAAGTACGCGTTCGGGCTGATGCTGGTTTCGGTCGCCATCTCGAACGTCTACATCTGGCTGCGCTTTCTGTCGTAGCGTCGGCCCCCGGGGCGCGTTTCGGTTGACACGCCGCCCGCCATGGACAAGGTTCGCCGGCTTCGGTCGCGGCATTTCGCCGCGCCATTCCGCACCAATAACGAGGCGCCGCCCGCGGCGCCCGACGGAGGCCGTCCATGGAGTCGCATGCAATCTTCGGGGTGAACCCGATGTTCCTGGCGAGCGGGCTGCTCGTCCTCACCTACGCGCTGATCATCACCGAGCGGCTCAACCGCTCGATCATCGCCCTTCTGGGCGGGGGCCTGATGATCCTGCTCGGCGTCCTGGACCAGGAACAGGCGATCCGCGGGATCGACTTCAACACCATCGCCCTGCTGACCGGCATGATGCTGCTGGTCTCGATCTCGCGCCGGTCGGGCATGTTCGAGTTCATGGCGATCTGGTCGACGCAGATGGGCCGCGCCCAGCCCTGGGCGATGATCCTGATCCTCTCGGTGACCACGGCGGTCCTCTCCGCCCTGCTGGACAACGTGACCACCGTGCTGCTGATCGCGCCGGTCACCCTCGCCGTCACGCGCGAGCTGGGCGTGCCGCCCTACCCCTTCCTGTTCTCGGAGATCATGGCGTCGAACATCGGCGGCACCGCGACCCTGATCGGCGATCCGCCCAACATCATCATCGGCTCGGCGGCCAATCTCAGCTTCAACGATTTCGTGCTGAACCTCGCCCCCTGCATCCTGGTGGTGCTGACCGTGCAGATCATCGCCATCCATCTGATCTGGGGGCGCCGCCTGAGCGCGACGGAGGAGGCACGCGCCCGCGTGCTGGCGCACGACCCGTTCAAGATGATCGTCGATCCGAAGCTGCTGCGCTATTCGCTGCTGGTGATCGGGCTGGTGATCACCGGGTTCATCATGGCGCGCGCGCTGCATTTCGAGGCCGGCACCGTCGCGCTTAGCGGCGGCGGGCTGCTGATGCTGCTGCACAACATCGAGCATCACAAGGAGCGCGAGAAGCAGACCGTAAAGGTCACCGAAACGTTCGGCGACGTCGACTGGATCACCATCTTCTTCTTCGTCGGACTGTTCATCGTGGTGCACGGGGTCGACGAATCCGGCGTGCTGCGGCTTCTCGCCAATGCGCTTATCCGCGCCACCGGCGGGGACCTGTCCGCGACCGCCTACGCCATCCTGTGGGGCTCGGCCTTCCTGTCGGCGATCATCGACAACATCCCGTTCGTCGCCACCATGATCCCGATCATCAAGGAGATGGGAGCGACGTTCGGCGGCGAGCAGGCGCTGATGCCGCTCTGGTGGTCGCTGTCGCTCGGCGCCTGCCTCGGCGGCAACGGCACGCTGATCGGCGCGTCAGCCAATCTCAGCGTCGCCGGCATCGCCGAGCGCAACGGCGTGGAGTTCCGCTTCATGACCTATGTCCGGCACGCCTTCGTGCTCACCATAATCTCGGTCGCCATCTCCAACGTCTATATCTGGCTGCGCTATCTCTAGCCGCCCGCTGGGCAGGTCATTCTAAACAAACGGATTTTTCGACTGGCAATCGCCTTGCACGGGGCCGGAGCAAAGCCGGCGGCGACTTTCCGCCGCCGTTTTCGCCCGGCCGAATAAGCATTCGCGGGCGATGATTTCCTTCTTTGTCCATGTGTCCCGGAATGGTAAGATTATGCAAAAGTTTTAAACTAGAGGTTCCGTTTCAGGGGGTTCAGCTGGCGAAATGAGGGATCCCGAGGGGCTGTCGGGCGCGACACAAGAGTCAGCGCAAACGCAAGAAATCCGTGGCGCGGTCAAGTGGTTCAACGTGGTCAAGGGGTACGGTTTCATTACGCCTGACGACGGAACTGCGGACGTGTTTCTCCATCTGTCGGTGCTGCGCCAGGCCGGCCACGACCGGCTGCTGCCGGGCGCGACGGTCGTATGCGAGGCGATCGCCGGCGCCAAGGGGCTGCAGGCCCACCGCATCGTCGAGGTCGACGATTCCACCGCCGAGCCCGAGACGCACATGATGGGCCCGCTGCCCGGCGCCGCGCACGAGGGGCGCGCCCCTGCGGACCGCCCGGCCGCCACCGGGGGCGACCTGATGGACGCGACCGTGAAATGGTTCAACCCGCATCGCGGCTACGGCTTCGTCTGCGCCGACGAGAACCAGGCCGACATCTTCGTGCACATGGTCACGCTGCGCCGCGCCGGGATGCAGCTTCTCGAAACCGGCCAGACGGTCAGCGTGCGCGTGGTCCAAGGCCCCAAGGGGCTGATGGCGACCGACATCCGCCTGCGCGGCTGAGCCGCCTCCCCGCCCGCCCGCCGCAAAATCTTGTGGCCGCGACGGGCGAAACCGCTCTACGTTCCCGGCATGATTTTCGGACTGTCCGGCACGCGCCCCGTCGCCGTCCTCGCCGCCGCGCTGGTGCTGGCGCTGGCCGCGCTGGTTGTCCTGCGCAGCCGGGCCGAGGGCGCGATGCAGAGCTTCGATACCGCCACGCTCGCGATCGTCGGGGCCTCCGGCACGCACACGTTCAAGGTCGAGATCGCGCGCAGCGAGGCGCAGAAGGAGCAGGGGCTGATGTTCCGCTCGCGCCTCGCCGCCGACGCCGGCATGCTGTTCGTCAACACCCCGCCGCGCCCGATGGCGATGTGGATGAAGAACACGCTGATCCCGCTCGACATGCTGTTCGTCGGGCCCGACGGCCGGATCACCAACGTCGCCCGCCGCGCGGTGCCGCACTCGCTGCAGCCGATCTACTCGTCCGGCCCATGCCGCGCGGTGATCGAGCTCAACGGCGGCACCGCCGACCGGCTGGACATCCAGCCGGGCGACCGGATCGAAAGCGCCGCGCTGGGCGCCGCCGAATAGCAACGGAGGAGAGCCGATGGCCAAGATCCGCCACATCGCGATCTGCGTGCCCGACCCATGGAAAGCGGCCGCGTTCTACGAGGAGGTGATGGGGCTCGAGCGGGTGGGCGAAACCCATTCGCGCTTCGCCGACGGGGTGTACCTGTCGGATGGAACGGTCAATCTCGCGCTCCTGAAATACAACTCGGACGAGGGCGCCGGCGCCAAGGGCAAGGATTTCGTCGGCGCGCACCATATCGGCTTTTGGATCGAGGATTTCGATGCCGTGAAGGCCAAAGCAGAGGCGCGCGGCGGCGAATACTGGATGGGCGATCCCCAGACCTCGTACGAGGTGAAGTTCCACGATTCCGACGGGCTGATCTTCGACGTGAGCCTGAGCGGCTGGCCCGGCACCAAGCGCGACGTGCGGAAAAAGCCGGCGCCGAAGAAGAAGAAGGCCAAGGCGTAGGGTTTCACCCCCGAGGCACGGAGCCACAGAGAGGAAAACGCACTGTCATCGCGAGGCGCTGGAGCAAGATCGGGTCGGTTGGAAACCGTCGACATATCCTCCCCCTGCAAGGGGGAGGTCGTCGGCCCCGCTAGCGGGCGACGGGTGGGGGTCCGCCCCCCTCCTGACCCCTGTCAGGGACGGAGGGACGCGCCGGAAGCGTCAACGGCTTACCCTAAACCGAACACGCTCCAAGCGCCGAGCGCTCCAGAGGCAAGCCGGATTGCTTCGCCTCGCGCGCGATGACGGCGCGGAACCTCTGTGTCTCTGTGCCTCTGTGGTCCCATCCCGCACCGCCTTCCGCGACTCGCACCGCGGGGGTAGAGTCCGGCCATGCCCATCCGCCGCCTGCCGGAGACCCTGGTCAACCGCATCGCCGCGGGCGAGGTGGTCGAGCGGCCCGCCTCGGTGGTGAAGGAGCTGGTCGAGAACGCCATCGACGCCGGCGCGACGCGCATCGACGTGGCGCTCGCGCGATGGCGGGCGCGCGCTGATCGCCGTCGCCGACGACGGCTGCGGCATGACGCCCGACGAGCTCGCCCTCGCGATCGAGCGCCACGCCACCTCCAAGCTCGCCGACCGACGATCTGATGGACATCGCGACGCTGGGCTTCCGCGGCGAGGCGCTGCCGTCGATCTGCGCCGTGGCGCGCTGCGAGATCGCGTCGCGCGCGCGGGGCGCCGGCGAGGGCTGGTCGCTTTCGCGTCGCCGGCGGGCGCAGCGCACGGGGTCCGCGCCCGCCGCCATCGCGCGCGGCACCCGCATCGAGGTGCGCGACCTGTTCTACGCGACGCCGGCGCGGCTCAAGTTCCTCAAGGCCGACGCGCACCGAGACGAGCCACATCCTCGATGCGGTCCGCCGCCTCGCCATGGCGCATCCCGCGTCGCCTTCGCCGTCGCCGAGGAGGGGCGCATGCTTGCTGCGCCTGGCCGAGGCGCAGGGCGACCTGCTGCGACGCGCGGCTCGCCCGGCTCGCCGGCGTGATGGGCAGCGAGTTCGCCGACAACGCGCTGGCCATCGACGCCGAGCGCGAGGGGGTGCGGCTCACCGGCTATGCCGGGCTGCCGACGCTGAACCGCGCCGACCGGCGCAGGCCAGTATCTGTTCGTCAACGGCCGGCCGGTGCAGCGACCGGCTGCTGGCCGGGGCGGTGCGCGGCGCCTACCAGGATTTCCTGGCGCGCGACCGCCACCCGATGGTCGCGCTGTTCCTCGACTGCCCGCCCGGCACGGTCGACGTCAACGTCCACCCCGCCAAGGCCGAGGTGCGGTTCCGCGACGCCGGGCTGGTGCGCGGGCTGATCGTGGGCGCGCTGCGCCACGCCCTGGCCGAGGCCGGCCACCGCGCCGCCACCACGGTTTCGGCCGCGGCGCTCGGCGCGGTGCGGCCGGGCAGCGGGCTGCCCTTCGCGCCCCGCCCGGCGGGTTCGTGGGGCGGGCGGCCCGCCTACGCGCCCGGGCTGGCCGAAACGGTCGCCGAGTATTTCGCCGGCCCCGGCGGGGTCGCCACCCTGCCCGGCAGCGCCGCGCCGTCCGCCCCGCCCGGCGCGGCGACGGCGGCCATGGCGCGCGACGCCGCCGCTCGACCACCCGCTCGGCGCGGCGCGGGCGCAGCTGCACGAGACCTACGTCGTCGCCCAGACCGCGGACGGCATCGTCATCGTCGACCAGCATGCGGCGCACGAGCGGCTGGTCTACGAGCGGATGAAGGCAGGCGCTGGCGGGCGACCGGCGTCGCCCGCCAGATGCTGCTGATCCCCGAGGTGGTCGAGCTCGACGGCGAGGACGCGGCCGCGCCGCCTCGCCGAGCGCGCGGGCGAGCTGGCCGAGCTCGGCCTGGTGCTCGAGCCGTTCGGCCCGGCCGCCGTGGTGGTGCGCGAGATGCCGGCGCTGCTCGGCGCGTCGGAGGCGGGCGGGCTGGTGCGCGACCTCGCCGACGAGATCGCCGAGCTGGGCGACGGGCTCGCCCTCAAGGAGCGGCTGGAGACGGTCTGCGGCACCATGGCCTGCCACGGCTCGGTGCGCGCCGGGCGCCGGCTGAACGTCGAGGAGATGAACGCGCTGCTGCGCCAGATGGAGGCGACGCCCCATTCCGGCCAGTGCAACCACGGCCGCCCGACCTATGTCGAGCTCAAGCTCGCCGACATCGAGCGGCTGTTCGGCAGGCGGTAATCGGATGCCCGTTCGTGCCGAGCTCGTGAGTGTATCGGGGCGAACCCGGCCCCGGCGTGGCCCCTCGCCCTGCCCCTCTCTCAGGGACAGGGTGAGGGGGCAAACCTCGGAAAATTCACACTCTGGGGAGCGGCCGCAGGCCGCATATCGAAGGGCAGACGGCAGCCCCTTGCAAGCGGGAGGGAACAATGGACGATGACGGCGGACGGCCGATGCGACTTGGCGTTCTGGCCTTCGGTTTCGCTTTTGGATCAGCCACTTCCATCGCGATGCTGCTCCTCGGCATCACCGCCGCGTTCGGCTGGGGTGACCGGCTGGTGGCGGTGTTCTCGAGCCTCTACCTCGGCTATGCGCCCACGGCCGGCGGCATCATACTCGGCATGATCTGGGGCTTCGTCGACGGGTTCATCGGCGGGGCGATCGTGGCCGCGATCTACAATTTCGCCATCGGACGGCGCGGCTGAGCCCCGAAAGGTGAAAGGCCGCCCCCGACGAATTGGGGACGGCCCTTCGGAATTGTCCGGCTACGGTCCGGTGGACCGCATAACGATGCGCTAGGCGCCCTCGACCCCCAGAAGACGGGAGATCCAGGTCGCATTCACCGGCAGCCGAAGCCCATGACAATTAGACACCAGATCACCTCCTTTCTGTTGTTGACGACAGCCCCGTATATGCGTCTTGCGGGCGGCCGGGGCAAGTCCCGCGTGCGCCGCCTCTTGCCCGCCGGGCCGGCCGGCCCGACATAGCCGCCCATGATCGTGATCTTCACCGATTTCGGACCCGGCCCCTACGTCGCCGAGATGCGCGCCGTGCTGGCGCGCGAGGCGCCGACGGAGAGCGTCATCGAGCTGATGGCCGACGCGCCGCGCTTCGCGCCCAAGCCGGCGGCCTACCTGCTGGCCGCGCTGGCGCCGGCCTTTCCCCAGGACGCGGTGTTCCTGTGCGTGGTCGACCCGGGCGTCGGCGGCGACCGGCCGGCGGTGGTGGCCGAGGCCGGCGGCCAGCGCTTCGTCGGGCCGGGCAACGGGCTGTTCGAGATCGTGGCGCGCCGCCAGCTGAAGTCCCGGCTGTGGGAGGTTGCCTGGCGACCCGAGAAGCTGTCGGCCAGCTTCCACGGGCGCGACCTGTTCGCCCCGGTGGCCGCGCGGCTCGCCACCGGCGGCGAAATCGCGCGCGCCCCGTCCGTGCCCGAGGCGGCGCGCCGGCCGGACTGGCCCGACGACCTGGCCGAGATCGTCTATCTCGATTCCTACGGCAACGCGATGACCGGGCTGCGCGCCGCGACGGTGCCGCAGGACGCGCGGCTGGAGGCGGCCGGCCGCACCCTCGCCCGCGCCGGCACCTTCTCCTCCGTCGCCGAAGGCACGCCCTTCTGGTACGAGAACTCCAGCGGCCTGGTGGAGATCGCCGCCAACCGATCGAGCGCCGCCGCCCTCGGCCTCGCTATCGGCGATCCGGTGCGCGTGCTGGCGGAATAGCGCCGTTGGGGCCACTGCCCTTCACCACCGAAGCCTTCCTGGCGGTATTCGCAAATTACAACACGGCGCTGTGGCCGGCCCAGCTCGCCGCATATCTTCTCGGCGCGGGCATCGTCGCGGCGGCCCTGCACCCCACCGGCTGGTCGGACCGGGCCGCAGCGGCCGCACTGGCCCTGATGTGGATCGTGAACGGCGTCGCCTATCACGCTCTGTTTTTTGCCGAAATCAATCCAGCCGCCTATGGCTTCGCCGCGCTGTTCGCGATCCAGGCGCTGTTGATCGGCTGGTGCGGGCTGGCGCGCACCCGGCTGCGCTTTGCCTGGCGGGGCGACGCCGCAGCGACAACGGGGCTCGTGCTCGTCGCCTATGCTGCCATCGCCTACCCGCTGCTGGGTGTTGCGATGGGCCATGTGTGGCCGGCGGCGCCGGCGTTCGGGCTGGCGCCGTGCCCGACCACCATCTTCACGCTCGGCATGCTCCTGCTCGCGCGCCCGCCGGTGCCGCGCACGCTGCTGGTGATACCGGTACTGTGGGCGGCGATTGGCGGCGTCGCCGCGGTCGCGCTGGGGATGGTGGAGGATTATGGGCTACCAGTGGCGGCGCTGGCGACGCTGGCCCTGATCCTTCGGCGGCAGCGCGGCTAGCAGGCCCGGTCGAAGCGTCCCTGCCGGGACCCGGAAGTCCCGGCAGGGGTTCGCGTGGCGTCAGCAGTAGATCTGGTTGTTCGGGCACACCTTCACCGAGCTGCCCCGATCGGGCACGATCACGGTGTTGCCGCTGGGGGGCGGCGGGGGCGGCTCGCGATCCGGCACGATCACCGTGGTGTTCGGCGCCGGGGCCGGCTGGGCGAAGTTCTGCGCCGGCGGCGGGTTGACGACGACCGTCTTCTCGGGCGGCGGGGCTTCGTGGTACTCGCAGGCGCCGAGGCCGAACGTGACGCCCAACGCCAGGGCGGGCAGAATAAGGAGGCGCTTCATGGTCCTTCTCCCATAGCCGATCCTGCGCGACGAACGCGGCCTCGAAACCCGTCGTTCCGAGGGCCACCAAACGGCCCCGGCATGCCACAATAGCGCCCCCGGCCGTGGTCCGGCGGGGGCGCTCAGCCCGTCCGGCCGGGCGCCGCGAGGGCGTTCAGCCGGTCGAGCACCGCGAGCAGCACGACGAAGCCGGCATAGATCCAGAAGAAGTAGTTGACGAACGGGATCAGCGACAGGATCGCCCAGGCCGGCCCGCTGCGCCCGAGCCGGCCGGCCACGAAGTAGAACCCGATGGCGAAGGGCACGCCCACCAGGATCCAGACCAGAAGGGGACCGCCGCCCCAGAAATAGCCGCCCCCGCCCCACATGTGATCGTAGCCGCTCATGATCGTCTCCCCTGTCGTGGAACAGCCAGCATAGCGCGCCCGGCCGGCCGCGCGACCTCGCACGCGCCACACGCCGATGCTATGCTGCGCCCGGCACGCGACGGACGATCGAGGGAGGTTCCGATGGCGACGACGACGGCGGACACCGCGCAGCCCGCGAAGGCGCCGGTGACGCGGCACAACCGGCCGCTGCGCATCTCGCACGGCACGCTGGAATGCATCTCGCTGGCGGCCTCCCGCCCGTTCTACGAGGAGTTCCTGGGGCTCGAGGTGGTGCGCCACAATCCGAAATCGATGCTGCTGCGCAAGGGCGGCTACTGGTCGGTGGTGTGCCTCGAGGTCGGCCGCGCCGACCGCATCAAGCCGGTGGGCGTGCGCAACCATTGGGGCATCGACCTCGAAAGCCGCGCCGAGGTCGAGGCCGCGCACGAAAAGGCCCTGGCGATGAAGGACAAGTACGGCATCCGGAAGGTCGCCAAGATCACCGACAATCACGGCACCTACGCCTTCTACTTCCAGGACCGCGACGGCAACTGGTGGGAGTTCCAGCACGTCGACGAGGGACGCTACGACAAGTTCTTCGCCCGCGGCGACATCGTGGAGATGTAGGGATGCGCCTGGTCACCATCGACGCCCCGCCGCACGGTCGGCCGGGCGTGCTCGTCGGCGACGAGGTGCTGGATTTCGCCCGCGCCGCCCGCGCCGTTCCGCTCGCCGCGTTCGTTCCCGGCTCGGTTGCCGCCATCCTCGCGGCCGGCGACGAAGGGCTCGACATCGTGCGCCGCGTGATCGACCGCGCCGAGGCCGCGGGCACGGCGCTCGGCGAGATCGGCGCGCTGACGCCCTATGACGAGACCTGGCTGCTCGCTCCCCTGCCCCGGCCGGGCATCGTGCTGTCGCACGGCAGGGCCTATCTCTCGCACCTCAAGGAGATGCAGAAGACCGACACGCCCAAGGTGGCGGAGAACCCGACCGCCTTCCTCAAGAACGGCAGCGCCATCATCGGGCCGCGCCAGCCGATCGTGCTGCCGCCGCAGTGCCCGGACATGGTCGATCTGGAGGGCGAGTTCTCGGTCGTGTTCGGCCGCACCTGCCACGCGGTCAGCGTCGAGGACGCGATGGATTGCGTCGCCGGCTACACCATCGTGAACGACGTCTCGGCGCGCAATTGGGTGGAGAATTTCCGCACCACCGGCGACGCCGAGCTCAACCGCATGGGCAAGCAGCTCCACAGCTTCTGCCCGATGGGGCCGTGGGTCGTGACCAAGGACGAGATCGACGACCCGCACCGGCTGCGCATGACCTCGGCGGTGAACGGCGAGGTGTTCCAGGACTGCACGACCGACGACCTGATCTGGCGCATTCCCGAGCTCGTCTCGTTCTTCTCGCGCTGGTACCCGTTCGAGGCGGGCGACGTGCTGACCACGGGCTCGCCGCCCGGCGTGGGCTACGGGCGCGAGCCCAAGGTGTTCCTGAAGGCGGGCGACGTGGTGACGATTTCGGTCTCCGGCGTCGGCACGCTGGAGAACCCGGTGGTGGCCGGGTAGCGCATAACGGGAGGGAACCGGCCATGGCCGATCTGAAGCTCAACCTCGTCCTCGGCAAGCATCCGAAGCCTGGGCTGCTCGACCCCCTCGTCGACGGGCGGGTCAAGCCGGAGGGCATCGCGCTCGACGCCTCCGAGCTGGACATCGACCAGCTCTTCTGGCGCATCCCGGTGAAGGACGACGTCGACGTCGCCGAGCTGTCGCTGACCGGCACGCTGTGGGGCATCCAGCACGGCAAGAAATGGACCCCCATACCGGTGTTCCCCGGCTGGGTGTTCGCCTGCCACACCGAGACGCTGGTCAACCGCGATGCCGGCATCGAAAAGCCCGAGGACCTGAAGGGCAAGCGCATCGGCGTGCCGGAATACCCGGTGACGGCCATCGCCTGGATCCGCCACGCCTTCGCGACCAAGTACGGCGTGCGCCCGCAGGACATGCGCTGGTTCGAGGAGCGCACGGCCGAGTACAGCCACTACCGGCCGCAGGGCTACGCCCCGCCCAAGGACGTATCCGTCGAGATCATCCCCAAGGAGAAGCGCCTCTGCGACATGCTGATCGCGGGCGAGCTCGACGCCGTGACGCGCTATTTCGGACGGCCGGAGAACGCGACCAAGTCGCACCCGGGCGACCGGTCGCATATCAGCCTGCGCGAGCTGGGCGAGCATCCCAAGGTCAAATGGCTGTTCCCCGACCGCAAGCGGGCGGCGATGGACTACCAGAAGGAGATCGGCTTCCTGCAGCCGATCCACTGCATGATCGTCAAGACCGAGATCGTCGAGAAGCACCCCTGGGTGCCGATGAGCCTGGTCGCCGCCTGCGCCGAAGCCGCGCGCCAGGCGACCGACGCGCCGCTGGTGACGGCGCCGAGCTACAAGCTCTCGCGCGAGGAGCAGGTCGAGGCGGTCGGGCCCGGCTTCACCCCCGCCGGGCTCGCCGCCAACCGCGCCGCCGTCGCGAAGATGCTCGAGCTCTGCTGGCAGGACGGCTATGTCGATCGCGGCCGGCCCTTCACGGTCGAGGAGTTCTTCCACTCCTCGACCCTGGCGAGCTGACCGGGAGGCCCCGTGCGGCGCGGCGCTACTTGATCCGCGCCACGGCCTCCTTGACCAGGCTGAAATCGGCGTACTTGTCCATCTGGACCGCCTTCGGGATGACGCCGAGCCGCGCGGCGTCGTTGACGTTCGACTGCAGCGCCTTCATGTCCACCAGCCCGTCCGGGTCGCGGTAGAAGTCGCCCTTGGAGAACAGCCAGCCCTTGAACACCTTCTCCGGGATGTGGGTGAATTTCGAGGCGATCGCGGTGGCCTGATCGATGTTCTTCGGGTCCTCGAACCAGCGGGTCGCCCGGACATAGTCCTCCAGGAAGTCGATCAGAACGGCGCGGTGCTTTTCGATATAACCGGTGCGCGCAGTGAGGAACGACAGGAGCGACGGGCCGAACGCGTCGCGCATCTCGAACAGCGGGCGGGCCACCGCCTGGAACTTCGGGTTGTTGGTGAAGGCGGTCGGCGGCATGGCCAGATCGACCTTCTTCTCGCTGAGGGCCGCCGCCATGGCGGGGAACGGTACCTCGACGATGTGCGCGTCGTTGGCGGGATCGAGCCCGTGCTTCTGCAGCATGATCTTCAGCGCCATCTCGGTGCCGGTGCCGAACCCGTTGACGCACAGCGTCTTGCCCCGCAGCTCCTCGACCTTCGTGATGCCCGAATCCTTGCGCACCCAGTACGTCGCCGAGTAGTAGCCGGGATGGCCATCCTCGATGTCGGAGGCGATGATGCGGATGTCGTCGAGATGGGCATTCAGGATGGCGAGCGGCGTCGAGGAATAGTTGAGCGCCGCGATGTCGATCTGACCCGCCGCGATCGACGTGATCTGCTGCGACGAGGCGCCGATGCGGGTGATGTCGAGCTTGTAGCTCTTGCCCTCGTGCCGCGCCGCGCCCGGCGCCAGCAGCATCATCGGCAGGATCTCGGCCGGTGCCACCACGTAGGCGACCCGGATCTTCTCCGGCTCGGCCTGGGCCGAGCCCGCGAGACCTGTGAGCACCGTGGCCGCCACGGCGGCGGCGACGAACGTGGCAGCCCTCGGCAAGGCGAAGCGACGCGCTGTCATGGAAACCTCCCTGTTGTCGAGCGACGCGAAAGCGCTCTTGTTGGGAGGACCTTAAAGCGGATGGCGGTCCGTTGGAAGTGCCGCGAAGGGCCTGCCACCCCGGACGGCGGAGCGTGGCGGAGCCGATCCGGGGCCCTTCGACGACCTCGCCGTTCGCCCTGAGGAGGCGCCGCAGGCGCCGTCTCGAAGGGCGAACGGAAGTGAGGGGGCTGCCCCCTAGAACGGGATCTCGTCGTCCAGGTCGCCGCCCGCCGGCACGGGCTGGCCGCCACCACCACCGCCGCCGCCACGCGGGGCCGGCGCCTCGTCATAGTCGCCGCCGCCGCCGCCGAAGCCCGCGCTCTCGCCGCCACCGCGGGTATCCAGCATGGTGAGCTCGCCGCGGAACTTGCCCAGCACGACCTCGGTCGTGTAGCGCTCCTGGCCCGACTGGTCCTGCCACTTGCGGGTCTGGAGCTGGCCCTCGAGATAGACCTTGGAGCCCTTGCGCAGGAATTTCTGCGCCACCTCGCCCAGCCGGTCGTTGAAGATGACGACGCGGTGCCATTCGGTGCGCTCGCGCCGCTCGCCTGAGGTGCGGTCGCGCCAGTTCTCCGACGTGGCGACCGAGAGCGTGACGATCGGGCTGCCGTCCTGGGTGTGGCGCACCTCGGGGTCGCGGCCCAGATTGCCCACCAGGATCACCTTGTTGACGCTGCCTGCCATGACGCTCTCCTTTGTTCCAGCTTTGTCCCATCATAGCGCAATCGCCCGCCGGGGCTACCCGCGAGGGGCGCCGCGGAGAATCGGGCCGGTGGAAAGCGGGGAAAAGATCAGCCGGCGGTGATGACCTTCTGCGGCTTTCCGGCCAGCCAGGCGCGGATGTCGTCGATCGCGGTGGCGTACATCTGCTCGAAATTATCGAGGCTGCCATAGCCCAGATGCGGCGTGATGACGGCATGGTCGAGCCGGCGCATCGGGTGGTCGAGGGGCAGCGGCTCGACGTCGAACACGTCGATGCCGGCGCCCGCGATCCGCTTTGCCTCCAGCGCCTCGATCAGGGCCTTCTCCTCGACCAGGGGCCCGCGCGAGGTGTTGATCAGATAGGCCGTCTTCTTCATCAGCCCGATCTCGCGCGCCCCGATGGTGCCCTTGGAGCGCTCGGACAGGATCAGATGCACGGTGACGATATCGGACTGGCGCAGCAGATCGTCCTTCGAGGGCGCGAGCGCGACCCCCAGCTCGTCGCAGCGCGCCTGGGTGAGGTTCTGGCTCCAGGCCAGCACCTTCATGTCGAACGCCTTGCCGATCTTGGCGACCGCGGCGCCCTGGCGCCCGAGCCCGATCACCCCCAGCGTCCTGCCGGCGAGGCCCGGGCCCGGCGCGTATTTCTGCCACGAGCCGAGGCGCAGGGCGCGGTCCTCGTAGGTGATGTTGCGCGTGACGGCCAGGATCAGCCCCCAGGTGAGCTCCGCGGTCGGGTTGCCGAGCGAGGCCGTGCCGCACACGGTCACGCCATGCTCGGCGGCCGCGGCCAGATCGACCGAGCGGTTGCGCGGGCCGGTTGTGACCAGCAACTTGAGGTTGGGGAGCTTGTCGAACAGCGAGCGCGGGAAGGCGGTGCGCTCGCGCATGATGACGACGATCTCGCAATCGCCGATTCGCTTGGCCAGCGCGTCCTCGTCGGCGATGTGCTCGTGCACCGCCGTGACCTCGATTTCGGGCGCGAGGCGCGACCAGTCGGCCACGGAAAGCGCCACGTTCTGGTAGTCGTCGAGGATCGCCGCGCGTTTCATCGCCTTCTCCCTGCCCTCTTGCGGAATGGCGGCATCATGGGCAGTTTTTGCGGGTGTGACAATGCGCGCGCCCCGGAAATGGCGCGCAACGGCTAGGCTATTTGTGTAATCTCCCGCCCGACGGATCCCTCGGAGGAAGGCATGGCTGACGAACCGACGCCCGCGGCCGCGGGCCATCCCACGGACGCGCCCGAGAACGGCCCGCGGCGCGACTTCCTGTTGCTGGCGACGGCGACGATGGCGGCGGCGGGCACGGCGATCTCGCTGATCCCGTTCATCGACCAGATGAGCCCGGCGAAGGACGTGCTGGCCGCGGGCGGTCCGCTGGACATCGACCTGTCGAAGATCCAGGAGGGCGAGCAGCTTCTGGTGAAGTGGCGCGGCCGGCCGATCTTCGTTCTGCGCCGCACCCAGAAGATGCTGGCCACGCTGAAGGATCCCAACCTGCTCGCCCAGCTGCGCGATCCCGAACTCGGAACGGCTGCAGCAGCCCAAATACGCCGAGAACGTCGACTCGCGCGATCAAGCCCGAATATGCCGTGCTGGTGGGGATCTGCACCCATCTGGGCTGCATTCCCGAGCTGCACCCCAAGCCGGGCGACCTCGGCACCGACTGGCCCGGCGGGTATTTCTGCCCGTGCCACGGCTCGAAATACGATTTCGCCGGGCGCGTGTTCCGCGGCGTGCCGGCGCCGCTCAACCTGCCCGTCCCGCCCTACCACTTCGTCGACGACCACACGCTCAGGGTCGGCGAGAACCCCGAGGGCTCCAACTTCGCTCTGTCCGACGTGGAGCAGATCTAAACCGTTCCCTGGCATTGCCGCGCGTCCCTCCCCCTGCAAAGGGACGGTGTCGGGGCCTTCGACCGGCCGAGATGCTGCGTAGCGCCGCCTCTTCGGCCATCCGGCCGGCCGCGGCATCGTGATTCCCCCAGCCTGACAGCGGCCGGCCGCGTTCCTATCTTAAGGAGCGATGGCAGGGCGGCGGCAGATCTATTTGGGCTTTGGGGCGCTGGCCGCCCTGGTGGCGGCTGGCTGTGCCGGTCCGCAGGCGGAACCGGCCATGCCGCCCCCGCCGGGCCCGGCGGCGGCGCGCCCGCGTTCCCGACATCGACTGGCACACCCGCCTCGACGGCGATCTGGTACAGGTGGTGGTGGTCGATCCGGGCGCCGCCTACCGCGTCGAGCAAGTGGTGCTGGAGGGCCCGGCGGGCCAGCGAATTGCCGCGCGCGAGATCACCCGGGCGACCGGGCCGGGCCGGGCCGGGCCGAGCTACGGCGTCGGCGGCGGGTTCGGTTCGAATTCAGGCGGCGGGATCGGGTTCGGCCTCTCGGTGCCGCTGGGCGGCTCCCAGGCGGGCGGCGACGGCCGGCGCAGCATGGCGAGCATCGTGCTGCCCGATCCGGCCGCCTACCGGCGCAGCGCGCGCGACTGGACGATCCGCGTCACGCTGCGCGACCGTGGGGGAACCGTGTGGCACGCGGCCTTTCCGGCGCCGCTACCGTGAGGACCCGATGAGCCCGTTCCGCCGAATGCCGCGCCTTGTCCCCGTCGCCCTCGTTCTGGCGCTCGGCCTCGCCGGCTGCGCCCCGCGCACCCTGCAGCAGCTTTACGTGCCGTCCGGCAGCGGCGCGGGGTACGGCTATGCGGCGCACATGGTGGGGGCGCGCGACGCGGTGGTGACGTACGATGCGCCGCTCGACACCGCCTTCACCTACGAGGGTCCGGCCGGCCAGCAGGCGGTGGACGCGACAATCGCCCAGGCGCACGATTTGGCCCTGCTGCGGGCCGCCGACCTCGCCTTGGCCCAGGCCTTTCCGGCATTCCGCGTGACCAACCGCACCAACGACGTGAACGTGCGGCGCTTCTACGACCCCTACCCGTTCGGCTTCGGCTATCCCTACTACCACCGCCACGGCTTCCCGCCCTACTTCACGCCGTACGGCTTTCCCTACGAGGACAGCTACGAGGTGCTGTACGTGCGGGTCACGCTGAACGTGACGTTGGAGCCGAGCGTGACCAAGGGCGCCTACAACGCCGCCGAGGTGCAGACCACCTTGCGCGCCCGCTACGCGCCCCCGCCCGGAGGCTAGTGTCCCGAATCCGAAGTTCGTTTCATCCTGGGTCATACGCCGTACGAACTTCGGATTCGATAAGGACACTAGAAAATCGTTGAATCTAGTGTGGTATTGGATTCGAAGTTCGCTTCGGTGCCTGCCACAAGGAACATTGCGAACTTCGAATCCACCACACTAGGGCGCCGGCGAGGGGCCGGCGCCCCGCGCGCTACATCTTGGACATCTCCTTGTCCCAGTCGCGGTAGGTCTTGATGTGGCGGGCGCGCAGCTCGTCCATGTAGGCCGACAGGATCTTGCTGCCCGGCATGCCCTTCTTGTCCAGCGAGGCGGCCCATTCGCCGGCCACGTTGGGCATGCGCTTCGCCCAGTTGGCGCGCTGCTCGTCCGAGAAGCTGGAGAAGTCGACATGCGACTTCTTCATCAGCGCGATGAATCCCTGCCGGCGCTTCTCGTCGACCTTGGCGGCCTCGTCGCCATAGGTCGCGCACACCTCGCGGAAGATCTTCTGCACGAAATCGGGCAGAGATTTCCACGTGTCCATGTTGACGGTCAGCTCGGGCACGATCGCCGGCGCGAAGCCGACCTCGGTCACGTGCTTCGCCGCCTCGTACGTGCGATAGGGAACGGCGAGCCCGACGGTGATGACGTAGCCCTCGTACACCCCGTTCTTGATGTCGGTGTAGGAGTTGGCCATGTTGGCGTTGACGATCACCGCCCCCATGCCGCGCATGAACTGGGCCAGCGCGCCCGACGCGCCCATCTTGTGGCCCTTCAGGCTGGCGATCGAGGTCACCGGGTAGGTGGTGAACAGGGCGAACGGTTCGCCCGACGCCGAGCCCAGCCGGATCTGCTTGTATTTCAGCCATTCCTGATCCATCTCGGGCACCTGCTGGCGCACCTTCGCGTCGATCGCGACCATGATCCGCGGATCGTTGGCGGCGAACGGCACGACGGCCGTATACTGCTCGAGCGGCAGCTTCAATTCCTCGAACGCGACGAGCTGCACCCCGAACTGCGCAATCCCCGCTTCGACGGTCTCGAGGACCTCGGTGAACTTGGCGAGCGAGCCGGCGTAGGCCTGCTTCCAATGGATCTTGAAGTCCTGGCCCGAGGCGGCGAGGCGGCGATCGATCTCGGGGATGATCGTCTCCTTGGTGACCTTCACCGGCGTCACCTGCGGCGGCGAGCCGCCGACCGCGGTCATCTCGATGGTCTTGGCGGAAGCCCCGCCCGCGCCGAGCGCGAGCGCGAGCGCCAGCGCCGCCGGCGCGGCGGCGGCCAGGGTGGCCAGTCCTCTCATGTCGTTTCTCCCGGGCAATACGCCCGCCTGCGCGGGCTTCGCCGGCATGATGGCGCTGCGCGCCGCGCCGCGCAAGCCGGCCTCAGTACTGGCCCTGCGGCTCCAGCCCGAAGGCGTGCTGGCCGGCCATCGAGCTCACCGAGTCCCAGTTGAGGCTGATATGCTTGGCCACGGCGTGGATGTCGCGCCAGGCGCGCTGCACCGGCTGGTCGAGGAACAGGCCGGGCCCGCCCACGGCGCCGTAGAGCGCGTCGATCCCCTGCTCCACCAGCCTGAGCGCGTAGGCATGGGCGAGGCGCGCCTCGATCCGGGTCTCGACCGAGGCCGGAAGGTCGGCGTCGGCGCGCTCCAGGATGCGCCAGGCGAGCGCATTGGCCGCCAGCAGCGCGCCCTTGGCCTCGCCCACGCGCGACTGCACCGTGCCGAAGCCGGTGACGTCGCGCCCGCCCGCGATCACCGCGCCGCGCGTCTTGCGCCCGACGAGCCCGTCGACGAACTGGTCGATGGCGCCCTGAAGGGCGCCGACCGCCGTGGCCAACAGCGCGAACGGCACGATGGTGACGAAGGGCTGGCGGTAGAGCGGCCCCGCCCCCCGCGCGCCCGGCGCCTCGCCGGTCAGCACGCTGGCGATGGCAAGCGTGCGGTGCGCCGGCACGAAGGCGTCGCGCACGATCACGTTCTTGCTTCCGGTGGCGGCGAGCCCGGCCGCGTGCCAGTTGTCGTCGATCTCGAAGTCGGAGCGCGGGAAGACGGCGAAGCTGGGCGCCCCCGGCCCCTCGCCCGATTCGGGCGGGGCGAACATGCCGAGCAGCATCCATTCCGCATGGTCGCACCCGCTGGAGAACGGCCACATGCCCGAGACCCGGTACCCGCCGGCGACGCGGCGCACCTCGCGGGTCTGCGGCAGGGTGCCCCAGCTCAGCGTGTCGGGGTCGGCGCCCCAGAACTCGCGCTGCGCCTCGACGGGAAACAGGGCCAGCATCCAGTTGGTGTAGACGGCGAGCCCCGCCACCCAGGCGGTCGAGGCGCAGCCCGCGGCGATCTCGCGCGAGACGTCGAAGGCGGTGCGGAAGGCGAGCTCGTACCCGCCGAAGGCGCGCGGCTGCAGGATGCGGAACAGGCCCGCCTCCTTGATCTCGGCGATCGACGGGGCGGGCACGGTGCGGGCGCGCTCGGCGGCCGGCGCGCGCTCGCGGAGGACCGGCGCCAGCGCCTTGGCCCGCGCCACCAGCTCGTCGGAAGTCGGTATCTGCCCGCCCGTCATCGCACCTCGCCTGCCGCGGGAAGCCTATCCGGCGGCGCCCGGGCGGTCCAGCGGCGCGCACTCCGGCCGCCGCTGTCCTCCGTCCGTCCCCCCTCGCCTTCCGGGCGGGGTTCACCATATTATGCGTTCGGCCTTCCCAAGCGCGTCGGTCCCAGCCTCATGCAGTCCAAGATCGTCGTTCGCGGCGCCCGCGAGCACAATTTGAAGAACATCGACGTCGCGCTGCCGCGCGATTCGCTGGTGGTGATCACCGGCCTGTCGGGCTCCGGCAAGTCGTCGCTCGCCTTCGACACGATCTACGCCGAGGGCCAGCGCCGCTATGTCGAGAGCCTGTCGGCCTATGCCCGCCAGTTCCTCGAGCTGATGGAAAAGCCCGACGTGGATTCGATCGAGGGGCTGTCGCCCGCCATCTCGATCGAGCAGAAGACCACCTCGCGCAATCCGCGCTCGACGGTCGGCACGGTCACCGAGATCTACGACTACATGCGGCTGCTCTATGCCCGAGTCGGCATCCCCTACTCGCCGGCCACCGGCCTGCCCATCGAAAGCCAGACGGTGAGCCAGATGGTCGACCGGGTGCTGGGGATGGGCGACGGCGCGCGGCTCTATCTGCTGGCGCCCATCGTGCGCGGCCGCAAGGGCGAGTACCGCAAGGAGATCGCAGACCTGCAGAAGCGCGGCTTCGCCCGCGTCAAGATCGACGGCGAGATGCACGAGATCGATGCCGTGCCCAAGCTCGACAAGAACCTGAAGCACGACATCGAGGTGGTGGTCGACCGGCTCGTGGTGAAGAAGGACCTCGGCAACCGGCTGGCCAATTCGCTGGAGACGGCGCTGGGTCTCGCCGACGGCATCGCCATCGCCGAGAATGCCGATTGCGGGCGAGCGCACCATCTTCTCGTCGCGCTTCGCCTGCCCGGTCTCCGGCTTCACCATCGACGAGATCGAGCCGCGCCTGTTCTCGTTCAACAACCCGTTCGGCGCCTGCCCGGTGTGCGACGGGCTCGGCACCAAGCTCTATTTCGACCCGGCGCTGGTCGTGCCGAACGAGGGCAAGTCGCTGCGCCAGGGCGCCATCGCGCCGTGGTCCCATTCGTCCAGCAAGTATTACGACCAGACGCTGGACTCGCTGGCGCGCCACTTCAAGATCCCGACCACGAAGCCGTGGGAGGAGCTGCCGCAAAGGGTGCGGGACGCGATCCTGTTCGGCTCGGGCGACGAGAAGATCGCCATGACCTACGACGACGGCACGCGCGCCTATACCGTCGAGCGGCCGTTCGAGGGCGTCATCCCCAACATGGAGCGGCGCTATCGCGAGACCGACTCGGCCTGGCTGCGCGAGGAGCTGGCGCGCTACCAGAACGAGGCGCCGTGCGAGACCTGCGAGGGGCGCCGGCTCAAGCCCGAGGCGCTGGCGGTCAAGATCGCCGGGCTCGACATCAGCCAGGTCTCGTCCCTGTCGATCATCGAGGCGCGCGACTGGTTCGCGACGCTCGATCCCAAGCTCACCGCGAAGAGCCGCGAGATCGCCCGGCGCATCCTGAAGGAGATCAACGAGCGGCTGGGGTTCCTGGTCGATGTCGGGCTGGAATACCTGACCCTCGCGCGCAACTCGGGGAGCCTGTCAGGCGGCGAGAGCCAGCGCATCCGCCTCGCCTCGCAGATCGGCTCCGGCCTGACCGGCGTGCTCTACGTGCTCGACGAGCCGTCCATCGGGCTGCACCAGCGCGACAATGCGCGCCTGCTCGAAACCTTGAAGCGCCTTCGCGACCTCGGCAATACGGTCGTCGTCGTCGAGCATGACGAGGAGGCGATCCGCACCGCGGACTACGTGCTCGACCTCGGGCCGGGCGCGGGGGCGGAGGGCGGCCATATCGTCGCCGAGGGCCCACCCGACAAGCTGCTGCGCTCCAAGGATTCGCTCACCGCGCAGTATTTGACCGGGGTGAGGGAAATCCCGATCCCCGCCGAGCGCCGGGCCGGGCGGCGCGGCCAGAAGATCGTGGTGAAGGGCGCGCGCGCCAACAATTTGCAGAATCTGACGGCGGAGATCCCCCTCGGCACCTTCACCTGCGTCACGGGCGTGTCGGGCTCCGGCAAGTCGAGCCTGCTGATCGAGACGCTGTACAAGGCCATCGCGCGCAGGCTGCACGGCGCGCGTGAGGCGCCGGGCGTCCACGACGACATCACGGGGCTCGAGTTCATCGACAAGATCGTCGATATCGACCAGTCGCCCATCGGCCGCACCCCGCGCTCCAACCCCGCCACCTATACCGGCGCATTCACGCCCATCCGCGACTGGTACGCCGGGCTGCCCGAGGCCAAGGCGCGCGGCTACAAGCCGGGCCGCTTCTCGTTCAACGTCAAGGGCGGGCGGTGCGAGGCGTGCCAGGGCGACGGGGTCATCAAGATCGAGATGCACTTCCTGCCCGACGTCTACGTGCAGTGCGACGTGTGCAAGGGCGCGCGCTACGACCGCGAGACGCTGGAGGTGAAGTACCGCGAGCGCTCGATCGCCGACGTGCTGGACATGACGGTGGACGAGGGCGCGGCTTTCTTCCAGGCCGTGCCGGCGGTGCGCGAGAAGATGACCATGCTGCAGCGCGTCGGGCTCGGCTACATCCATGTCGGCCAGCCGGCAACGCAGCTTTCCGGCGGCGAGGCGCAGCGGGTGAAGCTGTCGAAGGAGCTCGCGCGCCGGTCGACCGGCAAGACACTCTACATCCTGGACGAGCCGACCACCGGCCTTCACTTCGAGGACGTGCGCAAGCTCCTGGAAGTGCTGCACGCGCTGGTCGACCAGGGCAACACGGTGGTGGTGATCGAGCACAATCTGGAGGTCATCAAGACCGCCGACTGGGTGCTCGACCTCGGGCCGGAGGGCGGCGACAAGGGCGGGCGGATGGTCGCCGCCGGCACGCCCGAGGACATCGCGGCGGCGAAGGAAAGCTATACGGGGCAGTTCCTCGCCCCCGTGCTCAAGCCGCGCGCGCCCGCCAGGCGCCAGCGCGCCGTCGCCCTTGGTGCCCCGCGCCGCGCCGCGACCGGCCGCCCGCGCCGCAAGCGAGCCTGAACGAGCGATGACCAGCCAGCTCCATCACAGCCACGAGGAAAAGGACATCCTCGCCCGGCTGCAGGAGGGGCCGTCGCTCAACTATCTGCGCGACTGGGTGTATGGCGGCATCGACGGGGCGGTGACCACCTTCGCCATCGTCGCCGGGGTGACCGGGGCGTCGCTGTCGGTGAAGACGATCCTGATCCTGGGCCTGGCCAACGTGATCGCCGACGGATTCTCGATGGCGGCCAGCAACTATTCCGGCACCAAGACGGAGAAGGACGAATACCTCCAGCTCCGCGCGCACGAGGTGCGCCAGATCGAGCGCGACCCCGAGGGCGAGCGCGAGGAGGTGCGCCAGATCTACCGGCTGAAGGGGTTCGACGGCGACGATCTGGAGCGCGCCGTCGAGATCATCACCGCCGATCGCGCCCGTTGGGTCGATTCGATGATGACCGACGAGTGGGGCATGCGCACCGCCCCGCGCGAACCGCTGAAGTCCGGCATCAACACCTTCTTCGCCTTCCTGGTGTGCGGGATGGTGCCGCTTCTGCCCTTCCTGTTCCGTGCCGACCAGCCGTTCTGGCTCGCCGCCACCCTGACCGCCCTGGTGTTCTTCGTCATCGGCTCGGTCAAGAGCCGCTGGTCCCTGGCGAGTTGGTGGCGTTCGGGGCTGGAGACTCTGGCGATCGGGCTGGCCGCCGCCGCCATGGCCTACGCCGTCGGCTATTTCCTGCGGGGGATCGGGTAGCGGCGATCGACCGGCCGCCTTCGCTGCCTCGCGATAACGGCTTTGCAACAACGGCAGGATGTTCCCCCACCCGCAATCCGCCTATATTCGCGGCATGACCACCGAGCGCGCACCGGTTGACGTCGATCCCAAGGCCGTCGACCGCATCGTCGAATGGCTGATGGGCGGCGCGCTGCCGCAGCGGCCGGCGCAGGAGATACTGAAGGACCTGTGCGAGCGGCTGGCCGCCGCCGGCGTCGGTGTCGACCGCGGCATGGTGTATCGTCGCCACGCTTCACCCCAACGTGCTGGGCCGGCACTTCGTGTGGCGGCGCGGGCGCGAGGACGTGCATGTCGGCGAGGCGCGGCTTGTATCTCGAGACCGACCCCAACTATTTCAACTCGCCGCTGGCCGAGGTGATGCGCGGCGGGCGCACGCTGCGCGTCCGGCTCGAAGCGCTGGACGGCCCGCGCGACCTCGCCTTCTACGACGAGATGCGCGGCCAGGGCATGACCGACTACATCGCCCAGCCGCTTTCCTTCGTGAATGGCGAGCGCCACGCCGTCACCTGGACGACGGGACGGCCCGGCGGCTTCACCCGCCGCGAGATTTCGGCGCTGAAGGCGGTGCGCACCCCGCTCGCCCGAATCGCCGAGATCTATGCGCTGCGCCGTCTCGCCTCGACCCTTCTCGACACCTATGTCGGCCCCAACGCGGGCCAGCGCATACTGGCCGGCCAGATCCGCCGCGGCAATGTCGAGACGATCCACGCCGGAATCTGGCTCGCCGATCTGCGCGGCTTCACCCGGCTGGCCGACATGCTGCCGGGCGACCAGCTCGTGCGGCTGCTCAACGACTATTTCGACGCGCTGGTGATCTCGGTCGAGAAGCATGGCGGCGAGGTTCTGAAGTTCATGGGCGACGGGCTGCTCGCCATCTTCCCGGCCGTTGCCGAAGCGGAGGGGCCGGTCTGCGGCGAGGCCATGGCGGCGGCGCGCGAGGCGCGCGTGCGCATGGCTGAGGCCAACCGGCTGCGCGCCGAGGCGGGCGAGCCCACCTTGCAGTTCGGCCTCGCGCTCCACGTGGGCGACGTGCTCTACGGCAATATCGGCGGCCCGGGGCGGCTCGACTTCACCACCATCGGCCCGGCCGTCAACCTCGCCGCGCGGCTCGAGACCCTGGCCGGAGAGCTGGGGCGCACGATCCTGGTCTCGTCGGCGGTGGCGCGCCATTGCGGTGACGGCCTGGTCTCGCTCGGCCGGTTCGAGCTGCGCGGCATCCGCGCGGCGGAGGAGGTGTGGGGCCTGGCCGACGAGACGACGACCGGCGCCGAGGCCGTGGCGTGAGCGGCCCGCCCGTCCACGTGATCGGCGGCGGCCTCGCCGGCACCGAGGCGGCGTGGCAGCTGGCCCGCGCCGGCATCGCCGTCGTGCTGCACGAGATGCGCCCGGCGCGCGCGACCGAGGCGCACGTCACCGGCCAACTCGCCGAGCTGGTCTGCTCCAACTCGTTCCGCTCCGACGACGCCGAGAACAACGCGGTCGGGCTGCTGCACGCCGAGATGCGCCGCGCCGGCTCGCTGATCCTGGCCGCGGCCGACGCGCACCGGGTCGAGGCCGGCGGTGCGCTGGCGGTCGACCGCGACTTGTTCGCGGCCGAGGTCGAGGGCCGCATCGCCGCCGCGCCGCTGATCGAGGTCGCGCGCGCGGAGGTGGCGGGCCTTCCGCCGGCCGACTGGTCGAGCGTGATCGTCGCCACCGGCCCGCTCACCTCGCCCGCATTGGCGGAGGCGATCGGCGCACTGACGGGCGAGGAGTCCCTCGCCTTCTTCGACGCCATCGCCCCCATCGTGCACCGCGATTCGATCGACATGGAAACCGCCTGGCTGCAGTCGCGCTACGACAAGGGCGGGGCCGACTACATCAACTGCCCGCTCGACGAGGCCGGCTATGGCGCCTTCATCGACGCGCTTCTGTCGGCCGAGAAGACCGAGTTCCACGAGTGGGAAGCGTCCACGCCCTATTTCGAAGGCTGCCTGCCCATCGAGGTGATGGCGGCGCGCGGGCGCGACACGCTGCGCTTCGGGCCGATGAAGCCGGTCGGGCTGACCGATCCGCGCACCGGCCGGCGGCCCTACGCGGTGGTCCAGCTCCGTCGCGACAACGCGCTCGGCACGCTCTACAACATGGTCGGGTTCCAGACCAAGCTGAAGCACGGCGAGCAGGCGCGCGTGTTCCGCATGATTCCCGGGCTGGAGGGCGCGCGCTTCGCCCGGCTCGGCGGGCTGCACCGCAACACCTTCCTCAATTCGCCGCGCCTTCTGGACGCGACCCTGCGGCTCAAGGCCGAGCCGCGGCTGCGCTTCGCCGGCCAGGTGACCGGCGTCGAAGGCTATGTCGAAAGTGCCGCCATCGGGCTCCTCGCCGGCCGGTTCGCCGCCGCCGAGCGGCATGGGAGGCCACCCGAAGCGCCGCCCGGAACGACGGCGCTGGGCGCCCTGCTGCGCCACATCACCGGCGGGGCCGAGGCCGACACCTTCCAGCCGATGAACGTCAATTTCGGGCTGTTCCCGCCCGTCGAAATCCGCGCCAAGGGCCGCGACCGCCGCCGCGAGATGGCGCGTCGCGCGCTGGCCGACCTCGACACCTGGCTGGGCCACACCCGCGCCGCGGCGGAATAGATATCCGCTCGTAGTTCGAGACGCGCTCCTTCGGAGCGCTCCTCAGCACGAACGGATAACCCACTGATATCAAACCGCTCGCCCTGAGGAGGCCGCGAAGCGGACGTCTCGAAGGGCGAACGGCATCAATACCGCCCGCGCAAGGCGGCGAAGGCGAGGCGCAGGGGACGGGATATCCGCTCCGGCCGGGCGAGGCGTAGGTCGAACGGGTCATGCCCGGCGCGGGCCAGCCGGTCGAGGTCGTGGCCGGCAAGAACCGCCGGCAGCAGCGCCGGCAAGGCGGCGCGCGGCACGTCGGGGGCGAGGCGCCGGGCCGCCGCCAGATGCGCCCGCGCCTCGTCGGCGATGCGCGCGGCGACCGTCGGCGAGACCGGCCGGCGGTCGGCGCGGGTCGATCCGCCCGGCGCCGATCCCGGCCTCCGCCAGCAGCGCAGGCGGGAAGCCCGTCCACCCCGTCCGCGCCCGGTGCGGCGCCGCGCGCAACAGGCCCGAAAGCGCCCAGGCGATGCCGACATGGCGGCCGGCGGCCCGCGCCGCGTCCGCCTCCCCTGCCCCCAGCGCTTCGAGCGCCAGCGCCACCAGCGCGGCCGAGCTGTCCTCGGCATAGGCGACCAGCGCGGCGAGGTCCGGCGGCGGCGCGTCTTCCAGGTCGGCCTCGCGCGCCTCGATCAGCCGCTCGAACGGGGCGCGCGACAGGCCATGCGCGGCCACGGCGTCGGCCAGCTCGCGCGCCAGCGGCACCGCGGGCGGCGCGCCGCCATAGATCGCCGCGATCACGTCGCGCCACCATTGCAGCCGGATGCGCCCGGCGATCGGCTCGCGCACCTGTTCCCGCACGGACGCGATCTCGGCGTTGAAGCCGTAGAGCGCCCACAGCGCCCGCCGCCGCCCCTCGGGCGCGAACAGCGTGGTGAGGTAGCGGTCGCGGTCGAATCGCCGGAGCGCCGCGGCGCGCGCTTCGCCTGTGTCGGCCATGGCCGTTATGTTATCTAGTTCCGCGGTTCCACCGCCAATGTCATCGCCCAACCGGCCTCGCCCATGTCTGCGCTGACCCTGTCCCGCCGCGCGTCCCCTGCCCCGCCCGCGCCGCGGCTGCTCCGGCTTGCCCCGCCGCTGCGGCTGCTCACCCCGGTGATGCGCCCCTACGTGGCGGCGACGATCGCGTTCGTCGCACGCGCGGCTTCGGGCGAGACCGGCCCGCACGCGCCCGGCCAGGGCATCGACGCCGCGACGGCGGCGCGCATCATCGAGGCGTTCGACAAGCCGCGGCGCACGCCGCGCTTCCGCCGCTGGAGCGAGTTGCTGGCCTGGTGCCGTTTCGCCGCCGGGCCGGCCGCGCGCCACGTGCTGGCCGTGCATGGCGAGGAGGCCGCGTTCGTGCCCGCCGCCGAGGCGCTGGGGACGGCGGTGATGCTGCTGCGCGTGGTGCGCGACTGCCGCACCGACTACGAAGCGGGGCGGGTCTTCCTGCCGGCCGACTGGCTGCGCCAGGCCCAGTGCGACGAGACCGCCCTCGCCCAGAAGCGCGCGAGCCCCGAGCTGCGCGCCGTGCTCGACCGGCTCGTGGATCGCGCCGAACGGATGATCGCCGAGGCCGCGCCGGGGCTGATGGCGGTGCGCGAGCCCGGGCTCAGGCGCTGGACGGCGGTGGCGCTGGCGCTGGCCGGGGCCTGGGCGCGGACGCTGCGGCGGCGCGATCCGCTGCGCCGCGGCGTGACCCTGTCGCGGCCGCGCCGTCTGGCCGCGATCGCGCGCGGCCGGGTGCGGGCGGCGCGCGCCCGGTGACTGCCACGCTGCACGTCGTCGGGGGCGGGCTGTCGGGCCTTGCCTGCGCCCTGCGCGCCGCGCTGGCCGGCCAGCCCGTGGTGGTCTACGAGGCGGCGGGACGCGCCGGCGGGCGCTGCCGATCGTTCCACGACGAAAGCATCGGGCGGCTGATCGACAACGGCAACCACATGCTGATGGGGGCGAACGACGCGACGCGCGCCTACCTCGCCGACATCGGCGCGGCCGACGCCCTCGCCGAGATCGCGCCGGCCGCCTTCCCGTTCCTCGACGTCGCGACCGGCGCGCGGTGGGAGCTGCGCCCCTCGCCGGGCCGGCTGCCGCTCTGGCTGTTCGACGCCGAGCGCCGCGTGCCGGGGACGCGGCCGGGCGAATATCTGCGCGACGCGCTGGGCCTCGCGCGGGCCGGCGAGACGGCGACGGTCGCCGACTGCGTATCGCGGGCGAGCGTCTTGTTCGAACGGCTGTGGCAGCCTTTGTCGCGCGCCGTGCTGAACACCGACGCAACCGAGGCGTCGGCCCGGCTGCTCTGGCGCACGGTCGCCGCGACGTTCCTCAAGGGCGAGCAGGCGGCGCGCCCGACCGTGTTCCCGAAGGGGCTGTCGCCCAGCCTCATCGACCCCGCCCTGGCGATGCTGCGCCGCCACGGGGCGGAGGTCCGCTATCAGGCGCGGGTGCGCGGCCTCGAGCACTACAAGCGCCGCGCGATCGGGCTGCAATTCGCCGAGGGGCTGCTGCGCCTCGGGCCGGAGGACGCGGTGGCGCTGGCCGTGCCGCCCGACGCGTGCGCCGAGCTGTGGCCCGAGGCGGGCGCGCCGCGCGCGGCGCACGCCATCGTCAACGCCCATTACCGCCTCGACGCGCCCGTCCGCCTGCCGGGCGGCAGGCCGGTGCTGGGGCTGGTCGGCGCGACGGCGCAGTGGCTGTTCGCCCGCGATGACGTGCTGTCGGTGACGGTGAGCGCGGCCGACGCCCTGGCCGAGCGGCCGGGCCACGAGCTCGCCAACCTGCTGTGGTCCGACTGCTGCAAGGCGCTGGGCCGCAATCTGGGCCGCACGCCCCCCTGGCGGGTGGTGAAGGAGCGGCGCGCCACCTTCGCCCAGACCCCCGACGCGGTGCGCCGCCGCGCCCGGCCGACCACCTCTCTGGCCAACCTCGTCCTGGCCGGCGACTGGACGGCCACCGGCCTGCCCGCGACCATCGAGGGCAGCGTGCGCTCGGGCTTCGCCGCCGCCCAGGCCGCCCTGGCAGCCATCGCGCGGGACCGGCTCGAACTCGCGGAGTAGTCGCCCAAGGAAGGCTTGATTTTCGCCCCCGTCAGGAACAGCATTGCCGCAAATCACGTCTGCCGATAATTGTGGACGTGGCAAAGTGACGCTGAGGCGTTCTTACGCGACTATTTGGATAAGCGTCGCATCCGTAGGGGGAGTTCGGATATGGCCAAGATTCTGCAAAACCTGAATCAGTGCGTCATCACGGGGTTCGTACTGCTCGTGATCGTCATCGCCGTCGTGGCGGGTGCGTATGGCGGGGCGGGCGCCAGCTTCGACTATGCGTGGTGGGCGGCGCTGGTGCGCTGGTGCCACGTCATCAGCGGCATCATGTGGATCGGCCTGCTGTACTACTTCAACTTCGTCCAGACGCCGACCATGCCCAAGATTCCGGAAAATCTGCGGCCGGGCGTGACGGGTCACATCCTGCCGTCGGCCCTGTTCTGGTTCCGCTGGGGCGCGATGTCGACCATCGTGTTCGGCCTGATCCTGGCCTGGATGAACGGCTACATCGTCGACGCGATCTGCCTCGGCATCACCGACCACGTCGCCAAGCACACCCAGATCGGCATCGGCATGTGGCTGGGCGCGATCATGTGGTTCAACGTCTGGTTCGTGATCTGGCCGAACCAGAAGATCGTGCTCGGGCTGTCGCGAGGGCGACAAGGCCAAGGCCGGCCGCACCGCGGGGCTGTTCTCGCGCACCAACACGCTGCTGTCGATCCCGATGCTGTGGTGCATGATCACCACCCAGAACATCTTCTGATCGCCGCGACACGCGACCATCGAGGGGGCGGGCTTCGGCCCGCCCTTTTCGTTTCGGGACCTCGGCATCCGGGCCCGTGACCGGCACGAGGGCGGGGCCCCGCCTGGAGCAAGATCGTGTCGGTTGGAAACCATCGACATATCCTCCCCCTTTCAGGGGGGGAGAGACGCGCCGGAAGCAATTCAACGTAGACCGAACGCGCTCCAAGCCGCCGTCGCGATCAGTTCGGGACCATCGTTCCGGGGGTCGTTCACCGCACGCGACACCGGGTCGATGGCCAGCGCACCCGCGAACGGAGCCAGCATCGGTTCAAGAATCTGCGGATCGCCCTCCAGCCAGGCGTCGAACTGGTCGGTCTGGAGGATCACCGGCATGCGGTGATGGAACGGCTGCACTTGCTCGCTCGCGCTGGTTACGATGATCGTGAAGGTTTCGAGCGCGGGCGCTTCGCCCTTCTGCCAGCGTTCCCACAAGCCCGCGAAGGTCATCGGCTCGCCATCCGCGCGACGGAAGTAGTAAGGCTGCTTTCCCTTCGCGCCCGGCTCGGCGCGCCACTCGTAGAAGCCGGACGCGGGAACGAGGCAGCGCCGCCGCCTGAACGCCTCGCGGTATGTCGGCTTCGTCGCGACCGTCTCGGAGCGCGCGTTGATGGTCGAGTACTCGGCCTTCGGCTCCTTCGACCAGGACGGCACCAAGCCCCATCGCAGCATGGCGCATTCGCGCTCGCCGTCCCTTGTCCGGATCACGGGCGCATCCTGTGTCGGGGCGAGGTTGTATCGCTCGCGCCAGCCGGGCGGCGGCTCGACCTGCGTCAGCCGGTACAGGCCGACAATCTGACGCCAGGTCAGATGATGCGTGAAGCGGCCACACATTCCGGGATCATGTAGCACGAAGCTGGGGCGGATCGAACCCGTAGGCGTGTTCGGCAGACAGCGCCGTCGCGCGCTGGCATGACGTGATCCCCAAAAGTTAACCATGCTCGAAAAGACCTTGGCATCTGGGCCCGTGACCGGCCCGCAGAATCGTGCGAGGGTCGGGCCCGGTCGGAAGGGAGGCCGGCGGTGGACGACATTCGCCTCGATATGCGCGGCCGTCTTTTGCCCCGGCGGGGGCGCCTCGCGGCGCTTCCGCTGCCCTGATCGCGCTTGCACCCGCGGTGCTGCCGGCGCCGGAGCTGTGCGGCGTTCTCCTGGCTCGTGACCGTGCCGCCGACCTATCTCTCGTGGCGCGCGACGGGCTTTCTGCCTTGATCGGGGTAGAAGCGTGCCTGCGCCCGCGCCATATTCGGGACGAGGGGAGGCAGTCGTGACGGTTCATATCCTTCGCCGGGCGTTCCACGCCGAGTCCATCGAGGACCTGGCCCAATGGCAGGCCGAGCGCCGCAAGGCGGCCGGCACGCGCAAGAAGGAGGTGCGCACCCTGCTGCGCGCCTTCCCCACGCGCGAGGCCGAGCTGACCGACGGCGGCTCGATCTACTGGATCATCAAGGGCCAGATCCGCGCCCGCCAGCGCGTGCTGCGCTGCGAGCGCGTGACCGATCCCGAATCGCGGCGGCGCTGCGCCCTGGTGCTCGACATGGAGATCGTGCCCACCATGCCGCGGCCGGTACGGGCGCGCCGCGGCTGGCGCTACCTCGGGCCGGGCGACGTGCCGCCTGACCTGGGCGAGCAGCCCGAGGGCGCCGATACGCTGCCGGACGACATGGCCGCCGAGCTGCGCGAGCTGGGCCTCCTCTGATGGCGCCGGGCCGCGCTCCGGCGGCCCTTCCGACGCCTTTCGTGGGCGCCGTGCCGGCGCTCGACGGCGACCGCAGGAAGATCGCCGGGCTCACCCGTGCCGACGAGACCGCGCGCGCCGACGCGCTGATCGCCGAGGCGCGGTTCGGCGAGGCGGCACGGGCGCGCATCGCCGCCACCGCCGCCGATCTGGTGCGTCACGCGCGGTCGCAGCGGGTCCATGCCGGCGGGCTCGACGCGTTCCTGCACGAGTTCGACCTGTCGAGCCGCGAGGGGGTGGTGCTGATGTGCCTCGCCGAGGCGCTGCTGCGCATCCCCGACGCCGACACCGCCGAGAGGCTGATCCGCGACAAGCTGGGCGACGCCGACTGGGAGGCGCATCTCGGCCATTCCCGCTCGCTGTTCGTCAACGCGTCGACCTGGGGGCTGATGCTCACCGGCCGGCTGGTCCGGTGGGAGGCCGACCGCGAGCTGTGGCCGGCGCTGCGCCGGCTGCTGTCGGGCGGCGATCCGGTGATCCGCCGTGCCGTCACCGCGGCCATGCGCATCATGGCGCGCCAGTTCGTCATGGGCCGCACGATCGCCGAGGCGCTGGCGCGGGCGGACGAGCCGGACAACCGGCGCTGGCGCTATTCCTTCGACATGCTGGGCGAGGCGGCGCATACGGCGCGCGACGCGCAGCGCTATCTCGACGCCTACGCCGAGGCGATCGGGGCCATCGGCGCGGCGTCGGCGGACGGCGCCGGGGCAAGCGCGCCGGGCATCTCGGTGAAGCTCTCGGCGCTCCACCCGCGCTTCGAGCCGGCCCAGCGCGAACGTGTGCTGGTGGAGCTTCCGGGCCGGCTGGTCGCGCTCGCCCGGGCGGCGAAGGCGGCGGGCATCGGCCTCACCGTCGACGCCGAGGAGGCGGACCGGCTCGACCTCACGCTCGACGTGTTCGCCGCCGCGTGCGCGGACGCGGCGCTCGACGGGTGGGACGGGCTCGGCATCGCCGTCCAGGCCTACCAGAAGCGCGCGCCGGCCGTGATCGACTGGCTCGCCGGGCTCGCCCGGACGCACCGCCGCCGGCTGATGGTGCGGCTGGTCAAGGGCGCGTACTGGGATTCCGAGATCAAGCGGGCGCAGCAAAATGGGCTCGACGACTATCCGGTCTTCACTCGCAAGCTCGCCACCGATGTCTCCTACCTGGCCTGCGCGCGGCGAATGCTGGCGGCGGATGCGATCTACCCGCAATTCGCCACCCACAACGCCCATACCGCGGCGTCGGTGCTGGAGCTCGCCGGGCCCAACGCGCCGTTCGAGTTCCAAAGGCTGCACGGCATGGGACGCCCGCTCTACGAGCGGCTGCTCGCGCCCGACGGGCCGGCCGCGCGCCGGGCGCTCGCCTGCCGCGTCTACGCGCCGGTCGGCAGCCACGAGGATCTGCTGCCCTATCTGGTGCGCCGCCTGCTGGAGAACGGCGCCAACACCTCGTTCGTCAACCGGCTGGTCGACGAGGCGCTTCCGGTGGACGAGATCGTCGCCGACCCGGTCGAGCGGCTGGCGGCGACCGCGCCCAAGCCGCACCCGCTCATCCCGCCGCCGACGGGCACGGTCGAGCCCGGCCGCGCCGCCGCGCGCGGGCTCGATTTGAGCGATCCGCTGGCCCTGGCGAAGCTGGCGGCCGAGATGGGCGCGGCGGGGGCGGGGCGCTGGACCGCCGCGCCCATAGTGGGCGGCACGGAGCGCCCGGGCGCAGAGCGCGAGATCGCCGACCCGGCCGACCGGCGCCGGGTGGTGGGCGTGGCCATCGACGCCGACGCCGCGCTGGTCGACGAGGCGCTCGGCCGGGCCGTCGCCGCCCAGCCCGGATGGGACGAGGCGGGCGCGGCGGCGCGCGCCGCCGTGCTGGAGCGCGCCGGCGACCTGTTCGAGGCGCGCATGTCGAGCCTCATGGCCATCGCCGTGCGCGAGGGCGGCAAGTCGCTGGCCGACGCGGTGGCCGAGGTGCGCGAGACGGTGGATTACTGCCGCTACTACGCCGCGAGGGCGCGGGCCGATTTCGCGGCGCCGCTCGCCTTGCCGGGCCCGACCGGCGAGGAGAACACGCTTTCCCTGCACGGGCGCGGCGTGTTCGCCGCCATCAGCCCGTGGAACTTCCCGCTGGCCATCTTCACCGGCCAGGTGGCGGCGGCGCTGGCCGCCGGCAACGCCGTCCTCGCCAAGCCGGCCGAGCAGACGCCGCTGATGGCGGCGGCCGCCGTGCGCGTGCTGCACGAGGCGGGAGTGCCGGGCGACGTGCTGCACCTCCTGCCCGGCGCGGGCGGCGAGGTCGGCGCCGCGCTCACCCGCGACGCGCGGCTCGCCGGCGTCGCCTTCACCGGCTCGACCGAGACCGGCCAGGCGATCGCCCGGGCGCTGGCTGCGCGCGACGGGCCGCTCGGCGTGCTGATCGCCGAAACCGGCGGGCAGAACGCGATGATCGTCGATTCCTCCGCCCTCGCCGAGCAGGTGGTGACAGACGTGGTGACATCGGCCTTTTTGTCGGCGGGCCAGCGCTGCTCGTGCCTGCGCGTCCTGTTCGTGCAGGAGGAGGTGGCCGACCGGCTGGTCGAAATGCTGACGGGCGCGATGGCCGAGTTCGCCATCGGCGATCCCGGGCTTGTCGCGACCGACGTCGGGCCGGTGATCGACGCCGACGCGCGCGAGGCGCTGGCCGGCCACGCCGACCGCATGAAGCGCGAGGGGACCCTTCTTTACGAGTGCGCCCTGCCCGAGGCGTGCGCGAACGGCACGTTCTTCCCGCCGACGGCGTTCGAGATCGACCGGCTCGACCGCCTGCACGGCGAGGTGTTCGGACCGATCCTGCACGTGATCCGTTACCGGGCGAGCCGGCTCGACGGCGTGATCGACGCGATCAACGCCACCGGCTACGGGCTCACCCTCGGCATCCATTCGCGCATCGACGAGACCGCGCGCCACATCGCCTCGCGGGTGCGCGCCGGCAACGCCTACGTCAACCGCTCGATGATCGGTGCCGTGGTCGGGGTCCAGCCGTTCGGCGGCGAGGGGCTGTCCGGCACCGGCCCCAAGGCCGGCGGGCCGCACTATCTGCGCCGCTTCGCCGTCGAGCGGACGCTCTCGGTCAACACCGCGGCGGCCGGTGGCAACGCCACCTTGATGAGCCTGGCGGACGAGGGGTGATGCGCGGCCAGTACTTGTCGTCCGCCGCGCCGACCGAAGTGCCCGGCGGCGGCAACGAAATATTCTCCTTTCGAACACTTGAGGGGAGGCGGGCGAAAGTTGTAGATTCGGGGCGTGGTGAGGTTGGCGTCGAGGGGGCGCCGCCGTGAGCGATCAGACTGAAGCCTCCCGGGCCGCGACCCGGCCAGCAACCAGCCGCAGGACCAGCATGGCCGATGGGCCGCGGGCGCGCGCCTTGGGCCGGGTGATGGCGCCCTATGCCCGCCCGGTGCTGTGGAAAAGCGCTTGGCAGATTGCCAACACCTTCCCGTCGATCTGCGTGTTCTGGTATCTCGGCTACCGCGCGCTGCACGTCTCCTACGCGCTCACCGTCCTGTGCGGGCTGCTGACCGCGGCGTTCCTGGTGCGCGTCACCATCTTCCAGCACGATTGCGGGCACTACGCCTTCTTCCGCTCGCGCCGGGCGAATCTGGTGCTCGGCCATGTCTGCACGCTGTTCAACCTGACGCCGCTCTGCTTCTGGCTGCGCCAGCACGCGCACCATCACACCATGATCAACAATCTGGACCGCGGCGACCGCGGCATCTTCGCCGAGTGCCTGACGGTGCGCGAGTACCGGGCGCTGCCCCGGGGCAAGCGGCTCGCCTACCGCCTCACCCGCGAGCCGCTGATCTTCTATCCGCTGATCGCGCCCCTCACCATGGCGGTGGGCACGCGCCTGACCCTGATGTGCGACAAGTCGTGGCGGTTCGAGCGCGCCAACATCCACCTCGCCAACGCCGCGCTGGGCCTGATGTACGGCGGGCTCGGCTGGGCGTTCGGATTCGCCGAGGTGGCGCTTGTCCAGCTTCCCATCCTGGTGTTCGGCTCGGCCATCGGCATGTGGCTGGATTTCCTCGGCCACAAGTTCCCCGGCTCGGTCTGGGTGCGCAATGACGAATGGCGCCTCGCCCGGGTGGCGATGGTCGGGTGCGGCCATTTCCGCCTGCCGCGCGTGCTGCAATGGTTCTCGGGCAATATCGGCATCCACCACATCCACCACCTGAATCCGCGCATCCCCAACTACAATCTGCGGCGCTGCCACGACGAGAACCCGGTGTTCCACGAGGCGAAGTCGTTCACGCTGTGGCAGGGGATCAAGGCGGCGTGGCTGGTGCTGTGGGACGAGGAGCGCGGCCGGCTGATCGGCTTTTCCGAGCTGCCGCCGGCCGAGCCTTCCCCGCCCGCCGTCCCTCAGGCGGCGTAAAGCCTGAGTTCAGCAAACATTGCGGTACCACCCTTGATTGGCTATGGGCCATGAGGAGGCGTCGCCCGAATTCCAAATACATGTCCGACCGCGTTTGCAATTCTTGCAGGATCGGCTGTAATTGCCATTTCCGGAAGTTCCGCCTCCAAGAGCCGTACTTCTGCACGTGGAAGAGAAAATATCCTGCCCCCAACCGAATCTAAGCGAAAAACAATAAGGCTGTCGTTATCCAGCAAGATATTGGCAGAAAACCCATTGGCTCTTGATCCCGGAGCATATTTCGAAAAAGCATCACTGGCTGCAGGTGCTACGAAGATTCGAGCCTTTATCGGTTCTCCCCCACCCAGCCAGCCCTTGATATGCGGAATCAACGTACCTCCGTAAGCGACGGAAGTGCCGAAGCATATGAACAATATAATAACTAGCTCATTGAGGCGCAATTCATTGGTTTGCTGATATCTTTCCCGCATATCGAGCAGCATATTACCCGCCCACGCAAGCACGACAAAAAACCAGAATAGCGTCCACACAGGGGAAGGTAACGCTACACCACCCTCCCCCTGAAGCGGGAGGGACGCGCTGCAAGCGCAAAGGATTTAAGAAACCGAGCGCGGTCTAGGGGAGGGCGGCTCGGGACCCGCCCCTATCGGGCGCGGTCGAATGGCCTTGTGGTCAATTTGTTTTGCACGGGATCTGAATGTGTTTCCTCGGCGGGGCCGCCGACTATCGATACAGATGCGGCCACTTGGCGCGGACGCGGGCCTTCAGCTCCGGGCTCGCCTCGGCGACGGTGGGGAACTTGTCCTTCCAGCCATAGGGCCGGCAGGCATCGACGATGGCGCGGTTGTTGTGCCAGGGCGCCGCGCGCACCATAGGGTCCAGCGGCGTGGACCAGGCGCGGCGGATGAACTGGATGTCCTCCGGCGGGTCGCAGCGCGTCGACATTGCCCAGACCACATCGAACATATTCGACGGGTCGATATCGTCGTCCACCACCACCACCCAGCGGCCCGCATAGTTGCCGGCGTGGCAGTTGGCGGCCAGCATGGCGGCCTGGGTCGCGTGGCCGGGATAGAGCTGCTTGATCGAGATCACGTTGAACAGGCGCCCGGCGCCGGACTCGTGGCACCAAACTCCTGTGACGCCGGGAAGGCCGGCCTTTTCGACCTCGTCCCAGATCATCGCCGATTTCACGCAGGCGCGGGCGAAGGTGAAGTTCTCCGGCGGGCGCGACGGGATGGCGAGGGTCAGGATCGGATCGTGGCGCCAATAGACGCGGCGGATGCGCACGATGGGCAGCTCGGTCGCCTCCGAGGCGTAATAGCCCATGAACTCGCCGAACGGGCCTTCCAGCCGCGTCTCGCCCGGGATCATCTCGCCCTCGAGCACCAGCTCGGCATGGGCCGGGATCGGCAGGCCGTGCAGCTCCGACCGCACGATTTCGATCGGCCGGCCGCGCTGGCCGCCGGCATAGGCATATTCCGAAAGCTCCCAGTCGATCTCCTGGTGCGCGGCGAGGAACAGGACCGGGTCCTGGCCGCACGAGATGGCGACGGGGCAGGGCTCGCCCTTGGCGAAATACTTCTCGCTGATGCGCCGCCCGTGCTTGCCGGGCGACATCCAGATCGCCACCGTGTTGCGGTCGTGCATCATCACGCGATAGGTGCCGGCGTTGATCCAGCCATTGTCCGGATCGCGCATGATGACGAGGTCGTCGGTGCCGATATAGCGCCCGCCGTCGAGCTCGTGCACCTTGGGCACCGGAAAGCGGTCGAGGTTCACCCCGCCGTCGCGGTCGACGTTCTCGAGGATTGGGCCGGTCTGCACCTCGACCGGCGGGATCGGCTGGGTGCCCGCGCGCATGCGGTCGCGATAGGACTTCACCAGCTCGGTCTCGTTGGCGGGGTCGGGCAGGCCGAGCACGAGCGCAAGCCGGCGGAGCCCGTTGGCCGCGCCGGACAGGATGCGGAAGCCGGGCGCAAAGCCCGGTATCTCGTCGAACAGAAGCGCCGGCGCGCGGCCGGGATTGCCGGCCGCCACCGTTTCGGCCAGCGCGCCGATCTCCAGCTCGCGGTCGGCCCCGGCGACGCGCTCGACCTCGCCCATCTGCTCGAGCCGGACCAGCAGCTCGCGCAGATCGTCGTAGGTGTCGTTGCGCCGCGGCGCGTCCGCCGGTGTGTCTAGCGTCGCCATGCCGCCCGCCCCGATCAACCCGGCCGCCATTCGCGGATCAGCCGGCGCGTCGCCTTCTTCTCCTTCAGCACCTTCTCGGCGTCGGTGCGCACGTATTTCTGGCCGGGGACGAGATGCAGCCCGCCGTCGGTGTGCGACGGCACGTCGGCGCGCAGCGAGTTCAGCCGGTCGGTCTTGGACAGCAGGTCCTGGATGTCCTTGGTCAAGAACCAGTTGACGAACAGCTTCTGCGCGTTGGGGTGCCGTGGGTGCTCGATCGCCGCCAGCACCATGCCGCCGCTGCCGGCCCAGGCCACGTCGGACGTCGTGCCCAGGGGCTCGACGGATTTGCCAAGCCCCGCCTTCTGGAACTTCTGCAAGACCGACGCCTGGATGCCGATGACGAACACGCCCTGGCCGCGGATCAGCGCCTCGGTCGCTTCCGAGGCCGAGTTGAAGAACACGGATTTCTGGTCGACGATGATCTTCTTCAGCACGTCGTCGCCCATCGTCTTGCGAATCCAGAACGAGTAGTTCTGGCCCGGACCGCCGATGCGCGGGTCCTGCCACAGGATCTTGCCCTTGTATTCGGGATCGAGAAGGATGCGCACACCCTCCTTCTGCACCTTTTCGGCCGGAACCTTGGCGGTGTCGTACCAGATGGTGACGGGCTGCACGAACGGTGTGGCGACCAGGTTCTTGGAATCGATGAACATGTGCTCGAACCCGCCCTGCCAGGTCTTCGGGTCCTTGAGCTCGGGCAGCACCAGGAGCGGCATGATCGAGGTGAGCGCGCCGACATGCGCCAGCGACATGCCCCCGGTCGGGCCGGTCGCGAACACGTCCCACAGGAACTTGCCGGCCTTGCGCTCGGCCAGCATCTTGGGCATCCACGAGGTCGAGCTGCCCGTCGTGTAGTTGATCTTGATCTTGGGGAAGTCGTGCTTCCAGCGCGCGATCATCACGCGTCGAACGTCGGGGCTGCGCGAGCCGGCGACCGAAACCTCGCCCTCGGTGTTGGCGGCGGCGACCAGCTTGTCCCAGCCCGCCTTGGCGTCGGACTGCGCCCGGGCCGGCGCGACCGGCAGCAGGACGGCGCAGAGCGCCAGAGCCGCGGCGGCGAATGCCAGCTTCCTCATGGTTTCCTCCCCTTCGTTCGTCTCGTCCCGAGCTACACCGTATAGAAATCGAGCGCGGTGGGCAGCGTGTCGTTGAGCAGCAGGACCGTCTTGCGCCTGATGCGGAGCGCGCCGCCGGCGGCGGCCAGCAGGTGCTCGCAGCGCGCGAAATAGACATGGCTTTCGCGCCGGCGCAGGTCGAACAGATGCGTTGTCGCCACCGAGCGGACGCGCACGGCGTCGTCCTCGGCCGGCTCGACCAGCAGGTTGGTCACGGCATGGGCGGTGCGCGGCATCGGCGCAGACGCGGCCGACCGGCCCGAGCGGATGCGCGCCACCCGCTCCTCGAGCTGGGCGCGCGAGGCGATGTAGATCAGCGAGATCTCGGCCTCGGGATCGGCGGTCGGCGCATGCTCGCTCTTCCAGGCCGGCACCCAGAACACCGGCGCCTCGTCGTAGAGCGCGAGCCAGTCGTCCCAGCGCTGCTCGTCGAGCGCCAGCGCCTCGCGCCAGACCAGCTCGCGCGCCGCCTCGGGGTCGAGGCTCATTCGGCGGCGCCGCGCGCCAGCGGCCGGCCTGGCGCCTCGGCGCCCAGCCCCTTGGACAGAAGGCGCACCCACTCGCGGTATTGCGAATGGAAGATCGTCTCGTCGCCCATCGCCCCCATCGTGTCGACCGAGGTGACGGGGTTCACGCCGATCTCGCGGGCGTGCTGGTCGCCGCCCCAGCGCATGCGGGCGAGACCGCGCATGTAGCCCTGGTGCCAATCGACCTGGTCGGCCTGCTGGCCCGACTGGCAGGCGTCGAAGATCGTCATGTCGTCGGGCGTGGCGAGGCCCGAGGGGTTGTAGAACTCCTCGTACTGGCGCAGGCGGCGGACGCGTGCGGCGCGGCTCTCGCCCTTGGGCGCGATGCAGTAGGTGGTGATCTCGGTCAGGTCGGGCCCGAGCGGGCGGTTGATGCGGATCTGCAGCGAGGCGGTCTCGAGAAGCTGGAAGTTCGGGAAGACCAGCAGGTTGCGCGTGTACAGCATCCATTTGAAGCGTTCGGCGCCCACGCGCTTCTCGACCTCGTCCTTCTCCAGCCACAAGGCGCGCAGATGCGGCTCCTCGACGCCCGCCCACATGGCGTTGTGGCCGTTGGCGAAGGTGAACGAGCCGCGCAGCAGGTCCTTCTGGGTGTAGGCGCGGCGGAACGACACCTGCGCCTGGCCGTCCGCCGGCGGCTTCCGCTTGCCGAGGATCTGCAGGTACGAGGTGTGGGTCGGCACGAAATGGTACTGGTCGGCGCTGTTCTCGATCTGCATCTTCCAGTTGCCGGGATAGGTGTAGGTCACTGTGCCCGGGATCAGCTCCAGCCCATCGGGGCTCTGGTCGACGGCGAGGTCGAGAAAGGCGCGCGCGCCGTCCAGATGCTCCTCCAGCGGCGGCACCTCCGGATTGAGGCTGGCGAAGATGAAGCCGCGATAGCTCGCCACGCGGGCGGCCGGCCTGAGATCGTGGTTCTCGCGCTTGAAGGCCGCGGTATAGGCGCCCTCCTCCTCGGCGGTGATGGCGACATTGCGCCCGGCGGAATCGTAGGTCCAGGCGTGGTAGGGGCAGACATGGACCTTGCGATTGCCGGCCATCGCTTCGCACACCACGGCGCCGCGGTGGCGGCAATTGTTCAGCAGGCAGTGGATGGCGCCGTCGCCGTCGCGCGTGACGATCACGGGCTGGCGGCCGATCCGGGTGGTGATGAAGTCGTGCGGCTTCGGGATTTGGCATTCCAGCCCGACATAGACCCAGCTCGCCTCGTAGATGTGCTTCATCTCCAGCTCGAACACGTCGCGCCGGCGGAACGCGTCGGCATGGACGCGGAACACGCCGTCCTCGGGGCGGTCGTCGACCATCGCGGCAATGTCGGTCGGGATCATCTCGGGCCTTCCTGTGCGCGTGGGAAGGGCCAGTCTAGGAGGTGCCCCAGACACGGTCCAGAGCCTTGGGGCTACAACAGCTCCTCGGCGAACAGCTCGTGCAGGCGCGGGTCGTCGTAGAACGCCTGCAGGTCGTTCTCGCCCTCGACGTGGTTCTCGTCGTTCGGGTCCCACAGGGCGCGCATCTCGTCCTTGAGCGGGGGGTCGTAGCGCCGCGCCTTGCGCACCGCATCCAGCGCGCCTTGCGCCAGCCGGCGCAGCTCGGCGGCGGTGGCCGTCATCTGCAGGGCCGTGTGCTTCTGGCCATAGGCGCAGGCGAGATACATCCAGATCGTGCCGTTGCGCTCGTTCGCCGGGTCGCGCAGGTAGGCGCGCGCCTCGCGGATCGCCTGCTCGAAGCCGCCCGGCGGCGGCCGGTAGAGCGCGCCGAGGATGGCGCTCGCCGTCGTCGCGGCGTGCAGCGCGGCGTCCGAGGCGGGCGCGGCGGCGGGCGGCTGGGCCGGCGCGGCGCCGGGCCGGAAATAGACGAAGAACGCGAGGAAGCCGAAGGCCAGGTTGAAGGCGACGATCACCGCCCCCAGGATCGCGCCCGCCTCGCCGGCCAGGCCGAGCGCCGCCCCGGCGCGGGCCCCCTGCGTGCCGATCCAGCCGGCGATGCTCGACGCCCCGAACAGCGCCGCCCCGACGACCAGCAGCGGCAGCCAATCCGCGATTCCCGCCAGCGCGCTTTCGGGCCGCTCCGCGTCGCCCCGGCGCGGCAGGCCGAACAGCAGCCCGACGACGCCACCGGCGGTGAGCGCGGCGACCGCGATCAGCAGCGCCGCACCGAGCGTCGTCAGAAACTCGCGGTAGGTGCCGCCCCGCCCGGTGGCGAGCAGAACGACGCCCACGAGCTCGACCAGCGCCAGAAGCCAGATCCAGCTGCGCCGATCGTCGATGTCCCTGCCTGCCTGGCGCCTGTCCCGCGCCCTTATGGGCGCTTCGTTGTCGTCCGCCACCACGTGCCCCTGTCGACTGGCCGCCCGGCAAGCGAAACCCTACCACGCGCGCCTGGGCGCGGGCCAACGTTCCGAGTGGCCGGCGGGTCAGGCCAGGGCGGGCTGGCGCGGGGCGACCGCCTCGATCAGGGCCGCAAGCTCGGCCTCCGCGGCGCGATGGCTCGACGGCGCCTCGCCGCCGCGCCCCGCCTCGGAGGGCAGGTCGAGCACGGTGAGGCCGCGCGGGAACAGCTCGCGGAAGATCACCCGCTCGCCGAAGCCGTGCGACACCTCGAACCCGATCCGGTCGGCCAGCAGCTCCATCAGCGCGTCGATGTCGCGCATGTTGCGCGAGCCGATATGCGCCAGCCGGTTGCGGAAGACGATCCAGCGGAGCGGCGCCCCCTCGGGCCCTGCGCGGCGGGTTCGGCATTCGGAGACAAAGCGGCTGTACACGCTGGGCTCGAGAACCCTGCGGCTTTCCCAGTCGATGCGGGCGAGGACGTCGATGTCCAGCACGCTGTCGTTGAGCGGCGTGACCAGCACGTCGGCCGTCTCATGGCCGGCGCGCGACAAGGCGGATTCGCTGCCGGGCGTGTCGATCACCAGCACGTCGTGGTCGGCGTGCGCGCGCAGCGTCGCCGCCATGCGGGCCCGTGCCACCACCAGGGCGGCGACGTCGTTGCCCTCCAGCGGGTCGGTGAGGGTGTGGGTGGGAAGCGCCAGCGGCGTGTCGGTCTCGTGCGCATACAGGCGCCGGTTCTCGATAAACCGCGTGAAGGTGCGCTGGCGCTGATCGAGGTCGAGCGTCGCGACGCGATAGCCCTTCTTGAGAAGCGCGACCGTCAGGTGAATTGCCGTCGTCGACTTTCCGCTGCCGCCCTTTTCGTTGCCGACCACGACCACGATGGGCCGGCGGGCCGGCTCGCCGGCAATTGTCGTACCTTCCATCCATCACCCCCGTCGCGAAACCCGTTAACCGATTAACGTCTTTCAACGATTGTTATCGACGGGCTTCGAATCGCCAAGGTGCTTGGGAAAATTTCGCCCCGTTGTCACAAATGCCGGGCGCACATTCTCGCAACGAAGACTTGCGAGACCGCCGTCGTGTCTTCAGCGATCGGGATCGTTCATCGAGAATCCCGGTGCCACGGACCAGGGGCGGAGAGCGCCGTCGTCGCCGTCCGTCGCGTCGGCGTCGTTCGGCACGGGCTCCTCCGGCGGCAAATGGCGGCGCACGATCTCCAGCAGCTCCGCGACCGAGAACGGCTTGGTCACGTAGGCGTCGACGCCGGACGCATGCACCAGCCGCTCGTGCTCGCGCAGCGCCAGCGCGGTCACCGCGACGATCGGGACCGAGCGAAGCCGCGCGTCCTCCTTGAAGCGGCGCACGAGGTCGAGCCCCGACATGCCGGGAAGCTGGATGTCGAGGAGCACGAGATCGGGCGGATCGGCCGCGGCGAGCGCCAGCGCCCTTTCGCCGTCGCCCGCCTCGACCATCGTGAAGCCTTGCCAGGTCAGCATGTCGCGGAACAGCCGCATGTTGAGCGGGTCGTCCTCGACCGCAAGGATCGTTCTCGCCATCCTGACGGGTCTCCTCGTCCCGGAATTCGTTACCCACTGCAGGCTGAAACGCGTTCGGCACCGCGTGCCGGCGTGCCGCGTGATGACCGGCAGCGGAAGCGCCGCGAGGCGCCCCCGCCGGGGCAAAAGACGGCCGCGCATATCGAGGCGAATGTCGTCCACCGCCGGCCTCCCTTCCGACCGGGCCCGACCCTCGCACGATTCTGCGGGCCGGTCACGGGCCCAGATGCCAAGGTCTTTTCGAGCATGGTTAACTTTTGGGGATCACGTCATGCCAGCGCGCGACGGCGCGGTATGCCGAACGCCTACGGGTTCGATCCGCCCGAGCTTCGTGCTACATGATCCCGGAATGTGTGGCCGCTTCACGCATCATCTGACCTGGCGTCAGATTGTCGGCCTGTACCGGCTGACACAGGTCGAGCCGCCGCCCGGCTGGCGCGAGCGATACAACCTCGCCCCGACACAGGATGCGCCCGTGATCCGGACAAGGGACGGCGAGCGCGAATGCGCCATGTTGCGATGGGGCTTGGTGCCGTCCTGGTCGAAGGAGCCGAAGGCCGAGCAAGCGCCTGGCTGCTAGCCGGAAACGTCGCCCGGCATCGGGCCGGAGGCCAGGTTGGCGCGCACCTCGGCGGCGGCGCGGATGCGCTTGCGGGCGAGCGTCGTGCGGTTGACGTTGGCGAGGCGGTTCACCCGGTCGACCACGACCGAGGGCGAGCCGGACTTCATCAGGTAGTCGTCGCCGCCGGCCTCGAGGCAGCTTCGCACCGTCTCCATCGAATCGGCGGCGGTCAGGAACAGGATCGGCACGTTCTCGCCCACCATCCTGCGGGCGCGGCGGCAGGTCTCGATCCCGTCCATCTCCGGCATCATGATGTCGAGCACCAGCACCTTGGGCATCGTCCGGTGCAGCAGCGCCAGGCATTCCTCGCCGCTTTTGGCGACGATGACAGAATAGCCGTTCGCGGTCAGCACGTCGTGGTAGATGCGGCGCAGATTCGCGTCGTCATCGACCACCATGATCAGCCCGGAGCTCATGGCCGGATCGCATGCCCATTTCGGTTCGCCATGGCCGCCAGTATTTGTCGCCCCGACTTAACAACGGGTTAAGCGACGGCGTTGCGCTACATGAGGAACAAGGTGGCGAAGCCGAGGAAGGCGAAGAAGCCGACCACGTCGGTGACGGTGGTCAGGAACACGCCCGAGGCGATGGCCGGATCGACGCCGAGCCAGGCGAGCCCGAGCGGGATGGCGGCGCCGGCGAGCCCGGCCGCCGCGAGGTTGACGATCATCGCCGCACCCATCACCACGCCGATATGGGCGCTGCCTGAACCACAGCCAGGCGACGAGCGCCGACCACCGCCGCGAACAGCACGCCGTTGAACAGCCCGACCGCCACCTCCTTGCGGATGATGCGCTTGGCGTTGGCGGGGGTCAGCTCCTTCATCGCCAGGGCGCGCACGGCGACGGTCAGGGTCTGGGTGCCGGCGTTGCCGCCCATCGAGGCGACGATCGGCATCAGCACGGCCAGCACCACGATCTTGGCGATCACCGGCTCGAACAGCGAGATCACCGAGGAGGCGACGACCGCCGTGCCCAGATTGACGAACAGCCAGGGAAAGCGGCGCGTGCCGGTCTCGATCACCGTGGCATTCAGATCGTCCTCGCGCACGCCGCCGAGGCGCATGAGGTCTTCCTCCGCCTCCTCGTCGATCACGTCGACGACGTCGTCGATGGTGATCGACGCCGATCAGCCGGCCGGCGTCGTCGACCACCGGCGCCGAGACCAGGTCCTGCTGGCGGAAGACGTAGGCCACCTCCTCCTGGTCCATCGCGGCGGGCACGGTGATGACCTGCGAATCCATGATCTCGGACATGTGCGCCGGCCGCTTGGTGCGCAGCACCCGGCTGAGCGGCACGGTGCCGACCGGACGGTGGCGCGGGTCGACCACGAAGATGTCGTAGAAATCCTGCGGCAGCCCCTCGCTCTCGCGCATGTGGTCGATGGTCTGGCCGACGGTCCAGAACATCGGCACGGCGACGAAGTCGCGCTGCATCAGCCGGCCGGCGGAATCCTCCGGGAAGGCGAGGTGCTCCTCGACCACGCTGCGCAGCGCCTCGGGGATGGCCTGCAGCACCTGGCGCTGCAGCGGCTCGTCCAGCCGGTCGAGCACGTAGAGCGCGTCATCGGAATCGATGCGGGCGATGGCGCGCGCCACGGTGCCGGTGCCGATCTGGGCCACCACCTCGTCGCGCACGGAATCGTCGAGCTCGGGCAGGATGTCGGGGTCGAAGCGCGGCCGGATGCGCTCGATCAGCCGGGCGCGCCGCTCGGGCGCGAGCTGCTCCAGAAGGTCGGCCAGCTCGGCATAATGGAGCCGGGCGATCAGCGAGTCAGTGGCCGCGTCGTCGCCGGCGTCGAGCGCCGCCGCGACGGCGCGCACCATCTCCGGCCCGAACCCCAGCAGGTCGCTGGCCTGGGGCGCGGCCTCGACGGTCTCGGCTCTCGGCTCGGTCGCATTGTCGACCATCGGCCCTCCGGCCATGAGCGCCAGGACACGGAAAATTTAGGCCCGCTTTGCGGCGGGCCGGAAGGTTGGTGCGGTCGAGAAGACTCGAACTTCCACGGGGTTTCCCCCACAGCGACCTCAACGCTGCGCGTCTACCAATTCCGCCACGACCGCGCGTTCGAAGACGTTAGAATATCTTGCGAAACGCAGGGGCTGGGCATACCAAATCGCCTTATGGGACGCAAGCCGCTCCACGCGCCGGGCGCGACGGAAACCGTGGAATGGCGCACCGCCCCCGGGCTGGTGCCCTATGACGAGGCCGTCCGGGCGATGGAGGAGCGGGTGGCCGCCATCCGCGCCGGCACGGCACGCGAGCTGGTCTGGCTGGTCGAGCACCCGCCGCTCTATACCGCCGGCACCAGCGCCAGCGACGCCGACCTGCTCGACGCGGCCCGCTTTCCGGTCCACCGGACCGGGCGCGGCGGCCAGTACACCTATCACGGGCCGGGCCAGCGCGTGGCCTATGTGATGCTCGATCTGGAAGCGCGCGGGCGCGACGTGCGCGCATTCGTCACCGCGCTGGAGGAATGGCTGATCCGCGCGCTGGCGCGGCTCGGTGTCGCCGGCGAGCGGCGCCCCGGCCGGGTCGGCATCTGGGTGGCGCGGCCTGGGCGCGAGGACAAGATCGCCGCCATCGGCGTGCGCGTGCGGCGCTGGGTCAGCTATCACGGCGTGGCGCTCAACGTGAACCCCGAGCTTGGCCATTACGCCGGCATCGTGCCTTGCGGCATCGCCCAGCACGGCGTCACCTCGCTCGCCGACCTCGGCCGCCCCGCCACGATGGACGACGCCGACGCGGCCCTGCGCGCCGCCTTCGCCGAGGTGTTCGAAAACTAAGCCGACGCTATTTGGCGGAAGCCGGGCTCGGCGGGCGGCGTTGCCGGGTAGCGCTCGATCTGCAGCACGCGCGCGGCGGGCGGGCCGGTGCGGCAGGCCGAAATCACGTCCTCGACGGCAGCGTCGTCGCCGGCGAACAGCGCCTCGACCGTGCCGTCGCGGCGGTTGCGCACCCATCCGTCGAGGCCACGCGCCTGCGCCTGGTCAACGGTCCAGCCGCGGAACCAGACGCCCTGTACCCGCCCGTGGATGACCACGCGCACCGCCGCCATCGCTCAATCCCCGAGAAGGGCGAGGAAGCGCGACGCCGCCGCGATGTCGGCGCGCAACCCGGCGCGGCGGTCGGCGGCCTCCTTGTCCTCGCCCCAGCGCTCGGCCTGGAACAGTTCCTCGAGGCAGGAGGCGGCGAAGGCGCGCTCGGCGTCGATCCGTCCTTCGCCCAGGGCGAGCCCGATGACCAGCGAGCCCGCCGCGGCGGTGGCCGCGTGCAGCGCCGTCAGGGCGAAATCGTCATAGGCCTCGATGGCGCTGCGCAGCATGGCGAGCGTCGGCGCGGGCTGCACGGCCGGCAGCACACCGGAGGTGACGGCGAGCCGGGCGCCGAACCGCTCCTCCACCCACTCGACCAGCTCCTGCCAGGCCTCGTGCTGGCGCGCGGCGAGGTCGGCGGGCCCCTCGGCGCGGTAGCACACCAGATCGGTGCCGGCGAAGCGCGCCACCTCTTCGAGCACCGCGGCCCGGTTGGGCGCGACCCGATCGATCGCCGTGTTGGCGAGCCGGGTGAGGCGCATGCCGGCCAGCTCGAAGCTTTCGGGCTGGGCCTGCCATTCGGCCGCCACCGCCTGCGCCACCGCGCGCGCCGGCAGCACCAGCGGGCGCTTGGCGGGCGTGCGGGCGGGCTTGCCGTCGAGGGTCACGCGGAACCCCGCCGCGTCCGGCGCGACCGCGGCCTCACGGTAGAAGCGCTTCATGCCGCCAGGCCACCGCCGGTCAGCGCGCGCACCAGGTCCGGCACCTCGGCCCAGCTTTCGGCGATGCGGTGCGCGCCGGCCGCGGTGAGCTCGTGGCCGGGGTGGACGCCCCAGCTCACCCCCACGGCCGCCGTGCCGGCATTGCGCGCCATCATCACGTCGAAGGTCGTGTCGCCGACCATCACCGTGTCGCACGGCTCCACCCCCGCCTCTTCCATCGCCTGGCGCAGCAGGAAGGGGTTCGGCTTGCCCGGCCCGTGGTCCACCGTCTTGACGCAGAGGAACCGCCCGGCGAAGCCGCACTCCGACAGGATGTCGTGCACGCGGTGATTGCCGCGGCTGGTGACGATGGCGAGCAGCGTGTCCTCGGCCTCGAGCGCGGCCAGCGCCTCCGCGGCGCCGGAAAACGGCTTCTCGTCGCGCGGCGGGGCGGGGCGCAGGCCGGCGGCGACGTCGTTGTAATAGGCGCGGATGAGGGCGATCTCGGCCGCGCCCGAGCCGGGTAGCAGGACCTGCACCAACTCCTCCCACGGCAGGCCGATGACGCGGCGCGCGGCATCGTCCGCGATGTCGGGAAAGCCGCAGGCCGACCAGCAGGCGCGGATGCCCGTGACGATCGAAGCGGCGCTGTCGATCAGCGTGCCGTCGAGGTCGAAGGCGGCGAGGCGAAGGCGCGATTCCATGGGCCCCAGAGATAGGCGATGCGGGCGCGGGAATCCAGCCGCGAGGCGTTTGAGCCTGTTGCCCGAGGACCGCAAACCTCATCCTCGAAGCGCTCACGCCTCCCAATTCCCGCTCGCCCTGGGTGCGCCACGAAAGGGCGTGTATCGAAGGGCGAATGGGACAGGATCTCGCGAATGGGGGAGGCTATGGCGGCGGCGGGGCGTCGGCGAACGGATCGGCGCGGAGGCTGGTCTCGAAGCCGAGGAAGCGCCAGGTCTCGCGCATGAAGTCGGGCAGCGGGGCGGCGACGGCGAGCCGCCCGCCGGCCGGATGCGCGATGACGATCTCGCGCGCATGCAGATGCAGACGCCGCGCAGCGACGACGCCGGGAATCTCGGCATCCTTGCCGCCATACTTGCCGTCGCCCAGGACCGGCGTGCCAAGCGCCGCGCAATGGACGCGAAGCTGGTGCGTGCGCCCGGTATGGGGGCGCAGCGCGAGCCAGGCCGCCCGGTTGCCCGCCCGCTCGACGACCGCGTAGTCGGTGACCGCCCGCCTGCCCTCCTCCGCGTCGGGCTCGACGCGCTCGCCCTTGGGCCCGCCATGCTTGGCGAGGGCGAGGTCGATGCGGCCCCGCTCCGGCCGCGGCACGCCAACGACGATGGCCCAGTAGGTCTTCTGCGTCTCGCGCGCCTGGAAGGCGCGGGCCAGGAACGCCGCGGCCCGGGCCGAGCGCGCGAGCAGCAGAACGCCCGACGTGTCGCGGTCGAGCCGGTGGACGAGGCGCGGCCGCTCCGCCGCGCCGAAGCGCAGCGCGTCGAGCAGCGCGTCGAGATGGCGGGTCGTGCCGGTGCCGCCCTGGGTGGCGAGGCCGGCCGGCTTGTCGATGGCAATCACATGGTCGTCGCGGTGCAGCACCAGACCCTGCACCCAGGCCGCGTCCTCTGCGCTCGGCGGGCGCGGCGCGGGCGCGGCCGGGCGCGGTGCCTCGCCCAGCGGCGGGACGCGGATCGCCTGGCCGGCGGCAAGCCGGGCGGAGGATTTGGCGCGCGCCCCGTCGACCCGCACCTGTCCGGTGCGCAGCAGCTTTTCGAGGCGGCCGTGGGTGAGTTCAGGGAAGCGGCGCCGGAACCAGCGATCGAGGCGAATGTCCGCCTCGTCCTCGGCGACGGTCAGGGTCTGAACGCGCTCTGCCATCAGGTCAGTATGACACGCATCACGCGCAGCCCGGCGAGGAACCCGCCGACCGACAGCACCACCGAGGCCACCGCGTAGGCCGTGGCCGCATTCCATTGGCCGCGCTCGATGAACAGCACCACTTCCGTCGAGAACGCCGAGAAGGTGGTGAACGCGCCCAAGATGCCGACGAAAATCAGCGCGCGCAGCGCCTCGCCGGGCGACCAGACATGGGTGGCGAGGCCGAGCAGCAGCCCGCCAATGGTCGAGCCGACCACATTGACGGTGAAGATCGCCCAGAAGTTCGGCAGGTGGGCGGTCGTGACGACGTGGCCGACCAGATGGCGGGCAACCGCCCCGATGGCGCCGCCGCCGGCAATCGCGAGAAGGATGGTGACGTTCATGGCTCGCTCCGCTTCGGTGTCGGGACGCGGAGCGCGGCAAACAAAAACCCCTGCCGCGCGCGCCGCGGTGCAGGAGTCGATCAGCCCGTTCATCGGGCGGTTTCGGGGGAACCCCATCCCCATCGGATGTGCCGAACTGATAGCAGAACTCGCAGTCATCGCTCAACCCATGCCGTCACCCCGGGCGGGCGCGGCGCAGCACCGCATGATCCACCCGAGGACCGGGTGACACCTAGGTGTTGCCGTCGAATTCCCCCGCACCCTTGGCACGCAGCTTCGCCCAGTACTCGAGCCGCTTGGCGATCTCGCGCTCGAAGCCGCGCTCGGCCGGGCGGTAGAAGCTCTGGCGCGCCATCCCGTCGGGGAAGTAGTTCTGGCCCGAGAAGCCCTCCTCGGTGCCGTGGTCGTAGACGTAGCCCTCGCCGTAGCCGAGCTGCTTCATCAGCCGGGTGGGCGCGTTGAGGATGTGCATCGGCGGCATCAGCGAGCCGGTCTCGCGCGCCGCGCGCTTGGCCGCGCCCTGGGCGAGATAGGCGGCGTTCGACTTGGGCGCGGTGGCCAGGTAGATCACCGACTGGGCGATGGCGAGCTCGCCCTCGGGCGAGCCGAGCCGCTCGTAGGCGTCCCAGGCGGCGAGCGCCTGGACCAGCGCCTGCGGGTCGGCCATGCCGATATCCTCGGACGCGAAGCGGGTCAGCCGGCGCGCGATGTAGAGCGGGTCCTCGCCGCCCGCCAGCATGCGCGCGAGCCAGTAGAGCGCGGCGTCGACGTCGGAGCCGCGCAGCGACTTGTGCAGCGCGCTGATCAGGTTGTAGTGGCCCTCCTGCGCCTTGTCGTAGAGCGGCGCACGGCGCTGCACCGCGGCGGCGAGCGCGGCGGCATCGAGCGGCTTCGCCTCGGGCGGAAGCTGGAACAGCTCCTCGGCCAGGTTCAGCAGGTAGCGCCCGTCGCCGTCCGCCATGGCGCGGAGCGCGGCGCGCGCCTCGGTCGTCGAGCGGCAAGGGGCGCTTCTCGATCGCCTCGGCGCGCCTCAGCAGCTCCTCCAGCGCCGCGTCGTCGAGGCGGTGCAGCACGAAGACCTGGCAGCGCGACAGCAGGGCGGCGTTGAGCTCGAAGGACGGGTTCTCGGTGGTCGCGCCGACCAGGATCACCGTGCCGTCCTCGACATAGGGCAGGAACCCGTCCTGCTGGGCGCGGTTGAAGCGGTGGATCTCGTCGACGAAGAGAAGCGTGCCCTCGCCCGCCGCGCGCCGGTCGCGCGCCCGCTCGAACACCTTGCGCAGGTCGGCGACGCCGGAAAACACGGCCGAGAGCGGCTCGAAGGCGAGGCCGGTCGCCTCGGCCAGCAGGCGCGCGATGGTCGTCTTGCCGCTGCCCGGCGGGCCCCACAGGATGATCGAGGCCAGCCGCTTCGCCGCCACCATGCGCCCGATCGGCGCGTCGGCGGCGAGCAGATGGTCCTGGCCCAGCACGTCGGCGAGGCGCTTGGGCCGCAGCCGGTCGGCCAGCGGGTGGGGGGCGTCGGCTTCGAACAGGGTCGGCGTCGCGGGGCGCCGCGCCATCTATCCCTCGATGGTGACCGACATCGTGCGGCCGGCGCGCCGGATCGTCACCTGCCATTCGCGCGCGTCGTGATCCAGGGCGGTCTTCAGGTCGCGGACGGTGTGGACGGTCGCACCGTTCAGCCGGACCAATATGTCGCCCGGTTCGAGACCGACATGGTCGGCCGGGCTGCCGCCCGCAACCTGGGTGACCACCACGCCGGTCTGCAGCGAGTCGGTCTGCAGCTTCTCGGCCAAGGCGGGCGACATGTTGGCGACGGTCGCGCCGGCCAGCGGGTTGCGGCCGGCGATCTCGGTGGTGTCGGGCGCGGGCGTGGCGGGCGCCGGCGTCAGCGCGATGCGCAACGTCATCTCGCGGCCGGCGCGCAGGATGGTGAAGGTCGCATCCTCGCCCACCTTCAGCGTGGCGACGCGGAAGCGCACGGCCTGGATGTCGTTCACCGGCTTCCCGTCGATCCCGATCATCACGTCGCCGACGCGCAGCCCCGCCCGGTCGGCCGGCCCGCCCGGATAGAGGCGGCTGATCACGACGCCCTCCGGCCGCTTGAGCCCGAGCGACGAGGCCATGTCGGCCGTCACGGTCTCGCCCGACGCGCCGAGCCAGGGGCGCACGATCTTGCCGCCGTGCAGCTCGCTCGCGAGCAGGCTGGCCACCATGTTGGCCGGGATGGCGAAGCCAATCCCGACCGAGCCGCCGGATCGCGAATAGATCGCGGTATTGATGCCGACGAGCCGCCCGTCCATGCCGATCAGCGCGCCGCCCGAATTGCCCGGGTTGATGGCGGCGTCGGTCTGGATGAAGAAGGAATAGTCGGAGACGCCCTCGGCCGTGCGGGCGAGCGCCGAGACGATGCCCATCGTCACGGTCTGGCCGACGCCGAACGGGTTGCCGATGGCGAGCACCATGTCGCCGACTTCGAGCGTGTCGGAATCGCGGAGCCGGATGAAGGGCAGCTTCTCGCCGCCCGCATCGATGCGCAGAAGCGTGAGGTCGGTGCGCGCATCGGTGAGCACGATGCGGGCCGGGAACTCGCGCCGGTCGGCGAGCACCACGGTGATGTCGCTCGCGCCGCGGATCACGTGGTTGTTGGTGACGATCAGCCCGTCGGACTGCACGATCACGCCGGAGCCGAGGGAATTTTCGATGCGCTTGCGCGGCACGCCGCGAAACGGCCCGTTGCCGAAGAACTGTCGAAAGAACGGGTCCTCGAGGAAGGGCGAGGCGCGGCTCTGCACCACCCGACGGGCATAGATGTTGACCACCGCCGGCGCATCCGCCTTCACCAGCGGCGCGAAGGAGAGCTGGATCTCCCCTCGCGAGGCGGGCACCGCCTTCTCGGCGGCCTGGACGGGCAGTGCAACGCAGATCAGCGCGAGGACGACAGCCGCGAGACGGAAGCGACCCCCCTCCCCAGCGAACCGTCGCATCATGGAAATGACGGTCGAAGCCAGGGTCCCCTCCCCGCTAGCGGGAGAGGGACCGGGAGACGGGCGGGCGAACGTGCCGATCTGCGAAGCCATCACTGTGACCTGCTCGCCGCGCGCGGCACAGGTTCGTTCCCAACCAATGCGGGGCAGTCGCGCCTTACGCCGCAACCTCTTCGGTCTCGGTCTCCTCGGCGACGGGGCCGGAATCCTGGCCCTTTGCGTCGGGGTCGCGGTCGACCAGCTCGATGATCGCCATCGGCGCGGAATCGCCGTAGCGGAACCCGGCCTTGAGCACGCGGGTATAGCCGCCCGGCCGGGTCGCGTAGCGCTCGGCAAGCGTGGTGAACAGCTTCTCGGCGAGGCCGCGATCGTGCAGCACCGCGAGCGCCTGGCGCCTCGCATGCAGATTGCCGCGCTTGCCCAGAGTGATCAGCTTGTCGACCACGGGGCGCAGCTCCTTGGCCTTGGGCAGGGTGGTCTTGATCTGCTCGTGCTTCACGAGCGCCGCGGCCATGTTGCCGAACATGGCCTTGCGGTGGGCGCTGGTCCGGCCGAGCTTGCGGCCGCTCAAACGGTGACGCATGGGAAAACTCCTGCCTCTCGGGCCTCGTCAGTACGGCTCTTCGAGCTTCTTCGCAAGCTCGTCGATGTTCTCGGGCGGCCAGTCCGGGATCTCCATGCCGAGATGCAGCCCCATATGGGCCAGCACCTCCTTGATCTCGTTCAGCGACTTGCGGCCGAAGTTCGGCGTGCGCAGCATTTCCTGCTCGGTCTTCTGCACCAGATCGCCGATATAGATGATGTTGTCGTTCTTCAGGCAGTTGGCCGAACGCACGCTGAGCTCGAGCTCGTCCACCTTGCGCAGCAGGTTCTTGTTGAACACGGGCTCGAGCGGCATCTCCTCGCGGATCGCGTGGGTCGGCTCCTCGAAATTGACGAACAGGTTGAGCTGGTCCTGCAGGATGCGCGCGGCGAGCGCCACGGCGTCCTCCGGCGTCACCGTCCCGTTGGTCTCGACCTCCATAGTCAGCTTGTCGTAGTCGGTGACCTGGCCGACGCGGGTGTTGTCCACCCGGTACGACACCTTGCGCACCGGCGAATAGACGGCATCCACGGGGATCAGCCCGATCGGCGCGTCCTCCGCCCGGTTCTGCGAGGCGGCAACATAGCCCTTGCCGTTGGCGACCGTGAGCTCCATCGAGATCTTGGCGCCGTCGTCCAGCGTGCAGATCACCACGTCGGGATCGATGATCTCGATGTCGTGGCCGGTCTCGATCATGCCCGCGGTGATCTCGCCCGGGCCGGTGCCGGTCAGCATCATGCGCTTCGGCCCCTCGCCATGCATGCGCACGGCCATCGACTTGATGTTGAGGACGATGTCGGTGACGTCCTCGCGCACGCCGGGGATGGAGGAGAATTCGTGCAGCACGCCGTCGATCTGCACGGCCGTGACGGCCGAGCCCTGCAGCGACGACAGGAGCACGCGGCGCAGCGCGTTGCCGAGCGTGAGCGCGAAGCCGCGCTCCAGCGGTTCGGCGACGACCACGGCGTGGCGCGACGGATCGGCGCCGGGCTGGAACTCCAGCTTGTTCGGCTTGATCAAATCCTGCCAATTGCTCTGAATCTGGGTCACGTGCGGATCCTCATCGTTCGAATGTCGGTCGCGGCCGGCGGCGTGTGCCGCGGCCGGAAAAATCGTTCGGGCGCGGCTAGACCCGGCGGCGCTTGCGCGGCCGGCAGCCGTTATGCGGGATCGGGGTCACGTCGCGGATCGAGGTGATCGTGAAGCCGACGGCCTGCAGCGCGCGCAGCGCCGATTCGCGGCCCGATCCCGGTCCCTTGACCTCGACCTCCAGCGTCTTCATCCCGTGCTCCATCGCCTTGCGGCCGGCGTCCTCGGCGGCGACCTGGGCCGCGTAGGGCGTCGATTTGCGCGAGCCCTTGAACCCCTGGGCCCCCGCGGTCGACCAGGCGATGGTGTTGCCCTGGGCGTCGGCGATGGTAATCTTGGTGTTATTGAACGTCGCGCTGACATGCGCGACGCCCGAGGTGATGTTCTTCCGCTCGCGCCGCCGGATGCGCGACGCCGGCTGTGCCGCCTTTGCCATGATCTCTCCGTCTACTTCTTGGTGGCGGTCGCCTTGCCGGCGATCGGCCGCGCGCGGCCCTTGCGCGTGCGGGCATTGGTGTGGGTGCGCTGGCCGCGCACCGGCATCTGGCGCCGGTGGCGCAGGCCGCGATAGCAGCCGAGATCCATCAGCCGCTTGATGTTCATCGCGATCTCGCGCCGGAGGTCGCCTTCGACCTCGTGCTCGCGGTCGATGATCTCGCGGATGCGCATCATCTCGTCGTCGCCGAGCTGGTTGACGCGCCGGTTGCCCGGCACGTTCGCCTTCTCGCAGATCTTGGCGGCGGTGGTGCGCCCGATTCCGTAGATGTAGGTGAGCGCGATGGCCACCTGCTTGTTCGTCGGTAGGTTAACGCCAGCGATGCGCGCCACGTCGTATGCTCCTCGCCAATGCCGGGTATCCCGTGGGGGGCGTCGTGCCCTGGGCCCCCGCGGGCCGGCTGATTATAGAAATAAAATCTCACAAGTCAACAGGTTAGGCCGCTTCCAGGATGCGCTCCATCTGTCGCGTCACCTCGTCGATCGGCGCCATGCCGTCGACCGTCTTCAACACGCCGCGGCGCCGGTAGTAGGGCAGCAGCGGCGCCGTCTGGGCCTTGTACGCCTCGAGCCGGGCCTTGACCGTCTCGGGCTTGTCGTCGGGGCGGCGGACGAACTCCCGCGACCCGCACACGTCGCACACCCCATCCATCTTGGGGCGCTGCGTCTCGTCGTGATAGACGGCGCCGCACTTGGCGCAGGAGAACCGGCCGGTGATGCGGCGCAGCAGCGCCTCCTCGTCGACCTTCATCTCGATCACAGCGTCGAGCTGCAACCCCTTGTCCGACAACATCTTATCGAGCGCCTCGGCCTGCCCCACCGTGCGGGGAAACCCATCCAGGATGAAGCCCGGCTCGCAGTCCGGCTCGTCGATCCGCTCGGAGATCATGCGAACGATCACGTCGTCGGGGACCAGATTGCCCGCCTCCATGATCTCCTTCGCCTGGCGGCCGACCTCGGTGCCCGCCTTCACCGCGGCGCGCAGCATGTCGCCGGTGGAAAGCTGCACCACCCCGTAGCGCGCCTGCAGGCGCTGCGCCTGCGTGCCCTTGCCGGCGCCGGGCGGGCCCAACAGGATCAGCTTCATCCACGCCTGCCCTTCAGTCGCGACTTGCGGATCAGCCCTTCATATTGGTGCGCGATCAGGTGCGACTGCACCTGGGCGACGGTATCCATCGTGACGGTGACGACGATCAGCAGGGTCGTGCCGCCGAAATAGAACGGCAGGGAATATTCCGAGATCAGGAGCTCGGGCAGGATGCAGACCCCCGCCAGATAGAGCGCGCCGACGACGGTGAGCCGGGTCAGCACGTAGTCGAGATATTCCGCCGTGTTCTTGCCCGGCCGGATGCCCGGCACGAACCCGCCATACTTCTTCAGATTGTCCGCCGTCTCGGCCGGGTTGAACACGACCGCGGTGTAGAAGAACGCGAAGAAGATGATCAGAGCCGAATAGAGCACCAGGTGGAGCGGCTGGCCGCGCCCCAGGCTGGTGGTGATGTAGGTCATCCACTCCGGCCCGTTCTGGGCGGTGAAGCCGGCGATGGTGACCGGCAGCAGCAGCAGCGACGAGGCGAAGATCGGCGGGATCACGCCCGAGGTGTTGATCTTCAGCGGCAAATGCGAGCTTTCGCCGCCATACATCTTGTTGCCGACCTGGCGCTTCGGGTACTGCACCACGATGCGGCGCTGGGCCCGCTCCATGAACACGATGAAGGCGATCACCGCAACGCCCAGCACCATGAATCCGATGATGAACCCGGCCGACATGGCGCCGGTGCGGCCCAGTTCCAGCAGGCTGGCGATCGCGTGCGGCAGGTTCGCCACGATGCCCGAAAAGATGATCAGCGAGATGCCGTTGCCCACGCCGCGCGCCGTAACCTGTTCGCCCAGCCACATCAGGAAGACGGTCCCGCAGGTGAGCGAGATCACGGTGGTCCATTCGAACAGCAGCCCGGGGTCGAGCACGGCCGAGCCCTGCGTGCCGGTCATGCCCTCGAGCCCCTTGGCGATGCCGAACGCCTGGACGGCCGCCAGCAGCACCGTGCCGTAGCGCGTGTACTGGTTGATCTTCTTGCGGCCGGCCTCGCCCTCCTTCTTCAGCGCCTCGAAATGCGGCGAGACCGCGGTCAGGAGCTGGATGATGATGGCCGCGGAGATGTACGGCATGATGTTCAGCGCGAACACCGTCATCCGGCCGAACGCGCCGCCCGCGAACATGTCGAACATGCCCAGGATGCCGCCCGCCTGGCGGTGGAACATGTCGGCCAGGATGTGCGGGTCGATGCCGGGCAGCGGGATATACGTGCCGAGCCGGTAGATCACCAGCGCGCCCAGCGTGAACCAGATGCGCTTCTTCAGCTCCGTCGCCTTGGCGAAATGGGCGAAGTTGATCTGCGACGCGAGCTGTTCGGCGGCGGATGCCATACCGGTCTCCGGTTGCCCTCGCCGTTCCGCGGCGCGCGCGGCGGAACGGGTCGGTGCGTTTTACGCGATACGCGGCGCGGGGCGCCCGGCGCGCCCGCGCGGTCGGCGCCTAGCCCTCGGCCCCGGTGGCGGGCGCCGCCGCCGGCAGCACGACGCGGCCGCCGGCTTTCTCCACGGCGGCAACAGCGGCCTTGGACGCGCCGGCCGCCTCGATGGTGATCTTGGTCTTGATCTCGCCTTTTGCAAGGAGGCGGAGCCCGTCATGCGGCTTGCCGATCACCCCGGCCGCGGCCAGGCTCTGCGCGGTCAGCGTCTGGGCCGGATCGACGCGGCTGGCCTCGATCGCCGCCTGCAGCCGGCCAAGATTGAGCTCGGCATAGCGCTTGCGGAAGATGTTCTTGAAGCCGCGCTTGGGCAGGCGCCGCTCGAGCGGCATCTGGCCGCCCTCGAACCCCTTGATGGCGACGCCGGTGCGGGCCTTCTGGCCCTTCTCGCCCCGGCCGGAGGTCTTGCCCAGCCCGGAGGATTCGCCGCGCCCGAGCCGCTTGCGCGGCCGCCGGGCCCCGGGATTGTCGCGCAACTCATTGAGACGCATAACGGATTCCCTTCTCGCGGCGGGCTATTCCGCCGCTTCCACCTTCACCAGGTGGTCGACCTTGGTGATCATGCCGCGGATCGACGGCGTGTCGTCGAGCACGCGCGAGCGGTGCATCTTGTTGAGGCCGAGCCCGACGAGCGTCTGGCGCTGGACCGCCGGCCGGCCGATCGGACTGCCGATCTGGGTGACCTTGATCTTGCCCGCCATCGCCTACTGCCCCTGCTCGGCCGCCGGCTGCGTGCCGTCGCGCCGGCTGATCAGGTCGCCGACCTTCTTGCCACGGCGCGCCGCCACCGAGCGCGGCGAGTTCAGCCGCTTCAGCGCGTCGAACGTCGCCTTCACCATGTTGTGCGGGTTGGCCGTGCCGACCGACTTCGCCACCACGTCGGCCACACCCACCGTCTCGAACACGGCACGCATCGGCCCGCCCGCGATGATCCCCGTGCCCGCCGGCGCGGCGCGCAGCACCACGTGCCCGGCGCCGAAATGGCCCTTCACGTCGTGGTGCAGCGTACGGCCTTCGCGCAGCGGCACGCGGATCATGTTGCGCTTCGCCTGCTCGGTCGCCTTGCGGATCGCCTCGGGCACCTCGCGCGCCTTGCCGGCGCCGTAGCCGACCCGGCCCTTGGTGTCGCCCACCACGACGAGCGCGCCGAAGCCGAAGCGACGGCCGCCCTTCACCACCTTGGCGACGCGGTTGATCGAGACGAGCTTGTCGACCAGCTCGCCGTCTTCTCGCGACTGGTCGTCCCCGCCCTGCGGGCGTCTCGGTCGCCTACCCATTCGAATATCCCATGTTCAAATCAGAATGCCAGACCGCCTTCGCGCGCCGCGTCGGCCAGGGCCTTGACGCGGCCGTGATAGAGATAGGCGCCGCGATCGAACACCACCTCAGACACGCCCTTGGCCTGGGCCCGCTCGGCCAGCAGCTTGCCGACCGCCTCGGCGGCCGCCTTGTCGCCGCCCGACTTGAGCGACGCGCGCAGATCCTTTTCCAGGCTGGACGCGGAGGCGACGGTCTTGCCGCTGGCGTCGTCGATGACCTGGGCATAGATGTGCTTGTGCGAGCGGAACACCGAGAGGCGCGCTCGGCCGTGCGCCTTCACCCGGAGGCCGTGGCGGACCCGCCGCTTGCGCCGCACCGCCAGCTTCTTGTTCCTCAGCATGCTACTTCTTCTTGCCTTCCTTGCGGATGATGTACTCGTCCGCATAGCGGATACCCTTGCCCTTGTACGGCTCGGGCCTGCGATACGCGCGAATTTCGGCGGCCACCTGGCCGACCCGCTGGATGTCGGCGCCCGACACCTGGATCTGGGTCGGCTGGGCGCAGGCGATGGCGATGCCCTCGGGGATGGGGTAACGCACCTCGTGGCTGTAGCCGAGCTGGAGAACCAGCGTCTTGCCGTCCACCGCGGCGCGGTAGCCGACGCCGGTGATGTCGAGCCGCTTGGTGAACCCCTCGCTGACGCCCTTCACGATGTTGTCCAGGTGGCTGCGCTGGGTGCCCCACTGGGTGCGCGCCCGCTTGGTCTGGTCCCTGGGCTTGACCCACAGCTTGTCGTCCTCGCGGCTGATGTCGACCTCGTCCGCGATGGCGAGCGTGAGCGCGCCGTTCTTGCCCTTGGCCGTGAGGGTGCGCCCGGCGATCTCGATATCGACCCCGGCGGGCACGGTGACCGGATATTTTCCGACGCGCGACATATCAGAACACCTGGCAGAGGACCTCGCCGCCGATATTGGCGGCGCGCGCCTCGGAATCCGACATCACGCCCTGGGGCGTCGACAGGATGGATATCCCGAGGCCATTATAGACGCGGGGCAGGTCCTTGATCTTGGCGTAGACCCGCCGGCCCGGCTTGGACACGCGCTTGAGCTCGCGGATCACCGGCGCGCCGTCGTGATACTTGAGCTCGATGCGCAGCTCGGTGATGCCGGTCCGCACGTCCGACGTCTCGAAGCCGCGGATATAGCCCTCGCGCTCGAGCACTTGCAGCACGTTGGCGCGCAGCTTGGAGGACGGGCTCTTCACGCTGTTCAGCTTGGCTCGCTGCCCGTTGCGGATGCGGGTCAGCATATCGCCGATCGGATCGGAAATCGACATTCGCTCCCCCGCCTACCAGCTCGCCTTGACCATGCCCGGGATCTGGCCCTGGGAGGCGAGATCACGCAGCGCGATACGCGACATCTTGAATTTGCGATAGACGCCGCGCGACCGGCCGGTCAGCTCGCACCTGTTGCGGATGCGCACGGGCGCGGCGTTGCGCGGCAGCTCGGCGAGCTTGAGGCGGGCCCCGAAGCGCTCCTCGGCCGGCAGCGACCGGTCCTTGGCGATCTCCTTCAGGCGCGCGCGGCGGCCCGCATACTGCTTCGCGAGGCGCATGCGCTTCTTGTTCCGCTCAACCTGGCTCGTCTTCGCCATACCTTATCCTCCAGAGCCGCCGTGGTCAGCCCACGAACGGCATGTCGAAACCCTTGAGGAGGGCCAAAGCCTCGCGATCGGTCTTCGCCGTCGTGACGATGGCCACATCCATGCCGCGGATCTCGTCCACGGCGTCGTAATCGATCTCGGGGAACACGATCTGCTCCTTGAGACCCAGATTGTAGTTGCCGCGCCCGTCGAACGCGCGGGGCGAGATGCCGCGGAAGTCGCGAACCCGCGGCAGGGCGATAGTGACCAGCCGGTCGAGGAACTCGTACATGCGCTCGCGCCGCAGCGTGACCTTGCAGCCGACCTTCTGGCCCTGGCGCAGCTTGAACGTCGCGATCGACTTGCGGGCGGCGATGACGATCGCCTTCTGGCCGGTGATCAGCGACAGCTCCTTGGCCGCCGCGTCCATCTTCTTCGCGTCGCCCAGCGCCTCGCCGACGCCCATGTTGACGACGATCTTGGAGAGACGCGGCACGTCCATCGGGTTCGTGTAGGCGAACTCGCTCAGCAGCGCGGGGCGCACCTGGGACTGGTAAAGCTCGGATAGTCGGGTCATCGGGATCACCTGTCGATCACTTCGCCGGAACGCTTGGCGAAGCGAACCTTCTTGCCGTCCTCGAGAAAACGGTAGCCGACGCGGGTCGGCTTGCCGTCCCCGGGGTCGACGTGGGCCACGTTCGAAATGTGCAGCGGCGCTTCCTTCTCGACGATGCCGCCCTGCGGGTTCGCCTGAGACGGGCGGGTGTGGCGCCGCACCATGTTGACGCCCTGGACCAGCACGCGCGATTCGCGCGGCAGGACGCGCAGCACCTTACCCCGCCGGCCCTTCTCGCGGCCCGCAAGCACGATCACGTCGTCGCCCTTCTTGATACGGAACTTGGCGGCCATCAAAGCACCTCAGGGGCCAGCGAAATGATCTTCATGAACTGCTTCGCGCGCAGCTCGCGCGTGACCGGGCCGAAGATGCGCGTGCCGATCGGCTCGCCCTGCGGGTTGATCAGCACCGCGGCGTTGCGGTCGAACCGGATGGCCGTGCCGTCCGCGCGGCGGATCTCCTTCGCCGTGCGCACCACGACGGCGCGGTGAACGTCGCCCTTCTTCACGCGGCCGCGCGGGATCGCCTCCTTCACCGACACCACGATGACGTCGCCGACCGTGGCGGTCTTGCGCATCGAGCCGCCCAGCACCTTGATGCACTGGACGCGGCGCGCGCCGGAATTGTCGGCCACCTCCAGGTTCGTCTGCATCTGAATCATCGGGGTCTACCTTTATACGCGGGGGCCGGCTCAGGCGCCGTCCGTCACGACTTCCCAGGTTTTGGTCTTGGACATCGGCCGGCATTCGCGGATCGACACGCGGTCGCCGACCTTGAACTTGTTCGCCTCGTCATGCGCGGCGTACTTCTTCGCGCGGCGGATGAACTTCTTGTACAGCGGGTGCATGGACGCGGCGGTCGACGCGCACGATTACGGTCTTGTCGCCCTTGTCGCTGACCACCACTCCGCTGATCACTCGTCTCGGCATTCGGCTTCTCCTAGGACGCGGCGCGGGCGCGCTCGCCCATGACGGTGCGGATGCGGGCGATGTCGCGCCGCACCTGGCGGACGCGCGCTGTCGCCTCGAGCTGGCCCGCCGCGCGCTGGAAGCGGAGGTTGAGCGCCTCCTTCTTGAGCTGCGCGAGCTGCGTCCTTCAGCTCGTCGCACGGTCTTCTGCCTCATGTCGGCGGCGTTCATCGCGCCCTACTCCGTCCGCGCGATGAACTTGGTCGGGATCGAAAGCTTGGCCGCCGCCAGGTCGAACGCCTCGGTCGCCACCTGGAGCGGCACGCCGTCGATCTCGAACATGATCCGGCCGGGCTTCACCCGGGCCACCCAGTATTCCGGCGTGCCCTTGCCCGTGCCCATGCGCACTTCGGCCGGCTTCGTCGAGACCGGGACGTCCGGGAAGATGCGGATCCACACGCGGCCCGCCCGCTTCATGTGGCGGGTGATCGCACGCCGCGCCGCCTCGATCTGGCGCGCGGTGACGCGCCCCGGCCCCATCGCCTTCAGGCCGAACGCGCCGAAATTGAGCGCGGTGCCCCGAGTTGGCGAGGCCGTGGATGCGGCCCTTGTGGGCCTTGCGGAACTTGGTGCGTTTGGGACTGAGCATCGTTCCTCTCTGTTCGGTCTAGCGGCCGACCTGTTGCTCGGCCAGGCGCTTGTCCTGCGCCATCGGGTCGTGCGCCATGATCTCGCCCTTGAACACCCAGACCTTGACGCCGCAGGTGCCGTAGGTGGTGCGCGCGGTGGCGGTGCCGTAATCGATGTCGGCGCGCAGCGTGTGCAGCGGCACGCGGCCCTCGCGGTACCATTCCATCCGCGCGATCTCCGCGCCGCCGAGCCGCCCGCCGCAATTGATGCGGATGCCCGCGGCGCCGAGCCGCATGGCCGATTGCACGGCGCGCTTCATGGCGCGGCGGAAGGCGACGCGGCGCACGAGCTGCTGCGCGATGTTCTCGGCCACCAGCTTGGCGTCGATCTCGGGCTTGCGGATCTCGACGATATTCAGGTGGACGTCGGCCTTCGTCATGCGGGCGACGTCCTGGCGCAGCTTCTCGATATCGGCGCCCTTCTTGCCGATGACCACGCCCGGCCGCGCGGTGTGGATGGTCACCCGCGCCCTCTTGGCCGGCCGCTCGATGACCACCCGGCTGACGCCCGCCTGGGCGAGGCGCTTGTAAAGGTAGTCGCGCAGCTTGAGGTCCTCGTGCAGCAGCCCGGCATAGTTCTGGTCGTTCGCGAACCAGCGCGAATCCCAGGTGCGGTTGATGCCGAGCCTGAACCCGATCGGATTGACCTTTTGACCCATTACGCCGTCTCCTCGGCCGCTTCCGCGGGCTCCGCCCGCTCGCGCACGACCACGGTCAGGTTGCTGAACGGCTTCTCGATACGCCCGACCCGGCCACGAGCCCGTGCGCTGAAGCGCTTGATGACGAAGGCGCGCCCGACGGACGCTTCGGCGACATAGAGCCGGTCGACGTCGAGCTGGTGGTTGTTCTCGGCATTGGCAATGGCCGCCTGCAGGACCTTGCGCACCTCGCCGGCGATGCGCCGGCGCGAGAAGGCGAGCTCGGCCAGCGCGCGCTCGGCGTCGAGGCCGCGGATCGAGCCCGCGACGACGTTGAGCTTGCGGGGCGACGTGCGCAATGCCTTGGCGAAGGCCTTCGCCTCGGTGTCGGTGAGCTGGCGCGGTGCGGATTTCTTGCCCATGATCCTAAGCCCGCTTCGCCTTCTTGTCGCCCGAGTGGCCATGGAACGTGCGGGTCGGCGAGAACTCGCCGAACTTGTGGCCGACCATGTTCTCGGTCACCAGCACGGGGATGAACTTCTGGCCGTTATAGACGCCGAAGGTCAGCCCGACGAACTGGGGCAGGATGGTCGAGCGGCGCGACCAGGTACGGATCACCGCGTTGCGGCCGGACGAGCGCCCGCCTTCGGCCTTCTTGAGAAGGTAGCCATCGACGAACGGGCCTTTCCAGACGGATCGGGACACGCGTCTCTCCTACGGACTTGGCGCGCCGGCGACGCATGATCAGCTTGTCGCTCGGCTTCTTCTTGCGGGTGCGGTGGCCCTTGGTGGACACGCCCCAGGGGGTCACCGGATGGCGACCGCCGGACGACTTGCCCTCGCCGCCGCCATGCGGATGGTCGACCGGGTTCATGGCCACGCCGCGCACCGCCGGGCGCTTGCCCAGCCAGCGCGTGCGACCTGCCTTGCCGATCTTGATGTTCTTGTTGTCCGGGTTGGACACCGCACCGATCGTCGCCATGCAGCGCACCGGCACCATGCGCAGCTCGCCCGACGACAGGCGGAGCTGGGCGAAGCCCGCATCCTTGCCGATCAGCTGGACATAGGTGCCGGCCGACCGGCCGAGCTGGCCGCCGCGGCCCGGCTTCATCTCGACATTGTGCACGATGGTGCCGACCGGAATGTTCTCCATCGGCATCGCGTTGCCCGGCTTGATGTCGCAGCGCTCGCCGGCCACAACGGTGTCGCCCGGCGCGGATGCGCTGCGGCGCCAGAATGTAGGCGAGCTCGCCGTCCTCGTACTTGACCAGCGCGATGAAGGCCGACCGGTTCGGGTCGTACTCGAGCCGCTCGACCGTGCCCGCCACGTCGCGCTTCCGGCGCTTGAAATCGACCATGCGGTAGCGCCGCTTGTGGCCGCCGCCGCGCCGCCGTGCGGTGATGCGCCCATGATTGTTGCGCCCGCCGTGGCCCGTCAGCCCCTCGGTCAGCTCCTTGACCGGCTTGCCCTTCCACAGGTCGGACCGGTCCACCAGGACCAGCCCCCGCATCGAGGGCGTGACCGGATTGAATTGTTTCAGCGCCACGTCAGATCCCCGTCGTCACGTCGATGCGGCTGCCCTCGGCCAGGCTCACCATCGCCTTCTTCCAGTCCGGCCGCTTGCCGATCTTGCCGCGCCAGCGCTTGACCTTGCCCTTCTGGCGCAGCGTGTTGACCGACTTCACCTCGACCTTGAACAGCTTCTCGATCGCCGCCTTGATCTCGGGCTTGGTCGCCTCGAGCGGCACGCGGAACGTCACCTGGTTGTGCTCGGAGCCGAGGGTCGACTTCTCGGTCACCACGGGCCGGACGATCAGCCCGTAGGCCTGGACGTCCGTCACCTCCACCGTGCCGGGGCGCCGGGTCATTTCAGCCTCGCTTCGAGATGTTTCACCGCGTCGCGCGTCAGCACCAGCGTGTCGCGCCGCAATATGTCGTAGACGTTGGCGCCCTGCTCGGGCAGCACGTCGATGCCGGGCAGGTTGCGCGCGGCCCGCACGAAGCCCTGGTCGGGCGCCGGCCCGTCGATGATCAGGGTCGAGCCCCAGCCGAGCTTGGCGAGCCGGCCGGCGAGCGACTTGGTCTTGCCGTCCGTGAGCGTCGCGGCATCAAGCACCACCAGCTTGCCGTCCGCCTGCTTCGACGACAGCGCCGTCTTGAGCGCCAGGCGCCGCACCTTCTTCGGCAGGTCATGGGCGTGGCTGCGCACCACCGGGCCGAACACGACCCCGCCGCCGCGGAATTGCGGCGCGCGCAGCGAGCCCTGGCGGGCGCGACCGGTGCCCTTCTGCTTGTAGGGCTTCTTTGTGGTGCCCGAGACCTCGCTCATGTCCTTGGTCTTGTGGTTGCCCGACCGGCGCTTGGCGAGCTGCCAGTTGACCATGCGCGCCAGGATGTCGGTACGCACCGGCAGGCCGAACACGGCCTCGTCGAGCTCGATCGCCTCGGCCGCGGTGGCGTCGAGGGTGGTCACGTCGCACTTCATGGCGCGCTCTCCTCGCCGGCGGGCGCCTCGGGCGCCGTCTCTTCGGGCGCCGCCTGCGCCGCGCCCTTAATGCCGGCCGGCATCGGCACGCCGTCGGGCAACGCGCGCTTCCGCGCATCCTGGATCAGCACCCAGCTTCCCTTCGACCCCGGCACCGCGCCGCGCACCAGGATCACCCCGGCCTCGTCGTCGGTGGACACGATCGTCAGGTTCTGCGTCGTCACGCGCTCGGCACCGAGATGGCCCGCCATCTTCTTGCCGGGGAAGGTGCGGCCGGGATCCTGGCGATTGCCGGTGGAGCCGTGGCTGCGATGGCTGATCGAGACGCCGTGCGAGGCTTCGAGGCCGGCGAAGTTATGCCGCTTCATCGAGCCGGCGAAGCCCTTGCCGATCGAGGTGCCGATGACGTCGACCCGCTGCCCGGCGACGAAGTGCGATGGCACCAGCTCGGCGCCGACATCGATCATGGCGTCAGGGGTGACGCGGAACTCGACCAGCTTCTTCTTCGGCTCGACGTTCGCCTTGGCGAAATGCCCGCGCAGCGCCTTCGACACCCGGTTGGGCTTGGCCTGGCCGGCGCCGAGCTGGAGCTTGCCCCAGCCCTTCTCGCCCGGCGGATGCGCCGCCACGACCTGGCAGTTCTCGACCTTCAGCACGGTGACGGGCACGTGAGCACCGTCCTCCGCGAAGACGCGGGTCATGCCGAGCTTTTTTGCGATAAGTCCGCTTCGCATTTCAGGCATGCCCTACAGCTTGATCTCCACGTCGACGCCCGCGGCGAGGTCGAGCTTCATCAGCGCGTCCACCGTCTGGGGCGTCGGGTCGATAATGTCGAGAAGCCGCTTGTGGGTGCGGATCTCGAACTGCTCGCGCGACTTCTTGTCGATGTGCGGCGAGCGGTTGACCGTGTAGCGCTCGATGCGCGTCGGCAGGGGGATGGGCCCCCGCACCTCGGCGCCCGTGCGCTTGGCCGTGTTCACGATCTCGCTTGCCGACTGATCGAGCACGCGGTGATCGAAGGCCTTCAGCCTGATTCTTATGTTCTGTCCGTCCATGGCCTTGTCCCTGCGCGCCGCTGGTTACGCTACTCGATGATGGAGGCGACGACGCCGGCGCCGACGGTGCGGCCGCCCTCGCGGATGGCGAAGCGCAGGCCCTCGTCCATCGCGATCGGCGCGATCAGCTCCACCTGCATCGTCACGTTGTCGCCCGGCATCACCATCTCCGTCCCGTCCGGCAGCACCACCTGGCCCGTCACGTCCGTCGTCCGGAAATAGAACTGCGGCCGGTAGTTCGAGAAGAACGGCGTGTGCCGCCCGCCCTCCTCCTTGGTCAGGATGTAGGCTTCCGCCTTGAACTTGGTGTGCGGCGTGATCGACCCCGGCGCCGCCAGAACCTGGCCGCGCTCGATGTCCTCGCGCTTCGTGCCGCGCAGCAGGCAGCCCACATTGTCGCCCGCCTCGCCCGAATCCAGCAGCTTCCGGAACATCTCCACGCCCGTCACCACCGTCTTCGTGGTCGCCTTCAGCCCGACGATCTCGACCTCGTCGCCCACCTTCACGATGCCGCGCTCGATCCGCCCCGTCGCCACCGTCCCGCGGCCCGAGATCGAGAACACGTCCTCCACCGGCATCAGGAACGGACGGTCCTTCGGACGCTCCGGCTGCGGGATGTAGGCGTCAACCGCCTCCATCAGCTTCAGGATCGAGTTCTTCCCGTTCTCCGGGTCCTTGTCCTCCAAGGCCTGCAGCGCCGAGCCCTTGATGATCGGGATGTCGTCGCCCGGAAACTCGTAGGACGACAGAAGCTCGCGAACCTCAAGCTCGACAAGCTCCAGCAACTCCGGGTCGTCAACCTGGTCCACCTTGTTCAGGTACACCACGATCGCCGGAACGCCCACCTGCCGCGCCAGGAGGATGTGCTCGCGCGTCTGCGGCATCGGGCCGTCCGCCGCCGAAACCACCAGGATCGCACCGTCCATCTGCGCCGCGCCGGTGATCATGTTCTTCACGTAGTCCGCGTGGCCCGGGCAGTCGACATGCGCGTAGTGACGGTTCGCCGTCTCATACTCCACATGCGCCGTCGCGATCGTGATCCCGCGGGCCCGCTCCTCCGGCGCCTTGTCGATCTGGTCGTACGCCGTGAACGTCGCCCCGCCGGACTCCGCCAACACCTTCGTGATCGCCGCCGTCAGCGTCGTCTTCCCATGGTCGACGTGACCGATCGTCCCAACGTTGCAATGCGGCTTCGTCCGCTCAAACTTCGCTTTCGCCATGACCCTTGCCTCGCTTCTCGTTGGAACCCGTGCTCAGGCCATCTTGGCGCGGACTTCGTCCGCGACGCCCTGGGGCACCTGGTCGTAATGGTCGAAATGCATGGTGAACTGCGCCCGGCCCTGGCTCATCGAGCGCAGATTGTTCACGTAGCCGAACATGTTGGCGAGCGGCACCTGGGCGTTGATCACCCGTGCATTGCCGCGGCTGTCCATGCCGCTAATCGAGCCGCGCCGACTGCTCAGATCGCCGATGATGTCGCCCATGTAGTCCTCGGGCGTCACCACCTCGACCCGCATCACGGGTTCGAGAAGCTTGGGGCCGGCCTTGGCCATGCCTTCACGGAAACAGGCACGCGCCGCGATCTCGAACGCCATTACCGACGAGTCAACATCGTGGCTCGCGCCATCGATCAGCGAGGCGCGGAAGTCGATCATCGGGAAGCCGGCGAGAATGCCGGATTCGGACGCGGTCTTGATGCCCTTCTCGACGCCGGGAACATATTCGCGCGGCACCGAGCCGCCATAGGTATCGTTGACGAACTCGACACCCGAGCCCGCCGGAAGCGGCTCGAACCGGACCTTGATGCGCGCGAACTGGCCGGCGCCGCCGGTCTGCTTCTTGTGGGTGTAGTCGTGTTCGACCGTCTTGGTGATGGTCTCGCGATAGGCGACCTGCGGGGCGCCGACATTCGCGTCCACCTTGAACTCGCGCCGCATCCGGTCGACGATGATGTCGAGGTGCAGCTCGCCCATGCCCTTGATGACGGTCTGGCCCGATTCGGGATCGGATGCGACACGGAAGGACGGGTCCTCCTGCGCGAGACGGCCGAGCGCCACGGACATCTTCTCCTGGTCGGCCTTGGTCTTTGGCTCGACCGCGACTTCGATGACCGGGTCGGGGAACTCCATACGCTCGAGGATGATTGCCTTGTCGGGGTCGCACAGCGTGTCGCCGGTCGTCGTGTCCTTGAGGCCGGCCAGCGCGACAATGTCACCCGCTGCCGCGACCTTGAGCTCTTCGCGCGAGTTCGCGTGCATCAGCAGCATGCGGCCGATCCGTTCGCGCTTGTCCTTCACGCTGTTCAGCACCGACTTGCCGGACTCGATGCTGCCGGAATAGATGCGGACGAAGGTCAGCGAGCCGACGAACGGGTCGGTCATGATCTTGAAGGCGAGCGCCGAGAACGGTGCGTCGACGGAGTTGGGCCGCTCCGCCACCTCGTCCGAGCCGGGCAGCACGCCGCGCACCGGCAGCACCTCGCTGGGGGCCGGCAGGAAGTCGACCACCGCATCGAGCAATGGCTGGACGCCCTTGTTCTTGAATGCCGAGCCGTTCAACACCGGCACCACCGCAAACGAGACCGCGGCATTGCGTATGCAGGTCTTCAGCGTGGCAGCATCGGGCTCGGTGCCTTCGAGATAGGCCTCCATCGCCGCGTCATCCTGATCGATCACCGCCTCGATCAGACGCGTACGCCACGCCTCCGCCTCTTCCTTCATCGAAGCCGGAATTGCGGTGCGTTCGAACTCGGCGCCAAGCGACTCGTCCTTCCAGACCACCGCCTCCATGGCGACCAGATCGATGATCCCCTTGTAGTCGCTCTCGACGCCGATCGGCAGCGAGATCACGGCAGGCTTGGCGCCCAGCCGGTCGCGGATCATGTCGACGCAGCGGAAGAAGTCGGCGCCGATCCGGTCCATCTTGTTCACGAAACAGATGCGCGGCACGCGATACTTGTCGGCCTGGCGCCAGACCGTCTCGGACTGAGGCTCGACCCCGGCGACCGCGTCGAATACGGCAACCGCGCCGTCGAGCACGCGAAGCGAGCGCTCTACCTCGATGGTGAAGTCGACGTGGCCCGGCGTGTCGATGATGTTGATGCGATGGTCCTGCCAATAGCAGGTGGTCGCAGCCGAGGTGATGGTGATGCCCCGCTCCTGCTCCTGCTCCATCCAGTCCATGGTCGCGGTGCCCTCGTGCACCTCGCCGATCTTGTAGGACCGGCCGGTGTAATAGAGGATTCGCTCCGTGGTCGTGGTCTTGCCGGCATCGATGTGGGCCATGATGCCGATATTTCGGTAGGCGGAGAGCGGGGTGTCGCGGGTGGTCATGGGATCACTCTTCGGAAGGGTTACCAGCGGTAATGGGAGAAGGCCTTGTTGGCCTCAGCCATCCGATGCGTGTCCTCCCGCTTCTTCACCGCGTTGCCGCGATTGTTGGCCGCATCGAGCAGCTCGTTGGAAAGCCGGCCCATCATCGTGTGCTCGGAGCGAGCCCGCGACGAATCGATGAGCCAGCGGATCGCCAGCGCCTGGCGGCGCACCGGGCGCACCTCGACCGGCACCTGGTAGGTGGCGCCGCCGACGCGGCGCGAGCGCACCTCGATTGCCGGCTTCACGTTGTCCAGCGCCTCATGGAACACCTTGACCGGGTCCTGGTTTGCACGGCGCTTGATCTCGTCGAATGCCGTATAGACGATGGTCTCGGCGGCGGCGCGCTTGCCCTGATACATCAGGCAGTTGATGAACTTGGCGACGACCGTGTCCCCGAACTTGGCGTCGGGGATGACTTCGCGCTTCTCTGCGGCCCTGCGTCGCGACATGGGATGCCCTACTTCGGACGTTTGGCGCCGTACTTCGAACGGCGCTGGCGGCGGTCATTGACACCCTGTGTGTCGAGCGTGCCGCGGATGATGTGGTAGCGCACGCCGGGCAGGTCCTTCACGCGCCCGCCGCGGATCAGCACCACGGAATGTTCCTGCAGATTGTGGCCCTCGCCCGGGATGTAGCTGGTCACCTCGTAGGCGTTGGTCAGCCGAACGCGCGCAACCTTGCGCAGCGCCGAGTTCGGCTTCTTCGGAGTCGTCGTATAAACCCGCGTGCACACGCCGCGCTTCTGCGGGCAGGCCTCCATGGCCGGCACCTTGTTGCGCGCCAATTGCGGCTCGCGCGGTTTGCGGATCAACTGGTTGATCGTGGGCATGCCCGTTCCGTTCCTCGATCCGATCCAACGGCGCCACCGCGCCGGTCCCGTTGCAAATGCGCCAAAAAACCCAGCGGAGGCGGAAAAACCCCGCCCCGCGGGTCCTTGCCGGCCACTTCCGGCCTGACTTCAGTTATGTGCGCCTATACGGCCGGAAGCCCCGTCTAGGAGGCTGGCCCCTACCACCGGCTTCCGAAAGAGCGGCGAATATATTTACGGCGGTTAACGCCGTCAAGCCTTGAAATCCGGGCGTTTAAAGGTTTTTTCGGCCCGGGTGGGGCGGGGCCGGCCCCGCCCGCCCGGAATGGGCAGGCGGGGCGGTCCAGCGTAGATTTAGGCGATCTTCGGCTGGTCCTCGGCCGCAACGTGCGCTTCGCGCTCGGCCGCAACCTTCTGGATCTCCTTGTCGCGCTCGGCGGCAATGCCGCGCAGGCGCGACATGACCGAGCCGGTGCCCGCCGGGATCAGCCGCCCGACGATCACGTTCTCCTTCAGTCCGATCAGGTTGTCGATCTTGCCCGAGACGGCCGCCTCGGTCAGAACCCGTGTGGTCTCCTGGAACGAGGCCGCGGAGATGAAGGACCGGGTCTGCAACGACGCCTTGGTAATGCCCTGCAGCACCGGCTGAGCGACGGCGGGCTTGAGATTCTCCTCCAGCGCCTTCTCGTTCACCTCGTCGAACTCCAGCCGGTCGACCTGCTCGCCCGCCAGGAAGGTGGTCTCGCCAGCGTCGGAGATCTCGACCTTCTGCAGCATCTGGCGGACGATCACCTCGATGTGCTTGTCGTTGATCTTCACGCCCTGCAGCCGGTAGACCTCCTGGATCTCGCGGGTGAGGTAGGAGGCCAGCGCCTCGACGCCGAGCACGCGCAGAATGTCGTGCGGCACGGCGTTGCCATCCATCAGCGCATCGCCGGGCTCGACATAGTCGCCCTCCTGCACGCTGATATGCTTGCCCTTGGGCAGCAGGTACTCCTTCGTCTCCTCGTCCTTGCCGTCGGGCACGACCAGGATGCGGCGCTTGGCCTTGTAGTCCTTGCCGAATTCCACCCGCCCCGAATTCTCCGCGATGATCGCGAAGTCCTTGGGCCGGCGCGCCTCGAACAGCTCCGCGACGCGCGGCAGGCCGCCGGTGATGTCGCGGGTCTTCGAGGTTTCGCGTGGGATACGGGCCAGCACGTCGCCAGCGTGGACCTGGGCACCCGGCTCGACCGACAGGATCGAGTCGACCGAGAGGTAATACCGGGCCTCGTTGCCGTTGGGCAGCGTCACCACCTCGCCCTTGTCGTCACGCAGCGTGATGCGCGGGCGCAGGTCCTGGCCGCGCGCCTGCTGCTGCTTCCAGTCGACCACCACCTTGTTGGCGATACCGGTCGCCTCGTCGGTGATCTCGCGCATCGACACACCCTCGACGAGGTCGACGTAGTTGGCGACGCCTTCCTTCTCGGTGATGATCGGCAAGGTGTATGGATCCCACTCCGCCATGCGCTGGCCCTTGGTGACTTCGCTGGCTTCGTCGACGTGCAGCCGCGCCCCGTAGGGGATGCGATGGCGAGCCCGCTCGCGCCCCTCGGAATCGATCACCACGATCTCGGTGTTGCGCGCCATGACGACGGGGAGGCCGGAAGAGTTCATCACCACGTTGCGGTTGTTGATCTTCACCTTGCCGTCGAGCGAGGCCTCCACGCTCGACTGCTCGGCGCCGCGCTGGGCCGCGCCGCCGATATGGAAGGTGCGCATGGTGAGCTGGGTGCCCGGCTCGCCGATCGACTGGGCGGCGATGACGCCGACCGCCTCGCCGATGTTCACCGGCGTGCCGCGCGCGAGGTCGCGCCCGTAGCACGCGACGCACACGCCGCCCTTGGACTCGCAGGTCAGCACCGAGCGGATCTTGACCGACTCGACGCCGGCGCGGTCGAGGACCTCGCATGCCTCCTCGCCGATCAGCGTGCCCGACGCGATCACCACCTTGCCCGATAGCGGGTCCTTCACGTCCTCGACGGTGACGCGGCCGAGCACGCGCTCGGACAGCGGCTCGAGCACGTCGCCGCCCTCGACGACCGCGGTGACCGTGATGCCGTTCTCGGTGCCGCAGTCGGGCTCGATGACGGTGCAGTCCTGCGCCACGTCGACGAGGCGGCGGGTGAGGTAGCCCGAGTTCGCGGTCTTGAGTGCGGTGTCGGCCAGGCCCTTGCGCGCGCCGTGCGAGGAGTTGAAGTACTCCAGCACGGTGAGCCCTTCCTTGAAGTTCGAGATGATCGGCGTCTCGATGATTTCGCCCGACGGCTTGGCCATCAGGCCGCGCATGCCGGCGAGCTGCTTCATCTGCGCCGCCGACCCGCGCGCGCCAGAATCGGCCATCATGTAGACCGAGTTCACCGGCGCGCCCGCCTCGGTGTGCGAGATGCCCTTCATCATTTCGTCGGCCACCGCGTCGGTGCACTGCGACCAGGCGTCGATCACCTTGTTGTACTTCTCGCCCTTGGTGATCAGCCCGTCGAGATACTGCTGCTCGTACTCCTTCACCTTCTCCTGGGTCTGGCCGACCAGCTTCTCCTTCGCCTTCGGGATGACCAGGTCGTCCTTGCCGAACGAGATGCCGGCGCGGCAGGCATAGGAGAAGCCGAGCCCCATCAGCCGGTCGGCGAAGATCACCGTCTCCTTCTGGCCGCAATGGCGGTAGACGGTGTCGATCAGGTTGGTGATCTCGCGCTTGGTCAGCAGCCGGTTGATCAGCGTCGAAGCTCGATCAGCGGGCTCGCGCGGCAGGATCTGCGACAGGAGCACGCGGCCCGGCGTGCGTCTCGATCCGGATGGTCGATCGGGTTGCCGTTCTCGTCGACGTCGTCGACGCGCGCCTGGATCTTGGCGTGCATGCGTGACCGCGCCGGCGTCGAGCGCCATGCTCGATCTCGCCGAGCGAGCCGAACGCCATGCCCTCGCCCGGCTCGCCCGGACGCTCGAGCGTCAGGTAGTAGAGGCCGAGCACGATGTCCTGCGACGGCACGATGATCGGCTTGCCGTTGGCCGGGCGACAGGATGTTGTTGGTCGACATCATCAGCACGCGCGCCTCGAGCTGCGCCTCGAGCGACAGCGGCACGTGCACCGCCATCTGGTCGCCGTCGAAGTCGGCGTTGAACGCGGTGCAGACCAGCGGGTGGAGCTGGATCGCCTTGCCCTCGATCAGCACCGGCTCGAACGCCTGGATGCCGAGGCGGTGCAGCGTCGGCGCGCGGTTGAGCAGCACCGGGTGCTCGCGGATCACCTCCTCGAGGATGTCCCAGACCTCCGGCCGCTCCTTCTCGACCATGCTGCTTGGCCGCCTTGATGGTGCTGGCGCATGCCGTAGAGCTCGAGCTTCGAGTAGATGAACGGCTTGAACAGCTCGAGCGCCATCTTCTTCGGCAGGCCGCACTGGTGCAGCTTGAGCTCGGGCCCGACGACGATGACCGACCGGCCCGAATAGTCGACGCGCTTGCCGAGCAGGTTCTGGCGGAACCGGCCCTGCTTGCCCTTCAGCATGTCGGACAGCGACTTCAGCGGCCGCTTGTTGGCGCCGGTGATGACGCGGCCGCGGCGGCCGTTGTCGAACAGGGCGTCGACCGATTCCTGCAGCATGCGCTTCTCGTTGCGCACGATGATGTCGGGCGCCTTCAGCTCGATCAGCCGCTTCAGCCGGTTGTTGCGGTTGATGACGCGGCGATAGAGGTCGTTCAGGTCCGAGGTCGCGAACCGGCCGCCGTCGAGCGGCACCAGCGGGCGCAGCTCGGGCGGGATCACCGGGATCACGTCGAGGATCATCCATTCCGGGCGCGTGCCGGACTCGAGGAACGCCTCGACCAGCTTGAGCCGCTTGACGTAGCTTCTTGCGCTTCGCCTCCGAGCCGGTCTCGCGCATGTCGACGCGCAGCGTCTCGCGCTCGAATTCGAGCTCGATCCGCCGACAGCATGTTCTTCAGCGCTTCGGCGCCGATCGACGGCGGTGAACGCGTCCTCGCCGTACTGGTCCTGCGCGTCGATGTACTCCTCCTCGCTGAGGAGCTGGTGGAGCTTGAGGGGCGTCAGGCCCGGCTCGGTCACCACGTAGTTCTCGAAATAGAGAATCCGCTCGATGTCCTTCAGCGTCATGTCGACCATCAGGCCGATGCGCGAGGGCAGCGACTTCAGGAACCAGATGTGCGCCACCGGCGAGGCGAGCTCGATATGGCCCATGCGCTCGCGCCGCACCTTGGACAGCGTGACCTCGACGCCGCACTTCTCGCAGATGATGCCGCGATACTTCATCCGCTTGTACTTGCCGCACAGGCACTCGTAGTCCTTGATCGGGCCGAAGATGCGGGCGCAGAACAGCCCGTCCCGCTCCGGCTTGAAGGTGCGGTAGTTGATGGTCTCGGGCTTCTTGATCTCGCCGTAGGACCACGAGCGGATGCGCTCCGGCCGGGCGATCGAGATGCGGATGTGGTCGAACGACTGCGGCGGGGCAACCTGTCCGAAGATGTTCATCAACTCGTTCATTCGCCGTCTCCTGGCAATCCGGTTTCCGTAGCGTCACGCGCGCGGGCGGAAGGTTCCTTCCGCCCGGCCCGCCACGGTCAGTACCCCTTCTGGTCGAGCTCGACGTTGAGGCCGAGCGACTTCAGCTCCTTGACCAGCACGTTGAACGATTCGGGGATGCCCGCCTCGAACGTGTCGTCACCGCGCACGATGGCCTCGTAGACCTTGGTGCGGCCCGACACGTCGTCGGACTTCACGGTGAGCATCTCCTGCAGCGTGTAGGCCGCGCCGTAGGCCTCGAGCGCCCACACCTCCATCTCGCCGAAGCGCTGGCCGCCGAACTGCGCCTTGCCGCCCAGCGGCTGCTGGGTGACCAGCGAGTACGGCCCGATGGAGCGCGCGTGGATCTTGTCGTCCACCAGGTGGTGCAGCTTCAGCATGTAGATGTAGCCCACCGTCACCTTGCGGTCGAACGACTCGCCGGTGCGCCCGTCGACCAGCGTGACCTGGCCCGACCGGTCGAGACCGGCGCGTTCCAGCATCTCGACGATCTCCTCCTCGCGCGCGCCGTCGAACACCGGCGAGGCGACGGGCACGCCGCCCCGCAGGTTGTCGGCGAGCTCGATGAGCTGCTCGTCGGCGAGGTCGGCGACGGCGTCGTCGAACTCGCGCTTGCCGTAGATCGACTTCAGCGTGTTGCGCAGCGTGCCGATCTTGCCCTCGCGCACCACGGCGTCCAGCGTCTCGCCGATCTGGCGGCCGAGGCCCGCGCAGGCCCAGCCCAGATGGGTCTCGAGAATCTGGCCGACATTCATGCGCGACGGCACGCCCAGCGGGTTCAGCACCACGTCGACCGGCGTGCCGTCATCGAGATACGGCATGTCCTCGACCGGGGTGATCCGCGAGATCACGCCCTTGTTGCCGTGCCGGCCGGCCATCTTGTCGCCCGGCTGGATCTTGCGCTTCACCGCGACGAAGACCTTGACCATCTTCATCACGCCGGGCGGCAGCTCGTCGCCGCGCTGCAGCTTGTCGACCTTGTTCTCGAAGCGGTGCTGCAGGTCGGATTCGCCGCGGTCGAACTGCTTGCGGATGTCCTCGAGCTGGCCCTGCACCTTCTCGTTCTTGATGGCGACCTGCATCATCTGGCGCAGCGTCAGCTCGTCGAGGATCGCCTTGGTGATGCGGGCGCCGTTCTTGGCCTGCTTCGGGCCCGACACCGCTGTCTGGTGGATCAAGAGGTCCTTGAGGCGCGCGGCCACGTTGCGCTCCAGGATCGCCTTCTCGTCGTCGCGGTCCTTGGCGAGCCGCTCGATCTCCTCCCGCTCGATGGCCAGCGCACGCTCATCCTTCTCGACGCCGCGGCGCGAGAACACCCGCACCTCGACGATCGTGCCGGCCACGCCCGGCGGCAGCTTGAGCGATGTGTCGCGCACGTCGGACGCCTTCTCGCCGAAGATCGCGCGGAGAAGCTTCTCCTCCGGCGTCATCGGCGTCTCGCCCTTCGGCGTGACCTTGCCGACCAGGATATCGCCCGGCTTCACCTCGGCCCCGATATAGACGATGCCCGCCTCGTCGAGGTTCTTCAGCGCCTCCTCGCCCACGTTCGGGATGTCGCGGGTGATCTCTTCCTGGCCCAGCTTGGTGTCGCGGGCCATGACCTCGAACTCCTCGATATGGATCGAGGTGAACACGTCGTCGGAGACGATGCGCTCGGAGATCAGGATCGAGTCCTCGAAGTTGTAGCCGTTCCACGGCATGAACGCGCACAGCACGTTGCGGCCGAGGGCGAGCTCGCCGAGCTGCGTCGAGGGGCCGTCACCGATGATGTCGCCGGCCTCGACCTCGTCGCCCACCTTCACCAGCGGCCGCTGGTTGATGCAGGTGTTCTGGTTCGAGCGCTGGAACTTCATCAGGTTGTAGATGTCGACGCCGGGCGCCGAGGCATCGGTCTCGCCGGACGCCCGCACGACGATGCGCCGCGCGTCGACCTGGTCGACGATGCCCGACCGCTTGGCGACGATGGTGGCGCCCGATCCGCGCGCCACCGCCTCCTCCATGCCGGTGCCCACGAGCGGCGCCTCGGCGCGGATCAGCGGCACCGCCTGGCGCTGCATGTTCGAGCCCATCAGCGCGCGGTTGGCGTCGTCGTTCTCGAGGAACGGGATCAGCGCCGCCGCGACCGAGACGAGCTGCTTCGGCGAGACGTCGATCATGTCGATCGTTTCGGGCTTGGACATGACGAACTCGCCGCCCGCCCGGCAGCTCACCAGGTCGTTGACGAACTTGCCCTGCTTGTCGAGCTCGGCGTTGGCCTGGGCGATGGTGTAGCGCCCCTCCTCCATGGCCGAGAGATAGACCACCTCGTCCGTCACCCGGGCCGCCTTGACCAGCCGGTACGGGCTTTCGATGAAGCCGTACTGGTTGACCCGCGCATAGGTGGCGAGCGAGTTGATCAGCCCGATATTCGGGCCTTCCGGGGTCTCGATCGGGCAGATGCGGCCGTAATGCGTCGGGTGCACGTCGCGCACCTCGAAGCCCGCCCGCTCGCGGGTGAGGCCGCCGGGGCCCAAGGCCGAAAGGCGCCTCTTGTGGGTGATCTCCGACAGTGGATTGGTCTGGTCCATGAACTGCGAGAGCTGCGACGAGCCGAAGAACTCGCGCACCGCCGCCGCCGCCGGCTTGGCGTTGATCAGATCGTGCGGCATGACGGAGTCGAGCTCGACCGAGCTCATGCGCTCGCGGATCGCCCGCTCCATGCGCAGCAGCCCGATGCGGTACTGGTTCTCCATCAGCTCGCCCACCGAGCGCACCCGCCGGTTGCCGAGATGGTCGATGTCGTCGACCTCGCCCTTCCCGTCCTTGATGTCGATCATCAGCTTGACGACCGAGAGGATGTCCTCCTTGCGCAGCACGCGCACGGTGTCCTCGGTCTCGAGCCCGAGGCGCGAGTTCATCTTGACCCTGCCGACGGCCGACAGGTCGTAACGCTCGGCGTCGAAGAACAGCCGGTCGAACAGCGCCTCGGCCGTATCGATCGTGGGCGGCTCGCCCGGGCGCATCACCTTGTAGATGTCCATCAACGCGTCTTCGCGCGAGGCGTTGCGGTCGGCCGCCAGGGTGTTGCGGATGTACGGGCCGGCATTGACGTTGTCGATCAGCAGCGTCGCGATCTCCTTGACGCCGGCCTCGCCCATCTCCTCCAGCGCCTTCGCGGTCAGCTCGTCGCCGGCCTCCACGAAGATCTCGCCCGTCTCCTCGTTCACCACGTCGGTCGCGGCGAACTGGCCGGCGATCTCGTCGTCGGCGACGAGAAATTCCTTGAGCCCCTTGGACGCGAGCTCGCGCGCGAGGCGCGGGGTAATCTTGGCGCCCGCCTCGGCCACCGCCTTGCCGGTCTTGGCGTTCACCAGGTCATGCACCAGCTTCGCGCCGCGCATGCGCTCGGGCTCGAACGGCGGTGCGCCACCCGTCCTTGCCACGGCTATAGTTGATCGTGTCGTAGAAATAGCCGAGGATCTCGTCGGGCGTCATGCCGCCCTGGCGGCGCTCGTCGAGCGTCAGTTCGCCGCCCCCGGCCAGCTTGTCCGCGGCCGCCTTGCCCCACATGGCGCGGAACAGGGTCGACACCGGCAGCTTGCGCCGCCGGTCGATGCGGACATAGACGAGGTCCTTGGCGTCGAACTCGAAATCGAGCCACGAGCCGCGATACGGGATGATCCGCGCGGCATAGAGATACTTGCCGGACGAATGCGTCTTGCCCTTGTCGTGGTCGAAGAACACGCCCGGCGAGCGGTGCATCTGCGACACGATCACGCGCTCGGTGCCGTTGACGATGAAGGTGCCGTTCGCCGTCATGAGCGGCATGTCGCCCATGTAGACGTCCTGCTCCTTGATGTCGCGGATCGACCGCGCGCCGGTCTCCTCGTCCACGTCGAACACGACCAGGCGCAGCGTGAGCTTGAGCGGTGCGGCGAAGGTCATGCCGCGCTGCTGGCATTCCTCCACGTCATATTTCGGCTCCTCCAGCTCGTACTTGACGAACTCGAGCGTGCCGCGCTCGGAGAAGTCCTTGATCGGAAAGACCGACTTGAAGACCTCCTGCAGCCCGACGGGGGGCCGCGCGTCGGGCGCCACGTCCATCGCCAGGAAGTGGTCGTACGAGCTCTTCTGGACCTCGATCAGATTGGGCATCGGCGCCGCGGCGGCGATGCGACCGAAATCCTTGCGAATGCGCTTACGTCCCGTGAAGGATCTTGCCATTGCGACCTCTCGTCAGAAGTCCGACGGCAGCGGCCCCGCGCGCGGGGAATCGCGCGCGAACCGTGCCGGAAAAACGGGCGCACGCGACCGCGGGAAGGCGCGGCGTCGCCGCCCCTTCCCCGTCGCGTGCCGAAGGGTGCGCGGTACCGAACCCCATTACTTGAGTTCGACCGTCGCCCCCGCTTCCTCGAGCTGCTTCTTGATCTTTTCCGCCTCGTCCTTGCCGACCTGCTCCTTGACCGGCTTCGGTGCGCCCTCCACCAGGTCCTTGGCCTCCTTGAGGCCGAGGCCGGTGACCGCGCGCACCTCCTTGATGACGTTGATCTTCTTCTCGCCGAACGCGGCCAGGATCACGTCGAACGTGTCCTTCTCCTCGGCGGCCTCGGCAGCGGGCGCCGCAGCGCCGGCGGCCGCAACGGCGACCGGTGCGGCGGCCGAGACGCCCCACTTCTCCTCCAGCAACTTCGACAGCTCCGCCGCCTCGAGGACGGTGAGCTTCGAAAGGTCTTCGACGATCTGTTCCAGGTTGGCAGCCATGTCCTTCTCCTCAACTTCGAAGTCGTGTCGTCCGAACGGCTGGTCAAGCCGCCTTGTCCTCATTCGCCGCGGCGTAGGCCGAAAGCACCCGCGCCACTTGCGCACCCGGCGCCTGCAGGACCGTGGCCACACGTGTGGCCGGGGTCTGCAGCATGCCGACGAGCCTGCCGCGAAGCTCGTCGAGCGACGGGAGCTTGGCGAGCGAGGTCACCGCCGCCGCGTCGAGCACCTTCTCGTCGAGGGCCCCGCCGATGACGGCGAGTTTCTGGTTGGCGTCGGCGTACTTCACCGCGATACGGGCGGCGGCCACCGGATCGCGCGAATACGCGATCGCGGTGGGACCGTCGAACAGGTCGGTCACGGACTCGAACTTAGTGCCCTTGAGGGCGAGCCGCGCCAGCCGGTTCTTGGTCACCTTGAAGCCGCATCCGGCTTCCCGCATCTGACGGCGAAGGTCCGTGGCCTCGGCGACGGTAAGGCCCGCAGGCCGCGTCACCACCAGAAGGCTGACCTCTCCGAAGATGGCGTTCAACGAGGCGACAAGCTGCTCCTTCTTCGCTCGTTCCAACACTCGTCTCCGCTGTCATGGTCCGGGCTCGCCACGGGGGGACAGTCCCGGTCCGGTTGCACTTGCCCCGCCCGAAAAGGCGGGACCCGCTCCCCTGTCCCACGAGGCGAAGCCGCGGCCCCGCCCGGCACCGCCGGTCGGACCCTCGGACATCCTCCCCTGTCTCGGCAGGACGGGTCTCCCCGCTTACCCCCGGCCGCGAACGGCACGGGGCCCCTGCTTTCTCGGACAGGCGGACGACCGGGCCTCCGGCCGTCCGATCCCCGCCCCGGCCGAAGCCCGGACGGGGAATTCCACTATGCGGCCGCGCCGCCCTCGGCCGTCCCGCTGCCCACGCTCGACGGGTCGAGCTTGAGGCCGGGGCCCATGGTCGAGCTGAGCGACACCCGCTTTACGTAGGCGCCCTTCACCCCCGACGGCTTGGCGCGGTTCACCGCGTCAATGAAGGCGCGCACGTTCTCCGCCAGCGCCTCGTCGGAAAAGCTCAGCTTGCCGACGCCGGCATGCACGATGCCGGCCTTCTCGACGCGGAACTCGACCTGGCCGCCCTTGACGGCGGCGATCGCGCCCTTGACGTCCTGCGTCACCGTGCCGGTCTTGGGGTTCGGCATCAGCCCGCGCGGGCCCAGCACCTTCCCCAGCCGGCCGACCACGCCCATCATGTCGGGCGTCGCGATGCAGCGGTCGAAATCGATCTGGCCGTCCTGGATCTTCGCGGCCAAATCCTCCGCCCCGACGATGTCGGCGCCGGCGGCCTCAGCCTCGGCCGCCTTCTCGCCCTTGGCGAACACGGCGACGCGCACCGTCTTGCCGGTGCCCTTGGGCAACGACACGACGCCGCGCACCATCTGGTCGGCGTGGCGCGGATCGACGTTGAGGTTCATCGCCACCTCGACCGTCTCGTCGAACTTCGCCTTCGGCGCCGACTTGATGACCTTGATCGCCTCGTCCAGCGTCACCGAACTGTCGCGGTCGACCGGCTCGTAGGCCTTCCGCATCCGCTTGCTTGGCTTGCCCATATCCCTTGAGTCCTGCTGTACCCGGTGTCCCCGGCCCGCTAGCCGATGACCTGGATGCCCATCGAGCGGGCGGTGCCCGCCAGCATGCGGCAGGCGGAATCCTCGTCGTTGGCATTGAGGTCGGCCATCTTCGCCCGCGCGATCTCGCGAAGCTGGTCCATCGTGACCTTGCCGACCAGCTCGCGCCCGGTCGTCTTGGCGCCCTTCTGCAGGTTCGCCGCCTTCTTGATGAAGAACGACGCCGGCGGGCTCTTGGTGACGAAGCTGAACGAGCGGTCCGCGTAGACCGTGATCACGGTCGGCGTCGGCGTGCCCTGGTCGATCTGCTGGGTCGCCGCGTTGAACTCCTTGCAGAACGCCATGATGTTGACGCCCTGCTGGCCCAGCGCCGGGCCGATGGGCGGCGACGGGTTCGCCTGCCCGGCCGGCACCTGGAGCTTGATGTAACCTGTTATCTTTTTCGCCATTGTCCAGTCCGGTCCCTAAAGCTTCTCGACCTGCGAATATTCGAGCTCCACGGGCGTCGAGCGCCCGAAGATCGACACCGCGACCTTCAGCCGGGCCCGGTCCTCGTCCACGTCCTCGACCGTGCCGTTGAACGAGGTGAACGGCCCGTCGGCGACGCGCACCTGCTCGCCGATCTCGAAGGTGATCGAGGGCTTGGGCTTCTCCACCCCCTCCTTCACCTGGTTCAGCAGGCGCTCGGCCTCGGCGTCGGAGATCGGCGACGGCTTGCCGCGCCCGCCGAGGAAGCCGGTCACCTTGGGCGTATTCTTGACCAGGTGCCAGGTCTCGTCGGTCATCTCCATCTTGGCCAGCACGTAGCCGGGGAAGAACTTGCGCTCGGTCGCCACCTTGGCGCCGCGGCGCATCTTCACCAGCTCCTCGGTCGGGACCAGCACCTCCTCGATCATGTCGGCCATGCCCGACTTCTGCCGCCTGCTCCCGGATCGCCTGGGCGACCTTGTTCTCGAAGCCCGAATAGACGTGAATGGCGTACCAGCGCGCTGTCATGTCAGCCTCCGAGCCCGAGCACCAGCTTGACCACGCACGGACAGCGCCTGGTCGACCAGGAAGAAGAACAGCGCCGCCAGCGAACACGAAGGCGAACACCATCACGGTCGTGATGGCGGTCTCCTTGCGCGACGGCCAGGTGACCTTGGCCGACTTCCTGGCGCACCTGCTGAACGAATTCTCCGGGATTGACCTTCGCCATGATCCGTCTACTGTTCGCCCGCCGCTTCGCGCCGCTCCGCTATCGCCTGGCAGGAGTGGAGGGGCTCGAACCCCCAACCCCCGGTTTTGGAGACCGGTGCTCTACCAGTTGAGCTACACTCCTTCGCGCGGCGCCGGCGATCCTCTGCCGCTACTCGATGATGGAGGCGACGACGCCGGCGCCGACGGTGCGGCCGCCTTCGCGGATGGCGAAGCGCAGGCCCTCGTCCATCGCGATCGGCGCGATCAGCTCCACCTCCATCGTCACGTTGTCGCCCGGCATCACCATCTCCGTCCCTTCCGGCAGCACCACCTGGCCCGTCACGTCCGTCGTCCGGAAGTAGAACTGCGGCCGGTAGTTCGTGAAGAACGGCGTGTGCCGCCCGCCCTCCTCCTTGGTCAGGATGTAGGCCTCCGCCTTGAACTTCGTGTGCGGCGTGATCGACCCCGGCTTCGCCAGAACCTGGCCGCGCTCGATGTCCTCGCGCTTCGTGCCGCGCAGCAGGCAGCCCACGTTGTCGCCCGCCTCGCCCTAGTCCAGCAGCTTCCGGAACATCTCCACGCCCGTCACCACCGTCTTCGTCGTCGCCTTGAGCCCGACGATCTCGACCTCGTCGCCGACCTTCACGATGCCGCGCTCGATCCGCCCCGTCACCACCGTGCCGCGGCCCGAGATCGAGAACACGTCCTCGATCGGCATCAGGAACGGACGGTCCTTCGGACGCTCCGGCTGCGGGATGTAGGTGTCAACCGCCTCCATCAGCTTCAGGATCGAGTTCTTCCCGATCTCCGGGTCCTTGTCCTCCAGCGCCTGCAGCGCCGAGCCCTTGATGATCGGGATGTCGTCGCCCGGGAACTCGTAGGACGACAGAAGCTCGCGAACCTCAAGCTCGACAAGCTCCAGAAGCTCCGGGTCGTCCACCTGGTCCACCTTGTTCAGGTACACCACGATCGCCGGAACGCCCACCTGCCGCGCCAGAAGAATGTGCTCGCGCGTCTGCGGCATCGGGCCGTCCGCCGCCGACACCACCAGGATCGCGCCGTCCATCTGCGCCGCGCCCGTGATCATGTTCTTCACGTAGTCCGCGTGGCCCGGGCAGTCGACATGCGCGTAGTGACGGTTCGCCGTCTCGTACTCCACATGCGCCGTCGCGATCGTGATCCCGCGCGCCTTCTCCTCCGGCGCCTTGTCGATCTGGTCGTACGCCGTGAACGTCGCCCCGCCGGTCTCCGCCAGCACCTTCGTGATCGCCGCCGTCAGCGTCGTCTTCCCGTGGTCAACGTGACCGATCGTCCCAATGTTGCAGTGCGGCTTCGTCCGCTCAAACTTCGCTTTCGCCATCGCTCTATCCCTCGTCCGGCCGAACCGTCGGCCGTGTCCCTGTACGTCCCGCCAGCGACCCCGGTCACCCGTGCCGCGACCCGGCTTGCTCCGGTAGCCCCGGCACTGGAGCGGGTGATGGGAATCGAACCCACGTCACCAGCTTGGAAGGCTGGAGCTCTACCATTGAGCTACACCCGCCGCATGCCGTGATTGCGTCCAAATTCCCGGTATCTCGACCTTTCGGAAGCGCCGGCACCGATCGATCCTGGCGCCCGTGGTGGAGGGGGTTGGATTCGAACCAACGTAGGCGTACGCCAACGGGTTTACAGCCCGTCCCCTTTAGCCACTCGGGCACCCCTCCGCGAGCGCTGTCTCGGTGCGACGCGGACGTGCGGTCTATCGGGATTTGCCACAGGTTGTCAACTTCAAATGGGCAGAAAACCTCAGCTCCCCGCGGCCCGCGGCAGCTAGCCGCGCGGAGAAGAGATTTCCGAACTCCCGTCCAGGTCGCGCTAATATATGAATAACCATGCCCCGACGCAAGCATTCCCCCGATCGCGGCCGCGCGCCGCCGTCTCGACCGTCCCCGCGGCGGAGGGAACCTGGCTCTATGGTGACCATGCGGTGGCCGCCGCGCTGGCCAATCCGCGCCGGGTGCTGCGCCGCCTCCTGCTGACCGGCGACGCCGCCCGAGCGGCTGCCCGCCGGCCTCGCCGTCGAGCAAGTCGACCGGGCACGGCTCGAATTGGTGCTGCCGCGCGGCGCAGTGCACCAGGGGATCGCGCTCCTGGCCGCAGCCCCTGGCCCCGGCCGGGCTCGAGGCGCTGGCGGCGGCGCCCGAGCCGGCCGTCGCCGTCATGCTCGACCAGGTGACCGACCCGCAGAATGTCGGCGCGATCCTGCGCTCGGCCGCGGCGTTCGGCGCGGCAGCGGTGATCGTGCAGGACCGCCACGCCCCCGACGAGACGGGCGCGCTCGCCAAGGCGGCCTCCGGCGCGCTGGAGACCGTGCCGCTGGTGCGCGTTCCCAACCTGTCGCGCGCGTTGGAGGAGATCAAGGAGATGGGCTACTGGGCGGTCGGGCTCGACCAGGAGGCGACCCGCCCCCTCGCCGGGGGCCACCGCCGGGCCGTGCTGGTGCTGGGAGCCGAAGGGGCCGGGCTGCGCCGCCTGGTGCGCGAGCATTGCGACGAGCTCTGCGCCATCCCGATGGCCGCCGCCGGCCGCCGCGGTCCGGTGACCAGCCTCAACGTCTCCAACGCCGCCGCCGTCGCGCTCTACGCGATCACCCGGCGATGGCTAGGGCTCTGGCCGCGCCGCCCTGGTCGCGCTGGCGTTGGCCATCGGCGCCGCCCGGGCCGCGCCGCCCGACCTCGCCGGCCGAGGATCTGGCCGCCATCCGCAACGTGATCCTCGCCCAGCAGGAGGCGTTCCGGCGCGACGACGGCGCCGCCGCCTTCCGCTATGCCGCGCCCCGGCTGCACGAGATATTCCGCACCCCCGCCACCTTCATGGCGATGGTCAAGCGCGACTACCCGCCGGTCTACCGGGCGAAACTGTTCACCTTCCGCCCCTTCGCCTGGATCGAGGGGCGGCCCGTGCAGCCGGTGCTGGTGGTCGGACCGTCCGGCGTGCCGATGACGGCGCTCTACTTGATGGAACACGAGGCCGACGGGGGCTGGCTGATCGCCGGGGTGGTCCTCGTCCCCGAACCGGACAAAGCGACATAACTATCGTATTTTCCGTTGCTTACGGCTATTTACTCACCTTATATGACAGGGTTGCCGCCGCCCGCTCTCGTTCGGCGAGGGCGCCGCCGACACGCGTGCCGGGGACGATTTCGGCGCCGCGCGGTGGCCCCCGGAGAGCGAAAAATCCGCAAAACACGCTACAACCCTCTGAAATATCCCGCGAATGTTGTCTCTGGCGGGCGCGGCGTGCCTTGCAGCCCTACCGCAACCACCATGCAAAGTTTTATGGTCCAGCCCCTTGGAATTCGTTAAGGAGGGGTTATATTACGTTCATCCCCCCATAAGCACCAACTGGCCGGCGCGGAGAAATCCCGCCGGCCTCTTTTTTGTTCGCCCAGCGGTCTGCGGCGGATAGTGTCGCCGCCGGGCATAAGGGACGGGGAGACGACGGTGGCGGAGGCGACGGAGCGGCTGGCGGCATTCGCGGCGGGGCTCGGCATCGAGGCGATCCCGGAGGCGGCGCGCGCGGCGACCAAGAAGCTGATCCTCGACGCGCTGGCCTGCGCGCTCGCCGGCCATCAGGGCGAGGAGACGGGCCAGGTGGCGGCGCTGGCCTAGGCGCTGGGGGAGTCGCGCGAGGCGAGCGTGATCGGCGGCGGGCGGCTGTCGCTCGCCGGCGCCACCGTGATGAACGGCTACCTGATCACCGCGGTCACCATGTGCGACGTGCATCGCGCGACGCTGACCCACATCACGCCCGAGATCGTGCCGCCGGCGCTCGCCATTGCCGAGCGCGACGGCGCGACCGGGGCCGAGCTGCTCGCCGCCATCGCCGCCGGCTGCGAGGTGGCGACGCGGGTCGGCATCGGCCTCGACTATCCGGTGTTCCGGTCGAAGGGCTGGCACGGGCCGGGCGTTCTCGGCCCGTTCGGCGCGGCGGCCGCGGTCGGGCGGCTGCGCGGGTTCGATGCCGAAACCATGGCGCGCGCCTTCGGCCTGGCGGGCAGCCAGGCGGCCGGCACCTTCGCCGCCTGGGGCACGCCGACCGTCAAGTTCCACCAGTGCCGCGCGCGCGCTCTCGGGGCTGATGGCGGCGCTGCTGGCCGAGCAGGGCTTCGTCGCGACCCGCGAGTTCCTGACCGCGCCGGACGGCGGGCTCTACAACACCTATGCCGAGGGCGGAAAGCCGGAGCTCGCGACCGCCGATCTCGGCGAGCGCTGGGAGCTGGAGCGAGATCGCGCTCCGGCTGTGGCCGGCGGCGACCGCGCTGCAGGACGTGATCACCGCGCTGTTCAACCTGGTCGCGGAGCACGAGCTGGCCTTTTCCGACATCGCGCGGGTGCGGCTCGCGCTCGGCAAGACGCCCTTCGCCATGCACGGCAAGTATTCGACCTGGCAGGCGAAGTTCGAGGCGCTGCTGTCGGCGCACTACGTCGCCGCGGTGTTCCTGCGCGACCGGCAGGTGACCCTCGCCCAGTTCGAGCCCGCGCGTTACGACGACCCGGCGCTGCGCCGCTTCGCCGCCGAGAAGGTCGACGCGTCGACCGAGGACGCGTCGCTCGGCGGTGGCCAGGCGGTCGCGACCGTCGAGACCACGGACGGGCGCACCCTCGCCGCGCGCTGCGACTCGCCGCTCGGCGCGCCCGACAATCCGCTCACCCTCGCCCAGATCGAGGACAAGTTCCGCACCTACGCGACCGATGTGATCTCCGAAGGGCGCATCGAAAAGGCCATCGACATGGTTGCGCATCTCGAAGAGCTTGCCGACGCGAGGTCGCTGATCGAGCTGGTCGGCGGCGCCTCGTAACCGTCCCCTGTTGGAGCCGATGATGGCCGACACGCTGGTGTTCTACACGAACCCGCAGTCGCGCGGGCGGATCGTCCGCTGGATGCTGGAGGAGGTCGGCGCGCCCTATGAGACCGAGGCGCTCAACTACGCGACGTTGAAGGCGCCCGCCTACCTCGCTGTCAACCCGATGGGCAAGGTGCCGGCGATCCGCCACGGCGACACGGTGGTGACCGAAGTCGCCGCCATCTGCGCCTATCTGGCCGACGCTTTTCCGGACGCCGGGCTCGCGCCCCCGCCCGGCGACCGCCGCCGCGGTCCCTATTTCCGCTGGCTGTTTTTCGCCGCCGGGCCGGTCGAGGCCGCCGCAAGCAACAAGGCGATGGGCTTCGTCGTGCCGCCGGAGCGCGAGGCGATGATGGGCTATGGACGGTACGACACCGTGATGGACACGCTCGAGACGGCGGTGACGCAAGCGGACTACCTGACCGGCGACAGATTCACCGCGGCCGACCTCTATCTCGGCTCGCATCTGGGCTACGGCATGCAGTTCGGCATGATCGAGAAGCGCCCGGCCTTCGAGGCATACTGGTCGCGCCTCGCCACCCGGCCGGCCGCCCTGCGCGCCATCGAGGCCGACGATGCGCTGGCGAAGAAGATGCAGCCGTCCGACGGGAAAGCGCCCTAGCGTGGTGGATTCAACGGCCTTCTAGTGGCCTTATCGAATCCGAAGTTCGTACGGCGCATGACCCAGGATGAAACGAACTCGGATTCGAGACGCTAGGGACCGGCCTTCCGCACCCGTCCATGCCGGTCGTGCGACGGGCGGTAGCGATCGACCAGCCTTGTGACGTCCAGGGTCGCCATCCCCCGCAAGGCGGGGAAGCGCCAGGCGAAGGCGATGGCGGTCACCAGCGTCGCCGCACCGCCCACCACCACGGCGGGCACGGTGCCCCACCAGCTCGCCGTGAGGCCGGATTCGAACTCGCCCACCTCGTTCGACGCGCCGACGAACACGCCGACGACGGCACCCACACGGCCGCGCATCTCGTCCGGCGTGACGATCTGCACCATCGTGTGGCGGATGAACACGCTGACCACGTCGGCGCAGCCCATGACGAACAGCGCGCAGAGCGACAGATAGAAGCTGGTCGAGACCCCGAACACCACCACCCCCGCGCCGAACACCGCGACCGAGGCGAGCAGCTTGGTGCCGGCCTGGCGCGTCACCGGCCGCTGGGTCAGCACCAGCGCGCCGAGGAAGGCGCCGGCCATCAGCGCCGAGCGCAGGATGCCGAACCCTTCGGCGCCGACATGCAGGATGTCGCGGGCATAGACCGGCAGCAGCGCCGTCGCCCCGCCGAACAGCACCGCGAACAGGTCGAGAGCGATGGCCGCGAACACCACCTGGCGCGTCCAGATGAAGTGGAGCCCCGCCGCCAGCGTGTCCAGGGTCACCGGCGCCTTCGACAGGGTCTGGCCGCGCGTGCGGATGAACAGCGTCATGCCGAACGCCATGGCGAGCAGCACCGAGGCGAGCGCGTAGACCGGCACCTCGTTCACCCCGGCCGCGGTGCCGACGGCGATCAAGAGCCCGCCGAGCGATGGGCCGGCGATGCGCGAGACCTGATTGCCCGACGACTGCCAGGCAACGGCGTTGCCGAACAGCTCGGGCGGGATGAGGATCGGGATCATCGCCTGGTTGAGCGGCGCGTAGAACGCGCGCGCGATGCCGAACATGACCAGCAGCGCCATGATCGGTCCGAAGGCGGCGGCGCCGGTATAGGTCAGTGCGAAGAAGGCGGCGGCGCCGATCGCCTGCAGCGCCACGCAGGCCGCCAGGATCCTGACGCGCGAGAACCGGTCGGCGACCAGCCCGGTCACCAGGAACAGCACGATGAACGGCGCGAACTGGGCGAGCCCGACCAGGCCGAGCGCGAACTGGCTGCCGGTCAGGCGGTAGACCTGCCAGCCGATGGCGGTCGAGGTCATCTCCATCGCCAGAGCGACCAGGATGCGCGAGCTCCAGTAGAGCGCGAAGGGCGGGTGGCGCAGCGCGCCGAGCCCGCCGCGGTGTCTTCGGTCGGGACTCACGGCTCGGCCGGCGCGGCTACGACCAGGACCCAGTAGGTGCGGAAGGCGGCGTCGCCGTCATCACGCGGCGCGAAGGCGTAGCCGGTTCCGGCCTGGACGGCCTCCTTGGACAGCAGGTTGCGCCGGTGCGGCGGGGACTGCATCCAGCCGGCGACCGCCTCGGCCGCATCGTGCGGCCCGCCGGCCAGGTTCTCGGCGGCGAAGGAATAGGGATAGCCGAACGTGGCGAGGCGGGCGGTCAGCCCCTTCCCGTCCGGGCCGCGATGGTCGAAGAAATCCTGCTCGGCCATCGCCCGCGCCTGCGCCCGGGCCATGCCTGCGAGCCGCGGATCCGCGCGCAGCCGGCCGAGCCCGCGCGCCGCGCGCGTCGCGTTCACCGCGTCGAGGAGGCGCTCGGCGGGCGCCGCCGGTGCGGCAACCGTCGTTGTTGCCGGTACGGGTCCGGGCGCGGAGGGTCGCGGCCCGGCGGCGCAGGCGGCGACGGCGAGCGCCGCCGCGACCGAAGCGGCGCGCCGCGCATGCGACAGGCGGGCGAGCACTTCGGTCAGCGGCTCTGCAGCACCTGGCCGCCCAGGTTGGTGATCCGCTCGACGCGAATCAGGACGGCGATGCCCTTGTTCTCGGGGTCCTTCTCGATCTCGGCCGCAACCACCATCGGCCGTACCTTCTCGCGCGTCGCGCCGGACGGGTGCAGGTCGGCGGTGCCGTAGAATCGCAGAGCGCCGCCGCCGCCCAGCTTCGCGGCCGCCGCCTGGTTGCGGTAATAGACGACGACCTTCGGGTTCTTGCGCAGGTTCTCGATGGAGCTGCGGTGCGCGCGCTCCCAATAAGCCAGGGTCTGGTCGTCGAACACCAGCACGCTGCCCTTGGGGCCGACGCTGGGCCAGCCATCCTCGCCGATCGTGCCGACCAGGCACGGCAGGCCGTCGGCCAGCGCGTTGTTGACGAAGGCGCGCATGTCGTCGGTGATCTGGATCATCTTTTGTCCCGGATTGGCGCGGGCGACACGGCCCGCCGCGGATGCGCCAGCATCGCCAAACCGGCGACGGCGGTCAATCGTGGTAGGATGCAAGGCGAAGGCGCGGCAAGCGCCACGCAGGGAAAGGATCGAAGGATGAGGTTAGCGACATTCGCGGCCGTGGCCGCGCTTTCGGCTCTCGCCGCCGCGCCGGCCGGCGCCGCCGGGGTAAAGGTGGTGCGGGGCGCCGCGCCCTCGACGGCGGCCGCAAAGGGAAGCGTGCTGCGCGGCACGGGCTACGTCCGGCCGGCGCCGGCGGCCGAATCGGCCCGGCCCCAGGCGACCGTCATCGCGGGCGGAAGCCTGTTGTGGCTGATTGATGCGGACGGCCAGGTCACGGCGTGCGGCGTGCGCGGCGCCGGCCGCGTCGGCGCGCCCGACCGCGTCCATTGCAGCGCGGGCCCGGTGGTGCGGTAGGAGCTTCCTCAGCCCTTCGCGGCGATCAGCTCGACCTCGATCTTAAAGCCTGGTTCGGCAAGACCGGCGACAATCAGCAAGGTCGCCGCCGGCTTGTGGCTGCCCATGTGGCGCGAACGGATCTCGCGCAGCGCGGGGGCGTCGTCGCGGCTGGTCAGGAAGGTGGTGACCTTCACCACGTCCTCGAACCCCATGCCGGCATCGGCGAGTACCGCCGCGAGGTTGCGGAACGCGTTCTCGGCCTGGGCGGCGAACGTGTCGCCAAGCTTTCCCGTCGCGTCGACGCCCACCTGTCCCGCGACGTACAGCGTGCGCGAGCCGGCCGGCGCCTCGACGGAATGGCTATAGGCGCCCTGCGGTGCGGCGATGGCGCTGGGATTGCGAAGCCGGTTCATCGGCGGTCCTCCTTGTCAGAACCTCGCGTTCGGGTCGGCATCGAGTTCGGCCGGGGTGACCCGGCCGTCGCCGTTGCGGTCGGCGGCGCGGAAGCGCGAGTTGAACCGCTCCATCAGCCTCTGGCGGCGCGCGGCGGCGGCGGGGGTGGGGTTGCCGGGAGCCGCCCGCATCTGCGCCGCGCTGTACTCGTCGGCCGTCACCGCCCCGTCGCCGTTCAGGTCGTAGCGCGGGAAGCCGCGCGGCGCGGCGTTCGCCGAGGCGGCCGAGGGCGGGCCATCCGGCACGGACGGGCGCGACAGCGGCACCTTGTCGCCGTAGAGCTGGCGCAGCGCGTTGCGCGTGGCCGGGTCTATCGCGTTGCCGCCGCCGCCCGCGGGCGCGGGGTTGCGGTAGAATTTCTGTAGCGGGTCTTTGTACAGGTCGTTCACCGCGCTGCCCACGGTGGGCGCCTGATGCTGCTGGGGGCGGAGCTCGTTCGGCTGCGGGTACATCGGCCCGGGCCGGACGCCGGGCGCCGTCCCGATGGCGTCCTCCGGCGCGACGGCGGGCACATTGTGGCGCGGGCCGGCGAGAGTGCCCGGCCGCGGACCCAGCCCCTGCGCCCCCGCGGCGCCGGCCCAGACCAGCATCACGGCGGCAGCGGCGCAAGACGAGCGGAACTTCCGAGCCATGTCAGCCATCCCGAACGGTGTGCGACTAATCTGGGCCCGCCGCGCGCGCGGGTCAACGCGAAGCGCGAGCCGCGCCAAGCTAGTAGGCGTATTCGCGGAAGACCGGATCGATCTCGCCGTGCCATTCGTCGCGGTAGCGGCGGAGCTTGACCTCGGCCGGCGTCTCGCGCCGCTCGACGATCTCGGCCAGCACCTCGAGGAAGCCGGTCTCGTCCGCCCCGCCGCCGTCCTGGCGGTTGCGCGCCTTGAGCCCCGCGCGGGCGATGGCCAGCACCTCGCCCGCCAGGTCGCCCACCGTGCCCTTGCCGAACGGCGTCGCCAGCCCGCGCTTCGGCACCTCGGCGCGCAACATGGTGTGGTCGTCGAGCGTCCAGCCCTTGACCAGGTCCCACGCCGCGTCGAGCGCCGCGTCGTCATACAGCAGCCCGGTCCACAGCGCCGGCAGGGCGCACAGCCGGCTCCACGGCCCGCCATCGGCGCCGCGCATCTCGAGATAACTCTTGAGCCGCACCTCGGGGAAGATGGTGGTCAGGTGGTTCGCCCAGTCGGACATGGTCGGCGTCTCGCCCGGCAGGGCAGGCAGCCGGCCGACCATGAAGTCGCGGAACGACTGGCCGGCCGCGTCGATATAGCGCCCATCGCGATAGACGAAGTACATCGGCACGTCGAGCGCGTAGTCGACATAGCGCTCGAACCCCATCCCCGGCTCGAACACGAAGGGCAGGATGCCGCAGCGGTCGGGGTCGGTGTCCTCCCACACATGGCTGCGGTAGGAGAGCCAGCCGGACGGCTTGCCCTCGACGAAGGGCGAGTTGGCGAACAAGGCCACCGCGATCGGCTGCAGCGCGAGCCCGACGCGGAACTTCCGCACCATGTCGGCTTCCGATGCGAAGTCGAGATTCACCTGCACCGTCGCGGTGCGCAGCATCATGTCGAGGCCGAGGGTGCCGACCTTCGGCATGTAGCGCCGCATGATGTCGTAGCGCCCCTTGGGCATCCACGGCACGTCCGCGCGCGGCCATTTGGGGTCGAAGCCCATGCCGAGCATGCCGAGCCCGAGCTCGCCCGCCACCTCCTTCACCTGGGCGAGGTGGGTATGCACCTCGTCGCAGGTCTGGTGCAGCGTCTCGAGCGGCGCGCCCGACAGCTCGAACTGGCCGCCCGGCTCGAGGGTGATGTTGCAGTCGCCGCCGGTGAGCGCGATGGTCTTGCCGTCCTCGAGGACCGGTGTCCAGCCGAAGCGGGTGAGGCCCTCGAGCAGCGCGCCGATGCCGCGCGGGCCTTCGTAGGGGGCGCGGCGCAGCGTGTCGAGCGCGAACACGAACTTCTCGTGCTCGGTGCCGATACGCCAGGCCACGGGCGGCTTCGAGCCCTCCGCGAGATGCGCGACGAGGTCGGTGCGGTCCGCGATGGGTGCCGCGACGGCAGTGGCTGGGGCGGACATGGACTCCTGATCGCTCGAGCGTTACGCCTGCGCGCCGGCTCCGGCCGGGCGCGACCGCCAGTCCCCCAGCCGCGCCTGCCACAACGCGAGCGCCGCGACGGAAGCGGTGTCGGCCCGGAGGATGCGGGGGCCGAGGCCGACGGGAATAACAAAGGGCGTTTTCGCGAGGGCGTCAAGCTCGGCCTCGGCGAAGCCACCCTCAGGCCCCGTCAGCACCGCCCACGGGCCCGGCGGCCCGGCGACGAAAGGCGCGAGCGCGTCGGCGATGGGCGGCGCCCTGCCGGTCTCGTCGCACACCATCAGATGGCGGTCGGCCGGCCAGTCGGCGAGCAGCGTATCGAGCGCGACCGGCTCGGCCACCTCGGGAACGTCGAGCCGGCCGCACTGCTCGGCAGCCTCGACGGCGTTGGCGCGCAACCGGTCGGCATTGACCCGCCCGACCGCCGTGTGGCGGGTGATCACCGGGTGCAGGGCCGAGACGCCCAGCTCGGTCGCCTTGGCGGCGACGAAGTCGATCCGCGCCCGCTTGATCGGCGCGAACACCAGCCAGAGGTCGGGCGAGGCCTGTTGCGCGCGCATCCGCTCGCCGACCGCGAGCGAGCACCAGCCGCGCCCGATCCCGTCGACGGTGGCGCGCCATTCTCCGTCGCGCCCGTTGAACAGCGCCACCGCCTCGCCCCGCGCGAGGCGCAGCACCGAAGCCAGATAGTGCGCCTGCGGGGCGGCAAGCCCGACCGCCTGCCCGGTCGCGAGCGGCTCGGCGACATAGAGGCGTGTCTTGGGGCGGGGTATGGCATCGTCATGCGTCATCGGCGGCGGACGTTATACTATGCGGCGGCAAAGCGGACCCCCTCCCCAACCCTCCCCTCAAGGGGGAGGGAGGGAGCGATCCCTTCTGTCCATTCGACGCCTGCCAATGGCGGTGAGGCCCGGCGGGTATGGCTTTCTCGGCGAGGGTTCCCTTCCCCTTGAGGGCGAGGGACAGGGAGAGGGGTGACAGGAGAAGGAAGAAGGCGTGGGCGAGGGCGCGCAGAGGACGGCGACCGGAGCGAGCGACATTCCGCGCGGCGGCTGGCTCGACCGGCTGGTGCCGCGCCGGCTGCACCCCTACGCGCGGCTCATGCGGCTCGACCGGCCGATCGGGACGTGGCTGCTGCTGTTCCCGTGCTGGTGGGCGATCGGCCTTGCCTGGCGCGGCTGGGAGGACGCCTGGCTGTTCGCCCTGTTCGGACTCGGCGCGCTGGTGATGCGCGGCGCCGGCTGCACCTACAACGACATCTGCGACAAGGATTTCGACGCCCAGGTGGCGCGCACCGCCGACCGGCCTCTGCCCGCGGGCGAGGTGTCGGTGCCGGCCGCGTGGGCCTTCCTGGCGCTCCAGCTCCTGGTCGGGCTCGCCATTCTGCTGGCGCTGCCGCGCTTCGCGATCTGGGTCGGCGCGGCCTCGCTGGTGCTGGTGTTCTCCTACCCGCTGATGAAGCGCGTGACCTACTGGCCGCAGCTCTTCCTGGGGCTTGCGTTCAACTGGGGTGCGCTGCTCGGCTGGGCCGCGATCCGGCCGAGCCTCACCTTGCCGCCGCTCCTGCTCTATGCCGGGGGCATCTTCTGGACGCTGGGTTACGACACGATCTATGCCCATCAGGACAAGCGCGACGATCCGAAAGCGGGCGTGAAATCAACCGCTTTGCGCCTGTTGTTCACCTCACGTCCGTGGATCGCGGGCTTCTACGTCGCGACGGTGGCGCTGTTCGCGGCGGCCGGGCTAGCGGACGGGCTCCGATGGCCGTTCCTGGTGGGTCTGGCGGCCGGAGCGGCGCAGCTCGCCTGGCAGATCGCGGACGTGGACCTCGACGACCCGAAGGACTGCCTCCGCAAGTTCCGCTCCAACCGGCTGTTCGGCTGGCTGGTGCTGGCCGGCATCATGGCCGACCAGCTGATCCGCTAGTCAGAACCGCGCCAGGGTCTCGCGCTTGTAGAGGATCGGAAGGGCACCCTCGGCGAGCGCCGCCGAGCGCTTGCGCCGCAATTCGGGATCGTCCAGATGGGCGCCGATGAAATCGTCGAGCGCGGTGCCGGGCGCCAGCATGTCGCGCACGGCGGTCAGCATCTCGATCTGGCCAAGCGCCCGGAACCGGCGGTTCGCGGCGGCGATCTCGGCGAGCGCCACGGGCGCGCCGTCATGGGCGAGGCAGCCGGTCGCCGAGGTGTAGGCGTGCGCCTCGGTCACCGCGCCGCCGCGGTCCAGCGTCACGTGGATGTCGGCAAGACGGTCATAGTCGTAGCCGGCCTCGGTCTCGTGCATGCGTTGGAGCTGGCTTGGCGTAAACCATTGCACGAAGACCGTGACGGAAGTTCCTGGAGAATATTGAAAAGTTGCCGGCACCGATCCATAGCCGGTGAGCTTCGCCGCGTAGACCACATCGAAATCGTGAAGAATGCCGCGCCACACCGGGATGGTGCAGTCGGCGATGTGGCCGAACTTGCGGTGGAGCTGCTCGTGCGACTGGTTGGAGCCGGCGGCCAGCACCGGCACGCGGCCGGCGACGTCGCATGGCCCGACGGGCAGGCGCGCCGTCTGCCCGCCTTCATAGACGTAGCAAAAATCGTGGCGCGGGAACGGGTAGGCCTTCGCGTGCGCGATGCGCGCTGCGAGGCTGGGCCCGCCCCCGCCGCGGGCGCTCACGCGACCGGAGCCTCCGCGCCCTCGACGATGCGGTAGCGGACGTTGCAATTATCGACCTGGCGCCAGGAAAGCTCCTGCCAGATGCCGTACGCCTCGCCGCGCGTGAGGAACGGCCCGTGCCGCTCGATCGCCTTGCCGGGGGCCGGGCGGTCGAACCTCGTGTCGGCGTATTCGCCGCCCACAACCCAGAACGCGCCGTTGTCGGAAACACTGTCCATAGGCCTTATCTAGGGCCGGATGCTGCACCGCACAAGGGCCAGAATGTCGCGGATTCCTACTCCCCTGCGGCCGAGACGGGCGCGCGCTGGCGCGGCTGCTCGATGATGCCGCCGGCGGCGAACTTCGCGCTGCGCGGGCTGGTCCAGGCGTCGAGCGAGGCGGGCACCGGGTCGAACAGGCGCGGCTTGCGCGGACCGTGCTCGGGAAACTCCTCCATCCCGAACGAGTATTCGAGCGAGAGCCCGTCCGGGTCGAGATAGTAGAGGAAGATCGAGCTGGAGGGCGGGTGGCGCCCCGGTCCGTAGACGATCTCCACCCCCTCGCGCGCGAGGCGGTGCATCGCCCGGCCGATATCGTCGATGTCGTTGACCATGAAATTGACGTGGTGCAGCCGGTTGTCGGTCCCCTGCCCCAGCGCGAAGGAATGGTGGTAGGGGTTCGGGAAGCAGCGCATGAAGGTCAGCTTGTCGCCGAAATGGTCCGACGCCTTGAAGTTCAGCGTGCGCTGGGCGAAGCGCAGCGTCGCCGGGTAGTCGGCCGACCAGATCACCACATGGCCGAGCCGGGCGATGCGCGTATGCGGCGGCTCATACGGCGAGGCCAGGATGGTCGCCGATGGCGTAGAACTCGAGGCACAGGCCGGAGGCCGGCTCGTGGATGCGGATGGTGCGGCCCTGGTGCAGCATCGCGCACTCGGCGGGCCGCCACCTCCTCCGGCCCGAGGCCGAGATCGGTGAACAAGGCCGCCGCGCGCTCGAGCATCTCGTCGTCCTCAAGCTCGAACCCCACCCGCTTGAGGCCGGGCGACGCCGAGCGGTAGAGCGCGACGTTGTGATGGTCCTCGGAACAGCGGAAGAACACGACCTCGTTGCCGACCTGCTCGACGAAATTCAGCCCGACCACGTCGGCATAGAACGGCACCGACCGCTCCAGGTCGCTGACGTTGAGCGCCACATAGCCGAGCTTGCGATAGCGCAGACCCGAATCCATCGATCGTCTCCCGCGGTGCGCAGTCCCGCCATTCTAGCGAACCGGCGGGCGCTCTGCCATGATGGCGCGAATGGCTTATTCTTCGCTGCGCGACTTCATCGACAGGCTGGAACGGCAGGGGCGGCTCACACGGGTCGCCCGACCGGTCTCGACCGTCCTCGAGATGACCGAGATCCAGACCCGCCTGCTGGCCGAGGGCGGGCCCGGCCGTGCTGTTCGAGAAGCCCGTGCGAGCCGATGGCGCGCCGTCGGACATGCCGGTGCTGGTCAACCTGTTCGGCACGGTCGAGCGGGTCGCCTGGGGCATGGGGCGCGAGCCGGGCGAACTGCGCGCGCTGGGCGAGAAGCTCGCCTTCCTGCGCCAGCCCGAGCCGCCGGGCGGCTGGCGCGAGGCGGTGGCCATGCTGCCCCTGCTGAAGATCCGTGATGGCGATGAAGCCGCGCACCGTCGTCGCGCGCGCCCTGCCAGGAAGTGGTCTGGCAGGGCGACGAGATCGACCTCGCCCGCCTGCCGGTCCAGACCTGCTGGCCGGGCGAGCCGGCGCCGCTGATCACCTGGCCGCTGGTCGTGACCGCCGATCCCGACCGACGCCGGACGACGGTCAATCTCGGCATCTACCGGATGCAGGTGACCGGGCGGAACACCACGCTGATGCGCTGGCTCGCCCATCGCGGCGGGGCGGAGCACCACGCCAAGACCAAGGCCGCCGGCGCCGAGCCGATGCCGGCCGCCGTGGTGATCGGCGCCGATCCCGGCACCATCATCGCCGCCGTCGCGCCGGTGCCCGACACGCTGTCGGAATACCAGTTCGCCGGCCTGCTGCGCGGCGCCAAGGTCGAGCTCGTCGACTGCAAGACCGTGCCGCTGAAGGTGCCGGCCGAGGCCGAGATCGTGATCGAGGGCCACGTGTCGGTCGCCGACCATGGCGACGAGGGGCCCTACGGCGACCACACCGGCTACTACAACGCGGTCGAGCGCTTCCCGGTCTTCACCGTCTCGGCGATCACCATGCGGCGGAACCCGATCTACCTGTCGACCTTCACCGGCCGGCCGCCGGACGAGCCGTCGGTGCTGGCCGAGGCGCTGAACGAGGTGTTCCTGCCGCTGCTCGTCCAGCAATTCCCCGAGATCGTCGATTTCTACCTGCCGCCCGAGGCGTGCTCGCTACCGCATCGCCGTCGTGTCGATGCGGAAGGCGTATCCCGGCCACGCCAAGCGCGTGATGATGGCGGTGTGGTCGTATCTCCGCCAGTTCATGTACACGAAGTTCGTGATCGTCGTGGACGACGACATCGACGCGCGCGAGCTGGAAGGACGTGATGTGGGCGGTCTCCACCCATATGGATTTCGCCCGCGACGTCACGATCATCGAGAACACGCCGATCGACTATCTCGACTTCGCCTCGCCCGAGCCCGGCCTCGGCGCCAAGATCGGCTTCGACGCCACCACCAAGCTTCCGCCCGAGACGCACCGCGAGTGGGGCCGCAAGCTCCGCATGTCGGACGAGGTGATCGGCCGGGTGGATTCGATGTGGGCCGAGCTGGGCCTTCCCGGCTCCGGCAAGCCGATCTGGAAGTGACACGGCGCCGTCCGAGCGAAAACGCGAATTAGTTGCGGCGCCACCGATGTTTGTCCCCCGCCCGCGTATTTGCTAGCGTGGCCCGACACCATACGGAGCATCCGATGACGGCCGACGATCCGCGCCGCGAAACGAACCCGCTGTTCAACGACAACAAGCTGAAGCTCGGCACGTTCGGCACCAACGTGTCGTCGGGCTGCGCGATCACGACGGCGCCCGAGGCCTACGTGATGAACTGGCCGAACACGCTGAAGCTCGCCCGCACGGCCGACCGGCTGGGGTTCGAGGCGATCGTGCCGGTGGCGCGCTGGAAGGGGTTCGGCGGGGAGTCCAACTTCAACGGCACGGCGTTCGAGACCTATACCTGGGCGGCCGGGCTGGCGCAGGCGACGCAGGACACCTGCGTGCTGACCACCTCGCACGTGCCCACGGTGCACCCGATCATGGCGGCCAAGCAGGCGACGACGGTCGACCACATCTCGGGCGGCCGGTTCGCGCTCAACATCGTGTGCGGCTGGTTCGCGCCCGAGCTCGAGATGTTCGGCGCCAGGATCATGGAGCACGACCAGCGCTACGACTACGCCGCCGAATGGATCGAGGTCATCAAGCGGCTCTGGACCGAGGACGAGGAGTTCGACTACGAGGGCAAGTTCATCAAGATCACCAAGGGCTACGCCATGCCCAAGCCGGTGCAGCGCCCCTTCCCGCCTCTGATGAACGCCGGCTCCTCCGGCAAGGGCCAGCACTTCGCCGCCAAGTATGCCGACATGGCGTTCGTCGCCATCGACCCGACCGACCTCGAGAAGTCCAAGGGGCTGATCGATTCCTATCGGCGCCTCGCGCGCGAGGAGTACGGGCGCGAGATCCAGGTCTGGACCAGCGCCTACATCACCCAGCGCGACACCCAGAAGGAGGCCGAGGATTTCTGGCACTACTTCACTGTGGAGAAGAGCGACGACGCGGCCATCGACAATCTGCTGCGCATCCAGTTCGTGCAGGCGCAGCGCCTTCTGAACGAGGATATGGAGACGCGCCGCAAGCAGATGCGCGGCGGCTGGGGCGGCTATCGCATCGTCGGCACGCCGGAACGCGTGGTCGACGGGCTGAAGGGGCTGTCCGACATCGGCATCGACGGCGCGCTGCTCTCGTGGCTCGACTACGACGACGGGTTCCATCGCTTCGAGACCCAGACCCTGCCGATGCTGGAACAGGCCGGCCTCCGCAAGCCGCTGAAGCCCGGCGCCCGCACCGCGGCGGAGTGAGCGGGCCCCTTTCGCCTTGACCGGGGCGGCTGGCGGCCCAAATCTGGTCTGACCCCAGCCGGAGTGCGCCATGCCCCTCGATGTCGAACCGCTCGCCCTGATCACCGACCTGCTGGACCGGGCGAAGCGCGCCGGAGCGGACGCCGCCGACGCGGTGATGTTCTCCGGCGCGTCGCTGTCGGTCGCGTGGCGGCTCGGCGCGCTGGAGAAGCTGGAGCGGTCGGAGGCGCGCGACATGGGCCTCCGCGTCCTGGTCGGCAAGCGCCAGGCCGTCGTTTCGTCGAACGACTTCAAGCCAGACATGCTGGCCGAGTTGGTCGAGCGGGCCGTGGCGACGGCGCGCCAGGCGCCGGAGGACCGCTATTGCGGCATCGCGACGCCGGACCAGATCGCGCGCGAAGTCCCATCGCTCGACATGTGCGACGATTCCGAGCCGACGGCGGAGGAGATGATCGAGGCCGTCCGCGCCGCCGAGGACGCCGCGCGCGCGGTGCCGGGCGTTACCAACTCGGAAGGCGCCGAGGCCGGCTGGGGCCGATCGGTCGTCGCCTTCGCCGCCACCAACGGGTTCGCGCGCAGCTATTCGGGGTCGAGCCGCTCGATCTCGGCCTCGGTGCTGGCGGGCGAAGGCACCGCGATGGAGCGCGACTATGACTACGCCACCGCGGTATACGGCGCCGACCTGCGCGACCCCGCCGAAATCGGCCGCACCGCCGGCGAACGCGCCGTGCGCCGGCTCGGCGCGCGCAAGATCAAGTCGGCCCGCGTTCCGGTGGTATTCGACAAGCGCATCTCCGGCGGGCTGCTGCGCTCGCTGTCGGGCGCCATCAACGGCGCCTCGATCGCGCGCGGCACCTCGTTCCTGAAGGACCGGATGGGCCAGCCGGTCTTCGCACCCGGCATCAACGTGATCGACGATCCGCACCGGCCGCGCGGGCTCCGTTCCAAGCCGTTCGACGCAGAGGGCATCGCCAACCAGCGCCGCGCCGTGATCGCGGACGGCAAGCTGACCACCTGGTTCCTCGACCTCGCCTCGTCCCGCCAGCTTGGGCTCGAGACCACCGGCCACGCCGCGCGCGGCACCGCCTCGACGCCTTCGCCCGCGCCGACGAACCTCTACATGGAGCGGGGCAGCGTCTCGTTCGACGAGATGATCCGGGCGATCGACCAGGGCCTCCTGATCACCGAGATGATCGGCATGGGCGTCTCCATCGTCACCGGCGACTACAGCCGGGGCGCCTCGGGTTTCTGGATCGAAAAGGGCGAGATCGCCTATCCGGTGAGCGAGATCACGGTGGCGGGCAACCTCAAGGACATGTTCAAGAACCTGACGCCGGCCAACGACCTCGAATTCCGCACCGGCATGGACGCGCCGAGCCTGCGCATCGACGGCATGATGGTGGCGGGGACGTAGCGCGGCGACGGGACATCGTCATCGCGAGGAGCGCCGCGGCGAAGCGGTCCAGCGAAAGGCGACCGGCCCGAAACGGGTCGCAGTGACGAAATTGAGGGTGGGCCACGATGGACGACGATCTGAAAACCAATCTGACCGCCGGCCAGACTTGGCTGCGCGGGCTGTTCATGCTGCTGTTCGGCATCGCGTTCTACGTCGGCGAGTTCCTGCTCGGCGTGATCGCGGTGGTGCAGTTCCTGGCGGCGCTGTTCTCCGGCCGTCCGCTCGACCGGCTCTGCTATTTCGGAGCCCAGCTTGCGGCCTGGATGGGCGAGATCGTCGCCTTCCTCACCTTCGCCAGCGACGCGCGGCCCTTCCCCTTCGCGCCGTGGCCGGACGCCCGGCCCGACCTGCTGCCGCCCGAGGAGCCCCGCTACCTGTAGGCCCCGTCATCCCTGGAACGGGCCGCTGAGGATGGCGGCCCCGTAGACCAGCACCAGGCTCGACAGGACCAGCGAGAAGCTCCAGAAGCGCAGCGCGCGTCGCGAATTCTTCATGGTTCCAACCCCTCTTCCACCGCCCGGCGGGCGGCCTCTCCGCCCGGCTGCTGCAAGAACCGTGCCAAGGAGACAGGTTTTGTGGAATTACAAGGGGTTACGGGACCGGGGCCGCCAGGATGCCGTTCCGGCGGATCGCGTCGCGATAGGCGGCGAGCGCCGCGCGGAATTCGCCGAGCGCGACGGGCGTGTCGCGCGGCAGGCCGTAGGGCGCGGTCTCGACCCGGAAGGCGAGCCGCTCCGCCGCGCGCATTTCCGAGACCATGCGCAGCGCCTCGGCCCCGTGCCATGCGGCGGCCCCGCCTGCCGGCATCGCCTGGTGCGCCGGGAAGGTTCCCACCCGTACGAAGGCCGCCACGCCGGGGGCCGGCCGGTCGCGGATCTCGATCCACACCTGGAACTGGTCGGGCGCGGGCTCGGCGACGTGCAGCACGTTCTGGGCGCCGGGCGTGATCTCCTCGGGCGGGGCGGACAGGTCGCAGCGCGGATCGCGGCTGTCCGCGGCGCTGCGCCAGCACACCAGCCGCCAGTCGCCGAACACATGATAGTAGAAGGTCCACCCGCCGGCCGGCCGGGCGAACAGGACGAGGGCGACGGCGAGCAGTGCGGCGCGGCGCATGGCGCCAAGTCTATCACCCCGCGCCGCCCGGACGTTGGCCCGAGTCGGGGCCCATGCTATGGTCCGGCGGCACGTGCCCGGTCCAGCGCCGGCGACGGAGGACGATCAGGGCCTTGGCCAAAGCAGCACTTCCGGTAACCCAGGCGACCTGGCCGCTGGTCCGCCGCCTCGCGGCCGGCTATGTCCGCCCGCAGGCCGGCACCATTGCGGCCGCGCTGGGCTGCATGGCGCTGACCGCGCTTGCCACCGCGTCGCTTGCCCGGCTGATGGAGCCGGTGCTCGACACCGTGTTCATCGCCCGGAACGGCGCGATGCTGCCGATCGTCGCCGCCGCCGTGCTCGCCACCTTCGCGGTGAAGGGCGGCGCCACCTACGGCCAGACGGTGCTGATGACCACGGTCGGCCAGCGCATCATCGCCGGCATGCAGAACGAGATGTTCGCCCACCTGATGCGCGCCGACCTCGCCTTCTTCCACGACACCTCGACCGGCCGGCTGGTCTCGCGCTTCATCAACGACGTGAACCTGCTGCGCAACGCGGTGACCAGCGCGCTGTCGGGCATCGGCAAGGATTCGATGACCGTGGCCTTCCTGGTCGGCGTGATGTTCTACCAGGACTGGGTGCTGGCGCTGGTCGCGTCAGTGGTGTTCCCCCTGGCGGTGCTGCCGATCGTCAAGATCGGCCGGCGCATGCGCAAGGTCTCGGCCAACACCCAGCAGCAGATGGGCGCGCTCGCCACCCTGCTCACCGAGACGTTCCAGGGCGCGCGCCACGTCAAGGCCTACGGCATGGAGGGCTACGAGCGCGAGCGCGCGGCGGCGCTGATCGGCCAGGTCTACAAGCTGGCCTGCAAGGCGGCGCGCACGCGCTCGCTGTCGCACCCGATCATGGAATCTCTGGGCGGCGTCGCGATCCTGCTGGTGATCCTCTACGGCGGCGGGCAGGTCATCGACGGGGCGCGCACGACCGGCCAGCTCTTCTCGTTCATCACGGCGCTGCTGCTCGCCTACGAGCCGATGAAGCGCCTCGCGCAGCTCAACGCCAATCTGCAGGAAGGGCTCGCGGCCGCCCAGCGCGTGTTCGAGATGCTCGACGTCGAGCCCGGCATCGTCGACGCGCCCGGCGCCAAGCCGCTGGCCGCCGCGCGGGGCGCCATCCGCTTCGAAAACGTCCGCTTCGCCTATCGCCGCGGCGAGGAGGCGACGCGCGCGCTCGACGACGTCACGCTCGACATCCCGGGCGGCAAGCGGGTCGCGCTGGTCGGCCCGTCGGGCGCCGGCAAGTCGACCATGCTCAACCTGATCCCGCGCTTCTACGACGTGGACGGCGGGCGGGTGACCGTCGACGGCCAGGACGTGCGCGAGGTGACGCTGGCCAGCCTGCGCGCCCGATCGCGCTGGTCAGCCAGGAGATCGCGCTGTTCGACGACACGGTGTACGCCAACATCGCCTACGGCCGCCCGGACGCGCCGCGAGGCCGATATCGTCGCCGCGGCGCGAGCGGCCAGCGCGCACGACTTCATCGTGCGCTGCCCGAGGGCTACGACACCCATGTCGGCGGGCGCGGCATGAAGCTGTCCGGCGGCCAGCGCCAGCGCATCGCCATCGCCCGCGCCATGCTGAAGGACGCGCCGATCCTGCTGCTCGACGAGGCGACCTCGGCGCTCGACACCGAGTCCGAGCGCCAGGTGCAGGCGGCTCTGCGCACGCTGATGGCCGGCCGCACAACCCTGGTCATCGCGCACCGCCTCTCGACCGTGGTCGACGCCGACCTGATCTACGTGCTCGATGGCGGCCGCGTGATCGAGCAGGGCACCCACGCCGAGCTGATGGCACGCGGCGGGGCCTATGCCCGGCTCTACGCGCTGCAGTTCGCCGACGAGGGCGAGGCGCCGCAGCCCGCCGCGGCGGCGCCCGCGGCGCTGCGGGCCTGACCGGCCGATCCCGGTGACCCTGGCGCTCGCGGCCTATCGCGCGCTCACCGGCGCGGGCGCGCCGCTGATCCGCCTCTACCTCGCCCGCCGCCGCCGCCTGGGCCGCGAGGACGCCGACGCGCTATCGCCGAGCGGCTGGGCATCGCGAGCCGCCCGCGCCCGGCCGGACCGCTGGTCTGGCTGCACGCGGCAAGCGTCGGCGAGGCGGTCTCCGTGCTGCCGCTGATCGAGCGGCTGATCGCCGAGCGGTCGCGGCCTGGCCGTCCTGGTGACCACCGGCACGGTGACCTCGGCGCGGCTGATGGCGAGCCGTCTGCCGGCCGGCGCGATCCACCAGTACGTGCCGGTCGACCGCGCCGCCTGGGTGCGCGCGGTTCCTCGACCATTGGCGGCCCGACCTGGCGCTGTGGCTGGAATCCGAGCTGTGGCCGAACATGCTGGACGCGCTGGCGCGGCGGAACGTGCCCGCGGTGCTGCTGAACGCGCGCCTCTCGCCGCGCTCGCTCGCGCGCTGGCGCCGCCTGCCCGCCACGATCCGGCACCTGCTGGGCGAGCTTCGCCCTGTGCCTCGCCCAGAGCGCGCGCGAGGCCGAGGCGCTGAAAGCGCTCGGCGCCGTCACGGTCGCGGCGCCCGGCAACCTGAAGTTCGCGGCGGCGCCGCTTGCCGGCCGACCCCGCCGAGCTCGCCCGGCTCGACCGCGCGCTGCGGCGACCGGCCGCGCTGGCTCGCCGCCCAGACCCATCCCGGGCGAGGAGGAAATGGTCGACGGCGGCTCATGCGGCGCTCGCCCCACGCCATCCCCGGCCTGCTCACCCTCGATCGTGCCGCGCCACGCCGCGCGCGGAGCGGAGATCGCGGCGCTGCTGCGCGAACGCGGCCACACGGTCGCGCGGCGCGCGGCGGGCGAGGCGCCCGGCGCCGGCGACGCCTTCTACGTCGCCGACACGATGGGCGAGCTGGGGCTGTTCTACCGCCTGGCGCCGGTCGCGTTCATCGGCGGCTCGCTGGTGCCGCACGGCGGGCCAGAACCTGCTGGAGCCGGCGCGGCTCGGCTGCGCCATCGTGCACGGTCCGCACATGACCAACTTTCGCGAGATCGCGGCGGAGCTGGCGGCGGCGGGGGCGACGGGCCAGGTCGCCGATGCCGCGACGCTCGCCGATGCCGTCCACGCGCTGCTCGCCGACTCCGCCCTGCGCGACGCGCCGCGCCGAGCCGCGGCGCACGTCGCCGCCGCCCACGCGCGCGTGCTCGACGAGACCTTGGCCGCGCTCGCGCCCCTGCTCGATCGGGCAAGCGCCGGCCGGCTGTCCGGCGCCCCGCCATGCGCGCGCCTGAGTTCTGGCGACACGACGGGGCGCTGCCCGCCCTGCTCGCCCCCGCCGCCGGCGGCTGGATGCTGGCAACGCGGCTGCGCCGCGCGCTGGCGCACCCCTACTGCGCCGCGGTGCCGGTGATCTGCGTCGGCAACCTGGTCGCGGGCGGCGCCGGCAAGACGCCGGTGGTGCATCGTCGCTGGCGCGCCGCCTCGCCGCGCTGCGACCGGCGCCCGCACATCGTGACGCGCGGCTATGGCGGCGGCGAGGCCGGGCCGCTCCGGGTCGATCCGGCGCGCCACGACGCCCGCGCCGTCGGCGACGAGGCGCTGCTGCTGGCGCGCGTGGCGCCGACCTGGGTGGCGCGCGACCGGGTCGCGGGGGCGCGCTGCGGCCGTGGCGAACGGCGCCGGGGCGATCGTGCTCGACGACGGGCTGCAGAACCCGACCCTCGCCAAGGATCTGTCGCTGGTGGTCGTCGATGGCGGGTACGGGTTCGGCAACGGCCGGGTGATCCCGGCGGGCCCGCTGCGCGAGCCGTTGGAGTCGGGTCTCGCCCGCGCCGACGCGGTGGCGCTGGTCGGGCGCGACACCTCCGGCGCGCGGGAGACGGTGGGCGCGCGCGTGCCGCAAGTGCTGCGCGCCCGCCTCGCTCCGGGCGAGGGCGCGGCCGAGATCGCCGGAAAGCCCGTGGTGGCGTTCGCCGGGATCGGCCGGCCGGACAAGTTCTTCGACACCCTCGCCGAGCTCGACTGCCGCGTCGTCGCCGGCGTGCCGTTTCCCGACCATCACCCCTATGCGCCCGACGAGATCATGCGGCTGGTGGACCTGGCGCACCGCCACGACGCGACGCTGGTGACGACGGCCAAGGATGCGGTGCGCCTGGCGCCCGAAGTCGCGCGCCATGGTCGCGGTGCTGGAGGTCGAAATCGCGTGGGAGCAGCCGGATGCCGTCGAGGCGATGTTGAAGCGCGCGCTCCTGGCCCAGCGCGCATGGCTGATCGCCGGCGGCGCTGGCCGGTCCGGCGCCACGCGCGCTATCTGGCCGAGGCGGCCGGCGCGGCGCTGGCGTTCGCAATCTTCCGCCTGCTGCCGGTGGACGCCGCGTCGGCTCTCGGCGGCTGGCTGGGCCGCACGATCGGGCCGCTATCGCCGCTCGACCGGGTCGCCCGGCGCAATCTCGCCGCTGCCTTTCCCGAGAAGAGCGCGGCCGAGCGCGCGCGCATCCGCCGCGGCATGTGGGACATGCTGGGGCGCATCGTCGCCGAATATCCCCATCTCGACGCCATCACGCGGGACGCGGGCCAGCCCGGCGCGCGCATCGAGCTGGCAGGGATCGAGCATCGTCGCGCACATCGCCACGGGCCCGACGCTGCTGTTCTCCGCCCACCTCGCCAACTGGGAGGTACTCGGGCCGGCCTGCCGCGCGCTCGGCGTCCCCATCGCCCAGGTCTATCGCGACCCGAACAACCCCTACGTCTCGTGGCTGGTGCACCGGATCCGCCGCCAGCCGGTGACCGACATGGTGCCGAAGGGCGCCGAGGGCGCGCGCCGCTCGTTGGCGATCCTGCGCCAGGGCGGGCGGCTCGGCATGCTGATCGACCAGAAGATGAACAACGGCATCGCCGTGCCGTTCTTCGGCCGCCCGGCGATGACGGCGAACGCGCTCGCCATGTTCGCGCTGCGCTTCCGCTGCCCGGTGGTGCCGGGCCGCATCGAGCGGCTGGGCGGCGCGCGTTTCCGCGCGACGATGTGCGCGCCGCTCGACGCTTCCCGACACGGGCGACCGCGACGCCGACATCCGCGCCCTGACCGCGGCGGCGACCCGGCTGATCGAGGACTGGATCCGCGACCGGCCCGAGCAGTGGCTGTGGATCCACCGCCGCTGGCCGGACTGATCTTCCCTCGCTGAATCCATTCGTCCTTCGAGACGCGTCGCCGGGCAGGCCTCAGGACGAACGGAGATGTGAATTCAAATGCCGCCCGTGCTAAACCGCGCCGATGCTGCGCATCTCGGGCCTCACCTACCGCATCGCCGGGCGCGTGCTGCTCGACGGAGCCGAGGCGACCGTCGCGCCGGGCCAGCGCGTCGGCCTCGTCGGCCGCAACGGCACCGGCAAGACGACCTTGCTGCGCCTGATCGCGCGGCGAGATCGAGCCCGATGCGGGCACCATCGAGACGCCGGCGCGCTGGCGCATCGGGGTGATGGCGCAGGAGGCGCCGGCCGGGCCGCGCCCGCTGCTCGACACCGTGCTCGCCGCCGACACGGAGCTCGCCGCGCTGGAGGCGGAAGCCGAGACCGCGACCGATCCGGAGCGGATCGCGGCCATCCATGCCCGCCTCGCCGACAAAGGCGCGCACGCGGCTCCGGCGCGGGCGGCGCGCATCCTCGCCGGGCTGGGCTTCGATGCCGCCGCGCAGGCCCGGCCGTGCGACGAATTCTCGGGCGGCTGGCGCATGCGCGTCGCCCTCGCCGCCCTGCTGTTCACCGCGCCCGACCTGCTGCTGCTCGACGAGCCGACCAACCATCTCGACCTCGAGGCCGCGCTGTGGCTGGAGGATTTCCTGCGCCATTACCCGGGCACGATCCTGCTGGTGAGCCACGATCGCGACCTGCTGAACGCCGTGCCCGACCACATCCTGCATCTGGAGGGCGAGCGCCTGACCCTGTATGCCGGCAATTACGACCGGTTCGAGGACACGCGCCGCGCCCGCCTCGCCCTCGACGAGAAGGAGCGCGCGCGCCAGGAAGCCGACCGCGCCCGCATCACCGCCTTCGTCGACCGCTTCCGCTACAAGGCGACCAAGGCGCGCCAGGCGCAGTCGCGCCTCAAGATGCTGGCCCGCATGGCGCCGATCGCCGAAAGGCGCGAGGAGGCCGGGGTCGCCTTCGCCTTCCCCGCGCCCGAGACGCTGGCCCCGCCGCTGATGACGCTCGACAAGATCGATGCCGGCTATGACGGGCGCCCGGTGCTGCGCCGGCTCGACCTCCGGCTCGACCCGGACGACCGGATCGCGCTGATCGGCGCCAACGGCAACGGCAAGTCGACCTTGATGCGGCTCCTCGCCGGCCGGCTCGCGCCGCTCGCGGGCGAGATGCGCCCGGCGCCCAGGCTGCGGGTCGGCTATTTCGCCCAGCACCAGGCCGAGGAGCTGGACCTCGCCGCGACACCCCTGATCGAGCTTTCGCGCCGCCGGCCGCGCGATCCGGACGAGCGCATCCGCGCCCAGCTCGGCCGGTTCGGCTTTTCGCAGGAGCGCGCCGAGACGCCGGTCGGCAGCCTCTCGGGCGGCGAGAAGGCGCGGCTCCTGTTCGCACTGGCCACCGCCGACGCGCCGCACATCCTGCTGCTCGACGAGCCCACCAACCATCTCGACATCGTCGCGCGCGAGGCGCTGGTGCAGGCGATCAACGGGTTCGCCGGCGCGGTGGTGATCGTCAGCCACGACCCGCACATGGTCGAGCTGATCGCCGACCGGCTGTGGCTGGTGGCGGACGGACGGGTGACGCCCTATGACGGCGACCTCGACGATTACCGCGCGCTGCTGCTCGGCGCGACGGACGGCAAGGGGCGGCCGGACGACACGTCCCGCGCCGCCGACCCGAAGCGCGAGGCGCGGCGCGCAGCGGCCGAGCGCCGGCGTCAGCTCGCGCCGCTGAAGAAGCGCGCCGACGCGGCGGAGAAAGCGGTCGCGAAGCTGGAGGCGGAGAAGGCGCGGCTGCACGACGCGCTCGCCGACCCCGCGCTTTACCAGCGCGAGCCCGCGCGCGCCGCTGCGCTGCAGAAATCACTGGGCGAGACCGAGAAATCCCTCGCCCGCGCCGAATCCGACTGGCTCGGGCTTCTCGAGGAATACGAGGACGCGCAGTCCGCGGCGGAGTAGCGGCAACCGTGCTCAAGGCCCCGGCGTCTATCGCCCCGCCCGCGCCGTCGCCGCCGCCTCGGCGCGAACGATCTTGTCCTCGAGTTTGAGCACGCGGATCGCGTTCTTGAAGAAGATTTTCTCGGCGACGCCGGAGCGCAGACCCTCCATCTCCAGCTCGTCGAGGCATTGGCCCGGCGACCAGCCTGGATAGTCCGAGCCGAACAGGATCTTGTCCTGCAGGCGCCGATTCATCTCGTGCTTGAGGATCTGGGGAATGTATTTCGGCCGCCAGCCCGAGATGTCCATGTAGACGTTCTTCTTGTGCAGCAGGACCGCGATCGCCTCCTCGGTCCACGGCCAGGCCGGATGCGCCATCACGATAGTCAGGCGCGGGAAGTCGGCGGCGATATTGTCGATGCAGGGCATCGGTCGGCCGTAATCGAGCTTCAATCCGCCGCCGCCATCGAGCCCGGTCCCGATGGCCGTCGTGCCGCAATGGGTGAGGATCGGCGCGCCGAGCGACTGGCACAAATCCCAGAACGGGTAGAAGCGCCGGTCGTGCGGGTAGAAGCCCTGCATGATCGGCATCCATTTGGGCCCGATCATGCCGAGCTCGGTGATCGCGCGCTCGAGCTCGGCGAGCGCTGTCTTGCCCTTCCACGGATCGACCACCGCCCAGCCCGGCAGGAACACGTCGGGGTGCGCCTCGGTCAGCGCCGCGATCGAATCGTTCGGGATGGCCGGCTCGCCCGTCTCCAACTCGGCGTCCATGGCAATCATCATGCACATGACGTCGTCGCGGCGGAAATCGTCGGCCATCTCGTCGACCGTCTTCGGCACCAGCTTGCCGAACATCGCCTCGAACGCGACGGCGAACCGGCCCAGGCTGTCGTAATGCTCCTTGGTCGAGGTGTGGCAGTGGATGTCGATCGCGCGCATCACATTAGGGCGCAAGCGACCGCGGCGAGGCGGCTTGGAGTACGGACCGACATCGATTTCCTCCCATTGCGGCGGGTTTACCCGCGCGCGAGACATGCGCCCATTCACCGCATGGCGGGCCCGCCCCTGTCAAGGGCGCGGCGGCCTAGCCCGCCTTGCGGCGCGGCGTCTTGGCCGTCTTGCCGGCGCGGGAGGAGGACTTGCCGCCGCGCCCGGACGAGGTGCTCTTGGAGCGCTTGGCGGCCGAATTGCCGCCGCCCGCGCCCTTCGCGCTCTCGCGCAAAGCGGACATCAGGTCGACCACCTGGCCTTTCGGGGCCCGCTTCCTGGTCGGCGCCTTCTCGCCGGCGCGCTTGGCCCGCACCAGATCGGCAAGCGCCGATTCGTAGCGGTCCTCGAACGCGGCCGGGTCGAACGCGCCGCGCTTGGTGTCGATGATGTGCTTGGCGAGGTCGAGCATCTCGCCCTTGGTCTTGACGTCGCCGATCTCGTCGAACGCCTCGTCGGCCGCGCGCACCTCGTAGTCGAACTTCAGCGTGGTCGCGATCAGCCCGCCGCGATGGGCGCGGACCAGGAGCGTGCGGACGCGGCGGAACAGCACCGCCCGGGCGAGTGCAGCGACGTTCTCGGCGCGCATCCCGTCGCGGATCAGCGCGTAGCATTCGCACCCCGAACGATCGGTCGGGCCGAGGAAGTAGGGCCGGTCGAAATAGGCCTGGTCGATCTCGCCGCAAGGGACGAAGCCTTCGATGCTCAGCGTCTTGTCGCCTTCCGGTACCGCGGCGGCGAGCTCGTCGGGCTCGAGTGTGACGATCTCGCCCTCGCCGCCCTCATAGCCCTTCACGGTGTCCGCGAGCTCGACCGGCTTGCCGGTCTCGCTGTCGACATACTGGCGGTGGACGCGATGCCCGGTCTTGCGGTTGAGGATGTGGAACGATATCCGCTCCGACGACGACACCGCGGCATAGAGCGCCACCGGGCAGGTCAGCTCGGCGATCTTGAGGAAGCCTTTCCAGCTCGCGCGCGGCGCCATGTCAGTTCCCCAGCACGTCCTCGATGCGGATCGGCAGGTCGCGGATGCGCTTGCCGGTGGCGTGGAACACCGCGTTGGCGACGGCGGCGTTGGTGCCCACATTGCCGAGCTCGCCGAGCCCTTTGATGCCGAGCTCGTTGACCTCGCGGTCCTCCTCGGGGACCAGGATCGCCTGCACCTCGCCGACGTCGGCGTTCACCGGGATCAGGTATTCGGCGAGGTCGGCGTTGATGTAGCGCGCCGTGCGGGGGTCGATCTCCGTCGCCTCGTGCAGCGCCGAGGATAGCCCCCAGATCAGCCCGCCGATGAGCTGGCTCTCCGCCGTGCGGCGGCTGACGATGCGCCCGGCGGCGAAGGCACCGACCAGGCGCGGGCAGCGTATCTCCCCGGTGCGCTCGTGAATGCGCAGCTCGACGAATTCCGCGCCGAAGGCGAACTGCACGCGGTCGTCCATCCACGCCCCGCCATTCATCCGCGACTGGCCGCGCGCCAGGGCATCGAACGCGCCGTCCTCCGGTACGCCGTGCGGCACGTTGCGGCCGATCACCTCGATCGTCTCGTTGCGGCCGTGCTGCCCGTCGCGGCGCGCCCGCAGCTCGGCACAGCCCTTGGCGACCGCATTGCAGACGCTGGCGGTGGTGTTGGAGCCGCCGGCGACCGGCCCGGGCGGCAGGTCGCTGTCGCCCAGTGCGACTTCGACGCGGTCGAGCGCGACGCCGAGCCCGTCCGCCACGGCCAAGGCGATGGCGGTATAGGCGCCGGTGCCGATGTCGTGCGCAGCGGTCGCGACCTTCACCGTACCGTCCGGCGCCCAGGCGATGCGCACGGTGGCGGGAGCACATCACGGTCGGATAGGCGGTCGCGGCGCACCCCCAACCGATCCGCCACGCGCCGTCGCGCATCGAGCCCGGGCGCTTGTCGCGCTTCGCCCATCCGAATGCCTCGGACGCCACGTCGAAGCACGCCATCAGCGAGCGGCTGGTATAGGGCAGGCCGTGGATCGGCTCGGTCCGCGTGTCGTTGACGCGGCGCAGCTCGACCGGGTCCATGTCGAGCGCGACCGCCAGCTCGTCCATCGCGCTTTCCAGCGCGAACAAATAGGGCACTTCGGGCGGCGACCGCATGAAGCCCGGCGTGTTGCGGTCGGCGCGCACCATGGAGACGCGCGAGGCGACGTTCGGGCAGGCGTAGAGCCGCGTCGAGGCGTCGGTGCCGGCGACGTTGTAGTCGTCGGCGCGGCTGGTGACCTCGAACCCGTCATGGCTGAGCGATTGCAGCCGGCCGTTGGCGCCGGCGGCCAGCTTCACGTGGTGGCGGGTCTCGGCGCGGTAGGTGGCGATGGTGAAGCCCTGCTCGCGCGTCGCGTCGAGCTTCACCGGCCGGCCGATGCGCCGCGCGGCGAAGGCGATCAGCGCCGTGCGCTGGGTGATCGAGCCGCGCGAGCCGAACGCCCCGCCGACATGGTGCGAGATCACGTGCACGTCCGCCGGCTCGATGCCGAGCTGCTGCGCCACGCCATGGGCGAGCCCGCGCACATTCTGGCTCGCCTCCCAGATGGTGAGCTTGCCGCCGTCCCAGGCACAGGCGGTGGTGAACAGCTCGATCGGGTTGTGGTGCTGGGTGGGCGTGCCGTACCACGCGTCGATCTTCGCCGGCGCGGCCTCGTAGGCGGTCACGGCGTCGCCCACCGCGGGGTCCTCGTGCCCGTCGGCGACGTCGGCCACGGCGACCGCCTCGACGCCCGGCGAGTCGAACGTCGCGGCCGGCGGTTCGGACTCGTACGCGACGACGATGCGGTGCGCCGCGTCGCGCGCGATCTCGTAGCTCTCGGCCAGCACGATGGCGACGATCTGGCCGGCGTGCCAGATGCGGTCGGAAGCGAGCGGCGCGATGGTCGATCCCATATAGCCGCCGGAGGCGAACAGCTCGCCCGCCTTCACGCGGTCGCCCACCTCGCGATGGGTCAGGATGTCGAGCACGCCCGCCTGGGCACGCGCCTCCGCCTCATCGATCGAGGCGATCCGCCCGCGCGCGATCCGGCTGGTCACCAGGAAGGCATAGCGCCGCGCCCGGCGGCGTCACGTCCGAGGGATAGCGGGCCGCACCGGTGACCTTCAGGCGGCCTTCGATGCGGGCAACGTTGGCACCGATCCCGGCGCGTGCGGGGGCGTCCATGATCAGACCTCCAGCCGGGCGGCTTCGAGCAGCGCGCGGACGAGCGTGCGGCGGCCCAGCTCGGGCTTGGCGTCGTTTCCGCCGTGGGTGACGGCGCCCGCGAAGGCGCGATCGGCCGCGTCGGCGGCGGTCTCCTCGGTCAAGGGCTGGCCGGCGAGCAGCGCCTCGGCCGCGCGGGCGCGCCACGGCACCGTCGCCACGCCGCCGAGCGCGACGCGCGCCTCGTGCACCGTGCCGTCGCGCAGGTCGAGCGCCACCGCCGCCGAGGCGAGGGCGAACTCGTAGGATTCGCGGTCGCGCAGCTTGAGGTAGAGCGAGCGACGGGTCCACGGCCCGGACGGCACGCGGAACCCGACGATCAGCTCGCCCGGCGCCAGGGTCGTCTCGATGTCGGGCGTGTCGCCCGGCGGGCGGTGCAGCGCGGCGAACGGAATCACGCGCGCGCCGGCGGGCCCGGCGATCTCGACCGCCGCGTCCAGCGCGATCAGCGCCTGGGCGAAGTCGCCGGGATAGGTGGCGATGCAATGGTCGCTGGTGCCCAGCACGGCATGCTTGCGGTTGACGCCTTCCAGCGCGGCGCAGCCCGATCCGGGCGCACGCTTGTTGCAGGCGGGCTCGCCCGGATCGCGGAAATAGGGGCAGCGCGTCCGCTGCAGCACGTTGCCGCCGAGCGTCGCCATGTTGCGGAGCTGCTGGCTCGCCGCCAGGGCAAGCGACTGCGCGATCACGGGATAGTCGCGCAGGATGTCCGGGTGCCCCGCGGCGTCGGCCATGCGCACCAGCGCACCGAGCCGCAGCCCCTCCGGCCGCGCGTCGATCGCGGCGTCGGTGCCGTCGAGCGCATTGATGTCCACCAGCGTGCGCGGCCGCATGACGTCGAGCTTCATCAGGTCGAGGAGCGTCGTTCCGCCGGCAAGGAACGCCGCCCCCTCGTCCTGGACCAGGCGCAGCGCGTCGGCGCGGTTGTCGGCCGGCGCATAGGCGAACGGGCGCATGATCAGCCCCTGGCCAGAAGCGGCCGCGCCTGGGTGATGGCGGCGACGATGCGGGGATAGGCGGCGCAGCGGCACAGATTGCCGCTCATGAACTCGCGGATCTTCGCGGCGTTGCCGGCGTGGCCGCCCTCGACGCAGGCGACGGCCGACATGATCTGGCCGGGGGTGCAGTAGCCGCACTGAAAGGCGTCCTGGTCGAGGAAGGCCTGCTGCATGGGGTGCAGGTCGTCGCCCTGCGCCAACCCCTCGATGGTCGTCACGGGCTGGCGCACCGCGCAGGCAAGCGTCAGGCAGGCGAGCACCGGCCGGCCGTCGCACAGCACGGTGCAGGCGCCGCACTGGCCTTGATCGCAGCCCTTCTTCGGGCCGGTCAGCCCGATCTGCTCGCGCAGCGCGTCGAGCAGGGTGACCCGCTCGTCGAGCTTCAGGGAATGCGTCTTGCCGTTCACGGTAAGGGTGGCCTGGACCACGGCCGATACGCCTCCATCGTCAACCCCCCTGCCCCGCCAACGCCGCCCGCTTCATCGCGTTCCCCGTTCCTCTGGCCGGCCGAACTGGGGTATAAGCGCGCCGGATCGCGGCGGGGCCGCGGCCCACCAACGAACCTGAAGAGGGAGAAACTTGCATGGCATCGCGTATCGTTGGCGCAGTGGCCGCCACCGCCCTGGCGGCGACCCTGGCCGGCATGCAGCCCGCCGCCGCCCAGGTGATGGGGCTCGGCACGGGAAAGCAGGGATTTTTCACCTATTCGGCGGGCGCGGCGCTCGCCAAGGTGGCGTCCGACAACGGGCTCCCGCTGCGCATCCAGCCGTTCGGGGGCACCTCGGCCTACGTGCCGGCGATCAGCGCCGGTGAGGTCGAGTTCGGCCTGGCCAACGAGCTCGAGACCAACTACGCGGTGACCGGCACGGTGATCTACAAGGGCAAGCCGCAGCCCAACGTGCGCGCGGTCGCCATCCTGACGCCGCTCTATAACGGGCTGTTCGTCAAGAAGGATTCGCCGATCCGCAAGGTCTCCGACCTCAAGGGCAAGCGCCTGCCGAGCGACTATGTCAGCCAGAAGATCCTGCAGATCATCGTCTCGGCCGCGCTGGCGAATGGCGGGCTCACCTGGAGCGACGTGGTGAAGGTCCCGGTGCCCAACGTGGTCGGCGGCGCCAACGAGTTCGCCCAGGGCAAGGCCGACGCGTTCAACTTCGCCCTCGGCGCCGGCGCGGTGGCCGAGACCGACGCCAAGGTGGGCGGCATCCGCGCCATCCCGGCCGACAACTCGCCCGAGGCGATGGCGCGCACGCGCAAGTTCCTGCCGGTCGCCTACGCCACCGTCGTGCAGCCGGGCCACGGCCGCGCCGGAGTGACCGAGCCGACCATGGTGCTGGCCTACGACTACATGGTGCTGGCCAACAAGGACGTGTCGGACGAGAAGGCCTACAAGCTCGCCAAGGCGATGCACGACCACGCCGACGCGCTCAAGGCCGGCTTTGCGGGGCTGTCGGAGTTCGACCCCGCCCGCATGGCGAAGGACATGGGCCCGGTCCAGTTCCACCCGGGCGCCATCAAGTTCTACAAGGAGATCGGCGCGTGGCCGCCGAAAGGCTGATGCGGGACCGGAAGACGTCCGGGTCCTGACGAGGTGACGGAAGAAGCCACACCGGCGCCGGGCGTCCGCTCCGCGGGCGTCCGGATGCTCATCGGCGGGGGCGCGGCGCTCCTGACGCTGGCGTCCATCGCCAAGGCGGCCGAACTCTATCGCGACGTGTTCGGCCTGCTGCTGTTCAACGAGCAGTTCCTCGCCGGCATGTTCGGGCTGGGGCTCGCCCTGGTGTTCCTCAGCCAGCCGGCGCGGCGCGGTGCGCCCCGCCCGCGCGTGCCGTGGTACGACTGGCTGCTGGCGGCGGCGAGCCTGGCGGCCGTCGGCTACGTCACCGTCCGCTTCCCCACCCTGTCGGAGGAGGTGGTGTCGCGCCCGGTGGACGGGCTGATCGTGGCCTTCCTCGTGATCCCGCTGGCGGTCGAGGCGCTGCGCCGGATGACCGGCAAGGCGCTGGTGATCGTGGTGGTGTGCTTCCTGGCCTACGCGCTGGTCGGCCATCTGGTGCCGGGCCAGCTCGCCGGCCGGCCGGTGAAGCTCGGCCAGCTCGCCTACTACCTGGTGTGGGATCCTGGCAGCATGCTGGGCACGCCTATGGTGGTGGCGACGACCATCGTCATCGCCTTCGTCTTTTTCGGCCAGCTCCTGTTCGCGTCCGGTGGATCGGCGTTCTTCACCGACATCTCGCTCGCCGTGATGGGCCGCTATCGCGGCGGCTCGGCCAAGATCGCGGTCAGCGCATCCTGCCTGTTCGGCATGATCTCGGGCTCGGCGGTGTCCAACGTGGCATCGGTCGGCGTCATCACCATCCCCCTGATGCGCCAGGGCGGCTATCCCACCCATGTCGCCGCGGCGATCGAGGCGGTGTCGTCGACCGGCGGGCAGCTCATGCCGCCGGTGATGGGTGCCGCCGCCTTCCTGATGGCGGAATTCCTGCAGGTGCCGTACCGCGACGTGGTGATCGCCGCGATCGTGCCTGCGCTCCTCTACTACCTCGCCCTGTTCTTCCAGGCCGACCTGCTGGCCGCCCGCGTCGGCATCGCCCCGGTGGAGAAGTCGCGCCTGCCGCGGCTGATCTCGGTGCTGGCGCGGGGCTGGCACTTCCCGGTGCCGTTCGCCGTGCTGGTCGCGACCCTGTTCTGGCGCAACTGGTCGCCTGAGCTTGCGGCCCTCGCCGGCGCGGTGGTGCTGATCGCGACCGGGCTGGTGATCGGCTATGGCGGCCAGCGGCTCACCCTGGCGTCGGTGGCCCGGGCGCTGCACGGCACCGGGCTCGCCGCGCTCGACCTCCTGACGATCAGCGCCGCCGCCGGCTTCATTATCGGGGTGTTGAACATCTCCGGGCTGGGCTTCTCGCTGACCCTCGCCTTGGTCGAGATCGGCGGCAGCAACGTCTGGCTGCTGCTGTTCCTGTCGGCGGCGGTGTGCATCGTGCTCGGCATGGGCATGCCGACGGTGGGGGTGTACGTGCTGCTGGCAGCGCTGGTTGCGCCCGCAATGGTCAAGATCGGCATCGAGCCGATGGCCGCGCACATGTTCGTCATGTATTTCGGCATGATGTCGATGATCACCCCGCCGGTGGCGATGGCGGCCTACGCCGCGGCGTCATTGGTGCAGACCGACCCGATGCGGACGGGCTGGGCCGCCGTGCGGTTCGGCTGGATTGCCTACATCATCCCGTTCCTGTTCGTGCGCGCGCCGAGCCTGCTGCTGGAGGGGACGACGTTCACCATCGTCACCACCTTCGTCACCGCCGTGGCCGGCGTGTGGATGATCTGCGCGGCCTTCGCCGGCTATTGCACCCGGCCCATCACCCTGCCCGTGCGGCTGGGCTTCGCCCTGGCCGGGCTGCTTCTGTTCATCCCGGCCAAGGCGATGCCGCACGGCGAGCTGACCGACGCCGCCGGGATCGCCATCGGCGGCGTGCTGCTGGCGCGCGAGCTGTTCGCGCGCCGGGTGCGCCGGCTGGCCTGAGCCCGCGGGTTGGACTTGGCCCGCCGCGCACCCTAATATCCCTGCCACAAGGCGGGACAGACGCGAGGAGCCTCCGATGGCGACGATGACCCAGGATTTGGCCCCCGACACGCTCGAGGTCGAGATGAACTACCATCTCGACACCGGCGAGACGCCGTGGACCTTCACCGGCGGGTACGGCTCGACCGAGCGGCGCTCCGGCGCCCGGCACGAGGCGCACAAGGTCGTGCTGCACAATGGCCGCCCGCACATCCCGGAGTTCGTGCTCGATACACACGGGTTCCGCTTCGTCGACCACCCGACGAAAATGAAGGACTTCTACGACGAGGGCGAGATCGTCCGCAGCTACTACCCGGAGATGGAAGAGCTCATCAAGCGCGAGGCGGGCGCCAGGCGGGTGGTGGTGTTCGACCACACCGTGCGCCTCGCCGACGAGGACCAGCGCGAGGCGCGCAAGCTGCGCGAGCCGGTGCTGCGCGCGCACAACGACTACACCGAATGGTCGGGCCCGCAGCGCGTGCGCGACCTGATGGGCGATGAGGCCGAGGAGCTGCTGACGCGCCGCTTCGCCATCGTCCAGTGCTGGCGGCCGATCAACAGGCCGATCGAGACCTACCCGCTGGCGATCTGCGACGCGCGCTCGATCTCGGTCGACGATTGCGTGGTGTCGGAGCGGCGCTATCCGGGCCGCGTCGGCCAGACCTACGCCATGCGCTACAACCCCGACCACTACTGGTACTGGTTCCCGCGCATGACGCGCGACGAGGGGCTGGTGTTCAAGGTGTTCGATTCCAAGCGCGACGTGGCCCGCTGGACCGCCCACTCGGCGTTCGACGATCCCACCTCGCCGCCGAACGCGGCCCCGCGCGAATCGATCGAAATCCGCACCCTCGCCTTTTTCTAGTTCGCGCCGGCCACCCAAAGGCCACCGCCGGGTACTGTCACAGAGTGGCCACAAGCATCGCGGCCGCCCAGGCGATCGCGGCGGCCAGGGACAGCCATTTCAGAGTGCGCACCGGCAGGTGGCCGAGATTGGCGCGGATGCGCGGATCGGCCAGCCCGGCGGCGGCAGAAGCGGGCGGCGGCACCGGCCGCGCGGCGGATGCCGCCATCCGCATGCTTCCGGTCCGGGCACGAACGTCGATGGCTTTCATGCATCTCTCCTCGCCCGCCGGGCGCACCGCGTCTAGCGCACCGCGTCGAGGCGGACGTTCACCGCGCCCGAACCCGTCGCCCAGCGCGACAGCGCCGCGGTCGACGGGGCGGCGGAGCTGAAGAACGTCGAGCGGTCGTTCGCGGCCTGATCATGCAGCCGCGAGCCGAACGCATACATGGTTCCGAACAAGCCAAGCGCGATGCAGAACCCCAGCTTCCCGACGCGCTGGCGCGATTCCCACCTGGGCGACAGGGGCATCGCGGGGGCAAAGAACTTCCGCACGGACGACAAATGCATTGAAACTCTCCCACTCCTTCTCGCGGCTGACCTGCCGCGGGGCCGGCGGCGCACAGCAAGACCGCCGGATCGCCAACACACGTAGCCGATCAACCGTTCCCTTGAAATTCGGATGAAATCGTAGGGGTAAACCCGGAGGGCGGCGGCGCCTGGAACCCGCGCGCCGCTCGTACGTTGTCGTGGATTTTGGAGCGTTAGAGCCCGGCGGACGGGCGCGCGATCCAGCCGCCGCCGAGCACCCGGTCGGCCGCGTAGAACACGCAGGCCTGGCCCGGCGCCGCGCTGTCGGGCGCGTCGAGCAGGACCCTCGCCCGCCCGTCCTGCCCCGCCGCGAACAGCGTCGCCGGCACGGGACGCTGGGCCGAGCGCAGCCGGACCGCGAGCCGCACCCCGTCGGCCGGCGGGGGCGCATCGCCCAGCCAGTTCACCTCGCGGAGGGAAATCTCGGTGCGCCCGAGCGCGGCGCGCGGCCCGGCCACGACCCGTCGCGTGGCGGGCTCGAGCCGGACGACGAAAAGCGGCTCTGCCCGCCCGCCCGGCAGGCCGCGGCGCTGCCCGACCGTGAAGTTGGCGATGCCGTCATGCCGGCCGATCACGGTGCCGGCGAGGTCGACGATCTCGCCCGGTGCGAAGGCGTCGGGCCGCAGCCGATTGACCACCCGGGCGTAGTCGCCGTCCGGCACGAAGCAGATGTCCTGGCTGTCGGGCTTGGCGGCGACCGGCAAGCCGAACCGTGCCGCCAGATCGCGCGTCTCCGCCTTCGGCCGCGCGCCGAGCGGGAAGCGCAGCATGTCGAGCTGGTCGCGCGTCGTGGCGAACAGGAAATAGCTCTGGTCGCGCGCATGGTCGGCGGCGCGGCGCAGCTCCGGCCCGGCCGGTCCCGCCGTGCGGCGCACATAGTGGCCGGTGGCCAACGCGTCGGCGCCAAGGTCGCGCGCCGTCGCCAGCAGGTCGCGGAACTTCACCGTCTGGTTGCACAGCACGCAGGGCACAGGCGTCTCGCCCGCCGCGTAGCTCGCCGCGAACCTGTCCATCACCTCCTCGCGAAAGCGGCCCTCATAGCCCAGCACGTAGTGCGGGATGCCGATCCGCTCGGCCACGCGGCGCGCATCGCGCACATCGTCGCCGGCGCAGCACGCGCCCTTGCGTGCCGGCGCGCGCTCGTGGGCGTAGAGCTGCAAGGTGATGCCGACGACGTCGTAGCCCTCCTCGGCCAGCAGGGCGGCGACGACCGACGAATCCACGCCGCCCGACATGGCGCAGACGACGCGGGTCTGCGCCGGCGGCTTGGCAATGCCCAGGGAGTTCGTCGCGGTCGTGGCGTGCGTCATGGCGGCGAATGCCAGAACTTATCGCGCGTCGGCGGTCTGGGCCGGAAGGTGGACGACCAGCCCGTCGGCCTCCTCGTTCACCACCACCTGGCAGCCCAGCCGCGAGGTGGGGGTGAGGCCCCAGGCGAGGTCCAGCATGTCCTCCTCCTCCTCGGTCGCGGGCGGCAGCAGGTCGAAATACTCCTCCTCCACGATCACGTGGCAGGTGGTGCAGGACAGGCACCCGTCGCACGCCCCCTCGATGTCGATGTCGTGGCGGCGCGCGACGTCGAGCAGCGTCAGCCCGATCGGCACGTCGAGCTCGTGCCGCTTGCCGTTCGGCTCGATGAAGGTGACGCGCGGCATGTCAGGCGGCCCGCTGCGCGACGCGCAGGTAGAGCCGCTCCCACGCGCCGACCAGCCGGTCGATGTCGTCCTGCGTCGTCGACCATCCCAGGCTGATGCGGATCGCGCACGAAGCCAGCGCCGCCTCCGCGCCCATCGCGAGCAGCACGCGCGGCGCGCCGATCCGGCCCGACGAGCAGGCGGCGCCGGCCGACACCGCGACCCCGTCGAGGTCGAGCGCCATCACCTGCGTCTCGGCCGCGACGCCGGGCATGGCGACGCAGCACGTGTTGGGCAGGCGCGCGGCGCCGGCCGCGAAGACGGTCACGGGTGCCACGGCGCGGAGCCGCGCCTCCATCGCGTCGCGCAGCGCACCGAGCGCGGCGAAATCACCCAATCCCACGGCGGCGGCGCGCGCGGCGGCACCGAACCCGGCGATCGCCGGCACATTCTCGGTCCCGGCGCGCAGCCCGCTTTCCTGCCCGCCGCCGCGGATAAAAGCATCGAGCGGCGCGTCGCGCCGGGCGACCAGCGCCCCCGCCCCCGGCGGCCCGCCGATCTTGTGCGCCGAAAGGGTGAGGTAGTCGACGCCGAGCGCCGCCATGTCGACCGGGATGCGGCCCGCCGCCTGCACCGCGTCGCAATGGACCAGCGCGCCCCGCGCGCGGGCCAGCGAAGCGGCCTCGGCGACCGGCTGGATCGCGCCGGTTTCGTTATTGGCGAGCATGACCGAAACGAGCGCCGGCCCGGGCGCCGCGTCGAGCAGGGCGGCGAGCGCGGCGAGATCGAGCGTGCCATCCCCGGTGACGGGGGCCGCGACGGCATCCGACCGCGCCGCCAGCACGGAGTCGTGCTCGATCGCGGTGACGATGGCATGCGCGCGGCCGGTGGCGCGCAGGGCCTGGTTGTTCGCCTCGGTGCCCGAGGCGGTGAAGATCACCTCGGCCGGGGGCGCGCCGACCAGCGCCGCCACCGCCTCGCGCGCGGCCTCGACACGGGCGCGTGCGGCGCGGCCCGGCGCATGCACTGACGAGGCGTTGCCGACCGCGTCCAGCGCGTCAACCATCGCCGCCTTCGCCTCGGGACGCAGGGGCGCGGTCGCGTTGTGATCGAGATAGGCGGTATCTGCTGGCGGCCGGGCCTGCCGCCGGTCATGACTCTTGAAAACCTGACCCTCGTTCATGATATAAACCGCCGCCGAGGACCGAGCGCCCGTGCGCTCCTGGTCCGGCCTTTCGGACCGCTCCGAACGCGTAGCCGACAGTCATATCGTCCCCCACCGCTCCGGTCAAACGCCGGGCCAGGCTTTGTACATGTCGTTGTTGTCGCACCCGATTTTCGCCCGCGGCGTTCCCGCGAGGAAGGCTGGTATGCATGCCTGAAGTGATTTTCAACGGGCCCGAGGGCCGTCTCGAAGGGCGCTACCACCTCTCCAAGCAGCCGACGCCGTCGATCGCGCTGATGATGCACCCGCACCCGCAGCATGGCGGGACGATGAACAACCGGGTGATCTACCAGCTCTACCATCTGTTCGTGCAGCGCGGCTTCTCGGTGCTGCGCTTCAATTTCCGCGGCGTCGGGCGCTCGCAGGGGCGCTACGACGACGGGATCGGCGAGCTGGCCGACGCCGCCTCGGCGCTCGACTGGCTTCAGGCGAACAATCCCGACGCGCCGCAATGCTGGGTAGGCGGCTATTCCTTCGGCGCGTGGATCGGCATGCAGCTCCTGATGCGCCGGCCGGAGATCTCGGGCTTCATCTCGGTGGCGCCGCCCGCCGGGATCTATGACTTCACGTTCCTCGCCCCCTGCCCCACCTCGGGGCTGATCCTGCAGGGCGACGCCGACGAGGTGGCGGCCGAGCCGGCCGTCGCGGCGCTGGCCAAACGGCTTTCCGCCCAGCGCAACATCAAGGTCGACTACCAGGTGGTGCCCGGCGCGAACCATTTCTTCCATGAAAAGATGGACGAAATGACCGCGGCTATCGACGGCTACCTCACCAAGGCGCTGACCAAGAAGCAGGCCCCGGCCGAGACCTGACGGCTCTCGTCCCGTCTCTCCCCGTCAATGCGAGGCGCGCAGCGCCGAAGCGATCCAGGATGGCTTAGCCGCTCTGGATTGCTTCGCTTCGCTCGCAATGACGAGTTGAGAGTGACACCTATCCCACCAATTCCGGCACGCGGCGGTGATGCGTCGCCTGCTCGTAGGCGTAGGCGAGGCGCAGCATGGTGACGTCCGAATAGGGCCGTCCGAGGAAGGTGATGCCCGCCGGCAGCCCGTCGCGGGTGAAGCCCGCACGGCACGACGACCGAAGGCACGGTCTGCAGGAACGTGTTGATGTGGGGTGAGCCCTTCTGCTCGACATAGGGCGGGTTGACGCCGTCCTTGATGAGCGTCGGGCTGTGCTCCACCGCCTTGTGCACCAGCGCGTCGAGCCGGTGGTCCGCCATCGTCTTCAGCAGGTTGGTCATCAGCGTCTCGCGCGCCTTGAGCGAGGCGTAGTACCCATCTTCCGGCGCCGAACGGCTCCACCGATCCTGCGTGCGCTTGGAAAGTTGCGCAAACAATGGCGACTTCGCGACGTCCTCGCGCGCGGCGAACGGCTTCTCGGCGCTGCCGGCGAAATAATTGTCGTAGGCGGCATGGCTGTCGGCGGTGGAAAAGACGCGCCGCGCCGTGAGCTCGCGCATGTCGGGTATGGCGACGGGGTCGATGACCACCGCGCCGGCCGCGCGCAGCTCGCCCACCGCGCGGTCGAACGCCTCGGTGATCTGGGCGAAATCGTCGCTGTCGGGCTCGGAGAACAGCCCCATCGGCTCGCGGATGATGCCGATGCGCGCGCCCTCCAGCGCTCCCGGGTGCAGTGCGGCGGCGAAGCTCGCCGGGGCGTGGCCCACCCCATAGGACGTCGCGGGGTCGGCGGCGTCGTACCCGACCATGGCGTCCAATAGCTTCGCCATGTCCATCACGGTGCGCCCGAACGGGCCGAGTGAGCCGTTCATCGCGGGCCAGCCCTCGTAGACGCCGGTGCGGCTGACCAGCCCGCCCGATGGGCGCATGCCGCAGATGTTGCACCAGATCGCCGGGCGGCGGATCGAGGCCAGCCCCTCCTGCCCGATGGCGACGGTGGCGAAGTTCGCCGCGACCGCGGCCGCCGAGCCGCCGGACGAGCCGCCGACCGTGCGGTCCAGGTCGTAGGGGTTGCGGGTCGAGCCGAACAGGCTGCCGTGGCAGTCGCCGGCGCCGAGCTCGCCCAGCGCCGCCTTCCCGAGGATGATGGCCCCCGCCGCCTTCAGCTTGGCGGCGACGAAGCAGTCGCGCCGGGGCCAGTGGTCCTTGAACAGGACCGAGCCGAGCGTCGTCGGCATCTCGGCGACGTCGGCCTGGTCCTTGATGACCACCACGACGCCGTGCATCGGCCCGACGAGCCCCGACGATTTCAGCGCGGCGTCGAGCCGGTCGGCCTCGTCCAGCGCCTTAGGGTTGAGCGAGATAAGCGCGTTGATCTTCGGTCCTGCGCGATCGAACGCCTCGATGCGCTCGAGATAGGCCTCGACCAGCGCCCGCGCCGTGAGCGCGCCCGAACGGTAGCCGGCGTGGATCTCCGCGACAGAGGTTTCGGTGAGGTCAAAGTTTGTGCGCGTGCTCACGTCGTCTCCACTTCAAGATTGCCGTTCATCCCTTCACCCCGTCCACCAGGACGAAGGCGATGCGGCAGGGCGCGCCGGAGCGGTTGGACCAGGCATGGTTGGTCGCCTGCTGCACCACCACGTCGCCGGCGGAAAGATGCACCTCGTCCTCGTCGAGCAGCATGTCGAGCTCGCCCTCGATCACGATGCCGTAATCGACCGTCGCGGTGCGGTGCATGAAAGGGTGGCGCGGCTTCTGGCCGTTGATGCGCAGCGGCTGGATGCCCAGCTCGCGCGCGAAGGCGTCGTGATCGTAGCGCGAGAGGTCGCCGTCCGGGGGAATCTCGGTCACGCGGATCAGCGTGCCGTTCGGCGGCGGCGGCGTGCCGCGATGGCCGGGGAACGGATCCGACGCGGCGTAGGTCGCCGGCGTCGCGACAGTGCGCCAGAGATTGTGCGCGACCGAGCGCTCGCGCTCGTGCACGTTGGGGTTCGGCCCGTCGGCCAGGATCACCGCGCGCCCCTTCGCGTCATGGCCGGTGACGATGCGGCGCACCGGGCGCGATCGTCCGGTCGCCGTCGAGGCGGGCTCGGACCACGATCCGGCCAGCGACCGCCCCTCCTCCGCGCCATCAATCAGCACGAAGCAGATGCGGCAGGGCGCAGTGCCCCGATTGACCCATGCATGGTTGGTCGCCTGCTGGACCAGCACGTCGCCGGCCTTGAGATGTACCTCGTGCTCGTCGAGCAGCATGTCGATCTCGCCCTCGACGACGATGGCGTAGTCGACCGTCTGCGTGCAATGCATGTGCGGATGGCGCGCCGGCCCGGCCGTCTCGTCGGGCGCGACCAGGCCATGGAACACGTCGCGATGGGTGCGGCCCTCCATCGCGCGCGTGTCGTGCGGCGGGAACTCGACCATGCGGATCACCGTGCCGCGCGCCGGCGGAAGGATGCCCTTCTGGTCGGCGGCCCGGTCGCGCGGCTCGTTACGCGCCGGCATCTCGGCCGTCTGCCAGACCATGGTGGCCGAGGCGTAGCCCGGATGCTCCAGCACGTGCGGCGAGGGGCCGTCGAAAATCGCGACGTGCCGGCCCGCGGGGCCGACCCCGGTGACGACGCGGCGGACGGGCTTTGGCATGCGCTCCCCCTCGCTTTTCGCCGATGGTAGCGGATAAGATGGACCCGCACCAGGAGGCCCGCCATGGAATTCGGCTACTTCACCCTCAGCGACAACGCCTACGAGAACTGTCCCCGCTCGAGCGAGGCATTCCTCCACGACATCGTCGCCGAGTCGCTCCATGCCGACCGGATCGGCCTCGCCTCGGTGTGGATCGGCGAGCACCATTTCAACCGGCGCGGCTGCATCCCCATGCCCTCGCTGCGTGCTCGCCAACATCGCCGCGACGGCGAAGCGGGTCAGGCTTGCCCCCGCGGTAGTCGTGCTGCCGATGCACAACCCGATCGGCGTCGCCGAGGAGTGGGCGACGCTCGACCAGCTTTCCGGCGGGCGCGTCGAGTTCGCCATGGGGCGCGGCTACGATGCCGCCGAGTACGCGCCGTTCGGCGCCGACTTTCAGCGCTCGGCCGAGATTTTCGCCGAGGGGATCGACCTGCTGTGGCGCTGCTGGACCGAAAAGGGCCCATTCTCGTTCAAGGGCGAGTTCTACAAGGCAGACAACATCGAAATCTGCCCCAAGCCGGTGCAGGACGTGCTGGTGCCCACCATTGCCTGCTTCTCGCGCTACTCGATGGAGATCGCGGCCGCGCGCGACTGGAACATCATCTTCGCGCCCTTCGCGACCGGGCTGATCTTCGGCGGGCTCGCCAACGCGACCGCGGCCTATCGCGAGGAGGCCGAAAAGCACGACCGAGCGCCCGGCAAGGCGAAGTGCAGCTACTTCATCCATATCGGCGGCAAGCCGGCGGAGGAACAGTACGGCCGCGAATGCCTGCTCCGCTATTTCAACCATTCCGGCATGCGCCAGACCAAGCAGGATCGCGAACACAAGATGCCGCCTTCGATGCAGTACATGAAGAAGATCCACGAGGCGCTGGCCGTGATGAAGCCCGAGAGTCTGGACGAGGGGTCGATCCTGCTCGGCTCGCCGCAGCAGATCGTCGAACTCGCTGAAGCGCGTCGAGGCGGCCGGGATCGACGAGGTGATCCTCTACTTCAACCACGGGCTGAAGCCGCACAGCCTGGTGATGGAGCAGATGGACCGGTTCATGGCCGAGATCGCACCCGCCTTCGCGGGCACCAAAATCACCGCGGCAGCGAAGTAGGGACGGAACGGCTTATGGATATCAGCATCAACATCGCGCCGACGATCGACAGCTGGAAGGTGGTCAAGCGCGCCGAGGAGCTGGGCTACACCACGGCCTGGTTCTATGACACGCAAATGCAGAACACCGACCTGTTCGTCGCGATGACGATGGCGGCGCTCAACACCTCGAAGATCCGGCTGGGTACCGGCGTGCTGATCCCGTCGAACCGCATCGCGCCGGTGGCCGCGACGTGCCTCGGTTCGCTGAACGCCATCGCGCCGGGGCGGATCGATTTCGGCGTCTCGACCGGCTTTACCGGGCGGCGCGCGATGGGGTCGGGCCCGATAAAGCTCGCCGACATGAAGGAGTACATCCGCGTCGTCCAGGCGCTCCTGCGCAACGAGATGGTCGAGTGGGAGTACGAGGGGCGGCGCCGCAAGATCAAGTATCTCAACCCCGAGATCGGCGCGATCAACGTGACCGACCCGGTACCGCTGCACATCTCGGCCTTCGGGCCGCGCGGCCAGGGACTGACCGCCGAGCTCGGCGCCAACTGGATTTTCGCACCGGGCAACCTGCAATTCGCCCAGGGCGCGATCGAGAAGATGAAGCAGAGCTATCGCGACGCGGGCCAGGACCCCGCGACGAAATACATCACGTCGCTGTCCGGCGGGTGCGTTCTGGCCGAGGGCGAGCCCTATGACAGCCCGCGCGCCAAGGCGCAGGCCGGCCCGCACGCCGCGATGATCTTCCACAACCTGGTCGAGGCCGAGGAGTTCGGCGATATCGGCCGGCCGGTGCCGCCGCACCTGAAGTCGCTGCTCGACCGCTACCGCGAGGTCTATGCGAACTACCAGCCGGCGGACGCGCGCTACATCTCCAACCACCGCGGCCACCTGATGTTCCTGCGGCCCGAAGAGCAGGACATCATCAACGGCGACATCATCAAGGCCGCCACCTGGACCGGCACCAGGCCCGAGCTGGTCGAGCGCATGCGCGCACTGAAGCAGATGGGCTACAGCGCCTACTCGGTGCATATACGCAACGGCCATCCCGGCATGCTGGAGGACTGGGCCGACGTGTTCGCGGCGATCTGAGGCGCTCGCCATGGCCGACACCAGGAGCTACGACTACGTCATCGTGGGAGCGGGCTCGGCGGGCTGCGTGCTGGCCCACCGGCTGAGTGCCGACCCCGCGGTGAGGGTCTGCGTGCTCGAGGCGGGCGGGCCGGACCGGCATCCGTTGCTGCGCGTGCCGATCGGTCTCGGCAAGCTGCACCAGCACCGCATGTTCGACTGGGGCTACGACACCGAGCCGGTCGCCGCCATGGACGGGCGCGTGATCGAGGCGATGCGCGGCAAGGTGGTCGGCGGCTCGTCCTCGATCAACGTGATGGCCTATGTGCGCGGCAATGCGCGGCGACTACGACCGATGGGCGCAGAAGGGCTGCCTCGGCTGGTCGTTCGCCGACGTGCTGCCCTATTTCCGCCGCTGCGAATCGTTCGAGGGCGGCGCCGACGAATATCGGGGTTCAGACGGGCCGCTGACGGTCGAGTGGGCGACGTTCGAGGACAAGCTGATCGACGCGCTGGCCGCGGCGGCGAGATCGGCCGGCCACCCATGGTCGGAGGACTATAACGGCGCCGAGCAGCTCGGCATCTCGCGCGGCCAGTCGACCATCCGCAAGGGACGGCGGTGCAGCGCCGCCCTCGCCTTCCTGCGCCCTGCGCTCGCCCGGCCGAACGTCACGCTGATGACTGGCGCGCTGGCGACGCGGGTGATGATGGAGGGCACGCGCGCGGTCGGGATCGAGTATCTCAAGGACGGGCGGACGCACGAGCTGCGCGCGGCGCGCGAGGTGATCCTGGCGGGCGGCGTGTTCAACTCGCCGCATCTCCTGATGCTGTCGGGCATCGGGCCGGCCGACCACCTGAGCGAGCACGGCATCGCGCCGGTCGTGGATTCGCCGGGCGTCGGCGCGAACCTGCAGGACCACATCGTCACCATCGCCTCCTGGGCGCGCCAGGGAACGGGCCCGTTCCACGCGCTGATGCGGGCCGACCGCATGGCGCCGGCCTTCCTGCGCGCCTGGCTGTTCGGCTCCGGCCCGGCGACGGTGCTGCCGGGACGCATCTACGGCTTCTTCAAGACCGAGCCGCAGCACGCGGTACCGGACATCCAGTTCTTCATGCGCGCGGCGCCGCGCTCCAGCGCCATGTGGTTTCCGGGGGTACGCCCGGCGCCGCCCGAACTCGTTCGACGTGCGCCCGGTGCTGCTGCATCCCGAAAGCCGCGGCCGGCTGTGGCTGCGCTCGGCCGACCCGCGCGACAAGGTGCGCATCGTGCAGGAGTTCCTGGCCACCGACTACGACATCCGCACCATACGCGACGGGGTGAAGATCGCCCGCGACATCGTGGAGCGGAAGGAGATGGACGCGTTCCGGGGCGCGGAGCTGCTGCCCGGCGCCGACGCGCGCTCGGACGCGCAGATCGACGCCTATATCCGGCGGACGGCGATCACCGCCCACCACCCGTCCTGCTCGTGCCGGATGGGGCTCGACGACGACGCGCCGCTCGATCCCGAGCTGCGGGTGAAGGGGACGGAGGGGCTGCGCGTGGTCGACGCAGCGGCAATGCCGGACCTCGTCTCGGGCAACATCAACGCCTGCGTCCTGATGATCGCGGAGAAGGCCGCGGACATGATCCGCGGCCTTCCTTCCCTGGCGCCGGCAAAGGCGGCCTGAGCCGCCCCCGGGCCGCTACATCTTGGCGCCGAGCCCGAGACCGTAGCCGACCAGCACGATGCCGACACACCAGGTGCCGAGCATGCCGAAGACCAGCATGTTCTTCATCAGCTCGGACTTCATCCACTGGCGTCCTTCGTCGGACAGCTTGCCGAGGCGCTTGAACAGCCAGAAGCCGAACACGCAAACGGCGAGCCCGGCGATCAGCAGGACGATATGATTGGTGGACATGAAATTTGCGGTCCGTCCGCGGTTGCCCGGCACGCGGCGGAAGACCCATTCTCCGCCCCGGAACCGGCCGGGCATGCGGCTGGAGAATTCGCACGGAACCGCATAAACGCGCCATTCGCGACGCATCCCGCCGTCGTAAACGACGCGTAAATGGGCGAAGGCGGAAGAAACGATGTATCGCTGTCACGCCGGCCAAGCCGCTTCGTCCCCGCGATAAGCGCGGGAGCTTCGGCGCGTCGCGTCCGGGATGACAGTCGCGAGAGCGGCTACTTCATCTTCGCCATCAGGTGGTCGATGCCGGCCTGGGCGACCTCGATGTCCTGGGCCGGCGTGCCCGAGCTCGCCCCGATGCCGCCGACCAGATCGTCGCCCACCTTCACCGGCAGCCCGCCGCCGATGATCGAGAAATGCCCGCCATTGGTCATGTGGATGCCGAAGGTCGGGTTCCCGGGCCGGCACAGCTCGTTATAGACATGGGTGGCGTTCTTCGCCGCCGCGGCTGTGAAGGCCTTGTCGATGGCGATCGAGATCGACGACACCTTGCCGCCGTTCATGCGCGAGAAGGCGATCAAATTGCCCGACTCGTCGGTGACGGCGATGCACATCGCCACGCCGATCTCCGCCGACTTCTTCTCGGCCCCCTCGATCAGGAGGCCAGCCTCCTCACGCGACAGACGCTTTACGTTCAGCATGGCGGGACTCCGTTGGGAACAGGCAGGTGGTGCGGAGATGCGCCGCCATCGACGCCTTCTCCTCGTCCGAAAGCGCCGGGAAAGGCGGATAGGGATCGCCGACCGGATGTCCCACGATTTCCATCGCGGCCTTCATCACGGGGGCCAGCCCCTTCGCCTGCCACTTGGCGGGGAACAGGGCGAACTGGCGCTGCAGCTCGGCCGCCCGCACCCGGTCGCCGGCGGCGAAGGCCTTCAGGATCTCATCGGCGATCTTGCAGCCGGGCGGCGGCATGGTCGCGCCCGACCCGCCAAGTTCGATCGTGGCGAGCAGCATCTGCATCGTCGTGAAGTAGCGGGCATGCCCCGCCAGGTCGATCTCCACGATCAGGCGCGACACGCGCGACAGGTCGCGCGAGCTTTCCTTCACGTACTTGACGCCGTCGAGCTTGGTGAGCTCCACCACCCAGGCGGGCGGCACCTCGGCGCCGGGACCGGGATTGAGGTAAAGGACGATCGGCAACGCCGAGTCCTTCTGGATGGCCTCGAAATAGCCCATCAGGTCGGACTGCGACGGTGGGCCGCCGAACGGGCGCAGCGGCGCCAGGACCTGGATCGCCTCGGCGCCTGACTTCGCCGCCAGTTCGGCCAGCTCGAGCGCGGTCTTCACCGACGGGTGCGACACGCCCACGACCAGCGGCCGGCGCTTGTAGACGATGTCGGCCGTGCGCCGGATCAGCTCCTTGCGCTCCTCGAACGGCAGATAGTGGTACTCGCTGGTCTCGACTCCGGCGGCGGAGATGGCCGCGGCGTTGCAGTCGTCGATGATGTAGTCGATCTCGCGCGCCAGCACGTCGTAGTCCACCTTCAGGTCGGCGGTGAACGGCGTCAGCGGCGGGACGAGGATGCCGGGAATCTGCATGGCGGCCTCCGCGGTGGTCGGGGCGCCCACTATGCCGGGGCCCGCCGCCGGCAACAAGGGAAACCGCGAAAGCGATGGTCACAGGTTAGTGCGCGGCGGCGCAATAGCGCGTCCGCTCGTGGGTTCTCCGCGGGGAACGAACCACGCGAGAAGTCGTTGGATCGTAAAGTGTTGGAGGATGACATGAAACCTGGTTCTTTCCTGGCCGTCGCCGTACTGGCGCCGCTTGCCTTCGCCGTGCCCGCGCAGGCCGCGCCCACCCATGGCAAGGCATTCATCGAGCACGCCATAAAGGGCGACAATTCGGAGATGAAGCTCGGCGCGCTCGCCGAGAAGAAGGGCGCCAGCAAGGGCGTGCGCGAGTTCGGCCGCATGCTCAATCACGACCATACGAAGGCGCGCGAGGAGGCGGCGGCGCTCGCCAAGCGGCTCGGCGCCGACGTGCCCAAATCGCCGACCGACGAGGCGAAGAACGAGTATCAGCGCCTGTCCAAGCTCTCCGGCGCCAAGTTCGACCGCCAGTTCGTCGCCTACATGGTGACCGACCACAAGAAGGACATCGCCGACTTCGCGCGCGCAGCGCACGACGACAATGCACAGGTCGCCGCGCTCGCGAAACGCACCCTTCCGACGCTGGAGAAGCATCTGGAAATGGCGCACAAGCTTCAGGTCCGCACCGCGCCGCACGCATCCAAGATGACCAAGTAGGGAGACGTCAATGTCGATCGTGTACACGGTGGGCGCGACGCTGGACGGCGAGACCGAGCAGTACCAGGTAGAAGCGTCGGACGCGCTGGTCGCCGCCCTCAAGGTGAAGTACGAAAGCCCCAAGGCGCACATCAACTACGTCCGCAAGACCAACGCGCGCGGCGACAGCCGCCACCCGCACGACGCGCTCGACGAGTGCTGAGGCACGGGCCGCGCGTGCGGCCCGGCGCCCCTTCCCTATCCCCCTTCCTCCCGTCTCACAGGCGCATCGGCCGTACGGAATACGTGCGGCCCGGCGCCCCTTTCCCTATCCCCGTTCCTCCCTTCGCACAGGCGCATCGGCCGTACGGAATACTCCGTACGGCATGATGCGAATTTTTGCCCCTCCCTCAAACTGCTAGCGTTCAGTGCCGATGGTTGCGGCACTGCGTAGGGATTGTAGGGAGAAGAGGCATGTACACGAGCGAGCAGGGACTGGTCGGAACCGAAAGGTTCTCGATCGTGGCGGACAAGCCCAGACCGGAGCTTCTCGATCAGCTCAGCGCCGACCACGTGATGCAGCGTTCCGTCTGCGCCCTGCTGGGGCGGATGGCCGACGACCTGCACAGCCCGAACCGGCACTACGATGCCGCGGCGGCGCATCGCTACCTGACCGAGTTCCTGCCGCTGCACGTCAAGCGCGAGGAGGACCACCTCTACATGCAGCTCAAGCGGCACGAATATCCCGGCGACGACGTCGAGCAGATGTTCGACCTGCTGCGCGCCGGCCACCGCGACACGTTCCTGCTGGCCGACGAGCTGACCGACGGGCTGTCCACCATCACCGGCGGCGGGCTGCCGCGCCGGCCGAACGATTTCATCATCACCACCCACGCCTTCACCCATTTGCTGCGCGCCCTGCTGGCGTGGGAGGACGAGACCCTGATCCCGTACGCGCGGATGCGGATTTAGGCGCGGTCGCGGCGCCGCGCGGAGCACGCAAGTGCACGGCACGCTCGAACAGGTCACGCCACTTCGCGCCCTCGCCCACGATTTCGGCCTGCCGCGCGCAGAGACGGGAATCCTCGAGGACACGCTGACCCGGCGCATCCGCATCGGCCGGCGCGAGGATCTTCTGGTACAAGGTGAGGCGTCGAACCGGATCGGCGTGCTGGCCGAAGGATGGGCCTTCGCCTACAAGCTGCTGCCCGACGGGCGGCGCCAGATCATCGGCTTTCTCCTCCCGGGCAGCATGATCGGGCTGTCTTTCCTGCTGTTCGGCCGCACCGACTACTCCGTCGCCACCGTGACCGCCTGCGCGGTCGACCTCGTCAGCCCCGAGCGCGTGATGAGCGCGCTGCGCACCCATCCGCGCATCGGCGAGCTGTTGTTCCGTTCGCTCCAGATCGAGGCGATGCGCACCGCGCACCAGCTCGTCTGCCTTGGCCGCGGCAATGCGCGCGAGCGGCTGGCCGTCCTGCTGATCGAGCTGATGGCCCGGCTCGAGGCGCTGAAGCTCGTCCGTGACGGCGCGTTCGAAATGCCGCTGTCGCAGGAGATCCTGGCCGACGCACTCGGCCTCAGTGCCGTCCATGTCAACCGCACGCTGCAGGCGCTGCGCCGGCTCGGCGTCATCACCACCCGCGGCGATTGGGTACGGATAAACGATTGCGCCCGCCTCGCCGACATCGCCGGCGGGCTGAACGAGACCCCCAACCTGCCACGTCAAACGATGCCCAGGGGCGCCCCATGAGCCTGCTTTTCCGCACCAAATGCACCTATTACGTCGACGCCCAGGGCGCCGAGCGCGTGCTGCGCGTGATCGTCGCCCCGTGGCGCCGGGGTCGGCGCTGGACCGGCGCGTGGCGCAGCGCGCAACGGCAGGCGGTGGCGGTCCCGGCGCTATGGCGGCTGAGCGTCGCGGTGGTGCTGGCGTGGATCGCGGTCCTCACGCTCCACTTTTCGTGACCGGCGCGCCGTGCTTGCGGCGCAGCCCGGCGAGCCAGTCGTCGAAGGCCCGCTTCGCCTCGTCGGTCTGGACCATCACCATCACCTTGGTCTGCGCGCCGGCGTCGGGGGCGAGGAACTCGGCCGCGAACTCGTCGGCCGTGATATCCGGCACCGGCGACGGCGCCGCGCCGCCGGCCTGGGGCTCGACCCGGCGCGTCGCCTCGAACCGCAGCACCCAGTAGTTCTGCTCGACCAGCGGCTCGACGTCGAGGGCGCCGCGCTCCAGCATCGCCCCCTCCCCGACCGGGTCGGCGCCGGCGACGACGTATTCCTTGTGGGCGTTGACGTGGAAATTGGCGAAGTGGCCTTCGCTTTCGCGCCGGATCCAGTCGTAGAGCTGGTCGGCGGGGATGTCGATGCGGTGTTCGGGCATGGTCCTGTCCGGCCGGTACGCGATCCGCGAGAGATGCGCCCACCCGCCGCAGGGCTCATTAACCTGCGGCAAGATGGGGCGCGCGCTGCCCGTGCGAACCTGGAGGCATGAGCGCCCTTCCCGCCCCCGGATGGGAATTCGAGCCCTGGATCACGGGGGCGACCGTCCTCGTCCTCGGCGTCTATGCGCGCGGCGCCTGGCGGCGGCGCGCCCGCACCCGCGCCCGCGACGGCCGGGCAATGCGGCACGCGCTGTTCGCCGCCGGCACGCTGGGCGCCTGGCTCGCCATCGAATCGCCGCTCGACGCGCTCGCCGATCATCTGTTCTGCGCCCATCAGGTGCAGCACCTGATCCTGCTGTCGATCGTGCCCATGCTCGTGGTGCTGGCCGGGCCGGAGGCGACTTTGATCGCCGGGCTCGGCGGCGCGCACGGCCATCGGGCGCTGGCGCCCTGGGTGGCGTCCCGGCCGGTGCGCGCGGTATTCGGACTGTTCGCGCACCCGGTGACGGCGGGCGCGCTGATGACGGGAGTGCTCTATTTCTGGCAGGTGCCGCGCTTCCACGACGCGGCCGTCGTGGACGAGACCGTGCACGATGCGATGCACGCGACCATGCTGGCGGCGGGAATGTTCTTCTGGTGGCGCGTGCTCGACCGCCGCCCGCCGCCGGCGGGGCTGTCCTACCTTTACCGGCTGTTCCTGCTGAAGGCGAACGTGATGATGGCCGTGTTCCTCGGCGCCTATCTGGCCGCCAAGGGCATCGTTCTCTACACTGCCTACGATCGACTGTACTGGCCCGGCCTGACCGCCCTGCAGGACGAGAGGCTGGGCGGGACAGTGCTGTGGTTCGGCGGCGCCGCCTGCCTTTTTGTCGGGCGGGGCCATCGTCGCCCGGCGCTGGCGGCGCGAGCGCGCACGCAACGCGGCACCGCCGGCTCCGGAACTGTCACAGGTTACGGAGGGCGCGCCGGGGACGGCCTAGCCTTCCAGGGGGAGACGCCACATGCAATTCATCCTGGGAATTGTCTTCACCCTGTTCGCGATCGGGATTGCGGGGCTGATCTACATGTATACCGGCTCGTACGACGTCGCGGCGTCGACCCCGCACCACCCCTTCGTGCGCTGGGTGCTCGAGACGACGATGGAGAACTCGATCGCCGCCCATGCCAAGGCCGCCGCGCCGCCTGAGCTGAGCGCGCCGGACGCCCTGAGGCGAGGCGGCGCGATCTATGCCGACGACTGCGCGGGCTGCCACGGCGCGCCGGGCAAGCAGCCGATGGAAGCGGCCAAGGGCATGCGCCCCGCCCCGCCCGACCTGGAGAAGGCGCAGGCGGACTGGACACCGGCCGAGCTGTTCTGGATCGTCAAGCACGGCATCAAGATGTCAGGCATGCCGGCCTGGGGCGGAGTCCACAGCGACGCGGATTTGTGGGCGGTCGTGGGGTTCCTGCGCGACCTGCCGAGCGTCACGCCCGACCGCTATCGCGCGATGGGCCACGAGCCCCACGAAGGCGGCGCGCCCCGCGAGCGCGGCGCACCCGCCCAGCGAGGGCGGCGCGGCCCCCGGTCCCGCCGCGCAATAGGCCACGCCGCCGCCGGGGCCGCTATTCCTTCGAGGTCGGGCCGGAGCCGAAGAGGAGCGGGTCGGGCTGGGTGTCGGCGAGGGGACGGTCCGCGGGGCCCCACTCGCGGGTGATCTCGTGCACGTGCACATCGTGCGTGGTGTGGCGCGACAATATGTCGAGCGCGCGGCGCTCGTGCTCCGGATCGCGCACGTTGACCCACAGCAGCAGCCCGCCCGCGTTCACCTGCTCCTCGATGGTCTGGGCGTGCCGCGTGCCGAGCCACTTGGCCGCCACCGAACCCAGCGCGCCACCGCCGCCGCCCGCCGCGATCGCCGCGGCGATGACCGCCGCCATCGTGCCGCCCGACGCGACGACCAGGCCGGCCGCCGCCGTCGCGCCGATGTATGCGAGCCCGGCCATCGCCGCGCCGCGGCCCGTGGTGACGTCGGGGCTCGACACGTAGGCGCTGCGCGGCACCTCGTCCTTGTCCTCGAGACGTTCGATGCGGCGGTACTTGTGCGGCAGCTTCTGGTCCACCGCGGCCTCGCTGGCCAGCAGACTGATGTCGGCGCGGTCGAACCCCGCGCTGTTCAGCTCCTCGATCGCAGCCTCGTAGTTCTCCGCCTGGTCGAACACGGCCACCGCCTCGCGGACCTTGACGGTCGAGGTGGCGGGGTTCGCGGCGGCTTTGCTCGTATTGGGCATGGCTCCGGTCCACTTGTTGATGTCGACCGCAGAGCACACCAGATCGTCAACCCCGCCGCATTATCATGGGTTTAGGCGCGCGGGGCGGGATCACCGATGCGTGTAGTCGAGGAACGTAAAGCCGAACAGGATCAGCAGCCAGACCACGCTGGCCCCGGCGATCACCTGGACGATATGCGGCGAGGTGCGCAGCCGCATGAACACCAGCACGATGCCGAGCGCCGTCACCACCGCGATGGCGAGGTGCGCGGCGATGCGCCAGTCGCCGAGCGGCAGGAAGGAGAGCCCCAAATTGACGCCGAACAGCGCCATCAGCGTGGCGTAGACGACAAGCCGGAGCGCGACCGGTTCCATGGCGGACTCCTCAACCTCCTACCCTGTTACCCCCAGGCGCGGCGTGGTCATTTGTGCAGCAGATAGACCGACGGGTAGATGAAGGTCCACACGATGTCGACGAAGGCCCAGTAGAGCCCGATGATCCGCACCGGGCGCGTAAGCCGCATCGGGTCGCGCCAGCGCCACACGCCGATCATCAGGATCGTGAGCAGCCCGACGCCGCCGATCATGTGGAAGGCGTGGAGCCCGGTCAGCGCGAAATAGAAGCTGAAGAAGATCTTCGCCTGGCCCGGGTGCGGCCCGTCATAATGGAAGTCGAACCCGGCGAACGGCGCCGTGCCCTCGGCGAAATCGACGCGGTACTCGTAGCCCTTGACGGCGAGGAAGGCGAGCCCCAGCGCGAGGGCGATCCCGATGGCCCAGAGCGCGCGGCGGCGGTTCTTCGCCTCCATCGCCGGGTCGGCGAGCGACATCGCCATCGACGAGGTGAGCAGGAGCCGCCGTGTTGATGCTGCCGAGCGTGAGCTTCAGGTGGCCGGCCGCCTCGGCGAACGTGTCGGGATACCACGCGCGGTACACGGCGTAGGCCATGAACATCCCGCCGAAGAACAGCAGCTCGGTTCCGAGGAACACCCACATGCCCACCAGGTCGGCGCGGACCTGCTGCTCCAGCGTCTCGAACTGCTCGGCGACCTGCGAGCGCGGCGTCACTCATACCGGTACGGCCCGCGCGTCACGCGCGGCACCTCCTCGAAATTGTGCTTGGGCGGCGGCGAGGTGGTGGCGGTCCATTCCAGGCCCGTCGCGTTCCACGGGTTGGCGCCGGCGCGCCGGCCCCAGCGCAGCGACCACAGGAGATAGACCGCCGGCATCAGGTAGCCGACCGCGAGCACCAGCGCGCCTATCGACGACAGGTCGTGCAGCACCTGGAACTGCTCGGGATAGGTGTGGTAGCGCCGCGGCATGCCCGCATAGCCCAGCAGGAACTGCGGGAAGAAGGTCATGTTGAACCCGACGAACAGGGTCGCCGCGGCGATGCGCGACCACATTTCGGGATAGAGGCGGCCGGTCATCTTGGGCCACCAGAAATGCAGCCCGCCGAGATAGGCGGTCACCATCCCGCCGACCATGATGTAGTGGAAATGGGCGACGACGAAGTAGGTGTCGGTGACGTGGACGTCGATCGCCAGTGTCGAGAGGATCAAGCCCGGTCAGCCCGCCGACCGTGAACAGCCCGACGAAGTTGAGGGCGTAGATCATCGGCGCGGTCATCGAGATGCGGCCCTTGTAGAGGTCGCGGTCCAGTTGAAGACCTTGATCGCCGACGGCACCGCCACCACGAAGGTGAAGAACGAGAACACCACGCTGGCATAGACCGACTGGCCCGACACGAACATGTGATGGCCCCACACCATGAAGCCGAAGATGGCGATCGCCATCATCGAGGCGGCCATGGCCGGGTAGCCGAAGATCGACTTGCGGGCGAAGCAGGTGATGATCTCGCTGACCACTCCCATGCCGGGCAGGATCATGATGTAGACGGCGGGGTGCGAGTAGAACCAGAACATGTGCTGGAACAGGATCGGGTCGCCGCCGAGCTGTGGGGTCGAAGATGCCGATGCCGAAGGCGCGCTCCACCGTCGACCAGCAGCAGCGTGATGGCGAGCACCGGCGTCGCCAGCACCATGATCAGGCTGGTGGCGTAGATCGACCACACGAACAGCGGCAGCCGGCCCCAGGTCAGTCCCGGCGCGCGCATCGTGTGCGTCGTCACGATGAAGTTGAGGCCGGTCATGATCGACGAGAACCCGACGATGAACACGCCGATCGTCGCCAGGATCACCGAGGAGTTCGAGTAGAGCGTCGAGTAGGGCGTGTAGAACGTCCAGCCCGTGTCGACCCCGCCGGCGACCACAGCGGCCAGGGTGAACAGCGCGCCGAACACGTAGACGTACCACGACATCAGGTTGATCCGCGGGAAGGCGAGGTCGCGCGCGCCGACCATCAGCGGCAGCAGGAAATTGCCCAGCGTCGTCGGGATCGACGGCACCAGGAAGAACCAGACCATGATCACGCCGTGCGCGGTGAACAGGCGGTTGTACGTCTCCGAGCTGAACATCAGCCCGTTGGGCACGATCAGCTCGAGCCGGATCAGCGCCGCCGCGATGCCGCCGATGAAGAAGAACGCGGTGATCGACAGGATGTAGAGCCAGGCGATCCGCTTGTGGTCGGTGGTCAGGAACCACGATCTGAGGGTGAGCCCGGCGGTCAGGTACCCGCCGCCCAGCTCGTGGCCCGGCGCCGCGTTGGTCGCGCTGGTCATGGTCTCGACCCCGTCTGGTTGGAAAGCGACTTGATGTAGGCGATCAGCTTGGCGATATCGGCGTCGCTCGCCTGGCCCTGGAAGCTCGGCATGATCGGCTCGTACCCGGCGACCACGTCCTTCTTGGGCAGCAGGATCGAATCGCGGATATAGCCGTCGTCGAAGATCTTGGTCGCGCCCGACATCAGATGGACCGGCTTGCCGTATATCCCGTCGAACGACGGGGCGTGCACCGACGAGGCCGGCCCGTGGCAGCCCGAGCAGCCGAGCGACCGGTAACAGCCGCTCGCCCGCAAGCGCCGCCGCGCCGGGCCGCGTCTGGTCGGCAAGCCAGCGCGCGTAGGCGGCGGGCTTCAGCGCGATCACCCGGCCGCGCATCCGCGAATGGTCGCGCCCGCAATATTCGGCGCATTCCAGCTCGTAGGTGCCGGGCCGGGTCACCTCGAACCAGTATTCGGTGACGCGCCCGGGAACGGCGTCCTGCTTCAGCCGGAAGGCCGGCACGTAGAAGCTGTGGATCACGTCCTCGGACTGCGATCCGGAGCTTCACCTTCTGCCCGACCGGCACGTGCAGCGTGTCGATCTCGCGCACGCCGTTCGGCGTGCTCGATCTTCCACATCCACTGCTTGCCGACGACGTCGATCTGCACCGCGCCGGGCGGCGGCCGGTAGTCGCGACACATAGAGCGTCGGCGCCCCAGTAGAAGAACGACAGGAAGATCGCGAAGGTGGTGCAGCGTCCAGCGCGATCTCCATCCAGTGCTGGGCGCGCAGCGACATGCGGATCGTGCGGTCAACGGTTGCGCCCGCCGCGGTAGCGCACGCTGAAAAAGAAGATCAGTGAAGCCGATCCGCAGGACGACCAGCGTGCTCATCGCGGTCAGGTAGAACAGCAGCGTGTCGACCTGATGCGCGTTGGCCGAGGCCTCCGCCGGGATGATGTGGAGGCCGCGGGCCGCGTCGCGGATGTAGGGCGACCTGCTGCATCGCCGCGCCTCAGCCGCCCGTCCCGGCGGCGCGCGCCGGCCTCGATGCGCATCGCGTCGCCGATCGGGATGTGGACGATGCCGCGCTGCGCGGTCGACCCAGCCGAGCCCGTTCAGCCGCTGCTCCTTTCTCGCGTGCAGCGCCTCCAGCTCCTGGTGCGGGTCGACCTGCAGATGGGGGCCGCGGGATCTGCGTCGTGTGCCAGGGGATCAGCTCGGACATCGACCGGGCGTGGAAGCCCCACAGCGCCTCGCCCCACCACGACAGCAGTCCGACCATGGCGGCGATGGTCAGGACGAACGACACCGCGAAAATGCGCGGCCCGCGCCGCCGCACGTCGCGCGATTCGTAGTTCTTGTCGCCCGGTCTCGTGCTGCGACGTGTTCACGCCGCGCTCCTCCGCGGCGCGTCCGTCCGCCCGCGCGTCCGCGCCGACGACCGCGAGCCGGTCGAGCAGCACGACGAACCACACCGCCCCGATGCCGGCCCAGGTCGCCAGCGCCCAGCAGGACCGAGGCGAGCGCGTCGCCCGGCACGCTCGGCATCACCATCCAGGCGCAGTTCGCGTAGTGGCCGGCGAGGATCAGTCGCGGCCACCGCGATGAGCGCGCCGCGGCTGCGCTTGACGGCGCGGAACAGGAAGGCGAGCAGCGGGAAGATGAAGAACGTGCACAGCACGATCCAGGTGACGACGCGCCACCAGCCGTGGCTACGGTGCAGGAACCAGCCGATCTCGTCCGGCATGTTCCCCATCCAGATGATCAGATACTGCGCGAAGTCGAAGAACACCCAGCCGAGGATCGCCGCGAGCGTCAGGTTGGCGAAGTCCTGCAGCCGCGACACGAAGGCGTCGTCCTGGCGCGGCGTCGCGAGCTCGGCCGCGAGCAGGACGAACGCCATCGCCGGCACCACCAGCCCCGCCCCGAAGAACATCCCGAACTCGTCCGAATAGAAATGCGGCTCGAGCGACATGAACCAGTCGATGCCGAAGAAGGTGGTGGTCAGCACCCACACGATCGGCCCGCCCGCGCCCAGCCGCGGATGGGCGCCGGTCACCCGCCGCCACGCCTCGATCCGCCAGGCGAGGACCAGCCAGACCGCGAAGAACAGGGCCGTGCGGCCGACGAAGAACGGCACGTTGAGATACGGCGTCTTGTGCCGCACGACGTGCTCGAGCGTCGCGGGATCGGCGGTCCAGGGATAAAGGTCGTGCAGCCCGAAGACGATCGGCACCAGGAACGCCGCGGCGCCGATCGGCAGGGTGGCGATGGTCGCCCGCGTCACCGCCTCGGTCGCCCGGCCCCAGCCGCCGCCGGTGAGGTGCCAGGTCATCAGCACCGGCAGCGCGCCCACGGGAATGGCGAGCCAGTAGAGCGACGCCACCAGCCACATGCGCATGAAGGCCTCGCGGGCGAACACGCCACCGACGGCCGCGCCGACCAGCGCGACGGCCGCCAGGATCGCGGCGTTGCGCCGCCAGCGTCGCTGCCGGTCGCTCACTTCAGCCCCTTCGCGGTGGGCAGCTCGTGGCGCAGCTCGGGCGGCAGCTCCGCGAGCTTCGCGTCCTGGCTGAGCTGCAGCGCGCGGATATAGGCCGTCACCGCCCAGCGGTCGGCGCGGCGCCACGCGGTTGGCATAGGCGTACATGATGCCGTAGCCGTTGGTGATCACGTCGTAGAACAATGTGTCCGGAGCGGTCGCGCAGCCGGTCCTGGTGGAAGGTCGGCGGGTTGGGAAAGCCGCGCCGCACCACGATCCCGTCGCCGTCGCCCAGCCGGCTGTGGCAGGGGGCGCAGATGCCATCGAACAGGGTCTGGCCCCGCGTCAGCAGCGCCAGCGTCGTCTTGGGCTTCGGCGCGCGCGGCCCGATATGGTCCTCGCGCGCGACCGTGCCGGCGGGCGGGTGGCGCGCCTCCGCCCGCTCGTAGGGCTTGGACCGGCCGTGATTGGCCATCTGGTTCTGGCCGCACCCGCCGAGGGCCAGCACGAGGCCGAGCGCCGCCAGCGTGCGCGGCGCGATCATTCCGGCACCTCGACCACCTCGACCGCCGGCAGGCCCAGCAGGAAATCCTTCGTCCTCGCCACGTCGAAGCGCGGGTCGTCGGCCCGCACGCACAGGAAATAGCCGTCGGTCGAGCATTTCGCGAAGGTCGCGACGTTGAACACCGGGTGGTGGAACATCGGCAGCCCGTTGATCGCCAGCATTGCGATCACGGCCACCAGCACCGCCGCCAGCACGCCGGTCATGAAGGTGACCACCATAAAGGGCGGCCAGGCATGGAAAGGCTTGCCGCCCTCGATGAACGGATAGTCGTAGAGCGAGTAGTCCTGGAGCGCGTACCAGAACATCGCCGACGCCATGCCGCACAGCACCGCGACGACACCGACCGTCCTTCCCGTCCCGCCCACCTTCTCGGCGACGCCGGACAGTGCGATCGGGCTGTAGGCGTCGATGCGCGTATAGCCCGCCTGCCGCGCGCGCCCGACCGCGTCGCCCAGCGCCTCGGCGGAGGCGAACTGCGCCATCAGCCCATAGGGCGCGTCACTGCTTGCCATGGACCATCTCGCGCATGTCGCGGATCGAGATCGGCGGCAGGTACCGGATGAACAGCAGCAGCAGGAAAAAGAACGTGCCGATGGAGCCGAACTGCACCGCGTAGTCGGTAATGGTCGGCCACACCACGTCCCAGTTCGACGGCATGTAGTCGGCATGCGTCGAGGTCAGCACGATCTGGTAGCGCTCGAGCCACATGCCCAGATCGGCGACGATGGCGATCCCCATCATCACCAGCGGGCGGGTCCGCACCGCGCGGAACCAGACGAGCTGCAGCACGAACACGTTGCAGAAGATCATCGACCACCAGAACGGCGCGTACGGCCCGGTCCACCGGTCGATATAGACGTACTGGTAGTAGTCCGCGCCCGAATACCAGGCGGTGAACATCTCCATCACATAGGCGTAGTCGACGACCAGCCCGAAGGCGAGCATCAGCCGGGCGAGCTTCTCGATATGCTCGGCGGTGACGATGTCGGTGATGCGGAACAGCCCGCGCACGATCACCGCGATCATGATGACCGTCGCGAACCCGGAATAGAGCGCGCCGGCGACGAAGTAGGGCGGGAAGATCGTGAAGTGGTAGCCGGGCACGATCGAGACGGACAGGTCGAGCGAGATCGTGCCGGTCACCGACGCGACGATGGGCGCGGCGAGCGCGGCGAGCACCAGGTAGGCGCGCTCGTAGTGGTGCCAGTGCGCAGCGGAGTTGCGCCAGCCGAGCGCGAGCAGCCCGTAGAAGATGCGGCCGAACCGCGTCTTCGCGTTGTCGCGAATCGTCGCGACGTCGGGCAGCAGGGACATGTACAGGAAGCTCATCGTGTAGAGCAGGTACGTGGCGATGGCGAAGAAGTCCCACACCAGCGGACTGCGCCATTGCGGCCACAGCCCCATCGTGTCGGGATAGGGGAACAGGAAGTAGAAGAACCACGGCCGGCCGAGATGCAGCAGCGGGAAGGTGCCGGCCAGCACCACGGCGAACATCGCCATCGCCTCGGCGAAGCGGTTCACCGCCGCGCGCCAGGGCTGGCGTGTGAGCAGCAGCACCGCCGAGATCAGCGTGCCGGCATGGGCCATGCCGATCCACCAGATCGTGTTGACGATGGGGAAGGCCCAGGCGACCGGGATGTTGAGCCCGAACAGCCCGACCCCGTAGGCGACCACCGCGACGATGGCGGCGAGAAATCCCGCCGTCAGCAACCCGGCGAACAGCACGGCGAACAGCCAGGGCAGCGAGCGCCGCCGGTCGAGCACCAACGCGGTCAGGCGCTGGCTGACCTCGCCCATGCGGCGGTCGGCGTCGGTCGGCTGCGCGGCAGCGTCACTCGCGCTCGAAGAAGGCGGCATCGTCCTCGTTCTCGATGTCGGGGTTCGGGTCGGTCACGCCCGCCAGGTAGGTGGTGCGCGGGCGGGTGTTCAGCTCGGCCAGCATGCCGTAGTTGCGCGGCCCGTCCTTGAGCTTGCGAACGGCGCTGCCGGGCTTGTTGATGTCGCCGAACATGATCGCCCGCGTCGGGCAGGCGTCCTGGCAGGCGGTGGTCACCTCGCCCTCGGCGATCGTGCGGTCCTCGCGGTCGGCACGGATGCGCGCGCGGTCGATGCGCTGCACGCAGTAGGTGCACTTCTCCATCACCCCGCGCGAGCGCACCGTCACCTCGGGATTGGCGGATTCGTCGTTCAGCGGGTAGTCGGCCGCTTTGCTGGTGTAGTCGAACCAGTTGAACCGGCGCACCTTGTAGGGGCAGTTCTGCGAGCAGTAGCGCGTGCCGATGCAGCGGTTGTAGATCATTTCGTTCAGCCCCTCGGACGAGTGCTGCGTCGCCTCCACGGGGCAGACATATTCGCAGGGGGCGTTCTCGCACTGCATGCAGGGCACGGGCTGGAACACCGTGGCCGGGTTGTCGGGCCGGCCGGCGTAGTAGCGGTCGATGCGCAGCCACTGCATCTCGCGCCCGCGCGCCACCTCCTTCGGGCCGACGACGGGCCAGTTGTTCTCCGACTGGCAGGCGACGATGCAGGCGTTGCAGCCGATGCAGCTTTCGGTGTCGATCACCATGCCCCAGGCGTAGGGGGTCCAGCCGTCCTCGCCGGGCGTGCGGCTCGTCGGACTCGGCTCGGGATAGAGCGACTTCTTCGGCGCGTCGTTGGGCTTGCGCGTCGCGAAGTGCGGGATCGGCCTTGTATTCGCGCCAGGTGGCGACGCGCACCAGGTTGCGCCCCTCGATGGCGTGGTGATGCTGGGTGGTGACGAGCTCGCTGCGGCCGGGCAGCACGTCCAGCCGCGCGCCGTCCGCGTGCCACATCCCGTCGCTCCGCCGCAGCCAGTAGGCGTCGTAGCCGAGGCCGGAGCCGATGCGCCCGGCGTCGCGGCGGCCATAGCCCAGCGTCAGCGTCACGCTTCCGTCCGGCTGGCCGGGCAGCACCCAGACCGGCGCCTCGATCGCGCGGCCGCCGGACAGGATGCGCACGTGGCGGCCCGAACTCGACGCCGAGCCGCGCGGCATGGGCGGGCGAGATCATCGCCGCGTTCGACCACACCATCTTGGTCAGCGGTCGCGCCAGCTCCTGCAGCCAGCCGTTATTGACGTAGCGCCCATCCCACACGGCCGGATCGGGCCGGAATTGCAGCTCGATCCCGCCGGCGGGCGCCCCTGCGGCAGGCTTCCCCAGGGCGGCGCCAAGATCGCCTTTCAGCTTCGCGCTGACGGGCTTGGCTTCCGTACCGTTGACCAGCCCCTTGCGCAGCGCGCCGCGCCAGAACGCGTCGAATTCCTTGCCGCCATCACTTCGCCGCCAGTGGTTGCGCACCATCTCGCGGGCGGAGGCGTTGTCCTGTCCCGCAAAGGCCGCCAGCAGCTCGAGCGCGGTGCGGCCCTCATAGAGCGGCTCGATCAAGCGGCTGCTGGATCGTGGCCGTGCCGTCGAAGGCACGCGCGTCGCCCCAGCTTTCCAGATCGTGCCGCGCCGGCACGTGCCAGTTCGCCAGCCGTGCCGTCTCGTCGAAATAAAGCCCCGAATGGACGAACAGGCGCAGCTTCGACCGGATCGCCTGGACGAGGCCGAGGTCGGCGGGCGCAGTGTAGACGGGGTTCTCGGCAAAGCTCGCCAGCGCCTCGATGCCGCCCGCCGAAAGGTCGTGCGCCAGGTCCTCGATCCCCCCGTCCGGCGCCGCCGCCACCGGCTCGATCTGCACGACGGTGCGGCCCGCATTGCCCAGCCGGTCGTTGATCGCGTGCGCCAGCGCGTGGACCGCGGCGGGCGCCGCCGCCCCGACCGCGACGGGCGCCGCGCCGCGATGGGCGGAAAGGTCCTTCGCCGCCGCGTCGAGCCAGGCCGACTCGCGCCGGTCCTCCGCGCCCGCTTGCGGCACGTCGATCCCCAGCCGCCGGGCGAGGCCGCGCGCCAGCGCCTCCAGCCGGCTCGGCGTCACGCGCAGGACATGCTCCGCCGCGGCGCCGGTCAGGCCGGGCGTCGTCTCGATCGCATAGAGCCGGGTGGGCCGGCGCGCGTCGGGGTCCTGGCGCCCGGCCATGAAATCGCGCGCATAGGCGAGCTGGCCGGGCGACTGCATGTCGAGGAAATCGCCGCCGAGCGACAGCACCACTCGCGCATCGGCGAAGCGATAGATCGTGTCGAGCGGCCGGCCGAAGGCGAGCTTCGCGCCGGCGGCTTCCGCCTCGCGCCCGACCGGCTCGTAGCCATACCAGCGCAGGCCGGGATAGATCTCGCGCAGCGCCGCGATGGCGGCGACGAGCGTCGGCGAGGTCACGCGGCCGGTAAGGATGGCGAGACCCTTCCCGCCCGCGTCGCGCCAGCGCGCGCGCGCCTCGATCAGAGCGGCGAGGAACGAATCGTAGGTGTCGGCGACGCCTGCCCGGCGCACCGCCTGCGACCGGTCGGGGTCGTACAGCCCCAGCACGGCGGCCTGGTCGAACGTGCTGGTCGCGCCGCGATTCACCGGATGGTCGGGATTGCCGGCGATATGGGTGGGCCGGGCCTCGTAGGTCTCGCCGATCACGCCGTGGGCGTAGCCGTCATGGACCAGCGCAGTCGCGTAGTGGCGCGGCACGCCCGGCACCATGTCCGCGGGCTGGCGTACATAGGGCACGATCTTCTCGGGCGACCGGCCGCAGCCGGCGAGGCCGGCGAGCGCCATGCTGGCGCCCATCAGCCGCAGGATCTGGCGGCGGTCGACAGCGCGGTCCCACAACGCCGCCTGGCGCGGCCATTCGTTGTGCAACCACTCGTCGAAGCCGGGCGCCGCGGCCAGCTCCTCCAGCGAACGCCAGTACTGCCGTCCCCGCTTCCCGTGAAGCGCGGCGCGGATGCGGTCGGAATCGCTCACCTCTCGCCTCGCCCTTCCCGGCCCTCGCTCAACGGTGGCAGATGGTGCAATGGGTCAGGTTCTTGTCGTGGATGTGGTAGGTGCGCATCAGCCGCTCGCCGAGCCGGCGGCGGCTGACGCCCTTCGGCGGAGTCCACCCCATCTCGAACACGGCGCCCTGCGGGCGCAGATGCGGCGCCGGGTCGCGGTGGCAGCTGACGCACCAGCCCATCGTCAGGTTCTCGGCCTTGCGCATCAGCGGCATCTTGTCGACGCGCCCGTGGCAGGCCTGGCACGGCACGCCCTTGGCGACGTGGATCGAGTGGTTGAAATAGACGTAGTCCGGCAGGTCGTGGACGCGCCGCCATTCGATCGGCTTGCCGTCGCGCAGGCTGGCGCGGACGGGCTCGAGCATCGCGGCGTTGGTCCAAAGCTGCGAATGGCAGGTCATGCAGGTCTCGGTCGGCGGCAGCCCGGCGAAGGACGAGGTCTCGACCGAGGTGTGGCAGTAGCGGCAGTCGATCCCCAGCCCGCCCACGTGATGGGCGTGGCTGAACGGCACCGGCTGCTCGACCGCGACGCCGACGCCGGTCACCGCCTCGCCGCGGGCATAGATCACGCCGGCCAGGATGCCGACGATCACCCCGGCGGGGGCGCCGATCAGGATCAGGCGGGCTATGGCGTTGGCCGAGCGGCCGAAAATCTGCGGCACGACGTGTCAGTGTCCTCGCTCCATTCCTCGCACGGCGGAACAGCTATTGCGGGCCGAAAGGGCGCCGGGAAGTACGCACGCATAAAGCGCCCCGCGGCGGAAACGGGCATTAACCTTGGATAACGGTGAGGGGTGCGGCGCGCGGTCGCGGCCGCCAGCGTCCTACTGTGCGCGCCCGGTCACCCTGGCGAGCAGCGCCCGCGCGTCGCCCGGCGCGGCGTCGCCGGTCCAGACGACATAGTGGTCGGGGCGGACCAGGAAGAGCCGCGCCCCGTAGGCTTCGCGACCTTCGGCGTAGCTGTCGCGCACCGTTGCGAGCGGCACGCCGAGCGCCCGCGCCGCCTCGCCGAAGGCGCGGACCGGCCCGTCCTCGGTGCCGAGCGCGACCAGGGTGAAGTCGCGGCCCAGCGCCTCGAACAGGTCGCGCCCGTCGGACAGGCGTCCCGGCGCGAGGTGATGGCCGGCGCGGGCCGCGAAGCCATGCGTGCCGTGCGCGCTGGTCACCCCGCCCGGCGGGCCGATCACCACCGGCGATCCCTCGTAGTGCGGCTCGTAGCTGCGGATGGTCGCGCCGGTGCGCGCCGTGCGCTCGGCCCAGGCGGCCTCGAACGCCGCCTTGTCGCGGTCGGGGCTGTAGCGTTCGAGGAAGACGCGATCGGTGTTGATGCGAGCCGCAATGAAATCCTCGCCCGTCTCCTTGAAGATCGGATGGCGCTCGGCGCCGTAGGATTCAAGCAGCGCCTCGCCGCCCCAGCCCTGCAGCACGGCGGCCAGCTTCCAGCCGAGGTTGCGCGCGTCCTCCAGCCCGTTGTTGAGGCCGAACCCGCCATAGGGCGGGTGCGAATGCGCCGCGTCGCCGGCGATGAAGGCGCGCCCCATGCGGTAGCGCTCGGCCACGGCGACGCGCATGTCCCAGAACCCCACATGGTCGAACTCGCAGGCGAAGGGGAAGCCCGCCGCGCGCTGGAGAAGCCCGTGGAAGTCGAAATTGTCCGGCGTCGTGCCGGGCGGCACCGGCGCGTGGAAGAACCAGCCCTCGCCCACGTCAATGCGGCCGAAGAACTGCCAGTAGCCCTTGTTCGCCGGGTGCAGCGCGTTGTAGGTGGAGCGTTCGGGAAAGCGCTTCAGCCCCTCGTGCAGCTCGCGCGAGCGCAGCACGGCCAGCACCATGAGCTGGTCGTAATCCGCCCCGGCGCGCGCGATCCCCATCCCCTCTCGCACCGCCGACCGCGCGCCGTCGCAGCCGACGACGTAATCGCCGGCCAGAACGTCGCGCGCCCCGCCGTCGCGCTCGGCGATGGTGACGCGCACCCCCCGCTCGTCCTGCTCGAACGCCTCGGCCGACCAGCCGAACCGCGCCTCGACGCCGTCGAGCCCGGCCATCCGCGCACGCAGCACCCGTTCGGATTCGTATTGCGGCAGGCGCTCCACGTCCTGGAAATAGTAGGGGCGCAGGATCTCGCGCTGCGGCGGGGCGTACCAGTACGGGCTCATCAGGTCGCCATAGGCGACGATGCCGCTGATCGGGAAGCCGGCAGGCAGGATGCGGGCGGCGCGCAGCGCGTCCACGCAGCCCCACGACCAGAAATGCTCGAGCGTGCGCGAGCTGAGGTTCTGGCCCTTCGGGATGCGCTGCATCTCGCGGTAGCGCTCGACCAGCGCGACCGACACGCCGCGCAACCCGAGCTCGACGGCCAGCCCGACCCCGACCGGCCCGCCCCCCACGATGATCACCTGGTACCGCTGCGCCATGCCCCATTGCGTACCACGTTCGCCACCGCCATCGCGAGCCGCTGCCCCGGCCTTCAAGCCGTCGAACGTGATTTCTGCCTAATCCGTAGGCGACTTGGTAGAGATGCTTAAACTTTAATCACCCCACGTGCTGCTCAAAAAGGCGGCAGATGCATGTGGAGGAACTATCCGCTTGAAAAAAAACCACTTTCGCGGGGCCTGCCCATTTGGCACGCGGCTTGCAATGGACGTTGCGGTGGATCGCAGAAACCTTCCGGAGGCACGCAATGATTTCCAGACGCACCTGTCTTGCCGGCGCGGCAGCGGCGGTACTCACCGCCAGCCTTGCCCTGCCCGGCACGCCCGCGAGGGCGGCCGACGACACGATCAAGGTCGGCATCCTGCATTCGCTGTCGGGCACGATGGCGATCAGCGAGACGACGCTCAAGGACGTGATGCTGATGCTCATCGCCGAGCAGAACAAGAAGGGCGGCGTCCTCGGCAAGAAGCTGGAGCCGGTGGTGGTCGACCCCGCCTCCAACTGGCCGCTGTTCGCCGAAAAGGCGCGCGAGCTGATCCAGAAGGACAAGGTCGCCGTGGTGTTCGGCTGCTGGACCTCGGTCAGCCGCAAGTCCGTGCTGCCCGTGTTCGAGTCGCTCGAACTCCATCCTGTTCTACCCCGTCCAGTACGAGGGCGAGGAATCGTCGAAGAACGTGTTCTACACCGGCGCCGCGCCGAACCAGCAGGCGATCCCGGCCGTCGACTACCTGATGGCGCAGGGGGTGAAGCGCTGGGTGCTGGCCGGCACCGACTACGTGTATCCGCGCACGACCAACAAGATCCTCGAGGCGTACCTGAAGCAGAAGGGCGTCGCCGACGCCGACATCATGATCAACTACACGCCGTTCGGCCACTCCGACTGGCAGTCGATCGTGGCGTCGATCAAGCGTTTCGGCGCGGCCGGCAAGAAGACCGCCGTCGTGTCGACCATCAATGGCGACGCGAACGTGCCGTTCTACAAGGAGCTCGCCGCCCAGGGCGTGAAGGCGACCGACATCCCGGTCGTCGCGTTCTCGGTGGGCGAGGAGGAGCTGGCCGGCATCGACACCAAGCCGCTGGTCGGCCACCTCGCCGCGTGGAACTACTTCGAAAGCATCGACACGCCCGCGAACGAGGCCTTCATCAAGTCCTGGCACGCCTTCATCAAGAACCCGAAGCGCGTGACCAACGACCCGATGGAAGCCCACTATATCGGCTTCAACATGTGGGTGAAGGCGGTCGAGAAGGCCGGCACCACCGACCCCGACAAGGTGATCGACGCGATGATCGGCGTTGCCGTCCCCAACCTCACGGGCGGCTACGCGACCATGATGCCCAACCACCACATCACCAAGCCGGTGCTGATCGGCGAGGTGCAGGCCGACGGCCAGTTCGACACGGTGTGGAAGACCCCGGGCCTCGTGCCGGGTGACGCGTGGTCCGACTATCTGCCGGACTCGAAGCCGCTGATCTCGGACTGGCGCAAGCCGATGTCCTGCGGAAACTTCAACGTCAAGACCGGCAAGTGCGGCGGCAAGGGCAACGGCGCCTGAGCCATTTCGCTGCGCGGGGAGGCACCGTCTCCCCGCGCCCCTCTTCCCACACGAACGAACGGATCGAACGTGGCCTTCCTTCGCCTCATCGCGCTCCTTCTCACGCTTGCCACGGCCCTCGCGCCGCCGGCCCGCGCAGCCGGAGACGACCTTCGCAAGCTGGTCGACGCGCTGGCGGTAGGGCGCCGAGTTCGGCAAGTTCAACGAGACCGGCGCGGCCGTCGAGGCGCTGGCCGCGAGCGGCGCGGGCGAGGTGGCCCCTGTCTTGAAAGCCCTGGTCGAGGGCAACCTCTATCTGCTCAAGTCAAACAAGTCGGTCGTGGTCGTGCGCGATGCCGGCGACAAGAAGATCGCCGCCGATCCGTTGTCGGGCAAGACGATCGGCGAGGTCGACCCGTTCGCCGTGAAGCGCATCCGGGTGAACAACGCGCTGCGCGAGGCGGTCCAGACGGCCATCGGCCGGCTCACCCTCGCCGCCAAGGATCCCGCCGTCCGCCGCAAGGCGGCCAACGACATCTTCCAGTCGCCCAACCCGTCCTCGATCGCCGCACTCGACGCCGCCATCAAGTCCGAGAGCGATCCGGACATTCGCACCCTGTTCGAGCAGGCGCGCGCCGCGTCGGTGCTGGCCGCCGCCAAGGACCAGACCCAGGAAACGGTCCTCGCCGCGATCCCGGTCCTCGCCGCGCGCGGGGACCAGGCATCGCTGGCCTATCTCGGCGCGGTCGCGAACGGTTCCGTCGGCCCTGTGAAGGAAGCGGCCACCAAGGCCGTGCGCGATATCCGAGCCGATCTCGCCACGTGGTCGGCCGCACAGAACGTCTGGTATGGCATTTCGCTCGGCTCGGTCCTGCTGCTCGCCGCCATCGGGCTCGCCATCACGTTCGGCGTGATGGGCGTCATCAACATGGCGCATGGCGAGATGGTGATGCTGGGCGCCTACACGACCTATGTCGTGCAGCAATCGATGGGCGCGTGGACGCCCGGCCTCGCCGAGTACTCGCTGGCCGCCGCCGTGCCGCTCGCCTTCCTGGTGGCGGGCGGGGTCGGCATCGCCATCGAGCGCGGCATCATCCGCTTCCTCTATGGCCGCCCGCTGGAAACGCTGCTCGCCACCTGGGGCCTGTCGCTGATCCTGCAGCAGGCGGTGCGCTCGATCTTCGGCCCGACCAACCGCGACGTGGTGACGCCCGACGTGGCTCGCCGGCGCGTTCCAGCTCGGCCACATGACCATCACCTACAGCCGGATGTGGATCGTCGTGTTCGCGCTGGCGGTGTTCGCGCTGCTGACGCTCGTGCTGCGCAAGACCTCGTTCGGCCTCCATCTCCGCGCGGTGACGCAGAACCGCGCGATGGCCGGCTCGACCGGCATCCGCACGCCGTGGGTCGACGCGCTGACCTTCGGGCTGGGCTCGGGCATCGCCGGGATCGCCGGCGTCGCGCTCAGCCAGATCGACAATGTCAGCCCCAATCTGGGCCAGGGCTACATCATCGACTCCTTCATGGTCGTGGTGTTCGGCGGGGTCGGCAATCTGTGGGGCACGCTGGTCGGCGCCACGGTGCTGGGCATCGCGAACAAGTTCCTCGAGCCCTATGCCGGTGCCGTGCTGGGCAAGATCCTGGTGCTGGTCGCCATCATCCTGTTCATCCAGAAGCGTCCGCGCGGCCTGTTCGCGCTGCGTGGCCGGGCGGTGGAATCATGAGCCGGCGCGGACCGCTTCTTTCCGCCCTGGGCGCGCGCGGCAGCGCGATCACGCTCGCCCTGCTCGTCGCCACCGCGGTGCTGGTGCCGGTGCTGCACCTCGCCGTGCCGGCGGGCTCGCGCCGTCCACATGTCGAGCTTCACGGTCAGCCTGCTGGGCAAGTACCTTGCCTACGCGCTGCTCGCCCTGGCCGTCGACCTGATCTGGGGCTATTGCGGCATCCTGAGCCTCGGCCACGGCGCGTTCTTCGCCCTCGGCGGCTACGCGATGGGCATGTACCTGATGCGCCAGATCGGCAGCCGCGGCGTCTACGGCAACCCGACTGCTTGCCCGACTTCATGGTGTTCCTGAACTGGAAGGAGCTGCCCTGGTACTGGCACGGGTTCGACTCGTTCGCCTTCGCCGCGCTCATGGTGTTCCTGGTGCCGGGACTGCTCGCCTTCGTGTTCGGCTGGTTCGCGTTCCGCTCGCGCGTCACGGGCGTGTACCTCTCGATCATCACCCAGGCGATGACCTACGCGCTGATGCTGTCCTTCTTCCGCAACGACATGGGGTTCGGCGGCAACAACGGCCTGACCGACTTCAAGGACCTGCTGGGGATGAACCTGCAAAGCGAGGCGACGCGCGCCGGGCTGTGCGCCGCGACCGCCATCGCGCTCGCGCTCGGCTTCGCCGCCTGCCGGCTGATCGTGACCTCCAAGCTCGGCCGCGTCCTGGTCGGCATCCGCGACGCGGAGGGCCGCACGCGCTTCCTCGGCTACAAGGTCGAGCACTACAAGCTGTTCGTGTTCGTCTTCTCGGCGATGCTCGCGGGCGTCGCGGGCGCGCTCTACGTGCCGCAGGTCGGCATCATCAACCCATCCGAGTTCGCGCCGGCCAACTCCATCGAGATCGTCATCTGGGTCGCGCTCGGCGGGCGCGGCACGCTGTACGGCGCCATCATGGGCGCGATCGCCGTCAACCTGGCGAAGAGCTGGCTGACCGGCACGATCCCGGAGGTCTGGCTGTTCGCCCTCGGCGCCCTGTTCGTCGCCGTCACCTTGTTCCTGCCGCGCGGCATCGCGGGCCTCCTGTCCGGCAACGGGTTCGGCCTCGCCGCCGCACGCGCGCGCATCTCGCAGCTCGCCGAGGCCGGCGCCCGCCTCGGAAAGGCCAAGCCATGACCGCCGCCGCCGAGACCGTGCTGTATCTCGACGGGGTGAGCGTCAGCTTCGACGGGTTCAAGGCGCTCAACGAGCTCAGCTTCTACGTGCTCGAATCGGAGATGCGCGCGATCATCGGGCCGAACGGCGCCGGCAAGACAACGATGATGGACGTCGTCACCGGCCGCACCCGCCCGGATGACGGCCAGGTGCTGTTCCGCGGCAACACCGACCTGACGCGCCTCGACGAGGCCGACATCTCCAACCTCGGCATCGGCCGCAAGTTCCAGAAGGCGACCGTGTTCGACAACCAGACCGTGTTCCACAATCTGGAGCTGGCGCCGCAAGGCGCCGCGCGGCGTGTTCGCCACGCTGTGCGACAAGCCGACGGCGGCGGACATGCGACCGGCTCGATGCCGTGCTCGAGACCATCGCGCTCGAGGCGCGGCGCGACGCGATGGCGGGCTCGCTGTCGCACGGCCAGAAGCAATGGCTGGAGATCGGCATGCTGCTGATGCAGGAGCCCGACCTTCTGCTGGTCGACGAGCCGGTCGCCGGCATGACCGACGCCGAGACGGCGGCGACCGCGGACCTGCTGCGCGAGGTGGCGCGCACCCGCTCGGTGGTGGTCGTCGAGCACGACATGGAATTCGTGCGCTCGCTCGGCTGCCGCGTCACCGTGCTGCACGAGGGCTCGGTTCTGGCCGAGGGCTCGCTCGAGGCGGTGCAGAACGACCCGCGCGTCATCGAAGTCTATCTGGGGCGCTGACGGATGCTGACCGTGGAATCGCATCGATCTCTATTACGGCGCCAGCCAGGCGCTGCGCCAGGTCTCGCTCGCGGCCGAGCCGGGCCAGGTGACCTGCGTGCTGGGCCGGAACGGGGTCGGCAAGTCCAGCCTGATGCGCGCCATCGTCGGCCAGCACCCGGTGCGCGCCGGGCGGATCGCGCTCGACGGGCGCGACATGACCCGCCTGCCCTCCTACGAGCGTGCGCGCGCGCGGCGTGGCCTACGTGCCGCAGGGACGCGAGGTCTTTCCCCTTCTCACCGTCGAGGAGAACATCAAGTCCGGCCTCGCCGCCCTGCCCCGCAAGGCGCGCGAGATCGCCTCGGAGATCTTCGACCTGTTCCCCGTGCTGCGCGACATGCTGCGCCGGCGCGGCGGCGACCTGTCCGGCGGGCAGCAGCAGCAGCTCGCCATCGCCCGCGCCCTGGTCATGCGGCCCAAGCTCCTGGTGCTTGACGAGCCGACCGAGGGCATTCAGCCTTCCATCATCAAGGACATCGAGCGCGTCATCGCACTGTTGCGCGACCGCGGCGACATGGCGATCGTCCTGGTCGAGCAGTATTTCGAGTTCGCGCGCGACCTCGCGGACTCCTTCGCGGTGATGGACCGCGGCGAGGTCGTTCTCGCCGGCCGGCGCGCCGACATGGTGGAAGAGGATGTTCGACGCTACCTCACCGTCTGAACACGCCGTCTCCGACTCCGACCTGCAGCGCTGCGACGGCGCGGTGCGGCTCGCGATGGGCCGCCGCGACGGCAAGACGTGCCTCCGGGACCTGTACCAAAGGAGCCCGGCCCGCGCGATCCTGCCGCGCATCGACGGTCACGCGGGCGGCGAAGTGGTGCTGGTCAACACGGCGGGCGGCATCGCCGGCGGCGACCGCATGGCAGTTTCGGTGGAGGTCGGCGAAGGCGCCGCCTGCGTCGTCACCACGCAAGCGGCAGAGAAGATCTACCGCGCGATCGACGCGCCCGCGCGCATCGACACCACGATCGCGGCGCGCGACGGTGCGCTGTGCGAATGGCTGCCGCAGGAGACCATCGCCTTCGACGGGGCGCGGCTCGAACGCCGCACCAACGTGGAGGTGTCGCAAGGCGGGCGGGTGCTGGCGCTGGAATGGCTGGTCCTCGGCCGCGCCGCCCATGGTGAAATGCTGCGCCACGGACAACTTCGCGATTGCTGGCGCGTCGTGCGCGACGGACAGGCTGGCCTGGGCCGACGCCTTCCGGATCGAGGGCGACATCGCCACGGTGGCCGCCCGGCGCGCACTGCTCGACGGCGGCGACTCCCTGGCGACGCTGATCTACGCGGCCCCGGACGCCGCGAACCTGATCGAGCCGGCGCGCGCCGCCACGGCTGCCGCGCCCTGCCCGGCCGGCGCGACAATCGTGTCCGGCATCCTGGTCTGCCGCTTCGTGTCGGCCGGCGCATCCGGGCTGCGCCGCGCCGTTGCCGCCATGCTGGCCGCGCTGCGTCCGAACATCGCCGGCGCCGGCGCCGCGCTGCCCCGCGTTTGGGGCCTCTGAGAGGGAGAGAGGGAGCCATGAACCTGACACCGCGCGAGCGCGACAAGCTGATGGTGGCGATGGCCGCCATGGTCGCGCGCAGCCGCCTGCAACGCGGGGTGAAGCTGAACTATCCCGAGACCGTCGCGATCATCGCCGACTTCGTCGTCGAGGGCGCGCGCGACGGGCGCTCCGTCGCCGAGCTGATGGCCGACGGCGCGCGCGTGCTGCAGCGCTACCAGGTGATGGAGGGCGTCGCCGACATGATCCCCGAAATTCAGGTCGAGGCCACCTTCCCCGACGGTACCAAGCTGGTCACCGTACACCAGCCGATCCGGTGAGGTTAGGAGCCATGCTCGCAAGTCCGGACGACCCCAAGCTTGTCATCCCGGCCAAGCCGCAAGGCGGCGCGAGCCGGGACCCATTTTTCCGCGCCGGTATCGCTGCGAGATGGGCCCCGGCTCGGCGCGCCACGCGCGCCGTCCGGGGTGACATCGGTAACGGATCGAAGAAGGGAGCCTCATGATCCCCGGCGAGATCATCCCCGCCCCCGGCGAGATCGTGCTGAACGAGGGCGCCAGGTCCGTGCGCCTCTCCGTCGCCAACACCGGCGACCGGCCGGTGCAGGTCGGCAGCCACTACCATTTCTTCGAGGTGAACGACGGCGCTTGCCTTCGATCGCGACGCCGCGCGCGGCATGCGGCTCGACATTCCGGCGGGCACCGCCGTCCGGTTCGAGCCCGGCCAGTCGCGCGAGGTCTCGCTGGTGCCGTTCCGTGGATCGCGTATCGTGCACGGCTTCGCCGGCGCGGTCGCCGGCCCGCTGGACAAGGGAGGCACCCCGTGACGATCCGCATCGGCCGCGCCGCCTATGCCGACATGTACGGCCCGACCGTGGGCGACAAGGTGCGCCTCGCCGACACCGAGCTGTTCATCGAGGTCGAGGCGGACCGCACGATCTACGGCGAGGAGGTGAAGTTCGGCGGCGGCAAGGTGATCCGCGACGGGATGGGCCAATCGCAGGCCTCGCGCGCCGAGGGTGCGGTCGACACGGTCATCACCAACGCGCTGATCCTCGACCATTGGGGGATCGTGAAGGCCGACATCGGCATTCGCGACGGCCGCATCGCCGCGATCGGCAAGGCGGGCAACCCGGACATTCAGCCGGGCGTCGACATCGTGATCGGCCCGGCGACCGAGGCCATCGCCGGCGAGGGCAAGATCGTCACCGCGGGCGGCATCGACTGCCACATCCATTTCATCTGCCCGCAGCAGATCGAGGAGGCGCTGTATTCCGGCGTCACCACCATGATGGGCGGCGGCACGGGCCCGGCCACCGGCACCAACGCCACCACCTGCACGCCGGGGGCGTGGCACCTCGCGCGCATGCTCCAGGCCGCCGAAGCGTTCCCGATGAATCTCGGCTTCTACGGCAAGGGCAATGCCAGCCTGCCGGCCGGGCTGGTCGAGCAGGTCGAGGGCGGTGCCTGCGGGCTGAAGCTGCACGAGGACTGGGGAACCACGCCCGCGGCGATCGATTGCTGCCTGTCGGTCGCGGACGAGATGGACGTGCAGGTCCTGATCCACACCGACACGCTGAACGAGTTCGGCTTCGTCGAGAACACGATCCGCGCGTTCAAGGGCCGCACGATCCACGCCTTCCATACCGAGGGCGCGGGCGGCGGGCATGCGCCCGACATCATCAAATTGTGCGGCGAGGCCAACGTCATCCCGTCCTCGACCAACCCGACGCGCCCTTACACCGCGAACACGGTGGACGAGCATCTCGACATGCTGATGGTGTGCCACCACCTCGACCCGAAAATTCCGGAGGACGTGGCGTTCGCCGAAAGCCGTATCCGCAAGGAGACCATCGCGGCCGAGGACATGCTGCACGATCTCGGCGCGTTCTCGATCATCTCATCGGACAGCCAGGCGATGGGGCGCGTGGGCGAGGTGATCATCCGCACCTGGCAGACCGCCGACAAGATGAAGCGCCAGTTCGGCGCGCTGGCGGGCGAGCGCGGGGCGAACGACAACCTCCGCGCCCGGCGCTACGTCGCCAAGTACACGATCAACCCCGCACTCGCCCAGGGGATCGCCGCGCATGTCGGCTCGGTCGAGCCCGGCAAGCTCGCCGACCTGGTGATCTGGTCGCCGGCCTTCTTCGGGGTGAAGCCCGACCTCGTGCTGAAATGCGGCACCATCGCCGCCGCCATCATGGGCGACCCGAATGCCTCGATCCCCACCCCGCAGCCCGAGTATCTCCGGCCGATGTTCGGCGCCTTCGGCCGCGCGCTGACGGCGAGCGCGGTGACGTTCGTCAGCAAGGCGGCGGCGCAGTCGGACATCGCCGGCCGGCTCGGCCTCGCCCGCGCGACGATACCCGTGTCGGACACCCGTACGATCGGCAAGAAGACGATGATACACAACGCACTGACGCCAAAAATCGAGGTTGATCCGGAAACCTACGAGGTGCGCGCGGACAACCGTCTTCTGACATGCCCTCCGGCTGATGTGCTGTCCATGGCGCAACTTTATTTCCTGTTCTGAGATCGCAATGCTGCGCGCAACCCGCCACGCCCCCGCGACCGACTGGCCGAGCGCCTCGGCCAGCGACGGCGTGACCCTGGATTTCGACGCGCGCCACCGCCGCCGGATTCGCCTCGCCACCGACGCGGGCGAGACGGTGCTGCTCGACCTGCCCCAGGCCGTGGCGATGGCCGACGGCGACGGGCTTCGCCTCGAGGACGGGCGCTGGCTTCGCGTGCGCGCCGCCGCCGAGCCCGTGGTCGAAATCCGCGCTGACGACCGGACGCATTTCGCCCGCCTCGCGTGGCATCTGGGCAATCGTCACCTGGCGACCGAGATCGCGGGCGACGTGCTGCGCATCCGCCCCGACCACGTGATCGAGGCGATGCTCGAAGGGCTCGGCGCGAAGCTTCGCCATGTCGTAACCCCCTTCCAGCCCGAGGGCGGTGCCTATCACGCGCACCCGCACGAACACGACCACGCCCACCACCATGACTGATCTGCGCCGTTTGATGCGGCTGCAAAGCTGGCTGTCGCCGGCCTTTCCGGTGGGCGCCTTCAGCTATTCGCACGGGCTGGAGCAGGCCATCGAGGCGGACCGGGTGAGCGACCGCGCGACGCTCGTGGACTGGCTCGACGCCGATTTGCGCTTCGGAGCCGGGCGGTGCGATGCCATCCTGTTCGCCCACGCCTTCCGCGCCGCGCACGACCGGGACGCGTTCGCCGAGATCGCCGCGCTTGCCGCCGCGATGCGCGGCACGGCGGAGCTCGCCCTCGAATCCGCGGCACAGGGCACCGCGTTCCTCTCGACCCTGCGGCGCGCCTGGCCCAACCCGGCGCTGGAGGACATCGCGGCGATCCTGGCGGTGCGTTCGATCGCCCCGACGCTTGCCGTGATCGCCGGCGCGGCGGCTGCGCTCGACGGCGCACCGCTCGACGCCGCGCTCGCTACTCTACCTCCAGGCCACGAGCGCGAACCTGGTGACGGCTGGCGTGCGGCTGGTGCCGCTCGGCCAGACCGACGGGCAGATCGCCGTCGCCGCCCTGGAGGACGCGGTGCTCGCCACCGCCGCCGAAGCGGCCGACGCCACGCTCGACGATCTCGGCTCTGCCGCGCTGATGCTCGACATCGCCTCCGCCCGCCACGAAACCCAGTACACGAGGCTGTTCCGCTCATGACGCAAGCGCACGCGCACTCACATCACGGGCCCCTTCGAGTCGGCATCGGCGGCCCGGTCGGCTCGGGAAAGACCGCGCTGTGCGAGGCGCTGTGCAAGCGCATGCGCGACGGCTACGACCTGTTCGTCATCACCAACGACATCTACACCAAGGAAGACCAGCAGATCCTGACCCGCGCCGGCGCGCTGGCCGCCGAGCGCATCATGGGCGTCGAGACCGGCGGCTGCCCGCACACCGCGATCCGCGAGGACGCCTCGATCAACCTGGTCGCGTTCGACGAGATGTGCGCGAAGTTCCCGCGCGCCGAGCTGTGCCTGATCGAGTCGGGCGGCGACAATCTGGCCGCGACCTTCAGCCCCGAGCTCGCCGACCTGACGATCTACGTGATCGACGTGGCGGCGGGCGAGAAGATCCCGCGCAAGGGCGGGCCGGGCATCACCCGGTCCGACCTTCTGGTCATCAACAAGACGGACCTCGCGCCGCTGGTCGGCGCCGACCTCGGCGTGATGGAGCGCGACACGCGGCGCATGCGGGGCGACCGGCCGTTCGTCTTCACCAACCTGAAGGAAGGCGCGGGCGTCGAGCCGCATCATCGAGTTCATCGTGACGCAGGGCGGCCTTGTTTCCGCCGGCGCGCATTCTTCTCCGGATCCCTGAACAGGAAGAAGATCGGCACGCCGATCACGATCAGCCCCATGACGATCGCAATGGGCGTGGCCCAGCCATGCACCAGCTTCTGGGCGAACCGGTAGCCCATCCCCAGCCCGTACCCGACGCCGATATTCAGGCTGATGGCGATCACCGCGGGGGCCGGTTCCAGCAACGCGAAGCGGCGCGGCTTCATGCCGGCGGCGCCGGCCAGGAAGGAGGCCACCCAGCCGGCCGGCCCCAGGAACCGCGCAAACAGCACCGAATTGTCGCCATGCTTGGCGACGAAGCGCTTGCCGCGGTCATAGATGCGGCCGAGATAGCGGACCCGGCAGACACGCTCTTCGATCGGGCCGTGGTAGCGCCGTCCCAGGACGTAGTTGGCGAAGTCGCCGGTGATTCCGCCCGCGATCAGCACCGCGCCTGCCAGCCACAGGTTGAGGGCGCCGACGGCGCCCAGCACGCCCGCCGCGTAGAAGAACACCTCGCCCGGGACGAAGAACGCGAACGGCACCAGAATTTCGATGAAGGCTCCCGCGTAGAGCACGGGGTAGGCCGTTACCTGATGCTCCCTCAGGAAGCCCGAAAGGGTATCGATCGGATCCATCGGTCCGGAGTGGGCGCCGGCGGCCTAGCCGTCGCCGTCCTGCCCCGGCGGGAACAGGGCGAGGAAGGTGCTGCGAGAGAACCAGGAATCGGCAATCTCGGCGTAGTGCCGCTCGAGCCTTTGCAGCCGGCGCGGATGGAAGATCAGGATGGCCATCTCCTCGAAGAGCTGCTCGAGCTTGGGGAGCACTCCCGGCACGTCGTGCACCTCCGCGCCCAGGCTCTCCATCATGTGGCGCAATTTGTTGCGCCCGCGCACCGCGACATAGTCGGGATGGCCGACGAGGAACCGCGCGACACAGCGCAGATCCTCCGTCCCCGCCCGGTAGGGATCGGTCTTGCGCCGCCACAGCTCGCGCGCCACCGGGCTGTTGATATGCAGGTTGAGGATGCGGTCGCCGGGCCGCACCACTGCCCCGTCGGCGAGCCGCACGGCCGGGCCGTCATAGGACCGGGCGCGGACGCGCAGCAGGTTGTAGGGCGCTCCGAGGTCGAGATAGGGCGGATGGGTGAGGGAATAGATCCGCTCCACCGCCCACCAGGTGCACCAGGTGAGCGGGTAGAGCGCCATCAGCGCGCGCCATGCCAGGCGGCGCACCATGGGGGGCCTGGCGTGCCCCTGGGCTTCCCGCTCCTGCGGCATCATCGCGCCCGTGCTGATCATATCCGCTGCCCGCAGCCATCATCGCATCGTTTCCCCTGCTGACAAAACGCCGGACGGCCGGTCCCATTCCATCGCGCGGCGGACGGGCGAATGGACTTGCCGGCCGCGCCCGCCCTACAATCGCCGCGGCCTGCGCCGAGGGAGCCCGCGCGTGAGCAACATCCGCCTGACCGTCGCCACCGGCGACTACGACCATCTGCGCGACTTCACCTCGGGCGACATCCGCGCCGAGGGCATCGACATCACGCACCTCAAGCTGCCCGTGCTGGAGGTATTCCACCGCTTCACCGAGTTCCGCGAGTTCGACGTGTCGGAAATGTCGATGGGCCGGCACATCTCGCTGGTGTCGCAGGGCAGGGCCCGGCACGTGGCGATCCCCGTGTTCCCGTCGCGCGTGTTCCGCCTGTCGGCCTTCTACGTGCGCGCCGACGGCTCGGTGAAGCGGCCGGAGGATTTGTCGGGCAAGCGGGTCGGCGTGCCGGAATGGACCCAGACCGCCACGATCTACGGGCGCGGCTGGCTCTCCGAATATGTCGGGGTCGACCTCGCCTCCATCGAATGGGTGCAGGCCGGCCAGGACGATCCCGGCCGCGCCGAGCCGGGCGAGCTCGCCTTGCCCCCCGGCCTCAGGGTCACGCCGGTGCCCGACCGCTCGCTCAACGACATGCTGCTGGCCGGCGACATCGACGCGCTGATCGCCGCCGCGCCCCCCGGCGCGTTCCGCCGGGGCGATCCCCGCGTGGTGCGGCTGGTCGCCGATCCGCGCGCGGCCGAGACGAAGTACTGGGACGACACCGGCATCTTCCCGATCATGCACACCATCGTGATCCGGAAGGAGCTGTGCGACGCCAACCCGTGGGTGCCGATGAGCCTCTTCAAGGCGTTCGTGAAGGCCAAGGACAACGCGCTGGCACGCGCGCAGGCGGGCGGCTCGCTCTACCCGCTGCCGATGCACGCCTATTGGGCCGACGAGGCGAAGAAGCGCCTGGGCGCCGATTTCTGGCCCTATGGCGTCGAGGGCAGCCGCAAGACCCTGGAAGCCTTTGCCCGCTTCGCGCGCGACCAGGGCGTGGCGCACCGGCTGGTCGCGCCGGACGAGCTGTTCGCGCCCGAGGTGGCCAAGCCGTACCGCGTGTGACCCAGCCCCCGCAGGAGAGGACCGCGATGACGACCGCACCGCAGGACGCCTTCCACGCCGAGATGGCGCGGCTCAACGTGCGCGCCTTGTGGGAGATCGAGGCGCATGACCGGCGGCGCAACACCGCGCCGCGCGGGCTGCACTGGCGCTGGGCCGACCTGCAGCCGCTGATCGGCCGGGCGGTCGACGCGGTCGCCATGGCCGACACCGAGCGCCGCGTCCTGGCGCTCAGCAATCCCGACAGCCCCGGCTTCCCGAGCCCGCTCGCCACGATCAACGGCGCGCTGCAGATCCTGCTGCCGGGCGAGCACGCACCGGCGCACCGCCACTCGATGAACGCGCTGCGCTTCATCATGGAGGGAAGCGGCGCCGAGACCGTCGTCGACGGCAAGTCCTGCACGATGGCGGAAGGCGACCTGGTGCTGACCCCGGCCTGGACCTGGCACGAGCACGTGCACCACGGCAGCGGGCGGATGGTCTGGTTCGAACTCGCTCGACGTGCCGCTGCACCGCTTCTTCAACACCACCGCGTTCGAGGCCGGGCCGCCGCAGGACCTTCCGCCGCTGGGCGCCGACGCAGAATATGCCACCGCCGGCATGGTGCCCGCGGCGGGCGCCGCCACCGCCGACCCCGCCTATTCGCCCCTGTTCCGCTATGGATGGGCCGAGGCGACGGCCGCGATCGCGCGCATGGCGCCCGCCCCCGACGGCACGCGCCTGCTGCGCTACGTCAACCCGCTGAACGGCGGACCGGTCATGTCGCTGATGGATTGCTACCTGCTGGACCTGCCGGCGGAACGCGACACGCAGCAGCGCTGGTCGACCGCCGGCACGATCTGCGTCGTCGCTGAGGGCGAAGGCACGACGCGCATCGGCGACGACGCAATATCCTGGCGACGCAACGACATCTTCACCCTGCCCGGCAAGACGTGGCACGGCCATCGCGCCGCCGCGCCGGGCGCCAAGCTGTTCCTGTCCACCGACCGCGAGGTCTTCGCCCGCCTCGGGCTGCTGGAAGAAAAGACCCGCGACTAGTGTCCCCAATCCGAAGTTCGTTTCTTCCGGGTCATACGCCGTACGGACTTCGGATTCGATAAGGACCTAGAAAATCGTTGAATTTAGCGTGGTATTGGTTTCGAAGTTCGCTTCGGCGCCTGCCACAAGGAATGTTGCAACCTTCGAATCCACCACACTAGCGCTCGCCCGGGTCGGCGAGGAGGCGGTTGCGCTGTGCGCCCAGCCCCTCGATCTCGGCCTCGAACACGTCGCCGGCCTTGAGGTACTGGCCCGACATGAGGCCGAGTCCCTCGGGCGTGCCGGTGGAGAACACGTCCCCCGGCTCGAGCGCGAGCTGGTTGGAGACGTGCGCCACCTGCTCCTCGGGCGAGAACACCATGTCGCGCGTGTTTCCGTCTTGGCGCACCTCGCCGTTCACCTTCAGCGTGAGCCGCAGGTTGCGGCAGTCGGGCACGAAGGCGCGGGGGACGAGATACGGCCCCAGCGGCGCGAACCCGTCATGGCATTTCGAGCCGAACCAGTCCGGGCCCGGAATCGGCAGCTCGCCCTTCCGGCGGAAATTGCGGCAGGTCACGTCGTTGGCGACCAGGAAGCCGGCGACGTGGTCCATCGCGCGTTCCGCCGGGATGCGCCGCCCGGCGCGCCCGATGACCAGCGCCAGCTCCACCTCGTAGTCGATCTCGTCATAGCCGCGCGGCTTCACCACATCGTCGTACGGCCCGACGGCACAGCGCGCGGTCTTCTCGAACATGTAGGGGCGCGCCGGCACCGACGGGTCGCGGCCGGGCCGGCCGGGGCGCGGATAGTTGACCGCGGCGAAGTACATCGCCGGCGGCCGCGGGATCGGCGCGTGGAAGCGCAGCGCGCCGACCGGCGCCGAGGCGTCCTTCCAGCGCGGGTCGTCGAGCCCTTCCTTGGCGACGAAGGCGGCGACGGCCTGCAGCCCATCGAAGCTCGCCGGCCAGTCGTCGAGCAGCGCCATCATGCTGGCGGTGGCGAGCCGGGTGCGCGCGCCCTGCCCCTCGAACGCCCGGCTGGCGGCATCGAGCGCGACCGCGCGCTCGTCCATCACCAGCACGACGAAACGCGGGCTGCCGGCGCTGGATACCGTCGCCAGCTTGAATACGGGATCGGTCATGTTCGCGATGCCCCCCTTGGTCCGCGCGAACTATCGCCCTCGACCGGGGGAAGGTCAACGCGCGGCGGGACGTGACAGCGGCGCAGAACGCACCATATTAGACCGCACGACCGGCATCGGCCGGTTCCGCGGTATGATGCCGCCGGGACCGCGCCGGTCGGCAGTCGTGGCGGCATGTCGAGCCGGGCAGGCGGGACCGGGTCGCGCGCCGCCGCAATTCCGCCGCGCTTTATTGGAATGTCTCTCGGGCTCGGGCGTTTTCCCCGGGACAGGTGATGAATAGTTCGGGTGGCTATCGGATCGGCGCCGGCCGGCGCGCGCAGTTGCGGAGGCGGCTGGCGGCCACCGCCGCCTTTGTGCTTGCCCTGGCCGCGTCGCCGGTCGTGCATGCCGCCGATCCGCAACCCTACACCGTCGACATCGCCGATACCGGCGACGAGGCGCTGACGTCGGCCCTGAAGGGCGCCTCGCGCCTTGTGCGCCTGCGCGAGGGCCAACCGATCGGCCCTTTTCCGCTTATCAGCCGCGCACGCCAGGACGTCGACCGGCTGGTCACCGTGCTGCAGAGCTTCGGCTACTACAACGGCAAGATCGACATCCGCATCGACGGCGAGGCGCTGACCGATCCCGCTTTGCCCGGCCATCTCGCCAAGAGCACCGGCACCGCCAAGGTGAAGGTGGGGGTCGACAAGGGCCCGCAATTCACTTTGGGCAAGGTCGCCGTCGAAGGCACCGTGCCGGACGACGCGCGCTCCCAGCTCGAGCTCAAGTCGGGCGATCCGGCCATTGCCTCCGACGTGCTGGCGGCGCGCCAGCGGCTGCTGACCGCGCTGCAGGAGCATGGCTACGCCCTGGCCAAGGTGCCGCCGCCCACCGCGGCCGCCCGGCCGGCCGACCACAAGCTCGACGTGACGTTCGTGGTGACGCCCGGTCCGCGCGTCGATATCGGGCCGATCGCGATCACCGGGCTGGAGAACGTCAACGAGAGCTTCATCCGCCAGCGCCTGCTGGTCCATCCCGGCGATCTGTACCAGCCGAGCAAGATCGACGAGGCGCGGCGTGACCTCGCCTCGCTCGGCATCATCCGCGCTGTCACCGTCGAGGCGGCGGACAAGCCGGGGCCGGACGGGCGGCTGAAGGTCACGTTCAAGGTTCAGGAGCGCCCGGAGCACGCGGTGGGCATCACCGGGGCGTATTCCACCGATCTGGGCGGCTCGACGAAGCTGACCTGGACCCACCGCAACCTGTTCGGCAATGCCGAGCGGCTCGCGCTTTCCGGCGCGCTGACGGGGCTGGGCGGCAGCGCGGTCAACGCCATCGGCTACGACTTCAGCTCCAAGCTGACCGAGCCCGATTTCCTGCGGCGCGACCAGTCGCTTCAGTTCGACACGGAGGCGCTGCAGCAGGACCTCGACGCCTACAACCAGCGCGCCTACACGACCGGGCTGACGGTGACGCGGAAGCTTTCCGATATCTGGACCGCGAGCCTCGGCGTCTCCGGCGAGTTCGAGCGCATCGAGCAGGAGAACGTCACGCGCACCTATCGGCTGGTCGGCCTGCCGGCCACGCTCGAGCCTCGACACGACCGACGTCGCCGGCCCGACCGTCGATCCGACGCACGGCTGGCGCGCCCAGCTCAGCGGCGCACCCACCCTGCCCATCGGGGCGCAGACCGGGCTGTTCGGCATCCTGCAGGTGTCGGCGTCGCGCTATTTCGACGTCGGCAAGCTATGGTCGGCCAAGGAAGGCGAGAGCGTGCTGGCGCTGCGCGCCCTGCTCGGCAGCATCGTCGGCGCGTCTAATTTCGGCGTGCCGCCCGACCGACGCTTCTACGGCGGCGGCAGCGCCACGGTGCGCGGCTATGCCTACCAGTCGATCGGACCGAAATTCCCCGACAACAAGCCGATCGGCGGCACCTCGATCGACGCCGCGACCATCGAGTTCCGCCAGCGCGTGTTCGGCGACTTCGGGGCGGTCGCCTTCGTCGACGCCGGCCAGGTCTCCGATTCCAACATTCCGTTCGACGGCACACCGCGCGTCGGCGTGGGCGTGGGGGTGCGCTACTACACGTCGATCGGCCCGGTGCGCCTCGACGTGGCCGTGCCGCTCGACAAGCCGAAGGGCGGCGACGCCTTCGAGATCTATATCGGCTTCGGCCAGGCGTTCTGATGGGCCGGATCGCGAAGCTGCTCGCCGCCGCTGCGGCGACGCTCGTCGTCGCCGCCATCGTCCTTGCCGTGGCCGGACATGCCGGGCTCCTGTCCAACGTCGCCACCTCCATCACCAATTCGGTGCTCGGCAACAACGCGCAGGTGAAGGGGCTCGGCGGCAGCTTCCCGAACAACGTGACCGCGGACGAGCTGACATTGCGCGACGCGCAGGGGGTCTATGCGCGGCTCAGCGGCGTCACCATCGACTGGTCGCCGGGGGCGCTGTTCCATGGCACGGCACACATCGACCGGCTGCATGCCGACCGGCTAGACCTGCTGCGCCTGCCCCAGAGCGAGAACAAGGGAGGCGGCGGCGGCGGATTCAGCCTGCCGGTCGGCGTCGACATCGACGCGCTGAAGATCGACCGGATCGCCCTCGCCCCAGCGGTCGCCCACCAGCCGGCGAGCCTCTCGCTCCAGGGGGAGGCGCACGTCAAGTCGCTGGAGGATGGCAGTGTCTCGCTGACCGCCCGCCGGCTCGACGCGCCGGGCGGGAGCTATACCGTCAGCGGCACGATCGGCGCGGGCAAGATCGACGCGCGGATCGTGGTGCACGAGCCCCAGCACGGGCTGATCGCGACGCTGACGAACCTGCCCGATGTCGGCGCGCTCACCCTGCACGCGTCGATCGCTGGGCCGCGCAACGGAGAAAAAGCGCACCTCGTCCTCGCGGCGGGCGAGCTGCATCTCGACGGCGACGGCACGGTCGATCTCGAGAACCGGCGCATGGACGTCACCCTCAAGGCGAGCGCTCCGGCGATGGCGCCTGCGCCCGACATCGCATGGGATTCGGCGTCGCTGAACGCGCGGGTGCACGGTGCGTTCAACGCGCCCGACGCGACCGGCACCGCCCGCATCGAGGCGCTGCGGGCCGGCCCGGCCAGCGCCCGCCTGTTCACCGCAGACATCGCCGGAAACGAGGGGAAGGTCACGGCCGACGCGGAGCTGGCGGGCCTCACCGTCCCAGGCCCGAAGCCCGACCTGTTGGCCAATTCGCCGCTGAAGCTGCACGCGGCGGTGACGCTGGCCGCGCCGGCGCGGCCGGTCGCCCTCACCATCAGCCACCCGCTGCTCGACGCCCATGCGGAGGCCGAGACGCGCAATGGCCTATCCGGCACGCTGGCGCTGCGCCTGCCCGCCCTCGCGCCGTTCGCCGCCGCCGCGAAGCTCGACCTCGCCGGCCACGCGGCGCTCAGCGGCACGTTCGCCGCCGGCGCCGACGGCACGGCGCGCCTTACGGCGGACGGGACGCTGGGCCTGACCGGCGGCATGCCCACCGCCGTGCACGCCATCGGCGACGACGCGCACGTCGAACTCGCCGTCCGCCGGGCCGACGGCGTGATCCATCTCGACAAGGTCAGCGTCGACGGCAAGGCGGTGCGCGCGACCGTGCAGGGCACCCAGGATGCCGCGGGCGCGGTGCATCTCGCCTGGCAGGCCGCCGTCACCCGCCTCGCCACTTTCGTCCCCACCATGGCCGGCGAGGCGACGGCGCACGGAACGGTCGCGGGCGCGCCGACCGACTTGACCGTCGCGGCCGACGCCACGATCGACGCCGCCGTGGGCACGCTGCCCCGCCAGAAGGTCTCGATCAGCGCCCGGCTGCACGGGCTTCCCGCCGCGCCGGCCGGCACGGTCACCGCCGAAGGCCATCTCGCCGGCGCGCCGCTGCGCCTCGCCGCGAACGTCGCGCAGGCCAGCGACGGCGCGATCCGCGTCGCCATTAACCGCGCGTCGTGGAAAAGCGCCGCGGCGCAAGGCACGCTGACCCTGCCCCGGGGCGCGGCGATCCCGAGCGGCCAGATGCAGCTCCGCTTCGCCCAGCTTTCCGATCTCGCGCCGCTGCTCGGCCAGCCCGTCTCGGGCAGCGTGACGGCCCGGCTCGACACGGTGCAAAAGGGGGGCGCACCCGCGGCGCGCATCGATGCGAAGGGCGATGAGCTCGCACTCGACGGCACGCAGGTCGCCCACCTTATACTCTCCGGCACGATCGACCGGCTGCAGAGCGACCGGGTGATGGCGCTCGATCTCGAGCTCGACGGCATCCAGGCGAAGGACCTGACCGGCCAGGCGACGCTGACCGTCCGCGGACCCGCCGCCCGGCCGGCGCTGCACCTCGCCTCCACCCTCAACCCGCCCGGACAGGGCGTGGCGAAGCTCACAGCGGAGGCAACGGTCGACACGGCGAAGAGCGCGCTGCGCCTGACCATGCTGCACGCGACGTGGCGCGACAAGACGATGGTGCTGGCCCAGCCCGCGCGCATCACCTTCGCGCGCGGCGTGGTCGCTCGACGGGCTGCTTCTGCGCGCCGGACCCGCCTCCCTCGCCGCCTCGGGACGGATCGCGCCGACGCTCGATTTCGACGCCACGGTGCGCGGCGTCACGCCGCGGCTGCTGTCGGACTTCGTGCCGGGCGGCGCGGCTTCGACCGGCACGATCTCGATGACCGCACATCTCGAAGGCACGCCAGCGGCGCCGACCGGCACGGTTCGGCTCGACGGGCGCAACTTCCGTGGCTGGGCGGCGAGCGGGAGCGCGGTGACGGCCGGGTTCAACGCCAGCGCCCGGCTGCACGGGAGCTGGGCCGAGATCGAGGCGAGCTTCTCGGCGGGCGACACCGCCACGCTGCGCGTCGCCGGCCGGGCGCCGCTGGGCGGCGCCGGCGGGCTCGACCTCCGCGTCGCCGGGCGCACCGACCTGTCGCTGCTCGATTCCTTCCTGCTGGCGGGCGGACGGCGCGCGCGCGGCACCGTCACGCTCGACATGACCGCGCGCGGCACGCTGGCGGCGCCGGACCTCGCCGGCACCGTGCGGCTCGCCGATGGCGAGGTGCAGGACTACATCCAGGGCATCCACATCACCGACATCGCCGCCGAGATCGACATGGCGAACGGCGTGGCGCGCATCGCGCGCTTCACCGGCAAGGCCGGCTCCGGCACGGTCGCGCTGAGCGGCACGGTCGGGATTTCCGCGGCCGGCCTGCCGACCGAGATCACCTTCACCGCGCACGGCGCCAAGCTGCCCGCGCGCGACCTGGTGACGGCCGTCATGGACGCCGAGATCCACCTGCGCGGCAACGCGAAGGAGCGGCTCGACGTCAGCGGGCGCATCCGGATCCAGCACGCCGACGTCCAGCTTCCCGACCACCTGCCGCAGGACGTCGCGGTGCTCGACGTGCGCATGCCGGGCGAGAAGAAGGCCGAGAAGAAGGGCCCCGCCTTCCTGCTCGGGCTCGACATCACCGTCGACGCGCCCGAGCGCATCTTCGTGCGCGGCCACGGGCTCGACGCCGAGATGGGCGGAAGCCTGCGCATCACCGGCACGACGTCGGCGCCCGTCGTCAATGGCGGGTTCCATCTGCGGCGCGGCAGCTACGCCATCGCCGGCAAGACGCTCAACTTCGTGTCGGGCACGGTGAGCTTCGACGGGCGCAGCCTCACCGGCAACCTGAACCCGACGCTCGACTTCGTGGCCGAGAACACCACCGGCAGCGTCACCGCCCGGCTGGAGATCACCGGCTATGCCGACGATCCCAAGATCAAGCTGACCAGCTCGCCCGAGCTGCCCCAGGACGAGGTGCTGGCACACCTGCTGTTCGCCAAGAGCCTGAACGAGCTGACGCCGATCGAGATCGCCCAGATCGGCGCTGCCCTCGCCTCGCTCGGCGGCGCGGGCGGCGGGTTCAGCCCGCTGGCCGAGGTGCGCAAGGGGCTGGGGCTCGACGTGCTGTCGGTGGGCGGCGCCGGCGGGACGGGGGGCACGACGGTCGAGGCGGGCAAGTATGTCAGCAACGGCGTCTATGTCGGCACCAAGCAGGGCCTCGCCGGCAACACCCAGGCCGAGGTCAAGATCGACCTCACCAAGCACCTGAAGCTGGAGACCGAGCTGAGCGCCGGGTCCGGCGGGCCGCTCACCGGCGCCACGCCCGCGAACGACCCCGGCAGCAGCGTCGGGCTGACCTACGAATTCGAGTATTGAGCCGCCACCGGGCGGCCCGAGGCGCGCCGCCTATTCGTCGTGGAACGTGTTCTTGGCGGTAACATCGCCGCGCGTGTAATAGCGGTCGTACTTGCCCTCGCCGTCGAGCTGGCCCGAGCCGACATACTGGAACTCCCAGTAATTGTCGTCACGGTCGCGGAAATAGAACGAGTAGCCGCCGTGATGCGTGGTGATGCGCGAAATCTGGCGGATGTCGTACTCGTCCTTGTACTGGTGCGCGAGCTCGAGCGCGCGGTCGACCGCCTCGCGCGAATCGAGGTCGATCCCCCAATGGTGCTGGCGGTCGACCGGCTTCACATGGTCGCCGACCTCGAGGCAGACGATGGCGCAATAGCCGCCCTTGCGCAGCATCACGCCGCGCGCCGTGTGCTGCACGACGTCGAGCCCGAGGAACTCCTCGTAGAAGCGGCGCGACGCGTCCAGGTCGCGGCAGGTGATCGTGCCGTGCGACAGGATCACCGGACGGTTGAGCGGCGCGCGGCGCGCGGGCGCGGCGCCGTCCGCCGACACGGCCGTCGCCGAAGACGTGGCGCTCGGGGAATCGTTGTCCATCTGTGCCGTCCTCTCGCTGACGTGGTGGGCCGAGCTTAAGCCGTTTTCGCACCGAGCGGAACCGGCCGGAGCGGCGCCCTTTCGCCGGCGCCGCAACGGGTTCAGTATGGGTCCCAAGGCAGCGAAGTGGGGGAGGGAAGCGTGGCCAAGGAACCGAGCCTGGGCGGCACGACGGACGCCGCGGCGGGCGGACGCAAGGTCCAGGTGAACTGGGACGACCGCAACGTCGCGACCGTCTACGCCAACGTGGTGGACGGCTTTGCCTCGAAGGAGGAGATCACGCTGATGCTCGGCACGCAGCGGCCGCGTCGCGTGGGGCCGGGCGGGCTCAACGTGACGATCAGCCACCAGATCGTGCTCACGCCCTCGACGGCGAAGCGACTTCTCGCGGTGCTGGCCGGGGTGGTCGGCGGCTACGAAAAGGCGCACGGCGAAATTCCCCTGCCGCAGCATCCGCCCGAGGCGACCGCGCCGGCGCCCAACAGATAGAGCCGCAAGGCCCTTCACCTCGCCGGCAACCTCTCGCATAGTGCGCGGCCCGCGCCACCACCGCGCGGAACGGAGGCAGTGCGTTTTCATGGATCCTTCCGACATCGGCGTCTTCGACCACGTGGACCAGAACGGCCTGGCCGGCACGCAGCTCTACGAGCAGCGCCTGCGCCTGACCGAGCGCTACGACGCGGCCGGCTTCCACGCCTATCACTGCGCCGAGCACCATCTGGCCGAAAGCGGCATGGCGCCCTCGCCCGCCTTGTTCCTGTCCGCCGTCGCCCAGCGCACGCGGCGGCTGCGCTTCGGGCCGCTGGTCTACCAGCTTCCCACCTACCACCCGCTTCGCCTGGTCGAGGAGATCGCCATGCTCGACCAGATGAGCGGCGGACGGCTCGAGCTCGGCGTCGGGCGCGGGTCGGGCGCCGCCGAGACGCGCTATTTCGGCCGCGACTACGACAGCGCCCAGGGCGTCTACGAGGAGACGCTCGATTTCATCGTCAAGGTGCTGAGCGAGGGGCGTGTCAGCTTCCCCGGCGCGCCCGCGACCTTCCAGAACCTGAAGCTGCAGATCGGCTGCGTCCAGAAGCCGCACCCGCCCTTGTGGTACGGCGTGCACTCGGTGGCGAGCGCGGTGGCGGCGGCGCGGCACGGCCAGCATGTGGTAAGCCTGGACGGCGCCGCCGACACGCGCGGCTATCTCGACACGTTCGCCGCCGAATGGCGCGCGGCGCAGGGCAACGCGCCCCTGCCGCGGATGGGGATCAGCCGGTTCATCTTCGTCGCCGACAGCGACGCGGCGGCGCGCGACGTGGCTCGGCGCGCCTATGGGCGCTGGTGGCGGAACTTCACCTACACGTCGCGCACCCACGGCTACGTGATCCGTCACGGCCGGCCGGAGGAATTCGACGCGATGCAGGAGATGGGCAAGGCCGTCGCCGGCACGCCCGCCACGGTCGCCGCCTTCCTCGACCGCGAGATGGCGGAGTCGGGCGCCAACTACCTGGTCGGCCAGTTCGCGTTCGGCGATCTCACCGAGGCCGAAACGCACTCCTCGCTCGACCTGTTCCTGTCGGAGGTCATGCCGCGCCTCGCGCCCGTGCGGCGCTAGGCGGCGCAGGAATCTTCGCCATCCCGTTCGTCGCGCCGCGCCCGCTCGACGACCAAATCGCGGACCGCGACGCCTTGTCTCCGTAGGATTCCCGACGGCCCTACTCGGCCGGAACGAACGCCCATTCAGCACGTTTCCGTGGCGATTGTTCCGTCAGCGTAGGAAACTGGGTATGGGGAAGCGCGTACTGATCACGGGAGGGGCAGGCTTCATAGGAACGCACGTCGCGGACGAGCTTCTGGCGGCCGGCCATGAGACACTTGTCCTCGACACGCTGCTGCCGCAGGTGCATGGCGACGCCGAGGATTGGCCCGGCTATCTCTCGCCCGACGCCGAGCGGATCCACGGCGACGTGCGCGACCCCGCAGCGGTGCGCCGCGCGCTTGCCGGCGTGGACGCGGTGATCCATCTCGCCGCGCGCGTCGGCGTCGGCCAGAGCATGTACGAGATCGCGGACTACACCGCGGTCAACGATTTCGGCACCGCGATCCTGCTGCAGGAGATCGCGCGCAACCCGGTCGAGCGGCTGATCGTCGCTTCATCGATGAGCATCTACGGCGAAGGGCTGTGCTGCGACGAGGACGGCAACGAGGTCGAGCCGGCGCCGCGCACCGCGGCGCAGCTCGGAAGCGGCGACTGGGAGCTGCGCGACCCGCACGGCCGCCCCCTTACCCCCGTGCCGACGCCGGAGACCAAGCGGCCCGACCTGGCGTCGGTCTACGCGCTCGGCAAGTACGTGCAGGAGCGCATGTGCCACACGGTCGGCCAAGCCTACGGCATCGGCACGGTCGCGCTGCGCCTCTATAACGTCTATGGGCGCCATCAGGCGCTGTCCAACCCCTATACCGGCGTGCTCGCCATCTTCGCCTCGCGCCTGCTCAACGGCCGGCCGCCGATGATCTTCGAGGACGGGCTGCAGCGGCGCGACTTCGTGCACGTCACCGACGTCGCGCGTGCCTTCCGCCGCGCGCTGGAGGCGAGCGAAGTCACCGGCGTCTCGCTCAATGTCGGCAGCGGCGAGAACCGCACCGTCGCCGAGATCGCGCGCGAGATGGCCGCGCTGATGGGCGTGCCCCACCTCGCCCCGCAGATCGCCGGGCGCTACCGCACCGGCGACATCCGCCACTGCTTCGCCGACATCGAGGCGGCGGACCGGACGCTCGGCCACCGCCCGCGCGTCGCGCTGGAGGACGGGCTCGCCGACCTCGTCGGGTGGCTGGAGGGCCAGATCGCGACCGACCGCGTCGACAGCGCGACCGAGGAGCTGGCGCGCCGCGGGCTGGTGGCGTGATGCGGGACGGCACCGAACCCGACACCGGCATGCCCCGCCGCCTTGGCCCGGGCCGGCCGTGGGGCGTGGTCGAATGGCTGCGGCCGGGAGAGCACGAGCGCGCGCTCGCGATGATCGACGCGCTGGCCGAAGCGGGCATCGAGCGGCTGCGCTTCGGCGTCTCGTGGGCCGACTGGCACACGACGGAAGGTCCGGACTGGTACGGCTGGCTGATCCCCCGGCTCGCCCGCGGGCTCGATCTCCTGCCTTGCTTCCACTACACCCCGCCGTCGCTGAGCCTCGACGGCACCAGCTCGGGACCGCCGCGCGACCCGAAATCCTTCGCCGACTTCCTGGACGTGTTCGTCACCGCGCATGGCCGGCATTTCGAATGGGTCGAGCTGTGGAACGAGCCGAACAACCTGAACGACTGGAACTGGCACCTCGATAACGGCTGGAAAATCTTCGCCGAGATGGCCGGCGGCGCTGCGTACTGGATGAAGCGCCGCGGCAAGCGCACAGCGCTCGCCGGGATGTGTCCGACCGATCCGAACTGGCTCGCGCTCATGTGCCAGGCCGGCGTGATCCAGTATTGCGACGCCGTAGGGGTGCACGGCTTTCCCGAGACCTGGAACCCGCACTGGAAGGGCTGGGACCACGAGATCGGCCGCGTCCGCGAGGTTCTGGCGCGCAACGGCTGCACGCCGGAGGTATGGATCACCGAGACCGGCCATTCCACCCTGCGCCACGACGAGGGCCGCCAGCTTTCGCTGTTCCTGCGCGCGCTCGCGGCGCCGGCGGAACGCGTCTACTGGTATTCCTGGCAGGACCTCGATCCCGAGCTCGACAGCCAGGAAGGCTTTCACTTCGACGAGCGGCACTACCACACAGGGCTGGTGCGGGCCGACGGCCGGCCGAAGCTCCTGTACCGCGCGCTGGCGTCGGGCGGGATCGACGGCGCACGCCGGCTCGAGCGCACGATCACCGCCGCTCCGGCCGTGCACGGCGCGCGGCCCGGCCGTGCTGGTGACCGGCGGGGCCGGCTTCCTCGGCAGCAACATCGCCGCCCGCCTCGCCGATAACGGCGAGCGGGTGATCCTGTTCGACAATTTGGCGCGCAACCGCGTCGAGGAGAACGTGGAATGGCTGCGTGCGCGCCACCCCGCGCGCATCGCGGTCGAGATCGGCGACGTGCGCGACCCCCATGCCGTCCGGGAGGTGGCGCGCGACGCCTCCGCCGTGGTCCATCTCGCGGCCCAGGTGGCGGTGACGACCAGCCTGGATTCGCCGGTCGAGGATTTCGAGATCAACGCGCGCGGCACGCTCAACCTGCTGGAAGCGCTGCGCCGCCGGCCGACGCCACCGCCGGTGCTGTTCGCCTCGACCAACAAGGTCTACGGCGCGCTGCTCGACGAGGGGACCTGCACGCGCCGCGGCGGGCACTACCTGCCGACCGACCCCGCCCTCGCCCGCGGCGGGGTGGACGAGCGGCGCGCCCTGGATCTGCGCACGCCCTATGGCTGCTCCAAGGGCATCGCCGACCAGTACATGCTCGATTTCGCCCGCACGTTCGGCGTGCCCGCCACCGTGTTCCGCATGAGCTGCCTCTACGGCCCGCGCCAGTTCGGCACCGAGGACCAGGGCTGGGTGGCGCATTTCCTGATCTCGGCGCTGGCCGGCCGGCCGGTGACCATCTACGGCGATGGCTGCCAGGTGCGCGACGTGCTCTATGCCGACGACGTGGTGGCCGCGTACCTGGCCGCGCTCGCCAACCCGGGCGCGGTCGCCGGGCGCGCCTTCAACCTGGGCGGCGGCACCGCCAACGCGATCAGCCTGCGCGACCTGGTCGGCTGGATCCGCGAGATGACCGGCCGCGCGCCCGAGATCGACTACGCCGACTGGCGGCCGGGCGACCAGGTCTGGTACGCGTCGGACACGGGGCGGTTCCAGGCCGCCACCGGCTGGCGCCCCAAGGTGGCGGCGCGCACCGGCATCCGCATGCTGCACGACTGGCTGGTGCATGGCGAGGTCGGCGCCGTGGCACCCGGCCCGGCCGCGCCCGTGTCCGAAGTGGCCGCCCTGCCCGAGGCGCCGGGGAAGGTGGCATGAGGGTCGCGCTGGTCAATCCCGACTGGACGTTCGGGCGCAGCATCTATTTCGGCTGTCACGAACGGCATTTGCCGCTCGAGTTCGGCTGTGCCCGCGCGCTTCTGGAGCGGGCCGGCCACTCCGTCGAGCTGGTCGACGCGCACGCCGAGGGGCTGGACGAGGCCGCCGTCGCCGACCGCGTCGCGGCGTTCCGGCCCGAGATGACGGTCGTGACCACTGCGCCGACCTACCTGTTCTGGCGCTGCCCGCCGCCCGAGTTGCGCGTGCCTCAGGCGACCGTGGCCGCGCTGCGCGAGGTCGGCGGGCTGCTCGTCGCCGTCGGGCCGCACGGCTCGACGACGCCGGAGCCGGTGCTCGCCAAGCTCGGCGTCGACGTCCTCGTGATGGGCGAGTGCGAGGAGACGCTGGTTGCGCTGGCCAACCGCGCGCCGGCGATCGAGGGCATCTGCTTCAAGCGCGACGGCCGTATCGAGCGGCGCGGCGGACCGCAGGCGACGAACTTCGCCGAACTGCCGGCGCTGCGCTGGACCGACGCGGAGATCGCGCGCCACGGCCACCATCACCATCGCTTCGATACGGAGCCCGCCGCCCCCGGCGCCGAAGTCGAGGCGTCGCGCGGCTGCCCCTATCACTGCTCGTTCTGCGCCAAGGAGAATTTCCGCGACGCCTATCGCCGCCGCCCGGTCGCGACCGTGATGGACGAGATCGCGGCGCTGCAGCGCCAGGGCGTCGAGTACGTCTATTTCATCGACGAGATCTTCCTGCCCAACCGGCCGCTCCTGCGCGCCCTCGTCGGACGCGGCCTCAAGTTCGGCGTGCAAACCCGGCTCGACCTGTGGAAGCCGGACACGATCGAGTTGCTGGGCCAAGCGGGGTGCGTCTCGATCGAGGCGGGCGTCGAAAGCCTGAGCGCCGCCGGCCGCGACTGGCTGGCGAAGGACTGCCGCATCGACACCGAGGCGCTGACCGGCCTGCTGATCGAGGCCAAGCGTCACGTGCCCTTCGTGCAGGCCAACCTGATCCTGACGCCCGAGGACGATTCCGACGAGATCGCCGCCTGGCGCGCGCGCGTGCGCGCCCACGGTATCTGGGCGAACGACCCGGTGCCGCTGTTCCCCTACCCCGGCACGCCGGACTATCGCCGGCTGTGGGGCCACCCCGACGACCAAGCGTGGGAGCGCGCAGTCAATCACTACCGCGCCCATTTCGGCCGGTTCAGCGACATCCAGGACGAGGCGCCGGCGCCCCTCGCCGAGCTGGAGCGCCCGGTTCCATGAGGCGCGACCCGGCCCCGCCGCCGCGGCGCGTCCTGATGACGGCGGATGCGGTCGGCGGGGTGTGGAGCTACGCGATCGAGCTGGCGCGCGGGCTGTGCGACCGCGGCACGCAGGTGGTGCTGGCCGTGCTCGGCCCGGCCCCCTCGCCGGCGCAGCGTACCGAGGCCGCCGGAATCGACGGGCTTTCCATCGAGACACATCCGGGCCGGCTCGAATGGATGCGGGGGAGCGAGGCCGACCGCGCCGGTCAGGGCGACTGGCTGCTGGGGATCGAGCGCCGCTTCCGGCCCGAGCTGGTGCATCTCAACGGCTACGGTCACGCGGCGCTTCCGTGGCGCGCCCCCACATTGGTCGTCGGCCATTCCTGCGTCGCGTCGTGGTGGCGCGCCTGCCGCGGCTGGGAGGCGCCGGCGGAATGGGAAGCCTATCGCCGGCACGTCGCCGACGGCATCGCCGCCGCCGGGATGCTGGTGGCGCCGACCCGCGCCTTCCTGGCCGAGCTGGCGGCGCTGTACGGCGCGCCGCGCCGCAGCGCGGTCATTCCCAACGGCCGCGACGGGCGGTGCTTTCCGCCGCTGGCGAAGCGGCGCTACGTATTCGGCTGCGGCCGCGTGTGGGACGAGTCGAAGAACCTCCGGGCCCTGGCCGAGGCCGCCGGCGCGGTGCCCTGGCCGGTGCTGGTCGCGGGCGAGCTGTCGCCGCCGGAGGGCAGCGCTGGCGACCCCGCCGCCGGACGACGTGGCCTGGCTCGGCGCGCGGCCGGCCGCCGACGTCGCCCGCTGGATGGGGGAGGCGGCGATCTTCGCGCACCCGGCGCGCTACGAGCCGTTCGGCCTTGCCGTGCTGGAGGCCGCCATGGCCGGCTGCGCGCTCGTGCTGGGCGACATCCCGACCCTGCGCGAGCTGTGGGACGGCGCGGCCGTGTTCGTCGCGCCCGGCCGGCCCGATCGGCTGGGCGAGGCGCTGGCGGCGCTGGCGGCGGACGAAGCCGGCTGCCGCGCCCTGGGCGAGGCGCGCGCGGCTGCACGCACGGCGCTACTCCGCGCCGCGCATGGTCGATAGCTATTGCGATGCCTATGCCGCCCTCACCGGCGGGCCCAGCCCGGCGCGGCGTCTGGAGCCGGCGCTGTGAGGATCGCGCTGTTCTGCCACTCCATCCTCTCGGACTGGAACCACGGCAACGCGCACTTCATGCGCGGCATCGCGGGCGAGCTCATGCGGCGCGGCCATGATCTCGCGATCTTCGAGCCCGCCGACGGGTGGAGCCGGCAGAACCTGCTGGCCGACCAGGGGCCCGCCGCGCTCGCCGACGTCCAGCTGCGCTTCCCCCATCTCAAGCCGCGGCTCTACGACCCGGAGACGCTCGACCTCGACGCGGCGCTCGACGGCATCGACCTGGTGCTGGTCCACGAATGGACCGACCCGGCCCTCGCCTGCGCCATCGGCCGCCGGCGCGCCCGCGGCGGACGCTTCGTCCTTCTGTTCCACGACACGCACCACCGCGCGGTGACCGCGCCGCACGAGCTCGACGCGATGGGTATCTCGGATTACGACGGGGTGCTCGCCTTCGGCGCGGTGCTCGCCGCCGCCCATGCCGCGCGCGGCTGGGGCCGGCGCGTCTGGTGCTGGCACGAGGCCGCCGATATCGAAGTGTTCCATGCGGGGCCCGAACCGCGCGTCGGCGCGGCGCGGGCTGGTGTGGGTCGGCAATTGGGGCGACGGCGAGCGCAGCCGCGAGCTGCGCGAGTTCCTGATCGAGCCGGTGCGGGCGCTGGGCCTTTCCGCACGGGTGCACGGCGTGCGCTACCCGCGCCACGCGCGCGAGCTGTTGCGCCGCCAGGGCATCGGGTATGCGGGCTGGGTCGCCAACCACCGCGTCCCCGAGGCATTCGCCGCGCACCGCGTGACGGTTCACGTGCCGCGGCGGCCCTATGTGCGGGCCCTGCCCGGTATCCCCACCATCCGCGTATTCGAGGCGCTGGCCTGTGGCATCCCGCTGGTCTCGGCGCCATGGTTCGACGTCGAGGGGCTGTTCGCCCCGGGCGATTATCTCCACGCGCGCAACGGCAGCGAGATGCGGGCGGCGCTGGCCCAGGTCGCGGCCGACGACGCCCTCGCCGACGAGCTCGCCGCCAACGGGCAGCGCACGATCCGCGCCCGCCACACCTGCGGCCACCGCGTGGACGAGCTGATGGACATCCTGTCCGCCCTGGGGCGCGAGACGTCAGATCGCCCCGTTGAAACCGCCGGGAGCCTCGCCTGATGCGCATCGCCTTCTTCGGGTCGAGCCTGGTCTCCGCCTACTGGAACGGCGCCGCCACCTATTACCGGGGGCTGCTGCGCGCGCTGGCGGGGCGCGGCCACGCCATCACCTTCTTCGAGCCAGACGCGTTCGAGCGCCAGAAGCATCGCGACATGCCGGACCCGGACTGGGCGCGGGTCGTGGTCTTCGCGCCGACCGAGGACGGCGATGGCCCGGGCGCTGGACGAGGCGAAGTCCGCCGACATGATCGTGAAGGCGTCGGGCGTCGGCGTGCTCGACGCCGCGCTGGAAAAGGCGGTGGTGGCGCTGCGCGCGCCGCACCGCGCTGCGATCTTCTGGGACGTCGACGCGCCGGCGACGCTGGAATCGGTGGCCGCCGATCCCGACGACCCGCTGCGCGAGCTGATCCCGCGCTTCGACCGGGTGCTGACCTATGGCGGCGGCGAGCCGGTCTGCCGCGCCTATCGCGCGCTGGGCGCGCGCGCCTGCACGCCGGTCTACAACGCGGTCGACCCCGACACGCACTATCCGGTGCCGCCTCATGTCGGATTCGCCTGCGACCTCGCCTTCGTCGGCAACCGCCTGCCCGACCGCGAAGCCCGCGTCGGCGCCTTCCTGTTCGAGGCCGCCCGGCGCCTGCCCGCCCAGTCGTTCCTGCTCGGCGGAAATGGCTGGCCGGGCAGCGCGATGCCGCCGAACGTGCGCGCCATCGGCCACGTCTTCACCCGCGACCACAACGTGATCAACTGCTCGGCGCGCGCGGTCCTGAACATCAACCGCAACTCGATGGCGCGGTTCGGCTTCTCGCCGCCGACGCGCATTTTCGAGGCGGCCGGCGCGGGCGCGTGCATCGTCACCGACGCGTGGGAGGGCATCGAAACGTTCCTGGAGCCCGGGCGCGAGGTGCTGATTGCCGCTGACGGCGCCGAGCTGGCGGCGCATCTCGATCGGCTCACTTTGCCCGACGCCGCCGCGATCGGCCGCGCCGCGCTGCGCCGCGTGCTGGCGCACCACACCTATGCCCATCGCGCCGCACTGGTCGAGACGCTGCTCGACGGGCGCGAAAAGGTCTCGGCGGCGGAATGAGGCTGGGCATCGTCATCTGCGGCCTCTCGATCACCTCGTCCTGGGGCAACGGCCACGCGACCACCTATCGCGGGCTGGTCCGCGAGCTGGCGCGGCGCGGCCACGAGGTGACGTTCCTCGAGCGCGATCAGGAGTGGTACGCGCGGAACCGCGACCTTCCCGACCCGCCCTATGGCCGCACGCATCTCTATGGCTCGGTGGACGAGCTGCGCGACCGGTTCGCCGGGCTGGTGCGCGACGCCGACCTTGTCATCGTCGGGTCCTACGTGCCCGACGGAATCGCCGTCGGCGAATGGGTCTGCGCCACCGCCCGGGGCACGACCGCGTTCTACGACATCGACACGCCGATCACCGTCGCCTCCCTCGCGACCGGGGACTGCGCCTATCTTTCGCGCGCGCTGGTGCCGCGCTACGACCTTTACCTCTCGTTCACCGGCGGGCCCATGCTCAGACGCATCGAGCGCGGCTTCGGCGCAAGGCGCGCCGCCGCGCTCTACTGCGCGGTCGATCCCGAGCTGCATTATCCCGAGCCCGCCGAGAAGCGCTGGAAGCTCGGCTATCTCGGCACCTACAGCGCCGACCGCCAGCCCGGGCTCGAAGCCTTGCTGCTCGGCCCGGCGCGCGCGCGGCCCCGGGACGCGTTCGTCGTGGGCGGACCGCAATATCCGGCGGAGGTCGCGTGGCCGGCCAACGTGGCACGCATCGACCACGTGGCGCCCGACGCGCACCGCGCCTTCTATTCCGCCCAGTGTTTCACGTTGAACATCACCCGCCGGGCGATGACAGCGGCGGGCTGGTCGCCCAGCGTGCGGCTGTTCGAGGCGGCGGCGTGCGGCGTCCCCATCGTCAGCGACCGGTGGGACGGCATCGAACAATTCTTCACGCCGGGCGAGGACATCCTGCTTGCCCGCGACACGCGCGGAGATGGTGGCCATACTGGACGGCGTCGGGCCGGTGCGGCGCGCCGCGATCGCGGAGTCTGCCCGCCGGCGCGTGCTGGCCGAACACACGGCAGCGAACCGCGCCGCCGAGCTCGAGGCGCTGGCGCTCGGCCGCGCCCCCGTGCGGGCGTAGGCCCCGTGGCCCGGCACCAGGACGGCCCGGCCCCGCGCGACCCCGTCGCCGCGCTCGGCCCGTGGTTCCAGAACCTGCACCTGCCCGACGGGCGCGAGACGCGGCCCGACCACCCGTTCGGCGACTTCCCGGCATGGAAGTGGCGCGAGATCGCGCCGCATCTGCCGGCCGACCTCGCCGGCTGGCGCGCCCTGGAGATCGGCTGCAACGCCGGGTTCTACGGTTTCGAGCTGGCGCGGCGCGGCGCCGAGGTGACGGGCATCGATTGCGACGCGCACTATTTGCGCCAGGCGCGCTGGGCGGCGCGCCAGTTCGGTCTCGCCGGGCAGGTGCGGTTCCAGCGCCGCCAGATCCACAGCCTGGCGCGCGCGCAGGCACGCTACGACCTGGTCTTCTTCATGGGCGTGGCCTACCACCTGCGCTACCCGATGCTGGCGCTCGATACGGTGGCGCGGCTGCGGCCCCGGCTGATGGTATTCCAGACCATGACGGTACCGGGCGAGCCCGCCGGCGCGCCGGCCGCGCCCGAGCAGCTCGACTTCCAGACCCGCAACGCGATGGCGCAACCGGGCTGGCCGCGCCTCAGCTTCGTCGAAGGCGACTTCGCCGGCGACCCGACCGTGTGGTGGGCGGCCAACGACGCCGCGGTGGAGGCGATGCTGCGCGCCGCAGGGTTCCGCGTCGTCGCCCGGCCGGGGCACGAGATCTATGTCTGCGGCCCGGCCGAGACGGTACACGATTTCGGCCGCGCGGAGGAATGGTCAGCCGCGACCGGGCGGCGGTGGAACGCCGCCGGCCGCTGACCGGCCTGCCGGCTACGGCCTTTAGTCGCCGCGTCGCACCAGCTTGAAGAACCGGCTGGTGTCGCCGCCCTGGGTGCGGTCCTGGTAGAGGAAGGCGAGCTGGCTTTCCTCGAACTTGTCGAAGAACTCGTCCCACGAGATCGGCTCCAGCCCTTCCTCCGGCTCGTCGAAATCGATCCTGAGGATGCCGGCGTCGTCGGCCGCATGCGTCGCCGCGACCGCGGCGGGCTTGCCGCCGCGGGATTCGGCCCAGCGCCGGATGGTGTCGTGGTCGGTGGTCGTCTGCGCTTCGTGCGTCGCCATGATTCCGCTCCGCGATGTTGCCTTTCCTGCGAAACGGCGGGGCCGCGGGCAGGTTCTGTGATTTCGGCGCGCGGGGTGCGGCCCGGACGGGACCGCCCCCCGTCGCCGCCGCTACTCGGCCGAACCCGCGACCCGGCCGCTGCCGAGATCGGCGCCGGTCGTCGGCTGGGAGTCCTCGTCCGACTTGGTGCGCTTGGCGAGCGCGTCGAGTATCTTCTTCTCGGCGCTGTTGAGCTTGACCGTCGCCGAACCGTCGCCGCCATCGACCGCCGCCTGCTCGTCGCGGTCGGAGACGTAGTCCCATTCCGGGCCCTTGTTCCACGGGCCGCGCTGGTCGCCGTCGTCGCCCTGCGACATGTCGTAGTAGGTGTTCTCGAACTGCTTGACGCCGGGCAGCTTGCCGGGCGGGAAGTTCGCATCGATGGCGTAGAGCGCCTTCTCGAACGATTTCTGATGGGCGATCTCGCGCGTCATCAGGAAGCCGAGCGCGTCCTTGATGCCGGAATCGTCGGTGACGTTGATCAGCCGCTCATAGACGATCTTGGCGCGCGCTTCCGCCGCGATGTTCGAGCGCAGGTCGCAGGTGGGATCGCCCTTGGTGTCGACATAGGCCGCCGTCCACGGCACGCCCGCCGAATTCACCAGGGCGGGCCCGCCGCCATAGAGGAGCGACAATGTGTGGCTCTCGCCGCCCTCGGTGATGGTGGCCAGCGTATCGGCGGCCGACTGCGCGCCTTCGGAGATGCGCCCGCGCGCGCCCTTGCACAGCATGGCGACGATCGAGCCGATCACTTCGAGATGGCTGAGCTCCTCGGTGGCGATGTCGAGCAGCATGTCCTTGCGGCCCGCATCCTCGTCCGCGATGCCCTGCGTGAAATAGCGCATGGCGGCGGCCAGCTCGCCGTCCGGCCCGCCGAACTGCTCGAGCATCAGGCTGGCGAGCTTCGGGTTCGTCTCGGACACGCGCACCGTGTACATGAGACGCTTGTTGTGCATGAACATATGTTGAGGCTCCTTCCGCGTCGGTTGCCTCTGAGCAACGGAAGGAATGTTGAGCCGTTCCAGCCTGGAAAAGCGATCACAGCACTGACGGTTCGAGCCGCGCGATCTCGTCGCGCGCCTGCTCGATGCGGTCGCGGTGGAATCCGACCAGCGGATACTCGGCGCCGTGCGCGAGGCTCACCAGCGCGTTGGCGCGGTCGAGCGCCTCGCGGCCGGCCCCGCCCGCGCGGTACGCCTCGATCATGGCGTTGCGCCAGGCGACGATGCAGCGCACCGCCTCGGCGATCTCGGCAAAGGCGATGTCCTTCGAATTCCTTCTCCAGCATCCGGTCGATGCGCTCGAGCGCAATGCGCGCAGCGGCGGTGGCATCGGGCGCGGTCACGGCGCCTTCCCGGGCGCCGGCTGCGCCGCGGCGAAATAGTCCTCCGGCCGCTCGGCCGATCGCTGGCCGGCGCGCACTAGGGCGGCGCGGCCGATGGCCCCGCCCGCGATCAGCGACGCCGCGCCGAGCAGCGCAAGAGCCGGACGGCGCCGTCCGCCCAGCCGATAGGCGGCGTAGGCGGCGAGCGGCACCGCGCCCCCGAGCGCCAGCGACGCCGCCGACGGGTCGCGCCGCCAGGTCGCGACAAGATGGCCGCCGGCCGCCACCAGGGCGACGGTGTCGAGCCGGTCGGCCATGGCGTCCCGCCCGCCCAGGCGCTCGCCGATCGCGAGGGCGGCCGCCGCGCTTGCCACCGACTCGGTGGCGAAGCGCGCCCCGAGCGCCGCCGGGTCCGCCGACCAGGCGGGGGTGCTGGTCGCCGCGAGCAGGCTGGCCGTGTAGGTGCCGAGCCCGGCCCCGGCCAGCCCCGCCGGGACCTGCGCCGCGTCGGCGACACGCCCGGCCGTGCGGCCGAGGGGCAGCGCGCCGAGCAGCGTAGCGCCCGTGGCGAGCCCGAAGGTCGACAGGATGTACGTGCCGATCGACATCGGCGAGGTGGCACGGAAGATGCGCAGCATGTTGTACCAGCGGCGCTTGGTGCCGAGATCGGCGATCAGAAGCGCTGCGCCGGCCAGCGCGCCGCCGGCGGCCAGCACCCGCGCGTTCCGCACCAGCGCCCGCGAGCCCTCCGGGTCGGCGAAGCGCGCGCAGGCCGCGACCATCTGCGCCCCGCCCGCCATGCCCGACGCCGATATGTAGGCCGCGACGTACCATTTCCACGGCGCCGGCTTGAGGGCCGCGCGGCCGTAATAGGTCTCGCCTTGCCATTCTCGACCCATCGCCGTCATCGGTCGTGCCGTCCCGCCCGGAACAGGGCGAATGCCGCGACGGCGAGCCCGGCCATCGCGGCGAGGCCGGTGCCGAGCGCGGGCGCGACGCGCCGGGCCGGCCGGCTGGGCGCGGCGGGCAGGTTGTAGGTCTCCGGGCGGTCGCGCAGCAGGAAGAACGCGTTCAGCCGGTCGAGGCCGCCGGTCGCCCCCGGCGTTCCCGGCGCGCCGTAAAGATACGCGTCGGCCACGCCGCGCGCGTGCAGGTCGGCGACGCGCCGCTCGGCGATACGGTCGAGGTCGTCGAGCCGGCCGAACCGGATCGAGTTCGGTCGGGCACGCCTTGGCGCAGGCGGGCTCCATCCCGCCCTTCAGCCGGTCGTAGCACAGCGTGCATTTGTGCGCCTTGCCGTCCAGCGTATCCAGCGCGACCACCCCGAACGGGCAGGCCGGGACGCAGTAGCCGCAGCCGTTGCAGATGTCCTGCTGCACCACGACCGTGTCGAACTCGGTGCGGAAGATCGCGCCCGTCGGGCACGCCTCCAGGCAGGGGGCGTTGGCGCAGTGCTTGCACACGTCGCTCATCATCAGCCACTGGCTCTGGAAGCCCTCCATGTCGGTGGGGCGGGCGCCGTCCGCCGCCATCTTCTCGATGAAGGCGACATGGCGCCAGGTGGTGGCCGACAGCGCCTCGGTGTTGTCGTAGCTCATGCCGGTGAGGCCGCCCTCCTCCGCCGGAAGCTGGTTCCATTCCTTGCACGCCACCTCGCACGCCTTGCAGCCGATGCACAGCGTCGTGTCGGTGAAGAAGCCGTAGCGCTCGCCCGGCACGATCTTCGTGCCGGCCGTCAGCTCCGCCTCCTGGTGCTGATCAACCATTTTGCCTCGCTCTGCCTACGAGCGTCATTGCGAGCGGAGCGAAGCAATCCAGGTGGCCGCAACCGCCTGGATTGCTTCGTCGCTGCGCTCCTCGCAATGACGGCGAAAGGTCATCGGCATCTATCCACGCCTTTCCCGGCTGCGGCGCAGGCGGCCGCGGCGCACCTGGCAGGTCAGCGCCTTGTTCTCGTGCATCGAGGTGTTGGGGTCGCCGACGATGGCGGTCAGAACGTTGGCGATGTCGCCGGTGGCGTAGCCCTGCCAGCCGAAATGCCAAGGGAGCCCGACCTGGAAAATGCGCCGCCCGTCGATGGCGAAGGGGCGCAGCCGGCGCGTGACCAGCGCCTTGGTCTCGATCTCGCCGCGCGCCGTCGAGACGACGATCCAGTCGAGATTGGCGACTCCGAGCGCAACGGCGAGTTCCGGCGGGAGCTCGGCGAACCCCTCGGGCTGCAGCTCGGCGGTGTGCGCCACGCCGCGGGTGGGGGTGCCGCCGGAATGGTGCTCGGTCAAACGATAGGTGGTGAGGACGTGCGGATAGCGCGGATCGCCCGCCGCATGCAGCTTATTGTCGTCGCGCGCCCACATCTTGGCGACCGGGCTCGCCTGCTGCGCGTAGAGCGCGTTGGCCGTGGGCGACTCGATCGGCTCGTAATGGGTGGGCAGCGGCCCGTCCTTCAGGCCGGACGGGGTGAAGATGGCGCCATGGCCGTCCGCCATCATGATGAAGGGCGCGTCGCCCGGGTGCGCGTCGGTCCCCTTGGGGCGCTTCGACCAGTCGGGCCGGTAGTCGGGCCGCTTGGAGGGTTCGAAATCCACCGAGTTGGGGCTTTGCCACTTGCCCTCGGCCTCATCCCACCAGACGAGCCGCTTGCGCTCCGACCACGGCTTGCCGGCGGGGTCGGCCGAGGCGCGGTTGTAGATGGTGCGCCGGTTGGCCGGCCAGGCGAAGGCCCATCCCAGATGCGTGCCCGGCCCGTCCGGCCCGTCGGCCTCGCGGGCGCGCGACTTGTTGGTGTCGGCGTCGGGATAGACGCCCGAATAGAGCCAGGCGCCGCATGCGGTCGAGCCGTCGTCCTTCAGCTCCTGGAAGGACGAGACCTGCTTCTTGTCCGGCCAGCTATAGCCGTTGATCTCCTTCAGCACGTCGTCGGCCGAGGGCTCGGCGCGCGGGCCGTGCTCGGCGTAGTCGAGGGTGAGGTTCTGGATGGGCGCGTCGCGTGTCTCGGTCGAGTCCGCATAGAGCGCCTTCAGCCGCTTCGCGAGGTGGTACATGAACCACAGCTCGGAGCGGGAATCTCCCGGCCCGTCGACCACCTTGTCGTGCCACTGGATCAGGCGGTGGGTGTTGGTGAAGGTGCCGGCCTTTTCGCCCGCCAGCTCGGCCGGCATCAGGAAGATCTCGGTGCCGATGTCGGCCGGCGTGCGTTCGCCCGATCGCACCAGCCGGCCCTTGCGCCAGAAATTGGCGCTCTCCGTCTCGGCCGTGTCGCGCACCACCAGCCAGTCGAGCGTGCCCAGCCCGCGCTCGACCAGCTCCGAGTTGCTGCCGCCGATCACCGGGTTCTGGCCCAGCAGGAACAATCCGCGGATCAGCCCGTCGGCCATCGCGAAGGTCATGGGAAGCTGGGAATGGTCGCCGGCGATCTTGGGCAGCCAGTGGAAACCCCACTGGTTGTCCGGCCCGGCATGCGCGCCGTACCAGGCGCGCAGCAGGCTGGTCATGTATTTCGGGAAGTTGTGCCACCAGCCCGTCGGCACCGTCTCGTCCTTCAGGAACTCGGCGTAATCCCTCGCCTCCGGCTTGAAGGCGTTGGGCTGCGGCAGGTAGCTCGGCAGCATGTTGTAGAGCGTCGGGATGTCGGTCGAGCCCTGGATGGAGCAATGGCCGCGCAGCGCCAGGATGCCGCCGCCGGGCCGGCCGATATTGCCCAAAAGCGACTGGATGATCGCGGCGGCACGGATGATCTGCACGCCGGTCGAATGGTGGGTCCAGCCGACGGCGTAGCAGATGGCGCCCGTCTTCTCGCGCCCCGACGCGGCGGCGAGCGCCTGGCAGACCTTCTCGAACGTCTCCTTCGGGCAGCCGGTGATGCGCTCCACCGCCTCGGGCGTATAGGCGGCATAGTGGCGCTTCACGATCTGGTAGACGCAATAAGGATGCTGGAGCGTCAGGTCCTGGGGCGGCGGCTCCTCCTCCAGCTTCTGCGACATCGAGGAGAACGACTCGGCCGTGTTCACGTAATGCTCGGACAGGGCCGACGGAACCACCAGCCCCTCATACTGCCAGCTATCGAACTGGTAGGCCTGCTTCTCCTCGTGCCAGCCGGAGAACCGGCCCCCGCCCTCCTCCGGCCCGCGATACGAGGGCTCGATGATGGTGGCGATGTTGGTGTAGTGCAGGGCGTAGTCGCGGAACCACAGGTCGTTCTCGATCAAATAGCGGATGATCCCGCCGAGGAAGGCGATGTCCGTGCCGGCGCGCAACGGCGCGTAGATGTCGGCAAGCGCCGAGGTGCGGGTGAAGCGCGGGTCCGCGTGGATCACCGCCGCGCCTTTCTCCTTCGCCTGCATGACGAAGCGGAACGCGATCGGATGGTTTTCCGCCATGTTGGAGCCCATCACCAGCACGCAGTCGGATTTGGCGAGGTCCCATTGCGGCAAGGTGGCGGCACCGCGGCCGAACGAGGCGCCCAAACTGGGCACCGAGGAGGAGTGTCAAACCCTGGCCTGGTTTTCGATCCACACCGCGCCGAGACCGCCGGAGAACACTTTCTTGATAAGGTAGTTCTCCTCGTTATCGAGGGTGGCGCCGCCCAGCGCGGCAAGGCCCAGCGTGTGGTTGACGACCGTGCCGTCCGGCAGGCGCTCCGCGAAGGTCTCGTCGCGCGTCCGCTTGGCAAGGAATGCGATGCGGTCCATCGCCCAGTCGAGCGGCCGCTCCTCCCACCGGTCGGAATAGGGCGCGCGGTACTTCACCTTGGTCAGCCGGTCGGGGCTCGCCATCAGCCCGAAGGTCGCCGCGCCCTTGGGGCAGAGCGTGCCCCGGTTGATCGGGCTTGCCGGATCGCCCTCCACCTGGATCACCTGCCCGTCCTTGGCGTAGATGCGCTGGGCGCAGCCGACGGCGCAGTAGGGGCAGATGGAGGTGCCCACCGCGTCGGCCTGTTCGGTGCGCGGGCGCAGCCGCTCGGACGCGCGGCTACGCGCCGCCGCGCCCTTGGCGCTCGCCCCCGCGAGCTGGCGGGGCAGCGACCAGTCGGCGCGGAAGGCGGCAAGGCGCCGGGCGGGGGTGCGGCGGTTCAGCGTCATCGGCGGAGTCTCCGGTTCGACAAGCCTGCATCGCTTATGTCATGGGCGAGCCCGGCGATGCGGCCGGGCGCGTCCTCGTAGCGCACCCGCACGCGTGCCGACGAGGCCGCCAGCGGCTCGAGGTCCTGCGGCTCGAGCGGCGCCGCATGCGAAAGAACGAACAGGTCGGACGTGCCGTCCTCGCGGCTCAGCCGGAAGCGCCCTTCCTGCACGACGGTGATCCGGCCGACCGCGGATTTCATGCCTGTTGAACGTGGCGGCGCGCGCGCGGGTTCCAGGGGCGGCCGCGGTCACGGTGCCGCAGCGGGGAACAGCGCGGCGACCGCGGTTTCGCCCACCGTCAGCCCGCGGCAGCGCGCCCGGCGCACGATCAGCGCCGCCAGCTCGTCCTGCTCGAACGCGTCGACAAGGCGCTGGTGGACGTAGCTCTTGCGGGTGACCGCCGGGGTGTTGGCCAGCATCTCCGCCACCTCGCGCAGCACGCCCGCGACCTGGCGCCTGCGCGCCGTGGCGCTGGGGCCGCGCGCGAGCGAGGCGAGCTTTTCGGCCGCGGCGGCGGTCGCGGCCAGCGTGCGGAAGTCCTTCGCCGTGACCTGCTCGCCCGCCAGCTCGTGCAAATAGGCGTTGGCATCGGCGGCGGTCACGTCGCGCAGCCGGCCAGCTCCGTCGCGATAGCGGAACAGCCGCGTCCCGGGCAGGCGCTGCAGCGCACGTATGGTCCGGGCCAGCGCCGGTGCCCGCACGGCACACTCGATCGTGCGCCCGCCCTTGCCGCGGAAGGCGAGCGCCAACCGGTCGCCCGAGACGCGCACGTTGCGCTTCAGCAGCGTCGCCGCCCCGCGGCTGCGCCCGGTGTGAACGTAGTCCTCGCAGCCGACGCGCACATGGGTCTTGTCGATCAGGGCCACGATTGCGGCGAGCGCGCGGCGGCGGTCGAGATCGGGCCGGCGCAAATCCCGCGCCACGGTCCGGCGGATGCGCGGCAGGGCGGCGCACAGCGCGCCCAGCCGCTCGGTCTTGCGCGCCTCGCGTATCGTGTCCCAGCTCGGATGGTAGCGGTACTGGGTGCGACCGGCCGCGTCCCGTCCGACGGCCTGGAGGTGGGCGTCAGCGTCGCGCGCGATCTGCACGTCCTCGTAGGCGGGCGGCACAGCCAGGCTGCGGATGCGCGCCAGCGTCTCGCGGTCGCGCACCCGCTGTCCGTTCTCGTCGACATAGACGAAGCCGCGCCCGGACCGGCGGCGCCGCAGCACCAGCGCGTCCGGCCCCACTTTGCGCAGCCCGGCCCCGATGCGCGTGCCCGTCACGCGTGCGCCCTCGTCGTGGATGGTCCGCCCATCAACGGCCGGCGGGGCGGCGCGTTCCCGCCGCGCGCCCCGTGGCGCACCGGACATGGGCTGTTCGACACCGGGCGAAACGCGAATATAGTGGTGGGGGAGGTGGCGATGCAGTTCGGCCTGAACTTCTTTCCGTGTCTCGATCCGGCAGTGAAGCCGGCCGCGCAGTATTTCCGCGAGGCGATGCACCTGATCGGGCTCGCCGACGCGCTCGGCTACGTCCATATCCGCCAGGTCGAGCACTATTTCACGTCCTATGGCGGCTACAGCCCCAACCCCATCGTGTTTCTCGCCGCCGCCGCCCAGCACACCCGGAAGGCGCGGCTCGTGACGGGCGCGGTGCTGCCCGCCTTCAACAACCCCCTCAAGCTCGCCGGCGAGCTCGCCATGCTCGACGGCATCAGCGGCGGCCGGCTCGACGCCGGCTTCGCCCGCGCCTTCCTGCCGCACGAGTTCGAGACGTTCGGGGTGAGCCTCGACGAGAGCCGCGCCCGCTTCGCCGAGGGGCTCGAGCAGGTGCGCCTGCTGCTGGCCGAGGAGAACGTGACGCACGAGGGCCGCTTCCACAGCTTCCGCAACGTGACCTCCTTCCCGCGCCCGACCCAGACGCCGCACCCGCCCTTCTGGGTCGCCGCCACGGGCACGCCGCAGACCTTCGAGGAAACCGGCCGCGCCGGCCATTCCATCATGACTATCCCGCTGGAGCCGACGCGCATGCGCGAGCTGTTCGGCCTGTATCGCGAGGCGTGGCGGTCGGCGGGCCACCCCGGCAACGGCAGGATCATGGGCAACTTCATCATGTGCTGCCTGCCCTCGCGCGAGGAGGCCTACGAGCTGGCGCGCGAGCCGACCAACGGACATCTCCGCGGCGTCGAGAGGGCGGCCGCGGGCTGGCTGAAAGGGGCGAGCACCAAGGACTATCCCGGCTATGACCGCATGATCGCCGCGATCAGCAAGGAGACGTTCGAGGACCAGGTGGCCAAGGGGGTCGGGCTCGTCGGCACGCCCAAGGACGTGATCGAGATGGTGCGCGCCTACGCCAACGACGTGGGCGGGCTGGACAGCGCCTCGCTGCACATCGTGCCCTCCACCATGCCGGCCGACGTCGCCGAACGCTCGATGCGCCATTTCGCGGCCGAGGCCATGCCCGCCCTCGCGTCGGTCTAGCGCCGGCGCGGCCGGGCGCCGGTCGTTAGTCCCCGAAGGATTTTTCCGGCGGTCCTTGACCTCCGTCACGCGGCCACTCACACTGCCCGCGGGAGGCCGGCACGTGAACACCACCGCGATACGCCACACCCCCTCGGCGCGCGTCGGGACCGAGGCGGCAGCGAGCAAGATCGTCCTGCGCGGCGTCCGGAAGCGCTTCTATGTGCGCCGCCGGCCGGTCGAGGCGCTGGCCGGCATCGATTTGGACATCCGGGCGGGCGAGTTCTTCTGCATCGTCGGCCCGTCCGGCTGCGGCAAGACGACGTTGCTGCGCGTCCTCGCCGGGCTGGAGAGCCGGACCGCCGGCTCGATCGAGGTCGCGCGCGACGAGGCCGTCGGCGCGGCCGCCCGGCCGCTGAACAGCATGGTGTTCCAGGAGCAGAGCATCTTTCCCTGGAAGACCGTACGCGACAACGTGGCGTTCGGGCTGAAGGCGCGCGGCTTTCCCCGGCGCGAGCGCATCGGCATCGCCGATGCCTACATCCGCAAGGTCGGGCTCGCCGGCTTCGAGGACGCGCTGCCCCATCAGCTCTCGGGCGGAATGAAGCAGCGCGTCTCGATCGCGCGCGCCTTCGCCAACGATCCCGAGATCCTGCTGATGGACGAGCCGTTCGCCGCGCTCGACGAGCAGACCAAGCTGGTGCTGCAGGCCGAGCTCCTGCGCATCTGGGAGGAGCTGCGCAAGACGGTGGTCTACGTCACCCACTCGATCGACGAGGCCATCGTGCTGGCCGACCGCATCCTGGTGATGACGGCCAGACCCGGCCGGATCAAGGACATCATCGACGTGGGCGCCGTGTTCGACCGGCCGCGCCACGTCGACGCCGTCAAGTCGAGCGCGCGCTATGGCGAGCTGTTCGGCCGCGTCTGGGGACTGCTGCGCGACGAGGTGGCGGCGGCCCGCGCCGCCGAGGACGAAGCCGCCCGCCGGCGCGAATCCGCGCAGTGAAAGCGACGCCATGACCACCCTTGCCGTCGAAACCGCCGACACCGCCGCCGGCGACACGCCCGCCCGCTGGCTGACGCGCCGGAATTTCGAGCGCGCACTTTCCGTCGCCTCGCCGCTCGTTCTGTTGCTGGTCTGGCAGGCGGGCGCCGAGCTGGGCTGGATCGACACGCGGTTCTTCCCGTCGCCGTTCGCGATCTTCGCCGCGGCGTGGGACATGCTGGTCGACGGCGAGCTGTGGAAGCACCTGTCGATCAGCCTGGAGCGGATCGTCATCGGCTTCTGCCTGGGGGCGATCCCGGGGATCGCCATCGGCCTCGCCATGGGATTGTTCAGCCCGATCCGGGCGGTGATCCAGCCGCTGGTCGACGCCACCTTCCCGATCCCGAAGATCGCCGTGCTGCCGCTGTTCATCATGGTGTTCGGGCTGGGCGAGCAGAGCAAGTACGCGATCATCGCGACGGCGGTGATCTATCTCGTCCTCATCAACACCGTCGCCGGCGTGCGCAACATCGAGCGGATCTATCTCGACGTCGGGCAGAACTACGGCGCGAGCCGCTGGATGATGTTCGTCGACGTCGCCCTGCCCGGCGCCCTGCCGCTGATCCTGGCCGGGCTGAAGCTCGGCATGGGCGTCGCGCTGCTGGTCATCGTCGCCGCCGAGTTCGTCGGCGCGCAATCGGGCATCGGCTACCTGATCTGGACCTCGTGGCAGGTCTTCCAGGTCGAGAAGATGTATGTCGGGCTGCTGGTCGCCGCAATCCTCGGGTTCGGCAGCGCCCTGCTGCTCAACTATCTCGAGCGCGCCCTCATCCCCTGGAAGGTGCGGTAAAGGCCGTCGTCCCAAATCCGCCTGTCACCCCGGACGGCGAGCGCAGCGACACCGCCCCTCACCCTGTCCCTCTCCCAAGGGAGAGGGAACGCGGCGTCGGTCTTCCTCATTCTGTCGGCACGAACCTGACCTCGACTAAACCAAGTCTCGATGATCTGAATCTATGCCGTCATTGCGAGCGGAGCGAAGCAATCCAGGGCTGTGCCAAGGATTCTGGATTGCTTCGTCGCTGCGCTCCTCGCAATGACGGCTTCAAAGAGTCCCGATCATCGCGATCGGTATTGGTCAGGGCGATCAGCCCGCCCGGCACCGGCATTTCCCCTGACCCTGTCCCACTCCCCTGGGAGAGGGAACGCGGCGTCGGTCGTCCTCATTCTGTCGGCACGAACCCGACCTCGACTAAGACCAAGGCTCCCGCCTCGGGGTCCCCTCTCCCTTGGGAGAGGGACAGGGTGAGGGGCCGGGCGCCGATCGGTTCACAAGCTCGCAGGGCGAACGGCGTGGAGGTCGATCACACCAGCACCCGCATCTCCTGCGGCCGGGTGCCCAGCCGCTTCGCGCCGGTCGCGGTGACGACCACCGTGTCGCCCCAGCGCGCATAGTCGGCCTCGCCGTCATATTGCGCCGACGGCTTGACCACGAAGCAGCAATCCTCCTCGATCACGGTGTCGAGCACCGCGCTGTCCTCGGCGCGACGCGCGACCAGCAGCGGGCCGTCGTCGCCGGTGCCGCGCCCGTGCCCGCCGAGCCCGGTGGTGAGCCGGCCGCCTTGCGCGGCGAGGCTCGCCGTCGCGATCAGCTCGCGCACCGTGACGCCCGGCTTGAGCGCGTCCATCACCTTGTCGAACGCCTCGAAGGCGAGCTTCATCGCGTCCTTGCGCTCGGCGGTGACGGTGCCGAGCGCGAACGTCTGGTCGATCTGCGCGATATAGCCGCCCCACCGCCCTTCGATCTCGAGCAGCAGGATGTCGCCCGTGCCGAAGCTGCGGAAGGAAGGCTGCTCGACGCGATGGCGCACCGCCTTGTCGGGGCCGGAGGCCCAGCCGATCATCGGGGTGAAGCTGCCGCCGGCGTCGGCGTTGGCGAACATGATCTGGGCGAAGACGTGACGCTCGCGCACGCCGGGCTTCGCGTGGCGATGCACGGCGTCCAGCGTGATCTCGGCGACCTCGGTTCCTTTGCGCAGGAACTCGATCTCCTCGGCGCTCTTGCGCCAGCGCGCCTCGCCCAGGACGCCCGTCGCGCTGACGAACCGCGCCTTGGGGAACGCCTTCTTGAGGATCTCCACCGACTGCCAGTTCACCTCGCCCTCCGCCGCGCGCACATGCGCGAGGGGGCCGGAATCGAGCCCGGCGATGGCGATCGTCCCGGCGGCATAGCGCGGGTTCTCGTTGATCCATTCGACACCCGTCGCGCCGCCCGTGCCGCGGCCGCAGGCGCGGATGTCCGCGAACCAGTTCGACGACGGCCACACGCCGGGGCGCGAATGCCACGCCGTGACGCCGCCCTCGATCGGGAAGGCGACGGTCGTCTCGTCGCTGTTCTCGCCAAGCTGGGTGAGGTAGCGCGCGTCCGCCTGGCCGCGGTCGTGGCTGTTGGTGCAGGGCAGGCAGAGGATGAGATCGACCCCGTCGCGCGCCATCAGCCGGCGCACCTTGGCCCAGCGCCGGTCGCGCTCGTCGAGCGAGAACACGGCGTTCGACCAGGACGGGTCCCAGGGGTTGCGGGCGGTGTCTGCGCTCATCCTGCACTCCTTCGGTTGGGCGGGCGCACCGCGCCCTCAGGGAAGTTCGACGACGACCCGCCCCTCGACGATCCGCACCGGAAAGGTAGGGACCGCGAGCTCGGGCCTTGTGACGCTGGCGCCGCTCGCCAGGTGGAAGCGGAACCGGTGCCACGGGCAGATGATCTCGCCGCGCGCGACGCTGACCGTGCCGTCGCTCAGAGTGCCGCCCTTGTGCGGGCAGCTGTCGAGGCAGGCATACACCGCCTCGCCTGCGCGCACGAGGCAGAGCGGCCGGCCGCCGACCAGCACCCGCCGCGCCGTGCCCGGCGCCAGCTCGTCGAGCCGGCAGACCGTCTCCTCCCTCATCCGCGCCTCACCAGGCGGCGCGCGAGGCGGCCTCGTCGGGCCGATCGAGCCGCGCGTCGAAGCCATAGCAAACCGGATGGCGCGCGCCGCAGGACGGGCAAAGCTGCCGCTCCGGCGCGGCGTTGAATGCCCGCGCCTCGTCCAGCATGAAGGGCCAGAAGGCGTTGAGCCCGTGCCGGCCGGTGGCGAAGCCGGTGCGCGCCAGCTCCGCCCCGCAGGCGGGACAGATCCAGGCGACGAAATCCTCCGTCACCTCGCGTCCCGTCGCCGCCAGCAGCACGTGGTAAGCGCCCTCATCGCGCTCGGCGCGCAGATAGATCAGGTCGGCGTCGGAGACGCGGAAGGGCGCGAACAGATGGGCGATGCGGAACGGCGTGCCCGCCGGCACGACACGCATGACGCGCGGCCGCGCCGGCAGGCGGACCAGCCCCTCGGCGTGGCGCTCCACCATCTGGTAGGGCGGGTCGTCCGCCGACTGACGCCCGATCCAGACGCTGTACCGGCTCGCCTGGTGCCACGCCCCGTCCGTCGCCGTCTCGTCCAGCGGGAAGTCGTAGTTGAGGACGGGCTCATGGCGCATGGCTCTCGCGGGCGGCGAAGTCGCCGTCGGCCGGCTCAGTTGTACGGCCCGAGGATCTTCACCGCCGCCTCGGCGAAGCTCGGATCGACCAGCTTGTCGACGTCGGGCACCGGGCCGGTGATCTCGCCCCGCATCTTGTAGAACTGGCCCTGCTCCTTGATGTGGGCGACGTTGACCTTGCCGTCCGGGTCGACGATGTGCGGCGACATCGCGTTCCACACGTGCGGCTTCTTGATCGACATGCGCTTGACCAGAATGTCCGTAACCGCCGCCGTGTCCTTGTGCTTGACGTAGGCGTCGAGCATGTCGCGCACGCCGTGCAGGTAGGCCACCAGGTAGCGGACGGCGAGGTCGCGGTTGGCCGCCATCTTGGGCGAATACATCACCGTCGCGACCTGCGCGCCCGGGTCGACCTCGGCCGCCGGCATCAGCACCTCGCCGATGTGGCGTTCGCGCGCGACCAGCACCAGCGGCTCGATCATCAGCGTGCCGGCGATCTTCTTGCTCGACATGGCGGCCAGGCCGTCGGGGAAGCCGATGAACTCGGGCATGACGTCGGTCATCTTCAGCCCGACGCTCTTCAGCATCTTGTAGATGAACACCTCGTTATAAGCGCCGTAATGCGGGCCGACGCCGATATGCTGGCCCTTGAGGTCGGCCGCCGTCTTGATCTTGCCGGAATCGAGCAGGTCCTTGCGGGCGACGAACGAGAAGGTCGAGTCGGTCTTGTCGCCGAGATGCGCCCAGTCGGCGACGATGCGCACGGGAATGCCGCGATTGACCGCGTTGAACATGCCGGCGTTGGGCGAGCCCGCCGCCACCTGGATCTGGTCGGTCGCGAGCGAGGAGATGTAGTCCTGCCCGCTGGCGCCGCCGGGCACGAACTGGGCGTCGATGTGCTGCTGGGCGAAGTAGCCGCGCGCCTTGGCGATCTCGAGCTGCGCCTGGTCGGGCCGGCCGGTGACGCCGACCTTGACCACGTCCATGTCGGCGGCCCGCGCCGTCGGCACCGCCAGCAACAGCACGGCGGCCGCAGCCGCCGCAAATCCGAATGTCCGCATTGTGAGCCTCCCGCTCGTCGCGCGGCTCGTGTGCCGCGCCGCTTTTTGGTGGACGTTCCCTCGGTACCTAAGCGTATCATAGCGCCGTTCGCGCGCAAGCGGTTTGCACGTATCGGCCGCGGACGCGCGCCCCCGACGGGCGCGCCCTCGCCCCTTTACGGAACGGATTCCCCATGAGCGCCGCCGCCACAATCCACGCCTATCGCCGGTTCTCCCTGGCCGAGCGCGACCGCCGCTGGGAAGCGGTGCGCGCGCGGATGCGGCGCGACGGCATCGCCGCCATCGTGGCGCCGCAGAACCCCGGCAACTCGACCGACTGGCAGGCCGACGCGCGCTATCTGTCCCATGTGGGCGGCGGCGCCGACGCCTCGATCGCCGTCGTCTTCCCGCTGGAGGGCGAGGTCACGGCGGTCGCGACCTCGGCGGCCGAGCGCTGGGGACCGTCGGTGCAGGACTGGGTGACGGACGTGCGCGAGGCAAAGCGCCGCTACGGGCGCGTGATGGCCGAGCGCCTTCTCGAGCTCGGCCTCGCCAGGGAGCGGATCGGCATCTGCGGCGGCTCGACGCGCACGCCCGAGGGCACGATCATGCACGGCACGATGAAGGCGCTGACCGACGCCCTGCCGGGCGCGACCTTCGTCGATACCTCCGACCTGCTGCAGGAGGTGCGCGAAGTAAAAAGCGCCGAGGAGATCGCCGTCCTGCAGGACTCGGTCGACATCGTCGAGCGCGCGATCGAGGCCCAGACGCGCGCCGCCCAGCCGGGCGTGCCCGACTACGTGGTGTGGGCCGAGACGATGCACGGGCTGTTCTCGCGCGGCTCGGAGCTCTCGGTCCATTACAACTGGGTGGCGGCGCAGAATCCCGGCCGCACGCTCACCCGTCCCACGGCGCGCCGGCTGGTCGCCGGCGACGTCATCGTCGCCGAGATCGAGTCCTCGGTGATCGGCTATCGCGCCCAGCAGATCCGCCCGCTCGCCGTCCATCATTGCGATCCCATGCTGATGGAGATGTCGAAGGCGCACGCCGACATCTATCCCGAGCTTCTGGACACGCTGCGCCCCGGCGCGACGGTGGGCCAGATGATCGAAAAGATCATCGCGCTCGGGGCGCGCATCGGGGCGACCAGGGGGAAGCTGGCCGGCGCGGGCGCCTCGCTGATCGTCCACGGGCGCGGCCTCGGCGACGACAGGCCGCTGCTGCTGACCAGCCCGGACGCGAAGCCCGACTACGAGGGCACCGAGCGGGCAATGACGATGAGCTTCCCCGAGAACGGCGTCTATATCGTCAAGCCGACGATCTGGTCGGCCGACCGGTCCTACCAGTATATCTGGGGCGACACGGTGCGGGTGACGCCGGCCGGCGCCCGGCGGATGGGCAAGGCGCCGATCGGCATGATCCTCTCGCCCGACCGGCCCTTCACGGACTATCCTGCCGACGTGGTCGCCTGCCGGGAGGGATGACATGTTCCACGAGGTCACGATCGACGAGCCGATCGAGAAGATCATCGGCGACTGGGACTTCCTCGACGAGAAGGTGGTGGCGAAGTTCACCCGCTTCCGCCCCCTCGGCCAGAACATCTATGGCATCCGCCGGCGCGACCTGTCGTCCGACGCGATCATCGACCCGGTCAAGGGCGACATCTCGCAGATGATCGAGCTCGGCCCGCAGGGGGTGATCGAAGTGGAGCATCGGCCGATGTCGCTGCACGTCACCACCGGCGGCACGCCGCACCGGGTGCGGCACAATTTCGGCTTCTGGCACATCAACGACATGGACGAGCTCTATCTCGGCCTGCCCAACATGCCGGGCGATCCCCTCGGCCATTACCTGGTCATCATGCAGACGCCGCGCGGCAACGAGGGCGACAGCTGGGCGTGGTACTGCGAGAGCTGCCTCACCATGCTGTTCGAGCGCCATTTCCGCACCGGCGAGCTGGGGCTTCCCGGCCTGTTCAAGGCGACCGAGCAGGCGGTGCGCGACTACAACGCCGATGTGCGCCACCGCACCTGCCCGGAATGCGGCCACGTCAACCCGATGGGCTATGCCTGGAACGCCAACCACGACACGCCCGAGGAGCGCGCCGCCCGGGCGGTCTGGTAGGGCTCAGGCGCGCGCCTTCGCGGCTACGGTCTGGAACGCCGGCAGCACCTTCTCGCCGAACAGCCGCACGGATTTGTGCGCCAGCGCGTGCGGCATGTTGCCGATATTGTGCTGGGTGAGCAGGATGTCGTAGCCGACGCGCGCCTGCTGCTCGGCGATCTGGCGCGCCACGGTCTCCGCGCTGCCGATGAAGCCGAGCCCCTCCTCGATCCAGAAATCGTACGACTCGGCGGTGCGCAGATAGACCCGCGCGGTCTCGAGCATGGCGGGCGTCGCCTCCTGCGCCATCAGCGACTTGGCGCGCTTGACTCCGTCGAGCCCGATCAGCCCCTCCAGCATGTATTGCTCGGCCTCGGCGCGCGCCTGGTCGTCGGTCTCGGCGACGTGGACGTGGCGGACCAGCATCAGCTTGGGCATCGCGCCGGGGTGGTTGCGCTTCTTCCACGCCGTCGCGGAAATAGTCGAACTTCTCGATGATCAGCCGCTCGACGTCGATGTTCTGCGCGACGTTGAAGTTGTTGTCGGCGGCGTAGTCGAACGAGCGCGGGCTGTGCCCGCCGACCCACACCGGCGGGTGCGGCGCCTGATAGGCGAGCGGCTGGGGCGTCGCGTCCTTGAAGGTCCAGAACCTTCCCTCGTAGGAGAATTTCTCCTCCGTCCAGGCGCGGCGCACGATCTCCATGCACTCGATGCCCATCTCGCGCCGGTCGTCGAACGGCAGGTTCCACGGCACGAACTCGCCGAGCCGCGTGCCGTAGCCGATGGCGAAGTCGAACCGCCCGCGCGAGAGCTGGTCGACCAGCGCCGTGTCCTGGGCGAGGCGCACCGGATGGTGCAGCGGCATCTGGAACACCATCGCGCCGATGCGGATGCGGCTGGTCGCCTGCGCCAGCGCGGCGAGATAGACCGAGGGCGCGGTGACGCAGGGAAAGCCCGCGTTCTGGTGCTCGATGAAGAAGAAATAGTCGTAGCCCAGCGCGTCGGCGCGGCGCGCGTCGTCGATGTGCTCGTGGTAGAGATCGGCGGCGCGGCGCATCTCGCCCTCGCGGTGCGAGAACGTGTCGAAAAGGCCGAACTTCAGGGTCATGGGCCGCTCCGCAGGGTCACGCCGCCGGCGGGGCGCCGAGATGGCGGTCGAAGAAGGCGACGAGCGACCGCCACGATTCGCGCGCGGCCGGCTCGAAATAGCTGTCGCGCTGGTCGTTCATGAAAGCGTGCCCCGCGCCGGCATAATAATGCATCTCGTGCGCAACGCCGGCGCGGCCGAGCGCCGCCTCGAACTGGCGCACGGTCTCGACCGGGATCGCCTTGTCGTCCTCGCCATAGGCGCCGAACACCGGGCAGCGGATCGACGCCACCACGTCGATCGGGCCCGGCCCGGGCTGGTTCGGCCGGTTGACCGGCCGGCCGTAGAACGCGGCGCAGGCGCGGATCGCGTCCGACCGGGCGGCGAGGAACAGCGCCTGACGCCCGCCGCCGCACCAGCCGACCGTGCCGATCCTGTCGCCGGCGACGTAGGGCAGCGCGGCGAGCCAGCCGACGCAGGCGGCGAGGTCGCGGCCGGACTGCTCGTCCGACGGCGCGCCCTTGATCGTGCCGCCCTCCATCGTCGGCTGCTGGCCGCGCGCGGCGTAGGTGTCGGGAACGGCGGCGACGTATCCGGCTTCGGCGAAGCGGCCGGCGAGGTCGCGCATGTGCGGCCCGCCGCCCGGCACCTCCAGCATGCCCCAGAACTCGTAGCCCAGCACCAGGGCGGGGAACGGCCCGGCGCCCTCCGGCCGCGCGAGGAAGGTGGGCACGCTTGCGCCGTCGTCGGCGCGATAGCTCAGCGTCTCTGCGATCACGGCGATTACTTCGCTCCCTAACGACCGAACTCTATCGAGCCCGCAGAAAGGCGTCCACCGCTTTCTGGGCGCATGAGGGCCGGCTACGCGGCGCTTTCGTCGCGCGCCTCCGCGCCGGTGCGCGCCGCGGCCAGGTTGCCGCGCATGCGGGCGAGCACGGAGCGGAAGATGCGCTCCTCCGCCTCCGTCACGCCGGCGAGGGCGACGTCCTGGATCTCCATCATGTAGGGCAGCGCCCGGGCCTCCAGCCGCTTGCCCTTGCGGGTGAGGTGGACGTGGATCTTGCGGCGGTCGATGGGCGAGCGGCGCCGCTCGACGATGCCGCGCTCCACCATCTTGCGCACCATCTCGACCGTCGTCGGCTCGGTCGTGCCGGCGCGCTGGCTCAGCTCCTTCTGGGTCAGCCCGTCCGCCTCCCACAGCGCGCGCAGGTAATAGCCCATGCCGAACGGAATGCCGTGCCGCGCGAGACGGCCCTCCAGCTCCTGGCGCATGGCGTGGTGCAGCGCGCGAAGCTGGTAGCCGAGCGAACGTTGCAGGACGTGGCGGGCCTCGGCGAAATCGGCGGGATCGGCGGGATCGGCGGTCACGGATGGCCTTCGTGCAGGCACGATTTCCTCCTCCGGTGCTGCGATTGGGGGCGGCCGCGCGACGGGCGGCCGACCTTGACGTCGTTCCTTCGCAACCATAGCATCATGGGCGGCGCGCGGCACGACTTTCGCGCGGCCCGCGGGGAGGTGCCATGTTCGCCGAGCTGATGGTCAAGGAGCCGATCGAGCGGATCGTCGAGGACTGGGACTATTTCGAGGACCGCGTCCTGCCGAAATTCTCGGGCTTCAAGCCGATGGGCCAGAACATCTACGGCATACGACGCCGTCAGATCTCGGGCGAAACGGTCGTCGATCCGCGCAAGGGCAATATCAGCCGCCATTTCGAGATGGGCCCGAAGGGGCTCAGCGAATGGCACCAGAAGGCGCTGACGGTGCACATCACCACCAGCGGCACCCCGCACCGCGTGTCGCACAATTTCGGCTATTGGCACGTCAACGACAAGGACGAGATCTATCTGCCGCTGCCGGGCGAGGGGCCGGACGGGCTCGGCTACTTCCTGGTGATCATGGGCTTCCCGCGCGACGGCGAGACCGACCGGTTCTCGTGGTACTGCGCCGACTGCCTCACCTTGCTGCACGAATACGTGTACGAGACCGGCCGGCTCGGGTTCCACGGGTTCTGGCGCGCCGAGACCGACGCGGTGAACTCGTTCAACGCCGATCCGCGCCACCGGGTCTGCCCGGAATGCGGCGCCACCCACCCCCTCGCCTATCGCTGGAACACCGCCACCGACACGCCCGAGACCGCCGCCGCCCGCAAGCTGTGGTAGGCGGGACGCCGCGCCGGTGGAAGAGCCTGTCCTCAGCCTGACCTTCCCGCTGCGCGCGTCCGGCGTGCCGTTCGGCGCATGGGCGGCGAGCGGCGACCACCACATCTGGCACGGCCGCTTCGCGCCCGACCATCCCGCGCTGGAGGTTTGGGAATGGCGCGAGGCGGGCATCGTGCGCCTGCCGCTGGCCGACAATGCGCTGAACATGATCCCCGCCGGCACGCCGTTCCACATCGAGCATCTGTTCGGGTTCTGGCGCGTCAGCGCGGCGGACACCAACTGGGTCCGCTCGGTGCAGGCGGACGGCGTCTACTACGTGATGCTGGTCGGCGGGCTGAACGGCGCCGACGTCGCCGAGGAGGCGGCCTGGTTCTGCCCCGGCTGCGGCGGCGAGCTGGTCCGCCACCGCCTCGCGCGCGGCGGCGATCCGGCGCGCTACTGGCACGCGCAGCTCGACCGCGTCCGCGCGTTCAACGCCGACAATGGCGCGCGCACATGCCGGTCGTGCGGCACCGTCCATCCCGCCGTCTACGGGTTCGATCCCGCCTCGGACACGGCGGACGAAGCGCGGGCGCGGCGCGCCGGGTGGGCGGACGTATGACCGCGGCGGTCTGCGCCCTCGCCGAAATTCCCGACGGGGGCAGCCGGCTGGTCGACCAGGCCGGGCGGCGGATCGCGCTGTTCCGAAATCGCGGGCGAGGTGTTCGCCTTCGCCGCCGCCTGCCCGCACAAGGCGGGGCCGCTCTGGGAGGGCCAGGTGAGCGTCAAGCGCTGCGAGGTCGCGTGCCCTTGGCACCGCTTCCGGTTCGACCTGCGCAGCGGCAAGAGCGTCACCTACGACAGGCTGGTCGCGCGCACCTATCCGGTCGCGATCCGCGACGGGCAGATCTATGTCGACGCCTGACGGCGGGGCCGGCGCGCCGGCGGCCGGAACGCGCTGCCGGGCGGACCATGTCGGCAGCTTCCTGAGGCCGCCCGCGCTGCGCGACGCCATCCGCGCGCACCGGGCCGGCCGGATCGGCGACGACGCGCTGGCCGCGGCGACCGACCGCGCCATCCTCGAGATTCTCCAGGTGCAGAAGGACGCCGGGCTGGAGATTTTCAGCGACGGCGAGTATCGCCGCGAAAGCTGGCTCAGCGGCCCGCTCGACGCGTTCGAGGGGTTCGTCGACGCCGGCGATGCGGCGGCGGCCGCCCCGCAGAACCGGATGCGCTGGCGCGGCGCGGCGAACGCCATCGTGCCGACGCCGGACAACCCGGACGCCGCGGCCGCACGCCATCGCGACCCGGTCATCGGCGGCAAGATCCGGGCGAAGCGCCGCCTGAACGGCGCCGAGGCCGCATTCCTCGCCGCGCACGCGCCGGGGGCGTTCAAGATCACCAATCCCGGCCCGACCTGGTTCCTGCGCCACTGGGCGCCGGGCATCTCCGAGAGGGCCTACCCCTCGCGCGACGCCGCCCTGGCCGACCTGGTCGCGCTGATGCGCGACGAGATCGCGGCGCTGGTCGCGGACGGCGTGCCCTACGTGCAGATCGATTCCATCCGCTACGTATTCGACTATTCCGACGAGGCGCGCCGGCGCGAATGGCGCGACTGGGGCGTCGATCCCGACGCCGCCATCGACCAGGACGTCGCGGCTGACAACGCGCTGATCGCGGGGTTGAAGCGCGACGGTGTGACCTTCGCGCTGCATATGTGCCGCGGGAATTTCTACAGCCGCTGGTACGCCGAGGGCGGCTATGACCATATCGCCGAGCGGGTTTTCGGCGGGTTGAACTACGACCGGTTCCTGCTGGAATTCGACACCGAGCGCGCCGGTGGATTCGCGCCGTTGCGCTTCGTGCCGCACGACCGGATCGTCGCGCTCGGGCTGGTCTCGACCAAGACCCCCGCGCTCGAGGACCCCGACGCGCTGCGCCGCCGGGTGGACGAGGCCGCGCGGTTCGTGCCGATCGAGAACCTGGCCCTGACCGCCCAGTGCGGCTTCGCCTCGGTCGCCGTCGGCAACGAGCTGGGCTGGGACGATCAGCGGCGCAAGCTCGAGCTGATCGTCGAGACGGCGCGCAAGATCTGGGGATAGAGGAGGCCGAAGGCGCCGTATCCGCCGGCACACTCGCCCTCCGAAAGGCGAATGGCCGGCGGACCGGCGCAAGGCGCGCCGGCGGATGGCCCCATCCCGCCGTGCGCCCTTCGCACCACCCCCTTCACGACCCTGCCGTCTACTTCGTGCGGTCGGGCCGGTCGGCGCCGCGGCCGGCCAGTTCCTCCCGCACGCAGCGCGGCGCCCGCCACAGCGGTTCGGGCCGGCGCGGCGGCGCGCAGCGCCCGCACATCAGGCGGACCGCCGCGCACCAGTGCCGGGTCCATCCACCGACGGCCCGCGCCTCGCAATAGAGCTCCTCCAATATCCCGTCGCTTCGCCAACCCGACATGATGCCCTCCCGGGATCACGATGTTCGTGACGGGAATATCGGGCCGTCGGGGCGGCGCACCTGTGCGGCACCGCACACGGGTGTGCACTTTCGGGGGAAATCTTTGCCGGGCTGGCCGCGGCCGCGGCGCGCGCGGCGCTATTTGGGGAGCGCCTCGACCATCGCCTCGAAGGCTGCGACGTCGGGGATGGTGATCAGCCCGCGGCTCTGCCCGATCAGCCCCGCCGCCCGCCACGCCGCGAGCTGGCGGTTCATCGCCTCGCGGCGGACGCCGACCAGCGTCCCCAGCTCGCGCTGCGACAGCTTGACCGCGATGGCGACGCCATCGGCTGAGCTGCGGCCGTAGCGCGTCGCCAGCCACAGGAGGATCTTGGCCAGGCGGGCCGGATGCTCGAGGAAGACGAGGTCCTCGACCTGCTCGCTGGTGCGGCGCAGGCGCTGGCACAGGACCGACAGCAGGCGGATGCCGATATCCGGGTTCTGTCGCAGAACGGGCAGAAAATCGCGCCGGTCGAGCACGTGCAGGGTCGTCGCCTCCATGGCGATCGCGTCGGCCGTGCGCTCGCGCCCGTCGAGCAGCGCGATTTCGCCCAGCACCTCGCCCGCGTCGATCAGGTTGAGCACCACCTCGCGCCCGTCCCACGAGCGCGAGCAGATCTTCACGCGGCCCTCGACGACCAGCATCATGCTCGCCCCCGCCTCCCCCTTCCGAAAGATAATTTGGTTGGGGAGGAAGCGCACCGCCCGCATGTGGCGCAGCAGAAGATCCGTCGCGGATTGCGGCAGATCCCGGAAAAGCCAGATCGACGATAGCGCCGATCGCGCCTGATCGGTCCGCGTGGCCATGGCCGAGTGTCGCACTATTGCCCTGTACGGTCGAATCGGGAACCGCCGCCCGGTGCAGCCCGACCAGCATCCGCACCAGATCGTTCCGGTAGCGGTAGGGCGAGACGATCGTGCTGGAGATCGCGGCCGAGCCCGCCGCCTGAGGCGCGCCGCCGGGTCCTGCGACCGAAGGCGCGCGCGCGGCATCTTCCCCTCGCCGTCCCGCTCGCCTATCTTGCCGCGCATGCAGATCCCAAACCGTGCCCCGAACGCAACGGGCGCCGCCGTCGTCCCATCGCCATGACCGCGCGCGTCCCCGTCCTGATCGTGGGCGCCGGGCCGGTCGGGCTCGCCGTCGCGGGCGAGCTCGGCTGGCGCGGCGTCCGCTCCCTGACCGTCGAGCGCGGCGACGGGACGATCACCCAGCCCAAGATGGACCTGATCGGCCCGCGCACCATGGAGTTCTGCCGGCGCTGGGGGCTGGAGGAGGCGGTGCGCAACTGCCCCTACAACCCCGACCACCCGCAGGACAATGTCTGGCTGGAAAGCTTCACCGGCTACGAGTTCGGGCGCGAGCCCTTCCCCTCGCCACGCGAGGAGGAGCCGCCGCCGCAAAGCCCGGTGAAGCGCGAGCGCTGCCCGCAGGACATGTTCGACCCGATCCTGCGCCGGTGGGTGGAATCGCTGCCCGAGGCGGACGCTGCGCTTCGAGACGGAGCTGGTCGAGCTTCGAGGAGCGTCCGGACGGCGTCGTCGCCACGCTGCGCACGGCCGACGGCCGCACCGAGACAATCGAGGCCGACTATCTCGTCGGCGCCGACGGCGGGGCCAGCACCGTCCGCCAGGCGCTGGGCATCGAGATGTCGGGCAAGCCGACCCTCACCTACACCACCAACGCGATCTTCCGCTGCCCCGGCTTCTGGAAGCTGCACGACACGCCGAAGGGGTACCGCTTCATCTTCATCGGCCCCGAGGGGACGTGGAGCACCATCGTCGCCATCGACGGCTGGGACCGGTACCGCTTCTCGGTCGTCGGCGACGAGACCCGGCGCACCCTGACCGAGGACGAGGTGCGCACCCTGATCGTGCGCGCCATGGGCAAGCCCTTCGAATTCGACGTGCTGTCGATCGTGCCGTGGATCCGGCGCGAGCTGGTGGCCGACCGCTACGGCACCGGGCGCGTGTTCGTCACGGGCGATGCGGCGCACCTCAACTCGCCGACCGGCGCGTTCGGCATGAACACCGGCATGCAGGACGCCGTCGATCTGGGCTGGAAGCTGGCCGCGATGCTGGCCGGCTGGGGCGGGCCGCGCCTGATGGACTCCTACGAGGCGGAGCGGCGGCCGGTCGCGCTGCGCAACGTGCGCGAGGCGACGGCCAATCTGGAGCGCATGATCTCGACGCGCCAGAAGCTGTCGCCGCAGGTGTTCCAGCCGGGCCCCGAGGGCGACGCCGCGCGGCGCGAATTCGGCGACGCCTACACCGCGACGATGAAGCACGAGTGGTACACGCTGCAGATCCACCTGGGCTACCGCTACGACGCCTCGCCCGTCATCCGGCCCGACGGAACCGAGCCGCCCGACGACCCGCCGATGGTCTATACCCAGACCTCGCGGCCGGGATCGCGCGCGCCGCACGTCTGGCTGGCGCCCGGCCGCTCGACCCTCGACCTGTTCGGCCGGGGCTTCGTCCTGCTGCGCTTCGACAAGACGGCCGACACGGCGCCCCTCGCGGCGGCTTCGGCCGAGCGCGGCGTGCCGCTGGAGGTCGTCGACATCGACCACGCCGAGGCGCGCGAGGCCTATGCGCGCCGCCTGGTGCTGGTGCGGCCCGACGGGTTCGTCGCCTGGCGCGGCGACGCGCCGCCCGACGATCCGGCCGCGCTGGTCGAGCTGGTCCGCGGCGCAGCGGACTGATCCCGCCGCGACGGGGCTATCGCACTACCCCTCACCCTGTCCCTCTCCCAAGGGAGAGGGGACCCGCGGTGCAAACCTTGAACCTCGTCGAGCTAAGACTTGTTCCGACAAGGTAAGGGACGCTGGCGCAGCGTTCCCTCTCCCGCCGGGAGAGGGACAGGGTGAGGGGCAAACGATGACAGACTCCCGCACTCCGATTGCGGCCTTGATGCTCGGCCGCACTCAGCACGAACGGTCGATGTCCTGCGCCTCTGGTCTCAGAACGTCTCGGCGAAGAAGTCGCGCATCATCCGATAGGACTTCTTGGCGAGCTTCTCGTCATAGCGCTGCTGCGGATTGTTCGCGCCCACGTCGCAGAACGAATGCACCGCGTGGCCGAACATCATCACCTGCCAGTCGACCTTGGCCTCGGTCAGCTCGGCCTCCAGCGCGTCCATCTGCGGCTTGGGCGTCACCGGATCGGCCGAGCCGTGCAGCGCCAGCACGCGTCCCTTGACGTTCGGCTTGGCGGCGGCGTCGACCGGGTTGGGCGCGGTGACGTGGAACACCACCGTACCCTTGAAGTCGGCACCGGCGCGCGCCTGCTCGAGGGCGAACCCGCCGCCGATGCAGTAGCCGATGGCGCCCTTCTTCGCGGGATCGACAACGCCCAGCTTCTGGGCCTCGGCGAACAGGCGCCTCGTACGCCTTCGCGCCGCAGCCAAGGAGGAACTTGAGGTCGTTGCGCACGCCGCGCGAGCTCTTCATCAGCTCATCGAATGCCTTCTCCTTCTCGCCGTATCCGACGCCGAACATGTCGGCGACCATGACGACGTAGTCCTTGCCCGCCACTTCGCGCGCCATGTCGATCGAATGGCGGCACACGCCCAGCCAGTCGGGCTGCATGAAGATCGCCGGCCGCTTGGCGGCGACGCTGTCGTCATAGACGATCACCCCCTCGAATTTCCGCCCGTCGAATTCGTAGGGAACCTTCTTCTCCGCCATGCCCGTGCTCTCCCTATGGCTTGTCCCGGCGCGCCCACGGCGCCGGCGCCATTATAGCCGAACGCGGGCCGTCATGGACGCCCGGCGGCGGGCGCAATATGATCCGAACCGACGGGACCAGCACGGGGACCTCCCATGACCACGGATGCGATGAGCCTCGCCGACATTCGCGCCCTGCCGACCCTGGACGGGCTTTACCGCGAGCTCGACCGGCTGGACTTCGTGCCGGGCTGGGTGGAGCACAACGGCAACCGCGGCATGCCGAACGGCCCGTTCCGCCCGGCCCACTGGTCGTACGACACGGCCAAGGCCGCGATGGACGCGGCGGGCCGGCTGATCAACACCGAGTTGGCCGAGCGGCGCAACCTTGTGATGCGCAACCCTAACGGCTCGTTCCCGTCGCGCACGCTGGTCAGCGCCTACCAATTGATCCTGCCCGGCGAGAAGGCGCGCAGCCACCGCCACGCCGCCCACGCCCTGCGCGTGATCATCGACGCCAAGGGCGCTTTCTCGATCGTCGACGGGGAAAAGACGCTGATGGAGACCGGCGACGTGGTGCTGACGCCCGGCTGGTGCTGGCACGGCCATGGCCATGACGGCGACGACCCGGCCTACTGGTTCGACGGGCTCGACGTGCCGCTCGCCGTCACCCTCGACAGCATGCATTTCGACGACCATCCCGACGGTTTCGAACGCGTGACCTCGACGCCCGTCACCTCGCCCATGCGCTTCCCGTGGGACGACACGCAGCGCCTGCTGGACGGCGCATCGGCCGATCCCGAGGGCTATTACAGCGTGCGGGTGCGGCTCGACGCGCCGGCGATGACGACGACCGCGCTCTACGTGCAGCGCTGGGAGAGCGGCACGATCACGCGACGCTTCCGCGCGACGCACAACCAGATCTTCAGCGTGATGGCCGGCAGCGGGGTCTCGATCGTCGGCGACGACACCTTCGCCTGGAGGCGCGGCGACACGTTCGTGGTGCCGAGCTGGCACTGGGCGAGCCATCGGGCGGAGACCGACGCGGTTCTGTTCTCGATGACCGACGAGCCGCTGATGCAGTTCTGCCGCTACCACCGCTTCGAGGGCGAAGCGTAGCGGGCGTGACGGAGGGGAGCGCGAGCATGGTTTCCGCGCCGGTCGGGATCATCGGCGGGGGTCCCGTCGGCATGGTCCTGGCGATGAACCTGGCCGTGTTCGGCGTGCCGTCGGTCCTGGTCAATATCGAGCCCAGCTCGCGCTGGCACCCCAAGGGCAATACCCACAACGCCCGCACGATGGAGCATTACCGGCGGCTCGGCATCGCCGACGAGATCCGCAAGGTTGGCCTGCCGCCCGACCATCCGACCGACGTCGGCTACTTCACCACGCTGAACGGCTGGGAGCTGGCGCGCCACCGCATGCCGTCGGAGAACGAGAAGCGGGCCGCGCGCGCCGCCGCCGCGCCGACCGACCAGATTCCCGAGCCGCTGTTCCGCGCCAACCAGATGTATGTCGAGGCGCGGCTGTTCCAGCACATCCAGACCCTGAAGACGGTCACGCCGCGCTATGGCTGGCGATGCGTCGATATCGGCGAGCGGGAGGACGGCTTCTCCGTCGCCATCGAGGAGGTCGCCACCGGCCGGACGGAACGGCTGGCGTGCGACTATCTGGTCGGCTGCGACGGCGGGCGCAGCTTCGTGCGGCGCTGGCTCGGCATCTCCTACATAGGCGAGCGGCCGCAGGAGCAGGTCTATGGCAGCGGGGCGACCGTGGCGACACATATGCGCGCCCCGGCGCTGTACGAGCGCGGCATCCTGAACCGCCGCTGCTGGCAGTACTGGACGGTCAACCCCAACGTGCGCACCAACCTGGTCACGCTGGACGGCGCCGGCGAGTTCCTGTTCTCGACCCGCATCGGGCGCGTCGACGAGCCGCCCGACCCCGGCTACATCGCCGAGCGCTTCCGGCTGAGCGTCGGCGAGGACGTGCCGTTCGAGTTCATCGGCCATTGGCCCTGGACCGCGGGGCACGCGCTTGTCGCCGAGAGCTTCGGCCGCGACCGGGTGTGGCTCGCCGGCGACGCCGTGCATTTGTTCACCCCGACAGGCGGATTCGGCATGAACACGGGCATCGACGACGCCGCCAATCTGGGCTGGAAGCTGGCCGGGATGGTGCAGGGCTGGGGCGGCCCCGGCCTGCTCGCGAGCTACGCCACGGAGCGGCAGGCCATCGCCTTCCGCAACACCGGCATGGCCAAGCGGTTTTCGCGCCGCCTCGCCGACGTGCCGGCGCCGCCCGAGCTGTGCGAGGACGGCCCCGCCGGCACCGCCGCCCGCGCCGCGGCCACCGAAGTCGTCTCGACGCTGGGCGAGGAGTTCGCTTCGCTCGGCATCCAGCTCGGGGCGCGCTACGAAGATTCCCCCATCGTCGCCTCCGACGGCACGGCACCGCCGCCCGACGACCATATCGTCTACACGCCGAGCGCCTGTCCCGGCGGCCGGGCGCCGCATCTGTTCCTGGCCGGCCAGGCCTCGCTGTTCGACCTGTTCGGGCCAGGCTTCACCCTGCTGCGGCTGCGTCCTGGCGCACCGGACGGAAACGCGCTGGCGGCCGCAGCCGAGAGGCGCCGCATTCCCTTCGAGGTCGTCGACGTGCCCGCGCCCGAGGCGCGCGAGCTCTACGGCGCCGACCTCGCCCTCATCCGTCCCGACCAGCACGTCGCCTGGCGCGGCGACCGCCTGCCCGACGACGCGGACGCCCTGCTCGCCCGCCTCACCGGCCACAAGGCGCGCTGATCCGCGCCCGCTACTGCGCGGCGACCGCCAGGTGGCGCCGCAGGAAGCCCGAGAAGGTCGTCGCCATCTCCTCCTCAATCTCGTCCCAGTCCTCATGCGGGCCGAGATCGACGTCGCGCTGCACCTTGACCAGGTCGTGCAGCTCGCTGACCGGGATGAGCTCGGCGGCCCGCGCCGCCACCTTCGGGTTGTGGCGCCAGTCGTTGCCCGGGACGATGCAGGCCGGCACGCGCAGCGATTTCAGCTCGTCCTCGCTCGCGCCGATGATGGGCAGGTCGGCGTCGCGCAGGAAATACCCGGCCCAGTCGCGCATGCGCCGGACGAACTCGTCGACCTCCAGGCCCATCAGAGTGTCGCGGTTGCGCGGGTTGGCGGCGATGCAGGCCGCGAAATGCTCGGTCTCGCACACCGCCTTCATGCCACCCCGCTCCGCCGCCTCGATGAAGGCGCCGTAATACTGGTGCGCCAGCATCTCGCAGGCATGCCGCCCGCCGGTCACGCGCCACAGCAGCAGCGCCGAGACGTCGGACGGGTAGCGCAGCGCGAGCAGCACCGCCAGCCGGCAGCCCGACGAGCCGCCGCCGGCCGCCACCGGCGCCGCGCCGAGCTGGCCCAGAAGCGCGTGCAAATCGTCGGCCCAGAGTTCCGACTCGGAGCGGTCGGCGCCGATGGTGACGTCCGAGGCGCCGCAATTGCGCCGGTCGAAGATCACCACGCGGTGGCCTTCCGCCGCCGTTCGGCGGGCGAGCCCGGCCACGGCCGCGCCTTCGCGCCGCCCGCCGGGCGACAAGGCGACCCAGGAGCCGCGGTCGCCGAACACCTCGTAATTCATGGAAATGCCATTGATTCTGGCCGTCGGCACGGTGCCCTCCCTGGTTCGATCGGGACCGTCATCATAGCCGACGGCGCTGCGCGGCCGGAAATTTTCGGCGCCGACCCCGCTCGCTTTACGCCGGATTAACCGGTCCAAGGCTCTAGTGGCCCGGTCGTCAGCGCCGGGCTCCCGATGAACCTGCTGAACCAGTACTTCCTGCCCTTCTCAGGAACCGTCGAGAGCGCCGAGCAGTTTCACGGCATCTACGACGCGCGGCTGGTCGCCGCGTCGATCGCCATCGCCATCCTGTCCGCCTTCGTCGCGCTGTCGATCTCCGCGCGCATGTCGGCGGCGGCCACGCCGCGCGGCCGCTGGGCGTGGGCGGGCGCCGGCGCGGTCAGCATGGGCGGCGGCATCTGGGCGATGCATTTCGTCGGCATGCTGGCCTTCGAGCTTCCCTGCGGGGTGGGCTACGACCCGCTCGGCACGCTCCTTTCCATGATTCCCGGCATGCTGGCGAGCGGCGTCGCGCTGCACGCGATCAGCCGGCCGACGGCCCCCACCCTGCGCCGGCTGGTCGTCGCCGCGCTGATGATGGCCGCCGGCATCGGCACGATGCACTACACCGGCATGGCCGCGATGGTGCCGCAGGCGCTGCTGGTCTACGACCCGGCACTGGTGGCGCTGTCGATCGTCGTGGCCGTCGCGCTCGCCTTCCTGTCGCTCGGCATCCGCTTCCGGTTCGGCCAACTGCCGGGCAAATGGCGCACGCTGATCGCGGCCACGGTCATGGGCTTCGCCGTGGCGTGCATGCACTACACGGCGATGGAGGCGGCCGAGTTCTACCCCGATCCCGCCGTCCAATCCTTCGCCATGAACCTCGCGCCCACGATCCTCGCCCTGGTGATCACCATCATCACCGTGCTGGTCGCGTCCGTCACCCTGGCGGGCACCTATGCCGCACGCCAGATCGAGCTGGTCTCGCGCCTGTCCAGCGAGGTTTCGCGACGCGAGGCGGTGGAACGCGAGGTGCGCCACGGACGCGCCCGGCTGCAGGCCATCGTCGACTCGGTGGCCGACGCGATCGTCACGATCGACCGGTCGGGCCGCATCCAGCAATGGTCGTCAGGCGCCGAGCGCATCTTCGGCTACGCGGCCGAGGAGGCGGTGGGCCAGGACCTGGTCATGCTGATGCCCGAGCCGCACCGCTCGCGCCACGCCCAGTACGTCGAATCCTACCTCACCACGCGCGAGGCCAGGATTATCGGCATGGGCCGCGAGCTGGTCGCCGTGCGCAAGGACGGCAGCGAGTTCACCATCGACCTGACCGTGACCGAGGTGCGCGGCATCGACGAGGTGCTGTTCACCGGCATCATCCGCGACATCACCGAACGGAAGCGGGCCGAGCGCGAGCTGATCGAGGCGCGCCGCCAGGCCGAGGCGGCCAGCCAGGCGAAGTCCGAATTCCTGGCGACGATGAGCCACGAGATCCGCACGCCGATGAACGGCATCCTCGGCATGGCGAACCTGCTGTCCTCGACCGCCCTCAGCGACCGCCAGGGAAGGCTGGTGCAGAACCTGCTGCGGTCGGGCCAGGCGCTGATGGGCATCATCAACGACATCCTCGACTTCTCGAAGATCGAGGCGGGACGGCTGGAGCTGGTCGACGTCGATTTCGACCCGCGCGACGTGATCTCGGAGGCGGCCGACCTGTTCTGCGAGCGCTGCGCGAGCCAGGGGCTGGAGTTCGTCTATTTCGTCGACGACGCCGTGCCCGCCGGGCTGCGCGGCGATCCGTTCCGGCTGCGCCAGATCCTGGTCAACCTGGTCGGCAACGCGATCAAGTTCACCGAGCGGGGCGAGATCCTGCTGGAGCTGTCGCTCGCCGAGTCGACCGACGACGACGCCGTGCTGTCCTTCGCGGTGGTCGATACGGGCATCGGCATCGCCGCCGAACAGCTTTCCTCGGTGTTCGAATCCTTCCATCAGGTCGATGGGTCGTTCACCCGCGCGCGCGGCGGCTCGGGCCTCGGCCTCGCCATCACCAAGCAGCTCGTGACGGCGATGTCCGGCACGATCGGGGTCGAGAGCGAGCTCGGGCGCGGCTCGCGCTTCTGGTTCACCATCCGCCTCAAGAAGACCATGCGCGAGAAGGAATCGCCGCACGGCGCCCGCCACCTGGCGCGCCAGCTCAGCGCCTTGCTGGTCGACGCCAATGCGGTAAGCGCCCACGTCCTGTTGCAGTACCTGTGCGGCTGGGGCGTCGATGCGACGATCGCCACCTCGCTCGACGAGGGGCGCGCCGGCGGTCCAGGAGAGCCGCGGCTTCGACGTCGCCATCCTCGACGCAAGGGGGCTGGGCCCGGAAGGGCTCGAGTTCGCGGCCGAGCTGCGTGCGGCCCGGCCCGACCGTCCGACCGAGATCGTCTTCCTGTCGAGCATCGACAGCCTGCTCGCCGACGAGCGCCTGCAACAGATCGATGCCTTCGCCTCGCTGGCCAAGCCCGTGCGCCCGTCCGAACTCTACGACGCGCTGGCGTCGATCGCCGCCGGGCGCCGCTCGGGGCGCGGCCGGCGCTGGCTGGCGCGGCGCAGCACGCCCAACCGTCAGTTGCAATTCGATGCGCGGATCCTGGTGGCCGAGGACAACGACGTGAACCAGGACGTCGCGATGGCGATGCTCGACAATCTGGGCTGTCGCGTGGTGACGGCGCCGAACGGCCGCGCCGCCGTCCGCGCCTTCGCCCAGGACCGGTTCGACCTGATCCTGATGGATTGCGAGATGCCCGAGCTGGACGGCTTCGAGGCAACACGCCGAATTCGCGAGATCGAGGGGATGTCGTCCGGCCTTTCCGACGACGGACGCGCGGCCAAGGCGCCGGTGCCGATTATCGCGGTGACCGCGCATGCCCTGCCCGAGATGCGCCAGAAATGCCTCGATGCCGGCATGAGCGACTTCCTGGTGAAGCCGTTCGACGAGCTCCAGCTTTCCGAAGCGCTGCGGCGCTGGCTGCCGGTCGCCGAGGAGGGCCGCGTCCGCGCCGGCGACATGGGCGACGACGCCCCTTCCGACGGCGATACCGGCCTGCCCGACGACCCGATCGACCTTGCCGCCGTCGACCAGATCCGCCAGATGGAGCGGCGCGGCCGCGTGGGGCTGTTCCGCGGGATCGTCGAAAAGTTCGCCGCAAGCGCGCCGACCATGGCCGCCGAGGTGCGCGCCAAGTGCGTCGCGCGCGATGCCGAGGCGCTGTGGCGGGCCGCGCACGCCCTCAAATCCAGCGCGAGCGCGCTCGGCGGCCGGGCGCTGGCCGCCCGCTGCTCCGAGATCGAGGCGGCCGCCCGCGCCACCGGGGCCGCTTCCGTCGACGCGCTGCTCGACGGGCTCGACGAGGACGTCGCCGAGGCGATCGAGCGCCTGCAAGTCTTGAGCATGGAAGCCGATGCACCCGCCGCTTGACCATAACCAGACCTCGCTGATGATCGTCGACGACGACGCGATCGTCCGCTCGCTGATGCGCACCGCCCTCGAACAGGACGGGTTTTCCATCGCCGAGGCCGAGGATGGCCGGCAAGCCTGCCTGCTGTGCGAGGAGGAACTGCCCGGCCTGGTGGTCGCCGACGTGGTGATGCCGCACATGGACGGGTTCGAGCTGTGCCGTGTCCTGCGCGACCGTCCGGCGACCGCGCACCTGCCGATCCTGATGGCAACGGGGCTCGACGACACGCCGTCGATCGCCAAGGCCTATGATTGCGGCGCGACGGACTTCATCTCGAAGCCGATCAACTGGCTGATGCTGTCCCACCGAATCCGCTACATGCTGCGGGCGGCGCGCGCCTTCGACGATCTGCGCGCGAACCAGGCGGCGCTGATGGCGGCCAAGGAGGCGGCGGAGGCGGCGAGCGAGGCCAAGACGAACTTCCTCGCCAATATCAGCCACGAGCTGCGCACGCCGCTGAACGCCATCATCGGGTTCTCGACCGTGATGCGCAACGGCACGTTCGGCCCGTTGCCGGAAAAGTACACCGATTATGCCGGGATCATCGTGCAGTCGGGCGAGCACCTGCTGGGCATCATCAACAGCGTGCTCGACATCGCGAAGGCAGAATCGAACCGGCTGGTGCTGGAGCGCGACGTCGTCGACATCCCCTCCGTGATCGCGTTCAGCGCCGGCATCGTCGAGAGCATGGCGACGAAGGAGAACGTGGAATTCGCGGTTGAGATCGCGAACGATCTGCCGCCGCTCTACGCCGACGCGGCGAAGCTGCGCCAGATCCTGATCAACCTTCTGTCCAACGCCATCAAGTTTACGCCGCAGGGCGGGCGCGTCCGGCTTACCGCCTTCCGCGAGGGCGCAAGCGACGTGGCGTTCCGCGTGGAGGACACCGGCATCGGCCTGTCGCCGACGGACATCGACGTCGCCCTGACCCCGTTCGGCCAAGTCGATTCCAGCTTCACCCGCAAGTACGAGGGTGTCGGGCTGGGCCTGCCTCTGTCGAAGAAGCTGGTGGAGCTGCACGGCGGCGCGCTGGAAATCGTCAGCACCGTCGGCGAAGGCACGGCGATCACGCTGCGCTTTCCGTCGACCGGCTTCACCGAGATCGAGTTTGCCCCGTGACGGAGCGGAGACGGCGATGACCAACCTTCTGTGGCTCCAGGGCGGCGCGTGCTCGGGCAACACCATGTCGTTCCTCAATGCCGAGGAACCGAGCGTCTGCGACCTCGTCACCGATTTCGGCATCAAAGTGCTGTGGCATCCGTCGCTCGGCATCGAGCTGGGCGAGGATCTGCGCGCCCTGCTGCAATCGATCATCTCCGGCGAGCGGCCGCTCGACATCTTCGTGTTCGAGGGTACGGTGGTGAATGCGCCGAACGGCACCGGGGAGTGGAACCGCTTCGCCGGCCGGCCCATGAAGGACTGGGTGCGCGACTTGTCGCGCATCGCGAACTACGTCGTCGGCATCGGCGACTGCGCGAGCTGGGGCGGCATCCCGGCGACCGCGCCGAACCCGTCGGAAAGCGTCGGGCTGCAATATCTGAAGCGCGCGCATGGCGGGTTCCTGGGCGCCGACTACCGCTCGAAGGCCGGGCTGCCGGTCATCAACATACCGGGCTGCCCGGCGCATCCGGACTGGATGACCCAGGTCATCGTCGCGCTGGCCACCGGCCGCGGCGGTGAGGTGGCGCTGGACGAGCTGCAGCGCCCGAAGACGTTCTTCACCAGCTTCACCCAGACCGGCTGCACGCGGAACATGCATTTCGTCTACAAGATCTCGGCGACCGAGTTCGGCCAGCGCAAGGGCTGCCTGTTTTTCGATCTGGGCTGCCGCGGCCCGATGACCCATTCGCCGTGCAACCGCATCCTGTGGAACCGCCAGTCCTCGAAGACGCGCGCGGGCATGCCCTGCATGGGCTGCACCGAGCCGGAATTCCCGTTCCACGACCTCTCCCCCGGCACGGTGTTCAAGACGCAGACGATGATGGGCGTGCCCAAGGCGCTGCCTACCGGCCTCGACAAGATCGGCTACATCAAGCTCGCCACGGCGGCCAAGGCCGCGTCGCCGCGCTGGGCCGAAGACGACATCTTCGTGGTCTGACCGATGGGCTCCGTCACCCAGACGCTGGACATTTCGCCCGTCGGGCGCGTCGAGGGCGACCTCGACGTGCGCGTCGACATCCGCGACGGCGTGGTCGTCAACGCCTGGACCCAGGCGGCGCTGTTCCGCGGCTTCGAGGTCATATTGCGCGGCAAGGACCCGCAGGCCGGGCTGGTGGTCACGCCGCGCGCCTGCGGCATCTGCGGCGCGTCGCATCTGACCTGCGCCGCGTGGGCGCTGGACACGGCGTGGGGCACGGAGGTGCCGCGCAACGCGATCCTCGCGCGCAATCTCGGCCAGATCGCCGAGTCCCTGCAGTCCATCGCACGCCACCATTACGGGCTGTTCGCGATCGACTATACCAACCCGAAATACGCGGGATCGCCGCATTTCGACGAGGCGATGCGCCGCTGGGCGCCGTTTACCGGCACCCATTACGAGATCGGGCTGACCATCTCGGGCCGGCCGGTCGAGATCTATGCGCTGTTCGGCGGCCAGTGGCCGCACTCGAGCTACATGGTGCCCGGTGGCGTGATGTGCTCGCCGACCCTTACCGACGTGACGCGCGCGTGGTCGATCCTCGAATATTTCCGGCGCAACTGGATCGAGCCGGTCTGGCTCGGCTGCGCCATGGAGCGCTACGAGGAGATCGCGAGCTACGACCAGTTCCTCGCCTGGCTCGACGAGAAGCCGGCGCACGCCGAGTCCGACCTGGGGCTGTTCTGGCGGATGAGCCGGGACATCGGGCTCGACACGTACGGCGAAGGGTGCGGCCGCTTCGCGAGCTGGGGATACCTGCCGCACGAGGACCGCTACAACCGGCCAACGATCGAAGGGCGCGACGCCGCCACCATCCGCCGCGGCGGCCTGTACGACGCCAAGACCGACGCGTTCGCCCCGTTCGACCAGGCCGGCACGCGCGAGGACGTCGCCCACGCCTGGTACGACGAGCCGGGGGCAACGCATCCGTACGAGCGGACGACCGCGCCGTCGGCGAAGACCGACATCGATTTCGACGGCAAGTATTCGTGGTCGACCGCGGTCGCCCACGACGGCACCGGACGGGTCGAGGTCGGTCCGCTCGCCCGCCAGCTGGTCTCGGGCCGCGAGACCAACGAATCGTGGCGCTACCATGACCCGCTGGTCCTCGACATGTTCCGCCGGCTGGGCAAGGCGAGCGTGATGCTGCGCCACTTCGCCCGCATGCACGAGCTGGTCGGGCTGTATCGCGAGGCCGAGCGGTCCCTGCGCGAGCTGCGGCTCGGCGATCCCTGGTACATCAAGCCCGCCGAGCAGGACGGGCGCGGCTGGGGCGCCACCGAGGCGGCGCGCGGCGCCCTCGCCCATTGGATCGACGTCGAGGGCGGCAAGATCAAGAACTACCAGATTGTCTCGCCCACCACCTGGAACATCGGCCCGCGCACCGGCGACGGCGTGCCGGGGCCGGTCGAGACCGCGCTGATCGGCGCGCCCATCGCCGACCCGCGCGACCCGATCGAGGTCGGCCATGTCTGCCGGTCCTACAATTCCTGCATGGTGTGCACGGTGCACGCGCACGACGCGTCGACGGGCGAGGAGCTGGCCCGCTTCAGGACGGCGTAAAGCGAGCGAGGGGAACATGAGCAACCGCACGGGCGACACGCTGCGCCAGACCATCAAGGACATGCTGGCGGCGGGACTGCAAACCCGGGTCGAGCCCTTTCCCGAGACCGAGAGGGAGTTCGCCGAGATCCTCGCCCAGCTGCGCGAGGCCGGGCCGGATCTGGAAGCGAAGCTGGTGATCGGCGGCTTTACCGACCACCCGTACGGATCGGACAAGCTGCGCTGCATGGATTGCATCTACTACCTGGTCAATCGGCGCTGGTGCGACATTCCCGAGGTGGCGCTGCCGGCCGAGCCGGACTGGTACTGCCGGCTGTGGCGGGTCTAGCGCGCCCATGATCGCCATCGTCGGCTGCGGCAATCCCAACAGGTCGGACGACGGCGTCGGCCCGGAGGTCGTCCGCCTGCTGGGCGGGCGCGGCGTCGGCGCCGATGCGCGCGCCGTCGCGCTGATCGATGCGGGAACCGACGGCATGTCCGTCATGTTCCGCGCGCGCGGCTGCGCAGCGCTGATCGTGGTCGATGGCTGCGTTTCGGGATCGGAGCCGGGCGCGGTGTTCGAGCTGCGCGGCCAGGCGCTGGAGCGCGAGCCGCCGGCCTCGCCCACCCTGCACGACTTCCGCTGGGAGCACGCGCTCTATGCCGGGCGGCGCACGTTCGGCGCCGATTTTCCCCAGGACGTGACGGTCTACCTGATCGAGGCCGCGACGCTGGAATTCGGCATCGGCCTCTCGCCGCCGGTCGCCGCGGCCGCGGACATCGTCGCCGAGCGCATCGCCGGACGCGTCGGCGCGAGGCAGGCGGCATGATCCCGAGCCGCCTGCAAAGCGAGCTCGCCGCCGCCCTTGCGGTCGCCGAGGACGAGACGGCGACCCCGGCCGAACGCGCCGAGATGCTGATGGAAATCGCGATGGGGCTGCAAAGCCGCCCCAGGACGCCCGATCACCTGGCCGCCGCCGTCGCGCTCTACGAGCGCGCGCTCGCGCTGTGCCCCCCCGAGGCGGCGCTGGGGCGCGCGCGCATCACCGCGCGCATGGCGACTGCGCTGCAATCCCTTCCCGAGGAGGGCACCGCGAGCCTGGAGCGCGCGCTGGCCGCGTACGGCCGCGCGGAGCCGGCGATCGCCGCCCATGGTACGCCGCAGGAGCGGGCCGAGCTCGCGCTCAACCGGGGGCTGGTGCTGCAATCGCTCGCCGGCGCCGGCCGCGCCCGCATCACCGACGCCATCGCCGCCTACCAGGACGCGCTGCGCATCTTCGACCGCGCGCGCTATCCGGCCGAGTTCGCCATCCTGCAGAACAACCTGGCCACCGCGTTCCTGTCCGTTCCCGCGACCGACGAGCGTGCCAAGGTGCGCGAGGCGCTGGCCGTGCAGTGCTTCGAGGAGGGGCTGGCCGCCGTCACCTTGATCGACCACCCGTCCGAATACGCGATGCTGCAGAACAACCTGGGCAACGCCCTGCAATATGCCGGCTCGGCCCATCCGGTCGAGAATTGCCTGCGCGCGCTCGACGCCTATGATGAGGCGCTGAAGGTGCGCACGCCGGAGACGACGCCGCTGGAATACGCCAACACCATCGCCAACAAGGCGAACTGCCTGATGAACCTGCCGGATGATCCCGCGCGGCCCGAGGAAGGCAACGCCCGCCGGATGGAAGCGGCACGGGTTTGCTATGGCGAGGCCCAGGGCATCTTCGTCCGCCACGGCGAGGTGGCGAAGGCGCACGCCGTCGCCGACGCGCTGTCCGAGATCGAGCTCGCTTTGCCCGCAGCGGCGGAGGCCTAGGCGATGGACGGGGCCCCGCCCCTTTCGGCCGCGGACGAGCTTGCCGCGCTGCTCGGCGCCGTCGCGCGTATCGAGATCGCATTCGGCGAGGACGATGCCGAGACGCGCGCCGCGGCGCACGCCTATCGCGACGCCATCGATGCGCTCAACCGGGCGGCGCTGCGGCGCCTGATTGCGGCCGTCGGCGCCGAGCCCGCCGCCCGTCCCGCCTTGCGCGCCGCCGCCGCCGACCCGGTGGTCTATGCCGTGCTGCGTCATCACGGGCTGGTGAAGCCGAGCATCGGCGAGCGCGTCGAGGCGGCCATCGAGACGATCCGGCCGACGCTCGCCGAGCATGGCGGCGATGTGGAGCTGGTCGCCGTGGCGCCGCCGCGCGTCGAGGTGCGCTTCACCGGCGCCTGCACCTCCTGCCCCGCCTCGGTGGTGACCTTCGAGGCGGGCGTGAAGAAGGCGGTGCAGGAGGCCTGTCCCGAGATCACCGAGATCGTCCAGGCGGCGTCTGCCGGGCTCGTCCGATGAGCCTGCGCGCCTCGCTCGCGCCGCGCCGGGCCCCGACGCCGCCGATGGCCGGACCGGCACCGTGGCTCGACCCCAACGGGGCGCGGGTGATCCTCGGCCGCGCGGCGGGCACGGGACCGGCGGTCGCGCCTCTCGCCCCCGCCGCGGACACGCTGTTCGCCCCGCGCGGTGCCTGCCTCGCAGGTCCGGACGGACCTCTGGTGGTGTGCGATACGGGCCATCACCGGCTGCTGATCTGGACCCGCACGCCCGCGCACGACGCCACCCCGGCGGACCTGTTGATCGGGCAGCCCGATTTCACGCGCGAGGGCCGCAATGCCGGCGGTCCCGCCGGCGCCGCGACGCTGAACGTGCCCACGGGCGTCGCCTTCGACGGCGGCGTGCTGGCGGTGGCGGACGCATGGAACCACCGCGTGCTGATCTGGCACGGGCTACCGCTTCGATCGAACCGGCCGGCCGACGTGGTGCTCGGCCAGGCGGATTTCGCCGCCACCCAGCCCAATCGCGGGGCCGACCGGCCGCGCGCCGACACGCTCAACTGGTGCTACGGTGTCTCCCTGCGGGACGGGAGGTTGATCGTGTGCGACACGGGGAATCGGCGCGTGCTGCTGTGGGACCGGGTGCCGACCGCGACCGGCGCGCCGGCCGACCTGGTGCTGGGCCAGCCCGACTTCGCCGCGCGCGACCTCGCCGCGGACGGCATGCGCTGGCCGCACGCCGCCGCCCTGTGGGGCGAGTCCCTGGCCATCGCCGACGCGGGCACACACCGCGTGCTGATCTGGCACGCTTGGCCGGCGCGCCACGGCGCGCCCTGCGACCGCGCGCTCGGCGACGGCGTCTCGCGTGCGGGCACCGCGAGCCTGAACATGCCCTACGGCGTCGCCTGGCCGGACCGCGGCCTCGCCGTCGCCGACACCGCGAATTCGCGCCTCGTCGGGTTCGATCCCGAAAGCGATCGGGCAGCGCACCACCTGGCGGGCCAGGCGAGCTTCGCCGATAGCGGCGACAATCGCTGGGACGCGCCCGCCCGCGACAGCCTGTGCTGGCCCTACGGCCTCGCCGCCGCCGGCGACACGCTGGTCGTCGCGGATTCGGGCAACAACCGCGTCCTGCTGTGGGACATGGCATGAGCGCGGCCGAGATCCGCCTGCGCGGTCAGGTCCAGGGGGTGGGCATGCGCCCCGCCATATGGCGCCTGGCCCGCGAGCTGGGGCTGACGGGCGAGGTGCGCAACGACGCAGAGGGGGTGGTGATCGACGTCGCAGGCAGCGCCGAGGCGATCTCCGACCTCGTCGCGCGGATCGAGCGCGCGCCGCCGCCGCTGGCCCGGATCGCCGGCATCGATTGCCGTCCGCTGGCGGCGTTCGCCGGCGCGGGATTCCGCATCGCACCCAGCCGCGGAGGTCCGGCCCGCACCGCGATCGCGCCCGACGCCGCGATCTGCGCCGAGTGCGCGCGCGAGATCGTGGATCCGTTCGCGCGCCGCTTCCGCTACGCCTTCGCGACCTGCACCCATTGCGGCCCGCGCCTGAGCATCGTCGACGCTGTGCCCTACGACCGCGAGCGGACGGCGATGGCGCCCTTCCCGCTCTGCCGCGACTGCCACGCCGAGTATGACGATCCAGCGGACCGCCGCTTCCATGCCGAGGCGACGGCCTGCCACGCGTGCGGGCCACGCCCGCGCCTGATCCGCCTCGACGGCCGGCCGGTCTCGTTCGAGCAGTTCTCGATGCTGGACGACGTCGACGCGGTGGCGACCCTGCTGCTTCGGGGCGAGGTCGTCGCGATCAAGGGGCTGGGCGGCTACCAGCTCGCCTGCGACGCGACCGACCCGGCCGCGCTCGCCCGGTTGCGCGCGGCCAAGCGCCGCCCGGCGAAGCCGTTCGCGCTGATGGTGCGCGACCTTGCCGTGCTGCGGCGCTACTGCAGCCCGACCGAGGCGGAGCTTGCCGCGCTGCAAAGCCCCACCGCGCCCATCGTGCTGATGCGCGCCACCGGACCGGAACGCCTGCCCGACGCGGTGGCGCCGGGCCTGGACACGGTCGGCGCGATGCTGCCGACGACGCCGCTCCACCTGCTGGCGTTGCGCCGGGTCGAACGGCCCGTGGTGATGACCAGCGGCAACCTGTCCGACGATCCGCAGATCATCGACGACGGCGAGATCGGGCGGCTCGCCGGCATCGCCGTCTACGCGCTGATGCACGACCGGCGCATCGCGACGCGCGTCGACGATTCCGTGGTGCGCGTCGCGGCTGGCCGGGTACGTCTCCTGCGCCGGGCCCGCGGCTTCGCCCCCGCGTCCATCGAGCTTCCGGAGGGCTTCGCCGCTGCGCCCGACCTTGTGGCGATGGGCGGCGAGGCGAAGGCGACGTTCTGCCTGGTGAAGGACGGGCGCGCGATCCTGTCGCAGCATATCGGCGATCTGGAAAGCGCCGCGACCTTGGCGGACTACCAGCGCACCCTCGCCCTGTACGAGCGGCTGTTCGATCACGTGCCGCGCGCCTTCGCACTCGACGCCCATCCCGACTATCTTTCGTCCAACCTCGCCCGCGCGCGTGCGCACGACACCGGCGCGGCGCCGGTCGAGGTGGGGCACCACCACGCGCACGTGGCCGCCTGCCTGGCGGAGAATGGCCGGCCGCTCGCCGCGCCGCCGATCCTCGGCATCGTGCTCGACGGCACCGGCTGGGGCGGGGACGGCACGGTCTGGGGCGGCGAGTTCCTGCTCGCCGACTACCGGAGCGCCACGCGCCTCGGCACGTTCAAGCCCGTCGCCCTGCCCGGCGGCGCGCAGGCGGTGCGCGAGCCGTGGCGCAACCTCTACGCCCATCTGATGGCGGAGATGGGATGGCCCGCCTTCGCGGCCAACTTCGCCGCGCTCGACTGTTTCCGGTTCCTGGAGGCGAAGCCGCGCGCGACGCTCGACGCGATGATCCGGAACGGTGTCAACGCGCCGCTCGCCTCGTCGTGCGGCCGGCTGTTCGACGCCGTCGCCGCGGCCCTCGGCATCTGCCGCGAGCGCCAGGGCTACGAGGGCGAGGCCGCGTGCCGGCTGGAGGCGGCGGCCGCCGCCGCGCCCGACGACACGCTCGCCTATCCGTTCGCGATCCCAAATTTGCGCGCGAACGGCCTGCCCTACATCGAGCCGCTGGCGATGTGGCGCGCGCTTCTGGGCGACCTGATCCTGGAGACGCCGGTTCCGGTCGTCGCCGCACGGTTCCACCGCGGCCTCGCCGACGCGCTGGCGGCGATGGCGGCGAAGCTGGCGGGTACGGAGCCGCGGTTCGACACGGTCGCGCTCTCCGGCGGGTGCTTCCAGAACGCGCTGCTGCTCGAGGCGACCGCCGCGCGCCTCGAAAGCGCCGGGTTCACCGTGCTGACCCATGCGCGCGTGCCGGCGAATGACGGGGGGCTCGCGCTGGGCCAGGCCGCCGTCGCGGCCGCGACTTCTGATCGAAAGGAACGGCTGATGTGCGTCGGCGTGCCCGGCCGGATCGTGCGGATCGACGACGCGGAACGCCGCCTGGCCACCGTCGAGGTCGGCGGGGTGCGCCGGTCGGTGAACATTGCGTGCATCGTCGACGCCGCGCACCCGTCCGCCGCTTGCCTGGGCGACTGGGTGCTGATCCATGTCGGCTTCGCGATGAGCCGCATCGACGCCGTCGAGGCGGCGGAGACGCTGCGCCTGCTCGAGGAGCTCGGCGAGGCGCAGGCGGCGTTCGCCGCGATGCAGGGCGGCTGACCGCCATGCACGAGCTTGCCATCGCCCGCAACATCGTCGCCATCGTCGGCGAGGCCGCCGCCGGCCGCCGCGTGCGCCGCGTGACGCTGGAGGTGGGTGCGCTGTCGGGCGTGCTGCCCGACGCGATCGCGTTCTGCTTCGCCGCCTGCGCCGAGGGCACGGCGCTGGACGGCGCCGCGCTCGATCTGCGCGTGATAGAGGGCCGCGCGCGCTGCCGCGCCTGCGGCGGCGAGTTCGCCACCGCGACGCTCGTCGCCCCCTGCCCGTGCGGCTCGCGGGCGCTCGACCGGCTTCAGGGCGAGGAGCTGAACGTGAAGAGCATGGAGATCGAGGAGGCGGCCTAGCCTACGCCACGGCGTTCAGCACCGGCTTCGCGAACAGATCCTCGAGCGCCATGCGCTGACCGATGATCCGCTGGGTGACAGCGTGGTCGATCAGCCGTTCCAGCGTGTCGCGGTTCGGCGCAATCCCGTAGGGCAGCGGGTCGTCCATCACTTCCAAGGCCGCCAGGTGCACCTTGTCCACCGGACCCGGCTTGGCGATGCGCCCGGCCTTCAGCGCGTCGACATAGAGCTTCTTCGAGGCGGCGAAGGCGTCGAAAAGCTGCACCGCGACGTCGGGCGACTCCGCCAGCACTTCGTCGCGCACCACGATCAGGTGGTTGATCGGATAGAGCCCGCGCGACCTCAGCGCGGCGACGCCCGCGGCGAAGGGATCGTCGATCATCGTCGCGACGTCCGGACGCTCGAACTTCGCCCCGACCGCCGCGACCAGCTTGCCCGCGGCGAGCCGCCCTTCCAGGTCGCCGTCCTCGAGCGGCTGCACGTTCTCCGGCGGACGATACGCCGCCACATGCTCGTCGCCCGACGGCGCCCAGGTGATCGAGGACAGGTCCACGCCGTACTCGTCCTGGATGATCGACCGCGCCCACACGCCGGTCGTGACCGTATAGCCGCGGTTCACCCCGACCCGCTTCCCCGCCAGGTCGGCCGGCGATTTGAGGCCCGACGGCACGTGGTGCAGGATCGCGTCGTGATGGAAATCGCGCACCAGGAAGATCGGCAGCGCGGTGAACTTCACGCCGTGCGCCTTGGCGCAGACATAGGTGGTGAGCGCCATCTCGCATACGTCATAGGCGAGCTCGCGCACCATCCGGCGGAACGCGTGGACGAGGACCGGCACCTCCTCGAATTCGAGCTCGAAATCCGGCAGCGCGACGCCGCCTTCCTTCACCGCCCGGTTATTGTCCTGGGTCCGGGAGACCGCCGTCAGCTTCTTCTTGGCCATGATCCGTCCTCTCGCGATCAGCAGCAGCCCGCGTCGCCATTGTCCTCGAGCGCGGGCAGCAACCAGCCGACCGGCAGGTCGGCACCCGTCACCTCGGCCACCGGCGAAAACACCTTCAGCCGGTAGCGCTTGCCGCCCTTCCAGAAGACCGCGTTCGTCTCGAGCGGCGGGAAGCCCGGCTTGGTCGCCCGGTCCTGCGACACCAGGACGAGCTCGCCCGGCCCGACGGCGAACCGCGCGCGGACGAGGCCCTCGACGCGGGCCACGTCATCGAGCGTGCCGTTCGCGGGGCCGAACCGTCGGAACATCGCGCTGCCGCAATCCGTCTCGCCGAGCGCCCCTCCCGGCCCCTCGCGGGCGTCGCGCTTGCCTGCACTGTGGCGCTTTGATAGTGCTTGGTCAACATCCCACCAGGAGAGACAGGCATGGCGGAGAAGGTCTTGGCGGCCGTGCGCACGGCCCCGCAGACGACGGAGTTCCGCGAGTACGACATGCCGGACATTCCGGACGAGGCGGCCCTTCTGAAGGTGGAGGTCGCCGGCATCTGTGGCACCGACGTGAAGTTCTATTCCAAGCCGCCGTTCCCCGGCCCGGTCATAATGGGGCACGAGAACATCGGCACCATCGCCAAGGCCGGCAAGACGTTCAAGGCCCGCCGCGGCCTCAAGGAAGGCGACCTGGTATTCGCCGAGCATTACGTCGGCTGCATGAACTGCGAGTTCTGCCACAAGGGCGAATACCGGCTGTGCCTGTACACCGACTGGCGCCGCTTCCCGGAGGGGCTGCGGTTCGGCTACACGCTGGCCGAGCGGCCGCCGCATCTGTTCGGCGGGTTCGCGCACTACATGTACCTGCCGTGGAACGCGGTGCTGCACAAGGTGCCCGACGGGCTGTCGCCCGAGCTCGCGGGCGTCGTCACGCCGATGGCCAACGGCATCCAGTGGGCGCTGTTCGACTGCAAGGTCGGCTATGACAGCCACGTCCTGATCCAGGGGCCGGGCCAGCAGGGGCTGAGCCAGGTGATCGCGTGCAAGCAGGCCGGCGCGTCGCTGATCGTCATCACCGGCACGAACAAGGACCGGAAGCGCCTCGACGTCGCCAAGAAGCTGGGCGCCGATTTCGCCATCAACGTCGACGAGGAGGACCCGCTCGCGCGGATCAACGAGATCACCGCGGGCAAGGGCGTCGACGTCTCGCTCGACTGCACGGCCGGCGCCGGGACCGTTCCGGTCCTGCTCGGCATCGAGGCGCTGAAGCGCAAGGGCGGCACGCTGCTGATCCAGGGCGAGGACGTGCAGGATTTCCCCAACTTCCCGCTGGGCAAGATCGGCAACAAGTACATCACGGTGAAGGCGGCGCGCGGCCACAACTACGAGAGCTGCGAGCTGGCCCTGAAGCAGCTCAATTCCAAGCGCTTCCCGCTCGACCTGATCACGACGCACCGCTTCGGGCTCAAGGACACGCACGAGGCAATCAACGCGGTCGGCGCCAGCGGCGAGGTCATCCACGTCTCGCTGATGCCCTGGGCATAGGCCATGGCCGGCCCGGACGGCGCGCCCGACAGCCGGATCCCGGTCACGGTCGTCACCGGCTATCTCGGGGCGGGAAAGACGACGCTGCTCAACCGGCTGCTCGCGGCGCGTCCCGGCGGGCGGTTCGCCCTCATCGTCAACGAGTTCGGCGAGATCGGCATCGACGGCGAGCTGGTTGCGTCCGGCGGCGCGGAAGAGCTCATCCAGCTCAATAGCGGTTGCCTGTGCTGCGTGGTGCGGGGCGACCTGATCCGCGAGCTGCGCGCACTGCTGGCCAGGGCGCCGCATCCCGATGCGATCCTCATCGAGACCACCGGCCTCGCCAACCCGAGCCCGGTCATCCAGACGATGGTGGTCGACCAGGTGATCGGCGCGCAATGCCGGCTGGATTCGGTGATCTGCGTGGTCGACGCGGCGCGCATCCTCGACCAGCTCGCCGACGGCCGCGATGCCGGGGACCAGGTGGCGTTCAGCGACCATATCGTGCTGAACAAGATCGACGACGCGCGGGGCAAGCTGGACGAGATCGAGGCGCGGCTGCGGCGGCTCAACCCGTTCGCGGCCGTCACCCGCGCCAACCGCTGCGACGTGCCGGCGCGCGCGCTGCTCGACCGGCATGGGTTCGACCTCGACCGCATCGGGGCGCAGCTTCCGCCGGACCCGGAAGCGCACGACCACGACCACATCGCGGAGGCGGGCATCGCCAGCGTGTCGCTCGCCTGCGACGCGCCGCTCGACGCCGACCGGCTGGAGGCCTGGCTGACCGATCTCCTGTCCCGCCGGGGCAGCGACATCCTGCGCACCAAGGGCGTCATGTCGGTCGCCGGCGAGGACCGCAAGCTGGTCGTGCAGGCCGTCAACATGATGCTCGAAGGCGACTACGCCGGCGCGTGGCGGGACGAGCCGCGCCGCTCGCGCCTGGTCTTCATCGGACGGAACCTGGACCGAGACGCGCTGCGGGCCGGGTTGCGAAGCTGCCGCGCGCGACAGGGAGCCCACGCATGACCAGGATTCCGCCGCCCAGCCGCGACGAGATGGACGCGGCGCAGCGCGCCGTCCACGACCGGATCGTCGCGAAGGGCGGCCGGGTGGGCGTCGGACCGGCCATCGGCTACGCCTATTCGGCCGAGGTGTGGCGGCTGCACAACGAGTTGAGCGCGCACCTTCTCGACTGCGCCCTGACACCGGCGCAGGTGCGCATCGTCTCGCTGATGACGGTGCGCCACTGGAGGGCCGCCTACCCGTGGAGCGCCCAGGCCAAGACCGCGCTGGGCGCCGGCCTGGACCCGGCGGTGATCGAGGCGATCAATTCCGGCGCACGTCCCGCGTTCGACGACGACGCCGACGCGGCGGTGCACGACGCGACGCGCGAATTGCTGGCCACCGGCACGCTGTCGGATGCCACGTTCGAGTCGGCCCGCCGCGTGCTGGGCCACCGCCGGCTGGTCGAGATCGTCGGGGCCATCGGCCATTTCTGCACGACGGCGCTGATGGCCAACCTGGTCGGCGCCACGCCGCCCGCCGACGCGCCATCGCGCCTCAAGCCATAGATTGGCCGCGCCCGTCCGCTTCCCCGAGGGGCCTGGGCGTGCGCCGAACCGGGGGCCGGTTTCCGTTAACCCAAAATAAACCATCCGGGCCTAACCATCGGCCCCGGCGATTTGGTCGAAGCCGCGACGGCGCCCCCGGCCGCCATATCGGACAACCAGAAGGCGCGCATGGCGCGTGGATCGGCGGCCTCAGTGAAGACGCGTCCCTTTGCGGCGGTATCCAAAAAGATCTACCTGGCGGCGATCCTCGTTGCGCTCGCGGCGGCAGGCTTCCTCGCGACCACCCTGACCTCGTCCCATCCGCGCGTGACGGTCACCCAGCGCAACCGGCACTTCCTTCCCGACGCCATCACCGTGACGGCCGGAACGGTGATCCACATCCTCAACGGCGATACGGTCACGCACCACATCTACGTGAAACAGCCCGAGATGAATTTCAGCTCCGGCGAACAGCCAGTCGGCAAGGCCGTGGACGTGCTGTTCGACCAGAAGGGCGTGTTCGATGTCCGCTGCGCCATCCACCCGACGATGCACCTGAAGGTCACCGTCCGCTAAAGCAAGATCGGGTCAGTTGGAACCCGTCGACATATCCTCCCCCTGCAAGGGGGAGGTCGTCGGCCGCGCGAGCGGGCGACGGGTGGGGGTTCACCCCCCCTCCTGACCTCCCCCCTTTCAAGGGGGAGGGACGCGCCGGAAGCGTCAACAATTCGACATAAGCCGACCGCGCTCTAAAGCCTATCGCGGAAGCTCTGGCAACGTCACGCGAGCGGGCCCGCTCGTCAGCGTCTTCAGGAAGGCCACCAGCTCGTCCTTCTCCTTCCGGGTCAGGTGGAGCGGCTTGACGAGCTCGGAACGGCTGGGCCGGTCGATGCCGCCACGGTCGTAGAGATCGATCACGTCCATCAACGTCGCCTCCGACCCGTCATGCATATACGGCGCACGGCGCGCGACGTCGCGCAGCGTCGGCACCTTGAACGCGTGCTGGAGCTTGATGGAATCCGGGAACATCGCGCCGCGGCCGATATCGTCCTTGCCGCCGACGCCCACGTCGTAGAAGCCGGCGTCCGTAAAATTCCATCCGCGATGGCATTCGGCGCATTGTGCCTTGCCGCGGAACAGCGCGAATCCCCTCTTGGCATCGTCCGATATCGCCTCTTCGTCGCCCTCGATCCACAAGTCGAAGGGAGCCGGACCCGAGACGATGGTGCGCTCGAAAGTGGCGAGGGCACTGGTGATGGCGTCGGGGGAGATTCCGCTGCCGGGGAACGCCTTCTTGAAGGCGGCCACGTAGCCGGGGATCGCCTTCAGCTCCCCGATGAGCTCGTCGACCTTCTGGTTCATGATGCCGGGCCTGGTCATGGGTGTCAGGGCGACAACCTCCAGGTCGGGAAACTGGCCCCGCCAGCCGAGGACCGGAATCCAGGCGATGTTCAGAAGGGTCGGGGTGTGAGTCGCCATCGGCCTTTCGCCAATGCCGCGTTTCAACCCGTCCGTCCAGGACAGTGACGGATTATGGCAGGTTGCGCACGACCGGGTGTTCCCGCCCGACAGGATCGGGTCGAAGAAGAGCGTGCGGCCGAGAGCGGCCTTCGCTTTCGTATAGGGGTCATCCGCGGGAAATGGCACTTCGGCGGGCCGGCGGTACGCGGCACGCCAGCCGGAGCCGGAATTTTCGGCCGCTACGGCCGCGCTCCGCGGGAGCAGGACCATCGGCGCGACCAGCGCGAGCGACAGGACCAGGCGGAGGGCGCCGCGATGGCAGGGACCCGGCGAGCGGGCGAGAGGCCTCGAAGTCATGTCGTCGTCCTTCGTTCTACGCATCCTGGGCGTACGAAAGCCGCTCCCGTTCCGCCGGCTCGATGCGTCGCTCCTTCGGCAGGAATACGCGGACGGTGGTTCCCATTCCGACACTGGTCTCGATGCTGATCGATCCGCCGTGCAGCTGGACAAGCTGCTGGACCATGGGCAATCCCAGCCCGGTCCCCTCGTAGCGCCGGTTCATCGCCCGATCGATCTGCCGGAACGCCTCGAGTGCGATCGGGACATCTTCCGGCCGCATGCCGATCCCGGTGTCGGCGATGGCGATGGCGACGTCGCCATAATTGGTGCTGCCGGCGGACATCGCGATCGTCCCGCCGGGCGGCGTGAACTTGATGGCGTTCGACAGCAGGTTGAGGACGACCTGATTGATCCGGCGCGCGTCGGCGCGCAGCAGCGGCAGGTCGGGCTCGACCGCGATCGAGATCGAGAGCCCGGCGCGCTGCGCCCGTTCGGCGACAAGCTGATGGCAGTCGGCCATCACCTTTTCGACATCGACATTGCTTTCGTCCAAATCCATTCGGCCGACCTCGATCTTCGAGAGATCGAGAAGATCGTTGATCAAGCTTAGCAGGTGGCTTCCCGCCGAGAAGATGTCGCGCGCGTAGCCCTGGTATCGCTCGGGCAGCGGTCCCATCATCGAATCGCGTATGACCTCGGAAAAGCCCAGGATGGCGTTCAAGGGCGTGCGCAATTCGTGGCTCATATGGGTGAGAAACTCGCTCTTGCTCTGGCTGGCGGCTTCGGCCTGCTCCTTGGCGATCCTGAGGGACGTTTCGCGGTCCTTGAGCACCGTGATGTCGCTGCAAATGATCACGAAGCCGTCGTCGTCGGTCGGGCTGCGGCTGAGACGCAGCCATTGACCGTTCGCCGTGCGGATTTCGCCTTCTGCGTCGGACAGCGCGGCTTCGATCGGCGCGGGCAGTCGTGCCCCCACGACGAATGCGTCGATGATGTCTCCGAAGAAGTTGGTGACCTGCGAGTTCCAGATGAGCATCCGATGGTCGCGATCGGTCAGGATGACGCCTTGATCCGATCGCTCGATGGCATTGACGAGGCGGACCTGGGCCGAACGGCGCGCTTCGATCTCGCGCTGCATCATGGCCCGGATGTTGTCGCGCATGAGCGCCATCGAGCCGAGAAGGCGGCCCAGCTCGTCGTTGCCGGAAGATCCGATCTCGACCTCCAGCTCGCCCTCGGCGATGCGGCTCGCGGCATGCGACGCCACGGCGATCGGCCGGATCATCTGACGGGCGAGCAGGATCGTGACGACGACGGCGAGCAGCAAAGCGCCGACGGTCGCGGTCACGCTGAGGAGGCGGTAGTCGTTGATCGATTGCAGCGCTCGCTCGCGGTGACGAAATCCATCGAGCGTGGTGCGTTCGACAAGATGGTCGAACAGCGCCTTCACCCTGGTCGCGGACGCGTACAGGGCCTTGCGATCGCCGCCGGAGGCCAGCGTCTCGCGGCGCGCCGTTTCCCAGGCGGCCACGGCCGACGCGGCGTCCACGGCGGCCTTCATGGCCGCGGGCGACAGCCCCCTCTCCCTCGCGACATTGATGTTCTCGAAGATCGCCGTGGCGAGCCGGCTGCTGCGCAGCTCGAGCTTGTGCTTCAGCGCCGCGTCATGCGCCGCCTCCCATTGCGCGAGGAGCAGTTCCATCTCGGTGAACTGCGATAGCGCATAGCGCGCATAGCTGATGGCCATCAGCGGCTTGTCGTAGATCTCGGCGACCAGCCTGCCGGACTCGACGACGCTCTTGATGCTGGAGATACCGAGCAATGCGGTGATGGCCGCAAGTGCGCAGAAGGCAAGGAAGATCTTGCCGCGAATGGTCACGGCCTTCGGGAATAGCCTGACCGCAGCCTCCAACAGCCGGCGCCCAGGCCGGAGCGTTCTCACCGCGCGAAGTGCGGCTGCCATGTGCAACACCGCGGAATGGCTTGAGTTCAAAGGGCCGCGTCGTGCGGCAGGATGGCGGCGCCATCGATAACAAATCGTTAACGGGCGCGACCCTGGCCATACCCGTGCACGGCCCTGCGCGCGGCCGGCAGAGCCGCCGTCCGGCTGGATGCGGGGCGCCGATTTCTAGATTACGTGCGTGTGGTAGATGAAATGATGCAACCCGTAATAGGCGGACAGGAATGCCGTGAGGGCCAGGGCGTAGCCCGGCACGAGCTGCAACGGCCTCGGCAAGGGACCGGGCTTCCGCTCGCCGATCAGAAGGATCAGAACCACGATGATGACCAGGTGCCCGACGGCATCGACCTGGCCGAACTCCGCGATCGCGCTCAGGAACATGACGCCCAGCACGAAGGCCGCGCTGCGGCGCACCAGCGGTCCGCAGAGGAGCCCGAACCCCAGGCCGAACTCGATCACGCCGGCCGCCGTCATGTAGGTCAGCGCATCCATCCCGAGCGTGAGGTCGGAATGGGCCCGCAGAAGCGGAAAGGTCCAGTCCGGAAAGGCCCACTTTTCGATGGAGGCCCACATCAAGGTGATGCTGGTCGCATACCGCAGATAGTCGATCGGCCGCTTGCCCAGCACCGATTCGAGCTTCAGCCCCTTCAGGGCGAGGAACAGCGCGACGCCCAGGAAGATCGGGTAATCCAGCAGGTGGAACACGCCGTACTCGACCGTCGCGATGCCGTACAGGACGACGATTCCCGCGGCGCCGACAATCAACGTCGCATCCCAGACCATGCTGACGGCGATCATGACCTGGACCCAGGGAACGAGCGGCGACGCCGATTTGAGCTCGGGCGTGATGATGAAGCCCCCTAACGCCCAGATCGCGACGAAAAAGGCCCCGACGCCGGCGCGCAGGAACGAGTCGGTACGGCCTTCGCAAAGCCGTCCAAGCCAGTCGAGGGGCCGCAGGAGCGCCGGGCCGGCGGGGGTTCTCCCCACATATTCCAGCCCGACCATGATGACCAGGGCCAGCAGGGTGAAGAGCCAGAACGCCGGCGACAGCATCGCCTCCAGCGGCCGCGGCTGGGCCGGAACGTCATAAGGTGCGAACCACTTGACGTGCGCCCAAGCGGTCAGGGGAGCGCCGATGGCGATCAGCGTGATCGCGGACGCCGCGATCAGCGGCGGCAGCCGCACCCTCTGGCTCGACAACAGCCGCGCCCGCAAGCAAGCCACGGCGGAACGCCCTACCACGCGCAGGCCCATCACATTGCAACCTCGGCAGTTACACACGCCACGGTTGAACGGGGACCTTGTGAAGCGTCCCAACCCCATCCCGCCCCCGGGAACTTACGCTCCTTGGAAGCAGTTAAATCAAATTGAGGCAGTTCGTCAACAATTTACGGCAACTCGCGAGAACAAGGCGCTAACGCAATGTTAACCCGGATTCGCGAAAACGCTCTGGCACGCAGCCGGAAGGTTTCCCAAAAAATGCTCGCAATTCTGGGTGTTCTCGGCGCTGTCCTCGGGTTGGCCCTGGCCGTCTTTGCGCACCGGGTGCCGAACCGACAGCCCACGATCGAAAAATGGAGCGGAGGGCTGTTCGTCGCCGGGCTGGCCCTGCTGGGAACCGCCTTCCCCCTCTTGTGACGTCGAGTTCACGGTGAAGACCGCGGCCGCAAGGCGCAGCGTCACGGCGCGCGGCCGATCGTCCTCTGCACATAGATGGCGGCAACCAGCCGCTCGACCTGGCGGATGCTGACGATCGAGGAATCGTCCGCGATGCGGGCGCGGATCGCGGCGACGTCGTCGGCGCCGAGATGCTGGTTGGCCGCCAGCGCGCCCGCCACCTCGATCAGCACCTCCTTCGAAGGGGGCGCGAACTCGTAGGGCATCAGCCGGTCGATCAGCGCTTCATCCAGGAGGTCGAGCCGGTTGGTGGTGAGCACGACCGCCGTATGCGAGGTGTCGAGCTCGTCGATCGCATGGAAGAACACCGAGTTCTGGCTGAAATGCCATTCGCGCGCCGCGCCGGCGCTGCGCGCCATGAACAGCGACTCCACGTCGTCGAACAGCAGCACCGTGCGGCGCATGCCGTGCCCTTCGTGCAGGTGGCCCGGACCGGCGCCGTGGCGATGGCCGTGGCTCTCGCCTTCGCGCGCGTATTCGAACAGATCGGCGAGGCGCTCCTCGCTGTCGCCGTAGCGCCCGCGCGCAATGTCCGCGCCGTCGACCAGCACCAGCACCACCTCGTTCTCGGCGTCCTCCCGGCCGGTCTCGAAAATCCGGCCCAGCTCGTACGCAATGCGCTTCGCCATCGTCGTCTTGCCGACGCCGACCGCGCCGTGGAACAGGAATCCCTTGATCGCGCTGGACTGGATGTGCTCGCGCCACTGGTGAGCGACGAGCCGCGTCGTCTCGGCGAGGATGCGCGCGTAGCTCTCGCCCGCCATTTCGCGGGCGACCCGCCCGAGGCGGTCCGGTCCCGGCGCCTCGACGAAGTCGCCGAAGACGCCCTGCAGGCGTTCCCAGTCATACAGATTGACGTCGATGTCGCGCACGCTCAGTCCTCGGGCGCCTTCTCGATCTGCTCGAGCACCGAGCCGCGGTCGACGCCGAGAAGATCGGCGAGGTTGAGCTCGGCCTGCAACAGGACCGCCGGCTCGACCGCATCGAGGTTGACGTGCTGCACGTCCACGCCGTCGGAGCGGATCGGGATGTTGATGACGTCCTCGGCTTCCCAGTCGTGGCGCACGTCGTCGAGCGTGGTGTAGCCGCGCCCCGCGACGATGTAGAGGATCTGTCCGCCGGGCGTGCGCTGCACGCCGCTCCGCGAGCCGGGCGCGATCTCCTGGCGGAAGAACATCATCGAGCGGATCGCCGTGCCCTCGATCGCGGGGTGCAGGTACCACTGCATCTTGCCCTGGTCGTTCCGCTCCCACGGAACGTCGCTGCCCTTGATGATCCAGGCGCCGTTCCGCTGCAGCTTGCGCTGGCGGTCGCGCAGCCGATAGAGCCAGTCGAGCAGGTTCTCGGGACGGTCGCCGGGCGGGAACTCCGGCGTGCGGCGCTCCCCGTCGCTCACCGCCGCGGCCCCCGCCGTCCGGTGCGGAACTCCGGATGCTGCTCGAGCTGCACCATCTCGCTCGCCCCCCATTCGTAAATCGCGGTGTGGATGAAGGCGATCCACTTCACCGGCTTTTCATCGTGCTTGTTGAAGTGCTGGTGCTCGACGCCGCCGGGCTTGATCGGCAGGAGCATCAGGTCGCCCGCCTCCCATTCCAGCCGCTCGCCGTCGACGATCGAGTGGCCCTCGCCCTCCAGTATGTAGATGACCAGCCCGCCCTGGTGGCGGTGCTTGCCGGAATGGATTTTGACCTCCTGGGTGAAGACGATCCAGCCGTCGAGCGCAGTCTCGGGCTTCAAGCCGGTGTAGCAGGAGGGCTGCATGTAGTTGCGGACGAGCCCCTGCCGGCTCATCTCCCACGGGTTTCCCTTGCCCCGAATGACCACCTGCCCGGTGAAGGAGCGATCGCGGTCGGCGCGCTGGGCGGCGATGATCTGCTCGTAGAATTCGCGTTCGCGAAGCCGCGTGCGCTCGCGCATCTCGTGTCCTCCCTGCCGGAAATCGACCATAGCATAGCTGGACGCGCTGATCGGAGTCCCGCTACGCTTCCGCGAAGACGTGAAGGGGCACTTCCGACAATGGCCAGCACCGCGCCGCACCGCATCGACGTGCACCACCATTTCGTACCGCCCGCGTACAAGGCCGAAATGAACAAGAAGCGGCCTATGCAGCCCTGCATGCAGGACTGGACAGTCGAAGGATCGATCGCCGACATGGACCGGGCGGGCACGGCGACGGCGATGGTTTCGGTCACCACGCCCGGCATCCATTTCGGCAACGCCGAGGAGGCACGCCGCCTCACCCGCATCTGCAACGACTACGCGGTGGAGATGGCGCAGACCTATCCCGGCCGGTTCGGCCTGTTCGCCGCCCTGCCCTGGCCCGACGTCGACGGCTCGCTCGAGGAGGTGGAGCACGCCCTCGACCGGCTCGGCGCGGCGGGCATCGGCATGTACACGAGCTATGGCAACAGCTGGCTCGGCCATCCGGACTTCGCGCCGCTGTTTGAGGAGCTCAACCGCCGCAAGGCCGTGGTCTACACGCATCCGGTCTGCGCACCTTGCGTGCGCGACCTCATTCCCGAGATCAACGAGTCCGTCATCGAGTACGGCACCGACACGACGCGCGCCATCGCGAGCCTCCTCACGACCGGAAGCGCCGGGCGTTACCCGAACATCACCTGGATCTTCTCGCACGCGGGCGGCACCATGCCGTTCCTGATCGAGCGCATGGTCGGCCTCTCGAAGATTCCCGCCGTGGCGAAAAACCTGCCGCACGGGCTGATGCACGAGCTTCGGCGCTTCTATTACGACACGGCCCAGGCCGCGAACCCGTCGGCGCTCGGCTGCCTCAAGTCCGTCGTGCCGGTCTCGCAGATCGTGTTCGGCACGGACTACCCCTACCGCCAGTCGATCGAGCATGTCGAAGGCCTCGCCCGTTGCGGCTTCGGCGCCGACGAGCTGCGCATGATCGACCGCGACAACGCGCTTCGGATCCTGCCGCAATGGAACGCCCGTTCCTGAAGATCAGGCGCGGGAGTGACCCAACATGCTGACCCGACGGCTCAACGGGCTGGTCGAGGCAGGACTCCTGGAGCGGCGCCGCTATTCCGAGCGCCCGCCGCGCGACGAGCGCGTACTGACCACGCGCGGCCGCGATTTCCGCCCCGTCCTCTGGGCGTTGCTCGGGCGCCGGCCGTCGCCCGGCTGTCACGGAGTGCTCGTATTGTCGGGCGCATGTGCCGGTGGAGACGCTGCCGGCGCATCCCTTCATATCCCGAACTGCCCCGCTTAGCCTTCTGAGCGGGGCTTTTTCGCTGCCTGTTGCAACGACAGGAGTTTCCTAAGCTGCATATGCCGTGGACATTCGTAGCGGGCAAGCATATATGCACGTCTGAAAGATTGATGTTAATGCTTTAAACATGATAACTGCCGCACAGCTTCGCGCCGCTAGGGCGCTGGCCGGCCTCGACCAGAAGCGCCTGGCGGAGGCGGCCCGCCTGTCGGTCCCGACCATCCAGCGCATGGAGGCGAGCGAGGGCGTAATCCGCGGCAACGTCGATTCCTTGATGAAGCTGATCGCGGCGCTCGACGGCGCGGGCATCGCGCTGATCAACGAGGGGGCGACCAGCGCCGAAGGCGGGCGGGGCGTCCGGCTCAAATCATGACGCTGACAATCCTGCTCGTATGCGCGGCCGCGCTGCTCGCCCTGTCGGTCGCGGGCGTGGCGGCCGGCCGCGCGCGGCAGGGAAGCGAGGCGGTCTATGGCGCGGCACTGGTGGTCTCGGTTGTCGCGCTGGCCACGGCGGTGGCGCATCTCCTTTCGGGGGGCGAGGTCGTCCGGGCGACATTGCCGCTCGGCATTCCCTGGCTCGGCGCACATTTCCGTCTCGACGGGCTCGCCGCCTTCTTCCTGGTGGTGGTCAATCTCGGCGCCGCCTCCGCCGCGCTCTACGGGATCGGGCATGGGCGGCATGAAGACTCGCCGGGCCGCGTGCTGCCGTTCTTCCCCGCCTTCCTTGCCGCGATGAATCTGGTCGTGCTGGCCGACGACGCCTTCACCTTCCTGTTGTCGTGGGAGTTCATGTCGCTCGCCTCCTGGGCGCTGGTGATGGCGCATCACCGCGAGCCGGGCAATGCGCACGCCGGATTCGTCTATATCGCGATGGCGAGCTTCGGCACGCTGTCGCTGCTCCTCGCCTTCGGGCTGTTGGCTGGGCCTGCCGGCGCCTACGCGTTCGACGCGATGCGGGCGCACGCGCCGGGCCCGGTGCTCGCCGCCATCGCGCTCGGTCTGGTCGTCATCGGCGCGGGATCGAAGGCCGGTCTTGTGCCGCTGCACGCCTGGCTGCCCCTCGCCCACCCGGCCGCGCCGAGCCATGTCTCGGCGCTGATGAGCGGGGTGATGACCAAGGTCGCCGTGTACGGCTTCGTGCGGATCGTGTTCGAGCTGCTGGGCCCGCCTTCCTGGTGGTGGAGCATGGCGATCCTGGCGCTGGCCGGCGCGACGGCGCTGCTGGGCGTGCTGTACGCGCTGATGCAGCACGATCTGAAGCGGCTGCTCGCCTACCACACGGTCGAGAATATCGGGATCGTGTTCATCGGGCTCGGGCTCGCCCTCGCGTTCCGGGCCAACGGAATCCAGTGGGCCGCCGCGCTCGCGATGACCGCCGCCTTGTTTCACGTGCTCAACCATTCGCTGTTCAAGAGCCTGCTGTTCTACGGCGCGGGCGCGGTGCTGGAGGCGACCGGGGCGCGCGACATGGAGCGGCTGGGCGGGCTGATCCACCGCATGCCGCGAACGGCCTTCGCCTTCCTGGTGGGATCGGCGGCCATCTCCGCCCTGCCGCCGCTCAACGGGTTCGTCTCCGAGTGGCTGACCTTCCAGTCGGTGCTGGTCAGCCCGCAACTGCCGCAATGGGGACTGAAATTCCTGGTGCCGGCCGTCGGCGCGGCACTCGCGCTGTCGGCCGCGCTGGCCGCCGCCTGCTTCGTCAAGGCATTCGGGGTGAGCTTCCTCGGCCGGGCCCGCAGCGAAACCGCCGCGACGGCGCGCGAGGTGGACGGGTTCCAGATCGCCGCGATGCTCGGCCTCGCCGCGCTGTGCCTGCTGGCAGGCGTCCTGCCCGGCGCGGTGATCGACGCGCTGGCGCCCGCGACCCTCGTCGCCACGGGGGCGCAGGTGCCGCACCAGCTCGGCAATGCCTGGCTCGCCATCGTGCCGATCGCGCCGGGGCGCAGCTCGTATGACGGGGCGATCGTCTTCCTGTTCATTGCGTTCTCGAGCCTCGCCGCCGCTTGGGCGATCCACCGCTTCGCCAGCCGGGCGGTGCGCCGCGCACCGGCTTGGGATTGCGGCTTTCCCGACCCGTCGCCAGTGACGCAGTACACGGCCACCAGCTTCGCCCAGCCAATCCGGCGCGTGTTCGGCGCGCTGGCCTTCCGCGCGCGCGAGCGCGTGACCATGCCGCCGCCGGGCGACGCGGCGCCGGCGCGGCTCGAGGTCCACCTCGCCGACCCGATCTGGGACTGGCTCTATGCGCCGATCGGGCAGGGCGTCGCGTTCGCGGCGGAGCGATTGAATCGCCTGCAGTTCCTGACCATCCGGCGCTACCTGACGCTGGTGTTCTCGTCGCTCGTCACGCTTCTTCTGGTGCTGGCCGTATGGCGGTGATCGTCGATCTTCTGGTGCAGGGCGCGCAGATGCTCGTGGTGCTGGCCGTCGCGCCGCTGCTGGTCGGCGTCGTCCGCAAGGTGAAGGCGCGCCTCACGCGCCGGCGCGGCGCGTCGGTGATCCAGCCCTATCGCGACCTCGTGCGGCTGATGCGCAAAGAGGCAGTGGTCGCCGAGACGGCGTCGTGGCTGTTCCGTGCCACGCCCTACCTGATCTTCGCCTGCATCTGGGTCGCGGCGGCGCTGGTGCCGACCTTCGCCGCGGGGCTGATCTTCTCGTGGTCGGCCGACCTGATTGCCATCGTGGCGTTGCTCGGCAGCGCGCGCTTCCTGCTGGCGCTCGCCGGGCTCGACGTCGGCACCAGCTTCGGCGGCATCGGGGCGAGCCGCGAGATGACCATCGCATCGCTCGCCGAGCCCGCGATGCTGATGATCGTTTTCACCCTCTCGCTGCTGGCGGGCTCGACCCAGCTTTCGTCCATCGTCGCCTTCATGGCCGGGGACGGGGTCGGGCTGCGCGTCTCGCTCGGCCTCGCCTTGGTTGCGCTGGTGATGGTGGCGATCGCAGAAAACGCGCGCATCCCGGTCGACAACCCGGCGACGCATCTGGAGCTCACCATGGTCCACGAGGCGATGGTGCTGGAATATTCCGGCCGCCATCTCGCCATGATCGAGCTTGCCGCGGCGCTCAAGCTCACCCTCTACGTCTCTCTGATCGCCGCGATCTTCGTGCCGTGGGGCATGGCGAGCGCCGAGGCGGCCATTCCCGCCTATGCGATCGGGGCAGGCGCGTGGCTCGCCAAGCTGGTCGTCGCCGCCGCCGCGCTCGGCCTGTTCGAGACCTCGATCGCCAAGATGCGCGTGTTCCGCGTGCCAGAGTTCATGGGCGCCGCCCTGATGCTCGGGCTGCTCGGCACCGTTCTGCTGTTCGTGTCGCGGAGCCTGTGATGGGCGCGCTGTCCTTCGACGTCGCCCACATGCTCGCCGGCTCGCTGGTGCTGGTGAGCTTCATGCTGCTCTACCAGGCACGCATGTTCGGCCTGCTGGACGTGTTCGCGCTGCACGCCTTCGTTCTGTCGCTGTCGGTCGCATGGCAGGCCAACATCCAGCACGCGCCGCATCTCTACGTCACCGCGGCCATCGCACTCTGCTTCAAGGGGATCGTCATCCCGGTCGCGCTGCGCCGCATCGTGCGCCGGCTGGGCATCCATCGCACGCTGGAGACCGTGGTGGGGATCGGCCCGACCATGCTGGCCGGCATGGCGCTCGTCGCACTTTCAATCGTGGTGATCCTGCCGGTGACCGCCGCCTCGGCGAGCGTGGCGCGCGAGGACCTGGCCTTCGCGCTCTCGGTCGTCCTGCTGGGGCTTTTGATGATGATCTCGCGGCGCAACGCGGTGGGCCAGGTGATCGGGTTCATGTCGCTCGAGAACGGGCTGGTCCTCGCCGCGACGGGCGCGCGCGGCATGCCGCTGGTGGTCGAGATCAGCATCGCGTTCTCCATCCTGATCGCCTTCATCGTGATCGGGATCTTCCTGTTCCGCATTCGCGAGCGGTTCGACACGATCGACCTCAGCGCGCTCGACGCCTCGCGCGGAGAACGTCTGTGACCGCGACCGTGCTGGGGCTCGACTTCGTCCGCGCCGTGCTGCTGGTGCCGGCGGCGAGCGCGGCGATCATTGCGATGATCCCGTCCTACCGCGTCACGGCGCGGCTCAACGTGCTCGCGTCGTTCGTGACGTTCGCGGCCGCGTTCGGGCTGTTCTTCGCCCGGCCCGAGGCGACGCGGTTCCTGGTGGTGGACGAGGTCAACGTCGTATTCATCGTGCTGAACACGTTCGTCGCCTTCACCACCAGCGTGTTCAGCGCGACCTATATCGCCCACGAGCTGGAGACCGGCCGGCTGACGCCAACCTATCTGCGCTTCTACCACGCCATGTACCAGGTGCTGATCGGCGCGATGAACCTGGCGCTGGTCGCCAACAATGTCGGGCTGATGTGGGTGGCGGTCGAGGTCGCGACCCTGACCACCATCCTGATGGTCGGCATCTACCGGACCGAGGCCGCGCTGGAGGCGGCGTGGAAATACTTCATCCTCGGCAGCGTGGGAATCGGGCTCGCCTTGTTCGGCACCATCGTCGTCTATCTTGCCGCGCAGCCGAGCGTGGGCACCGGGCTCGACGCAATGGCCTGGACGGTTCTGGTCGAGCGCGCGGGCGAGTTCGACCCCGCGCTGCTCAACCTCGCCTTCGTGTTCCTGCTGCTGGGCTACGGCACCAAGGTGGGACTCGCGCCGCTGCACGCCTGGCTGCCCGACGCTCATGCGGAGGGGCCGACGCCGATCTCGGCCGTGCTGTCGGGCCTGTTGCTGAACGTCGCGCTGTTCGCGCTGCTGCGCTTCAAGATGGTGATCGCCGGCAATTCGGGCGCACTGGCGCCCGGACCGCTGATGGTCACGATGGGGCTGACGTCGCTGATCTTCGCCGCCTTCATGCTGTACCGGCGGCGCGACATCAAGCGCATGTTCGCCTACTCGTCGATCGAGCACATGGGCATCATCGCCTTCGCGTTCGGTATGGGCGGTCCGCTCGCCAACTTCGCGGGCCTGCTGCACATGACCATGCATTCGCTCACCAAGTCGGCGATCTTCTTCACGGTCGGCCGGATCGCCCAGGCGAAGGGAACGCAGCGCATCGCCGACATCACCGGCCTGACCGAGTCGCACCCGGCGCTCGGCTGGGCGCTGGTGGCGGGCGTCGTGGCGATCGCCGGCCTCCCGCCGCTCGGCGTGTTCATGAGCGAGTTCCTGGTTGTATCCTCGACCTTCGCGCGCGAGCCCTTGCTCGCCATCGTGCTGGTCGCGGGACTGCTGATCGCATTCGGGGCGCTCGCGCTTCGCACCCACCAGATGGCATTCGGCGCGCCCTCGGGCCCGACGTCAAAAGTGCGCGCCACCAACCTGCCCACCCTTGCCCATCTCGCCCTTGTACTGATGGCCGGCGTCTATATCCCCGGTCCCGTGGTCGCATGGTTCCAGCACGTGGCGGGGCTTCTCGGATGAGCGCGCTTTCCGATCTCGCGGGCGCCGCGCCGCGCGTCACGGCCGAGACTTGGGACACCGCTTGCCGCGGCCTCGCCGAGGGATTCTGGACCCTTCTCGGCCTGTGGGGCGACGCGGGCGTCGTCCGCATGGCGCTGATCGACGACGCGAACGGCGAGCATGCCGTGCTGGCGCTCGACTGCCCCGACGGAACCTTCCCATCGGTCGCGCGCCACCACGCGCCGGCGATCCGGTTGGAGCGCACGGTCCGCGACCTGTATGGGCTGCGTCCAATCGATGCGCCGGACCTTCGCCCCTGGCTCGATCACGCCGCGGCCGACTATGCGTTCCTGCCGACGGAGGGGGAGCATCTGCACCGGATCCCGGTGGGGCCGGTCCATGCCGGCATCATCGAGCCCGGCCATTTCCGCTTCACCGCCGGCGGCGAGACGGTGGTGCGGCTGGAGGCGCGGCTCGGCTATGTCCACAAGGGCATCGAATCGCTGATGCCGGGGGCGGACGCCGCGCGCGCGGCCCGGCTCGCCGGGCGCGTCTCGGGCGACTCCACCGTCGCCTACGCTTACGCCTTCGCCCGCGCCTGGGAGGACGCAACCGGCAGCGAGCCGCCGCCCCGCGCGGTCTGGCTGCGCGCCCTGATGGCCGAGCTCGAGCGCATCGCCAACCATTTCGGCGATATCGGTGCGATCTGCAACGACGCGGCCTTCGCCCTGATCCATGCCCATACCGGCGTCGTCCGCGAGGAGATCCTGCGCGCCGCCAACGCATGCTTCGGCCATCGGCTGATGATGGACCGCGTCGTGCCGGGCGGCGTCGCCGCCGATCCGTCCCACGACTCGCTGATCGCGCTGGAGCGATCGGTCGGCGACTGGCGGCGGCGCCTTGCCGACGTGGTGCGGGTCTACGACAACACCGTGTCGCTGCAGGATCGGACGGTCGGCACCGGATTCCTGAACCCGAGCTGGCGCGGCGCTTCGGCGCCGGCGGCCATGTCGGGCGCGCATCGGGCCGGGCGTTCGACGCCCGCAAGCGGCCCGGCTACGCGCCCTATGGGCTGCTCACTTTCGACGTGCCGGTGCGCGAAGAAGGCGACGTCAATGCGCGCGTCTGGATCCGCGTGCGCGAGATCGAGGAAAGCCTGAAGCTGATCGAGCAGATCGTCGCCGGGCTGCCCGACGGGCCGGTGTTCGCCCCGCCCCGCGCTGGCGGTCCGGCCGAGGGGCTGGCGCTGGCCGAGGCGTTCCGCGGCGACGTGCTGGTGTGGCTCCGGCTGGATCCGGCGGGGCGCGTCGCGCGCTGCCATCTGCGCGATGCGTCCTGGTTCCAGTGGCCGCTGCTGGAGGCCGCGATCGAGGGCAACATCGTCGCCGACTTCCCGCTCTGCAACAAATCGTTCAACTGCTCCTATTCCGGGCACGACCTTTAGGACCACGATGCGCCGACTGTTCTGGCAATCCGTTTCCCGCAAGCCGCTGACCGAGCCGCCGCCGTTGCCGGACGATGCGGCGCTCGCGGAGCTGGCAACGCGGCTCGAGGCCGCGGCGAAGGCGCGGCTCGGCAGGTCCCTCGCGATCCGCGAGGTCGATGCCGGCTCGTGCAACGGGTGCGAGCTCGAGATCCACGCGCTGAACAACGCGATCTACGATCTGGAGCGCTACGGAATCCGCTTCGTCGCCTCGCCGCGCCATGCCGACGTGCTGCTGGTCACCGGCCCGGTGACGCAGAACATGCGCGACGGCGCTGGAGCGCACCTGGCGCGCCACGCCCGATCCCAAATGGGTCGTCGCGGTCGGCGATTGCGCGGCCAATGGCGGGCTGTTCGCCGGCTCCGCTTCGGTGGTCGGCGGCGTGCACGCGGTGGTGCCGGTCGACCTCCACATCCCCGGCTGCCCGCCGACGCCCGTGCAGCTGCTCGCTGGGCTCCTCGCGCTTTTGGAGCGTAGCGGCGGCCCTTTGCGATCGTCATTTCCCGCCCACCCGAGCGCACGGACCTGACGAACTGCCGCGAACTCACGCGTGCGGGTGCCCCGCCCGACGGTTCCTTGGGATAACCCATTGAACGGGGGGGAAAGCTGGCGGTGGGCGCAGTCTCACGCGAACCAGTCTCCGCCGCGAATTCCCTGTTAAACAGGGAAAAACCA
>CAWGXN010000002.1:0-5000 GCA_963826605.1 uncultured Alphaproteobacteria bacterium
CGACGGATGAGCGCCCATCCGGTGTCGCGGTGCTCGCGGGCCCGGGCGAGGTCGTCGGGGGCGACCGCCGCCTCGTCACGTGCGAGGCGCTCGTAAGCCTTGCGTTGCCGCTCGAGCTCCTGCTCGGCTGCTCGAATGCGCTCGCGGCAGTTCTGCACGCGTTGGTCCAGCGCCCGGACCAGGTCGCGGCACGTCTGCACAGTATCCCGGGGCGGCGCAGGCACGGCACTGAGCGTCGCCTCGTCCGCCAGCGCCGGTTTGAGGGATGCGAACGATCGATCGAAGTCGGCCTGCGCATGCTCGATGTCCGCTTCGGCCGTGCCGATCCGTGCGGCTAGATCGCCGATATCGCGTGTGGCCCTGGTGACCGCCGTGAGCGTCGATACGTCCGCCGGGGCGTCCTGCGCCTCCAATTGCCGCTGGAGATCGCTGGCCTTGCCGGCTGCCTCCTTGGAGGCGGTTTTCGCATTTTCCACCGCGGACAGGCGCTCGCCCCTCCGATTAAGGAGCGTACGCACCGTGCTCACCTTCGCGCGGGCGGGGATACGTCCGATGAGCTGGTCAACATCGTCGGCATCCCATTCAAATTCCGTTGCCAAACGCCGAAGGTCCGCTTCGGCACTGGCGAGCTCGGCCCGGCGCTTCGGCAGATCGGCCTTTCCGTCGCGGATCTTGATGCGCCGTTCATGAAGCTGCTCGATGTCGTGCTCATGTAGGATGAGAACCTCGTCGAAGCCCAGCGCGGATCGCTCCTTGCAGGCGGTATCGAGCTGCCCCTTCAGCGTCTCGATACGCGTCGCGGCCGTGGCATCATCTCGCTCCGCAGCTTGCAGTGTCTCCAGGGCCTCTTCGGGAAGCGCCGTTACCTCGCCCAGATCGGTGATCGCTCGGTCGAGCTCTGCTTTCCGGCGGACAGTCCGATAGACCCGCCGGATTCGCCCCAGCTTTCGTTGCTCGATGGCTGTGCGCCTCGATCTCGCCTTCGAGCGCGGCATACGTGTCCCGGGCGGCGTCATTGGCGCGCTTCAGCTCCTGCCACTTGGCGGCGGTCACGGTGTGGGCGCGAAGTGCTTCGTCCGCCTCTTTCAGGCGGTCCTCAGCCTGGGAGTACTTTCGCCGCGCCGCCCGGCGCGAGCCCCAAAGGCCGTCCGCTTCGTCGGCAAGAGCCTTCAACGTCTCGCGCAGGCCTGACAGTCCCGCGCCGGCCGAAAACAGCATCTGGCCGATCTCGTCTTGGGCCTCGAGTATCTCGCGCCCGCCTTGGCGCAGACGTGCATGGTCCAGGCTGAACATGCGCGCGAGAAAGCTGCGATCGGCGCCCGCCAGGAACGGTGCGAGGGCCGCTTCGCCCGCGGGAATTCGGGTTTCCTCCGGCGTGAGCAGAGTATCTTTGTTCCCCCTTCCGGCGCCGCACTTCGAGCACTTCGCGGTTGTTCTGTAGAATGGCGCCGAGTTGCATGCTGCCATAGTCGTGCAGGAAATTGAGCGGCGAGTTGTGGGGGATGCCGAAGAGCAGGTCCTCGATGGCCGCGAGCGCGGTCGACTTCCCGGCCTCGTTGGGCCCGAACAAGATGTGGAAGTCCGGATTATGGGTGGGTAACTCGAAGCGACACGTCCGGCTGAAGCAGCCGTAGCGAAGCAGATCAAGTCGGCGAATCCGCATGACCTACCTGCCCTTCTGCGGCAATGCGTGCCGCCAGATACTCCGCCACTTTGCCGATCAAGGCAGGATAAACAAAGTCCGCCGTTTACGGCCGCCTTCAGGAGCGGCGTCCTCGGCGTCCGCGCGGAGTTCATGGGGCATTTTCCGAACCAGCTCACCGAGGTCGGCGTCGAGCTGTTCCAGCAGGCTTGCATCTGCGGTGGCATCCTTCAGCATGCGTTGAAGCCCCGCCCCCAGCGCATCCTCTCGGGCGCGAAGGGTCGGGCCGGATCGCTCCTAGGCGCCGTCGCGATGACGACACGCTCGACCCAAGCGGCTTCCTCGCCCAATGCCAAAGCTGCGGCGCGCGCCTCGGCAAGGAGACGATCAGTCGACACTAGCAGCCCGTCATGGATCTCGGTCTGGCCCGTCAGTTCAACCCGGCAGGCGAGCAGCCTGGGGCCCATCGGCGTCGCGCGCCACGGCGTCCTCGACGGCGGTGCGCACGCGGTCGACAACGTCGATCAATCTGCATGCAGGTTTCGACGTCCACGGACAGCAGGGACCAGCTCACCATGTTGGCGGGAAGCGGGAGCAACTCTGTAAGCTTGGCCGTCCTCGACCGTTACCAGGTACGCGCCCTTCGGGCCGGTTTCACGAATGTGTCGTCCCTGGAGATTGCCGGGGAAAACCACATGAGGCCGTTCGTGAAGAACGTTGGCCTGATGGACATGGCCGAGGGCCCAATAGTCATAGCCCTTGGTGACAAGATCATCGAGCGTACAGGGGGCGTAGTTGGCGTGGCCGCCCAGGCCGCCGAGGCCGGTGTGCAGCACGCCAATGTTGAACGCGCCTGCAGTCGGTTCCGGGTAGGCGAGGACCAGATTGTCGGTCACGTCGCGCTGGCCGGGGAAGCTCTGACCGTGGAGGGCGACGCCCAATTCCTTCAGCTTGAAGGTCTCCGGTTCTTCGGTGCGGAGAACGTCTTCACATTCTCAGGAAGGACGAGACGGCGGGTAATCTGGCTTTCCGCGTCGTGGTTGCCGTAAAGAAGGAAAGTAGGAATCTTCGCTGTCGCAAGCCGGCCCATCTGTCGCCCACGAAGAAAAGGCCCGTATGGTAGTCGCGCCAGTCGCCGTCATAAGAGGTTTCCTGCAACGACGACAAAGGCGGCCTCCCTCCCTGAATTGCCTGTGTGACCAGGTTCTCTAAGGCTTGCCGTGTCGCGGTTCGAATGCGGTCAGCCGTAGCACCCTCTTGCCCGGTTAGACCTCGCAGAGGGCTGTCGAGATGGACATCGGCTGCATGAACAAAGCGGAATGACGTCAAGTGCCCCTCTTAGTAACTATACCGCCAGCTAACCTGTGCTGTTTGTCGCGTGGGGAACAAACTGGCTAGTGAAGGAAAATCCATAACAAACCGGGCGTTTCTTAAAGGAAAAATCTCTTAAATCCCATAATACAATCGCCACGGTTAATAGGTCCGATCAGGTCGCGCCCGTTTGATTAGGTCATTTACGCGGGTGATCATTTCCTCGAGATGTTTCGGCTCCGGCGGCGCTCCGGCCTGCTTTTCTGTGTGATGATGCCCCTCGATATAGGCGGAGAGCTCTTCGTAGGTGCTGATAATGTCCGCAATCAGACCATCATCCCAGTTCACCTTCTTGAGGCCAGTCACGATAATCCGGTCCGCCCAGCGGTTCACAACCTGCTTCAGCAGAAAGTGGGGGATGATCTCTTCTACAGTGCGCCGCAGTTCAGCTATGCCACGCTGAATTAGCTTCACGCGCGCGGAGCCCGCGGCGGACTTTGCCTCAGTTAGAGTTTTCTGTGCCTTCTGCGTATTGCGATACTGAGGCGTGGTGGCCGGACAATCATCAAGGGAGATTTAACCGGGTCGTCCCTCTCCGTCCCTTTCGATCGAGTGCGCCAGTATACTGACGTTCTCATCGTCCGCCGCGCCAGCGAGCATGGTCAGGAACACGAGGTCGTGTGTGAAGACGACAACCTGTCGGTTCTTGGCCTCCGCGACTAGGCGGCGCGCGATGCGGTCTTTGCGCTGATGATCCTGCGAGGTTACAGGGTCGTCGAGAACGATCCCCGCGTCGCGGGATTAAGCGCGATCTCAGTCAGAAAGTCGAAGCGCCACCGCCCTCTGTTCGCCCTCGCTTAGGATCTTGTCCGGACTGTGCCCTCCTTTGACGCTGAGCGAACGGACTGTCTGACCGCGCTGTCCCTGGGTACGGAATTCGACCGGCAGGTTGCAGTCCAGCGCCTTGCATTCGTCAGAAAGCCGTTCCCGGTAGCCTTTCGCAATGACGGTCGAAAAAAGTTCGCTCTCCTTTTCGGTGAGCGGGCGGGGATTGAGGCTGCGGCGCGGCGCGGCGGACGCTTCTTTCGCCCAGGCCAAGTCAGAAACAAGCTTTTCGGCTTCGGGTAGGAGCTGTTTCAGGACCTGCCGGTGCCGAAGCGTGATCCGCTCCGCTTCGAGCGCCTTGAGTGCATCTTCGAATTTTTGCTCCTTGAGCCGCGCTACGTCGGTGTCGATCTGGATGATGAGGGCGATTAGAGGCCCGTCAACATCCTCGAACGATGCCGGCGCAATGTCGCCCGCTGCGTGCTCCAGGGCCGAGACGATCGCCGTTCGGTCGCGCTCTATGGCTCGCGATGAGCGTGCCGATCTGCTTGGCGAGCGCTGGATTGAGGCGCGTGAGGTGAGCGTGGACGGTAGTGTCCGCCGAAAAGAAATCCAGGCGGAGCCCTTTCAGCGCCTGAACGGAATGATCGAAGCTCAGCGCTCGCCTCTTCGGCCTCGCGCCGCGCCTCACTGGCCAGGAATCCCCAAAAGCGCCTAATAAGGGTGGCGGAAGCTGCATCAAGGGGCCGATGGCACAACAGGCAGTGATCATCATCCAGCGGGTACTTTTCATGTTCAACCTGTGCCAGCGCGTAGGCAGCAGCTAGGAAACTTTCCCATTCCGGCGTTCCGATCCCCTTGAAGAAATCCTGCTTGATTCAACTCGGCACCTTGCGCTGCGACCAAGCGGGCTTTGTCGGCAAAGGTGGCGAGTTGGGCGCGATAGCCGGTGCGCTTTTCCTCGGTCAGGAGTGTGCCACTATCCGTCAGTCGCTTTTGCAGCGCCGCAATGTCGCGCTTTGCGTCCTCAAGCTGCTTTATCGCTTCGGCAGCGGATTTGGATTGCAGGTCTTTGATCTGCCGCTGGACTTCTTCAAGCCGTGCCGTTTCGGTTTCGCCGAACACGGCGAGGCGACGCAGCTCGCCACATCGGTATCCCCGCTTAGCGCGGCAACGAATTGAGAAACGGGGCTTTCCGGCGCAACAAAGCTGTTGGTGAAGG